>NZ_MKKY01000036.1 GCF_002091955.1 Rhodococcus sp. 1168 | reverse complement strand
GGTCGAGGGCGAGTTGCACGATAGCCAGCCAGATGCGGTTTTGATCGAAGCCGTGCAACGGGAAGTTGGTGAGACCGGTGTCCTTCGCGACGCGGATCCGGTCCTCGCAGCGCGCACGGCGACGGTGACGAAGTTCGAGATCCTGGACCTTCCCGCCGACGGTGTTGGTGGCGAACGCAGTCAACCGCAGGCCGTCGGCATCGGTGAACCGTAGTTGAGCACCGGGGTGTGGTCGTTCTTTTCTGATGACCACGCGCATCCCCTCCGGCCAGGCGGTGAGGTCCACGATGCCGGTGGCGTCGATGACCCAGGCACCGTCACGGACTTTCTTCTGTGCGTCGACGGCGACCGACCAGGCGTCCTCGGGAGCGTCGGCGAGTGCGGTGACCATCGCATCGGTGAGCCCGAATCCGATCGAATACGAGACCCGTTGGTTGTGGAGCCAGGTGAGGTATTTGTGGCTCGCGCCGGCACCGTCGGTACGAATGAGCACCTTCTTGCCGGGGCGTGTGCTGCTGGTGGAGGGTAACTGTGCCAACGCTTTCCGAGTGACCTCGATATGATCTGCCGCTGTGTTCGATCCGGCGTTACCGGGCCGCAGCAGCGCCGCGACAGGTTCACCGGTCCCGCTGGTGCCGTGGTCGACGAACGCCATCAGGGGATGAAATCCATAGCCTCGTTTGTACGTCGGTGCAGCAGACTCCTTGTCCGAGTGGGCCGCGACGAGGGTGGCATCGAGGTCGATGACGATCGGATTCTTGGCGGTGATGTCGTGATCGGGAGCGTGCTCGCCGGCGTGTTTCCACGCCGCGGTGCGAGCGGATGCTCGGGCGGTGTCGATCGCGGTGAGCACCGAGGCGGTGTCGGTGGTCAATGCCGTGATCAGGCGGGAGACGGTGGGATCGGAGGGAACTCTTCCGAAGACGGCAGCGTGTTCACGCAGGGTGGCGATGTCGGCGAGGCAATCCCCACCGAGGGCCAGCGACACTGCGAGGTCGAGGACGATCTTGCCGGGGTCGAACTGCGCCAACGGTTTCCGCCACGACACGAGCTGCTTCGACAACGCTGCGGTCAATCCCGTCACTTCCGCCGTGCGCAGCAAAGTCACTGCACCGGCGTGCGACACGACACCGGTTCCGGTGGCATCAACGGACAGGGTGGGGTACGACGACGTAGACTTGCTCACCAGAAGGGTGCTCCTTGTTCCAGCGTGTATTCAACCTTAGACAAGTCGAATTATCGCAGGTGGGAGCACCTTTCTTCGTTTTCGACACAGATCAGATCCTCACCTCTGTGAAAGCACGAGGCTAGCCCGGTTTCGGTCGAGGTTCGATCTGCTCGATCCAGTGCATCCCTTCTTTCAGGTGTCGAGTTTCGAGTCCAGCAAGGCGGAGCACAAGCCAATCTCGCTGCTGATCAGCGATATCCCTGCGGGAGCGAAGTACTTCACTACCCGGGCGGGCGCAGGCGCAGCCAAATTGGACTTGGCTGAGACTGCCAGGTGGGTAATTCATTGCCAGGCATTCGATTTCTCGGGTATCAAAACAGGTGATCCTCGAGACCCACGGACAAAGTCTGGAAAGGGTTACCCAATCGGTGTCGGGTGGGCCGGCCAGCTGGGTGGAGTGCTGTTCGAGGGCCGGACGTTGTTCCAAACATTGATGCTCAACACGGTTTTGCGAACCAGCGATAGTTCGGCACTGGTTCCTGACGATCTCCCGGTCTGGGAGCGTGCGCACCCTTGTGTCGGTGAGCGTGCAGATGGACCGCCTGCCGGGGTTGCAGACTTGTTGACGTGGCAAAGCCGCCGGATTCACATCAAGTACGAGGGGCGATTCGCGGTAGGAGTTATTGTTGGAATCGGCGACCCAGTGGACTCTCACAACCGTCAGTCAGTCGAGTTCATGACTCGTTGGCGGTACAGCGATGTCCAATCGAAGAAGTTCGGGGAGCCCCGATACTTTCCGAAGAGCTTCAGCCCCGATCGGGGATTGTGGCGCGGTGTCGAGGGTTTGCTGGCTGACACCGCGCCCGCCCCAGGAAAACCGAAAGACCTCGCACCAGGAACATCGGATTGGCTCGACATTCTGCTCTATCACGAAATATTGAATGGAGCGGATAGTGTTCGCCCACATGCCTTTGCGCTCGAGTACATCACTCAGTCCAGTGTGATCGGTGCGGCAGTCGACGATCAATTGAACTTGCGTATTGCACTCTTCGGGCGTACAGGGGAAGGTCGTCAGTACGCCGCAGACGCCGTCAAAGCAGCGGACTTGGCTGTCGCGGCCGTGGTGCAGTTGGCGGGAACTCTTGCAGAGGCCGCGGGAGGCAAAGCTGACGGTCCCCGAACCACAGCCCGCGCACGAGGCTTCTTCGCTCTGGATCAACCCTTCCGACAATGGATCGCCGATCTTGGGGCATCCGGTGACTACGACGCGTATTTGGATCACTGGCAGCGAGAAGCTCGATTTGTCGTGTCGAAGATCGGGCGCGAACTGATCGAACAGTCCGGTGCATCTGCATGGAAGGGCCGCATGGTCGGCGAACGTTGGCTCGATACTGCGATCGCCTCGGGCTACTTCTGGGGTGCGCTCCGAAAAGCACTACCCAATGCATTTTCCGAGGAGAGTAACGCTTCATGATTGAACAGCAGCCACCGCCGATCCGTGACGATGCCCTGCGTAAGGCCGTCGTCGGTAGAATCGGTGCCATTCAGGCCCGACGCATCGACGGACTCCGCCACCCGGACATCGATGCGCGTCTTGCACGTTTACGGCGAGCAGTTCTCGCTGAAGCCGGCACAATTCCCGAGGTATGGGAAGACACTGTCGGTTGCTTGCCGGATGGGCTTCGATTCGGCGAAAAGCCCTCGCAATGGGAATATGCAGTTCACGATGCGATGACTCTGTACGCACTCCATCAGCAATCCAAGGATGCGCCCGTCCACAAGTATGGGGTGCGGCTGGGAACTGCCGTCCAGAAACTTGTCCCTGCAGCAGATCGAGATAAACCAAATCCGCTGCGGACCCGATTCCAAGCTCTGTCGCTTGCACAGACACGGACCGGTGTGACTCATCACCTACGGTCTCTGATCTCCTTGTTGCGTTCTGCTGGTGAGCCTTTGGACTACGGCGAGCTCGCGGTAGATCTCCGCCAGTTACAAGATCCGCTTCGCGCCCCGATGGTACGTCTTCGGTGGGGCAGAGCCTTCTCCCGCGTCTCCAACGCTGATCCCGATGCCTCACCTGAACACTCGCTTGCGACTTCCTCGACGACCGAAAACTAAAGGGACCAAAAAATGACTTACTTGGACATTCACATACTCCAGTCTGTACCGCCGAGCAATATCAACCGCGATGACACAGGCAGCCCCAAATCAGCTGTTTACGGTGGTGTTCGAAGAGCACGCGTGTCGAGTCAAGCGTGGAAGCGTGCCACCCGTAAACGATTCAACCTCACACTTGACATCAGCGATATCGGACACCGGACAAAACGTGTGGCCGACCTACTCGGCGAATATATCGTGGTTCTCGACCCAACGATCGGCAAGGTAGAAGCGGACAAGATGGGCAGCGCTGCACTCAAAGCTGCCGGGATCAAGCTGTCGACGCCCAAGCCTTCGAAGAATTCGCCGAAGGATGCGCCACCGTCTCCTGATGAGTCGGGATACCTACTCTTTCTGAGTGCTGGCCAATACCAGGCTCTGGCCGAGCTATCAGTTGCCGCTCGTACTGCAGAAGGAACTGTTGAAGGCAAAGCAGCGAAGGCAGCGGTCCAACAAGGGCACAGTATTGACGTCGCGTTGTTCGGAAGAATGGTAGCGGACGATGCAGAGCTCAATGTCGATGCTGCCGCTCAGGTCGCGCATGCCATCAGTGTGCAAGCGGTAGAACAGGAATTCGACTATTTCACTGCTGTCGATGATGCACAGGAAAGGGATCAAGAGTCCGGTGCAGCGATGATCGGTACCGTCGAATTCAACTCGTCCACCCTGTACCGCTATGCCAACGTGAATATTCCTGGACTTCGCAAGAATCTTGGCGATACCGCCGCAACAGCGCGGGCAACCGCAGCTTTCGTTGAGTCGTTGGCACTTTCGATGCCGACCGGAAAGCAAAACACGTTTGCCAACCGAACTGTCCCCGATGCGATTGTGGTGTCGGTGCGGGAAGATCAACCCATCAACCTCGTTGGCGCATTCGAAAATGCGGTATCTCGGACGCAGAGCAGTAGCGTGATCGAGCAGTCAGCGACGCAGCTGGCTGGCCGATACAACGACATTGCTCAGGCATATTCGGCTCCGTCGCGTACGTGGGTCGTGGCGGTTGGGGACGCCTCGAAACCACTGGGGACACTCGGAAAGCAGGTTTCGATGGCGCAGCTCATCATTGAGATCGAACAAGAGGTGCAGTCAAGAATTGGTGAATCAAATTGACCACCCTATTGATTCGACTTGCTGCTCCCATGCAGGCGTGGGGGGCATCGAGTAGATACAGTCGGCGTGACACTCAGCAGGAACCCACGAAGAGCGGAGTGCTCGGATTGCTGGCTGCGGCGCAAGGTGTGCGTCGAACGGATGATCTCGAGCACTTGGCGGCACTCAATTTCGGCGTTCGGGTGGATCAACCGGGGTCGCTACTGCGCGACTTTCAGGTTGCTCGAAGTCTTGACGAAAAGAAGACATTCCCGTTGTCCTACCGCTACTACCTCAGTGATGCGGTCTTCGTGGCGGGTGTCGAGGGGGAGTCTTCGCTGATCGAAGGACTCGGAGACGCGTTGAAGAATCCCACATTCCCGTTGTACCTCGGTCGGAGATCGTGCCCGCCGAGCCTCCCCTTGCTAGTTGATATTTCGGAGCAATCACTCGGGGAAGCGCTGAGGCGGTTCCCGTGGCAGGCGTCGGATTGGTACCGCGCGAAACAAGCATCTCGGGTCGCACTCCGGATCGCGTTGGACGGCGAGCACGGAGCCGAGGGAGAGACGATCAGGGATGTGCCGGTCAGCTTCGACCCACAGCACCGCCGTTACGAATGGAGAACTGTAGTGGACGATCGAGTGGAAGTTGAGAACCCAACGAGCCGATTTCATGGGCACGACCCCATGGCTGTTCTTGGAGGAGTGTGATCATGTTTCTGTCGAAGATGCCCCTCAATAGGCGCCGGCGCGGTGCCGTCAAGCTTATTTCGTCGCCCCAGGCTATGCACGCTGCAGTTCAATCATGTTTTCCTCCAGGTTCATTCGACGAGAGTGAGGGTCGTGCATTGTGGCGAGTGGACGAGACCGAACGAGATAGTATCGCTCTGTATGTAGTAAGCCCGGTGGAGCCGGATCTGAGTCATATTGTCGAGCAGGCAGGTTGGCAGACAGGGCAGATGTGGAAGTCCGCTGAGTACGGCGGTTTTCTGTCTAGCCTGGAGTCGGGACAGCGTTGGGGATTTCGGTTGCGTGCCAATCCTGTTCACAGTGCTTACAAGCAGGACAAGGCGTGGGCAGATACAAAGCCGGTCGCGCACGTGACCGTCAAGCATCAGCAGAATTGGCTACTTGATCGCGCTACCAAAGCTGGATTCTCGATTCCAGATGGCCCACAGCAAGAAGCAGCACTGCAAGTTGTAGATCGTTCGACGCTCAGATTCAATAAAGGTGGCCATGCGGTCACAATCGGTATCGCGACATTCGAGGGAGTGCTTCAGATAGAGGACCCGGACCTATTGCGCGCGACACTGACCAACGGACTTGGTCGAGCCAAGGCGTACGGCTGTGGTCTGATGACTTTGGCACCGCTGGCTAGGGCTTAGGTCTATGGGGAGTGTGCCGGGGCCACCGCCGGTTAGGCCGAGTGAGTTGGTGCGCGTAGCCGATCGAATCTCTTTCATCTACTTGGAGCGATGCACCATTCACCGTGATGGGAACGCCATTACCGCGACGGATGAGCGTGGCGTGGTGCATATCCCTACTGCGTCAATTGGAGCGCTTCTCCTAGGCCCGGGTACCAGGGTGACTCACCAGGCGATGCTCTTGATGGCGGAGTCTGGCTCCACCGCCGTTTGGGTCGGCGAACAGGGTGTTCGCTACTACGCACACGGACGTCCGCTAGGCCGTACCAGCAGGTTGCTTGATGCCCAGGCCCGGGCCGTGTCGATGCGCGATGCGCGACTTGCCGTCGCACGAGCGATGTACGCCATGCGATTCCCTGGCGAAGACACCTCGCAACTGACGATGCAACAATTGCGGGGCAGAGAGGGCGCGCGGGTAAGGAAGAGTTATCGCGAACACGCCGAGCGAACCGGTGTGGAATGGGTCCGGCGCGACTACGACCCGAATGATTTCGCTGCCGGCGACGAAGTCAACAAGGCGTTGTCGGCTGCGACGACATGCCTTTACGGCATGGCACACGCAGTGATTGTGGCGTTGGGGTGTTCGCCGGGGCTGGGTTTCGTTCACACAGGTCACGATCGATCCTTCGTATATGACATCGCAGATTTGTACAAGGCAGAGTTCGCAATACCCGTTGCATTCGATGTTGCTGCCGAGCAGGTCGACGATGTTGCGGCGGTAACCCGAAGAAAGATTCGAGACCTGATCTACGCAGAAAAACTCTTGCCGCGATGTGCTCAAGACATCAAAGCCTTGCTTATTCCAGGGGAGGAAGAGGACTCAGCCGAATGGGAAGCAGATGTTGTCTACTTGTGGGACGACAAAGGCAAAGCTGTGGCTAGCGGCCAGTCTCATGACGGCAAGGATTTCGATGTCCCATGGTGATTCTTATTGTTACCGCTTGCCCGGCAGGCCTTCGTGGGCACCTAACCCGCTGGCTGCTGGAGATTAGTCCTGGCGTGTTCGTCGGAGTCCTGTCTCGGAGGGTGAGGGAGCTGCTGTGGCAGCGGTGCATCGAACTCGTCAAAGATGGTCGAGCAATAATGGTCTTCCCAGCGCGTAACGAACAGCGCTTGGCGTTCCTCGTCCATAGACACGATTGGGAGCCCGTGGATATCGATGGCATCTCGCTCGTCCGCAGACCACATACTGGTGAGGCTCTGGAATCTGGTGCAAAGCCGCGGGCTGGATGGAGCAAGGCCAGCAGGTACCGTAAGGCCCGTGCCCAGCAGAATCGGTTGGATTGAAACAGAAGTGAAGTAGAAACACGCTCGCCCTCTACCTTTATGCTGGTCGGCAAGTGTGCTCCCCGCGGACGCGGGGATGAGCCCACATCCAACGCAACCTTCATCGCATTGATACGGTGCTCCCCGCGGACGCGGGGATGAGCCCGCGGATACCAGTTCGGCGCGGACGACGGCTCCGTGCTCCCCGCGGACGCGGGGATGAGCCCTCTAACTGCCCATTGGGAAATGCTTGTTTACGGTGCTCCCCGCGGACGCGGGGATGAGCCCGGCACAGGCATGTACACCATCAGCCGCATGTTGTGCTCCCCGCGGACGCGGGGATGAGCCCTCGAGCGCGGTAGGGCGCTCGAGACTGCGGCGCGTGCTCCCCGCGGACGCGGGGATGAGCCCATCAGGCGCACCCAGGATTACGGCCTTCCGAAGTGCTCCCCGCGGACGCGGGGATGAGCCCTTCCAGTCGGGCCACGAGGGCGTTCACAATGTGTGCTCCCCGCGGACGCGGGGATGAGCCCAAAAACGTTCGTGGAGCTCTCGCGGACCTGTCGTGCTCCCCGCGGACGCGGGGATGAGCCCTCACCTCGACCTTGGTCAAGTGGGACAAGAACGTGCTCCCCGCGGACGCGGGGATGAGCCCATTGTCTCCACCGAGACCTTCGGTCAGTGAATGTGCTCCCCGCGGACGCGGGGATGAGCCCGCACTCCACAAAATCGGCAACACAACAGAACCGTGCTCCCCGCGGACGCGGGGATGAGCCCTAAACTAGGCTCAACCAGCTCATACCCAATAGGTGCTCCCCGCGGACGCGGGGATGAGCCCTCCTGAGTAACCTTGGTCGGGAACTCAGAAAAGTGCTCCCCGCGGACGCGGGGATGAGCCCAGCCCGACCTTCGACTGTGATGGATTCGGCGCGTGCTCCCCGCGGACGCGGGGATGAGCCCGGCGATCACCACGTCTTCGCCGATCCCGAACGGTGCTCCCCGCGGACGCGGGGATGAGCCCACGGACTCGTTGGCGCAGTTGCAGTCGGTCATGTGCTCCCCGCGGACGCGGGGATGAGCCCCACTGCGAACGCCCCATGTGGCGCGGACGGAAGTGCTCCCCGCGGACGCGGGGATGAGCCCTCGCCACCCGGCATAGGCAGCCCTGGACGGCAGTGCTCCCCGCGGACGCGGGGATGAGCCCCCGAGCGCCCGGTTGATAGCGCCGGACACTGCGTGCTCCCCGCGGACGCGGGGATGAGCCCGTAAACATCGACGGATACGACCTCGACCTGAGGTGCTCCCCGCGGACGCGGGGATGAGCCCGTTGGGGTGGTGATCGGTCCGGTGATGGTGAAGTGCTCCCCGCGGACGCGGGGATGAGCCCTGAGTCTTGTACCGCCCATCGGCAAGAAAACCGTGCTCCCCGCGGACGCGGGGATGAGCCCACTCGCAAGAGACTGGAAGCTCGAAGTCGAAAGTGCTCCCCGCGGACGCGGGGATGAGCCCTCTGCTGCCGGTTCGGGCGGCGATGGCGGCAAGTGCTCCCCGCGGACGCGGGGATGAGCCCGGGTGGTTTCGGTGACGTCGACTGGCTCAACTGTGCTCCCCGCGGACGCGGGGATGAGCCCAAATCAAGATCGACACCGTCACCGGCATCTGAGTGCTCCCCGCGGACGCGGGGATGAGCCCTGACCAACTTATCGAGTTCCTCGCCCACAATGGTGCTCCCCGCGGACGCGGGGATGAGCCCTGCTCGGCGAGGACTTCCGCTGTCCGCCCACCGGTGCTCCCCGCGGACGCGGGGATGAGCCCATCAGGCGCACCCAAGATCACAGCCTTCCGAAGTGCTCCCCGCGGACGCGGGGATGAGCCCTCCAGCGGTCGGCAGGTAGATGAATTGCCCAAGTGCTCCCCGCGGACGCGGGGATGAGCCCTTCTACTCGCTTGCGGGCTTCTTCGCCCGTACGTGCTCCCCGCGGACGCGGGGATGAGCCCGAGTTCAAGAATTTGGATGCTCAACAGGATGCGTGCTCCCCGCGGACGCGGGGATGAGCCCCGACCACGAACCACCATTAGACACCAAAAAGATGTGCTCCCCGCGGACGCGGGGATGAGCCCAACCTTTTCCCACCTGAGTTCCAGATCGGGTTGTGCTCCCCGCGGACGCGGGGATGAGCCCAACAGGTGGAACAGGCCCGACAGCTACACCATGTGCTCCCCGCGGACGCGGGGATGAGCCCCTTTTCGGTGGGCTGATCGGCGGTATCGCGCAGTGCTCCCCGCGGACGCGGGGATGAGCCCTATCCCTCTCCGAGGCAACCTCTCCTCCGTTCGTGCTCCCCGCGGACGCGGGGATGAGCCCGGATTCGACCAACACAGGATGTGCTTCAGTTCGTGCTCCCCGCGGACGCGGGGATGAGCCCTGATCGGCGTCGGCCTGGGTGCATCGACGTGGGTGCTCCCCGCGGACGCGGGGATGAGCCCACACACGAGCAACAGAGTCGGCGAGAAACCATGTGCTCCCCGCGGACGCGGGGATGAGCCCCCGATACTCTCACGCTCCAAGAAAGCCTCATCGTGCTCCCCGCGGACGCGGGGATGAGCCCACTAAACCCACCTTTGGCGAGTTCAGTCATTGGTGCTCCCCGCGGACGCGGGGATGAGCCCGGATCCGACACGGACGCGCGTTAGCGTGTCATGTGCTCCCCGCGGACGCGGGGATGAGCCCGAAATGTGCGCATCCGACCGCCACAAACCCTTGTGCTCCCCGCGGACGCGGGGATGAGCCGCCGGAGATGAAGCCCGTCATGCCGACACCGAGTGCTCCCCGCGGACGCGGGGATGAGCCCACGCCGCCGCCTAACCCAACCAAAACCCAAACGTGCTCCCCGCGGACGCGGGGATGAGCCCCCACGAACGAATCGGCAACGGATTCGACGTGTGTGCTCCCCGCGGACGCGGGGATGAGCCCTGCTCGTTCTGAGTGTGCGGATGCTGCCACAGGTGCTCCCCGCGGACGCGGGGATGAGCCCTGAATGCGAAACTCCGCGACCGCAACATCATCGTGCTCCCCGCGGACGCGGGGATGAGCCCCCGGTCGGGCTGATCTCCTACAGTCTCGGCGGGTGCTCCCCGCGGACGCGGGGATGAGCCCTCGTTCGCATCGATGCCGATAAGTGGCAGACGGTGCTCCCCGCGGACGCGGGGATGAGCCCGGCCCCCAATTCGCTACACGCACCGAACATCTGTGCTCCCCGCGGACGCGGGGATGAGCCCTCCCATACCTGCCCGCCTGCGGTGTCCAGCGTGTGCTCCCCGCGGACGCGGGGATGAGCCCGACGACCGCAGCCGAGACCGCGACACCCCCGAGTGCTCCCCGCGGACGCGGGGATGAGCCCACCCACAGGTGAGCCTCCAAGTCCAAGAAGTGGTGCTCCCCGCGGACGCGGGGATGAGCCCGAACCCGACAGCACGCCGGACGCGGACTGCCAGTGCTCCCCGCGGACGCGGGGATGAGCCCGCGGCACCCTCGGCTACCCAGTGCGCGAGTTCGTGCTCCCCGCGGACGCGGGGATGAGCCCAGGTACGCCCGTACCGTTTTTCTTGTAGCGGCGTGCTCCCCGCGGACGCGGGGATGAGCCCGCATCCACAATTTTCGGGTCTGTGGGGATACCGTGCTCCCCGCGGACGCGGGGATGAGCCCGGCGGCACACAGGTGGCTTAGTCTCCTGTCGTGTGCTCCCCGCGGACGCGGGGATGAGCCCAGCATCGAAATCAGTTGCGCGATACCGCCGATGTGCTCCCCGCGGACGCGGGGATGAGCCCGCAGTCGGGGAAGTCAACGCAACTCTCAGCGCGTGCTCCCCGCGGACGCGGGGATGAGCCCTCGTCGATGACATTCAGGTCGAGGTCTGTGACGTGCTCCCCGCGGACGCGGGGATGAGCCCACCGCGACCGTGCCGACAACGATCGTCCCGTCGTGCTCCCCGCGGACGCGGGGATGAGCCCGACAGGTCCAAAAGTTTGTGGTCAAAGTTGACGTGCTCCCCGCGGACGCGGGGATGAGCCCAGGGCGCATCGGTGGCAACGTGACCGGCCCAAGTGCTCCCCGCGGACGCGGGGATGAGCCCCAAGGACTCTCCTACCGAGACATTGGACGACAGTGCTCCCCGCGGACGCGGGGATGAGCCCTCTGAAACGTCAAGACCGAAGCGGTCGTTGACGTGCTCCCCGCGGACGCGGGGATGAGCCCCTCACCTCGCCGCGCAAGGCAGTGATGTGAAGGTGCTCCCCGCGGACGCGGGGATGAGCCCACGCCCAACATTCACACCACTCATAACCCACTGTGCTCCCCGCGGACGCGGGGATGAGCCCGCAAAAGCAAGAAAGACCTTGCACGTATTTCGGTGCTCCCCGCGGACGCGGGGATGAGCCCACAGGGGCCATCATCTGCGCCTCCTCCGCGATGTGCTCCCCGCGGACGCGGGGATGAGCCCTGAGTTGGCGTTGAAGGCCTTAGGTGTCACTGGTGCTCCCCGCGGACGCGGGGATGAGCCCCCAGGAGGCACGACCCAACCAGCTCGTGGGCGGTGCTCCCCGCGGACGCGGGGATGAGCCCCCGATCAACATCTGGGGTTGTCCCCCGCCTCAACGTGCTCCCCGCGGACGCGGGGATGAGCCCGAGTAGCCCGCGCCACATACTGGACAGCCTGCGTGCTCCCCGCGGACGCGGGGATGAGCCCACAGCCGGCGCATACACCTGCAAATTCCGCAAGTGCTCCCCGCGGACGCGGGGATGAGCCCAGCCATACTTTTCTAGCCTCCTGGGAGAAGGGGTGCTCCCCGCGGACGCGGGGATGAGCCCATTCATGCCAGCAAGAATCAACCCGATAGCGCGTGCTCCCCGCGGACGCGGGGATGAGCCCCCCACGGATTCCGGGGCCGGTAGGGGTGACCATGTGCTCCCCGCGGACGCGGGGATGAGCCCATCAGAGAAGCGGGCGGCTTGTCGGCTGCGATGTGCTCCCCGCGGACGCGGGGATGAGCCCATTCGGGACAGGCCCGTACGCTGCACCCCACGGTGCTCCCCGCGGACGCGGGGATGAGCCACGATATATCGATGCGCGCGGCCGCCCGTTGCGGTGCTCCCCGCGGACGCGGGGATGAGCCCCTCAGCCGCCGCACCCTGACGCTCCACAGCATGTGCTCCCCGCGGACGCGGGGATGAGCCCGCCCATCACGCCGCAAACAATCTCGCAGCCGCGTGCTCCCCGCGGACGCGGGGATGAGCCCCTCAGGGAACGGCGTCACAGGGGAAGACATCAGTGCTCCCCGCGGACGCGGGGATGAGCCCCGCCTCGACCTACTAGAGGGTGTCGAAGGCTACGTGCTCCCCGCGGACGCGGGGATGAGCCCGCCACAGAGACACGCATAGTCGTGTCCGGCAAGTGCTCCCCGCGGACGCGGGGATGAGCCCAGTGAGGACATGCCCACGAACTGTCCCGACGTGTGCTCCCCGCGGACGCGGGGATGAGCCCGCCGACAATCACAAACGCCCACCACCCACACCGTGCTCCCCGCGGACGCGGGGATGAGCCCGGCGGTCCGTACATCGTTGTGGCGTGGCACATGTGCTCCCCGCGGACGCGGGGATGAGCCCCCCTGTGGGGCATATGTTTTGGGCACAGCAAAGTGCTCCCCGCGGACGCGGGGATGAGCCCAATGCCCGCCGACGCATTAGTGAGCTTATCCGGTGCTCCCCGCGGACGCGGGGATGAGCCCATTCGGTTCATCAATATCGACCCACTCCGAAAGTGCTCCCCGCGGACGCGGGGATGAGCCCGACGCCGCCGTCGTCACAATCGTCTCCGAGTAGTGCTCCCCGCGGACGCGGGGATGAGCCCCCTCAAGCTCCAAAAACTTTCGGAGCGCATCAGTGCTCCCCGCGGACGCGGGGATGAGCCCCGTTCATGCTCGCGCAACTGCGGACCCATGTGTGTGCTCCCCGCGGACGCGGGGATGAGCCCTCACCACCACAGCAGTGCCGTTGGTGAAGGGCGTGCTCCCCGCGGACGCGGGGATGAGCCCGGAAACGTAGGTCCATACGAGAACGGAAGACAGTGCTCCCCGCGGACGCGGGGATGAGCCCGGGAGGATCAACCGGTACATCAACCGGGGCGTGTGCTCCCCGCGGACGCGGGGATGAGCCCGCGTGGCAGGTCGCCCAGGATGTCATCAAGGGGTGCTCCCCGCGGACGCGGGGATGAGCCCCAAAGCCCACTGAAACATCTGCTCAGCATCATGTGCTCCCCGCGGACGCGGGGATGAGCCCTCCCCACCGATGCCGAATCCGTCCGGGAATGGGTGCTCCCCGCGGACGCGGGGATGAGCCCCCACCATCGAACCCACCGCAGTCGTACCGACGGTGCTCCCCGCGGGCGCGGGGATGAGCCCGACCGAACAAGGATTTCCTCGGTGCCTTCATCGTGCTCCCCGCGGACGCGGGGATGAGCCCTTGTCCTGCAGTGCGCGCGACGACATGCCGCCGTGCTCCCCGCGGACGCGGGGATGAGCCCACCAGCACCAACCACGTCCCGCCCGCCTTCGCGTGCTCCCCGCGGACGCGGGGATGAGCCCTGCGGCTGCGGCGACGGTGGCGGCGTGACGGTGTGCCCCCGCGGACGCGGGGATGAGCCCCTGAACGGCTCCGACGAAACCGGCGCAGAGGCGTGCTCCCCGCGGACGCGGGGATGAGCCCAGGAACGAGACGGCCGCGGCGAGACCGGCCGAGTGCTCCCCGCGGACGCGGGGATGAGCCCACGACGAGTGCTTGACCGGACATGGAAGCGCTGTGCTCCTCGCGGACGCGGGGATGAGCCCATCGGACTACCTACCAGACGGGGCCTTCGGCAGTGCTCCCCGCGGACGCGGGGATGAGCCCTGCCGGCGAACTGAAGTCGGGGGCAGCATCAGGTGCTCCCCGCGGACGCGGGGACGAGTCCCCGAGCGAGATAGCCGAACATGTGATGGCGGCGTGCTCCCCGCGGACGCGGGGATGAGCCCGGGGCAAGGCGCTCGAGACTGCGGCGCTCAATGTGCTCCCCGCGGACGCGGGGATGAGCCCCCAACACGCATTGAATCGAGTGCCCGCACAACGTGCTCCCCGCGGACGCGGGGATGAGCCCCAGTCGTTCAGCGCAACTCGGGCAGGCTCGAAGTGCTCCCCGCGGACGCGGGGATGAGCCCACTGGAACTCGAATTTCACGACTTCTTCGTCGTGCTCACCGCAGCACGCTCCTCACCTATTGCGGGGTTGTATTCAACCGGACGCATTCTGCATGCGATGGCTGTCACGGGTTCTGCTCCTAGGTTCGTTGCCCCGGGTGGTCAAGTCCCGTCGTTCCGTACGGTTGAAGTGCCCTGACGTCGATATAGACTTCCGTCAGTGTTGGACTCAAGGCGATCGTTCCGGCAAAAGCGTTCGAGACCGTGATCACCCTTTTCGGGATCGGCATCATCAGTGGGCGATCATCGTCGCGTGCCAGTTGAATTTCTGGTTGCTCGCCCGGCCCGGGGCGGTAACGCGAGCGAAGCTTCTGATGTTCGATGCACGGTATCCAGGATTCCCCACACTAGGCTTGACGGTATCTGTATTGAAGGCATTCGAAAAGCCTCTTGTCACCTGATTGCAACGCCGATGCCGGCCAATGGATAGCAATTGTGCCGCAACAGGATTCGCACTCCTGCAGCCGAACGAGAGGTATGACTTCTGTGTCTCACATCGCCCTGCTGACCACTGGTGGAACCATTGCCAGTAGCCGTGACGAGAACGGCATCAGCCGTCCGGGCAGTGATCCGCTCGGATTCGCGTTGGCCGCTGATATCGAGGTTCGTGAGGTCTTGTCCAAGGACAGTTCGGCGTTCGACTTCGCCGACATGGACGCCGTTGCCGACGCTGTCGCGAATGCGCTGACCGATCCGGACTGCGTCGGCGTCGTGGTTCTGCACGGTACGGACACCATGGAGGAGACGGCACTTCTCGTAGACTTGTTCCACGATGATCCGAGGCCGGTGGTGTTCACCGGTGCGCAGCGGACTTCGGATCACGCCGAGCCCGATGGGCCCTACAACGTCACGGCAGCGATCGAAGCAGTGCGGAACCCGAGTAGCAGGGGAAGGGGAGTCCTCGTTTCCTTCGGTGGCAGAACGTTGCCTGCGCGCGGCTTGATGAAATGGCATACATCCGACCTGGACGCATTTTTCGGATCGGCGCAGGAACGCTCCGTCTTCGACCGTCGGAAAATTTCGGACACCAGAGTCGACATCGTTGCGCTGTACCCAGGTGTGGATGCGGTCGCCATCGATGCGTACCTCGGCGCAGGAAGTCAGGGGCTCGTGCTGCAGGCACTCGGTTCGGGGAACACGAACAGCATGGTCGTGGCAGCGGTGAAGCGTGCCACGGCCGCAGGGATCCCCGTGGTCGTCACGACGAGGGTTCCGCTCGGCTCTGTCGAACCGAGCTACGGCGGCGGAGGTGGCGGTGCGGACCTCGTCGATGCCGGCGCAGGGTTCTCACCACTGCGAGCGGGTCAGGCGCGAATTCTGCTCGCCGTGCAGATCGCTAGTGGTCGAGACCCGGGGATTCTTCTTCGAGAACGGTGAACTCGTCGCCGACCGACACCCGGCCGACGGTGGTCACCGAGAACTTCGCGCCGAACACGACTCCTTTGGTGGGGCCGCGGCGGTAGGCGGCGAGGGTACGCAGTGGTTCGGGGCCGGTGCGAATGCCGGTCGTTTGCTCGACGGTCGTGACGGCGCACCGGATGGCAATCTTGTCGAACGCGAGTCGGCAGGTGCCGACGGAGGCCAGGCGTACCAGGTCTTCCCGGTGCGCGTCCGCCCAACCGGTGACGACGATGTTGGGCCTGAACCGATCGAACGGAATCGGTGTGTCGAGCCGGGCGTTCAGACCGCGCATCGATGCATCGGACAGGATGTGGACTGCGGTGCTGTCCGCGAAGCTAGGGGCAGTCGAGGTGATCCTGACCAGTCGACACTCCTCGCCGAGGATCTCACCGAGCCAGCGTGCAATGTCGTCGCCCTGGTCGATGCCTTGACATGGTTCGTCGAACATCGTGACATCTCGTAGC
The DNA here is from genome assembly GCF_002091955.1 of Rhodococcus sp. 1168. GTDB lineage: Bacteria > Actinomycetota > Actinomycetes > Mycobacteriales > Mycobacteriaceae > Rhodococcoides. The sequence goes on along the minus strand of NZ_MKKY01000036.1, from coordinate 233,798 downwards.
GGGGAATGCCGATTGACCTCGACGGCGATCGATCCGAAATCGTCGTGCGAGAGGGTGAGGACGTCTTCGACGATAGAGGGATGGACGACGGCGAGGACAGGGTCGCTGCGTTGACTGCGGAACGATCCGTTCGCGCCCACGATCATGAACTCGCGATCGTGTTCGAGTCCCCGGAACGTCATCGGCGCGGTGCGGAGAGACACTCCCGCACACCCCTTGACCGGATAGCACATCAGTTCGGCCACCGTTACGTTCATGCCCATCTCACGTTCAGAGGATACTGGTCCTCATGACTCGTGCTTTGTTGGTAGTGGATGTACAGAACGATTTCACCGAGGGCGGAGCCCTCGGCATCGACGGCGGCGGTGAAGTAGCGCGCAAGGTCAGTGAGTTGTTGGCGAAGAAGGGCGACGAGTACGACGTCATCGTTGCCTCGCGTGACTGGCACGATGCTGTCGGCGACAACGGTGGCCACTTCGCGACCGATGGGGCGCCCAACTTCGTCGACACGTGGCCCATGCACTGCGTCGCGGACACGGTCGGGTCGGAGTACCACGGTGAGTTCGTCACCGGATCGGTGGACGTGCACGTCTACAAGGGCCAGGGGAAGCCGTCGTACTCGGCGTTCGAAGGCATCACCGACGGGGGCGTCACGTTGCCCGAGGTGCTGCGAGTCAACGAGGTGACCGATCTCGATGTCGTCGGACTGGCTACCGACTACTGCGTGCGAGCTTCGGCTCTCGACGCGATCGCTCTCGGGCTGAAGGTACGTATTCTCACCGATCTGATTGCCGGCGTTGCTCCCGAGTCCTCGGAGAAGGCGCTGACCGAGCTCGTCGCCGCGGGTGCAGTGCTGGTCTGACGAGTCAGTCGTCGATGGTGGTGGTGATGTAGGTGACGCTCGGGGCCTGGGGTGTGGAACCGAATCCGAATCGGACCGGTGGCGTGACGCGGGTCAGTGAGCCGAGATTCTTTCCGTCCCACGACGCCTCGACTGCGGTGACGCGGTATTGGGTGTGAGCCCCGTAGTACTCGCGACGCCCACCGCCGGCGCTGCCGCGGGTGCGGACGCCGCGGAGCGCCACTCGGGCGATGGGGTCGGTCAGGGTGCAGAACCACGGGGCGGTCGAGATGGTTGTGGGGACGAGCTTCAGCAGCACGCCGAGCGGTGTGATTCGGCCGGTGTGGATTCGCAGGTCCAATCGACCGGCCTGTACTTTCCTCGATCCGTCCGGTAGGCGCTCGAAGGTCACCGACGTGATAACTGTCTCGTCGAATGTGTATGTGGCCGAAACGAATTCACGTACCGCGTCATCAGGGGCCAAGAGTAGACGGTGGCTGTTCTCGAACTCGACCATGACGTCGGTGAAGGTGCCGAGCGGAGACCGCGTCCAGTTGCCGACGACGATGCGTGTGCCCGAGGACGTGCCCATCCCGTAGATCTCCCCGTGGAATTTCGATCGTGTCACCAGATCGACTTTAACCACACCACACGATCGGTGAGGGCATGATGGAATCCATGGCGTCTCTGCAACCTACGATATTCGTCCTGTTCGGCGCGACCGGTGACCTTGCGAAGCGCATGGTCCTGCCCTCGTTCTACCAACTCCATGTCGAGGGACTGCTGCCGGAGAAGTGGCTTCTCATCGGTAACGGTCGACACGACACCCCCGACGAGGAGTTCCGCGACCACGTCCACGGTGCGTTGAAGGAATACGGCTCCGAACTCGGCAGCAAGGACTGGGACGAGTTCGCGAAACGGATCCGATTCGCAGGCAATGGATTCACCGTCGAAGACCCGGGTGCGCTACCGGAGGTGGTGGCGTCGGCCAAAGAAGAGGTGGGCGAGGACGCGCAGTTGGTGCACTACATCGCTCTGCCGCCGAGCACGTTTCAGGACTACACCAAGGCCCTCGGTGCGCACGATCTCGCCGCCGGTGCACGGGTGGTGTACGAGAAGCCGTTCGGCACGTCGCAGCACGATTTCGAAGAGCTCGACAAGGTGGTGCACGAGGTTCTCGACGAGAAGCAGGTCTACCGAATCGACCACTTCCTCGGCAAGGAAGCGACCCAGAACCTGCACGTCCTGCGGTTCGCGAACGGAATGATCGACGGCATCTGGAACGCCGAACACGTGGCTCAGGTGCAGATCGATGTCCCCGAGACTCTGAACATCGACGACCGAGCCGAGTTCTACGACAGCACCGGGGCCGTGCTCGACATGTTGGTGACTCACCTCTTTCAGGTCGCTGCCGAGATCGCGATGGAGCCTCCTGCGTCGTTGGCCGCCGACGATCTGCAATCCGCCCGAGAAACGGTCATCGGCTGCTTCCGGCCGATCGACACGGCCGAGGTCGTACTCGGTCAGTACGACGGCTATCGCGACGTCGAGGGTGTCGCCGACGATTCGACCGTGGATACGTTCGTCGCAGCAAAGCTGTGGGTCGACACCGATCGATGGCGCGACGTGCCGTTCTTGCTTCGAACCGGAAAGATGTTGGGAGTCAGTGCTCAGCGGGTGTCTCTGGTGTTTCGGAAGCCGGAGAACAGCCCGCTGACCGATCTCCCGGACGACGGTGCGGTGCTGTCCTTCGACTTGTCCGGCAGCGGCTCGATCGACATGGCGATGACGGTGAAGGAGCCGGGACCGGATTTCGACCTGTCCGTCGGGCATCTGTCTCTGCCGTTGCCGTCCGTTCCCAACGCCGACCCACTGTCGCCGTACTCACGCCTGATTCTCGACGTGCTCAACGGTGATCGTTCGTTGTTCACCCGGCCCGACGGGCTCGCACACGTCTGGGAGGTCGCGGCACCGCTGTTGAACGATCCACCCGAGGTGAAGCCGTACGCGGAGGGGTCGATGGGCCCTGAGGGTGCTGCGGACCTCGCGGCGCCGTGTGGTTGGTTGGTGCACTGACTCAGTAGTCGGTCGTGCCGGGTTCGACGGAGCGATGAGTTTCACTGTTCGTGCAGGTCTTAGGCCCATGATCATTGTTGCTGGGTATCTGACTGTGGATCCGAACGAACGAGATCGGTATCTGCAGAGTTGTGTCGAGGTGGTTCGGCTCGCACGAGAGTCCGAAGGTTGCGAGGACTTCGCGATCGCTGCGGACCTGTTCGACGCGCGAAGGGTCAACGTGTACGAGCGTTGGGCCGACGAAGCGCAGCTGCACGCCTTTCGTGAATCCGGTCCCGATTCCGAGCAGCAGGCCGCGATCCTCGACGCCGACGTCCGCGAATTCGACGCGTCCGAGCGGCCTCAGCGGTAGATCCGGCGTGTCGCTTCGGTATGGAGGGTAGCAAAACTGTGCTTCAGATGTGAAGTCCCGCACAGTCGGTCGGCGTTGCGCACCGAATTCGGGTGTATCCGGCGTAGCGTGCACGGTGCAACGCCAGTGCAGTGGCTGGCATGTCATAGGTGAGGATTCCGAATGGCACAGCGAGCATCTCGTGGCGACATGGACCGGCGAATCGACAGCACGTCGTGACGGTCCGGAGTGGCGACGGGAAGACTGTCACCGCTGTTCGAGGCGCCGTCTCGACTCTCAACCCGGGGTACTTTGCGTTGGTCATGGCTACCGGGATCATCTCCGTCGCGATGAAGAACAACAACCAGCCGCTCATCTCCTCGGCTCTGTTCGTGATCGGAGTTCTCGCCTGGGTCGTCCTGGTGGTGCTCCACTGCTGGCGATTGCTGCGCTTCGGATCACTGCTGCGCGCGGATTTCACCGACCCGCGACGCGGCTTCGGATTCTTCACCTTCGTCGCCGCCACCGATGTCCTGGGCACCCGCTTCGCCGCCGGGGGAGAACACGCCGTGGCTCTGGGGTTCCTGGCCCTCGGGGCGCTGAGTTGGTTCGTGCTCGGATACGTGGTGCCCTCGACGGCGATACTGAATCCCTCGATTCGCCCGGCGCTCGCGGGCGCGAACGGCACCTGGTTCATCTGGGTGGTTGCCTGTCAATCCGTTGCCGTGCTCGCTGCTGCCCTCGAACCTGTGGTCACAACCGGCAGGAACGAACTCGCACTGGTGGCCGTGTTCTCCTGGGCTGTCGGCGCTTTTCTCTATGCGGGCGTCGCGATTCTGGTCGCGGCGAGGCTGCTGCTCTATCCGCTGAACCCGGTCGACCTCACTCCGGTCTACTGGGTTGCGATGGGCGCGACCGCGATTACCGTCCTCGCAGGCGCCCGCATCGTGCAAATGGCCGATGCTCCGATGGTCGACGCCACCCGCGGCCTGATCGGTGGCACTGCGGTGATGTTCTGGTCCTTCGGAACTTGGCTCATCCCAGTCCTGTTCGCCGCGGCGTGGTGGCGGCATGTCAAGAATCGAGTTCCGCTGGTCTACGACGCGACCCTGTGGAGCATCATCTTCCCGCTCGGGATGTATGGCGTCGCCTCGCACTACCTGGGTCAGGCGGATGACTTACCCATGTTGGAAACAGTCGGCGACGCGGTGTCCTGGGTTGCGTTGGGTGCGTGGGCAATCGTTTTCGTGGCGATGATCTGGCATCTTGTCGACCGATTGGTGGTTCACCCCTGACGATTTCGGCTCATCTTGCGTAGCTACTCCAATCTCGGGAGGACTTTTTATGAGTGCCACCATGAACAGTGGATTGACAGATGCGTTGATCAAGACTCGTCGATTCTTTCGGAGCAACCAGACTGTGTCTGCCGATGGGCGGACGCTGTTCGCGATCGGCGGCCGTTCGGGCGATTCTTTCTACCGGGATCGTTGGAGTCACGACAAAGTGGTTCGGTCGACCCACGGGGTGAATTGCACCGGATCGTGCTCCTGGAACGTCTACGTCAAGGACGGCATCATCACGTGGGAGACCCAGGCCGTCGACTATCCGACTGCCGGGCCGGACAAGCCTGAATACGAACCGCGCGGATGTCCTCGTGGTGCCTCTTTCTCCTGGTACACCTACTCGCCGACGCGAACCCGGTATCCCTACATTCGCGGAGTTCTGCTCGAGATGTACCGGGAAGCGAAGTCCCGGTTGAAAGATCCGGTACTCGCCTGGGCCGACGTGACCGAGGATCCTGAGCGCGCCGCGCGCTACAAGCGTGCGCGAGGCAAGGGTGGCTTGGTGCGTGCCACGTGGGACGAGGCCATCGAGATAGTGGCGGCGGCGCACGTGCACACGATCCGAAAATGGGGCCCCGACCGCGTCGCCGGGTTTTCGCCCATTCCCGCGATGTCGATGGTCTCGCACGCTTCCGGTGCCCGCTTCGTGAACCTCATCGGGGGATCGATGCTGAGCTTCTACGACTGGTACGCGGACATGCCGGTCGCTTCCCCGCAGATGTTCGGGGATCAAACCGATGTCCCCGAATCCGGGGATTGGTGGGATTCGAGCTACCTGATCATCTGGGGTAGCAACGTGCCGGTCACCCGGACGCCGGATGCGCACTGGATGATCGAAGCCCGCTACCGCGGACAGAAAGTCATCGTCGTCTCACCGGATTTCGCCGACAGCACCAAGTTCGCCGACGAGTGGCTCCCTGCCGAGCCCGGTACCGATGGCGCTCTGGCGATGGCCATGGGACATGTGATCCTCAAAGAGTTCTACGTCGACCGGCAGACTCCCTACTTCACCGGTTACGTCAAGAAGTTCACGGATCTGCCGTTTCTCGTCACTCTCGACGAAACACACGATCCGGACGGCGAGGTCACCTATACCGCCGGAAAGTTCTTGACCGCCTCGGACCTCACCGACGAGATCGTGAGCGAGGAGGAGAACTCCGAGTTCAAGACAGTCATGGTCGACGCGAGAACCAACCAACTCGTCGTGCCCCCTGGCACGCTGGGCCATCGCTACGGTGAAACCGGTGAAGGCAAGTGGAATCTCGATCTCGGCGACATCGATCCGACACTGTCGCTGATCGACGGAGCGGATCGATACGTCCCGATCGACATGCCACGCTTCGATGCCGGCCAGGGCAATGCCGGCCAGGGCAAGGTCGGCGTCATTCGACGCGGTGTGCCAGTACGCCGCGTGGCAGGGAGGCTCGTCACCACGGTCTTCGACCTGATGCTCGCCCAGTACGGCGTCGGTAGACCCGGACTACCCGGGAGCTGGCCCAGCGGCTACGACGACGCAGAGTCCCCCTACACGCCGGCGTGGCAAGCCGAGATCACCGGAGTCTCGGCGGACGCTGCCGAACGGATCGGCCGCGAGTTCGCCCAGAACGCCGAGGACTCCAAGGGCCGGTCGATGATTCTGATGGGTGCGGGCACCAATCATTGGTTTCATTCCGACACCATCTATCGGACCTTTCTGACGATGACGACGATCACGGGATGCCAGGGCGTGAACGGTGGCGGTTGGGCGCATTACGTCGGCCAGGAAAAGGTCCGTCCGCTGACCGGGTACAACCAGTTGGCCAATGCCCTGGACTGGGTACGACCGCCTCGGAACATGGTGCAGACCGCCTACTGGTACCTGCATACCGACCAGTTCCGCTACGACCAATTCGGTGCCGACACGCTGACGGCGCAGACCGGCAAAGGTCAACTTGCGGGCAAGACGACTGCCGACGTGATCGCACAGTCCGCGCGTCTGGGCTGGATGCCGTCCTACCCTACGTTCGATCGAAATCCCTTGGTGATCGGTGCGCAGGCCCAGCAGAAAGGGCAGTCGGCCAAGGACTATGTCGTCGAGGAGCTCAAGGCCGGGCGGCTGAAGTTCGCGGCCGAGGATCCTGATGCGCCGGAGAACTTTCCGCGGGTTTTGTCGTTGTGGCGGTCGAATCTGTTCGGTTCCTCGGCGAAAGGAAACGAGTACTTTCTCAATCACCTCCTCGGCACGTCACACACCGTCAGCGCCGAGGAGACTGCGCAGCGCTTCCGACCGCAGGACGTCCGCTGGCATGACGAGGCGCCCATCGGCAAGCTCGACCTTCTGACGACCCTCGATTTCCGGATGACGAGTTCGACGCTGTTGTCGGACATCGTGCTGCCGGCCGCCACCTGGTACGAAAAACACGACCTGTCGACGACGGATATGCATCCGTTCGTCAACTCGTTCAATCCCGCGATCTCCCCGCCGTGGCAGTCGCGTACCGATTGGGATGCGTGGCAACAGATTTCCCAGGTGTTCAGCAAGCTCGCGGTGCGTCACCTCGGTACGCAAACGGATGTGGTCGCCGCACCCCTGACCCACGACACCCCGGATGCGATGGCAGCACCGCACGGCAAGGTCCGCGACTGGAAGTACGGGGAATGCGAACCGGAGCCCGGCGTCACGATGCCCAAAATTATCGAAGTCGAGCGGGACTACACGGCGATCGGTGACAAGATGCGCGCCGTCGGGCCGTTGCTGGACACCTTGGGTGCGACCACCAAGGGAGTCACCTTCGATCTGAGCCGAGAAATCGCTGATCTCAAAGAGAAGAACGGTGTCGTGCGCGGTGGTCCTGCCGATGGCCGTCCCGATATTCTCCGTGACATCCAGGCCTGCGAGATGATCCTGGCCCTGTCCGGCACCACCAATGGAAGGCTCGCCACTCAGGGCTTCAAGACACTCGAAAAGCGTACCGGCAGAATGCTGCACGACCTGGCCTCCGAAAACGAGGGCAAGCGCATCACGTTCTCCGATACCCAACACGGCCCGGTTCCGGTGATAACCTCACCCGAATGGTCCGGATCCGAGACCGGCGGCCGTAGGTACTCGCCGTTCACGATCAATGTCGAACGGGAAAAGCCGTGGCACACGCTGACCGGTCGTCAGCACTTCTACCTCGATCACGACTGGATGACCGAGCTGGGTGAAGGGCTGCCCACCTTCCGGCCGCCGCTGAACATGACCGCACTCTTCGACGAACCGGAGATCGGAGCAACTCCGGATCACGGTGTGTCGGTTCGCTACTTGACGCCGCACAACAAGTGGTCGATTCATTCCGAATACCAAGACAATTTGCTCATGCTCTCGCTGTTCCGCGGCGGGCCTGGAATCTGGATGAGCCCGCAAGATGCGGAGAAGATCGGTGTGCGGGACAATGAGTGGATCGAAGCGGTCAACCGCAACGGTGTGGTCGACGCGCGTGCCATCATCTCGCATCGGATGCCCGAAGGCACTGTCTTCATGTATCACTCGCAGGACCGCCTCATCGACACACCGATTTCGGAGACGACCGGCCAGCGCGGCGGTAATCACAACTCGCTCACCAGGCTCATGATCAAACCCACGCACATGATCGGCGGATACGCCCAACAGACGTACGCCTTCAACTACATGGGACCTACCGGCAATCAACGCGACGAAGTCACCGTGATCCGCCGTCGTAATCAGGAGGTGGAGTACTGATGCGAGTAATGGCTCAGATGGCGATGGTCATGAATTTGGACAAGTGCATCGGGTGCCATACGTGCTCGGTCACGTGCAAGCAGGTGTGGACCAATCGCTCCGGCGCCGAACACGTCTGGTTCAACAATGTGGAGACCCGGCCCGGTCAAGGGTATCCGCGGACCTACGAAGATCAGGAGAAGTGGAAAGGTGGTTGGACACTCGACAAGCGCGGCCGGCTCAAGCTCAAGGCAGGCGGTCGACTGAAGAACCTCGCCACCATTTTCGCCAACCCCAACCTGCCCGGCATCAACGATTATTACGAGCCGTGGACCTACGACTACGAGAATCTCACCACCGCTCCGGCTCAGGACCATATGCCGGTGGCACGGCCGAAATCCTTGCTGACCGGTGAGAATACGAAAGTGACCTGGTCATCGAACTGGGACGACGACCTTGCCGGGTCGGTCGAGCACGGGCACAACGATCCGATACTCGAGCAGATCGGCAACAAGATCAAATTCGAGTACGAGCAGGCATTCATGTTCTACCTGCCACGTATTTGTGAACACTGCCTGAACCCGTCCTGTGTGGCGTCGTGTCCCACCGGGGCGATATACAAGCGAGTAGAGGATGGCATCGTCCTCGTCGATCAGGATCGCTGCCGTGGTTGGCGGCAATGCGTCAGCGGCTGCCCGTACAAGAAGATGTACTTCAACCACAAGACCGGCAAAGTCGAGAAGTGTACGTTCTGCTATCCGCGTATCGAAATCGGCCAGCCCACAATCTGTTCCGAAACCTGCGTGGGACGGCTGCGGTACCTCGGACTGATGTTGTACGACGCAGACCGGGTGCTCGACGCGGCCTCGGTGACCGACGAACACGACCTGCTGCAAGCCCAACGCAACGTATTTCTCGACCCGAACGATCCGGAAGTTGTTCGACAGGCGCAGCGTGCCGACATCCCCGATGACTGGATCGAAAGTGCGCAACGCTCACCCATTTGGGCGTTGATCAACGAATACAAGGTCGCGCTTCCGTTGCATCCGGAATTCCGAACGATGCCGATGGTCTGGTATATACCGCCGCTGTCTCCGGTTGTGGATGCAGTCCGCGAAACCGGTGAGGACGCCGAACGCAAGGGAAACCTGTTCGCTGCCATCGACTCGCTGCGGATCCCCATCGAGTACCTAGCCGGGTTGTTCACGGCAGGCGATACCGCTCCGGTGGACAAGGTGCTCCGCAAGCTTGCCGCGATGCGTTCGTTCATGCGCGATATCAATATGGGTTGGGAGGTAGACGAATCCATCCCGGAGTCCGTCGGGATGACCGGGCAAGAAATGATGGACATGTACCGTCTGCTCGCCATCGCGAAGTACGACGAGCGCTACGTCGTACCGGCGGCCCACTACGAGGACGCCCACAAGCTCGAAAACATCGCCACCGAGTGTTCCCTCGACGTCGAGGGTGGGCCAGGGATGGGCGGGATGGACGGCTCTTTCGGTGGCGACCCCGGTATGGGTGCCGATCCCGGTGTCGGTACACCGGCCGGGCCGGGACGCCCGGCGGGTGTGCGGATCAACCTGATGGACTGGAATGGGCAGGGCACCCCCGATGGGCTTTTTCCCGAGGCCGGCGGATCGTCCGAGTCGGCGGAGACGGAGCGCCGGTCATGACCCCACGTGTTCCCAAGCTCAGATACTCCACCGACGAACTCACCCGCACCTGGCAGTCCGCCTCGATGCTGATGGACTACCCGGATGCGCACCTGATGTCTCATCTCGACCTTCTCGGCCGAGTCGCTGCCACCCTGCCTACGAAACTCGGTGCGGGACTGCAGGAAACGATCGATCACCTACGCACTCGGCCGCTAACGGAGTCCGAGACCGACTACGTCGACACCTTCGACACTCGCAGGCGCGGTTGCCTGTTCTTGACCTACTTCTCGAACGGAGAGACTCGAAAACGTGGGCTCGCGCTGCTGCGTATCAAGCAGGTCTACACCAAGGCGGGGCTGATGCTTGCCGAGGATCAACTACCCGATCATCTCTGTGTCGTATTGGAATTCGCCGCTACGACCGATCAGCGCGCCGGACTGAAGATGATATTGGACAACCGCGCAGGCCTCGAGTTGCTCCGCCTGCATCTACGCGACATCGAATCGCCGTGGAGTGGGGCGATGGAGGCAGTGTGCGCCACCTTGCCCCCGCTCAAAGGCAAGGATCACGAAGCTGTCGAACGATTGATCGCCGAGGGGCCGGAAGACGAGCAGGTGGGTCTCGATCCCTATGGTTCGCCCGATTTGTTACCGATGCCTGGAGGTGCATGATGGACAACGTCCGGGATGTGTTCCTGTGGTTGATCTTCCCTTACATATGCCTGACCATTTTTGTTCTCGGCCACATCTGGCGCTATCGCTACGACAAGTTCGGCTGGACTTCCCGATCGAGTCAGATGTACGAAAGCCGCATTCTGCGCTGGGCGAATCCGATGTTCCACTTCGGCATTCTTGCCGTATTCCTCGGACATGTAATGGGCCTGGGCATTCCCGAAAGCTGGACCGAGGCCGTCGGGATTTCGGAGAACATCTACCACTTCATGGCGGTCACGGTGGGCATCGTGGCCGGTGTCTTCACCCTTGTCGGCTTGGCGGGTCTGCTTTATCGTCGGCGCTTCACCAAGGCCGTTATGGGGGCGACAACCAGGATGGACAAGCTGATGTATCTCATGCTCACTCTCGTGATCCTGGGCGGTCTGGTCAACACCGGGTCCGGCGTCGTCGGAGAATACAACTACCGCGGGGGTGTGTCCGTCTGGTTCCGTGGCATCTTCTTCTTCGACCCGCAGCCCGAATTGATGGCGCATGCCCCGTTCAGCTTCCAATTCCATGCGTTGGCCGCCATCAGTCTTTTCGCGATATGGCCCTTCACCCGATTGGTGCACGTATTCACCGCTCCGTTGGGATACCTCTTTCGGCCGTACATCATCTACCGCAGTCGCGACGCGCACGAAGGGTCCCGTGAACGCCGTCGTGGCTGGGACAAGGTCGACACGATACCTCGGCGAAGGTGAGCGCCGAATTGCGTTGTGCTGCAGAGGTTGTGGTTAGCCCCTTTGGGACGAGCTCCGGCAACCATTGACAGAAGCAGTCTCGACGGCCGACCCTTGAGGCAGCCTACGGTGACGAGGAGCGGTCATGACCGGGAACAGTTTCGGTGCGCTGGATCAATTGACGGTGGGCGGGACTGCCTACGACATCTTCCGCCTCGATCGCATCGAGGGCTCGTCGCGGCTGCCCTACAGCCTCAAAGTGCTGCTGGAGAACTTGCTGCGTAACGAGGACGGGCACCTGGTCACCGCGGAGCAGTTGCGGGCGCTGGCAGGGTGGGATCCACACGCGCAGTCCAGCTCGGAAATACAGTTCACTCCGGCACGGGTTCTGATGCAGGACTTCACCGGAGTCCCGTGCGTGGTGGACCTGGTGGCCATGCGAGACGCCATGACTGCACTCGGTGGTGACCCACAACGGATCAACCCGCTCATCCCCACCGATCTGGCCATCGATCACTCGGTGATCGTGGACATGTTCGGTCGACCCGAGGCATTCCATACCAATGCCGAACTCGAATTCGAACGCAACCACGAGCGCTACGAGTTGCTCCGGTGGGCGCAGCAAGCGTTCGACGGTTTCCAGGTGGTCCCGCCCGATACCGGAATCTGCCATCAGGTGAATCTGGAGTACCTGGCTCGGGTGGTGTTCACCAAAGACGGACCCGATCGCACGGTGGAACTCGGGCCCGTTGATTCCCGAGGTCAGCGCGGCAGTCACCGGCCACGATTTGGCGGTGGCCTCGGTGCTGTCGGGGAACCGGAACTTCGTGGGCCGGATCCACGCCGAGACCAAGATGAACTTCCTGGCCTCGCCGCCGCTGGTCATCGTCTACGCGTTGGTCGGCACCACACAGGCAGATCTACTGACCGAACCACTCGGCCAGGACACCGAGGGCCACGACGTGTTCCTGCGAGATATCTGGCCCACTACCGCGGAGATCAAAGCAGTGGTCGACGAGTGCGTCGAGGCGAACATGTTCACCGACGGGTACGCCGATGTTCTTGCCGGTGACGCAAATTGGCAGGGCATGGACGTGTCGAAGTCCGGCACTTTCGATTGGAGTGACACGTCCACCTATGTGCGCAATCCTCCGTACTTCGACGACATGCCCCGCGAGCCACTGCCGGTCCGAGACATCATCGGTGCTCGGGTGCTGACGCTGCTCGGAGATTCGGTCACCACCGATCACATCTCGCCTGCAGGTGCGATCGGCGCTGATTCTCCGGCGGGCCGGTATTTGAGCGAGCATGGTGTGGATCGGAAGGATTTCGATTCCTACGGTTCGCGCCGCGGCAATCACGACGTGATGATCCGCGGAACGTTCGCAAATGTCCGTTTGCGCAACCAGCTCGTCCCCGGCGTCGAAGGTGGTGTCACCCGCTATCTGCCAGACGGCTCTCAGCAGTCGATTTTCGATGCAGCGATGGCCTATGAACAAGACGATGTGCCGTTGCTGGTGGTGGCCGGTGCCGATTACGGCTCGGGATCTTCACGGGACTGGGCAACCAAAGGCACCATGCTGCTCGGGGTGAAGGCGGTGCTGGCCACCTCGTTCGAGCGGATACATCGATCGAATCTGATCGGGATGGGGGTGCTGCTGCGGTTCCGGGATGGGGAGAGCGCCGAACAGCTCGGGCTCACCGGCGAGGAGACCTATTCGGTGATCGGGCTCGAAGGCTCCGACCCGCTACCCAGTGAGGTCACCGTCCGAGTCGAGACCGACGGGAAGGGGCGTGAGCTGACGGCTACGGTGCGGATCGATACTCCGGCAGAAGCGGCGTACTTCCAGCACAGAGGGATTCTGCCGTACGTCCTGCGCCGTATGCTGGCCGACTGATGACAGCAGACTCAACGCCAGATCCCCACTCCGACAGTCCTGATGCCGACAGTGATGTCGCGCGTGTCCTGGTGCTGGCCGCCCATCCCGATGACGTCGACTTCGGTGCGGCCGGCACGGTCGCCGGCTGGACCGAGCGCGGTATCGTGGTCAGTTATTGCCTGGCTACCTCGGGCGATGCCGGCGGATTCGAAGACATCCCGCGCGAGGCGATGGCGGCGATGCGCGAAGCCGAACAGCAGGCCGCTGCGGCTGCGGTCGGCGTGCACGACGTGGAGTTCCTCCGGTTCGCCGACGGCGCGTTGTACCCGACGATGGAGCTGCGCAAAGGATTCAGTCGGGCTATCAGGAGAGTCCGCCCACAGCGGGTGCTGATCCAGTCACCGGAGTTCGATTGGAGCCGGGTGGGAGCCTCGCACCCCGATCACCGGGCGGCGGGCGAGGCAGCCTTTGCCGCGGTGTACCCCGATGCCAGAAACCCGTACGCGCATCCTGAGCTGGTCGCGGACGAAGGTTTGCAGGCCTGGTCGGCGCACCAACTGTGGATCATGGGCGGACCCCACAACAACAAGGCCGTCGACATCACGGCAACGTTCGACTCCAAGGTGGCCGCGTTGCGGGCTCATCGCAGTCAAACCGGACATATCCATGAACTCGACGCACTGTTGCGTGGGTTCGCGGGTGCGGCCGCGTCGCAGGCAGGGCTGCCCGAAGGTCGGCTTGCGGAGGCGTTTCAAGTGGTCGCGGTTACGTGAGCTGCCCGAAGGAAGTCAGAACCGACTATCTACTCGGCATGAGCATCCACGCGGCGAGGTAGATCAGCGCGACGGTTCCGCCGGAGACGACGGTGCCGAGCACTGTCAGGACTCGGACGAGGTTGGCGTCGACGCCGAAGTACTCTCCGATGCCGCCGCACACACCTGCGATCATCTTCTGCGAGTCGGAGCGGACGAATTCTTTGGGTGGGTTGGTGGAAGTCATGCCGATAAGTCTGCGATGTGGTGGTGCCCTTGCATATCGGGAAGTCCACCCATCTTCACCCTGAAGTGGACGGTAATGCAGGCACCTTCGAGGTAACAAACTTTTCACCCGTAAAGGTTTGCAAAGTCGTTTCTTTCGAACAGTTTTCGCGCTGTCTCGATCGAAAGAAGCGTTGCAAGGGCACCGATGAGGGCGTAAGAATTCGACACGAACACTCAATGCTGCGCCGCGCTGCCAAGTGCGGTAGGAACGACATCAGGTCGTACTTTCTACGGCTGTTCCAAATGACTAGTACAGGAGTTTTCATGGGTTCAGCAGCAGTGTTCATCAACGACATCATTTCGGGCGTTTTCGACGGGCTCGTCGACTCGATCGTGGACCAGATCGTGGGCGTACTGACATCCGGTAGCGCTGCCTGATTTCGTTCACGGTGCACGCTGTAATCGCAGTCGGGGGCGGTTACGGTGGCATTGAAAACGCGTCCGAAAAGTTATGTTCGGCAATGCAGCGGATCGAATTTTGGATTTCGACGTGCAAGATGTGATCTCGTGAGGTAGAAATATCGCTACAGAGACCGTTTTGTGATACCCATCACAGACTCTCTGAACTATTTCCTCTCACGAAGGAGTTCTCATATGGGATCCGCCGAACTTGCTGGACTTTTCGGTCTGCTGGCCAAGCTTTTCGGAGCAGCATCGGGTAGCTCGGACACTCCGCCAGCCTAAGGCCTCTGATTCGTTCGACTATGGCCGGTGCCCCGCAATGCTGGGGTACCGGCCATCGGTCTGTCCGGCGACGCACACCCTAGTCTGGGTCGGTGCACACCGTTCCCATACAGATGCCCGACGGTTCGACAGTGCCGGTATCGCTGTTTCCGGCAGACGGACCGGACGACGCCCCGGTCGTGGTGATCATGCCGGGGCTCGGAATTCCGGGCGGCTACTACCGCCTGTTCGCCGAAGCGCTGGTCGCCCGCGGTTTCCATGCCGCTGTAGGTGATCTCCGCGGACAGGGCGACAGTGTGCCCAAACCCAGTTCCGCCAGTAAGTACGGATACCAGGAACTGGTATCGGTGGACTTTCCTGCCATCTTCGAGGTGGTGCGCGAGCAATTTCCGGCGGCCACTCCCTATCTTCTGGGCCACAGCATGGGTGGCCAACTCGGGTCCATGTATGCAGCTCGAATCCGCGGTCGACTGGCCGGGCTGATCTTGGTGGCCTCGGGGTCGCCGTACCACCGAGGCTTCGGAACTGTGCGCGGTGTCCCACTGCTGTTCGGTGCCGCAGCCATGGCGTTGACGAGCAGCGTTGCCGGCTTCTGGCCAGGCGATCGCGTCGGTGTCGGTGGTTTCGGGCGGCAGTCGCGTGTGCTGATCGAAGACTGGTCCAGATTCGCCAGGACAGGATTGATCGAGCCGTCCGGCGCAGATATGGACTACGAGGAGCGGATGGGCCGACTGAAGCTACCGGTCCTGACGATCACGATCGAAGGGGACGAGGTGGCACCGCCGGGGTCGATGAAGAACTTGGTCGACAAACTTCCCAACGCCGACGTCACCGCCGAACACGTCGCCGAGTCACTCGGCCACAACGGCTGGATTCGAAATCCAACGGCCGTCGCGGACCTCGTGAGCTCGTGGATACATCGCTGAAAGTTTCTGTCTCCGACGCTAGGGCCGTAGCGCGTTCCACAGGAATTGAAAGGACAGCGCCGTCTTGAAGGCCAGCTGAGCGTTGTCTGCAGCGCCGCCGTGCCCGCCTTCGATGTTCTCGAAGTAGGTGACGGGCTGGCCCAGTTCTTCGAGCCGCGCGGCCATTTTGCGGGCATGACCGGGGTGTACTCGGTCGTCGCGAGTCGAGGTCGCAATGAGGATCGGCGGATAGCGTTTCTCGTCCGGGGCGACGATGTTCTGGTACGGCGAGTATTCGGAAATGAAGGCCCACTCGTCGGGGTCGTCCGGGTCGCCGTATTCCGCTACCCACGATGCCCCTGCCAGCAGTAGGTGATATCGCTTCATATCCAGCAGCGGTACCTGGCAGACCAGCGCCCCGAACAGTTCGGGGTACTTGGTCAGCATGATTCCCATCAGGAGTCCGCCGTTGCTTCCGCCCTGAGCGCTGAGCTGGCTGGGCGTGGTGATCTCGCGCTCCACCAGATCCTTTGCGACCGCCGCAAAATCTTCGTGGACCTTGTGTCGGCCTGCGCGCAGCACCTGGGTATGCCATTCGGGGCCGTACTCGCCGCCGCCTCGAATGTTGGCCACTACGTACGTGCCGCCTTGCTCGAGCCAGGCCAGACCGGTTGCACCGCTGTACGACGGCGTCATCGAGATCTCGAATCCACCGTAGCCGTAGAGCATCGTCGGACCGGCGGCCATGCCTTCCTTGCGGACCACGAAGTAGGGCACGGAGGTGCCGTCGAGTGAAGTCGCAAAATACTGGGTGACGGCCATCGAATCGGTGTCGAAGAACGACGGTGCCTGTTTGAGGATTTCGAGGTCGCCGCCGACCGTGCCGAACAGCAGCGTGGCAGGCGTCAGATAACCACTCGACGACAGAAAGAACTCGTCACCGTTCTCCTCCGCATCGGTGCCGACGATCTCGGTGGAGGTCGAATCCGGTAGGCCGAGCAACGGCTGATCATCCCAGGCACCGGGCCCCGGAGTGAGCACTCGGAACTCGCTGCGCACGTCTACGAGCGTGACGACGAGCAAGTGGTTCTCGGTCCAGGCGAACTGATGCAGGGAGCGGTGCGCGTCGGGCGAGAACAGTACGGTCATCTCGCGGTCCCCGGCGAGGAAGCTCTCGAAGTTCGCGGCCAGTAGCGCGCCGGACGGATACGTCTTGTCGCCGATCGTCCACTCGGTCATCGTGCGGACCAGTAGCCACTGCTTGTGGACCGAAGTCGTCGCATCGGTCGGCGTATCGATCAGCGTCAGGTTCGTGCCGTCGAGCAGATACATTTCGGCGTTGAAGAAGTCCGTCGCGCGTTGCACGAAGTCACGTTCGAATCCGGGAGTTCGGTCGTGCCACGCCGAAATCGAGATGTCGTTCGGCGTTCCCTCGTACACGGTTTCGGCCTCGGCAAGCGGGGTACCGCGGGTCCACCGCTTGGCGATACGCGGATATCCCGAGTCGGTGAGCGAACCTGGACCGAAGTCGGTTCCGAGATAGACGGTGTCGGCGTCGATGTACCCGATGTCGGTCTTTGCCTCGGAAACGAAGAATCCGCCCTCCGATTGTTCGCGGAACGTGCGCGTCCGCAAGTCGAATTCACGGACGATCGACGCATCGGCGCCGCCGCGGGACATCGTGACCAACGCGAGGTGCTGATCGGGGCGCAGCACCTGCGCACCGCTCCACACCCAGTTCTCGCCTTCGGCTTCGGCGACGGCGTCCAGATCGAGCAGGATGTCCCATTTGGGAGAGTCCTTGCGGTATTCGGTCATCGTGGTCCGACGCCACAGTCCTCGGATGTGCTCGGCGTCGCGCCAGAAGTTGTACAGGTACTCACCACGCCGCCGCGCGTACGGAATTCGTGCGTCGGTGTCGAGGACCTCGCGCACGCGCGCTTCGATCGCGTCGAATTCGGGGCCGGCCAAGGCGGCGGTGGTGGCGGCGTTGTGGGTGCGGACCCAGTCCAATGCGCGCTCTTCGGTGACCTCTTCGAGCCACAGGTACGGATCAGAGGTGTTGCTCATGCCCTATTTGTACCCTCGTAGGTACTGTCCCTCCGAAGGTGACCGGCCACGTGCCGATGCTCACTCTCGTGTCGGGGTCGTGGTGTTCGAGGAAGGATCGGCTGAGATGAATCTGTGGGAACAGCACTGCTGTCTGCCGCTGGTGCCCACTGCGGACATCACGGAGTTGGCTCGCTACCCGCTCGGGTCGTACGTGTCCGTCAACGTCGGCTTCTCGCCGCATTCCAAAGCTTTCGTGACTGCGCTGGCGCAGAAGTTCCGTCGTAAAGCCCTCGCCGACGGGCGTTTTCGCATGGTCGACGCGGTGGACGAACCCGAAGCTGCCGAGCTGATCACCCTGGCGTTCGACCTGGAGGATTCCGGTCCACTCGAGGGCGATCTCGACAACGTTCGCTACTTCCACAGCCTCGGTGTGCGGTCCATGCTTCCGACCTACAACCACGCCAATGCGGCAGGAGGGGGATGCCTCGACGTCGAAGACACGGGTCTGACGGCGTACGGGAGGGATGTGGTTCGCGAGATGAATCGTGTGGGGATGCTCGTCGACGGCTCACACTGCTCGGTCTCGACCGGGCTCGACGTGGCACGCAGCACCGAGTGCCCAATGATCTACTCTCACTCCAATTTTGCCGCACTGTGGCAACATCCGCGGAACATCACCGATGAGCAGGCGCGCGAATGTGCGCGTACCGGAGGTGTCGTGGGGATCAACGGCGTCGGCATCTTCCTCGGCGTCAATGCGCCCGAGGACGATGACAAACGGGTGCAGGCGATGGCGGACCACATCGAGTACGGCGTGGAGTTGCTCGGCATCGAGCACGTGGGTATCGGCTCGGATTATTCTTTCGACCACGAAGACTTCAATCACGAGCTGAGAATTCACCCCGAGGCGTTCTCGGACATGTACACGCGTTGGGGACCGCTGCAGTGGGTTCCACCGGAAGGAACGCTCACCCTGCCGGCGGTGCTGCGTAGTCGTGGTTTCGACGACAAGGCCGTCGAGGCCGTGTTCGGTGGGAACTTCCGGCGGGTCGCCCAGGCGACACACGCAGCTACCGGCAGGTAACCGGACCGTCTCGAGACAGGGAATCCGTACGCGACTAAGCTGGGGAATCGTGACCTCACACTATGACGTCGTTGTCCTCGGAGCCGGTCCCGGTGGGTACGTCGCTGCTATCCGCGCGGCACAACTCGGACTGAGCACTGCCATCATCGAGAAGAAGTATTGGGGCGGTGTCTGCCTCAACGTGGGCTGCATCCCCTCGAAGGCGCTTCTCCGCAATGCCGAACTTGCGCACCTCTTCACAAAAGAGGCCAAGTTGTTCGGCATCTCGGGCGAAGCGAGCTTCGACTTCGGCGCAGCCTTCGACCGCAGCCGCAAGGTCGCGGAGGGGCGCGTCAAGGGAATTCACTTCTTGATGAAGAAGAACAAGATCCCCGAGTTCGACGGCCAGGGCACCTTCACCGACGCCAACACCATCGAGGTGGAGTTGACCAAGGGCGGCACCGAGACGATCACGTTCGACAACGCCATCATCTCCACCGGCAGCACCACCAAACTGCTGCCGGGAACGTCGCTGAGCGAGAACGTCGTCACGTACGAAGAGCAGATCATGACCCGTGAACTTCCGGGTTCGATGCTCATCGTCGGTGCAGGCGCCATCGGCATGGAGTTCGGCTACATCATGAAGAACTACGGTGTCGACGTCACCATTGTCGAATACCTCGATCGCGCGCTCCCCAACGAGGACGCCGACATTTCCAAGGAAATCGAGAAGCAGTACAAGAAGCTCGGCGTCCGCATCGTCACCGGTGCCGCTGTACAGAGCATCGACGACGACGGCTCCAAGGTGACCGTCAAGTTCAAGAACAACAAGTCCGGTGACGTCGAAACCGTCACCGTCGACAAGGTGATGCAGTCCGTCGGCTTTGCCCCTCGCGTCGAAGG
Organism: Rhodococcus sp. 1168; assembly: GCF_002091955.1. GTDB lineage: Bacteria > Actinomycetota > Actinomycetes > Mycobacteriales > Mycobacteriaceae > Rhodococcoides. Next base: position 213,929 of record NZ_MKKY01000036.1, on the reverse strand, counting down.
GTTCGGTCTCGAGAAGACCGGTGTCGAGCTCACCGATCGCGGTGCCATCGGCATCACCAGCACGATGAAGACCAACGTCCCGCACATCTACGCAATCGGTGACGTCACTGCCAAGCTGCAGCTCGCTCACGTGGCCGAGGCTCAGGCCGTCGTGGCGGCGGAGACCATCGCCGGCGCCGAGACGCTGCCGATCGAGGACTACCGCATGATGCCGCGTGCGACGTTCTGCCAGCCGCAGGTCGCCAGCTTCGGACTCACCGAAGAGCAGGCTCGTGAAGAAGCGCAGGCACGTGGCTCCGACATCAAGGTCGCGAACTTCCCGTTCGCAGCCAACGGCAAAGCACACGGGCTGGGGGACGCTACCGGTTTCGTCAAGCTGATCGCGGACACCGAGCACGGCGAACTTCTCGGTGGTCATCTCATCGGCCCCGACGTTTCCGAGCTACTGCCGGAACTGACGTTGGCCCAGAAATGGGATCTGACCGTCAACGAGCTCGCTCGCAACGTCCATACACATCCGACGTTGTCCGAGGCTTTGCAGGAGGCCATTCACGGCCTTGCAGGACACATGATCAACTTCTGATTCTGGAACAGTTCGAAGCTCGTTCGTCTTGTGTGCGCACAAGACGAACGAGCTTTTTTCATGCACTGTCCGGACTCGTCCTCGCGTGGCAGGATGGGCTTTCCGACCGGTGTTTCTCGCGGCCAGGACGATACGACCCAGGCGAAAGAAGTGCATTCATGAGGAGTTTCGACAACAAGGTCGCCGTCGTCACCGGAGCCGGATCGGGGATCGGCCGCGCGCTCGCCCTCGACCTCGCGCACCGCGGCGCGAGGCTGGCGCTCTCGGACATCGACGGCGAAGCGCTCACGGAGACGGTCGTGTTGTGCGAGAAGATCGGTGCTCGAACAGTGTCCTACCAGTTGGACGTGTCCGACCGCGCGGCAATGTATTTTCATGCCGATGCGGTCGTCAGCGAATTCGGACGCGTCAACCTCGTGGTCAACAATGCAGGCGTCGCGCTCGGCGCGGATGTTCTGGATATGACCTGGGACGATTTCGAGTGGGTCATGAACATCGATTTCTGGGGAGTTGTCAACGGCTCCAAAGCATTTCTGCCGGCGCTCATCGAGTCCGGTGAAGGACACCTGGTGAATGTGTCGAGCGTGTTCGGGTTGATTGGCATTCCCGGTCAGAGCGCATACAACTCGGCAAAGTTCGCGGTGCGCGGTTTCACCGAGGCGCTACGTCAGGAAATGAAAGTCGCCCGCCATCCCGTCGGCGTCAGCTGTGTACATCCCGGCGGAATCAAGACGAACATCGTTGCCAACGCACGAGGAATGGCAGATCTGGGAGATCACGACGCCGTCGTCCGACGCTTCGAGCAGATCGCCGTCACCTCGCCCACGCGCGCGGCCAAGGTGATCCTCGGCGGCGTCGAGCGCAACAAACCGCGCATCCTCATAGGCCCGGATGCGCGACTGTTCGATCTTATCCCTCGTGTAGTGGGGCCACGGTATCAAGATATTCTGGCGCCGATCAACAGGATTGGGCGAGCAACCGGTGCCAAGTTCGGGTCGAACAAGAGCTAGCCGCAACCGGTCTCGTTCAGAAGTCGCGTTCTATTCGCAGAGTTTCGATAGTCGTCGCCAAGCTGTCGTACTGCCCGACCAGCAACAGAAATTCGATCAGCTGGCGTTCGTCGAACTCGCGTGCCAAGGCTGCCCAGGTTTCGTCCGACAGGTTCTTGGTGGCCAGTAGTTCGTCGGTCGCGGTGAGTATCGCTCGGTAGCGATCACCCAGACCGACCGCTGTCGGCCCTTCTTTCACTTGGGCAAGAAGGGCTTCGGTCACTCCGACGCGTCTGCCGATTCGGCGGTGATGGTCCATCTCGTAACCGCAGTCACGTACGTGTGCGATGCGGTTGATCACCACTTCCGTTTCCTTGCGTGAGATGCGGCCGCCGGGCATCAGCTTCCCGCTGTAGAACAACCAGCCTCGGAAGAGGCCGCGGGTGCGTCCCAAGGTGCTGAAAAGATGCGCGTTGGGCGCGCCTGCGGCTTTCGACAGGACGCGCCACAACACCCAGTTGACCGGGCCTAGATCCTTGAACGTTCCGGACGCAATACGCGGTGAGCTCACGCCCCGACGCTACCTGCGGCTCCCGTCAGGTACCGGGAAACGAGCACTCGGTCTTCGTGGGCATGAGCGGTGCATCAGATCCGTAGCGCCCCGCCATCGACGCCGCCTGCTCGGCACGGGCGATGACAGTTTTCTCCTGCGAGGGAATGTGCGCCATCATCATGGTCCTCGCCTCGTCGAAGCTTTTTCACCTTCTCGCGAAGGTCCCTGCGCGGCATGGAAGTACCGTTCAGATCGCCATGGCTGCGCGGACATCGGCCTCGGACTCGCTACCGCCCGCGCCGGTGGACGTGATGCGCCCGGCCTCGAGAATGTAGTAGTTCTGGGAAGATTCGAGCGCGAACCCGATGTGTTGTTCCACCAGCAACACTCCGAGTCCGCCGCGCCGCGTGAGATCGAGAATCGTTCGTTCGATCTCCGCGACGACGGATGGCTGAATACCCTCGGTCGGCTCGTCGAGAATGAGCATCTTCGGCTCGGTGATGAGTGCACGGGCTATCGCCAACTGCTGACGTTGACCACCGGACAGAAGACCCGCACGCCTGGTGAGCAGTTCCTTCAACGCGGGGAACAGGTCGAGGGCCTCACCGATCAAAGCCTTACCCCGCGTGCGTCCGTCGGCGACGACCTGTAGGTTCTCGGCCGTGGTCAACTGGCCGAACGATTGCTGGCCCTGCGGGACATAGGCAAGACCGCGCGCGACGCGAGCGCTGGGGCGTAGCGAGCTGACATCCTCACCGTCGAAGAGGACCTTCCCCGAGTTGACCGCGAGCAGGCCGACGGCGGCCCGGAGCAGAGTCGTCTTGCCTGCACCGTTGTGACCCATGACCGCGGCGACGCCGTCGGCGGGGACGGTCAGTGAGACTCCATGGACGACCTCGCTGCGGCCGTAACCGGTGCGTACGTCGACGAGTTCAAGCATGTTTGTCTCCTAGTGTGGCGTCGGCGCCCGCGGCGGCGGTACCGAGGTAGACCTCTTGAACCTTGGGGTCGGCCTGTACCTCGGCGACGGTGCCTTCGGACAGGATGCGCCCAGCGGCAAGAACTGTCACCGACGTCGCGAATGCTCGCATGAAGTCCATGTCGTGCTCGACGACGACGACGGTCCGTTCGCCGCCGATCCGGCGAAGCAATTCGCCGGTCTGCTCGCGTTCCTCATGGCTCATCCCGGCAACCGGCTCGTCGAGAAGCAGTACATCGGCGTTCTGCACCAACAGCATTCCGATTTCCAGCCACTGCTTCTGGCCATGGGCAAGTATGCCCGCCGGCTTGTTCCTCTCTTCGGTCAGACCGATGGTCTCGAGCGCCTCCTCGATCTCGGGCGAGACCGCAGTGCGGCGGCGCAGCATGGTCATGATCGAACGTCCTGCCCCGGCTGCGATGTCGAGGTTCTGCAGGACAGTGAGCTGTTCGAAGATGCTGGCAGTCTGGAACGTTCGTCCGACGCCGAGTCTGGCGATCTGGTGCACCTTCTTACCGAGCAGTTCGACGCCGGACTTGGTGATCGACCCGGTTGCGGGTACCAGTCCGGTGATGGCGTCGATCAGGGTGGTCTTGCCGGCGCCGTTGGGTCCGATGAGGAACCGCAGATCGCCCTGCATGAGCGTCAGATCGACGTTGGTGTTGGCCTTGAATCCGTCGAAGCTCACGGTGAGTCCGCGTACTTCGAGGTACTGGCTCGACATTCCGGCGTTGCCACCGAACGTCGGCTGATGGTTGTCGACGTGAATCATCGGGCGAGCTCCTTCTCTTCCACATCGATGACGGTGCCGGGTTCGTCTGCAGCTTTCTTGCGACGTCGGAGAGTGAACAGCCCTGCGACGCCTGCGGGGAAGAACCCGACCACGACGATGAACAGCAGTCCTTGGGCGTAGGTCCAGCCTGACGGAAATTGTTCGGACAGAGTTGTTTGCGCCCAGGCCACACCGAGTGCGCCGAGGACAGGTCCCAGCAGGGTGCTGCGTCCGCCGATCGCCACTCCGATGAGGAACGCGATGGAAGGAACGACGCCGACGTCATTGGGGGAGACGATGCCGACGATCGGCACGAAGAGCGCCCCGGCGAGGCCGGCGAAGAATGCCGCAGTCACGTAGGCGACGATCTTCACATCGGCTGGGTCGTACCCCAGGAAGCGCACTCGTTCTTCCTGATCGCGGACCGCGACGAGCAGTTCTCCATAGCGGGAATACATGAGCTGGCGAGTGATGGCGACGACCGCCAGCAGTACACCGGCCGCGATGAAGAACAGCATCTGCTTGTTGGCCGGATCATTGAGGTTGAACCCGAAGAACGTCCGGAATCTGTTGAGCCCGTTGGATCCGCCCGTGGTCTGCTGACCCACCAACAGAATAGCGAAGGCAGCCGCGAGAGCCTGGCTCAGGATCGCGAAGTACGCGCCCTTGACACGTCGTTTGAAGACACCGAGGCCGAGAACGAGCGCGACGAGAGCCGGGATGAACAGAATTCCGAGAATCGTCACCAACGGCGAAGCGAACGGAACCCAATACGAAGGCAGTTCGCGAATCCCGGCGATGGACATGAAATCCGGCACCGCGTCACCGCGGAGGTCGGCATCGGAGATCTTCAGATGCATGGCCATGATGTAAGCACCGAGCCCGAAGAACACTCCTTGCCCAAGCGTGAGCATTCCGCCACGGCCCCAGGCTAATCCGATGCCGACCGCAACGATGGCGTAGCAGATGAACTTGCCGGCAAGGTTGAGCCGGAATTCGCTGAGCACGGCCGGTGCGACCGCGAACAGGAGGACGGCGGCGAGGGCGAATCCCAGCCAGGCGCCACGCTTCTGGACGAAGGTGCTCATACCAAACTCCTTGTCTTGACCGCGAACAGACCCTGTGGGCGGGCTTGAAGGAAGAACACGATCAGCACGAATACGATGACCTTGGCGATCGAGGCAGTCGTGTTGTACTCGATGAACGAATTGAGGATGCCGAGCGCGAACGCGGCGATGACCGCACCCTTGATCTGGCCGAGTCCGCCGACGACGACCACCAGGAAAGCGTCGATCAGGTAGCTCTGCCCGACGGTGGAGCTCGTCGAACCGATGAGCGTCAACGCGACACCGGCGACACCGGCGAGGCCGGACCCGATGAAGAACGTCGAAATATCGGTCCGACGGCTCGAGATGCCCGACGTCTCGGCCAGGTCCCGGTTCTGCACGACTGCGCGGATGCGTCGCCCCATCGGTGTCCTCGCGAGGGCGAACGACAAAGCGAGAACACAGATCACGGCGAGAACCAGAATGAAGATGCGGGTCTTGGGAACGACAGCGCCGAGGATGTCGATGCCACCGGACAGCCAGCCCGGTGAGACTACGTTGACGGCGGGGGCGCCGAAGATATCGCGCGCACACTGCTGCAGGATGAGCCCGACACCGAATGTCACCAGCAGCGTGTCGAGCGGGCGGTGGTACATGCGACGGATCAGAGTCACCTCGAGCAGAACGCCCATGGCGCCGCCGACGAAGAACCCGACGATCAGCGAGATGAACAGCGATGCACCGCCGGTGGAGACGAGTTGTTGTACGACGTACGCGGTGTACGAGCCGGCCATGATGAACTCACCATGAGCCATGTTGATGACACCCATCTGACCGAAGGTCAGCGAGAGTCCCAATGCGGCGAGTAGAAGAATCGATCCGATACTCAATCCGGTGAAAAGCTGCCCGACTACGACATCCATGAGCACTCCTTTACAGTGCAGCTCCGCACAGATGAGTGGACATGCTTTCGCGAGCTGCATGTCCACTCATCTACGTGAAGTGCCTGGGAATTAGTTGAGGTCGGAAGCCCACTCGTAGGTCTCGAGGAACGGATCGGGTGCGATCGGCGACGGGGATTCCCAGATGGTGTAGATCAGGCCGTCGGGACGAACTTCACCGATACGTGCAGTCTTCGAGATGTGGTGGTTGGCGCCGTCGATGACGACCTCACCTTCGGGGGCGGCGAAGCTGACGCCGTCCGCTGCGGCCTGAATGTCACCGACTGCGAAGGAGTTTGCCTTCTCCACGGTGTTCTTCCACAGGTACACCGAGGTGTAGGCGGCTTCCATCGGGTCGGAGGTGGGCTTGTCCGCACCGTATTTCGCCTTGTAGTCGGCGACGAACTTCTTGTTCTCCGGGCTGTCGACAGTCTGGTAGTAGTTCCACGCCGTCAACTGGCCTTCGATGTTCTGCGCGCCGATTCCGGCAACTTCTTCCTCGGCGATGGATACCGAGAGGACCGGCATGTCAGCAGCTTTGAGGCCCGCGTTGGTGTACTCGCGGAAGAAGGCGACATTGGAGTCGCCGTTGAGGGTGTTGAACACGGCGTCGGCGTCGGCGGAGCGGACCTTGTTCACGATCGTGGAGAAGTCCGTCGAACCGAGTGGGGTGTAGTCCTCACCCTTGATCTCGATACCGTTGGCCGCCGCGTAGGCCTTGATCTCACGGTTGGCGGTCTGCGGGAATACATAGTCGCTACCGACCAGGTACAGCGACTTGACGCCCTTTTCCTTCAAGTAGTCGAGTGCGGGGACGATCTGCTGATTCGTGGTTGCACCGGTGTAGAAGATGTTGTCGGAGGACTCGAGGCCCTCGTACTGGACTGGGTAGTAGAGCAGCGCGTCGTTGTCCTCGAACACCGGCAACATCGCCTTACGGCTCGACGACGTCCAGCCACCGAAAACAGCTGCGACGCAGTCACTGCTGATCAACTTCTCGGCCTTCTCCGCGAATACCGTGGGCTCGGACGCGCCGTCCTCGGCGACGACTTGGATCTGCTTGCCGTCGACTCCGCCTACTGCGTTGATTTCTTCGACGGCCAAGGCGATCGAATCACGCACCGTCACTTCACTGATCGCCATTGTTCCGGAGAGCGAGTTGAGCGAGCCGACCTTGATGGTGTCGCCAGATGTGTCCACGCAGGACTCGGCTGTCGCCGCGCCGTCCGCTGAGGTGGTGTCACCGGCTTTGCTACCGCACGCGGTGAGCGCCAAGCCGACCAGGGCCACAGCGAGAGGAGCAACCAGTACATGTGTGGCCATTTTGCTCGAGGAAACTGAAGGCATCTTCGACGCCCTTTCGCTTGTATACGGAGTTGTATTCGCGATTGCAGACAGTAAAGGGCAAGTATTGCGCGGATATGTTGCCCGGTGACGGCTCTATTTCGTCCATTACGCCGCTGTTAACTCTCGGCCCGTGGATGATTCGTCCGACAAGAGGGATTCGGTGGTGTCGAACCCCGCAGAATTGGGTGTGCCTTGCCGCCCGAAAATGACAAACCGGGTTGACATTAAATGACAAGTCCGCTTGACTTTCGTTATGGCCGACGCACTCAGGACCAACACGGTGCGCGAACACCGAAAAGCAGCCCGGCTCACTCAGGCGGAGCTGGGTAAGGCATGCGGAGTCAGCAGGCAGAGCATCGTCTCCGTCGAAGGCGGTGACTATGCCCCGAGCGTCTATCTGGCTCTCGAACTGGCCGCAGCATTGAACACCACTGTAGAAACACTTTTTGCGACCGAGGAGCGATGACCATGAGCACATCCATCACGGCAGGTCCGTTCATCAAAGCAATGCGGTTCGTCGGCGATCTCGACGATGAATTCTACGACGACGAACGCCAGCGCGATGTGTGGAACGAGGCCTCTGCCATCGGCTTTCAGCTCTTTGCGTGGGCATCGCTGATCAGCGCCGCGATACTGCCGTGGGTAGTCGGTCGAACCGGAGCCTGGATCGGTCTGGGCATCCTCGTCGTCTCGACACTGATCAACTTCGCGACCGCCGGTTACTCGGCGGCCCGCGGAGTCAACCTCTACACGGCGTCGAAACTGGTTCGGGTTCGCGCGATCGTGGTGGGAGTGCTCTTCGCAGTCGGATACGTCAGCGTGCTGATGACCTTGCAGCCGGGCGTGTACTCGCAGGCCAGTTCATGGGCGGGTGGGCTCGTCGGCGCGATTGTCGGCGGCGGCGCTGTGGGAGCAGTGATCTGGTACATGCGCAAACGTAATGCCCGCTTCGAAAACGAAGAAATCGAGGACAATTGACCGGTGGCGGTAATGGGCATGGATGCCGAGCACACAGGTAACGTGCTGACCCATGAGCGCAGGTGAAGGACTGCAACAAATCGCCGACAGGGTGTGGGCGTTCCTGCGACCACCAGGTAGTTGGGGCCAGACGAACACCGGGTTGATTGTCGACCGAGGGGCAGCGTCGATGGTGGTCGACACCGTGTGGGACACCCGATGGGCGAAGCGGGTGGCGTCGGCGACGTCGGAACCTACATGAACACAGTTCGTGGAGGGGCGAGGTTCCCACGAAGGCTGCCGAGGCTGCCGGATCAGACGTTCGAAGTGACCGAGCGGATCGACGTAGGGACACGTCAGGTCCAGTTGCGATATCTCGGTCCGGCGCACACAGCGGGGGACCTGATCGCCCACGTACCGGACGCAGGTGTGGTGTCGTAGGCGATCTGCTGTTCATCGGTTCGACCCCGATGCTCTGGCACGGCCCACTCTCGAATTGGATGGATGCACTCGACCATCTGATCGCGCTCGATGCGGCGGTCTACGTTCCGGGCCATGGTCCGATCTGCGGCCTCGACGAGGTGCGCAAGCTCCGGGCTTATTGGACGTGAGTGGACGCGGCCGGACGCCAACATTTCGATGCGGGAGTCGAATCGGTGCATGCCGCCCGCAACATGATGGCGTCCCCGGAATTCGTGCCATTCTCGAAGTGGGGCTCACCGGAAAGGCTGGTCCTGAGCATGTCCACGCTGTACCGCCTATGGGAGGGCAAACCGGCGGTGCCGCCGACACTGGTCCGCCGGGTCGCGGCCTTCGCTGCGGCGGGCGCGATGCTGCGCAAGGAGAAGTGAGCCTCGGGGATACGCCGAATCGGTGACATCACCGAACGCGATACGGCGAGACCGAGCTCCGATGCTCATCGATATCGAGGTCTTTACCGAGCGGGGGGAACGCACGTTGCGGGCAGTTCGACCGCTCGCACACTCGGCAACCCGCGCCGATCGGAGTGGCCACGGCCGAACCGTGTAGATCGAGCCCATCGGCGTAGACCAACCGAGTTGCATGCCGGAGCTCGCACCCCAAACCGATGGCGAACGTCTTGGTCGGCTGGCCGTAGCGCGCGGCCCGTCGTTCGACCGTGCGGGCAATCCACAGATAGCTACGCCCGTCCGGCATCTCGGCTATCTGCGTCATGATCTTGCCCGGGTAGGCGAAGGTCTCGTACACGTTCCACAGTGGGCACGTACCGCCGCTGGAGGAAAAGTGAAAACCGGTCGCCGACTGTCTCTTGGACATATTTCCGGCACGGTCGACACGGACGAAAGAGAATGGAACTCCACGAAGCTTCGGCCGTTGGAGCGTCGAAAGGCGGTGGCAGACAGTCTCGTAGCCGACCGAGAAGAAGGCCGACAATCGCTCGATGTCGTAGCGAAATTCCTCTGCCACATCATGGAACTGGCGATACGGAAGAACGGTGGCAGCAGCGAAATAATTGGCAAACCCGAGTATCGCGAGCTTCTTCGATTGTTCGCTCGTGAAACCGCCCTCCTCCACCATCTTGTCCAGTAGATCGGCGCATTCGAGGTAGGCCAACTCGGCCGCGTACTTGAAAACCTTCTGACCGCCCGAGAGGTGCGTGGAAATTTCCAGAACCCGGGTACGCGGATCGAATCGGTGCAGAACATTCTCGCCGAGGTCGATTCGATTGACGATCTGTACCTCGTAGACAGTTTCGAGCCGCCGGGCGATCTCACCACCGACGTCGGCGCGGTGGAATCGGATACGAGAGGTCAACTCCTCTGCGGCGGTGTCCAACTCGTGCAAATAGTTCTGCCGTTGATAGAAGTAGTCGCGGACTTCCTCGTGCGGTTTACTGATGGAACCGCTGCCACTGCCGTCGCTGAATCGCTCGTCGGTAGCGGCCGCGAGTTGAGCCGTCGTATTGCGGTACCGGCGGTGCATGTTCACCATCGCCCGAGCCAACTGCGGATGAGACGAGACCATCTGAGCGATCTCGTGAGCGTCGGCAGCGATGCCCATGTCCTGGTCCAGTGCGACCTCTCGAAGCTCGGCGACGAGCCTGGTGTCGTCCTCCGAAGAAAAGAAGGAGGTATCGACACCGAAAACCTCGGAAATGCGAAGCAGCACGGGCACTGTCAGAGGGCGGACGTCGTGTTCGATCTGGTTGAGGTAGCTCGCCGAGATCTCGAGCTGACCAGCCAGTGCGACCTGGCTCATCTTGCGCTCGGATCGAAGCTGCCGCAGCCGCACGCCGACGAACGTTTTGGACATGCGCCCAGGCTACGCCTGCGAAGACGGCCCTTAACAGAGTTCACCTTTCTCGCCCGCGGGTCACGATTCGGTGATGAAACGACGCCGAAGGGCCCATGTCGGCGTATACCAGAAATGGGAGTTGATTTCAGCCTTCGAGCCAAAGGTTCAGCCGCGAACAAAGAGGGAGCCTCCAGATGTCGGACCACACGAACGAAGTTGTACGCGACACCATCGTCCTGATCACCGGAGTGGTCCTCGTGACGTCGACCATCTGGCTTCCCGTCGACGGAGCAACCGGGGTGTCCGGTGCCATCCTCATCCTCGGCATGCTGTCGGCGGGCACGGCCCTCTGGGCGATGTCCAGTGCGTCGAGATCGAGCCACTGGGCGCACGTGGTTCTCGGGGTGACGCTGGCGCTCTCGCCGTTGATTCTCGCGTTCCCGTCTGATCTGTTGGTGACCGACATGTTCGCCGTCGTCGGCGGCGTCATCATTGCGTCACTCGGTGTACTCGGCGTGGTGTCCAGCACGCGTCGGGCGCCGGAAGCGAGTCGGTTGGTTGCCTCTTCCGTCTCGCGGCAGGCGGATCGGGATCACGTGTGGAGTTGATTCAGGGCCGGCACACCTGTGAGGGAACTGTGATTGCACTCACACTCCTAGCGAAACGACTTCGTCACTGTTTCGATTCAGACGCCCTCGTTCAAACAGTACGATCGTCCGGTAAGGCGCTCGCGGATAGTTTCTCAAATTGCGTTCGTAGCCTGCGGTTTCGGCCTACTGGCTGGTAACCGGCCTGTCCGTTCAGTGAAGGATTGTTCCTGCTTCAACTTCGCAAACTTAGCAACGGGTGTTGAAAAGCTAGCCAAGATTGGCACTAGCAACAGGTGGACGGGCATTTTTGGGTGTGCCATTGTTTTGGAGTACACCCGAAGGGCCTGGCAACGATGTGAAGAATTCCTTTCGACGCAGGCCGAGAAGATGAGAAGAGACTGGAGCTCCGATGTCGACCACCGGCACCCCGAAGACCACCGCCGAGATCCAGCAGGATTGGGACACCAACCCTCGCTGGAAGGGCGTGACGCGTAATTTCACCGCAGAACAGGTTTCCAAGCTGCAGGGCACCGTGGTAGAGGAAGCAACACTTGCCCGCCGCGGCTCCGAGATCCTGTGGGACCTCGTCACCAACGAGGACTACATCAACTCGCTCGGTGCACTCACCGGCAACCAGGCCGTGCAGCAGGTTCGCGCCGGCCTGAAAGCCATCTACCTCTCCGGCTGGCAGGTTGCCGGCGACGCCAACCTCTCGGGCCACACGTACCCGGACCAGAGCCTCTACCCGGCCAACTCGGTGCCGACCGTCGTTCGCCGCATCAACAACGCACTGCTGCGCGCCGACGAGATCGCCAAGGTCGAGGGTGACACCTCGGTCAGCAACTGGCTCGCGCCAGTGGTCGCCGACGCCGAAGCAGGCTTCGGTGGCGCGCTGAACGCTTACGAACTGCAGAAGGCCATGATCGCTGCCGGTGCCGCAGGTGTGCACTGGGAGGATCAGCTCGCTTCGGAGAAGAAGTGCGGCCACCTCGGTGGCAAGGTGCTCATCCCGACCCAGCAGCACATCCGCACCCTGACCTCGGCTCGCCTTGCGTCCGACGTCGCCGATGTCCCGTCGGTCATCATCGCCCGCACCGACGCCGAGGCTGCAACCCTCATCACGTCCGATGTGGACGAGCGCGACGTGGAGTTCCTCGACGGAACCCGCACCGCAGAAGGCTTCTACGGCGTCAAGAACGGCATCGAGCCGTGCATCGCTCGTGCGAAGGCTTACGCACCGTACGCCGACCTCATCTGGATGGAGACCGGCGTTCCGGACCTCGAGGTTGCCAAGCGCTTCTCCGAGTCGGTTCGCAGCGAATTCCCGGATCAGATGCTGGCTTACAACTGCTCGCCTTCGTTCAACTGGAAGGCGCACCTGGACGACGCGACCATCGCCAAGTTCCAGAAGGAGCTCGGCGCGATGGGCTTCAAGTTCCAGTTCATCACCCTCGCCGGATTCCACTCGCTCAACTACGGCATGTTCGACCTGGCGCACGGTTACGCCCGCGAAGGCATGACGGCGTTCGTCGACCTGCAGGAGCGCGAGTTCAAGGCTGCCGAAGAGCGTGGCTTCACCGCCGTCAAGCACCAGCGTGAGGTCGGTGCCGGCTACTTCGACACCATCGCCACCACGGTCGACCCGAACACCTCGACCGCAGCACTGAAGGGCTCCACCGAAGAGGGCCAGTTCCACTGATCGCCGCGTCCGACTCGAACGACCAGTGAGGCCAAGGAGCTGACGTGACCAGCGAGAAAATTCAGCGAGTCGGCGTTATCGGCATCGGGCAGATGGGCGCCGGAATCGCCGAGGTGTGCGCACGCGCACACGTCGATGTGCTGGTCTACGAGCAGACCCGCGAGCTGACGGCTGCAGGACGCGCACGCATCCTGCGGTCGTTGGACCGTGGTGTCAGCAGCGGCAAAATCACCGAGCGAGAACGTGAGCAGGCGGCCTGGCGGTTGCGGTTCACCTCCGACCTCAGTGACTTTGCCGACCGTCAGCTCGTTGTCGAAGCAGTTCTCGAGGACGAGAAGATCAAGGCCGACATTTTTGCCGAGCTCGATTCGGTGGTGACGGACCCGAATGCAGTACTCGCGTCCAACACGTCGTCGATTCCCATCATGAAGCTGGGAATCGCGACCAAGTCACCGGATCGTGTTGTGGGCATGCATTTCTTCAACCCGGTGCCGGTGCTCCCGCTCGTCGAGCTCGTCACCACTCTCAAAACGAGCCAGGCTGTCGCCGAGCGTGCGGAAAAGTTTGCCAGTGAAGTACTCGGCAAGCAGGTCGTCCGGTCTGCAGACCGTTCTGGTTTCGTCGTCAACGCTCTGCTGGTGCCGTACCTGCTCTCCGCCATTCGCATGGTCGAGTCCGGGTTCGCCACCAAGGAAGACGTGGACAAAGCGACAGTGCTCGGCCTCGCACATCCCATGGGGCCCTTGGCATTGGCCGACCTCGTCGGACTCGACACCGTCAAGTCGATTGCCGACTCGATGTATGCAGAGTTCAAGGAACCGCTGTTCTCTGCCCCGCCGCTTCTGCTACGCATGGTCGAGGCAGGGCTGGTCGGGAAGAAGACCGGATCAGGTTTCTACCAGTACGAGAACGGTCGCGTTGCAAAATAGGTAGGCGCTTCGCGCAGGTGAGTGGGAATACGTTGTCGGCGACGTATTCCCACTCATATCTGCAGTTGCACCCTCACTGAAAGGAACCCTTTCGTGGCGAGTAGCGCAGCCGAATTCGGTTCGAGCATCCTGGGATACCCGAGAATCGGCCCGCGGCGAGAATTGAAGCGCGCACTCGAGACCTATTGGAACGGTAAGTCGACGCCTGCCGCCCGCGCCGCACTCCAGTCCGTCGGTCGTTCCATTCAGGAAGACACCTGGGACGAACTCCATGCAACCGGGTTGACGCAAGTCCCTGGAAATACCTTCTCCTTCTATGATCACGTCCTCGACGACGCATTGCTTTTCGGGGCAGTTCCGACGCGCTTCGCCCCGCTCGAAGGGGAGATGCATCCGCTCGATTTCTACTTCACGATTGCTAGCGGCAAGCCGGACCTCTCGCCGCTGGAGCTGGTGCGGTATTTCGATTCCAATTACTTCTACCGCCAACCCGAGATCGACGAGTCGACGCCGTTCTCGCTGCACGCGGAGAGCCTGCTGGACGAGTTCGATCGGGCAAAGGCCCGCGGTATCGAACTGCGCCCCGTTGTTCTCGGCCCGGTATCGCTGCTGTTGTTGTCCAAGGCCGGATCTCTGGCAGCGGAAGGATTCTCCCCGCTCGATCGGCTGGGGGATCTGCTTGCGCAGTACAGTGCCCTCTTCGAGTTGCTCGCCCTGCGAGGTGCCACCTGCGTCCAACTCGACGAGCCCGCCTTCACCGCCGAGCGATCAGACGAGGAATTGGCAGCACTCGACCGCGCGTACACCGCCCTGTCGACGACGGCGTTGCGTCCCCGACTTCTCGTGACGGGTCAGTACGGGTCTCTCGGATCTGCGCTGCCGATTCTCGCAGCCACCAGGGTCGAGGCAATCGGGCTGGACCTCGTCGCCGGCAGGCTCGAGCCGGAAGCGCTCGCCGCCATTCCCGGAATGAAACGCAAACGCCTCTACGCGGGAGTCATCGACGGCCGCAGCGTGTGGCGTGCCGACCGCGTCGTCGTGCTCGACTACCTCGAGCGACTGAAAGAGGTGTGCCAAGATCTCGTCGTCTCGACGTCGTCGACTCTTCTGCACGTTCCGTACGACGTGCTGAGCGAGTACGACATCGACGGCAACGTGGCCGACCGGCTCGCGTTCGCGAAGCAAAAAGTCGGCGAGGTCGTTGCCTTGGCAAAGGCGCTCACCGACGGTCCGTCGGACAAATGGCGTAAGAAGCCGACCGAGGTGCACTTCAAGCAGAAGCACGCGGTGCGGCACCGGGTCTACAACCTCACGCCCGACATGCGGATTCGACAGCCCTATTCCGCGCGGAAGATCGCGCAGCGCAAGAAGCTGAATCTTCCGCTGGTGCCCGCCACCACCCTTGGCTCGTTCCCACAAACTTCGGCAATGAGGCAGGCGAGATACGAACTGGGACAAGGCCGTATCGAGGCCGCTGACTATCGCGCACGCGTCGAAGAAGAGATCGAGCAGGTCATCCGGCTGCAGGAGGACATCGGGCTCGACGTTCTGGTGAACGGCGAGGTGGAACGCAGCGACATGATCGAATTCTTCGCCGAATCGCTCGAGGGGTTTGCCACGACTAGAAACGGGTGGGTCCAGACGTATGGATCACGATGCGTGCGTCCGCCCATCCTGTACGGAGACGTGGCCCGTCCGGAACCGATGAGTGTCGAGTGGACAGCGTTCGCGCAGTCGTTGACGGACAAGCCGGTCAAAGCAATCCTGACGGGACCAGTCACCATGCTCGCCCGTTCGTACGTGCGGAAGGATCTACCACTCCACGAGGTGGCCGACCAGGTTGCCCTCACCGTTCGCGACGAGATCGCCGATCTCGAGAAAGCCGGGATCGGGATCATCCAGGTCGACGAGCCTGCATTGCGTGAATTGCTGCCCTCGCGTGAGAAGGGCAGAAAAGAATACCTTCGTTGGTCGGTCGAGGCGTTTCGGCTGGCAACGTCGGGTGCAAAGCCCGAGACCCAGATTCATACGCATCTTGGGTACTCGACTGTTGCGTCGGTGGTCGACGCGATCGAGAACCTCGATGCCGATGTCACTGCGATCGTGGCAACACGATCCATCGACTGGGTTCTCGGTGCTTTGCAGGACAACGTCCTCAGCCATGGAGTCGGTCCCGGTGTGTACGAGAGTCGTTCGGCGCGGATCCCCGACATCGACGAACTCGACGAGCTACTGACCCAGGCAGCCTCGACGATCGGCATCGACCGATTGTGGGCCAATCCCGACGGTGGCCTCAAAACGCGCCGGCACTGGCAACTGGAACCCTCGTTGCGTAACTTGGTGGCAGCGGCGCGACGGGTGCGCCGACGCGCAGAACAGGGGACAGCAGAGTGAGCAAGTCGAAAAAGTCCGGCGGACTCGTTCCGAAGGTGTTCGGAATCGTATTGGCAGCGACGGGTGCCGCGCATTTCGTCGTTCCCGAGGCGTTCGAAGGAATAACCAAGCGTCCTTTCCCTCGTGACACAAAGACCTGGATCAGCCGCAACGGCGCTACCGAACTAGCTGTCGGTGCGGCCATTGCGTACCCCAAGACTCGTAAGATCGGCCTGATCGGACTTGGCACATATGTCAGCTGGCTGGGTCTCAATATCGCCCGCAACGGTTAGAGCACCGGTCCGGATTGTTGTCAATCACTCCCGCTGGCTGGGAATACCCTGCTGGCGGGAGTGTCCGCTTTGCATGACTACCGATGCGTAGGTAGCAATATAGGCATGACTTCAGCTACTGCATACACCGCGACGGCCCCTGAGGCTCCGCTCGAAAAGGTCACCATCGAGCGTCGTGAGCTCGGACCCAACGATGTCCTCATCGAGGTCAAGTTCGCCGGCATCTGCCATTCCGACATTCACACCGCCCGGAACGAATGGGGCGGTACCACCTACCCCGTCGTTCCAGGACACGAAATCGCGGGCATCGTCTCCGCGGTCGGTTCCGATGTCAGCATGCACACGATCGGCGACCGCGTCGGCGTCGGGTGCTTCGTGGATTCCTGCGGCGAGTGCGAGGCCTGCCTTGCCGACGAAGAGCAGTACTGCGCCAAGGGCGTGACGGCGACCTACAACTCCAAGCAGGCCGACGGCACCATCACCCAGGGTGGATACTCCACGCACATCGTCGTCACCGAAGGGTTCGTTCTTTCCATTCCGGAGGGAATCGAGCTCGACGTTGCGGCACCTCTCCTGTGCGCAGGCATTACGCTGTACTCCCCGCTCAAGCATTGGGGAGCCGGACCCGGCACTAAGGTCGCCATCATCGGTATGGGCGGATTGGGGCATGTCGGCGTCAAGATCGCCAATGCACTCGGTGCCGAGGTGACCGTGCTCAGCCAGTCGCTCAGCAAAGAAGAAGACGGCAAGCGACTCGGTGCACATCACTACTACGCCACCTCCGATGCGGCGACGTTCAAGAAGCTTCGTGGTGAATTCGATCTGATCATCAATACCGTGTCGGCAGAGATCGACATGGACAAGCACATGTCCTTGCTCGCGATGAACGGCTCGCTCGTGATCCTGGGACTCCCCTCCGAGCCCATCAAGGTGCGAGGATTCACTCTGGCGGCCAACCGTCGGAGTCTTGCGGGTTCGATGGTCGGTGGCATTGCGCAAACGCAGGAAATGTTGAACTTCTGCGCTGAGCACCACATCGGCGCCGAGATCGAGACCATCGCAGCCGACAAGATCAACGAGGCGTACGAGCGTGTGTTGAAAAGCGACGTTCGCTACCGGTTCGTGATCGACGCCAAGACATTCTGAGTTCTCTTACGCCTTTCGTATCCGTAAATGTATGTAAAAGGCGTAGTACGCGGGCGTAGCGTCGAAGTTGGGTCACTACATTTCTCTTCGGCGAAGGGACCCGACATGAAACTCAATACGTTCGCAGGCTGGGTAGGTTACGGATTGGCATTGCTTGCCGTCACTATGATGGGCTTGTTCCTGGTCGCAGTGGGTTCTGGGTACGACGCTCTAGCAGTGTTGGCAGGCAGTGTCTGCGTGGTGGCCATCGCGGGCGCCATGGGGCTGGTCGGAGGGGTGGTCAGGCACGATCACCGCCTCCACCGCAATACCCCACGACTGCTGTGACGGCCCAGGCTCTAGCTTTCAGCCAGCCGCTTCTTCTCCAGCTCGACGTCGAAATCGGCAGCGGGCCAGTCGAGTTGGAGCTGCTCGAGTGCATCGATCAGTAACTCTGTGACCGCAAGCCGGCTGTACCACTTGTGGTTTGCTGGGATGACGAACCACGGCGCGTAGTCGGTATTCGTCCTGTCGATGGCGCGTTGGTACGCGGTGCGGTACTGCGGTAGGAATCCACGCTCGGTGACGTCGCCCGGGTTGTACTTCCAGTGCTTGTCGGGACGATCCAGCCTCTCTTGCAATCGCGCTCGCTGCTCTTCGGGCGAGACGAACAAGGCGACCTTGATGATGAGCGTCCCCTCTTCGGTGAGGTCCTTTTCGAATGCGTTGATCTCGTCGAATCGGGGTTCCCATACCTGGCGCGGAACCAGGTCGTGGACCGCAACGACCAACACATCCTCGTAATGCGAGCGATCGAAGACCCCGATCTTTCCGCCGCGGGGCAGGGCCCTACGAATTCGCCATAGGTAATGGTGCTGCTTCTCTTCCCTGGTGGGAACCCCGAACGAGGCGAGGTCGACGCCCTGCGGATCGACCATTCCGATGACGTTGCGGACCATTCCGCCCTTGCCCGCAGTGTCCATTCCCTGCAGCACCAGAAGAATCGAGCGCAGATCTCCGGCACGGCCGTTGGCGTACAACTTCTCCTGAAGGGCGGAAAGGACTTCGCCGCGCTCCGGGAGGAGGGCCTGACCTTCGGCTTTCGTGCCCTCGAATCCGGGCGTCTCATCGAAATCGATGTCCTCGATTCGCGTCGAATCGGTTGCGCGGAGAATCTTGACTGGAGGGGCAGACCACAACGAAGGCTTCTCGTCTTTCGATTCCACGTTTTTCGGTGACGCCGACTTTTCGGATGACTTGGCCATTTACCGACCTTAGTCGGCGGCGGAGAATCTACCCTGGGAATCATGGCTCCGAAACTTGCGTCAGCGCATTCCGTCGACCGCTCCAAGATGCTCGACTTCGTTTCTCCTCGACACCACCTCACCCTCATCACCCGTAAACGCGACGGCGGAGTGCAAGTCTCCCCGGTGACGTCCGGGCTCGATGCGGAAGGCCGCATCGTCATTGCGACGTACCCGGAGCGCGCGAAAGTCTACAACATTCGTCGCAACCCGTCGGTGACCGCGCTGATTCATTCGGACGAGTGGAACGATGCGTACGTCCAAATCGACGGTACGGCCGAAATCATCGACCTCCCGGATTCGGTGGAACCGCTCGTCGAGTACTTTCGTAGCGTCGCCGGTGAGCATTCCGACTGGGACGAGTATCGAGAAGCGATGCGGAAGCAAGGAAAATCGTTGATACGCATCACGATCGAGAGCTGGGGTCCGATCGCCGAAGGTGGTTTCCCGCCAGGGAGAGTGTGACCAGCCCCCCGGGGAGAGTGTGATCAGCCCCCCGGGGAGAGTGTGATCAGCCCCCCGGGGAGAGTGTGATCAGCCCTTGTGGAAGAGCGGTACTGCGTTGTCGAGGGCGTACTGGGTACCTGCCGCTGATGCGGAAGAGAAGGCGTTGTTCAGGTCCCGGTCCTCGAGGATGACGAGTCGGCCGTCGCGAGCTGAGGGGAGAGCTTGGATGGCAGCATCGTTGGTGATCGACTCGGCGCTGCTTCCGATCGGAAACATGACGGTCAGATCTGCGTCGAGTGCAGCTGTGTTCTCGGCAGAGAGCGTGATTGCATACTTGTTCGGCTCGGCGAGCGCCTGAATTTCGGGCTTGTCGACGAAACCGAGTCTGTTCATGAAGTCCACGCGAACGTCCCCGTCGACGTAGGCACCGAGTTGGCCGCTGAAGAGCGTGCCGACGGCAGCGGTCTTGTCGGCGAACCGAGGGTTCGCCGCGACGGTTGCGTCGAACTTCGCGTTGGTCTCGTCGATGATGTGGCGACCGTCCTCGGATTTGCCGAGCGCGTCGGCGATCAATTGGGTCTGCCCGTCCCACGTTGTTCCGTAGGCGATTTTGGTGCCGACGGGTGCGCCGACGGTCGGGGCGATGTCGGAAAGGTCCTCGTAGACTGCCTGGTCGTTCGTGCTGCGAGTCCACAGAATCAAGTCTGGCTCGAGTGCGGCCACCGATTCGACCTCGAGCTCGTAGGTACCGAGGATCGTCGGCGCAGTGTCGTAGCCTTCCTCGACCCATGGTCCGAGTCCGTCACCGCCGACGGCGAGCCAGTCGCTTGCAGCGACTGGCTGTACTCCGAGTGCGAGCGCCGTCTCGGCATCCGACCATCCGAGTGCGACGACGCGTTGTGGAGCGGCCGGTACGGTGACCTCGCCGAACATCGTGTCGACGGTGGGGCCGTCGGCCGAGGGTTCGCTGCCCGAACCGGTGCCACAGGCTGTCATGGTCACAACCGCGAGTGCCGCGATCATCGGGGCGAATGTAGAGAGTCTCCGTAAGCGCATAGGTAACGCTAACCTATGTTACTGGTTCTGAAGTGCCGGACCCTCACGCGTCATGCTCAGGGACGGTCCTCGTCGACGAGCGGGTGCGGTTGTGATTTGAACTTGGCAGGCGATCCGTCTGCCTGTGCGACACCGTGGATTCCACCCCACATCATCATGCAGAGATAGTCGATGAGGTCCTCGGCCGACATCGACTTGTTCGAGATCCACCAGTGCGTAGCCAGCTGAACGGCGCCGACGATCGCAAACGCCCAGGGCACCGAGCCGCCGGAGTCCATTTCGCGAGCACGCAGTCGTTCGCCGAGGACTGTGGCCAGCAATTCGGCGATCATGCGCTCCGACTCGGCGACAACGTCACGATTGGTGCCGGCATTGTTGGCCATCACATAGAGGTAGACCTCGGGGTCGGTGGCGACAGTCTCGACGTATGCCGCGATGACAGCCCGGGTGAGATGATATTCGTCGAGTTCTTCCGAGATGGCCCTGTAGATCCGCGGGGCCAGTGTCGTCTCGACGTAACGAGTCATCGTCGCGTTGGTCAGATCGTTCTTGTCGGTGAAGTACCGATAGAGAACCGTCTTCGAGATCCCGATCTCCGACGCGATCTCGTCCATACCGATCTCGCGGCCCCGCAAGCGAATTGCGGCCAACGTGCCGTCGACGAGTTCTTCACGTCGGGCGATCTTGTGATCGCGCCACCGCCGTTTTCTGCCGTCCGGCTTCGTTACTTTCGTTGCCGCCTCGGTATCTGCTTTCTCGATGTCGACTTCTGCTTCGAGTGTGCTGTCGTCCGCTGCTTTCGGACTGCTCACTTTTGCCGCTGTCGTCGTATTTCTCGCCACGTGTATCCGCCGTATCCCGTCGTTTTCTTCCCGCTTCAGCTTAGGCGTCCGGCTGTATCGATGCCTGCCGCACCGAGCTGTGTGGGCGGATCGGTGCGTCCGGGACAACCGCGCTCGCCGAACGCAGGCACAATGGCGAGGTGCAGCTGATGAACTTCGACGATGCGACCAAGCGTCGCGACCTTCGCAAGATGAAGGGCCTCGCAACGGGGTTTCTGGTATTCGCCACCGTGATCTATATGTTCTGCAGATGGCAGGAGTCGCGAGGAGCAGGCGATTGGGTCGGCTACGTTCGGGCCGCGGCCGAGGCGGGAATGGTCGGCGCGCTGGCGGACTGGTTCGCGGTGACCGCACTCTTCAAGCACCCGTTGGGTATTCCGATCCCACACACGGCCATCATCAAGAAGAAGAAAGATCAGCTCGGTGCCAGCCTCGGCTCGTTCGTCGGAAGTAATTTCCTGGCGCCCGATGTCGTGTCGGAAAAGATCGGTTCGGCACATATTCCGCTCCGCCTGGGGACCTGGTTGGCGCAGCCGGAGAACGCGGACAGGGTCGCGGCCGAATCGGCGATGGTGCTGCGCGGGGTCGTCGAAGTGCTCAACGACGACGACATCACACAGGTGATCGACAACACCATCGTGCGTAGGCTCGCCGACCCGGAATGGGGTCCACCGATCGGTCGGGTGTTGGGCGAACTCATCAAGGAGAATCGCCAGCTGCCGTTGATCGACATGCTCGCCGAGCGCGCTCACCAGTGGGCGTTGGGAAGTCAGGAGACGATCGAGCGCGTCGTCAGTCGTGATTCTCCGACCTGGTCACCGAAGTTCGTCGACACCCTGCTCGGGGAGAAGATATACAAGGAACTCGTCGAGTTCACCTGGAAAGTCAGGTCGACGCCGGAGCACGAACTGAGGCTGGCCGCCAACAAGTTCCTCGTCGACTATGCGCACGATCTCCAGCATGATCCGGTGACGATCAAAAAGGCCGAATCGCTCAAGTCGCAGATCATGGGTCGCGCGGAGGTCACAGGGCTTGCATCCGCCACCTGGAAGGTCGCGAAGCGGTTGATCATGGAGTCGGTGGACGACCCGTCGAGCACATTGCGACGCAAGATCAGCGAGAATGCGGCCGGCTGGGGTGTGCGTCTACGTGACGACGACGAACTCCGCGGCAAGGTCGATGGCTGGCTACTGGGCGGAGCGCGTTACATCGCTGCGAACTACGCCGACGAGATCACCACGATCATCACCGACACGGTCGCCCGCTGGGATGCGGAAGAAGCGAGTTCGAAGATCGAGTTGCAAGTGGGTCGCGATCTCCAGTTCATCCGTATCAACGGCACCGTTGTCGGGGCGCTGGCAGGTTTGGCCATCTACGCGGTGTCGAATCTGATTTTCTGATGCGATGAACCTG
The DNA here is from genome assembly GCF_002091955.1 of Rhodococcus sp. 1168. Taxonomy (GTDB): domain Bacteria; phylum Actinomycetota; class Actinomycetes; order Mycobacteriales; family Mycobacteriaceae; genus Rhodococcoides. Next base: position 191,417 of record NZ_MKKY01000036.1, on the reverse strand, counting down.
CCGATTGTGCCCCTGGGCACGTGCGCTAGCTAAGTGCTTGCAAAAGCTAGCACTCCTCGGTATGGTTGGGCTCGACGCCGAGACCACAAGTTTCGATGTAGGAACGAGTAGTGAACATGACCCCCAGCAATGATGATCAGACCGACAATCAGGGGATAGTCGCCAAGGTCTCCGAAGCTACGGAGGTCGTGGCGGAGGCGAGTGATCTCGTCGCCAGTGTCGTGACCACAGCAGCATCGGACATCGGCAGTTACATCCGTTCGCAACGCGAGGCCGCGCAGGTGTCCTTGCGGCAACTCGCCTCGAGGGCGGGGGTGAGCAATCCGTATTTGAGTCAGATCGAACGCGGGCTTCGTAAACCCTCCGCCGACGTGCTCGCGCAGATCGCCAAGGGTCTGCGCGTGTCCTCGGAAGCTCTGTACGTACGGGCCGGGTTCTTGGAAGAACGTCCACACGGTCCGGTTCGAGACACGCTGCTCGGCGACACCGAGATCACCGAACGGCAAAAGCACGTGCTGATCGAAATCTACGACTCGTTTCGTCGTGAAAACGAACAAGCGCGTAATTCGAGCGACGCAGCTTCGATAGAACCGTCGTCGCCGCCCGAACCAGATGTGTCAACAGACCCAGAATCACCCACACAGGAGTCTTCTCATGACTGATCCCAAAAACTTCGATATACAGACCCCGCTGTACGCCGCAGTCGGCGCAGGCGACGCGGTTGTCCAGGCCGTCGCGGACGTCGTAGCTCAGGTTCGTTCGCGCGCCGAGTCCCGCGGCACCGAGGTCACCGAGCGTGTCGACACCGCACGGGCCCGGATTGCCGACCTGTCCGAAGATGTGTCCGAGGGCGTAGAGGGTCTTCGTGAGCGCCTCGCAAAGCTGCCCGCCGAACTTCCGGACGAGATCGCTGACCTGCGTGAGCGTTTCACTCAGGACGAGCTGCGCAAGGTGGCCGAGGCATACCTGAAGGTCGCATCGGATCTTTACACCTCGCTCGCCGAGCGCGGCGAAGAGGCCGTCGAGCGCATCCGTCGCACACCGGCTGTCGAAGAAGGCCTCGACCGTGCGAACGCCGCAGCCAATGACGTCGTCGATCTCACCGAGCAAGCTCTGGGAACCGTTGCTTCGCAGACGCGCGCCGTCGGTGAACGTGCCGCTGCACTCGCAGGCATTGCCTCGGACAAGGTCCGCGACACCGCGGAAGAACTGGCCGACGAGATCGACGAGGCCGGCGACAACGCCAAGGAAGCTGCCACCGACGCCTCGCAGAAAATCAGCGGAACTGCTGGCAAGGTCGAGTCCAAGACTCGCGGCAACGTGGATGCTCCCTTGAAGAAGGCCGCTCCGGTGAAGAAGGCAGAGTCGGCCTCGACTCCCACGCCTGCCACCGCAGCCCAGCAGACCGCAGCGCCCGCCAAGAAGGTGCCTGCAAAGAAGTCCACTAGCTGACTTTCACCGCTGAACGCCCCCTGCATCGAGCGGTGTGGGGGGCGTTTTGCGTAGTATGGGTCTCGTGTTAGCCGTCGACAGTCTCACTTCGTGGATCCTTCTCGTCCTTCGCTTCATCGCGCTCGGCGGTGCTGCCTACGCGGTGTTCCACGCCGTCAGGCAACGGCCCGACGCCTTCACCGCGGTGGACAAGCTGACCAAGCCTGTGTGGCTCGCAATCCTGATCGTGGCGTTGCTGGTCATCTTCGTTTTCGGAGCCATCAACTTCATCGGCCTGATCGGTGTGGTCGCAGTGTGCGTCTACCTGATCGACGTGCGGCCGAAGGTGGACAGCATTCAGCGCGGACCGCGCTGGTAGCTGCACCACGGCGTTGCTGCACGGCCGGACCGTTGGCGCACGCGTGTGACCCGTACAGATTCGATACGACGCAAAGCACTCGGCTGCGTCGTATCGATCAGTCCTGTCACCAATATCGAAGGAGTTCGGTTCGTGGTTTCACGTAGAGCTGTAGAAGGTGCCGTCCTCGGCATCGGGGGATTGGCTGCCGCGGCAGGAATCGGTGTCTACCTCGTGCGGCGGCGAGCCCGCACTTCGATCACAAAGACCACCGACGCGGCCCCGGACGCCCTACTGCGGACGCCGACAAGCGTTCCCCGCATCGTCCCAGTCGTCACCGATGACGGCGCAGAACTTCACGTGCGCGTCTACGGCGACCCGGATGCTCCACCGATCGTCTTCAGTCACGGGTGGACATGTTCGGCGGACTACTGGATCCCGCAGATCAACGCGTTCGCCGAAAACTATTCGGTCATCGTGTACGACCAGCGCGGCCACGGTCGCAGCGACGTCGGCACCAGATTGCTCGGGCCCGACGTCCTGGCCGACGACCTCGCGGACGTCCTGGCCGCCACCGTCACCGAGGACAACAAAGCCGTTCTGGTCGGGCACAGTATGGGTGGCATGTCGATCATGGCGTGGGCCGGCCGCTACCCGAAGCAGGTCGACCGACTCGTCAGCGCCGTACTGCTCGCAAGCACTGCCACCGACAGTCTCGTACGCGAGACAACGGTAATTCCACTCCCGGAGCGTTTTCGTCGAGTCCCGTTGCCACTTTCACGCGTCGTACTCGGGTCGGCGGTGCCACTTCGGCCGTCGCCGGTGACGCGACAGGCCATCAAGTACGTCTCGATGGCCCCGGGGGCGACACCGGCAGAGGTCGCTTTCTGCGAAAAAATTGTGATCGAGTGCCAACCTCGGACGCGGGGCATCTGGGGAGCTGCGTTGACCGAACTCGATATTCACGACGCGTTGGCAAACATGAGCGTGCCGACGAGCGTGTTGGTCGGTACCGCGGATCGGCTGACGCCACCGGTGCAAGCGCGCAAGCTGGCGAAGGCGTTGGAGAGCCACGATCACCTCAGCAAGCTGATCGAGATACCGCGAATCGGGCACATGAGCTCCGTCGAGGCGATCGACGCGTTCAATGAAGAGGTATTGCGCCTGCGGCTTCTCTGATGTCTGGCGCCTCAGCTGAAGACGACGGTCTTCCTGCCGTGAACGAGGACTCGGTCCTCGAGGTGCCAACGTAGTCCACGGGACAGAACCAGTTTTTCGATGTCGCGACCCTGTCGGACCATGTCCGCGACCTCGTCGGAGTGGTCGACGCGGATGACGTCCTGCTCCAGGATCGGGCCTGCGTCGAGCTCGGCGGTCACGTAGTGGCAGGTTGCCCCGATCAGCTTCACACCGCGTGCGAATGCCTGGTGGTACGGACGCGCGCCGACGAACGACGGCAGGAAGCTGTGATGGATGTTGAGGGCACGGCCCGACCAATGAGCGCACAGTTCCTCGGGTAGTACCTGCATGAACCGAGCGAGTACGACGGCATGTGGATCGTACGAGTCGACGAGGTCACGGACTTCGTCGAAAGCAGGGCCGCGCTCAGCGGGGTCCTTGGCGAATTGGACGTGATGGAACCGGACACCGTGCGCGGTCGCAACCGACTCGAGAGACTTGTGGTTGCCGATCACTGCGGAGATCTCGGCAGGAAGCTCGCCGCCGGCCGCGCGCCCCAGCAGGTCGTGCAAGCAGTGCGCTTCTTTGCTGACCAGAATGACGACACGCTTACGTTCGCCCGAATCATGAAGTGTCCATTCGGTTTCCGGGCCGATCTCGGCGGCGACGGACTCGAAGCGGGCCCGTAATTCTTCGATGCTCATATTGACCGAAGACGCACGGACTGCTTGCCGAGTGAAGAACCAGTCGGTGTCCGGATCAGCGTGGTACGCGGCCTCGACGATCCAACCACCGACGTCGGCGAGGAATGTCGAGATCTTGGCGACGATGCCCGTGCGGTCGGGGCATCCGAGTGTCAGGACGTAGCGACGGTCGTCGGCGACAGCAGCGGTACTCATTTCTCGATTGTCTCAGGTGGTCCGGACGGCAGAGTCCACCAGTGTGCTCGCAGCGCGCGAGTCCTCCTCGGCCGTCGGGCTGTGGTTGGCTTGCTTCCATGTCTCTCACCCGCGCCGAACTGGCCCGCATGGTCGACCACACGCTGCTCAAACCGGAAGCGACCCGTGCAGACGTAGAGGCCCTGATCGTCGAGGGCCGCGCCCTCGGCGTGCTCGCGGTCTGCGTCTCGCCGTCGATGCTGCCCATCCGTGCCGAGGGTCTGGTGACCGCCGCCGTGGCCGGATTTCCTTCCGGCAAGCATCATTCCCTCGTCAAGGGCGCGGAAGCGCGCCTGGCAGTCGATCAGGGAGCCCGAGAAGTCGACATGGTGATCGACATAGGTGCGGCGATCGAGGGAGATTACAACGCGGTGCTCGCCGACATCTTGACCGTTCGTGAAGCCATCGGCCCGTCGACGATCCTGAAGGTCATCATCGAATCGGCCGCACTGCCGGAGGAAGCGATCGTCGAAACCTGTGTGGCGGCGGAGAGGGCAGGCGCCAGTTTCGTCAAGACGTCCACGGGATTTCATCCCGCCGGAGGCGCGAGTGTCGAGGCGGTGAAGTTGATGGCCGCCACCGTAGGGGGCAGGCTCGGGGTGAAAGCCAGCGGCGGAATCCGGACGACCGAAGCGGCGTTGGCCATGATCGAAGCAGGTGCAACGCGATTGGGTCTGTCCGGGACGCGAGCCGTGTTGGACGGTCTTTGAGTCCTGATCTCTCGAAACTTCGTCGAACTGCGGTAACTGTTCGGACCTTTCCGCTTATCCTCCGAAGATGAGTAGCGATGACGAAATCTTTTCCGCGATCGCGGAGGAGCGTCGTGCTTTGGCAGCAACGGTGTGGGATCTGAGTTCGGAACAGTGGGCAACGCCGTCGCTGTGCAGCGAGTGGACAGTGAAAGACGTTGTCGCGCACCTTGTTGTTCCGTTGGTCACCCCGGTCTGGAGGTCCGGGTTGACGATGGTGCGAGCGCGCGGAAATTTCCACCGCGCAAATCGGCTCACGGCCAGGCGTGCGGGCCGACGGTACTCCGCACGCCTCCCCGAATTACTTTTTCGAAATGCGGCCAGTCGGTTCACCCCACCGGGTAAAGGCCCGATGGCGCCACTCACCGACATTGTCGTGCACGGCCACGACATTCGTCGTCCGCTGCACATCGCGCATCGAATTACCGACGAACGTCAGGTCGCGGTGCTCGACTTCATTACGAGCGCACCTTCGCGCGGCATATTTCCGACCTCGGACGTCACACTGCACTGGAAAGCCACCGACCTCGACTGGACGTTCGGTAGCGGACCTATCGTTCAAGGCCCAGCAGCATCACTGATGCTCGTTCTCACCGGCCGAACTTCGGCCCTTGCGGATGTCACCGGACCGGGCGTCGAACATCTTGCGAAGTCGGCCGAGTGACGAGGTAGCGCGGGGTCTGCTTCGACCCCGTGCCCCAGGTCAGGCGATCAGGGAGCAGCCCTCGGGCGTCTGCTGAGTCCGGTCCGCCGAAACGGGCGGAAGGGTGTACTGATCTCCCTGCAAGGTCAGTTGGATTCCGGAATCGGTGACGGTCAACGAGGTCGGCGCCATGTCGAGTGGATACTGCTGCAAGCTGTCCGACAGAACCCCGACGATGCTGTTCACCAGGTCGGTTGGGATTCCGAGTCCCAAAATCGACGCGCCGACGGTCTGAACGTCCACACTGCTGCCTGCGACGACCGGCTTGACGGTCAGTTCGGCGAGCCCGCCGACTGCGAAGGACAACGTCCCAGCACTTGCGTCGCTCGTGACACCGGTGACGAGCGCTCCGATGCCCTGCGACTGCAGCGTCGACGCGATGCCTGCCGTGGACCAGTCGATGTCCGCGCTCGACGAACCGATCGTGCCGTTGCTCTCTGCGCTCTGCTGGAGGTTCACGTCGTTGACCTCGGCGTGGACTGTCATGCCTTCGGCGGGCCCGAACCGTGCGTCGTTGCTGTCCAGAGTCACCGAGGAGACCTGCTTGTCGATCAACGAGATCAGGATCGGTTTCCAGCCGAGCCCGACGTCGACTTGACTGCCGATCTCACTTTCGAGCTGGCTTGCCAGGCAAGATTTGATCTGCTGACGAAAGAACAGTTCTCCGCCGAGCAGCGCCGCGACCACCAGGACGGCAACGAGCACCAAGATCAGGGGAGTTTTGCTTCGTGTCATTCGCAGCAGTCTTCCCGAAGAATCTGAAAGAGCTCTGTGAATCTGGCTGATGCGGCGCGTCGGAGGCTTGGAAGTAGAACTTCGATACAAGCCATGCGACAGTTTTTGTGACCTGCAACACACCTTAACGTACTGTCTAGTGCATGAGCACGATAGAAGGAAGCGCCGCCGAACTGCGCCGTCTCGCGGCGAGTCAGGACGGATATTTCACCACCGAGCAGGCCGAAGGCCTCGGGTTCGGTCACTCGGCGCTCCACGCCAACTTCGTCGCCGGTGACTGGATGCGAGTCGAGCGCAACCTCTGTCGACTCAGCAATTGGCCTCGCAGCGACCTCGAGCAGTTCGCGATGTGGTGCGCGTGGTTCGGCGGCGATGCCGTCATCTCGCATCAGAGTGCGGCGGAACTACACGGATTCGGTCACCTGCATCCGCAGTTCGTACACGTATCAGCTTTTACCGACCTACGTCTCACCGACACCCGCCTCGCCGTTCATCGGCTGCAGCTCGAACCCCACGAATTCGAGTCGACGGGCACCTTTCGGCTCACCACGCCGATCCGCACGGTCCTCGACCTCGCGGGAGGCGGAATTTCCCAGATAACCCTCGACGAGGTCGTCGGTGACGCTGTCGCCATCGGTCGCGTCGACGCAGGAGCGTTGTATCAGGAAGCCACTGCTGGATCCGACCGTGTCTCCGAGCGCATCGAGTTAGCTCTCTCCGCCTGCATCTAAGTGGTTGGGCCGCACGAGGTCCCATGGCACAGTCAGAATGTTGTCCCGCATCCGTCGACGAGGAGGCACCGTCGGTACTCCGTTGCCGGCCAACTGCCTCAGCGCGGCGTGCCACCGCACTCGCGGGCCGAACGGTGCCAGCGGCGCTGCCGTCGACCAGGCGCGATCCGCGGCCTGTAGTAGTCGGTGAATGGGTTCGCCTGGGACATTGCGGTGAATGAGCACTTTGGGTAACCGTTCGGCGATATCCGAGGGCATGGCCACGGTGAACGGATCCCATGCGAGGGTCAGCGAGATCGGTCCGTGCGCGTCGAGCAGGACCCATGCGCAGCGTCGCCCCAGCTCGTCGCAGGTGCCGTCGACGAGCAGTCCGTTGGGCGCGAGACCGGACAGAATGCGCGACCAGGCTTCGGGCACAGCTTCTTCTGGATACTGCCGAAGCACGTTGAATGCGCGAACGAGGTTCGGGCGGAGTCCGGCCATTTCGAAGCCGCCGCGGGCGAAATTCACGCCCTCGACCGAGTCCACCACGCGAGCGGGGTCGATTTCGAGTCCGGTGACGCGCAGATCGGGCCGGATCGTTCGTAGCCGTCGGGCCATCTCCAGAGTGGTGTCCGGTCGCGCTCCGTAGCCGAGATCGACGACGAGCGGATCGGATGCCTCGATGAGCGTGTGCCGCACGGCCACACTGTGGGTGAGCCACCGATCGCTGCGACGGAGTCGGTTGATTCCGGTAGTGCCTCTGGTTATGACGCCTTCAGGAGTGGAGCCTGCGGAACGACCATGAGAGGCAGGAGTGGAGCCTGCGGAACGACCATGAGAGGCAGGAGTGGAGCCTGCGGAACGGCTGGGGTGGTCAGGAGTTCTGCGCAAGCCAGTCGGCTGTCACTTCGCCCTCACCGCGCCACAGGTCGATGAGGTTGACCAGCATGAGCTGCTCGAGTTTGCTACCGATGAACGGCAGGAAGACTTTTGCTTCCGAGGAGGTTCGAAGGGTTGATCCGGCTTCGGTCGCGAACAGGGAGGTGGAACCTTTCAGGCTGCCGGGGCCGGCCGGGATGGAGGCATCGTATTTGCCCGATGTGGTCTCGCCGAATGGATCGAAGTGCACGTTCCGGGTGATGATCATGTCTTTTTTGAGGACTGTCTGCGCGATGTCCGGTAGTTCGGTCCGCGGAATGATGTGGTGCATCACGACGTCGATTCCCCCGTCTCCTACCTCGAAGCTTTTCAGCTCGTTGTGGGAGTACTTTTTCATCTCCTCGATACGAGCGTCCCAGTGATCGCGGCTGGACAACGCGGCGTACACCTGCTCGGTGGAGTGGGTGAACCGGGCTGAGTAGTTCATGCGGCGAGCCATAGTGCAACAGGGTACCGGCTACGTCGGCGGGCCTGGCCAGGGTGCCTACCCGCCGGTATGTCCGGTCAGCTCAGATTTTCGGCGATCCATTTCGCGGTGAATCCGTGCTCGTTGTCGATGAGCGAGAGGACCTGCTCGCTGATCATGGCTTCGATCTTTCCGCCGAAGATCGGAACTTTCACCTCAGTGGTGCCGGACAACGACATGGTCGAAGCCTCGGCGCTTCCCTCGAGCAGCGTGGCTCCGGAGACCGAGGCGGGAGCACCTTCGACCGTGGCGCCGAATTTCCCCTCGGCACGGTTTCCACCGAGTGGGCCCCACGATTCGGTGCGCTCGATGACGAGCGGGCCCTTCTTGAAAGCTGTGACGGCAGCGGGCAGTTCCTCTTCCGGGATGGATTGGGACATGACGACGCTGATCGTCCCGTTGATCGCATGCACGCTGACCAGGCGTGCGCTGGGGCCGCCGATCTCCTCGATACGGTCTTTCCAGTACTGCTCGGACACGAGCGCGGCGTGCACCTTGTCGACGGGTGCGGGAACAGACGCGCTGTGCGCGATGGGGCGAGGCATACGCGGAGATTACCGGGTGGCTCGGACTGCCATGTGAGACCGGTACCCTGGGTTCCCGTGCCCACTGCAATTTCCGAGCTCACCACGATGCGTGTCGGCGGCCCGGCCCGCGAGTTCGCCGTCGCCGCCAACAGTGACGAGCTTGTCTCCCTGGTCCAGGATGCTGATGCATCGGGGACGCCAGTGCTCCTCGTCGGCGGAGGATCGAACCTCGTGGTCGGCGACGACGGCTTCGACGGCCTGGTCGTCAAGGTCGAGACGCAGGGGATGCGGATCGACGGTGAGTCGCTCTGGGTGGCTGCGGGGACGTCGTGGGATTCGGTGGTGGCCGCCTCGCTGGACGAGGGATTGGCCGGACTCGAAGCGCTCTCGGGTATCCCAGGGCTTTCCGGTGCGACGCCTGTGCAGAACGTCGGCGCGTACGGCACGGTGACGTCGGATGTGTTGGAGAGCTTGACCGTGTACGACCGTGAGACCGGTAAGACAGCGACCTGGATGCCGGATCGGTGTGGGTTCGGATTACATCGCCAATCGGTGTTCAAGCACTCGAGCAGGTACGTCATCGTCGATACCACGATGAATCTTCGTCGGTCCGAATCCTCGGATCCGGTCCGGTATGCAGGCCTGGCCGATCGACTCGGCGTGAGCATCGGCGACACGGTCCCTGCCAAGGAAGTCCGTGAAGCAGTGTTGGATCTGCGCGGGCAGAAGGGCATGGTGCTCGACGCCGCGGACCATGACACCTGGAGTGTCGGATCGTTTTTTCTCAATCCGGTGATGACCGAGGTTCCGGCCAAGGCGGCGCGCGCGCCGCAGTACCCCGACCCGTCGGGTATCAAGGTGCACGCTGCTTGGCTCATCCAGAACGCAGGCTTCGCGCACGGGTACGGCCGTGAATTCGGTGCAGGGACCGTCTCACTGTCGACCAAACACGTCCTGGCCGTCACCAACCGGGGCGGTGCACGCACAGCGGATGTCATGGCATTCGCATCACACATTCGTGACGGTGTCGAAGCCGAGTTCGGCATCACACTGGTCCCCGAATGCGATTTGGTCGGTTGCTCGCTCAACTGAGCGCATCACTCGGCCTACCATCGAAGCAGATACATGGGAGTTCTGATCTACAGCAGTTGCGAGTGTGCAGGCTGTGGATACCACTCATGAAAAAGGAGTATTTCTTTGCAGGTCACAAGCGTCGGGCATGCCGGATTTCATATTCAGACCGATGCCGGCAGCATTCTGTGCGATCCGTGGGTGAACCCCGCCTACTTCACCTCGTGGTTCCCTTTCCCCGACAACTCACAGCTGGACTGGGACGTTCTCGGCGATTGCGACTACCTCTACGTCTCGCATCTGCACAAGGATCACTTCGACCCGAAGAACCTGGCCGAGCACGTCAACAAGGACACGACCGTACTGTTGCCGGACTATCCGGTCCCGGACCTTCGGCACGAGCTCGAGAAGCTCGGCTTCCACAAATTCTTCGAGACCACCACGTCGGTGAAGCACACGGTGTCCGGCCCCAAGGGCGAGCTGGACATCATGATCATCGCGCTCCGCGCACCCGCGGACGGCCCGATCGGCGACTCGGGACTCGTGGTGTCCGACGGTAAGACCGTCGCTTTCAACATGAACGACGCTCGGCCGGTCGACCTCGATGTCCTCACCGAGCAGTTCGGGCACGTGGACGTGCACATGCTGCAGTACTCCGGGGCCATCTGGTACCCGATGGTCTACGACATGGTCGAGCGCGCGAAGCGAACGTTCGGTGAACAGAAGCGTCAGCGTCAGATGGACCGTGCGCGTCAGTACATCGAGCAGATCGACGCCACCTGGGTCATTCCGTCCGCTGGGCCGCCGTGCTTCCTCGACGACGAATTGCGGTTCCTCAACGACGTCTACGAAGATCCTTCGAACATCTTCCCGGACCAGATGGTCTTCCTCGACCAGATGCGTCGCAACGGCCATGACAAGGGTCTGTTGATGATGCCGGGAACCACCTCGACCTTCGAAGGCAGTGAGCTGCTCGCGCACGAGCATCCGATTCCGGTCGAGGAGGTCGAGGCGATCTTCACCACCGGCAAGGCCGACTACATCGAGGCGTATGCCCAGCGTCAAGCTGGGGTCATCGCCGCGGAGAAAGCTGCGTGGGCTCCGGCCGAGGGTGAGCTGTTGCTCGAGCCGCTTCGCGCCTTGTTCGAACCGATCATGATTCAGTCCGATCAGATTTGCGATGGCATCGGCTACCCGGTTGCGATGATGCTCGGCGAAGAAACCGTCGTACTCGATTTTCCCAAACGGATCGTGCGTGAGCCGATCGCGAAGGAACGGTTCCGCTACAGCTTCACGATCGCGCCCGAGCTGGTTCGCACAGCCGTTCGGGACGAGGAACCCGATTGGGTCAACTCGATCTTCCTGTCCACACGCTTCCGGGCCCGCCGAGTCGGCGGATACAACGAGTTCCTGTACACATTCTTCAAATGTTTGACGGACGAGCGCATTGCGTACGCGGACGGCTGGTTCGCCGAAGCGCACGACGACACCGCGACGATCGTCAAGGACGGCTACGAGATCCAGCGTCGTTGCCCACACCTGAAGGCGGATCTGTCGAAGTTCGGAATCGTCGAGGGCAACAAGCTGACCTGCAATTTGCACGGGTGGGACTGGAACCTCGACACCGGACGTTGCCTGACATCGAATGGGCACGAGCTGAGGACCAAGAAGCTCGACTGACGGTTCGTGCCGAAGTGAATTCGATGTGAATCTGCCCGCATCGGCGGCTCGGATAGGCCTGACGGCGATTGCCGCGGGTACGTTGGAAAGCGTGCATACGCAGGTAGAACGGACAAATCGAACGCGATTGCTGTGGTTGATCACGGTTTTCGCGGCATTGGCGGCGTTGGTTTCGGGCTGCACCATCGGCGGCAACGACGCGGGCTCCTCCAACGGAGCGCCGGCGGCCGAGGCGGCTCCCGTCGCCGAGGTGTCCTCGACTCCCGCCGACGGCGCCGAGGATGTCAGTCCTATCGCGCCGATCTCGGTGTCGGTGAAGAACGGGACACTGGGCGATGTCTCGCTCACCAACGTGGACGGCAAACTAGTCCAGGGTGCCCTCGCGCCGGACAAGGCGTCGTATGCCGTCACCGAGCCTCTCGGCTACGGCGTCACCTACAGCTGGGCGGGCACTGCAGTCGGCACCGACGGTAAGTCCGTCGCAGTCGAGGCAAGCTTCACCACGGTCGAGCCGGACAGCCGTACCTCGGTCAGCACCAACATCGGTGACGGCCAAGAGGTGGGCATCGCGGCACCGATCATTCTGAAGTTCGATTCGGCGATCGAGAACAAGGCGGCGGTCGAGAAGGCTCTGACGGTCACCACCGACCCGCCGACGCCCGGTGCCTGGGCCTGGTTTCCCGATGACAACGGTTCGCGTGTGCACTGGCGTCCGACGAACTACTGGGCTCCCGGTACCGCGGTATCGGTCGAGGCGAAACTGTACGGCTTGGATTACGGCGACGGCGCGTACGGCGCCGACGATGTGTCCATCGACTTCGCTGTCGGGCGCAGTCAGGTGGTGAAAGCCGATGCCACCAGTCACCGTATGCAGGTCGTCCGTGACGGCCAGACCGTCATGGACATCCCCGTCAGCTACGGCGAGGGCGACGAAGAACGCAATGTGACGCGCAGCGGTATCCATGTGGTGACCGAGAAGCACGAGGATTTCCTCATGTCGAACCCGCCGTTCTACGAGAATGTGCGCGAACGCTGGGCAGTGCGAATCTCGAACAACGGCGAGTTCATCCACGCCAATCCGCTGACCACTGGAGTTCAGGGCGCATCCAACGTCACCAACGGCTGCATCAACCTCTCGGACGCCGATGCTCAGCAGTATTTCGCTACCGCGTTGTACGGCGACCCGGTGGAGGTCACCGGTACGCGCATCGACCTCTCCGCCGCGGACGGAGACCTGTACGACTGGGCGATCGACTGGCCGACGTGGCAGTCGATGTCCGAGCTGCCCGTTGGAGCAGCGACTCCGGCGCCGGTCCCGGCAAACTAGTTACCGGACCCGGCTACGGAAGGGCTACGTGCGGGAAAAGCGCCCTGGACCCGCCTGATCACGTGGCTTGATGATGATCTGGTCCAGATTCACATGCGAGGGACGCGACGCCACGAAGCCGATCACCTCGGCGATGTCCTGCGCAACGAGAGGGGTGATCCCCTGGTACACCGCGCCGGCCTTGGCCTCGTCGCCATCGAATCGCACCAGCGAAAACTCGGTCTCGACGGCACCCGGCGCGACCTCGGTGAGCCGGACGGGTTGGCCCAGCAATTCGCCGCGCAGGGTGCGATGCAGCACCGCCTGTGCGTGTTTGGCCGAGGTGTATCCCGACCCGTTGTCGTAAGCCTCGAAGGCTGCAACCGAGGTGATGGTCACCACGAGCCCGTCGCCTGATTCGATCAACTTGGGCAGCAGCGCCTTGGTGATGCGCAGGGTCCCCAGAACATTGGTCTCCCACATCCAGCGCCAGTCCTCGAGATCGGCGTCGATGACAGGTGCCAGTCCTTTGGCACCGCCGGCATTGTTGATCAGCACGTGAACCCTGGGGATCACTGCCGTGAACGCGGCCACCGAATCCTCGTCCGTCACATCGAGTTCCAGTGCAGTGCCGCCGATTTCGGCGGCAACCGCTTCGAGTCGATCGAGTCGACGTGCCCCGATGACGACGTGGTACCCCTGGGTGGCGAGCTGGCGAGCAGTGGCTTCGCCGATTCCTGAGCTTGCGCCGGTGACGACGGCAATGCGAGCGTCGGGCGAAATGTTTTCGGACAATGTCATGCATCGATCCTAGACGCCGATTTCGCCTGCATACCGGACCCGGGATTGGTGAAATGACCGTGCAGTGCTAATTTTACCCCCATGTCCGCAAGCCTCACCCACGCGTTGCGGGTCACCTATGTGACCGTCGCCCTGGGGTCTCGGCTGCCACTTCCCAGGGAACTGTGTTGTCCCGGTCTCGGAACCTGCCGCTAGTTTCCGCACTCGCCTGGCTGAATCGCGTCGTGTTGCGCGTCTTCTGCCTCGAGTTTCATGCACCACCTGTCTCGCGAAGACGGGGTCATTGCTGAGGACCGAACACTGTGTCTATCGCCATTTTGCCTACTACGACGCCGATTCCATTGCGGCGCAACGCTCGATCCACTCCCACGCTCGCGGCATCGTCCGCACCGCCGAGGGCAGGTGTGCAGGTGGTCGCTCCGGATCTTAGGATCGCGGACAACCCTGCTGCATCGGTCCTTCGTGTCGCTTCCACGGAAGGCCCGATTTCACGTGATAGTGCTGCTCGTGCAACAGGCTTGAGCATCGCAACCGTCAACCGTCAAGTATCCGCACTGCTCGGCGTCGGACTTCTTCGTGAGCGAGCAGACCTCACCGCCTCCGGTGCCGTCGGACGTCCGCGGATACCGTTCGAGATCAACCACGAGTCGTACGCCACCATCGGGATTCACATCGGTGCCGTGGTCACCAAGGTCGTCATCAGCGACTTGCGTGGTCGCATTCTCGGCGCTGTCGAGATTCCGACGCCTCCAGGGTCGGCACCGTCTGCACTTGCCTCCATCACCCGTAGCGCAGGTGCCTTCGTTGCGCGGTGGCATCGCCGCACCCCGCTCTGGGTGGGAGTTGCAGTGGGTGGTCGCGTCGATACGGCAACCGGCTCGGTCGACCATCCACGACTGGGGTGGGAAGGGGCTCAGGTCGGGACGGTCGTCGGTGGGGGACTGGGGCTTCCGGTGTCCGTGTCAGGGCACGTCGAAGCCATGGCCGCGTCGGAGCTGTTGCTGGCGCCGGTGCGGACCGACGAGGTCACGGCCGGAACGAGCCTGTACTTCTACGCCCGTGAAACCGCCGGAATCGCGCTGACCATCGACGGACGCGTCCACACTCCGTCGACCGGCCCGGGATCGATCGCGCATGTGCCGACCGGATCGAATGCGCAGTGCTTCTGTGGCAGTCGCGGATGCCTCGAAGCCACCGTCAGCGACCGAGCGGTCGTGGCCGCGGCGGTCGAGCGAGGTGTGTTGACGGCGGACGATCCGCGCCGGTCGGTTGCGGCGCTGCATCAGCTCGCGCAGAACGGATCGCTCGGAGCGCAGGAGGTGCTGACCGAGCGAGCGCAGGCACTCGGAAAGACCGTCGGTCTGTTGCGCGATCTGTTCAACCCGGATCGCGTCATGCTCGGTGGCCAGGCGTTCACCGAGTATCCCGCCGGAATCCCACACGTCGCAGCGGCGTTCGCACGATCATCGACGTTGCCGCGCAGGGATATTCGCATTACCGGCTTCGGGAGCAAGGTACAAGAGTTCGCGGCAGCGGTGGTCTCGCTCAGTTCTGTGTACTCCGATCCGCTCGCCTCCATGCGTCGGGCCGCAGCCTGATCGGTATCGGGCCGCTGGCGAGTCGAGAGCAGGTCTCGGCGACAATGGCACCATGGCAACGAGCGAAGTTCGGCAGGCATCCAGCATCGACGGCACCAGCATCGTCTACCGAGTTTCGGGTGATCCTGCCGCTCGACCGTTGGTATTGCTGCACGGATGGGCGCAGTCCTCGGTGTGCTGGGGTGAGGGCGTGCTGAACGGGTTGGCCGACTCCTACCGGTTGATTGCCGTGGATCTGCGTGGACACGGGTACTCGGACGCGCCTGCCGACGGGTACGCGGACCCCCTCAATTGGGCTGGCGACGTCCACGCAGTCCTCACCGCAGAGGCAATAGAAGCGAATGCAGTTCTACTCGGCTGGTCCTACGGTGGTCTGGTGATCTGCGACTATCTCGCCGAGCACGGGAGCGCGGCGGCAGCGGGCGTCGTACTCGTGGGCGCGATCACCGGTATCGGCCGAGGGGAAGCCGGCGGAAAAGTCGGGAGTTCGATGCGCGCGGCGATCCCCGATGCCATGTCGGAGGTGCCGAGCGTCGCCATTCGTGCACTCGGTAGCTTCGGAAATGCACTCACCGGTCCGGTCGAGGGGAAGGGCGCGCAGGCGCAGCAACTCTTCGGGCTCACTCTCGCGACACCCCCTCGCGTCCGAGCTGCGTTGTTCGACCGGACGGCCTCCCACGATGATCTCCTGAGCAGCCTCGAGGTGCCCGCCCTCGTCCTGCACGGAACCGCCGATACGGTCGTCGACGTCTCGTCCGGACGGCACGCAGCGTCGTTGATCCCGCAGGTCACCGAGTCGTACTGGGAGGGTGTCGACCACGGTCCGTTCGTCACCGACCCTGCTCGTTTCGTGGCGGAGGTCGGGGCCTTCATCGAGGGGCTGTGAACGTCCGTACTGTGGGGGAATGCAAACTGGAACGGTGAGTGGTCGCCAGTTGAACCGGGTTGCGGTGCTGTCTCTGCATACCTCTCCACTGGCACAACCCGGCATGGGTGATGCCGGTGGCATGAATGTCTATGTGCTTCAGAGCGCTGAAGAGCTGGCCAAGCGCGGCGTCGAGGTGGAGATTTTCACCCGGGCGACGTCCTCGGCCGACGAACCGGTCACCGAGGCAGCACCAGGTGTCCTGGTGCGCAACATCGTGGCAGGGCCGTTCGAGGGCCTGGACAAGCAGGATCTACCGACGCAGTTGTGCGCATTCGCGGCAGGTGTCCTTCGCGAAGAAGCGCGTCACGACGTCGGATACTACGACCTCGTCCATTCCCACTATTGGCTATCCGGGCAAGTCGGTTGGCTTGCCCGCGATCGATGGGGTGTGCCGTTGGTGCACACCGCTCATACGCTCGCCGCCGTCAAGAATGCATCGATGGCCGCGGGTGACTCCCCGGAACCAGCAGCCCGACAGATCGGTGAACAACAGGTCGTGGCCGAGGCGGATCGGTTGATCGCCAACACCTCGGGAGAGGCCCAGCAGCTCATCGATATCTACGGGGCGTCACCGGATTCGATCGACGTCGTTGCGCCCGGTGCCGATCTGAGCAGGTACCGACCAGGTGAGAAGAAAGCAGCCCGCGCGGAGTTCGGAATAGACCCGAGTGAGACGGTCGTCGCGTTCGTCGGCAGGATTCAACCGCTCAAGGCACCCGATGTATTGCTCCGGGCCGCTGCCGAGCTCCTCTCACGTGACCCGAGTGTGCCGCTTCGGATCCTCGTGGTCGGTGGGCCGTCGGGTAGCGGTCTGGACCGGCCCGACAGTCTCATCGAACTGGCGGCAGCACTGGGTATTTCGGCTCGGGTGACGTTTCTGCCGCCACAGCGCTCGGAGAAGCTCGCGCAGATCTATCGCGCCGCTGATGTGGTAGCCGTTCCGAGTTACAACGAGTCCTTTGGACTGGTTGCCATCGAAGCGCAAGCATGCGGAACCCCGGTGATTGCCGCCGATGTAGGCGGTCTCGGAGTCGCGGTCCGATCGGGCGAGACAGGTGTGTTGGTGCAGGGGCACCGCACCGAGGACTGGGCCACTGCGTTGGGAAGCATGCTGCGCGACCGTACTGCCCTCGCGCGCATGGCATCTGCCGCCCCGATTCACGCTGCGGACTTCTCGTGGGAGCGCACCGCCGAAGGCCTCATGGAAAGCTACCGGGCCGCCAAGTTCCACTTCGATCGGCACGAAGCGACGAGTGAATTCTCGCCGCGCCGATCTCGGGGACTCTGGAAACTACGACGAACAGGAGCCGTCACGGCATGAGCGACACGATCACTCTCATCGACGAGGTGTTGACCGAGCGCGGACTCGATTATCAACGCAAGAACGACAGTTCCTTCATCGTCGAGTTGCCGGGTGAGCGGAAGCTCAAAACCACGACGATGCTCACGGTCGGTCGGCACGGTGTTCGCATCGAGGCATTCGTGTGCCGCAAGCCCGACGAGAACTTCGAAGGGGTCTACAAGTACCTCCTCCGACGCAACCGCAGAATGTACGGAGTGCACTACACGATCGACAAAGTAGGCGACATCTACCTCGTCGGTGGAATGTCGTTGCACGCGGTGACCGGGGACGAGATCGACCGGGTGCTGGGCCAGGTTCTCGAGGCGGCCGACGGTGACTTCAATGTTCTACTCGAACTCGGTTTCGCCGAATCCATCAAACGTGAATGGGCATGGCGTGTTTCGCGCGGAGAACCGTTGACCAATCTCGCGGCGTTCGAGCATCTCATCGACGACTGATCGGCGTGGCCGACAACCGGTTTCCAACAGGCCTATCGCCCATTGTGACGGGGTTCACTGTAGGATTTCGGGAGTCTGCCGTAAGCGTGTTCGAAGGAGAGCCATGAGCTTCAACAGCCCCTTTCCCGATGTCGAGATCCCGAACCTCAGTGTCTACGACTATCTGTTCGGGTCCATCGCGGAGGCTGATCTCGACAAGCCTGCGCTCGTCGACGGTAGCTCTGGAGCAGTTACCACCTACAAGGCACTCATCGGGCAGATCGACGGCATAGCAGGAGCCCTCGCGGCCCGCGGTCTCGAACTCGGTGACGTCGTAGCGCTGCACTCGCCGAACGTCCCTGCCTTCGCCTCGGTACTGCACGGCATTCTGCGCGCCGGTGGTACCGCAACGACGATCAACGCGCTCTACACGGCCGAGGACATCGCCAAGCAGCTCACCGGCTCCGGCGCGAAGTTCCTCTTCACCGTCTCACCGCTGTACCCACAGGCCAAGGTCGCAGCCGAGAAGGTCGGTATGGCAGACGATCACATCATCGTTCTCGACGGTGCAGAGGGCCACCCCAGTCTGCGGGACCTGCTGACGCAGGGTGCGCCCGCGCCGGAGGTGTCGTTCGATCCGTCGACACATATCGCCGTGCTGCCGTACTCCTCGGGCACGACCGGTGTCCCGAAGGGCGTGATTCTGACGCACCGCAACCTCGTGGCGAACGTTGCCCAGATGGAACCTCGCGTCGGTATCGACACCGACGACGCGATCCTCGCGTTGCTGCCGTTCTTCCACATCTACGGGCTGACCGTTCTGCTCAACATCGCGTTGAAGCTACGTGCGCGCCTGGTCACAATGCCGAAATTCGACCTCGTCGAATTCTTGCGCATCATCCAGGACAACAAGCTCACCTACCTCTTCATCGCACCTCCCGTTGCCGTGGCGTTGGCCAAGCACCCGATGGTGGACCAGTACGACCTCTCCAGCGTGCACACCATCTTCTCCGGTGCTGCCCCGCTCGACGAGGAGCTCGGCAAGGCCGTCGCCAAGCGTCTGAACACACGGGTTCGTCAGGGCTACGGGATGAGCGAACTCAGCCCCGTCAGCCATGCCATCCCATTCGACCGCGACGACATGCCGCTGAGCTCGGTCGGGCTGCCGCTGGCGAACACCGTCAACAAGATCGTCGACCCGGGGACGCTCGAAGAGATCGCTCTTCCGACCGAGGGGCGCTCGGAGCCCGGCGAGCTGTGGGTCAAGGGCCCGAACGTAATGGTCGGTTACCTCAACAACCCCGAGGCGACAGCTGAAACACTCGACGCCGACGGCTATCTGCACACCGGCGACATCGCCGTCGTCGATGCCGAGGGCGTGGTGTACATCGTCGATCGCCTGAAGGAACTGATCAAATACAAGGGCTATCAGGTGCCGCCCGCAGAGCTGGAAGCGCTACTGCTGACGCACCCGGATATCGCCGACGCGGCCGTCATCGGAGTCATCGACGAAGCAGGCGAAGAGGTTCCGAAGGCATTCATCGTGCTGCAGGCCGATGCGAAGATCGACGCGGACGCCGTGATGGCCTTCGTCGCCGAGCGTGTCTCGCCGCACAAGAAGGTGCGCAAGGTCGAATTCATCGATATTGTGCCGAAGTCCGCGGCAGGCAAGATTCTGCGCAAAGACCTTCGCGCCGCGGAGTCGGGCAAGTAGCAACAGCAGATTGAGAACAAGCGCACCCCGTTCCGCGAGGAGCGGGGTGCGCTGTGTGTTGGTGGGGACTTCTAGGGGCGTCGTCATAGTGGGGACAAGCAATCCGTACACGCCTGGCGCGGGGGCAAGACCACGGGCGTTGATCGGTCGAACCGAACAACAAAGCTTGTTCGACGCGCTGCTTACCGGGCTGGAGCGGCAACGATCCATGCGTTCGATGCTCGTGGTCGGGCTACGCGGGGTTGGCAAGACGGCACTGTTGCGCGATTGCGTGGAGAGGGCGCGTGCGCGGAACTGGGTGATCATCGATATCGAGGTGAGCAAACGCGAAGACGACGCGTTTCGCCGTCAACTCACGTTCGAATTGCGTGGAGCCCTACTCGGACTGTCGCCGCGCTCACGGTGGGGCGAGGCTGCCACTCGCGCAGCCGCAGTGCTGCAGTCCTTCGGGCTCGTTCCTGCGTGAGTTGCCGATTACGTTGGTGGGGGCAGGTTTACCGCGCGCGGGTCTGACTCCCGAGATCGAGCGTTACGCCAAGCGGATCTTCGAGTTCCCTGTCATGGTGACGAAAATCCACCCGCGTCGGCCTCTGCGACTGCCGCCGGCATCACGGCGCGCCTCGACCCTGTCCTGTGGGAGGTCGTCGCCGCTACCGAATCACACCGAGAATCGACGGCACCCGACGGCCGCCGTACCCCGATTCACGACGTGGTCGTCGAGGCCGTCCGCCGGGGGTGAGCTTTGGGCGACCGGCGTGGGCATGGTGTTCCACCGAGACGAACCACGAGTCGGGATCCCGCCTGAAAACCGCGCAACCGGAACACCATGCCCACTTGTTCGGGTACCAATGAGGGATGGATGTCACTGTCGAGATCGCTCAGGGCCGGTTGCGCGGACAACGCGTCGGCGCTGTCACGTCGTTCCTCGGAATTCCCTACGCGGAAGCACCCTTCGGGCCGAACCGCTTCGCGGCACCCACGCCTCCGCCGAGGTGGGCGGGCGTTCGTGATGCAGTTGCTTACGGCGCGACGGCACCGAAGATCGGCTATCGGCCGCCGACCAGCACTATTCTCAGTGAGCCGGTGGTGCCGGGCGAAGAGTGCCTCAACCTCAATATCTGGACGCCGGATATTGCCGAGACCCATTTGCCGGTCTTCGTGTGGATCCACGGTGGCGCATTCGTCAACGGCAGCAATGCAGTACCGATCTACGACGGCAGCGCCTTCGCCCGCGACGGGATCGTCGCTGTCGTCATCAACTATCGACTCGGAGCCGACGGTTTCGCACGGATCGAGGGTGCGCCGGCAAACCGAGGGCTGCTCGACCAGGTCGCAGCGCTGGAGTGGGTACGTGAGAACATCGGAGTGTTCGGGGGCGATCCGGGGAAAGTGACTGTCGCGGGGGAGTCCGCCGGAGCAATGAGCATCGGGACGCTGTTGTCGATGCCGCGCGCGGAAGGGTTGTTTTGCCGGGCGATCCTGCAGAGCGGCGCCGGTCATCACGTCATCTCCGAAGCAACGGCAGTCAAAGTTTCTACTGCGCTGGCCCACGCGGTAGGGGTGAGCGCCGATGTCGAGGGGTTCGGTTCGGTCCCCGTCGACACTCTCGTGGATGCGCAACGAGACCTCGGTGACCGCATCACTGCCGAGGCGCCTACCGGTGCGTGGGGCGAACTCGCTTTCAACGCAATGCCGTTCGAGCCCTACATCGACGGGGATATCGTTCCAGAGTTGCCGTATACGCGAATCGTGGAAGGCGCCGGTGCCGACGTCGACCTACTCATCGGAACTACCAGTGAGGAGTTCGCGTTCTTCCTCGTTCCAGCCGGGGTGACCCAGTACGTCGACGAAGCCCGCCTGCGCCTCGCGCTCCGCGCGTATGGCGCCGACGTCGATGCCGCGCTTGCCGAGTATGCCGCGCAGTCACCCAACGCATCTCCGGGTGAGCTTCTCATCGCGGTGATGACCGACTGGTTCTTCCGATTGCCGGCGTTACGAGTCGTCGAGGCCAGAGGCGGGCAGGCATTCGTCTACGAATTCACTTGGCGGTCAACGCTGTACGACGGCAACCTCGGCGCGTGCCATGCCTTGGAGATCGGTTTCGTGTTCGACGCGCTGGAGCGAAGCGAACGAATCACCGGAACCGGCCCACCGCAGAATCTGGCCGGCGAAATGCACAGAGCCTGGGTCGATTTCGTGCGCGACGGCACTCCGGGGTGGACTCCTTACGGTAGCGAGCGTTCGGTCATGATGTTCGGTGAGCAGTCCGGCGTCGTCGACGATCCCAGGGCGACGACGCGCGAACTATGGTCGGGGGTGCGCTGATCGGCATCATGTGGCGGTCTCGCAACTGCTGAACACTGCGAAAGTCGCGTTTTGAACAGCGTCATCGAGATCGTCTCTCATTCAAGTACCCTGCGACCCTATGTGCGGGGTAGTTCGTCGCTTTCGTTGCGAACGTTTGTACTCGAGCTAGAGTGCCTTTCGGGATCACGATTGGGGAGAATCGTTGAAGGTCGATACTGAAATTTTGCGCATGTTCGCTGCATATCTCAGCAGCGCAAGCGCAGCGCTCGAGAGCCAGAACGTACTAGCACCGTTCGCTGAAGTTGAGTGTGCGCTTCCTGGCACCGGTTTCCAAGCCACGGTTGCAGCAGCATCTGGTGTGACAGCCACCGCCGTCCTCGGGCTATCGGGACGTATGGAGGCAGTGGCGCGTGTGGCCAGAGGCGTCGCCGGGACCTACGACACGACGGAAGTTGACTTCGTTTCGAAGTTGCAATCGATGGATACCGGTCGATGACGCCAACGGTTGCCGAAGTTTCGGGTTGGAGTCCGGCGTCGCTGATCAACGCCGGACGGCAGTTGGGCGGAATTGCTTTTGCCTTGGACTCTCAGCGTGCGGGTGTTCTGCAGGAGCAGAATGCACTTGCCGATACCTGGCATGGTGAAGCAGCTATTGCCGCAGCCGAGAGAGTAGTTGGCGAGTGCTCTCTGGTGAGTTCGGTAGCGGAACTCCTTCAATCCGTTGCCGATGAACTCACTGGGTCCGGTGGAATTGTCGACGGTGTTCGGAACCGCGTCGTTGAGGTGGTGTCTGACGCTACAACGCGATGCTTCGATGTCGAAGCTTCCGGCATGGTAAGCGCAGACAAAATGATCGCACTGTGTGCAGTAATTACGGGCCCGGCATTTGAAGATGCTGCATTGGCATTGCAGTTGGAGGCGGCCGAATTGACGCGACAGTTGCTCGAGGCTTTGCGGCAAGCCGAAGCGGCCGCGGAAGGCGTCTCGTCGAGGCTGGCAGTACACATTGCAATCGCGCAGGACCTGGCACTTCTGAGCAGCAACGGGAGTGTCGTAGAGGATGTCGACGGTGGATTCTCGTGGCAGCCCGACTATCCAGCTACCTTCGCTTCAGCGACAGTTGGTGTGATGACTGACGTGACTGGGAAGGGGTTGACCAGTGCGGCGGTGAGCTCGGTCGACGATGTGGGCAAACTGACCGGGAAGGGATTTGGCCCCGCGGGGGCAGTTCTTGGAGTCATACCAGCGATTCACAATGATATCGCCGGAGGGATGAGTCCGACCGCGGCGATCGTGACGGAAGGAGCCGCGGCGGCCGGTGGATATTTGGTCGGGTCGGTCGCCGGTGGAGTAGTGGGAACGTTCATCCCGATTCCTGTCGTGGGCACTGCGATTGGCGTTGGCGTTGGTGCTGCCCTGGGCGGTCTCGTTGCCTGGGGCGGTTCCAAAGTCATGCAGAATCTGTGGGATTGACATGGGTTCTGAAAGGGACTATCAGCAACCTCGCACAGATCTTCCAGTGCTGCAGTGGATTCCACGGTGGCCGCAGAGGATTCGGTGGACGGGTTTCTCGAGTGCAGTGTTCATTGCGGCGTTCGCCATACTGGTTTTCGTAGCGTTGTTCAAGGGAGTTGCCAACGGAAGTTGGCTGGCCACTGCCGGATTCGTCGGTCTCGCCATCGTGTTCGTGATCATGGCTGCACACATGTCGGGCACAGCTGGTATTCGGTACGTGTCACTTTCTCGACGCGTGAGAGGCTGTGATCACCCCCTCTACGGGACAGGCGTCGAGATCGGACAGCAAAGACTGGCCTACGCAGCCATGTTGACTGTTCTGGCTGGGGCGATGACCTACGGGTTCGCGGCAGTTTTCGCATGGGCCGTTGGCCAAGGCTCGACACTTCTACCTGCTGGTCGTGACGGTCGTACTGGTGCAATGATCGCCGGTGCAGCCGGCGTCGTTCTGTTGGCCGCAATGCTACTGCTTGTGCTCTTACGCAATGTTGTGACCATGTCGATCTTCGAAAGCGGACTTCACAGGACGGTAGCGAAATGGCGGTTCGGTCGAGTGCAGGTTGTAGACAGTTTTCTGCCATGGGAAGACATCGACGACGTCGTTGCCGATGACTATGTCGTCCACGTCGGTAAGTCGGTCGCGAACCCGATAATTCGTCTGAGCCATCACGACGCCGTCCTTGACGACACGTGTGTCGGACAGGATCAGAAAGGAGAACTGGTCGTGCTCGCGTACTACATGGTGTCCGAGCCGAACATGTTGCTGGCGCTGGTGAACTTTATGCGTCAAAACCCTGATGAGCGAACAGCAGTGACGCGAACGGACGCCGTCGAGATGCTGCGCCCGCCCCTATTGTCTACTCGTTTTCGGCTCTCCAGCCTATCGACGGGGTCCGCATAATCGGCGTGGACGAGCACAAGTGGAGACACGTGCGTGGACACGGCGAACCCAGTTTCGTCACGGCGATCTTGGATCTGACGCCGGTCCACGACGGGACCTTTCCCGCTCGTTTGCCGGCCATGGCCCCGGGGCGTTCCACCGCGGCGCTGTTGGACGGTCAGCGGCCGCGCCACTGGGGCGGGCGCTTTTCGAAGAATGCGCTGATGCCCTCGCTCATGTCTTCGGAGGCGCGAAAAACCTCGATGGCCTGTTCGGTGGCCTGCCAGCCGAGCTTGTCCTCGGCGGCCGTGATTGCACGCAGCGCGCGCAGGGTTTCCCCCACCGCTATGGGGGAGGACAGGCAGATGTCCTCGGCGAGCGCGAGCGCCCGCTCGAGCGCGCAGCCCGGCTCGGTCACCTCGTTGACCAGGCCCAGCTGGTATGCGCGTTCTGGTTCCAGGTGGCGGCCGGAGATGAGTAGCTCCCGCGCGATGTTCGGCGGCAGTGCCCGTGCGGCGCGGAAGAGTGCTCCCGAGGTAGCGACGAGTCCGCGTCGGGTCTCGGGAAGCCCGAAACGCGCTGTGCGGGAGGCGATGATCGCGTCGCAGGCGAGTGCGATCTCGAATCCGCCGCCGAGCGCGAGTCCTTCGACCGCGGCGATCAGCGGCGTGCGGCGCTCGCGCCGGATGACCCCGTACTCCCCGCCCCGCTCGGTCCGCAGGCTCACGCCCGCGCTGAGGTCGGTGCCCGCGCTGAACACCTGAGCGGTCCCGGTGATGACGCCGGCCCACAAATCCGGGTCGTCCTCGAGCCGGTTCAGCGCCGCGTCGATGCCCTCCGCGGTTGCCCGGTCGATGGCGTTGCGTTTGGCCTCCCGCTCGAGGCGGATGACCAGAACCCGGCCATGGAGCTCCTCGACGACGCTCATGCGCGCACCCAGGTTGCGGCTGTGGCGATGTCTGCCCGCGGGGTGCGGAAGGAGTTGGCGGGGTGCTCTTCGTCGGCGTAGCCGAACGAGATGGAACAGACCACCTTCCGGTCCTCGGGCAGGCCGAAGAACTCGCGCATGTAGGGCGCGCTACCGGCGAGCGCGGCCTGCGGGATCGTCGCCACGCCGAGGCTGTGCGCGGCGAGCAGGAAGGTGTTGACGTACAGGCCGCAGTCGACGGCTCCATAGGTCCCGAGGGCCTCGTCCGAGGTGATGACGGCGACATGGGGCGCACCGAACAGCTCGAAATTCTTCATCGTCTGCGCCGACGAGGCCTGGCGGTCGCCGGGCGCGATGCCCACGCTGGCGTACAGCTGCATCGCGCAGTCCTTACGGCGGACGCCGTAGTCACCCTGATACGCGGTGGGGAAGGGGAAGTCCGGCGCCTGCGGAGAGGACCGCACGTACTCGCCGAGGCCTTTCCTGAACCGTTCGGTGCCCTCACCCTCGGTGATCGACACCTGCCAGGGCTGGGTGTTGCACCAGGACGGGGTGCGCTGCGCCATCTCGAGGATCTGCTCGATCGTGCTGCGGGGCAAAGAGTCTGGGCGGAACGCGCGGCAACTGCTGCGCGTGTCGAGCAGT
This sequence comes from Rhodococcus sp. 1168, assembly GCF_002091955.1. GTDB lineage: Bacteria > Actinomycetota > Actinomycetes > Mycobacteriales > Mycobacteriaceae > Rhodococcoides. The sequence continues at coordinate 165,527 of NZ_MKKY01000036.1, read as the reverse complement.
GCTTTCAGCTCGGAGTGGCGGCTGGGAGCCTGCGCCTCTATCACGATGGAACTCTCCTAATTCGATTGCTGGACAAGGGGGTAGCGTGGTGGGGCTAGTCGACGCCGATGGGCGTGTCGCCGACGATCGATATTCGCTCCATGACGCGTCGCGCCGGGAAGTAGTCGCTCGAGGCGTAGTGCTGGCTGGTGCGGTTGTCCCAGAAGGCGATCGTGTTCGGTTGCCAGCGCAGCCGAACCTGCAGCTCTGGGCGCATGGCGTGCCGGTAGAGCATGCGCAGCAGCTCGTTCGACTCGTCCGCCGAGACACCGAGGATGCGCTGGGTGAAGGCGACGTTGACGAACAGCACGCGTCGGCCGGTCTCGGGGATGACCCGCACCACCGGATGCGTGACGGGCGGGAATTGGGGTCGCAGCAAGTCGATCGCGTCCTGCGGCATTCCGGAGCCGAACGAGCGGAGCCAGTCGTGCTCGGCGTCGAGGTGGTCGATCCGTGCCTTGATGTCTTCGGGCAGCAGGTCGTACGCCGCGCCCATGTCGGCCCACAGCGTGTCCCCGCCGACCGGGGGGATCTCGACCGCGCGCAGGACCGCCGCGAACGAGGGCGTCCGATGCCAGGTGACGTCGTTGTGCCAGATGTTCTCGGCACCGACGGCGGTCGCGTCCTTGGCCAGCGTCGCGACGTCGATGTCGCTCTGTCCGGGCTGGGTGTACTTGTAGAACGGGTGCTGTTCGAGCTCTCCCCACCGTGCGGCGAACGCGCGGTGCTCCGTCCGCGTGATGTCCTGGTCGCGGAAGAACAGCACCTTCCACTCGAGCAGCGCGCGGCGCAATTCCGCAAGGACCTCCTCGGCGAGGTTCCCGCCGAGCTGGATGCCGGAGATCTCGGCGCCGATGGTGGGGGTCTGCGGATTCAGTGTGAACAGCTCGTAGGGTCGGTCGTCCGCGGCCGCCGCTAGACGGGGGGCGATGATCGGCCCGAAGTATCCCAGCGGGTCGGTCGGAGTGGGGGCCGCAGTGCCGGGAAGTGCGTATGTCATGGCTTGGCTCCTAGAGATACGGGGTGGGGGTCGAGACCGGGGCTTCGATCATGGCGGCGAGCGTGTCGACGAGGTTCGAGACGATCGCCGTGGTCTCGGCGTCGGTCCGTTCTGTGCCTTCCCGCGTGGCGAGGGCGGTCATGCTGAACATGACGGCGTTGTTGGTGCGCCAGGTCGCGATCTTTCCTGGCGCGGGGCAGAGCGCGACCAATAGCTGGTGGATGCGACGGTAGCTTTCCGCCTGAAGGTGTTTCTGGGTTACCTCGGCGAGCACGGGGTCGATCACCGCCTGCACGAGAAAGCGCGCATAGCGGCTGCCGGGTCGGCCGAGTGTCTCGGCGGCGAGGGGATGTACGAGGGCTTCCATGGCTTGTCGGACGGGCGTCGGATCGCTGGACCTCTCGATCTCCTCGAGTAGTTCTGTCCTGCGGGCATTGATGGGTCCCATGCGCGCCGCGACGAGGGCCTCGATGAGTCCCTCACGGGACCCGAAGTGGTACTTGGCCGCCGACTTGTTGGACTGGTCCGCCGCGAGTTGAACATCTTTGAGCGTGAGCGCGGGCAGTCCGCGTTCGGCGATGATCTGCTCGGCGGCGTCGATCATCGCGATTCGTGCCGTGATTTGGGTCACAAGATGTAGGTTAAGGTCGTAACCTTAAGCTGTCAAACGTCACCTGAGCTTGTACTGGCAGCGAAGTCTGGCATGCCTCCGACTGAAAGAAAGAGTGCGATATGGCCTTGCGTGCACTATCGGGAACCGGCCGCGTGTTGACCGCGTTCGCTGCGGTGGGACTACTCCTCGTGGGTTGTTCGAGCGGCGAATCCGTCTCGTCGGCGAGTTCGGAAAGCGTGGCCAACGGGCTCGTCGGGGTGCAGTCCGACGGTGATCCGAGTCCAGGCGGGACCATCGCTTACGCTGGCTACTCCTCGGTGAGCAGCCTGGACCCCGCCGCCCGTCAGGATGGCGGCTCCACTGGCGGCACCGAGATGGCCGCGCTCTACGACCTGTTGCTGCGTTATGACCAGGGCTCCTCCGAGTACGTACCCCAGCTCGCGGAGTCGATCGCGGCGAACGAGGACAACACCGTCTGGACCGTGAAGCTCCGCGACGGCGCCACCTTCAGCGACGGCACGCCTGTCGACGCGGCGGCGGTGACCTGGAGTATCGGGCGCTACCTGGAGAAAAAGGGCACTCACACGCAGGTGTGGGCGGCCTCGGTCGAGAAGACGCAGGCGACCGACGACTCGACGGTCACGTTCACGCTCAAGCGTCCGTGGCGGGAGTTCCCGGCACTGCTGACCAGCGGGCCGGGCATGGTCGTCGCGCCGTCGTCGATGGCCGGTGGCGAGTTCGCTCCCATCGGGGCGGGCCCGTTCACACTGGAGCGGTTCGCCTCGCAGGAGGAGCTGGTGCTGACGGCGCGGGCGGACTACTGGGGCGGCAAGCCGTACCTGGACTCCGTGCGCTTCCCTGCGATCGTCAACGAGACCACTCGTCTGGAGTCGGTGCAGTCCGACAACGTGCAGATCGCCTACCTGCGTAACCCCGAGAACGTGCACAAGGCGGAGGAAGCAGGTTTGCCCGGCGCGGTGTACACGGCCAACATGAGCGGCACGGTGATCATCAACAACCGTGAGGGCCGCCCGGGCGCGGACGAGCGGGTCCGCCGGGCGCTGGTCGCCGCGTACGACCCCGAACTGTTCAACCAGCGCGTGCAGAGCGACAGCGGAGTAGCGAACAGCGACATGTTCGCGCCGCAGTCGCGGTGGCACTCCGACGTCTCGGGCACCGGCTACGACCCGGACACGGCCCGCAGCCTGCTCGCCGAGGCCAAGGCCGATGGCTACGACGGCAAGATCACCTACGTGGGCACCAACGACCCCGAGACCCAGCGCAGCGCCCTCGCGATTCAAGCGATGCTCCAGGATGTGGGCTTCGAGGTGCAGATCACGTACGCCACCTCGATCAGCGACCTGGTCAAGATGCTGTACGCGCAGCACGATTACGACGTCTCCTACGCCGGCTTCAACGTGCTCGACGACGCGCCGTTCATTCGGATGTACGGCAACCTTCACAGCTCGTCCGCGTCCAACGTGCTCGGCTACGCCAACCCCGCCATGGACGAGCTACTGAGCCGTCTTCAGACGGCTCGCGACGATGACGACCAGCGCCAGACCCTGGCGGAGATCCAGACATTGGTCAACGAGACCGCGCCGATGGCGGTGACCGGTCCGTATCGGTTGTTCATGCCCTTTGCAGACAACGTGCGCGGTGTGCAAATGAGCTCGGACGGCATCTTGCTGTTCGACAAGGCATGGACCGAAAGCTGATCACGTCGTCCGGGGAGAGCGACGCGATGCGACGGCAACTGACCGAACCCGGACGATCGTCAGTTTTGTAGAGACAAATATCCCGGCTCTGTGCCGGTGCAGCCAATCGACCAACACTGGAGGACCTCGATGTACCCCGCACTGCACGCCCGCACCCATCCCGACCGCGTCGCCGTCCGGATGAGCGATGGCCCCGGCGTCACCTACGCCGAGCTCGACGAGCGATCCATCCGGCTGGCACGGGAACTGCGGGGGCGGGGTCTGCAAGTGGGCGACGGCATCGCGATCTTGTCCGAGAACCACGTCCGGTTCTTCGAGAGCTATTGGGCTGCCGTGCGTTCCGGTCTTTACATCACTGCGATCAACCGGCACAGCACGCCAGAAGAGGCCGCGTACATCATGGCGGACTCCGGTGCGAAGGTGCTGATCTGCTCGCACGGCCTGCGGGAGACCGCCGTTGGGCTGCTGCCGCTGCTCGACCCCGACGTGCACCGCATGATGTTCGACGGCGTGATCGACGGCGTCGAAACCTACGAGGACCTGCTGGGCCGGCAGTCGGCGGAGCCTCTCGACGACGAACCCCGCGGTCAGCTGATGCTCTATTCCTCCGGCACGACGGGCCGGCCCAAGGGCGTCAAGCGCGCGCTGACCGGCCTGCGGGTCGACGATGCGGCCGCACCCCGGAGTTCCGGCCTGGCCCGCAAGATCACCACGATCGACGAGGAGTCGGTGTACCTCGTGCCCGCGCCGCTGTATCACGCGGCGGCGTTCAACTGGTCGATCGCGGTGCAGGAGATCGGCGGCACCGTCGTGGTGATGCCGAAGTGGGATCCCGAGGAGTTCCTCGCGCAGATCGAGCGGCACCGCGTCACCCACACCCAGGTCGTCCCCACGATGATGGTGCGGCTGCTCAAGCTCGACCCGGAGATCCGCACTCGCCACGACCTGTCCTCGCTGCAGGGTCTGCTGCACTCGGCCGCGCCGTGCCCGGTCGACGTCAAGCGGCAGATGTTGGACTGGCTGGGCCCGATCGTCGACGAGTACTACACCGGTACCGAGGGAATCGGCGTCACGTTCATTGCGGCGCGGGACTGGGGGGAGCGGCCGGGCACCGTCGGCCGGTCGGTGACGGGCGTGATCCATATCTGCGACGACGACGGTGCGGAGGTGGGCACGGGGGAGGTCGGGACCGTCTACTTCGCGCGGGACGACGTACCTTTCAACTATCACAATGACGACGTGAAGACCGCCGGCGCGATGCACCCGGACCGGCCCACGTGGTGGACGATCGGCGACATGGGCCGCGTCGACGCCGACGGCTACCTGTACCTGACCGACCGCAAGGCGTTCATGATCATCTCCGGCGGCGTCAACATCTACCCCGCCGAGATCGAGGGCCACATGATCATGCACCCGGCGGTCGCCGACGTCGCGGTGTTCGGCCTGCCCGACGCGGACATGGGCGAGTACGTGCACGCCGTCGTGCAGCCGGCGGAGGGCAGCGTTCCTGGTCCTGAGCTGGCGGCGCAACTCCTGGAGTTCGCGCGTGAGGGGCTCTCGCGGTTCAAGGTGCCACGAGTCCTCGACTTCCGGGACGTGTTGCCCCGGATGGAGTCCGGCAAACTCCGCAAGGACGTCTTGCGGGCGGACTACCTTCCCGTGTGAGCTCAGAGAGGGGCCGTGTCGGTGCGGGGTGTAAAATTTTCGTCCCGCTATCGACACCTGTAGCTTTGTGTCGATCAGGTCGAATGTGGCCGCGGCACAACGGGATGCCCACTGAAGATCGAAATACGGTTGAAAGAGTTGATGGTGATCGCGGTGAGGATCAGCAACGAAATCTCGTCGTCGGAGAGAGATTGCCGAACCAGCTCGTAGTCTTCGTCGCTCAAGTGTTCGTCGCTCACCAGAGTGACGGCTTCGGCGATGTGCAGGGCCGCACGTTCTTTCACGGTGTACAGGGTGGTTTCGCGCCAGCTGGGTAGGACCGCGACGCGTTGCGGGGTTTCACCAGCCTTGAACGCTGCGGCGCTGTGGACGTCGAGGCAGAAGGCGCAACCGTTGATTTGCGAAACTCGGAGGTTGACCAATTCCGAAATTATGCGATCGAGCCCCATGTCCGCGGCCTGCGAGCGGAGTTCGGCGGCAGCAGCGGCCATTGCCTTGTATACCGTTGGGCTTTGCTTGTCGATGAACACTCTGGACCCTGCGGTCACTTGTTCTCGGCCCCGGCGATCTCGAGTGCGGCGGGCGTCACCGGGTCGACGACGTCGTCGAATTCGTGGTGTTTTTCGACGAATTTGGCAACGTACGAGCAGACCGGGACTATGCGCTTACCGGCATCGCGGGTGCGACTCAACGCAGCGGTTACCAATTCTCCGGCCAGGCCTCGTCCGGAATACTGATCGTCGACCACAGTGTGATGAAAGATCCGCTGGTTGTCGGCATCGATGTAGGCCGCGAACCCAGCACGCTGTCCGTCCACATGGATTTCGTAACGGTTGTGATCGGGAGCATCGACTACTGTCGACCCGTGGCCGTCGTTGTTCTGGTCTCCGTTGGTCATGATCCCACTATGCCCCAGAACGCCGGGCTGTCGTCCGAATCGGCATCCCGGATGTCACGAGATGAGGGTCGGTTGTGAGCAACCTGGAAGCATCGCCGCAGGAATTGTCGTGTGAATCGCGTCCTGATCGAGTCGTACAAGTTCTCGAGTCGCGGGAAGTCCCTTTGGGTGGTCCTCGCGCAATGACCGTCCGGCGCACTCTGCCGCAGCGTGCTCGATCATTGATCGGGGCATGGTGTTTCGTGGACCAATACGGACCCGATGACGTCTCTACCGGAGTTGGCATGCAGGTCCCGGGTCATCCGCATACCGGGCTGCAAACCGTGTCGTGGCTTTTTCGCGGTGAAATCGAGCATCGTGACACCACTGGAACCCACGCGATGGTCCGCCCCGGCGAATTGAACGTGATGACTGCGGGCACAGCAATAGCGCACTCGGAATTCTCGACACCGGACACTTCCATCCTGCACGGTGTGCAGTTGTGGATCGCATTGCCTGCCGATCACCGGTTCACCGAACCTGCCTTTCACCATTACGTTCCGCCGATAGTCGAGAACGACGGGGTGCGTGCAGCGGTCTTTCTAGGATCGATGTTCGGACAGACGTCGCCCGTCGAAATGTTCAGCCCCTTGGTGGGAGCCGAGATCATCGTGCCGGCGGGGAGCACTGCGCGCCTCGATGTCGATGTCACATTCGAACATGGCGTCCTCGTCGACACGGGTGAAGTCACCGTGTCCGGCGTGGCAGCCACCACAGGGCAATTGATCTATCACGAGCCCGGGGTCGAGACGATCACCGTGCACGCATCCACAGATGTCGACGCACGAGTTCTGCTCCTGGGAGGCGAACCGCTGAACGAGCGAATCATCATGTGGTGGAACCTCATCGGTCGCAGTCATGAGGAGATAGTCCGGTTCCGCACGGAGTGGGAGCAGGCGCGTCGGGACAATTCATCGGCCACGCACTACGGGGCGTTCCCCGCGGAATGGGAAAGCACGCTGCCTGCACCGGAATTGCCGAACACCCGGTTGCAACCGCGCAAATGTGATGGCGTCGGCAGAGGCTGAGCAGGTACGAGTGAACCCGACGTGAGTGCAACGCAGTGCTACTGAACCAGCAGCAGTGGGCAAACGCTCGGTGACGCGCAACTCGGCAGACCGAACACCCTTTTTGCAAACCCCGCATACGTGCTCGGACAGGAATGTGGCGCGTAGGTCGGTAAAAACGGTGTCCGGTCCACGCGCGCCAACTGTTGCGTGGTTCATGAGAAACTGACCCCATGAGTATCGGAACCTTGATTCTGCTCCGCCACGGCGAGAGTGAATGGAACTTCTCCAACCAGTTCACCGGGTGGGTCGATGTCCGCTTGACGGACAAGGGAGAGGCCGAAGGCAAGCGTGCCGGCGAGCTCCTTGTCGACGCGAACCTCCTGCCCGACGTGCTGTACACCTCCCTTCTGCGCCGAGCGATCAGCACGGCCAACCTCGCGCTCGACGCAGCGGACCGGCATTGGATCCCCGTCGTTCGTGACTGGCGTCTCAACGAGCGCCACTACGGTGCGCTGCAGGGATTGAACAAGGCGGAGACCAAGGACAAGTACGGCGACGAGCAGTTCATGCTGTGGCGTCGTAGCTACGACACGCCGCCGCCCGCGATCGAAGCCGGCAGCAAGTACAGCCAGGACGCGGACCCGCGCTACGCCGACCTGCCGACCGTGCCGCTGACCGAATGCCTGAAGGACGTCGTCGACCGGCTCATCCCGTACTTCGAGGACACGATCGTCGCCGAGCTGAAGGCAGGCAAGAACGTTCTGGTCGCCGCGCACGGCAACTCACTGCGGGCGCTGGTGAAGTATCTCGACGAGATTTCCGACGCCGATATCGCGGCACTGAACATTCCTACCGGCATTCCGCTGCGCTACGACTTCGAAGCCGGCGAGGGCAAGCTGGTTCCGAGCAACAGGGGAGGAACATACCTGGACCCCGAAGCGGCGGCAGCGGGAGCGGCAGCCGTCGCCAATCAGGGCGGAAAATAGGGGCTTCGATGGTTCGGCGGCTCCATTCGGTGTCCGATACCCCGAACTTCAGGTGAACGGTCGAAGAACACTGTCGGCGAGGACGGTTGCCACCAGGGGATTGCCTGCGCCCTGCGTATACGAGCTCCTCATCGAACGTACGATTCCGGTGTGAGTGTTGCATCAGCTGTGCTGCTGGCTATCGCAGCGGCCTTCGTTGGGTACCTCGTCGGCGGTGTTCTGATCCCGTACCTCTCGACTCGGCACGCGGCGCGGACACGCGCGGCATCGGGATTGACGATGCCGCAGGTGCTGGACCTGATCATTCTCGCTTCGGAGAGCGGCATCGCCGTCGTCGACAGGTTTCACGACGTCGTCCTGTCGAATCCGAGGGCGGAGGAACTCGGTCTGGTGCGCAATCGACTCATCGAGGGTCGTGCGTGGGAAGCAGCACAAAAAGTTCTCGGCGACGGGAATCCCGTCGAAGTCGACATCAGTTCGAGGGAAGCCAGGACGACGACGGGCCGCGACCGGATGGCGGTGCGGTGCGTGGCTCGGCTGCTGAGCAAAGAGGACCAACGTTTCGTTGTCCTGTTCGCCGACGACGACTCCGAGCAGGCCCGGATGGAAGCGACGCGTCGGGACTTCGTCGCCAACGTCAGCCACGAATTGAAGACACCCGTCGGCGCGATGAGCCTGCTGGCCGAAGCACTACTCGAATCCGCAGACGACCCCGACTCGGTCCGCCATTTCGGCGGTAAGGTCGTCGCCGAATCCAAGAGACTGGGCAGCATGGTGAGCGAGCTGATCGCACTCTCGCGCCTGCAGGGGGCCGAAAGGCTCCCCGACCTCGACGTCGTGGATGTCGATACCGTCGTCAACGAAGCGCTCGATCGGTCCAAGCTCGCATCGGAGAATGCCGGAATCAGCGTCACCACGGACCACCCGAGCGGCCTCGAAGTACTGGGGGACCAGGCGCTACTCGTGACGGCCCTCGCCAACCTGATTCAGAACGCGATCGCGTACTCGCCCGATGGTTCACCGGTTTCGGTGAGTCGAGGACTTCGTGGCTCGAATGTTGCGTTCGCGGTTACGGATCGGGGAATCGGCATCGCCAAGGAAGACCAGGAGCGGGTCTTCGAGCGATTCTTCCGCGTCGACAAAGCGCGTTCGAGAGCCACCGGCGGCACCGGCCTCGGTCTGGCGATCGCCAAACACGTCGCAGCCAACCACAACGGCAGTCTTTCGTTGTGGAGCAAGCTCGGCACCGGATCCACCTTCACCCTGCAGATCCCGGCGTACTTCGAAGAAGACGACCCTGCGTCGACAGAAAGAGAGACACAGTGACCAACGTGCTTATCGTCGAGGACGAGGAATCGTTGGCCGAGCCTTTGGCCTTCATCCTTCGGAAGGAGGGTTTCGAGGTCACCGTCGCCGTAGACGGCCCTTCGGCCCTCGCAGAATTCGATCGGGCAGGCGCGGATATCGTGCTCCTCGATCTGATGCTTCCGGGCATGAGCGGAACGGACGTATGCAAGCAATTGCGTTCGCGCTCAGGTGTTCCCGTCATCATGGTGACGGCGCGTGACAGTGAGATCGACAAGGTGGTCGGACTCGAACTCGGCGCGGACGACTACGTCACCAAGCCTTATTCCGCCAGAGAGTTGATCGCACGTATCCGTGCGGTATTGCGTCGAGGCAACGATGCCGAACTCGACGGCATCGCCGACACCGGTGTGCTCGAAGCCGGACCTGTTCGCATGGACGTCGAACGGCACGTGGTGCTGGTGAACACCGAGCAGATCACGTTGCCGCTCAAGGAATTCGACCTGCTCGAATATTTACTGCGCAACTCCGGGCGGGTACTCACCCGCGGTCAGTTGATCGATCGGGTGTGGGGTGCGGACTACGTCGGCGACACCAAAACCCTTGATGTGCACGTCAAACGGCTGCGATCGAAGATCGAGGCGGATCCGGCCAAACCTGAACGTCTCGTCACCGTGCGCGGGTTGGGCTACAAACTCGAGGGGTAGATGACCGCCTCGTAGGCGAGTGGAAGTGCTTGTTCGCGAAGTATTTCCACTCGCCTGGGCTACTTCGTCCGCTGCGCCTCGCGGGTTGCCGGGTGGACCGCGATGAGGCCCAATCCACGACGACGCTTGCACAACGACGCCAACTCTTCGTACGCAGGCTTTCCGAGCATCTCGGTCAGTTCGGGCTTGTACGACTCGAAAACCTGCTTCTCTCCGACGTGCGCGTCGGGCGAGCCGGAGCAGTACCAGGAAAGGTCGTGGCCGCCCTCGCCCCAACCGCGACGATCGTATTCGCCGATGGTCGTCTTGAGAATCTCTGTGCCGTCGGGCCGGGTGATCCAATCCTGCGTGCGTCGGATGGGTAATTGCCAACACACGTCGGGTTTGACCTTGAGCGGCTCGATGCCTTTGCGTAGGGCCATCGAGTGCAGCGCACAACCGATGCCGCCGGCGAACCCAGGACGGTTCTGGAAAATGCACGCACCCTTGTACCGACGTGTGCGCAGCGATTGCTCGTCGTCGAGGTCGTCGAGTTCGACGTAACCCTTCTTCCCGAGCCCCTTGTCCATCAGTTGCCAGTCTTCCGGCGTGAGTAGCTTCACGGACTCGTCGAGCTTGCGCTTGTCGTCGTCATCGGACAGGAAGGCGCCATGTGAGCAACAACCGTCGTCTGGGCGACCGGCAACCGTGCCCTGGCAGGCCGGAGTGCCGAAGACACACGTCCAATTGGACAGAAGCCATGTCAGATCGGCCGCAATGACGTGCTCGGCGTTGTCGGGATCGGGAAATTCCACCCATTCGCGGGGAAAATCGAGATCAACTTCTGCAGCAAAAGTCTGCTGCCCACTACCTGGTGTCACAAGAGAGGACGGTAGACCCAGTACCGTGGTCATGTGCGATTAGGGGTGCTCGACGTCGAATGCAACACCACACATCCATCGGTGATGGGTGCGGTTGTCGGTGGCCGCCCCGACCCTGAACTTCCCGCGAACGAACGCTTCGCCGTTCCACGGGGTGGGCTCGAATCGGAACTGCCGACGGATTTACCGGCTGCGGGCGAGCCGGACCGTACGGTGGGAACGTCGAGGACGAGTCGATCGTTGGTCCGAATGCCGGGCGCTGACCGTGCAGGATGGGGAGGCGCCGGTGTCGATCGATCACCACAGTCGGTGTCAGGAGCGTTGGTAGCGGAGGCGAGCATGCGAGCACTGTCGATCGACCCGATCGAAATCCGTCCGAGGGCGCTGAGGGAAGGTTTGATTGTGCGGAAGCTGGACACCGAAACGACCGGCGATCCGGTAGTGAGTTCGAAATGACGAGCAACAATGCAAACCCGGAGGACACCGGGCAGATCTCCGTTGCCGAGTTACTTGCGCGAAACGGTCAGAAGTCGAACCTCAATTCGGGCGGGCGCCGCCGTCGAGGCGTCAAGGGCGGTATCTCCGTCGCCGAGCTGACCGGGGAAATCCCAGTCGTGCGCGACGAGCCGGCCTCTGCCGAAGCGCCGGTTCTCGAACAGCCGCGAGCCGCCGCGCCTGCGCCGTCACCACAGCCGTCGTCCAAGCCGCAGTTTCAGCAGTCGACTCGTTGGCAGCAGGAGCCGGAACTGTTGTCGGGATCGACGACAGCTGCAGCCGATCTGCTGAATCAGGCACACGACGAGAACGAACGTCGGCCCTACGGGTCGGCTGCTCCGCAGCGACCGGTGCCGGTCCGTTCGCGTAAGGAACCAGTGTCACGTCCGGACCAAGTGTCACGTCCGGACCCAGTGTCGCGTCCGGACCCAGTGTCGCGTGAAGACACGGTGGGGAAGCCGAGCCAGGAAGCGAAACCGGTCGCGCGCAGTTCCCGCACGTCCGGCTTCGTTCAACGCAGCCGGTTCTCACGCACCGAAGCAGATGCTGTTCCGAAGACCGACGTGGTCGACAAGCCGTCGCAGGACCGGCCGCGTGCGGCCGATCAGCCCAGCACCGCCGCGATGCCGGCCCAGTCGCGACCGCAACCCTCCGACCCGGTCCGGCCCAGGACGCCAACGAACCCGGTCGTGGCAGCTGAAAAGAAGGCAGCTGAAAAGAAGGCAGCCGAAAAGAAGGCAGCCGAAAAGAAGGCGCCGGAAGCCGAAAAGAAGACATCATCGTCGCCCGCTGCAGCACCGACACTGGATGCGAAGCCGAAGTTCGGGAGAGCGTTCGACCGCCGCGCGGCATCGAAGCCCGACGACGCTGTGACCGAGGTGACCGATGCCGTCGTCCTCGAGCCGGTCGACAAGAAGGTCGAGCCGGTCGACAAGAAGGTCGAGCCGGTCGACAAGAAGGTCGAGCCGGTCGACACGAAGGATGAGAAAGATCAGGTAGTCGCCGAGGACGATCTCGCGACGGAGGGCGCGGACGCCTCGAAGGAACGATCCGACAAGAAGAACGCTGCCAAGCAATGGCTTGCACTCGTAGGACAGGGCACCGTCGCAATCGTGGTGGGCGCACTGTTGTTCAAGGGCTTCGAGAAGCTCTGGGACATGCTGCCGTGGGTTGCCCTGGCTTTGGCAGTTCTCGTCATCGTCGGGTTGGTAGCCGTGGTGCGAATTCTGCGTCGAACGGATGATTTGCTCAGCATGGTGATAGCCATTGCGGTCGGGGTGTTCGTGACGCTGGGACCGCTGGCGTTTCAATTGAGTACGGGCTGAGTCGACGGTGGCGTCGAAAGGCTTGGTAGCGGTCGGATTATCGACAGCTTCGGTGTATCCGCAGAACACCGAGGCGGCGTTTCGCTACGCGGCAGAGCTGGGCTACGACGGCGTCGAGCTGATGGTATGGGCCGAATCGGTGAGTCAGGAAGTCGACGCCGTTGCTTCGCTTTCTCGTAAGTATTCGATTCCGGTGCAGGCCATCCATGCCCCTTGCCTGTTGATTTCTCAGCGAGTGTGGGGCGCCGACCCGGTCGCAAAACTGGAACGTTCGGTGCAGGCTGCCGAGAAGTTGGGTGCATCGACAGTGGTGGTGCATCCGCCGTTTCGGTGGCAGCGGAAGTACGCGGACGGATTTGCCGATCAGGTGGCGGACCTCGAGATGGGTTCGGACGTCGTGGTCGCCGTCGAGAACATGTTCCCGATGCGTGCGGATCGGTTGTTCGGGCGCAAGGAGGGATCTGCCGCGAGGCTTCGCAAGCGTGGCGGCCCGGGTGCTGCGCTTTCGGCGTTCGCGCCGTCCTACGACCCGACCGATTCCGGGCACGCGCACTACACGCTGGATCTGTCACACACGGCAACTGCCGGGACCGATGCGATCGAGATGATGGATCGCATGGGTGCGGGCCTGGCGCATCTTCATCTGGCCGACGGTAGGGGCGCGTCGGTCGACGAGCATCTCATCCCCGGGCACGGCGAACAACCGTGTGCCGAGGTGTGTACGGAGTTGGTGCGTCGAGGATTTCGCGGGCAGGCCGTCATCGAGATCAATACGCAGAACGCGCGCACGCTGCCCGAGCGGGCCTCGATGCTCGAACAGGCCTTGGCATTCGCTCGGCGGTATCTCGGGTAGTTCGGCTCTCGCGACAGCGCGATCGATTTCGGACTCACACGGTGGGGGAATCGCCGAGTCCGACCTGGCGAGGATCCCGTCGGAATCTACGCGCACAAAATTTTCACTGACCCAGACTTCACCCCCACGAAAGGCCCGACCGATGACCGAACCCAGCCCCTTTCGTTCGGCTACAGCATTGACGACCCTCGCCCGCACCGACGTCGAGGGTTCCTTCGCAGCAGTGATCGACTCCATCTGGACCATCGGCCCCAAGGTGCACGGTGGCACGATGCTTGCCACCTGTGCGGCGGCAGCGAAGGCTCAGCTCGGCGACGCGCAAGCGCAACCTCTCGCTGTCAGCGTCAGTTACTTGAATGCGCCCGACCCCGGCCAGGTGGATCTGACGACGATCGTGCGCAAGCGTGGCAAGCAAGTGTCGAGCGTCGACGTCGAAATGTCTCAGGCCGGCCGGGTGGCTGTGCGGGCCGTCGTCACTCTGGGGCGCCCGGACACCGACTCGCCCCGTCACGAAGTTCCCTCGGCGCTCGCGTCGATGCCGATCGAACCCCCGGCGGATGCCGATGCGGTCGGCGGGGAACATCCGATGGCGTCGGTAGTGCACCTGGCGCAGGGGTGCGATATGAGAATCGACCCGACATCGGCGCACTTTCTGACCGGTAGACAGGGCGAATCGGAGATTCGTATGTGGGTCCGGCCTCGTCCGGGCGACGAAGCCGATGTCGACACCGCAGTCCTGTTCGCACACATGACCGGTGACATCTGCGCACCCGTGACGATGAACCGCGGACTGTTCGGCTGGGCTCCGACCGTGCAGTTGACGTCCTACCTTCGTCGTAACCCCGCTCACGGCTGGTTGCGGGTAGCTGCGAGCAGCACCGTGATCGGCGCTACGTGGTTCGAAGAAGATCATCTGGTGTTGGACTCGACCGGAGCCGTGGTCGTGCAGAGTAGGCAGCTGGCGATGGTCCCGCGCTAGGCACGGTGGGGTCGCCTCTAGAGTTGCAGCTATGACGAGAATTGCTGTAATCGGCGGTGGCCGCATAGGCGAGGCGCTGATCGCGGGATTGCTGGAGTCCGGGCACCCCGTCCGCGACCTGGTGGTAGCGGAGAAGTTCGAGGCCCGAGCCCGCGAGTTGGCCTCGGCGTTCGGGATCCTGACGGCGTCGATCGCGGAGGCATCGGAGAACGCCGATGTCATCGTGCTGGCGGTCAAGCCTGGCGATGTGGATGCCGTACTCACCGAGGTCGCCAAGATCGACCTGGACGGAGAACGCGAACAACTGATCGTCTCGCTCGCCGCCGGGGTGCCGACTTCCAAGTTCGAGTCCAAGCTTCCAGCAGGCTTCCCGGTCGTCCGGGTGATGCCGAATACGCCGATGCTCGTGGGCGAAGGCATGAGCGCGTTGGCCCCGGGTCGACACGCGAAGACCGAGCACCTCGCACTCGTACGAACCATTCTGTCCTCGGTCGGCAAGGTGGTGACGGTGAAGGAGTCTCAGCTCGACGCCGTCACCGCTGTTTCCGGGTCCGGTCCGGCGTACTTTTTTCTCATCGCCGAGGCGATGATCGACGCGGGTGTCGGCCTCGGATTGGCCCGGGATGTGTCCACTTCTCTCGTCGTTCAGACGATGTTGGGGTCCGCGGCGATGCTCGATCGGTCCGAAGAGTCCGCAACGGAGCTTCGTTACGCGGTAACTTCTCCCGGCGGCACGACGGCCGCAGCAGTGCGTGAATTGGAAACAAATGGCCTCCGAGCAGCGTTTTTCGACGCTTTGGGGGCCGCGAAGCGCAGATCCACTGAGATGGGCATCACAGCCGAATAGAGATTTGATTGCCCACACCCGTCGCAGTAACCCCATTGGTCCCGCTAAGCTCATCGGTAGCACGTGCGTGTCTGTTCGGCAGGAGGGGAAGCCTGCCGCGCGAGACGTGCCGGAGGTAAGTGGAGTAATGACGCCTATGAGCAAGCCCTCCAAGGGTTCGTCCCTGGATGGCCAACCAGCTTTTGCTGGAACGCAGTTCCTCACAGTCGCCGAAGTGGCGTCACTGATGAGGGTGTCCAAAATGACTGTGTACCGCTTGGTACACGGCGGAGAGTTGCCCGCTGTACGGGTGGGTCGATCGTTTCGTGTGCATACGAAAGCTGTGCACGATTACCTCGAGACCTCGTACTTCGATGCGGGCTGAGTAGCGCTCGCGCTCTCGGGTGAAGTCGGGCCGGTTTCGCAGATGAATGTCTGCACCGGTAAGATCTACACTCGTCGTGCCAGTCGCTGTTGTTGCATCGGGCTCTGGCTTCTGCAGCGCCCGAGCGCCAGCTTGGGGATCGACAACTCCGTGAGGGGTTCGAGGATGCCAGGTAGGCGTACGCAACTTCGCGTGCGCGAAAACGTAGACAGAACGTGAGGAACACCCGCCATGGGTTCAGTGATCAAGAAGCGTCGCAAGCGCATGTCGAAGAAGAAGCACCGCAAGTTGCTTCGTCGCACCCGAGTTCAGCGCAGGAAACTCGGTAAATAGAGTTCCTCGAAAGAGGCCCGTCACCTTATGGTGTCGGGTCTTTTTCGTTCGGTGAGGCACCCAGTTTTCGACGTCGGGAGTCCTGAAAGGCACTCTTGTCCGAATCTGCATTCTTCCTGCACAGGGTGCCATTTCTCGTACTCTCACATCTTCGCCGGATTCCAGTAGGCTGCTTGTTGCGGCACGAATCCTGGGGGTGTGTGTGAACTCGAACGATCGAGGCGTCGCGGCGCCGAAAGTGGTCCTCGTGACCGGTGTGAGCCGTTTTCTCGGGGGATACCTCGTCACTCGGCTCGCGCAGAATCCATCGATCGAACGGGTCATCGCTGTCGATACGCTCTCACCGAGCAAAGACCTGCTGCGGAAGATGGGCCGCGCCGAGTTCGTGCGCGCCGACATCCGCAATCCGCTCATCGGCAAGGTCCTCCGCAGCGCGGGAGTGGACACCGTCGTCCATGCCGCCACCATTGCCAAACCGCCCAGTTCCGGCGGTCGAGCGACCATGAAGGATCTCAACGTCATCGGGGCGATGCAACTCTTCGCCGTCTGCCAGAACTCACCGACTGTGCGCAAGGTCGTCTTGCGGTCTTCGTCGTCCGTCTATGGGTGCAGTGCCAAGGACCCGGTCAATTTCACCGAGGAGATGAGTGCCCGACGTCCGCCGCAGGGCGCCTACGCTCGGGACACCATCGACATCGAGGGCTACGTCCGCGGGCTCGGCCGTCGCCGTCCGGACGTCGCTGTGTCGATTTTGAGGATGGCGCCGCTGATCGGGCCACGGCTCAACGGGACAATCTCGAGGTACATGACGTCACCGATCATCCCGAGCATTCTCGGCCGCGATGCACGCATGCAATTGCTGCACGAAGAAGACGCCCTGGCCGCACTCGAGCGGGCCACTATCGGCGGACCGGCAGGCACGTTCAACGTCGGAGCCGACGGAACGATCATGTTCTCGCAGGCCATCCGGCGGGCGGGTCGCATCGAAGCGCCCGTGCCGTTCGCGTTGTTCAAGAGCGTAGGTCGAGCACTGATGGGTGGCATGATGCGCGAGTTCACCACCGAACAACTCGACTATTTCCATTTCGGCTGCGGGCTCGATACGGCCCGTATGAGATCCGACCTCGGTTTCGAACCGCGGTGGACAACCGTGCAGGCATTCGACGACTTCGTTCGCGGTGCAGCACTGCGCCCGGTCCTCAAAACCGAGTGGGTCGATGCCGCAGAGAAACACTTGTTGTCGATCGTCGATGCAGGTGCAGCAGTGTCGACGAAGGTACTGACCGTCGCGAGTCCGGGACGAAGGAGGTGAGCGATGTGGCGAAGGTAATTCCGCTGCACGGCGGTGGGTCCGGTAGAACGGCGTCCGCGAGAAACACAGACCAAAGGCGGGTAGAACGAAGTCGCAGCCGCCACCCGTCCTCGTACACCGAGGTCCGGCCGCCCACACCACTGATCACTCCAAGCCTCGCCACACCGCCGGTGACAGCCACACCGCCGGTGACGACAGCTCCGGTGTCCGTGCCCATCGACGCGATCAGAGAAAAATTGGTCGACCAGATTGCAGGAACCGCCGAGTTCCTGCGACGTCGGCTCGCCGGGGACTATCAGATCGATGAATTCGGGTACGACCCTCACTTCGCCGATGCCGTATGGCTTCCGCTGC
This sequence comes from Rhodococcus sp. 1168, assembly GCF_002091955.1. Taxonomy (GTDB): domain Bacteria; phylum Actinomycetota; class Actinomycetes; order Mycobacteriales; family Mycobacteriaceae; genus Rhodococcoides. Next base: position 147,825 of record NZ_MKKY01000036.1, on the reverse strand, counting down.
TGCGGCCATTGTTCGACAAGTGGTTCCGTGTCGAGGTCAAGGGCATCGAGAACATTCCGAACGACGGCGGTGCACTCGTTGTCGCCAATCACGCCGGCGTCATCCCGATCGATGCGTTGATGACTTCCGTCGCGGTTCGTGATCACCATCCGGCGCACCGTCCGCTGCGCATGCTGGCAGCCGACATGGCATTCGAGATGCCCGGGGTCGGATCGATCGCACGCAAAGCCGGACACACACTCGCCTGCAACCCCGACGCCGAGCGACTGCTGCGCATGGGGGAGGTAGCGGCGGTCTTCCCCGAGGGCTTCAAGGGAATCGGTAAGCCGTTCAGCGAGCGCTACAAGTTGCAACGGTTCGGCCGCGGCGGTTTCGTATCGGCCGCCCTGCGTACGGGGGCCCCGATCATCCCGTGCTCGATCGTGGGGTCGGAGGAGATCTACCCGAAAATCGGCGACCTCACCACCCTCGCTCGGCTGATGGGGATGCCGTACTTTCCGGTCACGCCACTCTTTCCGCACTTCGGCCCACTCGGTCTCATTCCGCTGCCGTCGAAGTGGTACATCGAGTTCGGCAAGCCGATCTACACCGACTCCTACGAAGCCCAAGCTTCGGACGATCCGATGGTGCTCTTCGAGTTGACCGACCACGTTCGCGAAACGATCCAGCACACGCTCTATCGACTTCTCGCCAAGCGTCGCAACGTCTTCCTCGGATAGCTCTGTAAAGTTCTCGCGGTGCTGATTCGTGACACCATCACCGAAGACCTGCCGTCTATACTCGCCATTCACAACGACGCCATCGCCACCACGACGGCGATCTGGGACGAGACCGAAGTGGGACTCGACGAAAGAATCACCTGGTTCGACGGCCGACTTCGGGCTGGATTTCCCGTCCTGACCGCGGTCGTCGACGGTTCCATCGCGGGGTACGCGTCGTACGGGCAGTGGCGTCCGAAAAGCGGGTATCGGCTGACGGTCGAGCACTCGGTCTACGTGGACAAAGCCTTTCACCGTCGGGGCATTGCCAGCGCCTTACTCGCGGAGTTGATAGCTCGCGCCCGGACCGCAGGGATTCACGCAATGATCGCGGGAATCGAAAGTGGCAACACCACCTCGGTTGCGTTGCACGACAAATTCGGCTTCGTCACCGTCGGACAGCTCCCCGAAGTGGGGGTCAAATTCGACCGATGGCTCGACTTGACGCTGATGCAACTGAGTCTGTGACGAATTGAAGTCGGGCTGCTCAGGCAGCTCGACGACGACCGAGCACGGCAGCGAGCCCACCGCCGACGGCACCAATGGCAAGGGCCGTCGGGACCCCGATCCTCGCGGCTTTGCGTCCCGTCCGAAAATCACGGATCTCCCAGCCTCGGTTCTTGGCCACTTCCCTCAGGTCTGCGTCAGGATTGACCGCGACGGCCGTGCCGACCAGTGACAGCATGGGGACGTCGTTGTGGCTGTCGGAGTACGCGGTGCACCGTTTGAGGTTCAAACCCTCGCGCACAGCGAGTGTGCGAACGGCGTGAGCCTTTCCGAGTCCGTGCAAAATATCTCCGACCAACAGGCCGGTGAAGATTCCGTCCTTGCTTTCCGCGACGGTCCCGAGTGCACCGGTAAGTCCGAGTCGTTTGGCGATGATCTGGGCCAGCTCCAGTGGAGTCGCGGTGACCAGCCAGACCTGCTGACCCGCATCGAGGTGCATCTGTGCCAGTGCTGCGGTGCCCGGCCAGATCTTGTCGGCGATCATCTCGTCGTAGATTTCCTCGCCCAGGCGGGTCAGTTCGGCGGTCGACCTTCCAGTGATGAAGGACAACGCTTTTTCTCGGCCACTGGCGACGTCGTCGCTGTTTTCCTTGCCGCTGACTCTGAATTTAACTTGCTGCCAAGCGAACTGGGCGAGATCGCCGCTGGTGAAGTACTTTCTGGAGGCAAGGCCCCGGGCGAAGTGAATGATCGACGCGCCCTGCACCATGGTGTTGTCGACGTCGAAGAACGCCGCGGCGGTGAGGTCGAGTGGCACCGAGCCGTCGGTGTCGAGTTGCAGCGCGAGGGCAGCATCGGCACTCGCTTCTCCGGCGACGTTGGCACGGACCTGCGCGTCGGTAGGGCCGAGTGGACTGCGGAATCGACGTTTGCGGCGTTTGTCGGCCGCGGGCTGCCGGGTGTCGACCATGACGGCGTCCGGCACCTCCGATATCGGCAAGTCCGGCACTATCGCGTCCTCTTGAACTACCTCGGGCTTTTCTACTGCCTCGGGCTCGTGCGCTGTCGAATCGTGTGAATCCGACACCTGGATTTGTGAATCGTCGGAATCTTCGCCGCTGATATCAGGCGTTTTCGGGTTCCCGTCGGTCATCTTCTTGCGCACCTCCCTGCTCGAGCACTGCCACAACCCTAGTCCGTGTCTCGGTGGCGAGCGCGGACATACGGCATCGACCCACAGTCGTGGCGCCCAGCCTGCCTGTGAGCTTCGTCTCCGTGCCCGGCGGTGAGGTCTCCGTGCCCGGCGGTGAGACAGTAGGGCTATGAGCTCCCATGAATCTTCCGTGGTTCTTCTCACCCGCGCCGGTTGTCACACCTGTGTCGCCGCGTTCGAGAAGTTGACTGCAGTGTGTGCCGATTTCGGAATCGTTCCCTCGGCGGTCGATGTGGACCAGGTGGCGGCTACCGACCCTGACCTGCGAGCGGAGTACGGCGACCGTGTTCCCGTGGTGCTGCTCGATGGGCGTGAGCACAGCTACTGGGAGGTCGACGAGCCGCGATTGCGAGCGGATCTGACGGTCACCAAGGCATCCTGAGAAGGTGCGATCGATCTCGCTTTGCAGGTGAGGGCCCCTCTAGCACGGATCCAGCGACTTTGTTCATTCGTTCACAAGCGGTTACCGTGGTGCGAACAATATCAATGCTCGAAAGAGTCGTGATCTGGATGTATCAGGATCAGCGTGAGGACCGGCATCGCTGCCGTTCGGACGAGGAGCCATGAACGTGACCGAAGAGCGCCCGGCTGTACCGGGGACCGTTGAACGGTCTGCTGGGGTCGAACGCGTTATTCCACAGGCTACGGTGACGCGTTTGGCGGCCTACTTGCGGGTCCTCGGAATTCTTGCCGATGACGGAGTGCTCATCGTATCGAGCGAAGAACTGGCCAACGCCGCGGGTGTCGGGTCGGCAAAATTGCGCAAGGATCTCTCGTTCCTCGGCCCGAACGGTGTGCGTGGAGTCGGTTACGACGTCATGCGCCTACGGGCCAAGATCGAGAGCGCACTCGGTCTCGATCGCGGACACAAGGTCGTCCTCGTCGGTGTCGGGAACCTCGGTGAGGCACTCGCGCGATACGGCGGCTTCGGCCGTCGCGGATTCTCGATGGTAGGACTTTTCGATAGGGACGAGAAGAGGGTCGGCAGTGACATCGATGGACTCGAAGTCCGACACGTGGACCTGTTGGAACAGTCGTGCCGCGAACTCGAAGCGACGATTGGTGTGATTGCCACCCCCGACGCTGCCGCTCAGAGTGTCGCCTCGGCGTTCGTCGCAGGCGGCGTGGAGTGCATCCTCAGCTTCTCACCGGTGATACTCGACGTGCCGGATCGCGTCGAGGTTCGTCGAGTCGATCTGGCGGTGGAGATGCAGGTTCTGTCTTTCAACAGTTCGCGGAACGAGGCCGCTCATGGATCACCGGGCCTGTCCGGAAATCCGCGCCTCGGCCGCAGCCGAGGACCGAGGGTGACGCCCGCTTCACTACCAGGAGCCATCAGCCCTAGCAGTTCGACAAGAAACGGATCGGTGATCGCACCGTGAGTGTCCTTCTCGTCGGGATTTCGCACCGTAGTGCTCCCGTCGCAGTTCTCGAACGTGTCGCTGTCACCGACACGGATCGGCCGAAACTTACCGACAAGCTCATGGCTACCGGAAGCATCTCCGAAGTCATGGTGGTCTCGACGTGCAACCGCATCGAGGTCTACGCCGTGGTCGACGCTTTCCACGGCGCTCTGACCGCAGTGGGCGAAATACTGGCCGAGCACTCCGGGCTGGAAGTGCAAGAACTGACCCAGCACGCCTACGTCCGATACAGCGAAGCAGCCGTCGAGCATCTCTTCGCCGTCGCCAGTGGCCTCGATTCGATGGTCATCGGCGAACAACAGATTCTGGGACAGATTCGTGCTGCATACGCGGCCTCAGACAACCAGCAGGCGTCCGGACGAGTGCTCCACGAACTGGCGCAGCAGGCGTTGCGTGTAGGCAAGCGCGTTCACTCGGAGACCGGAATCGACTCCGCTGGTGCATCCGTCGTCTCGGTAGCGATCGAGCGCGCAGCGACCATGTTCGGTGGAAGCCTCGAAGGAAAGACCGCCGTAGTGGTGGGTGCCGGCGCCATGGGCGGACTGTCCGTAGCGCACCTCGGACGTGCCAGAATCGGTCGTCTGATCGTGGTCAACCGCACCCGCGAACGCGCCGAGCACCTCGCCGAAACGGCACTGTCCGCCGGTGTTCCCGCGTCGGCGATGGATTTCGAGGAACTCCCCGCTGCGCTGGCCGACGGCGACGTGCTCGTCACCTGTACGGGCGCGGTCGGTGCTGTCGTCTCCCTCGCCGACGCACACCTCGCGCTTGCGCAGCGAGATCCAGGGCGACTTCTCGCCATCTGCGACCTCGGACTGCCCCGTGACGTCGATCCCACGGTCGCAGGGCTACCGGGCGTCAGCGTGTTCGACATGGAGTCCCTGCAACGGGACCCGGCCGCAGGCGCAGCCTCTTCCGACGCCGCGGCGGCGCGCGAAATCGTCTCCGCCGAACTCTCCGGATACCTCGCCGGTCAACGGCTCGCCGAGGTGACGCCGACAGTGACGGCCCTGCGCCAACGTGCCGCCGAAGTCGTCGAAGCAGAACTCATGCGACTCGATTCGCGACTGCCCAGCCTGGACTCGCCGCAGCGCGACGAGGTCGCCCGGACAGTGCGACGCGTCGTGGACAAGCTCCTGCATTCGCCCACTGTCCGCGTCAAGCAACTAGCCACCACCCCTGGCGGCGACTCCTATGCAGCAGCGCTGCGGGAGTTGTTCGAACTGAGCCCGGGAACGGTCGACGCTGTCGCCAGCCCGATCGAGATCAATGGAATGGAACTCGTGGACGATTTCACTGCCAGCCGGATCGACGGCAAGAAGGGACCACAGCGGTGACCGTCGTAAGAATTGGAACACGAGGAAGCCTGCTCGCAACGACCCAGGCCGACACAGTTCGGCGTGGGCTGATCGCAGCAGGACTCGATGCAGAACTCGTGATCATCAAAACTGCCGGTGATATGTCGGCCGCTCCGGTGCAGACCATCGGAGTCGGCGTATTCACTGCGGCGTTGCGTGAGGCACTCACCGACGGCAAAGTCGACATCGCCGTGCACTCCTACAAAGACCTGCCCACCGCTCCCGACGAAAGATTCGTCATTGCTGCGATCCCCGAGCGGGAAGATCCGCGCGACGCACTGGTAGCTCGTGACGGCCTGGTGCTCGGCGAGCTACCCGGCGGAGCAACCGTCGGGACGTCGGCGCCGCGTCGTGCCGCGCAGTTGCGTGCACTCGGCCAGGGTCTCGATGTCAGGCCCCTGCGGGGCAACCTCGACACTCGTATCGGGAAGGTGTCGTCCGGAGAACTCGACGCCGTCGTCGTGGCACGAGCAGGACTCGCTCGAATCGGTAGGCTCGATGTCATCACCGAGGCACTCGATCCGGTGCAGATGATCTCGGCCCCGGCGCAGGGTGCATTGGCCGTCGAATGCAGGATCGCCGACACCGAGCTCATCGAGGCGATTCGCACACTCGACGACCAGAACACCCGCACCTGCGTTGCCGCTGAACGTGGTCTGCTGGCCGAACTCGAAGCAGGATGCTCGGCCCCGGTCGGTGCCATCGCCGACATCGTCGAGTCAATCGACGAGAGCGGCCGCGTCTTCGAAGAGCTGTCACTGCGTGCCTGCGTGGCAGCCCTCGACGGCAGCGATTCCATTCGCGCGTCGATCGTCGGTGCCACCGACAATGCTGAGGAGCTGGGCCGCGACCTGGCCCGCGAGATGCTCGATCTCGGCGCTCGAAGATTGGTCGACATAACCGAGCCGGCAGCTACTACGTCTGCGCATTCCGGGGGAACATCCCATGTCTAGCTCGATCAGCACTCCAGTTCGCGGACGCGCCAAACGCAGGGCCTCTCGGCCCCCGGTCCGCGGCGAATCCATCGCCACTGCACGGTTGATCCCGAAGCGGGGCCCCGCAACCTCGATCGAACTGCAACACCCACACAAGAAAGCACTGGAGAACAACCGATGAGCCCAGTCCGCAAGAATGCCAACGGACGGATCCTGTTCGTGGGATCGGGGCCGGGTGACCCAGCTCTGCTGACGGTCCGAGCCCGCGAAGTACTCGGCTCCGCCGAACTCGCGTTCACCGATCCAGATGTCGACAAAGGCGTTATCGCGCTCGTCGGTCACGATCTTCCGCGCGACCCTGAAACCGGCGAAACCGGAGTCGATGTCCGGCCGGCACTCGGTGAGCCTGCCGAGGTCGCCAAAACCCTTCTGGCCGAGGCTAAGAACGGTCACGATGTCGTGCGCCTGGTGTCCGGGGATCCCCTCACCACCGACTCGGTCATTGCCGAGGTCACCGCCGTTGCACGCACACATGTTCAGTTCGAGGTTCTTCCCGGACTGCCGTCGGGTTCAGCGGTGCCAAGCTACGCCGGAATGGCGTTGGGTTCCGGACACACCGAGGCCGACGTCCGAGGCGAGGTGGACTGGGCGGCGCTTGCAGCCGCACCCGGGCCGCTCGTACTGCACGCGACGTCGGGGCATCTGGCCGAGACGGCCAGTGCGCTCGTCGAACACGGTCTCGCTCCGCAGACACCCGCGGCCATCACGGTCCGGGGCACGACTCGTCAGCAGCGCACCGTCGAGGCCACTCTCGCCACGCTGAACGATGCAGGCAGTGAGCTCGTCGGTTCGCTCGTCGTCACGGTCGGCAAGGTCGTTTCGGGCCGAAACAAGATGTCCTGGTGGGAGTCTCGCGCACTGTACGGTTGGACCGTTCTGGTGCCACGCACCAAGGATCAGGCAGGCGAGATGAGCGATCGTCTCGTGACGCACGGTGCCATCCCGATCGAAGTTCCGACCATTGCCGTCGAACCTCCGCGTAGCCCGGCTCAGATGGAGCGCTCGGTCAAGGGACTCGTCGACGGTAGGTACCAGTGGGTCGTCTTCACCTCGACCAATGCAGTTCGCGCCGTGTGGGAGAAGTTCGAAGAGTTCGGTCTCGATGCCCGTGCATTTTCGGGTGTGAAGATCGCGTGCGTCGGCGAAGCGACGGCGGAGAAGGTCCGGTCGTTCGGTATCAACCCCGAACTGCTGCCGTCGGGCGAGCAGTCTTCCCTCGGTCTCCTCGAGGACTTCCCGCCGTACGACGAGGTTTTCGACCCGGTCAATCGGGTTCTGCTGCCGCGTGCCGATATCGCTACCGAAACGGTTGCCGAAGGGCTTCGTGAGCGCGGGTGGGAGATCGACGATGTCACTGCCTACCGAACCGTTCGCGCTGCGCCGCCTGCCGCCGAGACCCGCGAGATGATCAAGACCGGGGGGTTCGACGCGGTGTGCTTCACGTCGAGTTCGACTGTTCGAAATCTCGTCGGTATCGCTGGGAAGCCGCACGCACGCACGCTCGTTGCGTGCATCGGTCCGAAGACGGCCGAGACTGCAGTCGAGTTCGGTCTGCGGGTCGACGTTCAGCCGGAGACCGCGCAGGTCGGTCCGCTCATCGAGGCGTTGGCCGAGCATGCTGCTCGTCTGCGTGCCGAAGGTGCATTGCCGCCCCCGCGTAAGAAGAGTCGCAGGCGCTGACGCCCAAGGTGCGTGGAAACAGCTCTGGTAGAAATGTTTCCATGCACCTGCCCGACGAAGGAGGGCCCGTACAGATGTTTCCCGTAGACCGCCCACGCCGACTGCGCCGGACACCGGCATTGCGTCGGTTGGTGGCTGAAACGTCTTTGCAAGCGCGGCATCTGGTGCTGCCCATGTTCGTGGCGGACGGGCTCAGTGAGCCGCGAGAGATTTCTTCGATGCCCGGTGTCTTTCAGCACACGCTCGACTCCCTGAGCGTTGCGGCAGAAGAAGCCGTGGCGGCGGGTGTGGGTGGTCTGATGCTGTTCGGCGTGCCACGCCCTGAGGACAAGGACGCGGAGGGTTCCGGAGCAAGTAATCCCGACGGAATCCTCAATCGCGGACTTCGGTGCCTGAAGGCTGATCTCGGTGACTCGACTGTGCTCATGGCGGACACGTGCCTGGACGAATTCACCGATCACGGACACTGCGGCGTACTGACCGCCGACGGCGTCGTGGACAACGATGCGACGCTGGCACGGTACGTCGAGATGGCTCTGTCGCAGGCAGATGCCGGCGCGCATCTGTTGGGGCCGAGCGGAATGATGGACGGGCAAGTAGCCGCGATCCGGGAAGGTCTGGATGCGGCAGGCCACGATGCCGTCGGACAGCTCGCTTATTCGGCCAAATACGCGTCGGCTTTCTACGGCCCTTTCCGGGAGGCAGTCGGGTCTTCGCTTCAGGGGGATCGGCGTACCTACCAACAGGATTCGGCTAATCGCCGCGAAGCAGCCCACGAAGTCGAGCTCGACTTGGCCGAGGGGGCGGACATCGTGATGGTCAAACCAGCCATGTCGTATTTGGATATTCTGCGAGACATCGCCAATATTTCTCCGGTTCCCGTTGCTGCATATCAGATTTCGGGTGAGTACTCGATGATCACCGCGGCCGCACAGAACGGTTGGATCGATCGCGATGCGGCAATATTGGAGTCCCTGACCAGTATTCGACGGGCCGGTGCCGATGTGGTGTTGACCTACTGGGCGACGGAAGCAGCTGGGTGGCTATGACCGAACACGGTGAGAGATGACCGATCCATCGCATCCCGAAGGCGATAGTCCCCGGCCGCAGCCGGACTGGGAACGCTGGGAGGCCGAACACGGCCCGCCGTCGATGAAGATTCCGTCGTTCGATGTACTGCCGCTCGAGTCCGTCCGACGACCGGCACCGGTGGACGTCGAGACTTCGCGGCATCTGTGGTGGGGTGTAGCGCTCCTGGGCATGCTCGAGCTGCTGATGACGCTCGTTGTCGTCTACGGCGACAAGTCGATCTTCGCGCAGCAACTCGTCGACGATGTGGCGCTCCAGCAGCCATCCATGCCGCTGACCGCGGAGTCGGCGGAGAGTTACCTGACCGCAGCGCTCGTCTTCATGGTCTTCCTCGGAGTCGGTTTCGGGGGGCTGTTCTTGTTCTGGGTGAACAAGATGCGACTCGGTCGGATGTGGGCACGGATGGTCCTGACGATGATCGGGACGGTGACAGTGGTTCTTGCCTTGCCTCAGCTGTTCGGACTTGGTTCCGCCGACGGTGCTTTGTCACTGTCGATGGCGGCTGCGGGTATCGCGCAGGGTGTTCTTGCAGCCGGTGCGATCTATCTGATGCACCGCAAGGAGTCCACCGAGTATTTTCTCGCTTCACGCAAGAAGTGAAGGTCGGCGTGTCACTGCACCCCTCTCTGATCATGTGAATAGCATCACTCGATATCATCCTCGAGTGATTGGACCCCACATGACGCAACCGGAAGTCCGCGAGGTCGAGCAGGAGCGCGGTAAGCCCTGGGCGCTTCTCGGTTTGCTACTGGCAGTATCCGTCGCGGTATTCATTATGGCGCTCGGATTCAGTGCTGGTTGACCTGTGGTTTTGTCTTCCACGGCCGCCTGAGCTAGCGTGACTGCCATCACATCGGCGGTCAGAGGAGTCGTATGCAGGTTCGGACCGAGGCCAGGCAAACGCCCCATGTCGATCGCACCGAGCGTGTGGATCACAGCATGCGGATGGAGTTGCTGTTGATCGGCCTCGTAGTGACCATGGGCATCCTCGCGGCGATCGCGATCGTCCTGCCCGCTGTCGTCAGTAGCTGACGCCTCCGACCCGGGGCACTTGCACTGTGACATATGGACACGAGTCCGGTTCGCCGTTGCCGGACATGGAACTGCTGTTCGCCGAAGAAGGCGCTCGCTGGCGGGCGCTGCTGTGGGGGCCGCTGTTCTGTGTGCTGGTGTTGGTGATCGAACTCCTGACCGGCCCCGTTGTCCACTGGTTCGCTCTGGCGCTGTTTGCGCTCATCCTGGTCGGGTTCACCTACGTTCAGGTCAGTGCCGCGCGCAGACATGTCAGCGTTGCGGTGACGCCCAAGCGCTTGCAGCAGGGGGTTGAGACCCTCGACATCGCGGACATAGACGAGGTGCTGCCTCCGATCGACTACTCCGATGGCGACTACGAACCGAAGAAGTGGGAGACAGCGCGAGTGCTCGGTGAAGTGCATTCGGTGCCGCGTCGACGTACCGCGATAGGTCTCCGGATGAAGGGCGGGGCGCTCGTGCAGGCATGGGCCAAGGACGACGACGGATTGCGGGCAGCGCTCGAGCATGCGCTGATCGAGTACTCGTGATCCGGGGACTGGCAATCGCCGAGATCGTCGCCGCGGTATTGGTCGTGGCTCTGGCGATCCTGTGTTGGAACGCGGGCGTGACCGAGACGGTGTTCGTCGCGGCCGGCGACAGTGGACCCGAGTACGTCTCGACCCGCTACGCGGGGCCATGGATCGCGCTGGGTGCGGTGAGCGTCGTCCTCGCAGGTTTGTTGCTGATCGATGGCGTTCGGCGGCTCCTCAGGCCACCTCTCCATACCCGGTAGGGGTATGCTCGAGTCATGAGCAGCTATGCCACTGAACAAGACGATCTGCTGAAGAGACTCAGGCGTATCGAGGGACAGGTCGCGGGCATCTCACGAATGGTGGCCGAGGATCGCTACTGCATCGACGTACTCACTCAGGTGTCCGCGGCGACGAAAGCGTTGCAGTCGGTATCGCTGAAATTGCTCGACGCGCACCTCGCCGGATGCGTCGTCGAGGCGGCACGCAAAGGCGGCCCCGAGGCGGACGCCAAGGTCAAAGAAGCGTCCGACGCGATCGCGCGACTCGTCCGATCCTGATTCCATTCCAAGAAAGGTGAAAAAGTGCAGAACAAATACATCGTCGAAGGAATGACCTGTCAGCATTGCGCCGCATCGGTCTCCGAGGAGATCTCCGAACTAGCAGGCGTGACCGGGGTGGACGTCGACGTCGCCAGCGGTGAAGTTGTCGTCACGAGCGATCAGGACATCGACGCGGCTGCTATCGCGTCCGCGGTCACCGAGGCGGGATACACGCTCGTCTCCTGACCGCCGAATGACACATCTCCCCGATGGCGCCCAGGGACCATCACGCCCAGGGACCATCACGCCCAGGGACCATCACGCATCTGGTGATGGTCCCTACTCACGACGGCGTCAGCCTGCGTGAGCCTTGCTCGGATGATCTGCGGACTCTTCGTCGCTCCCCGCACCCGGATGGCCGAGCATGGATGCGCCGAGGAGTTCTTCGGGAATGCCGAAGCCCTCGACCAGTTCGCGTGCGTGCGGACGTAGCGAACGGCAGCGCTCGTTGATGCCGCGGGTGACGGCCTTCGATCGCTCCGTCGAGAGATAGCGGTGCTCGACGAACCAGGCTTTGTCCTCCTCGATGACGGAGAGTGCGTAGAGATCGCACACCTGCTCGAGAATCTTCTTGGCTGCTTCGTCCTCACACGAGTTGATACCGGCGACGAACGCTTCGAGAACGACTCGGTCGATGTGTGCGTGTGCCGCGTGCAACACATGGTCCTGGACGGAGTTGAAGGCGTCGAACCCGCTCATTTCCTTCGAGTTCTTCTGCAGGCGTCTTGCGACCGTCGACAGGAGGTAGTTCTCGCGATCTTCGAACATGCCTACCTGCGTGCCGCGATTGAACAGTGATCCCTCTTCCTCGTTGTCCTGGCGGGAGTCGAGGACGGTCTGGATGATCGTTTGTGCTGCAGTGCGTTTGATCACGCGGTCGCCGGCGAACTCCGCGGCGAAGCGAACCCATTCGACTGGGCTCATGCTCTTCACGTCGTCGGCGTAGGCGGTGAGCAGTTCCTTCGCGACGAGCTGCGTCAACACGTGGTTGTCACCCTCGAACGTGGTGAACACGTCGGTATCCGCCTTGAGTGAGATCAGCCGGTTCTCGGCCAGATAGCCTGCGCCACCGCAGGCTTCGCGGGCTTCCTGAATTGCGGTGGTCGCGTGCCAGGTGTTCGCCGCTTTCAACCCCGCTGCGCGGGACTCCAACTCGCGCTGCTCCTCTGGATCCGGGTCGTCACTCGTCTGAAGCTTGTGCATCTTTGCCACGAGCTCGTTCTGTGCGAATTGCAACGCGTAGGACTTGGCGATCAGTGGGAACAGTCGACGTTGATGCACCAGGTAGTCCATGATGAGGACTTCTTCTTCGGAATCCGGTGCCGTGAACTGCCTGCGCTGCAGCGCGTATTGCGTCGCGATATCCAGGGCGACGCGAGCAGCGGCGGCCGCGCTGCCACCGACGGTGACGCGACCACGAATCAACGTGCCGAGCATCGTGAAGAAGCGTCGACTCGAATTCTCGATAGGTGAGGAGTACGTGCCGTCCGCGTCGACGTCGGCGTATTTGTTGAGCAGGTTGTCGCGCGGGATGCGGACGTGGTCGAACATGATGCGTCCGTTGTCGACTCCGGGGAGTCCGCCCTTGTACTGGCAGTCGCTCGTCGTAACTCCGGGGAGGTCCGCGCCGTCGGAGTCGCGCAACGGAACGAAGAAGCAGTGGACTCCGTGTCCTTCCGGCTCCTCACCCGGTCCTGCGGTGATTAACTGCGCGAATACTGCTGCAACGGTGGCAGTTTCGGCTGCGCCGCCGATGTAGTCCTTGCGTGAGGACGGCGTGGGGGAGTGGATGACGAATTCGCCGGTCTCGGCGTCGTAGGTCGCGGTGGTCTCGAGAGCCTGCACGTCGCTGCCGTGGCCGGTCTCCGTCATCGCAAAACAGCCGAGAAGATCGAGGTCGATGAGGCGACCCACGTACGCCTCGTGATGGCGTTCGGTGCCGAGGTTTTCGATGGCTCCGCCGAACAGTCCCCATTGCACTCCGGCTTTGACCATCAGTGAAAGGTCCGACATGGCGAGCATCTCGATCATCGTCACGGCCCCGCCGACGTTACCGCCGCCGCCGTGTTCCTTCTTGAAACCGTCTTCGGCTACGCCGTTTCGAGCAAGTAGCTTCATTTGTTCCAAAGCTTTGGTGCGGGCGATCACGGTGTTCGGGGTGTAGTGCGGACGGAACTCGTCTCGAACGAGTTGTCTGCGGGCCTCGTTCTTCACATCACGCCAGCGGCCGTCCAAGGTGTTGCGAAGGTGCTCAGAAGTGGTTGCCATACTCGACGGTAACCTTTCGGCCGCCGCGCCGGGAGTGAAGGGTCGGGAAGGCCACAGAAAATTTCGACCGCACCGCAGAACCTCCCGCATCCATCGATCCTTTAGGGTCGGCCCATCGATACCTCACAGATTCTGCGAACCGATGCCGCGCACGTCTGGCACCCGTATGGCGGTTTTCCCGCCTCGACCGCACCGCTTGTCGTGGACAGTGCAGCCGGTGTCCGGTTGCGTCTGAGCGATGGCCACGAGCTGGTCGACGGCATGAGCTCGTGGTGGGCGGCCGTGCACGGGTATCGCCATCCGGTGCTCGACGCGGCGGTGCGGGACCAGCTGGGCAAGATGAGTCACGTCATGTTCGGCGGACTCACCCACGAACCGGCCGCTCGGCTCGCGGAACTTCTGGTGTCGATCACCCCGGATGGCCTCGACAAGGTGTTCTTCGCCGATTCCGGGTCGGTCTCGGTCGAGGTCGCGGTCAAGATGTGTATTCAGTTCTGGCGCAGTCGCGGTCTGCCACGCAAGAGCAGATTGTTGACCTGGCGCGGCGGCTACCACGGCGACACGTTCGCGCCGATGAGCATTTGTGATCCGGACGGCGGGATGCACACGATGTGGACCGATGTGCTCAATGCCCAGATCTTCGCTCCCGTACCTCCGAGTGAATTCGATCCGAACTACGTCGAACTGTTCGAGAAGATTCTCGCGAGCAACGCAGGCGAGATCGCGGCGATCGTCGTCGAACCGGTAGTACAAGGTGCGGGCGGGATGCGGTTCCATGATCCGCGCTACCTCGCCGAGTTGCGGCGGATGGCCGACGAGCACGATGTCTTGCTGGTGTTCGACGAGATCGCCACTGGTTTCGGACGGACCGGCGCACTCTTCGCGGCCGACCACTCGGGCGTTTCCCCGGACGTCATGTGCGTCGGGAAGGCTCTGACCGGCGGGTACATGACCTTGGCGGCCACGCTGTGCACGTCGGAGGTCGCGGAGGTCATCAGTGCAGGAGCGGCCGGTGGCTTGATGCACGGCCCGACGTTCATGGCGAACCCGTTGGCGTGCGCGGTCGCGGTTGCTGCTGTCGAATTACTTCTCGCCCGAGACTGGCGTGCGGAGGTAGCTGCACTCGAATCGGGCCTGCGCTCGGGTTTGGCGTCGGCGCAGGCTCTTCCCGATGTTGCGGACGTCCGGGTGCGAGGCGGGATCGGGGTGATCGAGATGAAAGAACCGGTCGACATGCAACGCGCGACGGATACGGCTGTGGCTCATGGTGTGTGGCTTCGACCGTTCGGGAGGTTGGTCTACGCCATGCCGCCGTACGTGTGTGAGAAGCAGGACGTCGAGCGCATCGCCACGGCGATGGTGGCTATCGCCTCAGCAACTTGAACACTGTTCAAGTATGGTCTGTCGAGTGAGGACACTCGACTGGCTGACCGAAGCGGCTAACACCCGCCGAACGCTCGGGCTTCATCGGACGCCGATCGCGCGCCATCAGGACGACTCGGTCATCGATCTCGCGTCCAACGACTACCTCGGTCTGGTTCGCCACCCCGAAGTTGTCGACGCATCCTGTGCTGCGGTGCGTGATTGGGGCACTGGCTCGACCGGATCGAGACTTGTCACCGGAACGACGACTCTGCACTGTGAGCTCGAATCCGAACTCGCGGCTTTCGTCGGCGCGCAATCGGGCCTGGTGTTCTCCTCGGGATACACCGCGAATCTTGCTGTTGTGTCGGCACTCTCGGGACGCGGTGCGCTCGTGATGTCCGACTCGGCCTCTCACGCTTCGCTCGTCGACGCCTGCAGGCTCTCGCGCGCTCGAATCGAGGTATTCGACCGAGCGGACCTCGACGCAGTCGAGCGGACGCTGCAGACCCGACAGGAAGAGCGAGCACTCCTCGTCACCGACTCGGTCTTCAGCGCCGACGGAGATCTCGCGCCGCTGACCGAACTGCATGCACTCTGCCGCAAGTACTCCGCTCTGATGATCGTCGACGAAGCACACGGACTCGGTGTCCGGGGAGACGGCGGCCGTGGGCTGGTACACGAACTCGGTCTGCACGGCCTGCCGGACCTGGTCATCACGGCGACGCTGTCCAAGGCGCTTGCCTCCCAAGGAGGGGTGGTACTAGGCCCGCCCGCAGTGCGAGAGCACCTTGTCGACGTCGCAAGGTCGTTCATCTTCGACACCGCGCTCGCGCCGGCAGCCGTCGCAGCCGCTCGCGCCGCTCTCGCGGTGCTCGTCCGCGAACCTGCGCGTGCAGCCGCAGTGCGCGAGCGGGCGCAGGATTTGGCCGACATCGTCGGGGTTGCAGAACCGGAATCGGCCGTCGTATCGGTCATACTCGGAGACGCGACAGCAGCCTATGAAGCCGCGCAATACGCCCGCCGACAAGGCGTGCACGTCGGCTGCTTTCGCCCACCGTCCGTCCCCGAGGGCACCTCGCGGTTGCGACTCACCGCACGGGCCACGCTGACCGAAATCGATCTCACCGCCGTTCGCGAAGTCCTGGGATCGGTGCTGAACAGGTCACTACGGTGAGCGTTCTACTCGTCACCGGAACGTCCACCGACGTCGGCAAGACCATTGTCACCGCGGCGCTCGCGGCGACGGTACGAGCGTCGGGACGCTCTGTTGCGGTGTGTAAACCCGCACAGACCGGTGTCGCACCCGGCGAGCCGGGAGACCTCGAAGAAATTGCCCGACTCACCGGTGTGGAAAATCTGCTGGAACTGGCGCGCTACCCGGAACCATTGGCACCCGACGTCGCCGCTCGCCGCAGCTCGATGCCGCTACTTCGACTCGAAGACGTCTGCGGTGCCGTGAGCGCCCTCGACGCCGACGTGGTGCTCGTCGAGGGCGCAGGTGGGTTACTCGTACGCCTGGGAATCGGCGGTTTCACCCTTGTCGACGTCGCCCGCGGAGTAGGTGCTCCGGTCCTTGTCGTCTGCGGGGCCGGGTTGGGAACGCTCAATCACTCCGCTCTCACCGTGTCTACGCTGGAAACAGCCGGCGTGTGGTGCGCGGGCCTGGTGATCGGGTCATGGCCGAGCGCGCCCGATACAGCGGCCGTCTCGAACCTCGACGAACTGCCCTCGGTGACGTCGACAGCCTTGCTGGGCCGCCTACCGGAAGGCGCAGGAAAGCTGAGCGAACCCGAATTCACCGCTGCAGCGCCGGCGTGGTTCGACGGAATCGAAGACGTGCTGTTTCGGTGACACGTGGATTGTCACAATTTCGACCACTGCGCCGCTGGTGAAAGCTGATAACGGGGAGTAGAACCGGACTTTTTCGTTTACTGCCGTCGACGTCGGGTACTCAAGGTGCCACACCTACAGTTGGGGGCTAGAAATGAACACTGCAGTATGGATAGTGATAGCTGTTGTAGTTGTACTGCTCATCGTTGCGATTGCACTGGCGCTTGCCCGGAAGCAAAAATCCGGCCGACGCGTGGAAGCGGAGCGTATTCGTGAGAATGCTGCCGAGAAGTCCGTGCAGGTCGAGGAGCGCCAGGCGATTGCGGACGAGAGCGCCGCGAAAGCGCGCCGGTCACAGGCCGATGCCGAGGCGAAGGCCGCCGAAGCTCGCCGTCTGTCGTTGCAGGCCGAAACCCACCAGGGTGACGCTGCGACCTCGCGTGACGAACTGGATGCAGAGTTAGCCCGCGCCAACAAGATCGATCCCGACGTGAACACCAAGACCGGCACCAGCAAGTCGGGCAGTGTCGACAAGGCGTCCGCCGAGAAGATGGTCGCACCGAACGCCACTCACACCGGCCACCATGACACCGCCCATCGTGACACCGCCCACCAGGAAACTGGTCGCCATGAGGGTGCAGTCCATGACGGGGGAGTTCGTGACGGGGGAGTTCGTGACGGCAGCGTGCGTCCGGACGGCGTCGTGGGCAACGAGGACAGTGCTGTCCGTGGTGATGCTGTTCGTGGTGATGCTGTTCGTGGTGACGAGCACCTGCCGAACGACCCGCGTGGTGGCGAGCACCGCGCACCGTAAATTTCAGCTGTAGCTCTCCACTGCCCGCCCGCCGAAGTCTCGTCTCCTACTGGGAGCGGAACTTCGGCGGGCGGGTTTTGTCGTTGCTGCACCGACGTGCTCGTTACGCAATCGCTCGGTGGCGATCGGTGAATTATTACGCCCTGTAGTTGGCGAAACTGGTAAACCTGGGACACTGGAGTTCGTGACTGTTCCGACCGGCGACGATGCCCCTGTTTCGGCCCGACTCTTCGAGCGCGCGAGCGCGGTGATTCCTGGTGGAGTGAACTCCCCGGTTCGCGCGTTTCAATCGGTAGGTGGAACCCCCCGGTTCATCGCCGAGGCCAGCGGATACACGATGATCGATGCCGACGGTAAGTCCTACGTCGACCTGATCTCCTCGTGGGGCCCGATGATCCACGGACACGCTCATCCGGTCGTCGTAGAAGCGGTCCAGAAGGCAGCAGCGACGGGCTTGTCGTTCGGTGCGCCGACCGAGCGGGAAATCGAGCTCGCAGAGGAAATCATCGGGCGTGTGGGCCCGGTGGAGCAGATTCGCCTTGTGAATTCCGGCACAGAGGCCACGATGAGCGCGGTCCGCCTCGCGCGCGGTTTCACCGGACGCACCAAGATCCTCAAGTTCTCCGGCTGCTACCACGGCCATGTCGATGCGTTGCTCGCCGATGCAGGCTCGGGTCTCGCGACACTGGGGCTGCCGACATCGCCGGGAGTGACGGGCGCTCAGGCCGGCGACACGATCGTGGTTCCGTACAACGACCTCGCCGCCGTCGAGGCAGCGTTCGCGGAGAATCCAGGCGAGTTCGCCTGCATCATCACCGAGGCTGCCGCAGGCAACATGGGCGCAGTCCCGCCGGTCACCGGCTTCAACGAAGGCCTGCGTCGCATCGCCACCGACAATGGTGCGCTGCTGATCATGGATGAAGTGATGACGGGATTCCGCGTCAGCGCCGCCGGTTGGTACGGCATCGACGGCGTCGCAGGCGATCTCTACACGTTCGGAAAGGTCATGAGCGGCGGGCTCCCCGCGGCTGCATTCGGTGGTCGCGCCGACATCATGGCGTACCTCGCCCCGGCCGGCCCGGTCTACCAAGCGGGCACATTGTCCGGTAACCCGGTAGCCGTCGCCGCCGGACTTGCCAGCCTGAGACTGGCCGATGCGGCGGTATACGAGAAGCTCGAGAAAAACTCCAAGCAGCTCGGTGGACTCCTCGGCGATGCCCTCACCGCGGCAGGCGTGCGTCATCATGTGCAGTTCGCGGGCACTATGGTGAGCGTGTTCTTCTCCGACGGACCGGTCACCGACTATGCAGGTGCCAAGGCAGCCGAGACCTGGCGTTACCCGGCCTTCTTCCACGGCCTGCTCTCCCGCGGCGTCTATCCGCCGCCGAGCGCATTCGAAGCCTGGTTCGTCTCCGCAGCCCTGGACGACAATGCCTTCTCGATCATCGCCGACGCTCTACCCGCCGCCGCTCGTGCAGCAGCCCAAGCAGAAGCTGGAACCTCCAAGTGACCGACGCGCCCACCACGAACGACGCCACGCATCCGCACCAGGCCAGCAGGACCATCGTCCATGTCCTGCGTCATGGTGAAGTGCACAACCCGAAGGGCATCCTCTATGGACGCCTTCCCGGATTCCGGCTGTCGGTCACAGGCCAGGCCCAAGCCACTGCCGTCGCCAATGCTCTTGCCGGACACGACATAGCACTCGTCGTCGCATCGCCACTCCAACGCGCACAAGAAACTGCGACACCGATCGCGGCTGCGCACGGGCTCACGGTGGAGGAAGACGAGAACCTCATCGAAGCGGGAAACGATTTCGAGGGCCTTCGCGTCGCAGTCGGTGACGGCGCCCTGAGCCGTCCGCGCCACTGGTGGAAGTTGCGTAACCCGTTCACCCCGTCGTGGGGTGAACCGTACCTACAGATCGCGCATCGCATGCTCGCCGCGGTCGGAGCGGCCCGCGTGGCCGCGGTGGGCCACGAAGCCGTCGTCGTCAGCCATCAGTTGCCGGTATGGACATTGCGGCGATTCCTGCAGGGCGAACGCCTCTGGCACGATCCGCGGCACCGTCAGTGCGGCCTCGCCTCGCTCACCTCTCTCGTCTACGAGGGCGACACCCTCGTGGACATCGTCTACTCCGAGCCCGGCGGTGCCAGCGATCCCAGGATCACCGGTGCGTAGATTTCTCACTGCCGCAGCTTCCGGCATCTCCGTCGTGGTGCTGCTCGGCGCCTGCGCTACCGGCACCGACGCGGTCGCCACCGGCGGTACCTTCGACTTCGTCTCGCCCGGTGGCCAGACCGAGATCTACTACGACCCGCCTTCCGAGCGCGGAACGGTCGGAACGTTGTCCGGGCCCGATCTGATGACCGAAGGTGCCACGACGTCGTTGTCCGATTACGAAGGCAAAGCCGTCGTGATCAATGTCTGGGGACAATGGTGCGGACCGTGCCGTGGTGAGGCCGACGACCTCGAAGAGGTCTACGAGAACACCAAGGATCTCGGCGTCGAATTCCTCGGTATCAATGTGCGCGACGGCGCCCAGGACAAAGCGCAGGACTTCGTCGTCGACAACAACGTGACCTACTCGTCGATCTACGACCCCCCGATGCGCACACTCACCGCCCTCGGCGGCATACCGACTTCGGTGGTTCCCACCACGATCGTGCTCGACAAGAAGCACCGCGTCGCAGCAGTCTTCCTACGTGAACTGCTCGCCGAGGACCTGCAACCCGTCGTCGAACGGGTCGCAGGTGAGGGGCCCGAGCAACAGTGAACAACACGGTCCACTTGGCGGGCATCGGTGAGACGTTCCAGACGACGGCGTCGACGGGTCCGCTCGTCCTCGCCTTCGGCGTGTGCGTGCTCGCCGGTCTCGTCTCGTTCGCGTCGCCGTGCGTGGTTCCGCTGGTGCCGGGATATCTGTCCTATCTCGCCGGGGTAGTCGGAGCAGACGCTCCGGCGGTGACCGCGACGGAAGCTGCGACGACGAAGGTGCGGACTCGGACTCGAATGCGAGTCGCCGGTGCGGCAGGGCTGTTCGTCCTCGGCTTCACCGTGGTTTTCGTGTTGGCGACGGCAACGGTCTTCGGTGCGATCTCGGTACTGGCGGTCAATCGCGAACTGCTGATGCGAATAGGTGGCGTCGTCACCATCGCAATGGGCTTGGTGTTCGTCGGGCTCGTGCCTGCCCTGCAGCGCGACGTCCGATTCGAGCCGCGCCGAGTCGGCAGTCTCATCGGCGCACCACTGCTCGGTGGTGTGTTCGCACTGGGATGGACCCCTTGCCTCGGACCGACACTCGCGGGCGTCATTTCGCTCGCGGCGGGAACCGAAGGTGCAACGGCGGCACGCGGAGTGATACTCATCGTCGCGTACTGCCTCGGACTCGGATTGCCGTTCGTCATTCTCGCCTTTGGATCGGTCAGCGCACTTCGCGGAGTCGGCTGGCTTCGTACCCACTCACGACAGATACAGGTATTCGGCGGAATCATGTTGATAGCAGTAGGAATTGCCCTGGTGACGGGAGCGTGGGACGTGTTCGTCGGTTGGGTCCGTGACGCCTTCGTATCGGACGTGGTGTTGCCGATATGACCGATCTCGACACCAGACCGGAGCAGGCGCCACGACGTCAGCCGGCGGCACGACGCGTCCTCGCCGGCGCCCGCAACATCTGGCGTGGTCTGACGAGCATGCGGACGGCACTCGTACTGCTCTTCCTGCTGGCCTTCGCGGCGATCCCCGGTGCACTGGTTCCTCAACGCAGCCTCAACGCGGGCAAGGTCGACGAGTACATCGCCGCCCGCCCGACGCTCGGCCCGCTGATGGATCGACTCGAACTCTTCGATGTCTTCAGCAGCTTCTGGTTCACCGCGATTTACGCGCTGCTGTTCGTCTCCCTCATCGGCTGCATCCTTCCGCGCTGCATCGAGCACGGAAAAGCTCTGCGTACCAGGCCTGTTCGGGCTCCCCGGAACCTGTCGCGGCTACCGCACCATCGCCGGTACGTCGCCGACGGTTCACCCGAGGACACCGCAGCAATCGTGCAGGCACAGTTGCGCGGCTGGCGCGTGGAGAAGCGTGAAAGCAACGGGGAGGTGACGCTGTCTGCGGAGAAGGGGTACCTCCGAGAGTTCGGCAACCTCGTCTTCCACATCTCGCTCGTCCTTCTCCTCGCCGCCATCGCGTTGGGGAAGCTGTTCGGATACGAAGGCAACGTCGTGGTCATCGCCAACGACGGACCGGGGATCTGCAGCACCTCACCGGCAATTTACGACAGCTTCCGGGCCGGTTTCGAGGTCGACGGCACCGGACTCGAACCACTGTGCGTCCGCGTCAAGGATTTCAAGGCCGACTATCTCGAGAACGGTCAGGCCGAGCAGTTCACGTCCAACATCGAGTACCAGGCAGGTGACGACCTCGCGAACAACGTCTGGAAGTCCGATGTTCTGCAGGTCAACCATCCGCTACGGGTGGCAGGGGACCGTGTGTACCTGCAAGGCCACGGATACGCGCCGACATTCACGGTGACCTTCCCGAACGGCGAAACCCGCACCGAGACCATCCAGTGGCAACCGACCGACGCCACGACATTCCTCTCCAGCGGCGTCATGCGGATCGACCCACCGGGCGGGCTCTACCCCGACGCAGAGGACCGTCGTAAGAACCAGATCGCGATCGAGGGCCTGTTCGCACCTACTGCGTTCTTCCACGGCAAACTGCTCTCCTCCAGCTACCCGGCGATGACCGACCCCGCCGTCGCCATCGACATCTACAAGGGTGACACCGGACTCGATACCGGCCTTCCGCAGTCACTGTTCACGCTGAACCAGGAGATGATCAACCAGGGTCGGCTCGTCAAACAGGACCGAGTGAACCTGAAGCCAGGTGAAGCCTCGACGCTGTCCGACGGCACGACCGTCCGATTCGACGGTGCCGAAGAGTTCGTGAATCTGCAGGTGTCGCACGATCCGGCGCAGACCTGGGTGCTCGTTTTCGCGCTGACGATGATGAGCGGACTACTGGTCTCGCTGGTGATCAAGAGGCGCCGAGTGTGGGTCCGACTTCTTGCGGACGCTGACCCACGACGTACTGTAGTAGAACTTGGCGGGTTGGCTCGTACCGATCAGGCCGGGTGGGGTGAGGAGTTCGACAACCTCTGCGAGCGTCTGATTGCCGACGTGAAAACTGTGGACGCAAACTCTGTGAACACGAAGAACGACCAGGAGAACTGACCGATGCCGATTAACGAGACGCTCTCGCAGTACAGCGACTGGTCTTTCGAGTCCTCATTCACGATCTACGTACTCGCATTCGTCCTGCTCATTGCGCAGTACGCGTCGGTGAAGGCCTCGGCCGTTCACTCCAAGGAACTGGTCGGCTCCGGTGCGCCGATCGCGACGGCCACCGGCCCGGGGCGCATAGCCGACGCGCCGAAGCCTCCGCTGTCCGAGCGTCTGGCCGGCATGGGATACGCGCTGCTGATCCTCGCACTCGTGCTGCATGTGGCAGCGGTCATCCTGCGCGGGTTCGCAACGCACAGGTTCCCGCTGGGCAACATGTACGAGTTCGTCACCATGGCCACGGCCGCTGCCACGCTGACCTCGATCGTGTTGCTGCGTAAGCGTGCGATGCGCCCGATGCTCGTCTTCGTCCTGGCGCCGATCATCATCCTGATGTTCCTCGCCGCTACCAAGCTCTACGCCGACGCCGCACCCGTCGTGCCTGCACTGCGCTCCTACTGGCTGCCGATCCACGTCACCATCGTCAGCGTCGGCAGTGGAATCCTGCTCGTCTCCGGCGTCGCGAGCCTGCTGTTTCTGCTGCGCATCAAGCAGCCTGCCGGCGAGGAGAAGAGCACCGCGCTCGGCAGATTCGCCGCCAAGCTTCCCGACGCTCAATCGCTCGACCGGCTCGCGTACAAGACGACGATCATCGCGTTCCCACTGTTCGGTGCAGGCGTCATCCTCGGTGCGATCTGGGCAGAAGCAGCGTGGGGCCGCTTCTGGGGTTGGGATCCCAAGGAAACGATGTCCTTCATCACCTGGGTCATCTACGCCGCATATCTGCACGCACGGGCAACGTCCGGGTGGCGGAACACTCGCGCAGCCTGGATCAACGTCGGTGGATTCGTCACCATGTTGTTCAACCTCTTCATCATCAACATGGTGGTCTCCGGTCTGCACTCCTATGCCGGTCTGAACTAGCTGGTAACGTCCGCCTGAAATTATAGGCAGGACCGGGGTGGCGCGCTGGGGAGCGCGTCACCCGTCTCGGTAACGGTGGGGGGACAAGTTCATGGCCGATTGGCAGATGAGTTCGTGGCAGGCGGTGCGGCCGGAAGAACCGGACGAGGACCGGCCTTCGCCGATCGCTGCACCGCCAGAAGTCACGCCCGCAGAAGTCACAACCCTGGCAGTGACACCCCCGGCAGTGACACCTGCGGCAGTGACACCTGCGGCAGTCACACCTGCGGCAGTGACACCTTCGGCAGTGACACTCCTGGATGCCGCAGCCCCGGTCGTCGCGCCGGTGAAGGCTCCGTCCCGTGAGACCGAGCTCGAGCCTGAGCCCGAGCCCACAGTGGTTCACGACGCCGAGGCACCGGTCGTCGCAGCGTCCGACGCTGCACCCGACCCTGGCTTCCGGTCGACGCCCGTACCGATGCCGGCCGAGGATCAGTATCCACGCACTGCGCCGCCGACTGCGCTGCCAACGCCGGTAATCGCTTCGTCCGCACTCGATCTGACCAACGCTCTGCTGGTGAAGCAGGTCAGCCCCGCGCCACTATCGGGCTGGCGTCGGTGGCTGTATTCCGCGTCGGGCAAGCGAGTGAACCTGGGAAACAATCCGCGTGACGAAAAGCAGTTGCGCCTGATTCGACAGGTCGACCGCCAACTGGTCGGCTGCTACCGAGTGTCGGTGCTCAGCCTCAAGGGAGGCGTCGGAAAGACCACGACGACGGCGACTCTCGGGTCCATCTTCGCGAGTATCAGAGGCGACCGCGTCATAGCTGTCGACGCCAATCCCGATCGAGGGACGCTGAGTCAGAAAGTGCCCATCGAAACGCCGGCGACGGTGCGAAACATGCTGCGCGACATCGATAGTTTGGATCGATACAGCGACGTACGCGGATACACCTCGCAGAACGAGTTCAGGCTCGAGGTGCTCGCGTCGGACTCCGACCCTGCTGTGTCGAAAGCATTCAGCGGCAGCGACTACGATCGCGCCGTCGATCTGCTCGAAAAGTTCTACAGCATCGTCCTGACCGATTGCGGTACCGGTTTGATGCACTCCGCAATGGACAGCATCCTGTCCGGTTCCGACTCTCTGGTTGTGGTCAGTTCCAGCTCGGTCGACGGCGCCCGGAGTGCATCGGCCACCCTCGATTGGCTCGACGCACACGGCTACCGAGATCTCGTTCGATCCTCGGTAGCCGTCGTCAATGCCGTGCGGCCGCGAGCGGGGAAAGTTGATCTTACGAAGGTTGTAGAGCACTTTGCGCAACGGTGCAGGCAGGTCGTGCTCGTGCCCTTCGACCCGCACCTGGAAGAGGGAGCGGAGATCGATCTCGGTCGACTCAAATCCAAGACTCGGTTCGCTCTGCTGGAATTGGCTGCTGCCGTAGCCGCAGACTTCCCCAGCACTCGACCGGACGCAGCGCACACGGAAGATCGGACAAGAACAGCCCGCTCCTGAGGAGCGGGCTGCACACAGAGGCGCTAGGACGGTTCACCCGTCTCGCTGGTTACTCTGGTCGATCTTGTTTTCCCGAATCCTGACCATCGGTGCCCGAACGCCGAGTATCTCGATTCATCTTCCACAGGAATTCTGGGTCGTCGTCAGGCCCGATCACCTTGCCTGCAGGTTCCTGCACCGTCGGGCCGAACGCCTTCCAGAACAGGACGATCACTGCTACCAGACCGATCATCGCCAAAAGATAGATCATGTCGCACCTCCTCATAAGAGGGTAGCCGCGTGGGGATGTCATGTGCACCCCACGCGGCTCGCAGTTTCCTGAGAATCGCCTTTCCTGTGTGAGCGGCGAGCTACCTGTGTCCTGCCTCCGTGGTCAGCGAGGTCAGCAAAGCCATGACCTCGGACTCGCGGAAACGACGGTGGCCGCCGGGCGTACGAAGCGATCCGAGCCGTCCTGCGTGTGCCCATCGGGTCACGGTCTTCGGATCGACATGAAAGAGCGCCGCTACCTGCCCCGGTGTGAGCAGTGAATCCTGAGCCTTGTGCAGAGTTGGTGCGCTCATCTTCTCGTGTCCTCCTGCGTGCTGTCTCGCGTGTGATCGATCGCTGATGTGTCCGGTACTGCTGGTGTCTTCACCCTGACGGGGTCCTCGGTGAAGCAAGACCCGCCCTCGTGGGGTGTGCATCCCGATTGGGATCCGCCCGCGTGGACCTGCGTTCTCGTCCGATCGGTCGAGTACGCGTGGTGTACGAGACCCATGGTTACATCCAGACCCCTAGGTACTCGACTGACCTAAAGTTGGTAAAGGGGAGGTAATGGACAAATCGGATAAGTCAGGCGGCATCGAGATGGGTTGTTCCGGGCGGTAGCCTGAGGTCGTGACCGAAAGCAACACACCCCCCGCGCCCACCGCAACGAAGGGTCAGCTGTTCCGTGACATAGCTCTTTACACCGGAGCACGCTTGTTGCTCGTCATCGTCATCGCCGCCGTCATCTTCGGAATCGGCCTGCTCTTCGGTGTCGAGGTGCCCATACTCGTTGCCGCGGTATTCGGAGTACTGATCGCGCTGCCGCTGTCGCTGCTGCTGTTCAAGTCGCTGCGCATTCGAGTCAACGTGTCGATCGCCGGAGTGGACGAGGGACGCAGACAAGCGCGTGCAGATCTGCAATCGAAGCTTCGCGGAGACGACGGCCGCTGATGACCCGCATCGTCGATCACTCGGCGTCACGTGAATGGGTCGACAACGCAGTCCGGCTGATCGACGCGGACGCCCAACGCAGCGCCGACACCCATCTCCTGCGCTACCCGCTGCCGGCCGCCTGGAACATCCAGCTCTACCTCAAAGACGAGTCCACGCACATCACCGGAAGCCTCAAGCACCGGCTCGCCCGCTCACTGTTCCTCTACTCGATCTGCAACGGTTGGGTCACCGAGAACACCACCGTCGTCGAAGCATCCTCCGGATCGACAGCAGTCAGTGAGGCATACTTCGCGCGCCTACTCGGCCTGCGCTTCGTCGCCGTCATGCCGCGCAGCACCAGCCCCGCCAAAATTGCGCTCATCGAAACCCACGGCGGGAAATGTCACTTCGTCGACGACCCGGCCGCGATGTACACCGAAGCGCACCGACTCGCCGCCGAACCCGACACGCACTACATGGACCAGTTCACGCACGCCGAACGCGCAACCGACTGGCGCGGAAACAACAACATCGCCGAATCCATCTTCGACCAACTCACCCGCGAAGAATCACCCATACCCACCTGGGTCGTGATGGGAGCCGGCACCGGCGGCACCAGCGCCACCATCGGCCGCTACATCCGGTACCGACGCCACGCCACACGATTGGCCGTCGTAGACCCGGAGAACTCCGCGTTCATCGGCGGCTACGAAAGCGGAAGCGCCGACTACCAGACCGACAAACCATCTCGGATCGAAGGAATCGGACGCACACGAATCGAACCATCCTTCGTCGGGCAAGTCATCGATCGCATGATCGCCGTACCCGACGCAGCATCCGTCGCCGCCACCAGACACGCATCCACAGTTCTCGGAAAGCGAGTCGGCGGGTCGACCGGAACCAACATCTGGGGCGCCTTCGGACTGATCTCCGACATGATCGCCGCCGGCGACCACGGCAGCGTCGTGACAGTGCTGTGCGACGGCGGAGAACGCTACGCCGACACCTACTTCGACGACAGCTGGGTCGCCGATCAGGGAATGGACCTCACCGGCCCGACCTCGGTCCTCGAAAACTTCCTCGAAACAGGAGAATTCGTACCCTGAACTCCCAGTTCCGCAGGCTCTACTCCCGCCCAACTGGGTCGTTCCGCAGGCTCTACTCCTGCATCAACACCACCGACGCCGCTGCCGTCGCCGCCGCCACCGAGCCCACCGCAGGCCAGGCGCCGATCTTCTTCGCCAGTGGGTGCGAGGCCCCGAACCCCACGAGATAGGTAGCCAGGAGCGCCCCGGCGACCTTCGGGCCTGAGGACGCATTCCATGAGAGCGTGCACGCGACACCGGTCGCCGCGAGGACAGCGCCTCCGAGCTGCCGGTTCTTCGTCTTCCGTGCCACCGCGAAACCGCCGAGGAGTCCGCCGGCCGCGAGTGCCGACGTTGCAATCGTATTAAGAGCCATACCCCGACAGTAGTGCCGAGGACGTCGTGCCGCATACGAGGTCGGTCAGGACTCGGCCGCCTCACGTACCCGAATGGCCCGGGCGAGGTGGTCCCGCTGTTCGATGACGAGCCTGCGAAGCGCCGCCGGCGCCCACTCGTGAGCAGCGAGCCACTCATCGGCAGCCTCGGTGCTCTGCTGCTGCGGGAACAATCCGATGACGAGCCTCCTGGCGATCTCGATACTTCGCCCGGCCCAGAGATCCGCGATCACCTCGAAGTAGTGAGAGTCGAAGGGCGCCAACACATCACGTCGCCCACCGGCACGGAAACCAGACACCGTTGCGTCGACGGCGTCGTTGGACAGGTCGTCGGAGTCCATCAACGCCGACCACGCAGCCGACTTCGCTTCGGAAGTGGGTCTGGCCGAGATCGCGGCGCGATACGAATTGCGGCTGGAAGCCGATGCGTCCAAGGTCGATTCGGCATCGATCGCGTCCTTGTCGGCGCGACCGGAGGCGCTGAGCGCGCGCATCAGCAACCACCGCTGCTGTGGATCGAGGTCGAGGCCCTCGAGGGGTAGGGTGCCGTCGAGTAGTCCGAAGATGTCCTCGGCCCTGGAATCGAAGTTCTGGGCCGCCGCGCCGACCGCGCGTAGCCACACCACTTGCGTGTCGCCTCCGGCATCGGCCGACATCAGTTGAGACCAGCACGTGTCCAGCCAGAGTCGGGCAGCATCCTCACCGTCCGGAAGGTAATGATCGATTGCGTACTGGGCATTGGCGAGAACGGCCTCCAGGATGCCGACCTTGCTCTCCGATGATGCGAACCGCGTGACGAGGTCCAAGAACTTCGTCGGTGCGAGTTCCGCGTCACGGGTTGCGTTCCACAGCGCCGACCAGATCAATCCCCGAGCCAAGGGATCGACGATTCGGTCCAGCGAACTGTCGATAGTGGCAATCGATTTCTCGTCGAGTCGAATCTTGGCGTACGTCAGATCGTCATCGTTGAGGAGAACCAATGCGGCACTGGGCAATTCGATGGGGGTACTCGCATCGACGATATCGATCTCGCGACGCCCCGTCCGAACGAGATTGCCGTCGGCATCCGCGTCGTACAGTCCGATGGCCAGGCGATGCGGGCGTGGATCGGTCTGCTCGACGCTGCCGTCGGTGTAAGAGAGCGTCGATACGCCGCTGCTCTGTAGCCATGCGGTAGCCCAGCTGTCCAGGTTCCGCCCGGAAGCGGCAGAGGCGTGAGTCAGTAGATCTGCGAGTGTCGTGTTGCCGAAAGCGAACTCGGCGAAATACCTCCGGGAGGCCTCGAAGAAGGCCTCGTCTCCGACGTATGCTGCCAGTTGTTTGAGTACGCTGGCGCCCTTGGCGTAGGTGATGCCGTCGAAATTCAGTTTGGCAGCTTCGAGGTCGGTGATGTCGGCGACGATGGGGTGGGTCGTCGGGAGCTGGTCTTGCAGATACGCCCAGGCCTTACGCCTGTTCGCGAAACTGACCCAGGCATCGGTGAAGCGTGTGGCGTCCGCGGAGGCGTAGGCGCCCATGAAGTCGGCGAAAGATTCTTTCAGCCATAGGTCGTCCCACCACTCCATGGTCACGAGATCGCCGAACCACATGTGCGCCATCTCGTGCAGAATCGTGTTGGCGCGAGCTTCGTACTGGGCATCTGTTGCAGCGGAACGGAATACGTAGGATTCGGTGAACGTGACCAAACCTGGATTCTCCATTGCGCCGAGGTTGTACTCGGGAACGAAGAGCTGATCGTATTTGCCGAACGGATACGGGTATCGGAATTTGTCGTGGAAGAAGTCGAGCCCCCGCCGAGTGATATCGAAGATGTCCTCGGGATCGAAGTAGTCGGCGAGAGAAGCTCTGCACAGTGCGCCGAGCTCCACAGTGAGATCGCCTCGAGTCCACGATGATTCGGATCGGTGATAGGGCCCCGCGGCGACGGCGGTGATATACGTCGAGATGGGCAGGGTAGGGGCGAAGGTCACGGTATCTCCCGTACGGATTCCAGTCCGGTTGGAGAGAACTTCCCAGCCAGACGGCGCGGTGATCACGAAGGTGAACGGCGCCTTGATGTCGGGCTGTTCGAAATTCGCGAAGACGCGTCGAGCGTCGGCCGGTTCGAATTGGGTGTAGAGATAGACCTCGTCGTCGACAGGATCGACGAAACGGTGAAGACCCTCACCGGACCTGCTGTAACGAGCCAACGCGTCGACGACGACCGTGTTTCTCGAGGCCAAACCGACGAGCTGAATGCGTGCGCCGTCGTAGTCCACGGGAATCTCGACGTCGTTGAGCCTTACCGATTTCACTTCCGCGCCGAGGAAATCGATCCAGGTCGCCGGTGTGGACGCGTCGAACGAGATGGTGGTGCGAGAGGTGAACGTATCGGTGTCGGCGTAGGGTGCGCCGAGTAGGTCCAGCTCGATCCGATACGAGACATCGGTGATGTGTCGCGAGCGACGGCGTGTCTCGGTACGGGTGAGGTTCGCAGTGTTCACATGTCGAGCGTAAGCCGCGCGATAACGCTGCGGGTGGGCACACCCGTCGCCGCTGCGCCGCATAGTCTTGTGCGCATGACATTTCTGGTACGGCTCGTTATCAATGCTCTTGCAATCTGGTTGGCTGCGCAGTGGGTCGGTGGCATCGAACTCGCGAGCTCAGGCCGTGGAACAGGATGGGATTTGATCGTCCTGGCGGGTATTGCAGCGGTCTTCACCATCGTCAATGCGTTCATCAAGCCGATGGTAAAACTGCTGTCGCTTCCCCTGGTCATTTTGACGCTCGGACTGTTCACCCTCGTCATCAACGCGCTGATGCTGCTCCTCACCGCTTGGATCTCCTCGGTGACCGATTACGGATTGGCGATTGCCGGCTTCGGTGCAGCATTCTGGGGCGCACTCATCATTTCGATCGTCAACTTCCTACTCGGCGCGTTCGTGCCCGAGAACCGCTGACGGTCTACGCCAACGCCAATGCGGCTCCGGTCGTCAAACCCCACACCAGCATCGCCAGACCGGAGTCGCGAAGCGCCGGGATGAGTGCGAATCCCGTCGCACCCGTACGTACCGGCGTGTTTGCGCGTGCTGCCAGCGGCAACGCGAGTAGCGCGAGCAGCGCCCACGGCGTACGCGCGACGAGCGCGACCGTTACCGCGAACGGAACGATCATCAGTGCAAGGTGGAGCAACCGGGTGCGGGAGTCACCCAGTCGCACAGCGAGTGTGTGTTTTCCGGAGTCCGGATCGGTGTCGATGTCACGAAGGTTGTTGGCGACGAGCACAGCGCTCGAGAAAGATCCGACTGCGACGGCCGCGACCGCGCCAACCCAGTCGACCCGACCCGCCTGCACGAACTGGGTACCGAGAACCGCAACGAGGCCGAAGAACACGAAGACCGCTACTTCACCCAAGCCGCTGTACCCGTAGGGCTTCTTGCCGCCGGTGTAGAACCACGCACCCGCAATACAGACAACGCCGACGAGGATGAGCCACCATGCACTGGTCACCGCCAATACGATCCCGGCAACTCCGCCCACTACGAAACATCCGACGGCAGCAGCCTTGACAGAGCCGGGCGAGGCCACCTTCGACCCGACGAGCCGGAGCGGGCCGACGCGTTCGTCGTCGGTTCCACGGATGCCGTCGGAGTAGTCGTTGGCGTAGTTGACACCGATGATGAGCGCCAGCGACACGAGCAGCGCGAGCAGCGCCTTCCACCACACTGCGTCCCCGAGTGACGCCGCTGCACCTGTTCCGACGAGAACGGGCGCAATAGCGTTGGGCAACGTGCGTGGGCGTGCGCCTTCGATCCATTGAGCAGTGGTGGCCATGCTGTGATCTTTGCGTATCGCCGTCGTAGATGTCCTCGGAGGGCCGAGTAACACGGCGGAGAATCAGGGAAGAGGCAGACGAGGCAACTCGGGCAGCTGAAATTTCGGCAGCTGCAGCGGCGGCAACTGGAACGGCTGCGGAGGGGGCGGAGCGGGTGGGGCTTCGGAGTTCACATCGGTGCTGCGATCGGGTACGTACCGACTTTCGGCCGTCGAAACAGCAGGCGGTGCAGTGGTCGTAACGGATGGCGCATCCGACGTCGGGATCACGACCGTGGTGGCTACTGCTGCCTTCGGCGCAGGCGTCGTGGTGGACACGATCTCGACGGTGGGTTTCTCGACGGCCGTGTCCTGGGTTCCGGTCAACGATGGTTCCTCCCCGGCGCCGGGCCACAGCATCCAGGTGAAGAAGCCCAGCGCGGCGAGGGTGGGAAGTCCGAAACGTACGAGCGGGGTCAACAGTGATGTGACGCTCCAGCGTGAGGCTCCCGATTCGGCTGTCTGCTGCTGGTCCACCCGGGCTGCGTACAGCGCTGCACCGCGAGCACTGATCAGCTCCGGATCGACGGGCACAACAACCGGAATCCGGAGATATCGCTCGAGTACCTCTTTCAACAGGGGAATTCTTGCGCCGCCACCGACCGTGACCACCACCTCGGGCGGAATCTCGGACATCTCGGCGAGATCGCGGAGGGCGGTTGCCGAGTGCTCGGCCGCTCGCATGATCTGCAGCTCGAACATGTGACGATCCAGCAGCCGAAATGCCCCGTCCGAAGTCTGTGTCGCCTCGTGCGTGGACAGCGCTTCCTTGATCTCACGACTGAATTCCAACAGAGCGTGTTCTTCGGATTCGGTGCGTGGAATCGCAAGAATGTCGAGCGTGAGGAGATGATCTCGCACAGCGCGATCGAGGACTTCGCCGCTCATCTCGGATGTTCGAGTCGCGGCGTAGACCGTTCCGCTGTCGATATCTGCGACGGTCATCTCGAGGCCGGTCGCCCCGAGGTCGTAGAGTGCGACGGTGCGATACCGGAAATCGGGGTCCGCACTCAGCTGCTCGAGAATGCCTGCAACCTCGGAGATCACGCGTACCTCCGACACGTACTCCTCTACCAGCGCGGCCTTCAACGCGGCACTGTAGCCGGGGTCGGGGAAGGCGACGCCGAGAGAATGCGGAGCGTCCGGACGGTCGACAACGACCCGGATGGCGTGCGCGACGTCCTCGGCATCGGGCGTCGGACCGGCAGTGGGGAACCATTCGGTGGAGAACGATCGGCCGTCGACAGTGCGAACTGCTCGAATGCCACTGACACCCATCGATATGCCGACTGCTGAATCCATCGCTCTCGTGGCTTCCCTTTCCTCATCGGCGGCGGTACACCTGTAGAACTTCCGTGTCAGCCTACCGTGTAAGGGTCGGTTTTTTGATCTATAACAGACCAAGAGATGCTTTTCGGCTGAACGGAAGAGTGCACACCGGTCGGAGCAGGCGCATCCGCCGAACAAGAAGCTAGGTGTCCAATCCCCAGCCTTGCACCACCTCGACGGACTCGCCCAGGGGCCGGGTCATGGACCAGAGGGGGACCGCCCGGCAATATGAAATTTTCCATTCGCCGTCCTCGACAACGTATTCGTCCTCGTACTCCATGGACGACACGGTTTCGGTGCGGGCGGTCATATCGAGTTGGCGAAACGCCAATGTCCACTTGCCTTCGGCATGGTCACCGGCGGTCAGCTTGATGTCCGGATGGAACGCGTGGTGCATGTCGAGGACGGCATACGTTCCCGATTCTTTCCTCAGTGCAACCTTGCGGAAGATCTCGGCGACTGGATCTGCATCCTCGTGTTTTCCTAGTCGGCCGTAGTCCATGATCGCTCCGCGTTCGATGAAGCATGCGCGAAATGTGTCGACATCCTTGGAGTCGCATGCTCTCAGGTAGCGATGTTTCAGCGATTTGATTGCCTCGATCTTCTCGAGGTCGGACAATCTTTGTTCGATCGATGGAATGCTCACATCAGAATCCTTTCGTCGGAAAAATTTGAATCGGTCTGAGCCTCAATCGATTACCGCGGAACTGTACTGCGGTGGATCGCCCAGCATGGGCCGATGCGAAGGGGGCAGATTTCCGTCGACGTCGACCACACCGAGTTCGGCGGCGAGCTCTGCACCGACGAGAACGTGTCCGCTGCGCTGCATCAGGTGCGGATCACGCGCCAACGCTGCGATGATCCTTCCGGTGAATTCCGGTGTCTCCGCAGTAGCAGCCAACTGTGCGTACGCGTCCGGATTGGCGGCAAAGCCCGCGAGGGTGCGCTCGGTCTTGAGCAACCCCATCCAGATCGAGATCACTGCCACACCGAACGGCCGGAAGTCGTGAGCCATGTCGTGAGCCATCTTGTCCACCGCTGCTTTTCCTGCGCCGTAGGCAGGTCCGTGCATGTAACACGTGCCGCCGAAGCTGGAAGTGTTCACCACGAGGCCGCTTCCGCCTTCGATCAGCAATGGCGCCGCGAAGTGCGAAGCGACATAGGTCGATCGCATTCCGACATCGAGCAGATCGAGCAACGACAGCGGCTTCTCCCAGAACGGACCCTTCATGGTCAGCGCATCGGGAACGGCGAGTGCATTGTTGACGAGGATGTCCAGTCGACCTTGCTCTTTGCGAACTTTCTCGAAGAGATTCTCGACCTCGCCGTCCACCGAGTGGTCGGTGATCACTGGAATACCGGTTCCGCCGCGCCGAGTGATCTCCTCTGCCGTCGCGAAGACGGTGCCTGGAAGAGGCGAATCCCCGGCCGAGGCAGTACGACCCGTGACATACACGGTGGCCCCCGTATCGCCGAGTGCCAACGCTATTCCCTTGCCGGCCCCGCGGCTTGCGCCCGTCACCACAGCGACGCGATCATCTTCCGAACTCAACACAAGCTCCTTCTTCGATTCTTCCGTCACGGGATTACCCGAACGGTACGCGTTCGATCTCTCAGTGCAGCAACAAAAGTAGAAAGTCGGCTCACCGAAGGGCCACCCTCGGTGAGCCGCATGAGGCAGCTGCGCGGATACCGACCCGGGTGGGTGAATTCATGGCGGATCGGTCCGAATCGCAGCGGCGACAACATATGTAGGAAGTCTTACCGTCAGATCATCGCTCGCAGTGGCCCCTCCGGCACTTCACCCATGGCAATCGTGTAGTCCTTACGTGGCAGCACCACGTGAATCATCTCGGGTGGCATCATGGCGTTTCCCTCGGCATCGCCGACCATCGCGCCCAGAAAGATCCATTCGCAGTGATCGGTGCCCGAAGAGAAGTTCCAGTGGCCACGCAGGGTGTATCCACCATCGGTAGGCGTCGCGATACCTTGGGCGGCGTACGGAGATGCGATCCAGGTGTCCGGCTTGTCGGACCAGTCTCACGCTCTGGTCCGAGAGCTTGCCGAGATCTCCGGTCTCCTGGGCCGCTCCAGCCAACTGAGCGGCAATTTCCTCGACTTCGAGAACCACTTCATGGACCATCGTGTACCTCCGTGTGATGTCCGGCGACCCATCCGGTAGCTGACTCCTTGGTCACAGTAGATTTCACAGTCCGGCGAAAGAACGGGCGCTCCCGCTCATCGGAAGCGCCAGTTCTTTCGCCGGGCACGGGGCATGGATTCCCACGTCGTCCTCGATTGGTTCCAAGTTTCGGGGCAGCAGTATCACCGGACGTGCGAACGGGCACCCGTTCCTTCAGATCTATTCGCTCGAATCGTCCGCACCACGAGACATCCGGACGTCCTCAGGAGACCAATACGCTTTCGTCGAGGTGATTCGTCCGTCGCCATCCAGCGTCATCACATCGAACGGCTCTATCTCGACAACTCCGTCTGCTGTGTGGGTTCGCACGAGAAAGTGAAATGCGACCGAATCGCCACTGTGGCGGAAGTTGAGCAGTTCGGTCTCTCGTCTGGACTCGATCAACGGTTTGAAGAACTGTGCAATCGCGTCCTTTCCACACAATGCTGCGGATCCGACTGGATCCTCCACCGTTGCTCCCTCGGCGTACAGGCTTGCGATCTGGTCCGATGACGTCGCACCCGCGATCGTGGCCAGGTATCGGGTCACGGTGGAGAGGGCTGAATCGCGAGTGATCTTGTTTGTCAGGGTCATGTGATGAAACTACGACCACTCCACACTCGTAGAACACTGCAACTCCTACTGAGCGGACTGATCGAGAGTGCCCCTCGCTCGATCGGATTCCACAAAACTTGTCCGGATCTCCCGATGCACGGAAGGATTCGCTTCGGTGGTCGAACAGACGCAATAGCTTTGTGTCGAAGGCGAACTCGGTTTCACGAGCGGCATCACAGCCTTGCTCTGATGCCGGTACCCGAGGGCAAAGATCCCGGACTGGTGCACGTGATGGTCGAAGTCGACCAGCTGGACGCAGTCGGGCGGGCACTCGATGAGGTGACGAAGCTGAAGTTCCCGGTGCACGTGGGTATGTGTGCATCCACAGCAGCTCACTCTCGTGGACTGTTCGATCAACGGTGGATCCGACATCGGTAGTTGGTTGGTTGCCTATCGACTGGACGTACCCTGTGCACTATGTCTGAGGGAAATGAGCTCGAAAATGCCCGTGGTGCTGCACAAACGAGGCTGGAGCGAGCAGTCGGCCAGGGGAGGCTGACGCTTGCTCAGTATTCAGAACACGCTGCCGTGGTGTGGGCGCCGACGGCAAAGCAGAACGAACTCGATGCCATTGCGCCCAACACGGTGGAACCCATTCCGACGCGCGCTCAATCTCAGTCGAAAATCCTGTGCCTGTTGAGCGATGTGAAGCGCGCCGGACGATGGGCTTTGGCGAAGTCGACAGTGGCAATGCTGATCATGGGTGACCTCACCTTGGATCTACGGTCTGCGATCATCGGCTCCAACGAATCGACCATCACCATCGTCTCGCTCTTCGGCGATTCCGAGCTGATCGTGCCCGAAGGCGTGAACGTCGAGATCGGAGGATTCGACGTCCTCGGCGATCGCGACATAGATACGGGCTCGGTGGACCCGGGCCCGTATGCGCCCACCATCAAGATCCGATCGTTCTCGATGTTCGGTGACCTGAAAGTGCAGTCCGCACGCTGACCGTCACATCGGCAGTGATGTCTCCGTCTGACCGTGCTCGGCGCCGACACGGCGGAACCACTCGCGGCCGAAGGCAGCCGTGAGCATGTCGAGCGGCAGATCCAGGAACGGTCCGAAGTCGCCGACCTGAGTCTCGTGGGCGTGCATCGCTGCCCGCTTGGCGTCCATCGCGGCGCTGACGTCCACGATCGTGGTGATCTCCGCTTCCGGGAGGCCGAACGAATCGAGATCCGGCGGAGAGTTCTCCTCCGACCAATTCGGGTTCGCCATAACGAGAGCCTTCATATGGTCGCGATTGGTCGTTGCCTCGTAGACGTTCGGGGTGCCTGCTAGTTCGGCCGCACGCATACCCACGACATGCACCTTGATGTGATCGGGATGCCCGTAACCACCGTTGGGGTCGTAGATCGTGACGACATCGGCCTGCTCTTCCTCGAGGACGTCGGCCAGCTTTCGCGCGGCCGCATCCACATCGGCATTGCAGAACGCGTCGGGGTTGTCGTTCTCGACGGTCCCCGCCATCCCCGAGTCCGCATAGTGCAGCATCACCACACGGTCGGCGCCGAGCACTGACGCGGAGCTCTCCAGTTCGAACCTGCGTCGCTCGACGAGGGTTTCGCCGTCGCGGAGGATACCGTCGGGGAACTCGCCGAGTGCACCGTCGGTTGCGATGACCAGAACGACGCGGTGACCGGCGTTGGCGGCGAGACGCATGATCCCGCCGGTGGTGAAGACCTCGTCGTCGGGATGGGCGTGAAAGCAGACCAGAGTGCTCATGCCCGAAATGTTTGCACGAACGCTCCGGCAGTTCCTACTCGGTGGAGTAGGAGCACACCGAGCGCACACCCTTTTTGCCAACCGCACCCCCGTCCTCGGACATCGAAATGGTGTTCCGGTTTGCAAAAACGGTGCGCGCTCACCCCTCAGCGAGACCTACGACGGCGTCAGCCCGGCCAGCGTGAGACGCAGCGCCGCCCGATCGAGTTTGCCGGGGCCACGGGTGGGAAGGGAGTCGAGCAGGTACAGCTCGCGGGGTGCGGCGGTGACGTCCAAGGTGCTCCCGACGTGTTCGCGTAACGCCGCCAATGTCACTGGACCGCCGACGACAGCGACCACGACGCGGTGCCCGAGGCGCTCGTCGGCCAGGCCGACCACCGCGCACTCCTGCACGGCCGGATGCGTCGAGAGTGCGGCTTCCACCACCTGCGGCACGACGGTGAGTCCGCCGGTCGTGATGGCCTCGTCGAGGCGGCCCTGTATCGACAGCACCCCGTCGAGGAGAACTCCGGCATCGTCGGTGCGGAACCACCCCGGCTCGGCGAAGGCAGGGTGAGTGGGCATGCCGCGGTAGCCGAGCGCGAGAGTGGCCCCACCGAGTACGACCCTGCCGTTGTCGATCCGGACCCGGGCGCCATCGAGCGGCATACCGTCGTACACGCAGCCGCCGGCGGTCTCGCTCATCCCATAAGTACCGACGAGGGTGATTCCGGCTGCGGCCGCCCGTTCGCGGAGGGGCACCGGTGCGGCTGCGCCACCGAGTAGCACCGCATCCAACGATGCGAGTGCCTCGACGGCAGCAGGGTGGTCCAGCGCTTTGACGAGCTGGGTGGGAACGAGCGAGGTGTATCGACGCGGGCCGGCGAGCGCGCCGACGGCAGCAGGCAGCGCCGACGGGTCGAAGCCGGTGGAGACGTCGAGTATCACCGGATCGGTGCCGGCGAGA
This sequence comes from Rhodococcus sp. 1168, assembly GCF_002091955.1. GTDB lineage: Bacteria > Actinomycetota > Actinomycetes > Mycobacteriales > Mycobacteriaceae > Rhodococcoides. The sequence continues at coordinate 109,426 of NZ_MKKY01000036.1, read as the reverse complement.
ACACTGCGTAGCAAGACCTGTAGGCCGGCGATGTGATGGGCGGGCAACGCCAACAGCCATGAGCCGGGGCCGCCGATGCGCTCGTGCGTGGCAGTGCCACTTGCCCGCAACGCTGCCGCGGAGAGCATTGCACCCTTCGGGATTCCGGTGGTGCCGGACGTGGCCACGACGAGAGCGGCGGCGGAATCGATCGGCGTGCCGGGAGCCAAAGCGTCGCGCAACCGGGCGATCTCTCGCGCGTCGGATGCCGGGAGCGGAAGTACCGCAGGGCAATTCCCGTCGAGTACGTCGCTCAGCCGTGGTAACAGATCTGCTGCGGCTGGTCCGGTCGGGATAGGTAGTTCTTCGAGCATGTCCACATCGGCGAGCCTAATCGGATGTTCCCAGTGTGAACGGATCGGCGAGAGGCCATCCGCCCGTCGTGAGATTCGACCGAACCCGATCGATGTCCTCTTCGCGTGGCATCTCGTTGGTGACCTTGGTTATGGTCACCGCGATACCCGCCTTGTCCGCGGGAAGTTGCCCGTCGGCGATGAGCGCGTCCATGACGGAATGAACCTCGTCATCGGACAGTCTGCGGGCCAGCAATGCCAGCAACGGGATGTAGTCAATCCAGGATCGCGGTGAGAACGAAGGAACCGCCATTTACTTCAGCGATATCGGATCTGCGAGGGGCCATCCGCCTGCAGCGAGTCGGGCCGAGACGCGAGCAATGTCCTCGGGGGTCGGCTCGGTGTCGATCAGTTCCTTGATGTACTCCGAGATGATGTACTCCGAGATCTCGTAGTTGGAGATCGCCCCGTCACTCAGTGCGCCACCGATGGGGGCGACCAAGCCGAGTACGACCTCGTGTACTCGAGAGTCGGTCAATTCGGCGCGACGCAGCCGAGCCACGAGGGGGAACCGATCCTTCGGAGGTATGCCCTCCGGGTAGCCGGCACGCAACCATTGGAGGACGGATGCGGGAAACGTGGTCTTGGGGTCGGTCATGATGCTTGTCCTTCCTGGTCGGATAGCGAAGTGGATCAGAAGACAGAAATTCCGAACGTGTTGTCGAGGAAGTCTGTCCAATTTTGGCGAGGTCTGCGTCAACGTCGTACCGACCGAGCTCTCCGCGACGGCTGTGGGACAGTGGAGCCCGTGGAATTCGACGACGGAATCGGCGGTGAGCTCGGTGGGCGGGACGACTCTGTCGCGGCCGCGCTGTCGTACCTGGACTCCGTCGATCCGGCGTCCGGCGCGGACGCCCGCATCGGCTGGGACGGACTACAGGCTGCGTCTCCGGATTCCGGTCCCACACAGACTTCGGTGCAAACATTTCTGTGGCTGCATCTACGCCTCCTCGGCGAGGATCGGGACCGGTCGTGGGAAGTAGCGCGGGCGCTCGCCGATCTGCTCGACCGGCTCGGCCACGCCAGATACGCCGACATCGCGCGAAGCGAGCAGACGCGGACTCTGCTCTCGGCGGTCGACGAGGCAACCTGGCAAGAGCAGTACCTGACAGCCGTTGCCGAATCCGGAATCGGGCCGGCGGACACCGAATTGGTCACCTGGCAGCAGGCACCGGAAGGTACCGAACGAGCCATCGTCGACCTGATCGGGGAAACCCTCGAAGTCGCTACGGTTGCCGGCGAGTTCATGCCGTCTCGACTTCATGCACCGCCCCTGAAGGCAAGTGCACTGGCCGCTCGTCGACGCGGTATGACCGACGCGGTACTGCGCACCGAGCGACTCGGGGGTGTGCTTCTCGAACAGCTACTCGATCACCGGATCGCGATCTGGTCTGCCTACAGCACCCCGAGGGCCGAGCTCTATCGCGGACTGACCGAGGAACTGCACAGTGCGAACGAACCTGCTTTCGGATGCGTTCGTCGACTCGAAGGCATCCTCGACCTGGTCGGCGACGGCATCACACTGACCGACACCGGTTTTCTTCCCGACTCGGTCGTGGAGCGGGCAATCGGCACCCTGTGGTCGCCGAGGGAATGGCCGTTTCCTGCAGGCTCCGAACGCGAGACAGCACCGGTCCTGACCGTTCGGCGCCTCTTACTGCGGCTCGGGTTGGTTCGCAAACACCACGGTCGGTTGGTGCCGACGGCCCGGGCCCGTGGAATGAGTGCCGATCGGATGTGGCGCACCCTCGTTTCCCGGCTGGTCGGAACCCAGTACCACCCGGAAACCATCGCAGCCGAAGTGGTGCTCGGCGAGGTCGCCCGAGGACGTAGACCGGTCGAGACCACCGGACTCACCTCGGCTCTGCTGGCGGCCGAAGGGTGGACGCACAGCGGTGAATCTCCTCGCGTCGCCGACATCGAGCCACTCGCCGACGTCATGACAGCCGAACTCACGGCTCTGGGCGCGTTTTCGTTCCCTGATTCGCGGTCCGGACAGTTCTCGGAAACCCCGTCGCCCGACGGCGTTCGACTCGCGGCAGCGCTCCTCCGACACCGCCTGTTGCACACGCGGCTTCCGTCTATCTGATTTGTCGATCTCGCGCACGGCTAGGCTGGACGCACACGTAGTTCGGTCGGACCGCGCGGAGAGCAGGGAGACGCCGGTGGACCACAATCCCATGTCGCCCAATCTGCGACCGCGGGCGCGCAGGCAGAGCGATTCGGCAAGGCGTTACCTCGATGTCGAGGCAACCACTCCGGCCCTTCGGAACACCGTCGAACTGGCAGCGAAGAGCGTCGGATTCGCTATTGCGCAGTTGAACGTACTCGACGATGAAACTATGTACACCCTGGTCAACGTCGGTGGGCCGCCGATGTCGACGGTGGCACGCTCCATGACGTTGTGCGACGACGTCGTCCGCAGTGGTAAGTCGGCGCTGATTTCCCGCACTCGCGTCGATGCCACCGAGCGACAACGAGACATTCTCGGTCAGGTCGGACTGCAGTCGTATGCGTCGGTCCCGCTTCGTGGTCGCGAAGGCTTGGTGATCGGGACACTGTGCTTGATCGATCCACAGTCGCGGGAGGTCGATGACGGCCAATTGCAGAAGCTGGAGCAATTTGCGTCCGTTCTCGAGGAGCAACTGGACCTGCATCGACGCGTCGGTTCCACCATCGCCAAGCCCGACAGTGACGTCGACCTGGCCGGTGCTCTGCGGGGCGGTCAGATCGTGCCGTGGTTCCAGTCGATCGTCGATCTTCGGACCGAGGAGATCGACGGCTTCGAGGCGTTGGCGAGATGGCACCATCCAACGAACGGCCTGGTCTCCCCGGCAGACTTCGTCCCACTGGCCGAGTCGAGCGAACTGATCATCGACGTCGACCTGGAGGTTCTGCGGCAGGCCGTACGAGCGGCGGAGACGTGGCAGCAACTTCGGCCGGGGTTGCGACTGAGCGTGAACTTGTCCGGTCGTCATCTGGCCCACCCGGACGCTGTTGCGCAGTTGCAGTGCGCGGTCTCCGAGTCCGACCTCGACCCGCGTTTGATCTCACTCGAGCTCACCGAAACCTCCGCGGTGACCGACGGTCCGATGATTCGACGACATATCGACGACGTACACGCACTCGGCTTCCGTGTACTGCTCGACGATTTCGGCTCCGGCTGGTCTTCCCTGGAACGGCTCGTCACCCTCGAACCCGATGGAATCAAGATCGATGGTGGGCTGACTCGGCTGGTGAATACTCCTCGCGGCAAAGCTCTGCTCGGTGCCATCTCGACAGTCACGAGGGAGCTCGGCTTGTCGATGATCATCGAAGGTATCGAGACGCGCGAACAGGCCGATATCGCCCTCGAACTCGGGTGCACGCTTGCCCAAGGTTTCCTCTGGTCACACCCGCAATCGGCCGGCGCGGTCCTCCGCTTGCTCAGCGGTGGTCAGTCCCCGCGCACATCGCGGCGGAGCGGATGATCGGCCGGGATCTGCACCAACACGATGTCGACGCCGTCCGGGTCGCGTAGCCACATCTCCGTCAACCCCCAGAACTCCGTTTTAGCTGCTCGTTCGATCGGAATCCCGCGAGCACGCAGTTCGGCCGCGGCGGACTCGATATCACGAACCTGCAACCACAATGCGCCGTCGAACGACGTCGGTCCGCTCGCTCCGCCGTGTGCGGCGAGCTCGATGAGGCTCTGGCCGGCGAAGAAAACGGTGCCGGCGCTGTATTCGCGATGTATTGCCAGCCCGAGGCCGTCCCGATAGAACGCGAGGGTGCGCTGGTAGTCGGTAGGGCGCAGAATCGTTCGACTACTCAAGATCTCCACACCCCATCGATATCACATATGTCTCGACGCGTCGGTCGCCGTCATGGGGTCGCCTCGTGTCCGGGCGCGTTGTGAGTTCTGCGCGACTCTTTCATCTCGGCCTCGAATACGTGCCGCTTTCCTTCCTGCAGTTCGGCCCGCACCTGTTGCTCGTGGCTTCGGAAATGAGACCAGTAGAGATCGTCGAATTCCTCGACGATTTGGAACGACCATCGTCCGTCGATCGCATTGCGTCCGACCATCTCGGTTTCGAGCCTGTCCGCCTGCGTGGGATGCCCGGCCTCCCTCAGGGCGGCGACTGCCTCGCCGAGTTGGAGATCGGCATGACCCATCAGCTGATGGAACGAATAGAGGTGGCCGCGGGCCCGTTCGATGGTTTCGAGGGCCTCGGAGACCTTTCCGATCGCCTCGACGGTGTCGTCGGAGGTGTTCTCCGGCCGTACATGGCGGGGCTCGGGGTGCTGAGAATCGTTGCTCATGACGCAGGCATGCCCCCACCAGCTTATTCCGAACCTGGCTCCTCAGATCAGGGTGGTCACCACTCGGTTGCCGCCGGCAGCTTTGGCCTCGTACATCATCGAATCCGCCACGCGAGTCGCGGTACCGACGGGATCGGCGCTGTCGGTCCATAGATCGGATTCGGCGTAGAGAATGGCGGCTCCGATGCTGACCGTCACCGGTATTGCGTCGTTCGCGCCATGGAGGGCACGTCTGACGCCGTGAATCAAAGCATCGATGTGCAGCCGCGAGGTGACGACGGCTGCCAGATACTCCTCGCCGCCGGTACGGCCCACGATCCCGTATCTCGACACATGAGCGCTCAGGCGTTCCGCGACGCGGCAGATGACGGCGTCGCCCTCGTCATGGCCGTAGATATCGTTGACCGACTTGAAACTGTCGATGTCTACGACCACCACCGCGGCGCACCAGCCGTGGCGTTGTCCCTGCGGCAGCAGGTCCTCGATGGCTGTCGTCAGTCCTCGGCGGTTGAGAAGTCCGGTCAGCGGATCGAGGACCGAGCTCCGAGCGTCCGCTGACAATGTCGTCAGAAAGATGTGCGAGGTGATCGGCACACTCATGATCGCGAGCAATACCACGTTGGTTCGGACCGCCAAGTTCAGCGTGTCCATCCGGCCCTGCAGATACAAGGCCCCGGCGATACCGAGTACGACGGCGGATGCGAAACCAAGGTGCAGCACGACCCATCGCGGACTCACGAAGAACGTGACGAAACCGCCGATCACCGCGAACAGGACGCAACCGAGCAGAGCGTTGCCCAGCTCCATCAACACCAGTGCAGAGGTGATGCCGAGGTCTGCGTACAACGCGAACAGAACGACCCCGAGTCTCCCGGGGAACGGCAACAGGAGCCACAGTGCCGCGATGATCAGGTTGGTGATGCACAGCGTCAACGTCCAGATCGTCGCGGCAGCACCGCTCGGCCCCCCGTCGGCGAACAAAGAGACGAAGGACATGACGCTGACGTTGATCATCGACAGCGCGATGAGTAATCGGATGACCTTGCCCGATGGATGGGAGTTCTGGAACTCGCGCATCCATTCGTAATCGTGAGCTGCCGTGAACCACTCGATGACAGCCTTCCTGGCACCGACGGCCGGCGGCCGACGACTGCGTAGAGCTTGGCGCGAGGGGGACATGAGGGGGTGTCGACTCTTTTTTTAAAAGTAGCGGGGGAACGGCGACCAGTCGGGATCGCGCTTTTCGAGGAACGAGTCGCGGCCTTCGACGGCTTCATCGGTCATGTATGCCAACCGTGTCGCCTCACCCGCGAACAACTGCTGACCGACGAGGCCGTCGTCCTGCAGGTTGAACGCATACTTGAGCATCCGCTGCGCCTGTGGCGACTTGGCGTTGATCTTCGCGGCCCATTCGATGGCCACGTTCTCGAGCTCGTCGTGATCTACGACGCGATTGACCGCACCCATGCGATGCATGTCCTCGGCCGTGTAGGTGTCGCCGAGGAAGAATATCTCGCGAGCGAACTTCTGTCCCACCATCTTGGCGAGGTACGCGCTGCCGTAACCGCCGTCGAAGCTGCCGACGTCAGCGTCGGTTTGCTTGAACCGTGCGTGCTCGCGGCTGGCGAGAGTCAGATCGCATACGACGTGCAAGCTGTGGCCACCGCCCGCTGCCCAGCCGTTGACGAGGCAGATGACGACCTTGGGCATGAAGCGGATCAGCCGCTGCACTTCGAGGATGTGTAGTCGGCCAGCGCGTGCTCGGTCCACCGTCTCTGCAGTCTCACCGTCGGCGTACTGATATCCGCTTCTGCCTCGGATCCGCTGGTCACCACCGGAACAGAACGACCACACGCCGTCCTTCGAGCTCGGTCCGTTACCGGTCAGCAACACTGTGCCGACGTCGGAGCTCATCCGAGCATGCTCGAGTGCGCGGTACAGCTCGTCGACGGTGTGTGGACGGAATGCGTTCCTGATGTCGGGCCGATCGAACGCGACGCGAACCGTATCGTCACGTACGTGACGGTGGTACGTGATATCGGTGAGGTCTTCGAAGCCGGGAACGGTTTGCCACAGAGAAGGAGTGAAGGTCACCTGGCCACGATAGAGCGCCACGATCGGTACGTCGCGAATACCCGGGTCTCGAATACGGGTTACGGTGCTGGAATGAGCGAACAGGCAGGCCAGGACCAGTACGAGCGCCACGGCGGGTTTCCGAAGTACAGACAAGCCGACGTCGGGCCTGAATACGGCAGGCTCGTGGAGGGGTTGCGAACGCTTCAGGATCTGGCGGTGAGTGCCGCGCCGACGCCGGAGGCAACTGTCGAGGCGGCCGAACGGGTCGAAGCATTGATCGATCTACTGAAGCCGTTCCAGGTGCCGGAGGGAGTGGCGCCTGCCGGTCGTGTGATGACCCTTCCCGGCCGCGGCTCGCTGCTGATGCTGCCGTGGACCATCGAGAAGTTCGATGCCGAAGGAGTCCGTAGCCGTGGCGTGTTCCGTCGTTATCACCTCGGCGGAAACGGAGCTGCGCACGGCGGCACGCTCCCGTTGCTGTTCGACGACATGCTGGGGTTGATTCAACATGCTTACGGCAGGCCCATCAGTCGGACCGCATTCCTGCACGTCAATTACCGCAAGATCACCCCGTTGGACACCGAACTCGTCGTCGAGGGCAGTGTCGACCGCGTCGAGGGCCGCAAGACGTTCATCAACGCCGTACTCCGCGATCTGGAGGGGAACGTTCTTGCCGACTGCAATGCACTGATGCTGCAGCTTCTGGAGGGGCAGCAGTGAACCAGCCATCCGTCGAGGAGTTTCTCGATGGATCTCACGTCCTGTCGATTCCGTTGCGCACCAAGTTTCGCGGTATCACCACCCGCGAAGTGATGCTGGTCCGAGGGCCGGCCGGTTGGGGTGAGTTTTCGCCGTTCCTCGAGTACGACGACCAGGAATCCTCCGCGTGGCTGCGCTCTGCCATCGAAAGTGCCTGGGAAGGGCCGCCTGCGCCGTACCGCGAGCGGGTCCGTGTCAACGCGACAGTGCCCGCGGTGGCCGCAGCCGAGGTTCCGGCCATTCTCGAACGGTTCCCCGGCGTCGACACCGCGAAAGTGAAGGTGGCCGAGAAGGGTCAGAGCGTCGCCGACGACGTCGATCGCGTGCGTGCCGTGCGTGCACTCGTGCCGCGGGTACGCGTCGACGCGAACGGAGGCTGGACCGTCGATCAGGCCGTGGAGGTCCTGTCGAGGTTGCTCGACGACGGCGAACTCGAATATGCGGAACAGCCGTGTGCGACGGTGCCCGAACTCGTCGAGGTTCGGCGACGTCTACCGGCCGTTCGGATCGCAGCAGACGAAAGCATCAGGCGCGCCGAGGACCCACTGCGAGTCGTTCGAGCTGGGGGAGCCGATATCGCCGTACTCAAAGTGGCGCCGCTCGGCGGGATGCGCGCGTTGCTGGAGCTGGCCGGTGAATTGGGCGAATACGGGGTTCCCGTGGTGGTATCGAGCGCTTTGGACTCCGCTGTCGGTATGGCATCCGGACTTGCTGCCGCGGCGGCCATCCCGAAACTCGAGTTCGCCTGCGGACTCGGCACCGGAAGTCTGTTCGAATCCGATGTCGTCGCCGCGCAGGAACTTCTCGACGGCACTGTGCGCGTCGAGCCTGTCGAGCCCGACCCGGAGAGGTTGACGGCGCTGGCGGCACCGGAGGATCGGGCGCTGTGGTGGCGCGAGCGGGTGCGGAGGTGTTGGGCGGGAGCGCAGCCTGCGGAGTGACCTTTCCGGTGTTGGGGGGGGAGCGCAGCCTGCGGAGTGACCTTTCCGGTGTTGGGGGGGGGAGCGCAGCCTGCGGAGTGACCTTTCCGGTGTTGGGGGGAGCGCAGCCTGCGGAGTGACCTTTCCGGTGTTGGGGGGGGAGCGCAGCCTGCGGAGTGACCTTTCCGGTGTTGGGGGGGAGCGCAGCCTGCGGAGTGACCTTTCCGGTGTTGGGGGGCGCGCAGCCTGCGGAGTGACCTTTCCAAGTTGGGCGGAGTGACCAGGGAATCGGGAGTTCAGCCTGTGGAGTACCGGGGAAACAATCCTGAGGTACCCTTTCCCACGTCGTTCGCCGAACGTGAAGATCTGGGAGGAATTTCGAAGTGGTTGCTGCACTGAAGGAATCGTTGCTCGACGAGTCCAAGCGCGATGTCCTGTTGCATGATGTCTTGGCTTTGATCGACGCGGAGGTGTCGGACAAGAAGGGCGCGAGCGGCTTGGCCGTCAAGGGCGGCTACGGGGCGGTCAAGAAGGTCGGACCGTCGTACATCGAGCGGGCCGTCGAACAGCTGTGGCCGGAGTTCGTGGACAAGTTGGAGCCGCTGTGGCAGTCGTACAATGCTGCTCCGGTGGGGTCGTTCTCGGATTACCTCGTCGCCAACTCGGATCAGGCTTCCGACGCGTTGCTGGCGGTCACGGACGAGCGTATCGATGAGACGGACAAGAGCGTGGTGAAGAAGTTCTACGGGAGTCTTCGTGGCTCGGCGAAGAAGAATGTTGCCGAGGCGCTGCCGCGCGTCGGTGACCTGGTCACCAAGTACGCAGGCTAGGCGACTTCGTCTGGAGTGAGGGGGGTACGTCCGCAAGGACGTATCCCCCTCACCTCGTTGCGAGGCGGCCGTTCTCGATCGCTTTCAACAGCAGTGCATGATCAGCCTCGGTTTGGTCGGCGTACAGCCGCGCGAATCTGGAGAGCGCGACATCGAGAACGTCGGATGTGCCTACGTAGCCGGCGATCATCGAGGCCCCGCTGGTTCGGGCGTGACCTTTCGCCAGCAGTCTGCCGACAACACCCGCATAGTCGACGAGCGCGGGGGCGTCGATCGAGGACAGGTCGATGGTGCCCTTCATGTTGCGGAACTGTCGCACGTAGTACTGGCGCCCGTCGATGGTCGTCCATCCCAGCAGTGGATCGCTCACGGTCTGCAGATCCTGCTGGTACTCCACGACGCGTTGGCCCTGGTGTGCATGCCACGCGGACTCACCGTGGACATAGGGGGCCAGGACCGAGCGTCGTGCCTGCTTGAGTTGGAGGAACACGACGTCGTCGGGACTGCTGCCTTCCAGGAGCGCCACGTAGGCACGTAGGCCCACACTGCCGACGCCGACGACGCGATGCGCGACGTCGATCAACGTGTAGCCACCGAGCACGCGGCGCCAATGCGGGGACAAGGTCCCCAGGTACTCGTCGAGTCCTTGGGCGAGCAGTTCTTCGTCACGAGCAGGGATGCGCGTGGTGATCGGTGGTTCCTCGACCAGGCGGCGCTGCCCCTCGTGTTCGAAGGTGAATCTGGGGAGCGCACGATCGCTGGTACTTCGCCGCGCCTTCTTCGATGCCCGCTTGATCTCCTTGCGCAACGACCCTTCGGTGACGTCCGCTTCCAGTTTCTCGGCGGTCAGGCGTTGGAAGGACCGCGACATCAGCGGTTCGTCGGCCAGCCTCGACACTTCGAGTCGGTAGGAGCGGACGCAGGCGACTACGGCTTCCTCACATTGGGGTTCGGTACGGCCGTTCTGCCGCCCGGCCACCCAGATGCTCGCGGCGAGGCGTCGTAGATCCCATTCCCAACCGCCCGGATGTGCCTCGTCGAAATCGTTGAGATCGATCACCAGGTCGCGTTCGGGGGAGGCGTAAAACCCGAAATTGCCCAGGTGCGAGTCCCCGCTGATGATCGGGGTGATTCCCGTGGACGGCAACAGTGCGACGTCTCGTGCCATGACGATCGCAGTCCCGCGGAGGAACCCGTACGGAGACTCGGCCATCCGCTCTACGCGCACCGGTATCAGCCAGTCGATGCGACCGTCGTGCGAGAACTCGATCTGCCGGATCGGATCCGGTCGGTCGGGGGGCGCGGTCCAGTCGCCCATCGATTCGCGGGAGACCTTCTCGCGCAGGCTCCGACCGAGCTCGTATCGCTCGGCCCTCGGCGTCGGACGAGCCCGCAACGTCGCAAAAGACCGTTTGTCGTCTTCGCCGATGCCGGCGACGACGGCGTGGCCATGGGGAGCGTTGGGCATAGGTGAACTCTAGGACCTGGCTGTCTCGGAGATGGGGCAGGTCGTGCAGTGGGCGGCGGCGTCAGGGGCGCGTGGGGCGATCGATCGAACGCACCCGAGGTGGGAGCCCCCATTCGGTTCGGCCGAGCCTGCTGAGTGGGGCGATGTCGGCGAACGACGGTAGGCCGTCTTCGGCAAGGAATTCGGGGCGCACGGCGACGGCGACGACGTTGCCCATGACGACGAAGGAGTCACCCACTTCGATGATCCGATGCAGGGTTGCCTCGATGGCTATCGGTGATTCGGCGACGCGAGGGGGAGAGATTTTCTCGCTGGGCTCGTGGGAGATGCCGAGTTCGTCCAGTTCACTGATGCCGTGCTCGTAATCGGCGGACGAAGCGTTCACCTGTTCCATGAGGGGTTCGGATGCGAGATTGATCACGAACTCGCCCGTTGCTTCGATGTTCCGCAGGCTGTCCTTTCGGCCTACGGAGGTGAATTGCACTACCGGGGGATTGGCTGAGGACACCGAGAAGAAGCTGTAGGGAGCGAGGTTCGCCACGCCTTCCGAAGACAGTGTCGACACCCAGGCGATGGGTCGAGGCACGACCGAGGCGGTGAGCACGCGATAGAAGCCGCTCGGGGGCATTTCGGACGGATGGAAGATGGTGCGCATCGGTTCATTGTGTCAAAGTCCTCGGCCAACCCGCCGGTAGTGCAGTGGACTTCGAAGCAGGCGGCATCGGTTGTTCGAAGGACCGGCCTGGGATTCGAAGACTGTTCCAGTGAATCGAGGAGTGGGCCGAATAGGCCGCGCCGCGTCGAATCTGACAACCTTGGAGATGTGAATCCGTCCAGTGCTCAGGCCACCGCCGTCGTCGACGAGCTGGTTCGGGGTGGTGTTCGTGAGGTCGTGCTGTGCCCGGGCTCGCGTAATGCTCCGCTCGCGTTCGCGCTACAGGAAGCCGACGCTGCAGGCGTGCTGCGGTTGCACATGCGGATCGACGAGCGCACCGCGGGATTTCTTGCGATCGGGTTGATTCTGGCCGGGGGTCGTCCTGTTCCGGTGGTCATGACCTCCGGAACCGCAGTCGCCAATCTGGGGCCAGCCGTTCTCGAAGCGAACTATGCACGAATGCCGCTCATCGTGCTGAGTGCGAACCGGCCCTACGAGATGCTCGGCACCGGCGCGAATCAGACCATCGAGCAGTTGGGGCTGTTCGGCAGTCAGGTGCGAGCCACGGTCAGCTTGGGCCTGGCAGAGGACGGGTCCGGACAGAACAGTCAGTGGCGCAGCGCGGTGTGCAGGGTGCTGGCGGCGGCGCGCGGAACTCGATCGGGCAACGCCGGCCCGGTGCATTTCGACATTCCGCTACGTGAGCCTTTGGTGCCCGATATCGGTGACCGTGAGCCCGCCGCTCTCGGACGTCCCGACGGCGCAGCCTGGACGACGACCCAGCAGGCAACTCTCGATGTGCCGGTCGATATCGATCTCACCGTGGACACGATCGTCGTATCCGGTCACGGCGCAGCCTTACGGCCCGAACTGGCAGGTTTGCCGACGGTCGCGGAACCGACGGCTCCCTTGCATGGCGTCCCTCTGCATCCGATGGCTCTGTCGCAGCTGAAGCCGCGTCAGGTGATCATCACCGGACGTCCCACACTGCATCGAACCGTCTCGAAAGTGCTCGCCGATCCGGCTGTCGACGTTTTCGCCTTGACGACGGGTCCGCGGTGGCCCGACGTGTCCGGCAACGTCCTTGCCACCGGCACCCGCGCGCTCGTGTCGGGGACGCCGAGGGCGGCCTGGTTGGAACGTTGCGCGACGCTGTCCGCGAAGGCGGACCACGCCGTCCGTGATCAGCTCGATGCGCATCCCAAGCCGACGGGACTCCACGTCGCCGCAACGGTGATGTCCTCGCTGCGCGTCGGCGATCGGTTGCTGCTGGGAGCCTCGAACCCGGTTCGCGACGCGGCCCTGGTGAGCTATCCGACTGAAGGCATTTCCGTGTTGTCCAACCGTGGGGTCGCGGGCATCGACGGCACGGTCTCGACGGCTGTCGGGGCGGCGCTGGCAGGTGGGGGTCGCACGATTGCGCTACTCGGCGACCTGACGTTTCTCCACGACGCGTCCGGACTGCTCATCGGTACGGGGGAGCCACGGCCCAGTGATCTGACGATCGTCGTCGCCAACGACGACGGTGGTGGCATCTTCGAACTTCTCGAGCAGGGGGATCCGCAGTACGCCGGTGCTTTCGAGCGAGTGTTCGGAACTCCTCACGGCATGGATCTGGCAGCGTTGTGCGCGGCGTACCGCATCCCGCATCGCAGTGTCGACACGGCGGAGCTTGCCGTTCTGCTGGAGGGCAATGCCGATGGAATCCGCGTCCTCGAGGTCACCACCGAGCGTTCGGGTCTACGGGAGTTGCATGCGGGGATTCGCGCTCGCCTCTAGGGGGAGTCGTTCGGATCTTGCTGTGCGGAAACCCAATCGATGGTTTCCTGGGTTTCGGTGTCGATGATGTCCTTGATCATGTCGTTGACGAGCGACTCGATCTTGCCGCCGATGAGTGGAATCTTGACCGTCGAACTGCCCTTGACCGTCAGTACCGCCCCGGTGCCTGCAGGCCGCAGAGCCAACGTGCCTGCGACCTTTGCGGGGAGCGAAGACGATCCGCCCGTCAAGGTGCCGTCCGCGTGGTCACCCTGCAGCGGGCCCCAATGGTCGGACCGGGTGATCAGCAGGGTGCCCTTGATGACCTTCTTGACCAATGCCGGCAACTCGGTCACACCGACTTCCTCCGAGATGTCCACCGTCAGACCGCCGTCTTCGTGACTGGTCAGCCGGTATCCCTCGGTCTTCTCGGCCTTGGCGAACCTGGCCATCCACTGTTCCTCGCTGGTCAGTGCCTGGTAGACCTGGGCGGGAGTGTGTTCGGAGGAAATGGTGAACTCGAAGTCGCGCGACATGTCAGCAGAGGCTACCTTCAGGCGCCCACCTGTGCGCCGAACTCGGGAAGTAACCTCTATCGACGTGGACGCCCCCGACAGTGCCGACGGACCGAACAAGGGGTTGGCTCGTACGCGGATTTCGGTTCTCGTCATCGCAATCGGAATTTCCGTGCTGGCGTTTCTTCTGGTCGTCGCCGCGTGGCAGAACGATCGCACGATCACCTCCGACGAGGGAACGGCGACGGCCGAGGTCCTCTCGGCAGGCAGACTCCGCTCTGCGGTCAGCTTCATCACTCCCGACGGTGTCACCCACAATCCGCAACTGGGTGTGCTCTATCCGACCAATCTGATTGCCGGACAACGAATCGACGTCGAATACAACAAGGCCGATCCCGACCTCGTTCGCGTATCCGGACGCGATGCGAGCGTTGCGATCATCCCGGCCGCATCGGTAGTCGTCGTGACCTGGCTGATTGCTGTCCCGGCGCAACTGCTTCTTCGTCGGCGTGAAGAAGCCGATCGGTAGCCGTTCGTGTGAACTTCGCTCGCCCGTAACGTCGACGCTCCCTGGCAGCCGAAGAAGTTGCGCACACTGAGGATCGTGCGAGTAGCCATCGTTGCGGAATCGTTCCTACCCAACATGAACGGCGTCACCAACTCGGTGCTTCGAGTTCTCGAGCATCTCGAACGGACCGGCCACGAAGCCATGGTTTTCGCGCCGGACAATCCATCGGGCAACCCGCGGGCAGCCACTGTGCACGGGCGCATCCCGGTCCACCGGGTGCCGGCCGTCATGGTGCCCAGGGTGAGCTCGCTCCCCGTCGGGGTACCGGGGCCTTCCTTGACGGCGGCTCTGCGCGGGTTCGACCCCGACATCGTGCATCTCGCGTCGCCGTTCGTCCTCGGCGCGGGCGGGATGGCGGCCGCCAAACGGCTCGGCGTTCCCTCGGTTGCGGTCTACCAGACCGATGTCGCTGGGTTCGCCGAAAGCTACGGGCTCGGTCTGACGTCGAAAGCGGTGTGGCGGTGGACGCGTCGGATTCACCGAGGTGCGGCGCGGACGCTTGCGCCGTCCTCGTCCGCGGTACAGGCATTGGAGCAGCACGGCGTTCCACGGGTGCATCGATGGGCCCGAGGCGTCGACGCTGTCCGGTTCGCACCGTCCGCACGCCGCGAAGATCTACGCAGACAATGGGCACCGAGCGGCGAACTCATCGTCGGGTTCGTCGGACGGCTTGCACCGGAGAAGCATCTCGAGCGGCTTGCCTCGCTGAGCGGCGCCACCCAGCTCGTGATCGTCGGTGACGGCCCGGATCGGGGTGCGCTCGAGAAGCTGATGCCGTCGGCGATCTTCACCGGGCAGCTCGGAGGCGAAGAGCTGGCTCAGGCTTACGCGAGCTTCGACATCTTCGTTCACCCCGGGGAACACGAGACGTTCTGTCAGGCGGTTCAGGAAGCGCTCGCCAGTGGGCTTCCCGTCGTCGGACCCGACGCAGGTGGACCGCGAGACCTGATCACGCACTGCCGAAACGGGTATCTGCTGCCGGTGGACCGGTTCTCCGAACTCCTACCGAGCGCAGTGTCGGCGCTCGGGTCGCCGAAGACGCGCGCACGGTTCGGTGAGGCAGCACGGAGGTCCGTGCTGCACCGCACGTGGCCCGTGATCTGCGACGAACTTCTCGAGCACTACGGCGAAGTCCTCGGTTGGGAAAACCGCGCCGCGCTCCGAACGGCATGACCCGTAAGCTCGAGACGTGCCTACAAGTTCGCGTGCAACGCTCGAGAAGGACCCACACGAAGTCGCATCGATGTTCGACGGCGTCGCCCGTCGCTACGACATCACCAACACCGTGCTGTCCTTCGGTCAGGACCGGAGCTGGCGGAAGTCAACGCGCGCCGCGCTGAATCTGAAAGCGGGCGAGAAAGTTCTCGATCTGGCTGCTGGGACCGGGGTGTCGACGGTCGAACTCGCTCGAAGTGGCGCGTGGTGCGTTGCCACCGACTTCTCGAAGGGGATGTTGCAGGCAGGTTCCGGTCGCCCGGTACCGATGGTGGCTGGCGATGCGATGCATCTGCCTTACGCCGACGCGAGCTTCGACGCCGCAACCATTTCCTTCGGACTGCGCAATGTCTCGGATTTCGAGGCCGGACTACGTGAGATCGCCCGCGTTACCAAGCCCGGGGGAAGGCTCGTCGTCTGCGAATTCTCGACGCCCGTCTTTCGGCCGTTCCGCACCGTCTACATGGAATACCTGATGAAAGCGCTGCCCGCGGTCGCTCGCGCGGTATCGAGCAACCCCGACGCGTACGTGTACCTGGCCGAGTCGATCCGGGCATGGCCCACGCAGGACGAACTCGCGACGCGCATCGCCGACAGCGGCTGGTCGAACGTGCAGTGGCGGAACCTGACCGGTGGGGTCGTGGCCCTGCATCGCGCTGTTCGCTGATTCGCGTCAGCTGAACGGCGGTCGGGAGTCTGCTTTCAGTGACGCGCTGCCCGATGCACGCCACGTACGTGCAACGAGGTCCGAATCTGCTTCGGTGACGAGGTTTCCCATCACCCGCACTGCGATCTTCATCAGAGCTGTCGAACGCATGCCGATAGGTCCCGTTGCGGGGAGGAATCGGGGGACCGTGAGCAGACCTGCGAGTCGCCGGGCTATGGAGAATGCTTGCCCGTAGTGCTCGCGAAGGAGCGCGGGCCACGCCTCGCTCAGGTCGTTCTCGTCGAGCATGTCCGCAATCAATCGGCCACCCTCGAGCCCGTAGTCGATCCCTTCACCGTTGAGCGGATTAACACACGCAGCCGCGTCGCCGATGATCGCCCAGTTCTTTCCGGCGATGTTGGACACCGCGCCACCCATCGGGAGCAGGGCCGATGCCACAGCCCGAAGGTCACCGGTCAGTCCCCAGTCCGCGCGACGCTGCTCGGTGTACAGATCCAGCAGCGGACGCAATGCGCCAGGCCCGGGCCGCTTGGCCGTCGCAAGTGTGCCGACACCGATGTTCACCTCGCCGGTGCCGAGCGGGAAGATCCAGCCATAACCCGGTTGCAGCACTCCCTCGCCGTCGCGCAGCTCGAGATGTGAGGAAATCCATGGGTCCTCGCTTCGGCCGGAAGAAATGTAGGCACGAGCGGCCACCCCGAAGGTGGTGTCCCGATGCCATTGCCGACCCAGCTTCTTTCCGAGGGAGGACCGGACGCCGTCGGCGATGATCAGCGTCTTGCATGTGAGAGTGCGTTCCATACCGCCGTGCTCGAAGGTGACCGATTCGACACCCCGCTCGTTCCGTGTAACCGACACCGCCTTGGCGCCTTGGAACATCCGAGCGCCGGACTCGACCGCTGTGCGACGGATTCGGTCGTCGAGCTCCGAGCGGGGGACAGCGCTGCCGATCGTCGGAAGTGAGCCGCCCGGCCACTCGAGCTGTAGTTCCTGACCGAACCCTGACAGTCGCAGACCACGGTTCTCGGCGCGTCCGCGGACCCACTCGCCCAGACCGAGGCGGTCGAGTTCGGCGATGGCACGCGGGGTCAGGCCGTCGCCGCACGTCTTGTCACGCGGGAACGTCGCGGCGTCGGCGAGAACTACCTGCCGACCGGCGCGCGCCGCCCAGGTAGCGGCCGCCGAACCAGCGGGGCCTGCGCCGATTACCAGCACTTCGGCTTCGGTGGGAAACTCCGCAGTAGTGGACACAGATCCAGTATGCAGTGGACCGCGGCGCAGCCCACCGCGCCCGGACGTGGGGTGAAGCACCTTGTGGGCACAGCGCGCACTAGATTCACTACGGTAGTGGCGGGTATTCGGGGGCGCCGACTAGCAAACGAGATTTCAGATCCGTTCAAGACACCGAGGACAGGACCAACAAACGTGAGCACAGACGACGCGGCCGGATCGACGGTCGTTGCCGGGGTGGATCTGGTCGATCCAGAGCTTGCACGAACCGTGGCCGCAGGTTTGGTCAGCGTCGAGAATCTGATGATCTCGGAACTGTCCGACGGCGAAGATTTCCTCACCGAGGCCGCGCTGCATCTCGCGCGGGCCGGTGGAAAGCGTTTCCGCCCGCTGTTCACCGTGCTGACTGCCCAGCTGGGACCAAATCCGGCTGACGAATCAGTGGTGACCGCGGCGACGGTCGTCGAGCTCGTCCACTTGGCCACGCTCTACCACGACGACGTCATGGACGAAGCCTCGATGCGACGCGGCGCCGAGAGCGCCAACGCACGATGGGGCAACAGCATCGCGATCCTGGCAGGTGACTACCTCTTCGCGCACGCCTCGCGCCTGGTTTCCACTCTCGGCCCCGAAGCCGTTCGAATCATTGCCGAGACGTTCGCGGAGCTGGTCACCGGGCAGATGCGCGAAACGATCGGTGTCAAAGCGGACCAGGACCCCGTTGCGCACTACCTCAAGGTCGTGTGGGAGAAAACCGGGTCTTTGATCGCTGCGTGCGGAAGATTCGGCGGGACGTTCTCCGGTGGCGACAGTGACCATGTCGCAGGCCTCGAACGCCTGGGCGACGCCGTAGGCACGGCCTTTCAAATCTCCGACGACATCATCGACATCTCTTCGGAGTCGGAACAGTCCGGTAAGACTCCTGGCACCGATCTGCGGGAAGGTGTCCACACTCTGCCGGTGCTCTACGCACTGGCCGAGCAGGGCGTCGATGGCGACCGTCTGCGAGTACTTCTGGATGGGCCGGTCACCGACGACGCCGAGTTGGCGGAGGCACTCCAGTTGCTGGAACGCTCGCCAGGAATGACAAAGGCCAAAGCCACGCTGGAGGAGTTCGCCGACAAGGCCTATGCCGAGCTGGCGAAGCTCCCGCAGGGGGCCGCAAACGACGCGCTGGGACGCCTGGTCCATTACACCGTCGAGCGGGTGGGCTGACCGCAGGGAACCTTGTCGAGTGTCGTGGACGTTCTCACAGTGAACAACCACGACACTCGAGGAAGAGGCACCATTGCGCTTCGCAAACGGGGCAAAGACGTTCGGGCTGCTGGTCGGGATGTCTGCGCTGATCGTATTCATCGGTGCACTGTTTCGGAGCCCGGTCATACTCTTCGGCTCGATCGTATTTGCCGTCGGAATGAACGGCTACGTCTATTTCAACAGCGCCAAGCTCGCGCTGCGATCGATGCATGCCCAGCCGGTGACTCAGCTCGAGGCACCCGCCATGTACAAAATCGTGCTCGAGCTGGCCACCACCGCGCATCAGCCCATGCCTGCGCTCTACATCAGTCCCACCAACAGTCCCAATGCGTTCGCCACCGGCCGCAACCCGAGGAACGCGGCTGTGTGCTGCACCACCGGTATTTTGGCGATCCTCGACGAACGGGAACTCCGAGCCGTTCTGGGGCATGAGCTTTCTCACGTCTACAACCGAGACATCCTGATCTCTTCCGTGGCAGGGGCGATGGCCGCAGTGGTCAGCGGTCTTGCGAACTTTGCGCTGTACGCGTCGATGTTCGGTGGCCGCGGAAACGGGGGCGCCGCCAATCCGATCGCGCTCATCTTGGTCTCGTTGCTCGGTCCCATCGCGGCAACCGTCGTCAAGCTCGCGGTGTCGCGGTCGCGGGAGTATCAGGCCGATCAGTCGGGCGCCGAGCTCACCGGTGATCCGCTCGCACTGGCGTCGGCACTGCGCAAGTTGGAGCGCGGCATTGCGGCCGCCCCATTGCCGCCCGAGCCGCGTATAGCTGCGGAGTCGCACCTGATGATCGCAAACCCGTTCAGAGCGGGAGAGAAGATCGGGCGGCTTTTCTCGACGCACCCGCCGATGGCGGACCGAATCGAGCGACTCGAGCGAATGGCTATGGGCGGTTGATGACGTAGGTGGCAGGTCCAGCTCAGGTAGCTCCCACCCACCACCTACGTCGATCACCTACCGATAGTTGACGAACTGCAATGCGATGCCGAAGTCCTCGCCCTTGAGCATCGACTGAATGGCTTGCAGATCGTCGCGTTTCTTGCTGCTGACGCGAAGTTCGTCCCCCTGAATCTGTGCTTTGACGCCCTTGGGGCCGTCGTCGCGAATCTTCTTGGTGATCTTCTTCGCGTTCTCGGTGGTGATTCCCTGTACCAGCTTGCCGGTGACCTTGTAGATCTTGCCGGATGGTGCCGGGTCGTTGGCCTCGAACGCCTTGAGCGAGACGTCACGGCGGATCAACTTTTCCTTGAACACGTCGAGCGCTGCCTTGACTTTTTCTTCACTCTCGGACGTGATGACGATCACCTCCGATTCACCGCTGCCCGACCACTCGATCGTCGTGTCTGAGCCGCGGAAATCGAAGCGCGTCGAGAGCTCCTTCGCCGCTTGTCCTACTGCGTTGTCGACCTCCTGACGGTCGACCTTGCTCACTACATCGAAGGACGAATCTGCCACTTGACTACTCCTGTGTCGAATCGAATTGCGTAAGGCACTTACCCCGACGTTAGCCCGCTTGCATGGCCTCTATGCACCCGGTTTGCGTTCGAGGGGCACGTACGTTGTATTCTTCAAACCGCATCGAGGAGAGCGAATGTCTTCGGTGCAAGCACGGCAGATTGCCCGAGCGGCCAATGGGAGCGGACTGTAAATCCGTCGGCTTATGCCTACGTAGGTTCGAATCCTACATCTGCCACCCAGGAGCCCCAGCGAGTTTCGACTCGCTGGGGTTTCTACTTGAAGAGTTACGTTTCACCGGTGCTGAGCATGCAATTTGGTACTCGACGCTAGGAATGTGTAACCTCTTGAAGGCTTCAGTGCACGGCTTGCCGTGCTTGTCGCATCGCCCCCTTAGCTCAGTCGGTAGAGCGTTTCCATGGTAAGGAAAAGGTCAACGGTTCGATTCCGTTAGGGGGCTCGCTGGGTTGGATGGTTCGCGTCGGCACCCTCACTTTCGAGGACGTACTTGAAAGTGAGAAGGTGTAGGGGTGAGCACCTGAGGCGGTGTAGCTCAGTTGGTAGAGCAAACGACTCATAATCGTTGCGTCGCCGGTTCAAGTCCGGTCACCGCTACACAAGAAGACCAGATACACGCAGCACCAGAAGTAAGCACAGTCCTGATTAACCGGATCAGATTTACCCGAAAGTAGGCGTCCAGTGGCCTCCTCCACCGATGTGCGGCCCAAGGTCACCTTGGCCTGCGAGGTTTGCAAGCACCGCAACTACATCACGAAGAAGAACCGTCGTAACGATCCCGATCGCCTCGAGCTGAAGAAATTCTGCCCGAACTGCGGCACGCACCGCTCACACCGCGAATCTCGTTAGGAAGCGGCCGGTTCGCCGGCCGCTCTTTTTCGTTCGGAGGCGATGCCACGCGTTGGGCTTACTCCTCGAACCCTAACGTCTGTGGCGTCCTGGGTAGAAAAGGTTCGTATACCGCGTGACTGAGTCAGTGCAAGATCCCGCTGCGCATGCCGCCAGTATGGTAGGCCACCACTACACGGTGGACCACCCGTACGAAGTCGGTCGCGAGAAGGTGCGGGAGTACGCTCGCGCCGTGCAGGATCTGCATCCGGCGCATCATGATGAGGACACCGCCAAGGCACTCGGCTACGACGGCCTGCTGGCGCCGCTGACCTTCATTTCGCTCGTCGGCATCATCGCGCAGTCGAAGATGTTCAGAGAGATCATCACCGGTTACGACCCGAGCCAAATTCTTCAGACCGATCAGCGTCTGCAGTTTCACAAGGCGATCCAGGTCGGCGACGAACTCACGTGCGATGTACACCTCGAATCTTTCCGTCAGATGAGTGGTAGCGACATCATCACCACGAAGAACATCGTCACAGACCAACACGGCGAACTCGTGCAAACCACCTGGACGACCCTGGTGGCCCGTACGGGAGGCGAAGTCGACGAGAACATCGCCCACGCAGTGAAGGACGTGATCATGCATGGCGCTTCGTAGTTTTGCCGATGTGACGGTCGGTGACGAACTTCCCGATCGGATCGTCAAACTCACCCGTGGTGACCTGGTCAACTATGCCGGAGTGTCCGGAGATCCGAACCCGATTCACTGGAGCGACGAGGTCGTCAAGCTTGCCGGGTTGGACAACGTTATTGCACACGGCATGTTGACGATGGGTCTCGGGGCGGGCTTTCTGACAGCATGGCTCGGCGATCCAGGTGCGGTCACCGAGTACAACGTTCGTTTCACCAGTTCGGTGTACGTTCCGGCAGATTCGGCCGCGTCCGTGGAATACACCGGCAAGGTCAAATCAATCGATGCGGAGTCCAAGTCCGCAGTCATCGCGATCACCGCGAAGTTCGAGGGCAAGAAGATCTTCGGACGGGCGACTGCGACCGTTCGTCTGGCGTAACCGGCCTGTAGATCCACTGGTCCCGCGCAGGGATTTCAGGGTTTACACGCCGTGCAGTACACTGAGATTTCTGGGGTTACTCAGCGCTGCGCGCTGCCATGGCTATCAATTTTCGAAAGTCCAGGGCCGGCGCGTATGTTGTGTGACGCAGTGTTGTGTAATTCCAGGACGGTTCCACCCGCATGCGGGTAGTACCGAAGGGGCGTAGCTCAATTGGTAGAGCAACGGTCTCCAAAACCGTAGGTTGCAGGTTCAAGTCCTGTCGCCCCTGCCCATGTTGCTCGTCTCCCGCCATTGGCGGGGGCTGCAACGGTGTCAGCTACTGAGAGGAACGACGGTGAGCGAGGAGCGCGGAAAGCGCGACGACCAGTCCGAGGACTCGTCGACGCCCGACGACGCCGCCCGCACCGCCGACCGAGCTGCCACCGAGGGTGCAGCCGATTCGACAGCAGCGGTTCGGCCGACCGGTAAGCGAACAACTCGTCGGGCGCGCACTGCGTCGGACACAGAGTCTCCCGATGGAGCATCGTCCGGCAAGGTCTCCGTCACCAAGTCGTCGACAGCCAAGATCTCGACTCGTGCTGACAGAACTCGTCAGCCGAAGCGCATGAATATCTTCAAGCGCTTGCGTAAGTTTCTCCGTGAGGTCATTGCCGAGCTGCGTAAGGTCATTTGGCCGAACCGCAAGCAGATGGTCACCTACACCTCGGTGGTTCTCGCGTTCGTGGTGTTCATGGTTGCGTTCATCAGCGGCTCGGATCTGGCGTTCATCAAAGGTATCGGCTGGCTGTTCGGCTGAAACCTCACGACCAATACTGCGACGACCAGGTCGACGACCGCCGACACGCACGAAACGAAAGAAAGGGTGCTGCTGTGAGCACGCCGCATAACGACGCCACCGAAGTGGCCGCATTCGACGCCGATGTCGAGGCGACCAAGCAGGGCCTCGAAGCGGAGCAGGCCGCTCAGGACCGCGAGACCGACGAAGCCATCAAGGCCGACGTCGCGGCAGCCGCCGGTGAACAGGTCTCAGAAGAGGTCCCAACCGAAGGTGACGATGTCGATGCAGGCGTCGATGCCGATATCTCTGCCGAACCCGAGGATCCAGTTGCGGAGATGAAGGCTGCGCTGCGGCGCGCCCCCGGCGACTGGTACGTCATCCACTCGTACGCAGGCTACGAGAACAAGGTCAAGGCCAACCTCGAAACCCGAGTTCAGAACCTCGACGTCGGCGACTACATCTTCCAGGTCGAGGTTCCGATCGAAGAGGTCACCGAGATCAAGAACGGCCAGCGTAAGCAGGTCAACCGCAAGGTTCTGCCGGGGTACATCTTGGTCCGCATGGAACTGAACGACGAGTCCTGGGGCGCGGTGCGCAACACCCCTGGTGTGACCGGGTTCGTCGGCGCTACCTCGCGCCCTTCCCCGTTGACCATCAACGAGGTCGTCAAGTTCCTGATGCCGCAGGAAGGCTCGAAGAAGGACGCCAAGGACTCGAAGACGTCCGGCGATCAGGGCGAGTCCTCTTCGAAGCCGACCATCGAGGTCGACTTCGAGGTCGGCGAGTCGGTCACCGTCATGGACGGCCCGTTCGCGACCCTTCCGGCCAGCATCAGCGAGGTCAATGCCGAGCAGCAGAAGCTCAAGGTTCTGGTGTCGATCTTCGGTCGAGAGACTCCGGTCGAACTCGGCTTCACCCAGGTCGCCAAGATCTAGCCGGCCTCCTCACAACTTGCAGTAGCAACCGCAAGAAACCCGAGCGAATACAAGGAAAAAGAAATGCCCCCGAAGAAGAAGAAGAAGCTAGCCGGGATTATCAAGCTCCAGATCCAGGCAGGAATGGCCAACCCGGCCCCTCCTGTCGGTCCCGCGCTGGGTCAGCACGGCGTCAACATCATGGAGTTCTGCAAGGCGTACAACGCAGCGACGGAATCGCAGCGCGGAAACGTCGTGCCGGTCGAGATCTCGGTCTACGAGGACCGCACGTTCGACTTCAAGCTCAAGACTCCGCCGGCAGCCAAACTGCTCCTCAAAGCAGCAGGCGTAGCCAAGGGTTCGGGCGAGCCGCACAAGACCAAGGTCGCCAAGGTGACCATGGATCAGGTGCGCGAGATCGCCAAGACCAAGGCGGAAGACTTGAATGCCAACGACATCGATCAGGCCGCGAAGATCATCGCAGGCACTGCTCGCTCGATGGGTATCACAGTAGAGGGATGACCTCCTCGTCAGCTTCTACCAGAAGCTGACAACCGTACGACGTGGTAGGGCCGGCCAGGCCCGTCAACCACTTCTGAACCAACGATTGGACAGTAAACATGGCAAAGCGAAGTAAGGCGTACCTCGAGCAGGCAGCGAAGATCGACGCTGACAACCTGTACTCGCCGCTCGAAGCAGCACAGTTGGCCAAGGACACGGCGTCGAGCAAGTTCGATCCGACCGTCGAGGTTGCTGTTCGTCTCGGTGTCGACCCCCGCAAGGCCGATCAGATGGTGCGCGGCACCGTCAACCTTCCCCACGGCACCGGCAAGACCGCTCGGGTTATTGTTTTTGCCGCTGGCGAGAAGGCTGTCGAGGCGCAGGCAGCAGGCGCCGACGTTGTCGGTGCCGAGGATCTGATCGAGCGCATTCAGGGCGGATTTTTGGACTTCGACGCAGCGATCGCTACCCCTGACCAGATGGCCAAGGTCGGCCGCATCGCTCGTGTCCTCGGACCGCGTGGCCTGATGCCGAACCCGAAGACGGGCACAGTCACCAACGATGTGACCAAGGCTGTCAACGACATCAAGGGCGGCAAGATCAACTTCCGCGTCGACAAGCAGGCCAACCTGCACTTCGTCATCGGCAAGGCGTCGTTCGATCAGACCAAGCTGGTGGAGAACTACGGCGCTGCGCTGGACGAGATCCTGCGTGCAAAGCCGTCGTCTGCCAAGGGCCGCTACGTCAAGAAGATCACCGTATCGACCACGACGGGCCCGGGTATTCAGGTCGACCCGACCCGCACGCGCAACCTTCTCGAGACCGATGTGACCGCGTAGTCACACCGCAACGACAAGAAAAGGCCGGCCCCCTCGATGGGGCCGGTCTTTTTTGTGTCAGCTAGTGGCAGCCTTGGCGAAGTTGCTGGACAACTCGCCGAGTATTTCGTTCCACAGTGGTTTTGGGAGGTCGTGCCCCATACCCTCGATCAGATGCAGTTTCGATCCCTCGATCGCACGCGCGACTGCCTTTCCGCCTGCCGGCCGCATCAGCCGGTCAGCGCATCCGTGGATCACGACGGAAGGTGCGGTGATCGACGCGGCAATGCGCCGTAGACTGCCAGTCCCGGTAACTGCAGCCATGTGGCGGAGTGCACCCGCGGGGTAGTAGTTGCGGTCGTACATCTCACCGGCTGTGGCGAGTAGTTCGGTTAGCGGTGTCGGGTAGGCGGGGCTGCCGATGATCCGACGGGTACTGGCCGAGTGCGCGATGATCTCCTCGCGCGTTGCATCAGGTCCTGGGCCTTTCATGAGTGGGAGCAACGCTCGTGGATCAGGTGGCGGAAGGAAGGCCTCGTTCGTGCTGGAGAAGATGATTGCAGTGCTCGATACTCGCTCCGGATACAGGCCGGAGAATACTTGCGCGATCATTCCACCCATCGATGCGCCGACGACGTGCACCCGCGGGATCTCGAGGTAGTCGAGCAGTCCGAGCGCATCGAGTGCCATGTCCCTCAACGTGTATGGAACTTTGCTGGATGCACCGAGTTCGGTACGCAACAACCGCAGGAGCGTCGAACCTTCGATACGGTGGCCGTCCATCTTGGTGGACAAGCCGATGTCGCGGTTGTCGAATCGGATGACCCGAAAGCCCTGCTGGACGATACGTTCGCAGAACTCACGCGGCCACAACGTCATCTGAGCGCTCAGGCCCATGATCATAAGCACCACAGGGTCGTTCGGATTGCCCATGTCCTCGTAGGCGATCTCGATCGAATTCGAAGGCGCGAAACCCGTTGTGGAGTGCATGGTTCTCCTTACCAGCCAGGCTCGCCGAGTAGCGGAACCACCAGAAAGCTCGGGTGCTCGGGGTCGAGGATCAGATCTTGTCTTCGTCCCCGCGTGCGCAGCAGATCCGGGAGTATCGGCATGAATCGTGGTGCGTCGGTGGGGAAGACGTCGACTCGGAGACGATGGCCCGTTGCGATCACCGCTTCGGTCGTCAGCAGATCGATATCGAGAGTCAACGGCCGACCGATGGGAACAGGCAGGAGCGTGGCTGCCGTGAGCGGGTGGTGCGGGCGGGTGTAGTCACCGTTGGGTGCGTAGAGGGACAACTCGTCGTCCACCGCGCGACGGGTAGTCAAGAGCGCACCGTTGGTCAGGACGGTGGATCGCCCGTGCGGATCGACATCGCACAGCATGATCGCCCACAGTGCTTCCGGGGCATGACACACCACTCGGAGGTGCAGATTCATCGGCCCCGAAAGAACCGTGTCGGAGTGGGCGATGGGAGTGGTGAAGGTCAGTGCCCCGCGCTCGGCGGTTCTGTTGTCATAGGTGAAACCACCACCGAGAACCGCGGGGATGCCGGCGAGGACCTGAGTGGTGTCGCGCGAGATGACCGACCACAACGACGGCCGCACTGTGAATTCACCGCACGTCCCGTCGGGTGAACTCCCGAGGCTTCCGTCGTCCACCGCATGTGGCGCCGTCCCCGACGTCGCAGCCGAGAGATACAACCGAGTGGGTTGCGCCTGCGGTGCGGGGAACCTGCCGTGCGCGGTCCACTGCCCGCCTTGCTGGCGAAGGGTGACGGGCCCGTAGTTTTCGATTCCGTTGTCCTCGTCGCGAAGCCACTTGTCGAACCAGGCGCGCTCGAGCACATCGAGTCGTGGTGGAAACCCGGGTTCGCCGAATCCGATACCCGGGTTCCCGTGATACCCGTCGCCGACGAGAAGTTGCTTGTCTCCGCGCGGTAGTGAGAGCCGGTTGTAGATATCGGGTGCCGATCCTCCGAAAATGTCGTGCCAGCAGCCGTAAAGGAATGTCGGGGCAGTGATGTCCTCGATCGTCGCGTTGATCGTGTCGTAATAGTCGACGTCGTAGATTCGCGGGTCGCCGCCTGTGACGAAGCCTCGGGCCAGGTCCAGGAGATCGGTTGCGGGCGAACGCAGTCGGTCTCGTAGCCATTCCGAGAATTCGAGATCGCCGAGGGACGGTGCCCACTTGAGGGCATTGACTGCGGTGAGCCACAACGGAATGAACAGCGAAGGCGCACCACCGGTCGCGAAGATTTCCCGAACTATATCCACCGACCCTTCCACGGCGAAAACTGCCTCGAGTCCGGCAGGGCGGTTCGAGGCGGTCTGGAGCGCATTGATCGCAGAATACGAAATTCCTGCCATTCCAATTCGACCGTTGCACCATCCCTGGGCCCGGGCCCATTCGATGATCTCGAGCGAATCGAGTTGCTCGCGGGTGCCGAGAACATCCCATGTTCCCGTCGACGACCCGGTTCCGCGAACGTCGACGATGATCTGCACGTATCCACTGCGCACCAGATGGCGATTGACGGACATCAGGTCGGCGACTCCACCCGCAACGACCCTGGTCATCTCGGTGATGCCTTCGAACGGGGTGCCCCCGAGATCGAATGATGCAGAGAATCGTCTGATCAGGGGGCCGAGCACCGGAGTGTCGAGGACCGAGTCGATCCCCTTGACGAGCAGTTTGTTGTAGGGAGTGATGTTGAGGACGGTAGGAAACTCGGCTTGCACGGCACGTCCCGATGCATCGGCAGGGCGAAAGACGTAGGCACGCAGCACAGCGCCGTCGCTCATCGGGATTCGGACGTTCTTCGAGATGGCGATCTTGGGGTGCAGAGGGTGATCGTCGATCAGTGCACGCCACCGCTGGGCTGCGGTACCCCCGCTGGGGTCGCGCTCGCTTCCCGATCCGGGAGCGCGACCGGGGCGAAGCAGTGGACGTAGTTGTGCTGCCGTCATGTATCCGATTGAACAGTCATCGACGCCGTTTGTCTTACAACAGGGCAATATTGTCCCAACTGACCGTGTGTTCGGCCGGTAGTTGGTGCGCAATCGCAGGGTGTCGACCATGCTTTGGGCGCATCTCTTGGGAAAACCAGGCAGGCCGTTCCCCGGTCGTTTTGGAGTTGCGGCCCTGGCTGAGGTAGCCTGGTCGACGGTTCTGATCACGGTGACTTTCGAGTGACCGCGAGATGATCCGCCCAAATCAAGTTCTACCCAAGACCGTTGGTCACCGCCTTTCTCGAGGGCTTGTTCTGATTTCAGAACGTCCTGAGAGGTATGCGGTTGAAGGTCCGAGCATGTTCGGACGACCCACGCAGGAGAACGAGGTCAGGGACCTGCTGCACGGCCTTCGAGCCGTGTGTATGTCTACGCCCCGTGTGCTTCTTGCGCCGGGGCGTTCGTCGTTTTCCGGCCCTCTCGCGATCGACAAAACCTCAACGAGAGGAGGCGAAGTATGGCAAAGCCCGAAAAGATCTCAGCAGTATCGGAGATCACCGAACAGTTCAAGGGATCGACGGCTGCTGTCGTCACGGAATACCGCGGATTGTCGGTTTCCGGTCTGACGCAGCTCCGACGTGCACTTGGCGATGGTGCCACGTACTCCGTCGCCAAGAACACCCTGGTCAAGCGTGCAGCTGCCGAGGCCGGTATCACCGGGCTCGACCAATTGTTCGTCGGACCGACCGCCATTGCATTCATCAAGGGCGAGCCGGTCGACGCTGCGAAGGCCATCAAGGCTTTCGCTAAGGACAACAAGGCCTTGGTTGTCAAGGGCGGCTACATGGACGGCGCAACGCTGTCCGTGGACGAGATCAACAAGATCGCCGACCTCGAGTCGCGCGAGATCCTGTTGGCAAAGCTCGCAGGTGCCATGAAGGGCAACTTGTCGAAGGCTGCAGGCCTGTTCAACGCTCCCGCATCGCAGTTCGCCCGCTTGGCGTTCGCATTGCAGGAGAAGAAGGCAGCAGGAGAACCCGCAGCTGCCGAGGCTCCTGCAGAAGCAGAAGCCCCGGCGGAAGCTCCCGCCGAAAGCTGATCCGCGCACCAGCGAACAGCTCAACCCGAAACACTTTCGTCGCGGATCAGCGACTGGAGTACTTATCAGGAAGGACCCGCCACCATGGCGAAGCTCAGCACCGAAGAATTGCTCGGCCAGTTCAAGGAGCTCACCCTCCTCGAGCTCAGTGAGTTCGTAAAGGCATTCGAGGAGACCTTCGAGGTCACCGCAGCCGCTCCCGTCGCAGTCGCCGCTGCAGGCGGAGCAGGCGCTCCGGCCGAGGCTGCAGAAGAGCAGGACGAGTTCGACGTCGTGCTCGAGTCTGCTGGCGACAAGAAGATCCAGGTCATCAAGGTCGTCCGTGAGGTCGTTTCCGGCCTGGGTCTGAAGGAAGCCAAGGATCTCGTCGAGAGCGCTCCGAAGGCCATCCTGGAGAAGGTCGCCAAGGATGCTGCCGAGGCAGCCAAGGAGAAGCTCGAAGCAGCAGGCGCGAAGATCTCCATCAAGTAATTCTTGATGGGCCGTCTTCACGGTCTGTTCTGTTACACACGAAAGGGTCATTCCCGTTAGGGAATGGCCCTTTTTGTGTTCTCTGAAGTGAATTCCTTCGGAACGTACCTTCTGCTTTACACGCCGAATGGTGACCGGATGGTCGATGGACACGTCGAAAAAAGTGTTCGACGACAAATCGACACTCGATCGCAGCGCGGTCACTCGGAGCTGAGCGAAAATTCGGCGAGTTGCCCGCATGCCGACTTGTGATGGGTCACACTGACTACAGAATTCAGGTCCGGGTTCGAGGATGTTGTTACTCGGCAGTAGGCTCCATTGTCGGTGCGGACACTTACATGCGATAGAGTGACGCAACCCACATACGGGTCGATATCAACGAGTGGTGGAGGTCAGCGTGGGAGTCGAGGTTTCGGTCGAGGGATTGACCAAGTCTTTCGGTGTACAGAAGATTTGGCAGGACGTCTCTTTGACGTTACCGTCGGGCGAAGTCAGTGCGCTGCTGGGGCCGTCGGGCACGGGTAAGTCGGTGTTCCTGAAGTCGTTGATCGGTTTGCTCCGTCCTGAGCACGGCAAGATCTTCATCGACGGCACAGATATTTTGCAGTGCTCCTCACGGGAGCTCTACGAGATCCGCAAATTGTTCGGGGTGTTGTTTCAGGACGGCGCGCTGTTCGGCTCGATGAATCTTTACGACAATGTCGCGTTCCCGCTTCGCGAGCACACGAAGAAGTCCGAGTCGGACGTCCGCAAGATCGTGATGGAGAAGCTGGAGCTGACGGGTCTGATCGGCGCGGAGGACAAGCTTCCCGGTGAGATTTCCGGCGGTATGCGCAAGCGCGCCGGCTTGGCTCGTGCCCTGGTACTCGACCCGGAGATCATCCTTGTCGACGAGCCGGACTCCGGTTTGGACCCAGTGCGTACGACCTACATCTCGCAGACCTTGATCGATATCAATGCCGAGATCGATGCGACCATTCTGATTGTCTCGCACAACATCAACCTGGCGCGGACGGTCCCGGACAACATTGGAATGCTATTCCGTCGTCAGCTGGTGATGTTCGGTCCCCGCGAGGTGCTCTTGACCTCCGACGAGCCAGTGGTGAAGCAGTTCTTGAACGGCACGATGATCGGACCGATCGGAATGTCGGAGGAGAAGGACGAAGCGCAGATGGCGCAGGAGCAGGCGATGGTCGACGCCGGCCACCATGCTGGTGGCGTCGAAGACGTCGAAGGCATCGTTCCGCAGATGAAGGCAACCCCAGGCACACCGGTGCGCAAGGCAGTGGGGCGTCGTCAGGAACGAGTACGCCAGATCATGCATACGCTCCCGCACAGTGCGCAGGTTGCCATTCAGGAAAGCCTCGACACCACCGACCCGGGTGACCACATTCCGGCATACAGTGGCGCGGGCTCGTACGAAGATGGCACTTACGCCGAAGCAGGTCAGGGCCAGGCCAACGACAACCAGGCTTACGGCAACCAGGCTTACGACAACCAGGCTTACGACAACGCTGCCTATGACAACGCTGCCTATGACAACTCCGGTTACGCCAACCCGGGTCAGGACACTGCCGGATACGACAACGCAGGTCACGAGGCCGGTCACAGCGATCCGGGTCACAGCCCATCGCAGGGGCGGGGACAGTAAGGGTTATGGGCAGTGCCAAGAAATCCGTTTTCGCTCCCGCGGAAGCCGCAATTGCGCAAGCCGGAAACATTGTCGAACTGCTCGTAGATGTCGCACGGAACACGTTCAGAAGGCCTTTTCAATTCCGCGAGTTCATCGAGCAGGCCTGGTTCATCGCCAGCGTCACGATTTTGCCGACGGCTCTGGTTGCTATTCCCTTCGGCGCTGTCGTCTCACTTCAGACCGGTTCGTTGATCAAGCAGCTCGGTGCAGAGTCCTTCACCGGCGCCGCGAGTGTTCTCGCCGTCATTCAGCAGGGAAGTCCGATCGTCACGGCGCTGCTCATTGCCGGCGCTGCCGGTTCTGCAGTGACCGCTGACCTCGGTTCGCGGACAATCCGCGAAGAGATCGACGCAATGCGCGTGTTGGGGATCGATCCGGTGCACCGACTGGTGGTCCCACGAGTCCTCGCGATGATCCTCATCGCGTTGCTGCTCAACGGCCTCGTATCGGTCGTCGGCATCACCGGTGGTTACTTCTTCAATGTCGTTCTCCAAGGTGGCACTCCGGGTGCCTATCTCTCGTCGTTCTCCGCGCTCGCCCAGCTTCCGGATCTCTACGTTGCCGAATTGAAGGCGGCCATCTTCGGCCTCATCGCCGGAATCATCGCGTCCTACAAGGGCCTCAACCCGAATCCGGGTCCGAAGGGCGTGGGTGAAGCAGTGAATCAGACGGTGGTCATCACCTTCCTGTTGTTGTTCTTCGCCAACCTCATTCTCACCCTGGTTTACCTCCAGGTTGTTCCGGCGAAGGGAAGCTGACCCGCAATGACCATCTCGAAAGGTCGGGGCGACCGTACCCTCATGCGCGTGAAACGCGTTGCGAGTGCACCGCTGAACGTGCTCGACAAAGCCGGCGAGCAAATGTCGTTCTACGTCCGTGCCATCGGCTGGGTGCCTCGGACTCTGATTCATTACAAGAAGGAAGTTCTGCGTCTTCTTGCAGAGGTCACCTTCGGTAGCGGTGCGCTCGCCGTCATCGGCGGCACCATCGGTGTCATCGTGATGCTGTCCGGCGCAACAGGCGTCGTAGTCGGACTACAGGGTTATGCCGCACTGGAGCAGCTCGGCAGTTCCGTCCTCACCGGGTTCTTGTCCGCATACGTCAATACCCGTGAAATCGCTCCTATCGTCGCCGGTCTCGCTCTGTCCGCGACGGTCGGAGCCGGCTTCACTGCGCAACTCGGGGCGATGCGCATCTCGGAGGAGATCGACGCGCTGGAGGTCATGGCAGTCCCCAGCGTTCCGTTCTTGGTCACAACCCGCATGATTGCAGGTTTCGTCGCCGTCATTCCCTTGTACATCGTGGGTCTGCTCGCGTCGTATATCGCTTCACGGGGGATCAGCACGATCTTCAACGGTCAGTCCCGCGGATCGTACGACCACTACTTCAACCTCTTCCTGCCGCCGGAAGACGTTCTGTATTCGTTCCTGAAGGTATTGATCTTCGCCTTCGTGTTGATCATGATCCATTGCTACTACGGATTTCATGCTTCGGGCGGCCCGGCGGGCGTGGGTGTCGCCGTGGGACGCGCCGTTCGAACTGCCATCGTGACGATTGCTGTTCTGGACTTCTTCCTCAGTCTCGCTATCTGGGGTACCACCACCACAGTGAGGGTTGCCGGATGATCGACTCGCCATCGCGATTGAGGCGACTTCTGCTCGGTCTTGCATTTTTCTTGATCCTCATCCTGTTCGTCGGGTGGTCGATCACCTCGTACAACAAGACCTTCAAGAAGGTCGTGAGCATCGATCTCGTGACCGATTCGGTCGGCAACGCCTTGCCGTCCAACGCAGACGTCAAGGTCCGTGGCCTCATCGTCGGTGAGGTGCGCTCGGCGTCTACCCAAGACGGAGTCGTCACCGCACATCTGGCAATCGATCCGGACAAGGCGGAGCTGATCCCGTCGAACACCACGGCACGGCTGCTTCCGAAGACGTTGTTCGGTGAGCGGTACGTATCGCTGATAGTCCCGCCAGGTGATACGGCGTCGCCGATTACCAACGGCACTGTGTTGAAGCAGGACACCAGCGGCAATGCGATCGAGGTCGGGCAATTGCTCGACAATCTGCTGCCGTTGCTCGAAGCGATTCCGCCGCAGGACCTGGCGAGTACGCTCGGTGCACTCGCGCAGGGGCTCAGCGGGCGCGGAGAACAGCTCGGCTTCACGATCGACCGGTTGGAAAATATCTTCAAGGGCTTGAACACCGAACTCCCGAACATTCAGCAGGGTCTGCGTGGTCTCGCCGACTTTTCCGAGACCTATTCCGATGCAGCTCCGCAGCTGATCGATGCTCTCGACAATCTCAGCGTCACCGGAAATACGTTGGTAGAACAGCGTCCTGCGGTGGACACGTTGATTTCCTCCTTGACCTCGACCAGTTCGAGTACGGCCGATTTCTTACAGGCCAACTCGTCGAATTTGATCGCAATCGCCGCCGATTCGCGAGAGGCTTTGGGATTGCTGGCGGAGTATTCGCCGTCGTTCGGATGCACATTCGCTCAGTTCGCCCCCATCGTGGCGCGTGCTCAGGAGGTGATCGGCGTCGGTGACGAGTATCGGGGTATCAACGTCTCGGCCTCCTTCGTCAATCCCAAGGGGCGTTATCTGCCAAATCAGGATGAGCCGCGCCTGTTCGACGATCGCGGCCCGCGCTGCTACACCCCCGCCGATACTGCTGCGGGAGAGTTTTTTCCCCAGTACCCGGGCGGTTCGGCGAACGACGGCTCCTACCAAGTTCCGTCGAGAAACCCAGGCGTGCAGGATATTCCGGAGCTACCGTCCCCGCAGTATTCGGCAGTGCCCAGGGCGACGACCGGTGATGCCGCACCGGCAAGCTACGAGGGTTCCGATTTCGAGCGCGACACCCTGGCAGTGATCTACGGCCAGGCAGGGGGAGTGGCCCCAGGCGAGATTCCCTCGTGGACGACGTCTTTGGGAGCGCCTGCACTGAGAGGAGCGGAGGTGACCATCAAATGAGGGGACTTCTTGCTCCACTCGTCAAGTTGATCGTGTTCGCAGTGGTAACGATCTTGGCCACCGCGACGCTTGCATTCTCGATCGCCAACATCAGTGGTGGCGGTGGTGAGACCTACAGTGCTGTTTTCAGCGATGTGGCGTCGCTGAACAAGGGCGACGAGGTCCGCATCGCGGGCGTCCGGGTCGGTGATGTCAAAGACATCAAGATCGTCAACGAGCGCGAGGCCGAAGTCGAGTTCTCGGTGTCGGGTCGAGACTGGCTGCCGGCGACCGTAACTGCGAATCTGCGGTACCGGAACCTGGTAGGCCAGCGCTACATCGCGCTCGAGCAGGGTGCCGGTGAGCAAGGCCGCAAAATCAACCCGGGCGAGACGATTCCGCTGACGCAGACGAAACCCGCGGTGAATCTGACGACGCTGTTCGACGGCTTCCGTCCGTTGTTCACCACACTCAACGCCGACGACGTGAACAAGCTGTCGTACCAGATCATCCAGGTGTTCCAGGGTGAGTCGGGAACGATCTCGGAGTTGGTACGCAGCACCGCGAGCCTCACGAACACCGTCGCAGACAAGGACCGGGTGATCGGCGCCGTGATCACCAATCTCAATACGGTGCTGCAAACTGTCAATCAGCATGACAAGGAACTCGATTCGTTGATCGTCAATACCCAGCAGCTGGTGTCGGGGCTTTCCGCCGACCGTGAGGTTGTCGGTTCGGCCGTTACCTCGCTTGCAGGCCTGACCGATGCGACGGCTGGTTTGCTCGAACCGACACGTCCGGCGATTCAGGGCTCGATCGCTGCACTGAACACGTTGGCAACGACTTTGAACAACCGAGAAGGTGACCTGACGAAGGTAATCCAGACGTTGCCGAAGAAGCTCGACAAATTGGTTCGTACCGCACAGCAGGGATCGTGGTTCACCTTCTATCTGTGCGGTCTCGACATCAAGGCCGGGCCGGGTTCGTCACCCAATCTGAATTTGCCGACAGGACTTCCGACTGTGAATCAGCCGCTGTACACGAACTCGGCTTCGCGTTGCAAAGCTGGGGGGATCCAAGGATGACAAAGCGCAGCCCGCTGGTACTAGGCGCGCTCGGCATTTCGATCGTGCTGCTTGCGACAATTTCGGTCTTCTTTCTCGACAAGCTTCCCATTCTCGGAGCCGGCTCGACATTCAGCGCCGAGTTCTCGGAAGCTGCAGGTCTGAAGCCCGGCAACGAAGTTCGCATCGCCGGGGTCAAAGTCGGCAAGGTCGACTCCGTGGAACTCGCGGGTGACCGCGTGGTCGTGGACTTCCGAGTCCAGGATGCATGGGTCGGCAACAACTCGTCCGCATCCATCCAGATCAAGACCGTGCTGGGTCAGAAGTACCTTGCCATCGATCCCCGCGGCGACGCGGTGCTCAAACCCAAGGATCCGATCCCGTTGGAGCGCACCACGTCCCCGTACGACGTCATCGACGCGTTCTCCGACGCGGCCTCCACCATCACCGACATCGACACCCCACAGTTGGCATCGAGCTTCGAGGCGCTCTCGCAAGCGTTCTCCGAAACTCCGGCCGATGTTCGGGCGTCGCTGGACGGGGTGAGTCGGCTGTCGGAGACGATCGCCAGCCGTGATACGGAGCTGAAAAAGCTTTTCGAAGCGACGGGCAAGACGTCGAAGGTTCTCGCAGACCGAAACGAAGAGTTCAACCGCCTCATCACCGATGCCGGTCCATTACTGGCCGAACTCAACAATCGGCAGCAGTCGATCTCGCAGCTTCTGACTGGCGTCCAACGCCTTTCGGCGCAGCTCACAGGACTGGTTCGTGACAACGAAGAGCAGATCAACCCGATGCTCCAGCAGTTGAACGGAGTCATCGACATTCTCAACGAGAACAACGACGCCCTCTCCCGCGGACTGGAGCTCTACGCACCCTTCGTGCGGCTCTATGCCAACGTTGTCGGTAACGGACGCTGGCTCGACATCACGTTGGCCAACCTCACGCCTCCTGGCCTGCCGCTGATCCCTGGCTATCGTCAGCCTGCGCAAGACCTTGGGGGCAACTGATGAGTGACACCGGAGATTCCGTGAAGAAGGTCGGCGGAGGACGTGTGGTGATCATCGGCGTCGTCATCGTTGCGTTGGTCGTCGCAGTCGGGGGTGGCTGGTGGCTGCTCACCCGAGCCGGTTCGACGAACATCACCGCATACTTCGACAAGTCGGTCGGAATTTACTCCGGTTCCGATGTGCGAGTGCTGGGGGTAGAGGTAGGGCAAGTGACTTCCGTGGTGCCACAGGGGGACCAGGTCGAGGTGAAGATGCGCGTCAAGCGCGGTGTCGACATTCCCGCCGATGCCAAGGCCGCTCAGATCACGCCGTCGTTGGTGTCCGACCGATACGTTCAGCTTGCCCCCGCATACACCGGCGGCGACACGATGGCCGATGGCGCAGTGATTCCGCGTGAGCGCACGGCGACCCCGGTCGAGGTCGATCAGCTCTACGCGAGCATCGACGAACTCTCCACTGCCCTCGGGCCGGACGGGGCGAACAAGAACGGTGCCCTCACCGATCTGGTCAACACCGGCGCAGCCAACCTCGACGGCAACGGAGAGGCATTGGGGGACACGATCACTCAGCTGTCAGAGGCTTCGCGAACTCTCAGCGACTCACGAGGGGACTTGTTCGACACGGTGAAGAACCTGCAGACCTTCGTGTCGGCGCTCGCTGCCAACGATCAGCAGGTTCGCGAGTTCAACAATCAGCTCGCAGATCTGACGGGCTTTCTCAATGGAGAGCGCGACGACCTCGGCGCTGCGTTGAATCAACTTTCCATCTCGCTCGGTGACGTGGCTGTGTTCGTCGCAGACAACCGCGAACAGCTCGTCACAGCAGCCAACGGCTTGGTGCAGCCGACGCAGACGCTCTCCGATCGTAAGGATTCGCTGGTCGAAACGCTGACCCTGCTGCCTCTGGCCATCAGCAATCTCGTCAACTCGTACGACGCGGAGTCCGGAACTCTTGCATCCCGTGCCAACTTGCAGGGCGAGACCCAAGATCCGCTGGGAACAGTGTGCAAGCTGATCGACCTCGGCAAGCTCGTGCCGGGCGACCCGCGATTCGAACAACTGGGTGCCCAGATTCAGCCGATCATCGACCGTTGTGGTGAGTTCACCAAGCTGATCCAGGGACCAGTTCTCGACAATCCGGATCTCATCCTGCCGTTCGGATTGCTCAGCGGCGAAAAGGAACAGAGAAATGCGGTTCCGGGAACCGTGCCGGGGACCGTCTCACCGCGGTTCAGCAGTGGCACCCCATTACCCGGGATCGAGCAGTCGCTTGGAGGGGGACAATGAGCATGTCGAAAATAGGTAGGCGCCCTCTCGTCGCCATTGTCGGGGCTACCGTCGTCGCGTTGTCGGCCACCGCGTGCTCGCAGGGCGTCTATTCGATTCCACTACCAGGTGGCGCGGACACCGGCAGTGACCCGATGCATCTGACCATTCAATTCGAGGACGTTCTCGATCTGGTTCCACAGTCGACAGTCAAGGTCGACGGCGTCCAGGTCGGTCGCGTCGACTCGATCACAGTCGCGGACGGGGAGTGGACGGCCAACGTAGGTGTCGTCGTCAACAACTCGGTGGATCTGCCTGCCAATGCTTTTGCTGCGGTGGAACAGACGTCGATCCTCGGTGAGAAGTTCATCCAGCTCACGGTGCCCGAGGGTGATGCGGATCCGCAGAAGCTATCCGACGGTGACACGATTCCCCTGGATCGGACTCGCGCGACAATCAATATCGAGCAGGTACTGGGTGCATTGTCGTTGTTACTGAACGGCGGTGGCGTCGGTCAGCTCGCGCCGATCGTGAAGGAGCTCAACGCGGCTTTCGCCGGTCGCGAGGGGACGACCCGCAGTTTGCTCGAACAGGCGAACACGCTGATCGGCGGGTTGGACGAGCAGCGCAACGACATCACGAGGGCTTTGGACGGACTCGATGTTCTGACGACCGAGGTCAGCGGTCAGACTGAGAAGATCGACAGGGTGTTGCAGGACCTCCCGATCGCGACCGAGACGTTGGAGCAGCAGCGTCCGCAGCTCACTCAGATGTTGTCTCAGTTGGATCGTCTCGGCGCTGTCGGTACCGATGTCATCGAGCAGTCGAAGGACGATCTCATCGCCGATCTGCGCGCGTTGCGGCCGACGCTACAAGCACTTGCGGCCTCGGCAGACGACATCGTCTCCTCGTTGCCGTTGGTTCCGACCCTTCCATTCCCCGACGGCATCGAGGAGGTCACTCAGGGAAACTCCGCCAATCTGTTCCTCTCACTAGACTTGACGATCGGAACTGCGCTACGCAACTTCGGTGTCGGAGAGGGCGATCCGGTGTACATCCCGCCGAAGTACGGTGACACATTGCCGTTGGTCGACCCGACGAACCCGTACTACAACGGCAACGGCCCACGCCCAGGCTGGCCGACCGTCTCGTTGCTGCCGTTGCCGCCGATCACTCCTGCCCCCGCACCCGCGCCCGGTGTGCCCGTGGCACCAGGAACGGAGCCGGTATCTGCAGTTGCGAACGGTGGGGCGGAACCGACCCCGTTCGGTCCGCTCAATGATTTGATCGAGCAATTCGGAGGTGGACAGTGAGGTCGAGGCTGGTCAAATTTCAGCTCATCGGGTTCGTCCTCGTCGCCGTGCTCGGCGTTCTTTACGTCGGTGGAAAGTACGTTCGTCTCGACAATCTGCTCGGTTTCGGGCAGTACAGCGTCAATGCTCAGTTCGCGGACTCCGGGGGCATCTTCAAGAATGCCGAAGTGACCTACCGAGGTGTGCCCGTGGGAACTGTCGGCGCTTTGTCGTTGACCTCGGACGGCATCAACGTGGAGTTGCTGTTGAACGATGGCGGTCCGAGTATTCCGTCTTCGGCAAAAGCAGTGGTGGCCAACAGATCTGCAATCGGAGAGCAGTATGTCGATCTGCAGCCGACCAGCGACGAGGGACCGTATCTGGAAGACGGTTCGATCATCACCGAGGCGAACACCGCGACTCCTGTTCCGGTGGAGGAGGTGCTCGCGAGCACCGATCGGCTGGTGAGTTCGGTTCCGACGAAGAATCTGACCACCGTAGTGAAGGAACTCGGCACCGCTTTCAACGGCAAGGGCGACGACCTGCAGCTACTGATCGATTCGCTCGGAACACTGACGGAGACCGGTAACGAAGCGTTACCCCAGACGCTCGCGCTCGTTCGCGACACCCGAACAGTTCTGGACACGCAGTCCGAACAGTCCTCGTCGATTCGGCAATTCAGCAACGATCTGAACAACGTCACCGCCCAGCTGCGAAGCAACGACCCCGATATCAGGCGCCTCATCAATACCGGGACAGCGGCAAGCGATCAGGTGGGTGCCTTGATCGCCGACGGCGGACCAGCGTTGACGACCGATCTGACGAACATCAACTCGGTGACCTCGCTTGCCGCACCGCGTGCGATGGCACTGAGGCCCTTACTGATCTTCCTGCCTGCCTTGGCCGCGGGAGCCGGCACCCTCACACCGGGTGACGGGACGATTCACCAGGGTTTGTTGCTGGAAACGAACAATCCACCGCCGTGCACCATCGGTTACGAGGCTTCGCAGGCAATTCTTGACGAGGAGAAGGCGAAGAACCCGAACTTCGATCCGACCCAGGAAAACTATCCGCTGAACTTGCAAGCGAATTGTGCGACACCACAGGGCAGTATCACCGGCGTGCGTAGCTCGAACCGCATCGTTTTCGCAGACCCGGCGACACCCCAACCCTGGGATCTGAAGCCGAAGGTCGATCCGGACAAGCTCAACTTGAATCCGATTGCCACTCAGCTGGCTCCCGTCGTTGGAGCGTCGCCGAAGTAAGCGTCGGTAGCGTGGGCGGTGGCTGCGTTCTTACCGACGGAATGATAGAAGACAAGTAACTAAGTTACTGAGTAGTAGGGTTGTGAGTGTGATGTCAAACACCGACACCCAGGAGGCGACACCGTCGTCTCCTGGGGCGAAGAACAAAGCCAGGCCGGTCTTGATCGGCGTATCCATCGTTGCCGTCGCGGCACTCGTCGCTGCGGTGTGGTTCGGCATTGGCTGGGGGAAAGCGCTCTTCGTCGACAAGCCCATCGCCGACACGCGTGATTCCGCGTTGACCGGTGCGCAGCAGGTGGCTATCAATCTCAACACCGTCGATGCTGCCAATATCGACCAGTCGTTCGAGGACATGAAGTCCTCTATCACCGGTGACTCGATGTTGAACGACCTGACTTCCACTCAGTCCAGCATTTCCGACGAAGTGCGCGATTCGGGTGCCAAGGGTTCAGCCGAACTGCTGCACGGGACCCTCACCGAACTCAGTGCCGACGAGGGGACTGCAACGGCGCTCGTGGTCATCGCCACGACCACGACCTGGCCGGATCGCCCCGCAGTCAAAAGCAAGCTGACCTTGCGTCTGTTCATGGAAGAAGTGGACGGTACGTGGAAGGCCAACAAGGTCGACCCCGTAGGGACCGGAATCGCCCTTGACAACGGTGTTGTCGACCCGGACGCGGTGCCGACGGGTCCGAATGCACAGCCGGTCGATCCGAATGCAGTGCCGACGGATCAGAACGCAGCACCGTCCACAGTCGAAGGTCCCCCAGCAGAACCCGACGCAACCGGTGGACCGTAAGTCCATCCGGATGTTTCGTCGAACCACATCTGCGTAGGTCGAAGAACGTATCTCACAAGGAGTTGTCCGCAGTGCCTCCTCAGCGCCGGAAAATAGTTCCACCCAACACCACCAGCAAGGCCCGCAAGAAGGTCGCCGGATCGAACCGACCTCCGAGCGAAGGCCCTGAACAGGTGCAGGATTCTGCAATCCGAGAAGCACCCTCGGTGGCGACTGCATCCGGTGTCAGTCCCTCCGGCGGTACAGCAGCGGCCGACACGACGTCCTCTGCGACGCCGAAGGTGTCCACTGCGAAGGCGGAGAAAACGGACACGACACAGCCCGTCGAGGCTCCGAAAGCCGGCGCTGTCACCGCTTCGAATCGAACGAATTGGAAACCGGTGATCGTGGTCGGCGTAGTCGCCGTCGCACTTGCCGCGTTTGCCGTGGTTGCGGCATTTCGACCCGGGGCGACGATCGACAACCAGGCTTGGGTAGATCAGGGCGCAACATCGGAGGCCACTCGTGCTGCGACGGACGCCGTCGTAACTTTGTACTCGTACAAGGACACGACCATCGACGAGGATTTCGACAATGCTCGGTCGTACCTCAATCCGCAGATGCTGTCCGATTTCGACAAGGCGGCCGAGACAACGAAGTCGGCAGTTCTGCAGACCCAGACGGCTACAGAGGCCAGCTTGACCGACATCGGCGTCACCATCCTCGAGGACGGCAAAGCCGAACTTTTAGCGAACCTGAATGTCAGTGCGACACAGGCCGGGGTCGCGCAAGGCAATGCCGAAGGACCGATCACCATCAATCTCGAGAAGGTCGACGGGAAGTGGCTGTTGTCGGCGCTGTCGGACAAGTAGTGCCGTTCTCTTTTCGCATTCCACGATTGGTTGGATGGTGTTGTTTTCATCGGTCCGATGCGTGCATGTGAGTGGGTTCACCGCGAGGGTAGACGCAATCGGCGGTTAACATCGCGATTGCGTCCTGCAGTGGGGCGAGCTCTGGTTGCTCGAGGTCGCCGCAGGGGTGCGCGGGCGGCCAGGG
This sequence comes from Rhodococcus sp. 1168, assembly GCF_002091955.1. Lineage (GTDB taxonomy): Bacteria > Actinomycetota > Actinomycetes > Mycobacteriales > Mycobacteriaceae > Rhodococcoides. Next base: position 67,525 of record NZ_MKKY01000036.1, on the reverse strand, counting down.
GCGGGTTTCGCGAGATCACGGAGCAGTCATGACCGACACGACAATTGCACGAGTTTCAACGCAGTCCTCCGGAAGGGTCGGATTTTCGGAGCGGGTGAACCCCGAGCTGATGCGGCTGTTGAGCGCTGTCGACCTGGACACCGAGTACGTCCGGGGCGAGGGCACCGTCTTGTTCGACGCCGAAGGTCGAAGCTATCTCGATTTCGCGGGCGCCTATGGAGCCTTGCCTTTCGGGCACAATCCTCGCGCTGTGTGGCAGGCGATGGACGCCGTACGCAACAGTGGTGAGGCCGTCTTCGTGCAGCCGGCGGTGCTCTCTGCAGCCGGGGATCTTGCGTCGAGTTTGGTTGCTGCCGCGCCTGCCGGATTGGGGCGTGTCACGTTTGTCAACAGTGGCGCCGAGGCGGTGGAGGTCGCCATCAAGATCGCACGTTCGGCGACGGGGCGGCTGGGAGTTCTCAGCACACACAACAGTTTTCACGGAAAGACGCTGGGCGCGCTGTCGGCCACCGGAAATGCGAAGTATCAGGCGGGTTTCGGGGCTCCGGCCCCCGGGTTTGCCACCATTGCGTTCGGTGACAGTGACGCGCTGGAGGTGGCGCTCACCGACAATCCGGATCAGTACGCGGTATTCGTGGTCGAACCCATTCAGGGAGAGGGTGGAGTGATCACGCCACCGGAGGGATATCTGCGTCGAGTTCGTGAAATCTGCTCTGCGCATGGAGTTCTCATGGCCCTCGACGAAGTGCAGACCGGCCTGGGGCGAACAGGAAGGCTGTTCGCATGTGAACACGAATCAGTAGTGCCGGACATCCTGACGCTTGCCAAGGCCCTGGGCGGCGGTGTTCTCCCCAGTGGCGCAGTGCTGTGCAAGCCGGAGCTGGTTGGCGAAAGCTTTTCTCTCCGACATACTTCGACGTTCGCCGGAAATGCATTGACCGCTCGCGTCGGAGTGGCAGTAGTGGATGAATTGATCGCCGATAGCCAGGCACTGGTCCGGAGAGTCCGCGACTGTGGTGAGGTGTTGAAGGGTGAGCTCGAGAGGATCGCACGGAAGTATCCGTCGGTCGTCACCGACGTCCGTGGACGCGGACTTCTCCTCGGCGTCGAGCTGACGGAAGACATCAACTTCGTGGGTGTGCAGTCACTCCTCGGTTCCATCGCGCATCAGCAGAATCTTGCGGTGATGATCTCCTCCTACCTGTCACGGGTCGAAGGAATACGTCTCGCGCCGACACTGTTCGGGGCGCGGGTGCTTCGCGTCGAGCCACCGCTGACCGTGTCCGACTCCGAATGCCGTCAATTCGTGGCAGCGTTGGATCGTGCCCTCGCCTTCGTGGCAGAGGGTGATCTGGGAGGCCTGATCGGCCACCTCGTCGGACGGCCGGCCAAAGCGGAGCCGACGGTATATCCGACCGGGGCCCGGCGGATCCCGCACCTACCGGCGCAGGAGAACGACCACCGATTCGGCTTCATCGCGCACCCCTTGAACTTGGAGGTGTTCGGTGCGTTCGATCCGACTCTCGTCGAATTCACACATGCCGAACGAGCGGAACTGTTGAATCGATTCGCCTCGGCAACTTCGGAATTGAATCCGTCTCCGTTCGTTATCGGCAGTGGTCGGGTTGTTCCGACATCTGGGGTTGCCGCACACGGGTACCTGATCGGATTGCCGTACACCTCGGCGGCACTGCTCAAGCTGCCTGCCGAAGTAGCGGTGGCGTCGGTGTCGGCGGCAGTGCAGTTGGCATTCGACGCGGGTGCAGAAGTTGTGGGTTTGGGCGGGTATTCCTCGGTGGTCACCGCCAACGGCCTGGCGCTCGGTGAGATGTCGGGCGTCGTGACGACAGGTAACTCGTTCACTGCAGCAGCCAGTATCCGCGCGGTGCGCCGTGTATGTGCTGAGCGTGGGCTCGACCTTGCAGATCTGCGGGTGACCATCCTCGGTGCCGCGGGTGCAATCGGTCGGACGATCGCGCGTGCATTGGCGCCCGACGTCGGCACCGTCACTTTGGTGGGCCGTCCCGGTGAACGAGGGCAGATTGCCCCGAAACTATGGGATGCGGCAATCGAAATCGCAGCTGCCGCGCGTGGGGGGAGAGGTGCGCTGGCAATTGCTGCAGAGCGGGCAGGGGGCTCGGTCGACGACCTGATCGGATCGGGGCATCTGGAATTCTTCGACGATCCGACGGCGGGCGTTGCGCGCGCACATATCGTGATCGCGGCGACGTCGGCCCCACATGCGCTGATCGAAGCGGTCGACCTGGCTCCGAATGCGATTGTATGTGACGTCGCTCAGCCGCCGAACATTCCTTACGACGTCGGCCTCGTCCGCCCGGACGTGACCGTGTTCGACGGTGGCATCGTGCGTCTGCCCGAGGGGTCGGACTTCGGTCTTACTTTCGGCCTCGCACCTGGCCTGACTTACGCATGCTTCGCCGAGACGATGTTGTTGTCGTTGTCTCGGCAATTCGAACTTCGTAGCCTCGGTACCGCTCTGGACGGTGCGAATGTCGAACGGCTCGGAGAGCTGGCCGACCGCTACGGTTTCGAGCTGGCAGAGGCGACCCGCTGGCGCGAGACGAAGTAGGAACGAGCAGGTAGCGGTAGTGACGGGTGGGCATGGTCGAGTGCCATTGCCCGCCCGGCACGTCGCGGCCCAATCGCATGAATGGCGCACCCAAGTCATCTGATCGTATGAATGGACCTTCGAAGCGATGGTGGGGTTCGAGCCGCCGAACCGGACTGTAAAGCGCATGGAAAGCGCATGGAAAGCGCATGGAATACGCGTGGAACGCAGACTCGCCGACCGGCCCTCTTGACGCGCGGGCGCGCAGGGTCCAGTCTTGTCGTCGTAAGCACCCCCGCGGTGAACGACCGGAGTGTTCGGTCGAACGCACGGTCTGCGACTCGCCGTTCTCAGGGCCTCGCAGGATCGAATCCCGGGTGCTACTTTTGATGCCCCTGTTGCGCTGTGTGCACGTATGGGGTACCTTTGGACGTTGCGCTGGGTGCCTCCTGTCCACCTCTCGATTGCTGTGCTGCGAAGTGATGACTTCGTCGGTGTTGTGATGGGGATTCGTTCGGGTTGTGACCAGCGAATTCGCCCCACATTAAGCAAGCAGATACAGCGGCGGTCGCACTGCACGAGCGACCCGCGTGAGGTGCTGGAAGGACGCATCTTGGCAGTCTCTAGCCAGACCAAGGCAGTTGTCGGAACACCGGGAGCCCCGAGGAGGGTTTCGTTCGCGAATATTCGCGAGCCGTTGGAGGTACCCGGTCTCCTAGATGTACAGACGGACTCTTTCGAATGGCTGGTAGGTGCGCAGAGTTGGCGCGACCGTGCCGCCGCGCGCGGAGACAGTGGTGTCTCCGGCGGTCTCGAGGACATCCTGACCGAACTGTCCCCGATCGAGGACTTCTCGGGCTCTATGTCCCTCTCCTTCTCTGATCCACGGTTCGACGAGGTCAAGGCCTCGATGGACGAGTGCAAAGACAAGGACATGACGTACGCGGCGCCATTGTTCGTGACGGCCGAGTTCATCAACAACAACACCGGTGAGATCAAAAGCCAGACGGTCTTCATGGGTGATTTCCCCATGATGACCGGCAAGGGCACGTTCATCATCAACGGCACCGAGCGTGTCGTCGTCTCCCAGCTCGTCCGCTCTCCAGGCGTCTACTTCGACCATTCGGTCGACAAGACGACGGAGAAGGACCTGCACAGCGTCAAGGTCATTCCTGGTCGCGGTGCCTGGTTGGAGTTCGACGTCGACAAGCGCGACACCGTCGGTGTTCGTATCGACCGTAAGCGTCGCCAGCCCGTCACGGTGCTGCTGAAGGCTCTCGGCTGGTCCACCGAGCAGATCACGGAGCGCTTCGGCTTCTCCGAGATCCTCATGGCCACGCTGGAGAAAGACAACACAGCTGGTACCGACGAGGCGCTTCTCGACATCTACCGCAAGTTGCGTCCGGGCGAGCCGCCCACGAAGGAGAGCGCGCAGACGCTCCTGGAGAACTTGTTCTTCAAGGACAAGCGCTACGACCTCGCTCGCGTGGGTCGCTACAAGATCAACAAAAAGCTCGGCCTCAATGCAGGTCAGCCGATCGTCGCTTCGACTCTCACCGAAGAAGACATCGTCGCCACCATCGAGTACCTCGTGCGTTTGCACGCAGGTGACACCTCGATGACGGCACCCGATGGCGTCGAGGTTCCCGTCGAGGTCGACGACATCGACCACTTCGGTAACCGTCGTCTCCGTACCGTCGGTGAGCTGATTCAGAACCAGATCCGCGTGGGGCTTTCCCGCATGGAGCGCGTCGTTCGCGAACGTATGACGACTCAGGATGTCGAGGCCATCACGCCGCAGACCCTGATCAACATTCGTCCCGTCGTCGCTGCGATCAAGGAGTTCTTCGGAACCTCCCAGCTGTCGCAGTTCATGGACCAGAACAACCCGCTGTCGGGTCTGACGCACAAGCGTCGCCTGTCGGCTCTCGGACCGGGTGGTCTTTCCCGTGAGCGCGCCGGCCTCGAGGTTCGTGACGTTCACCCGTCGCACTACGGCCGTATGTGCCCCATCGAGACCCCTGAAGGCCCGAACATCGGTCTGATCGGCTCGCTGTCGGTATACGCACGGGTCAACCCGTTCGGCTTCATCGAGACCCCGTACCGCAAGGTCGTCGACGGCCAGGTCACCGACGATGTCGACTACCTGACGGCCGACGAAGAGGATCGCCACACGCTCGCCCAGGCCAACGCGCCTCTGGACGACAGCGACCATTTCGTCGAGGACAAGATTCTTGTTCGCCGTAAGGGTGGCGAGGTCGAGTTCGTGTCGTCCTCGGACATCGATTACATGGACGTTTCACCGCGTCAGATGGTCTCGGTCGCAACCGCGATGATTCCGTTCCTCGAGCACGACGATGCCAACCGTGCCCTGATGGGTGCGAACATGCAGCGTCAGGCCGTTCCGCTGGTACGCAGCGAATCGCCGATCGTCGGTACCGGCATGGAACTGCGTGCCGCAGTCGATGCAGGTGACGTCGTGATCAGCGAGATGACCGGTGTCGTGGAAGAGGTCTCCGCCGACTACGTCACGGTCATGGCCGACGACGGTAGCCGCAAGACCTACCGGATGCGCAAGTTTGCGCGTTCGAACCAGGGCACGTGTGCCAACCAGCGTCCGATCGTGGACGAGGGTCAGCGCGTCGAGTCCGGTCAGGTCCTCGCCGACGGCCCATGCACCGAAGACGGTGAAATGGCGCTCGGCAAGAACCTGCTCGTGGCGATCATGCCGTGGGAAGGCCACAACTACGAGGACGCGATCATTCTTTCGCAGCGCCTCGTGGAAGAGGATGTTCTCACCTCGATTCACATCGAGGAGCACGAGATCGATGCTCGCGACACCAAGCTCGGTGCCGAGGAGATCACTCGTGACATTCCGAACGTGTCCGACGAGGTCCTCGCTGACCTCGACGAGCGCGGCATCATTCGTATCGGTGCCGAGGTTCGTGACGGCGACGTGCTGGTCGGAAAGGTCACGCCGAAGGGCGAGACCGAGCTGACCCCGGAAGAGCGTCTCCTGCGTGCCATCTTCGGTGAGAAGGCTCGCGAGGTTCGCGATACTTCCCTCAAGGTTCCGCACGGCGAGAACGGAAAGGTCATCGGCATTCGCGTGTTCTCACGCGACGACGATGACGATCTGCCTCCCGGCGTCAACGAGTTGGTCCGCGTCTACGTCGCCCAGAAGCGCAAGATTCAGGACGGCGACAAGCTCGCAGGCCGCCACGGTAACAAGGGCGTCATCGGCAAGATCCTCCCGCAGGAGGACATGCCGTTCCTGTCCGACGGCACCCCGATCGACATCATTCTCAACACCCACGGCGTTCCGCGTCGTATGAACATCGGTCAGATCTTGGAGACCCACCTCGGGTGGATCGGCAAGACCGGCTGGAATGTTCAAGTGGCGACGGACGGCACCCGGCCCGATTGGGCCGAGCGTCTTCCGGAGGAGATGCTCTCGGCACCTGCGGACAGCAATATCGCTACCCCGGTGTTCGACGGCGCCAAGGAGAATCAGCTGACCGGCCTGCTGGCCAGCACGATTCCCAACCGCGACGGCGAGCAGATGGTCGGTTCCGACGGAAAGGCCACCTTGTTCGACGGTCGTTCCGGCGAGCCGTTCCCGTACCCGGTGTCCGTGGGCTACATGTACATCATCAAGCTGCACCACTTGGTCGACGACAAGATCCACGCTCGTTCGACCGGGCCGTACTCGATGATCACGCAGCAGCCCCTCGGCGGTAAAGCGCAGTTCGGTGGACAGCGCTTCGGTGAGATGGAGTGCTGGGCCATGCAGGCTTACGGCGCTGCGTACACGCTGCAGGAGCTTCTCACCATCAAGTCGGACGACGTTGTCGGCCGCGTGAAGGTGTACGAAGCGATCGTCAAGGGCGAGAACATTCCCGAGCCCGGTATCCCCGAGTCCTTCAAGGTGCTCCTCAAGGAGCTCCAGTCACTGTGCCTCAACGTGGAGGTGCTGTCCTCGGACGGCGCTGCCATCACGATGGCCGACGGTGACGACGAGGACCTCGAGCGTGCCGCGGCCAACCTGGGAATCAACCTCTCCCGCAACGAAGCTGCAACGGTCGACGACCTCGCTCAGTAGTTCTACGGTCCTCGGGCCTGCGGTTGTCGCAGGCCCGAGGGCGCTCTTTCTCATATGACTGTTCTCAATGGCAGTTTGGTACAACACCCATAACGGGGAAAGGAAGTTACGTGCTCGACGTCAACTTCTTCGATGAACTTCGCATTGGCCTCGCCACTGCGGACGACATCCGTCAGTGGTCCTACGGTGAGGTCAAAAAGCCGGAGACTATCAACTACCGCACGCTCAAGCCCGAGAAGGACGGCCTCTTCTGCGAGAAGATTTTCGGCCCCACTCGGGACTGGGAGTGCTACTGCGGTAAGTACAAGCGTGTCCGGTTCAAGGGCATCATCTGTGAGCGTTGTGGCGTCGAGGTCACTCGCGCCAAGGTACGTCGTGAGCGCATGGGTCACATCGAACTGGCCGCTCCCGTCACGCACATCTGGTACTTCAAGGGTGTCCCGTCACGTCTGGGCTACCTGCTCGACCTGGCTCCGAAGGATCTCGAGAAGATCATCTACTTCGCTGCCTACGTCATCACGACGGTCGACGACGAGCTCCGTCACAACGAGCTGTCGACTCTCGAGGCCGAGATGGAGGTCGAGAAGAAGTCTGTCGCCGATCAGCGTGACGCCGACCTCGAAGCTCGTGCGCAGAAGCTCGAGGCCGACATCGCCGAGCTCGAAGCCGAGGGTGCCAAGTCGGACGTACGTCGCAAGGTGAAGGACGGCGGCGAGCGCGAAATGCGTCAGCTGCGCGACCGTTCGCAGCGCGAGCTGGATCGTCTGGAAGAGATCTGGACTACGTTCACGAAGCTGACCCCGAAGCAGCTCATCGTCGACGAGCTCATCTACCGCGAGCTCATCGATCGGTACGGCGAGTACTTCACCGGTGCCATGGGTGCCGAGTCGATCCAGAAGCTCATGCAGACCTTCGACATCGACGCCGAGGCAGAGTCGCTGCGCGAAACCATTCGTAGCGGCAAGGGCCAGAAGAAGCTTCGCGCGCTCAAGCGTCTGAAGGTCGTCGCGGCCTTCCAGAACAACCGCAACTCGCCGATGGGCATGGTTCTCGACGCTGTTCCGGTCATCCCACCGGAGCTTCGCCCGATGGTTCAGCTCGACGGTGGACGTTTCGCGACGTCCGACCTCAACGACCTGTACCGCCGTGTCATCAACCGCAACAACCGCCTCAAGCGTCTGATCGATCTCGGTGCTCCCGAGATCATCGTCAACAACGAGAAGCGGATGCTGCAGGAGTCGGTCGACGCACTGTTCGACAACGGCCGTCGTGGACGTCCGGTCACCGGACCGGGTAACCGTCCGCTCAAGTCGCTGTCCGACTTGCTCAAGGGCAAGCAGGGTCGCTTCCGTCAGAACCTCCTCGGCAAGCGCGTCGACTACTCGGGTCGTTCCGTGATCGTCGTCGGTCCTCAGCTCAAGCTGCACCAGTGTGGTCTGCCGAAGCTGATGGCACTCGAGCTGTTCAAGCCGTTCGTGATGAAGCGTCTGGTGGATCTGAACCACGCGCAGAACATCAAGTCGGCCAAGCGCATGGTCGAGCGTCAGCGCCCGCAGGTGTGGGATGTTCTCGAAGAGGTCATTGCCGAGCACCCGGTGCTGCTGAACCGTGCACCTACCCTGCACCGGTTGGGCATCCAGGCGTTCGAGCCGCAGCTCGTCGAGGGCAAGGCAATCCAGCTGCACCCGCTCGTGTGTGAGGCGTTCAACGCCGACTTCGACGGTGACCAGATGGCTGTCCACCTGCCGCTGTCCGCAGAGGCTCAGGCCGAGGCACGCATCTTGATGCTGTCCTCGAACAACATCCTCTCGCCTGCGTCGGGTCGTCCGCTCGCTATGCCGCGTCTGGACATGGTCACGGGTCTGTTCCACCTGACTCGTCTCGACGACGGTGCCATCGGTGAACGTGCCGACGCCAAGACGGACCATGCCGAGTTCGGTGCGTACTCCAGCCCGGCCGAGGCCCAGATGGCCGTCGACCGCGGTTCGCTCACCGTGCAGTCTTTGATCAAGGTTCGGTTGACGCTGCAGCGTCCGCCGCGCGACATCGAGACCGAGCGTTTCCCCGACGGTTGGCGTCGTGGCGAGGCTTGGATCGCGGAGACGACTTTGGGACGCGTTCTCTTCAACGAGCTGCTTCCGGCGGACTACCCGTTCGTCAACGAGCAGATGCCGAAGAAGCGTCAGGCGACGATCATCAACGATCTCGCCGAGCGTTACCCGATGATCGTTGTTGCGCAGACAGTCGACAAGCTCAAGGACACAGGCTTCTACTGGGCGACGCGTTCGGGTGTGACGATTTCCATCTCCGATGTCCTTGTGCCGCCGGAGAAGCCGGCGATCATGGAGACCTTCGAGGCGCAGGCCGATCAGATCGAGAAGAAGTACCAGCGTGGCGCACTCGACAAGATCGAGCGCAACTCTGCATTGGTCAAGATCTGGCAGGACGCGACCGAGCAGGTCGGTAAGGCCATGGAGGCGCACTTCCCCGACGACAACCCCATCCCGATGATCGTGAAGTCCGGCGCAGCCGGAAACATGACTCAGGTGCGGTCGCTCGCCGGCATGAAGGGCCTGGTGACCAACCCGAAGGGTGAGTTCATCCCGCGTCCGATCAAGTCTTCCTTCAAGGAAGGTCTGACGGTCCTCGAGTACTTCATCAACACGCACGGTGCTCGTAAGGGTCTGGCGGATACGGCACTTCGTACCGCCGACTCGGGTTACCTGACTCGTCGTCTCGTCGACGTCTCGCAGGATGTCATCGTTCGGGAAACCGACTGTGGCACCGAGCGCGGCATCAACACGACCATCGCCGAGAAGCTCGCCGATGGCACGATGATCCGCGACGCTCACGTCGAAACCAGTACGTATGCCCGCACGTTGGCGAGCGATGCTGTCGACGCGAACGGCACGGTCATCGTCGCTCGTGGACATGACCTCGGCGATCCGGCCATCGACGCACTGCTCGAAGCGGGCATCACGTCGGTCAAGGTTCGCTCGGTCCTGACCTGCACCACCGGTACCGGCGTCTGCGCCACGTGCTACGGCCGTTCGATGGCCACCGGCAAGTTGGTCGACATCGGTGAGGCCGTCGGTATCGTCGCCGCACAGTCGATCGGTGAGCCCGGTACTCAGCTGACCATGCGTACCTTCCACCAGGGTGGTGTCGCCGGAGATGACATCACCGGTGGTCTGCCTCGCGTGCAGGAACTGTTCGAGGCACGTGTGCCGAAGGGCAAGGCTCCGATCGCGGACGTGTCGGGTCGTATCCAGCTCGAGGACGGCGATCGTTTCTACAAGATCACCATCGTCCCGGACGACGGCGGAGAAGAGGTTGTCTACGACAAGCTCTCCAAGCGTCAGCGTCTGCGTGCCTTCAAGCACGACGACGGCACCGAGCGACTTCTGTCGGACGGTGACCACGTCGAGGTCGGCCAGCAGCTCATGGAAGGTGCTGCCGATCCGCACGAGGTTCTGCGCGTGATGGGTCCTCGTCAGGTTCAGATCCACCTGGTGAACGAGGTCCAGGAGGTGTACCGGTCGCAGGGTGTGTCGATTCACGACAAGCACATCGAGACGATCGTGCGCCAGATGCTCCGTCGTGTCACGATCATCGACTCCGGCTCCACCGAATTCCTGCCCGGTTCACTTACCGAGCGCAGCGAATTCGAGGCGTCGAACCGTCGCGTCGTGTCCGAAGGTGGCGAGCCCGCAGCCGGACGTCCGGTCCTGATGGGTATCACCAAGGCCTCGCTGGCAACCGATTCGTGGCTGTCTGCAGCGTCCTTCCAGGAGACCACTCGTGTGCTCACCGATGCGGCTATCAACTGCCGTAGCGACAAGCTCATAGGTCTGAAGGAGAACGTCATCATCGGAAAGCTCATCCCGGCTGGTACCGGCATCAACCGTTACCGGAACATCCAGGTGCAGCCGACCGAAGAGGCGCGTGCCGCGGCATACGCGGTGCCGTCGTACGACGATCAGTACTACAGCCCGGATGGCTTCGGAGCCAACACCGGCGCAGCAGTGCCGCTCGACGATTACGGCTTCTCCAACGAGTACCGCTAGCCAGTAGCGCAAAAAGCCCCGCACCCAGTTTCCTGGGTGCGGGGCTTTTTCGTGCGAAAAACGAGTTTCGGTTCGCGACTCGGAATGACGGCGCCGGGACTCGAGCTACCGACCGTCGGCAATGACCTTAGCGATGTTGCGTTCGGCGAGTGCGGTGATGGTGAGCGAGGGGTTGGCTGCGCCGGTACTACCGGGGATCAGGGCACCATCGACGACGTAGAGGCCATCGTGCCCCTTGACGCGTCCGTACGAGTCGGTGACGTCGCCGAGTACTGCACCACCGAGTGGGTGGGCGGTGAAAGTGTCGTCGACGTCGCGGGTGAACGGCTCCGCGGAGACCACGGTGCCACCGGCCTGAGCCATCTTGTTCTGTACTGCGCGTAGTGCCTCGACGGTGTCACGGCTTCCGCCTTTCGGCCAGTCGAGCGTCATCGAGTCGGTGGCGGCGTTGTAATGGAAATCGGCCCGCAGCGGGTCGATCGTCATGCCGAGCGAGCCGATGAATCCTAGATCCATGGGTACGCCTGGGACATACCAGTTCTCGACGGTGAGGGGGAGTCCGGAGTCGTCGATGATTCGGGACGCGCACGGTGCGCCCTGCGGTACGCCCGTAGCAGGCCCGAGCGATCGCGTCATCGAAGCGTCGCCGTTGGTGCCCCAGCCGCGACCGACGAACTCGTTCAGATTGCCCAATGTGCCGGTGGCCTGCGCACGCACGAGAAGTTCTGTGGTGCCGATCGATCCGGCTCCGAGGACGAGTTTGTCGCAGGTGAGCGTACGGGTTTCGAGAACGTTGCCTTCGGGGTCGAGGCGCCGCACCTCGACGCGGTAGCGGCCACCGGATTCACTGCCGATCGAGGCGACCTCGTGGCTGTGGCACACGGTTGCTCGTCCGGTGTTCTCGGCCTGCGGAATGTAGTTCTGTGTCAGGTCGTGCTTGGCGCCGTTCGAGTTTCCGAAAGTGCTTGCTCCGACAGTGGCGGACGGGCGGGACCGTCCGGTCATCTCCTCGCGCAGGACATTCCAGTTCCAGTTGCCGTCGACTCGTTCGGGTTGATAGCCGGCGCGTCGTGCGTGATCGTCCCAGGTGCGTGAGTGCGCGAAATTTTCGCTGTTGTAGATGTCGTCGGGCATCTGCGACGGCTTCAGCATCGATCGGGCCTTGGGGTACCAGGTTCCGGCCATGTCGTCGTAGCTGAGCCTGCCGCCGAAGGAGAGGTCGAAGAATCGGCGTTCCGGTGCGATCGTGACGCCGGTGTAGACGATGGATCCTCCGCCGACAGCGGCGCCGCGCCAGACGGAAAGGTTCTCGTAGCGGGTGGTGTCGAGTACGCCGCCGAACATGTCGACGGGCCCGACTGGTAGTCCGGTGATGTTGGTGAACGAATCTTGGCGCCAGAGGCCGCGGCCGTCGGCGGTCATGTCGGCGGTGAAGATCTCGCGCCATGGGTCTCGTGGCCAGCGCAGGCCGCGTTCGAGGACGGTGACCTGGCTACCTGCCTGCGCGAGGCGGAGCGCGGCCGCGCTTGCGCCGAAGCCGGAACCGATGACGATGACCGCGGAATGCTCGGGCGGTCGGGGCGGCTCGGCGAAGATTTCTGGGACGAGTGACCGGATGGAGCCGACACCGATCGGGATCGCGTGCGCTCGTGTGCCGGAAAGCAGTGGAGGTGCCGTCAGTCCAACCAGCCCTGTTGCCGCCAGTTGGAGAAGTTGCCTGCGTTTCACGTGTGTTTTGTCCCCTGAATTCAGTCGCGGCTCGTCGGCCATTGTTCCCTATTGGGCGGCAGAAAAGCGACTGGTCTCTCGGATTACGTGAGATTTCCCAGGAGCGGAGCTTGCGGAGTGACCGGGTTTGTCAGGAGCGGAGCTTGCGGAGTGACCGGGTTTGTCAGGAGCGGAGCTTGCGGAGTGACCGGGTTTGTCAGGAGCGGAGCTTGCGGAGTGACCGGGTTTGTCAGGAGCGGAGCTTGCGGAGTGACCGGGTTTGTCAGGAGCGGAGCTTGCGGAGTGACCGGGTTTGTCGGTCGCGGCCCGGGGTGACCAGGTTTTGCCAGCTCTTCCACAGGTGTGCCTGGGACACTGGCGCGAATGATCATCGTTCTGGGGGCCGTATTCGTTGCGGTCGCGTTGCTGGGCATTGCCGCGCATCTTGTCGATTCGACGGGTCAGTTCATGGCCGTTGCGGCCGCGCTTGCTCGTCTTCTCATGGTGGCGGCGGTTCCGGGTGCTGTGCTTCTGGGTGTGGGTGCCGGGTGGTGGGGCGTCGTAGCAGGGTCGTTGGTTGTCGCAGTTGCGTTTTCGACTCAGTTCCCTCTGGTTCGGGCGCGGCTTCGTAAGCGCAGTGTTCAGGGCACGCCGTTCGGTGTGATGAGTGCGAACATCCTGCTCGGTGAGGCTGATCCGGGTGCTGTTGTGGCTGCAGTGGATGCTCACGCGCCCGATGTGCTGACCGTGGTCGAGTTGACTCGTTCGGCGCACGAGGGGCTCGTCGAGGCGGGAATTCTCGAACGTCTTCCTTACCCGTTCGTCAGCGCAGCGTCGGGTGGAAACGGGACCGGTATCTATTCGCGGTATCCCATCGGCGACGAGACTCGGCACGATGGCTACATCACCGAATTGCTGTCGGTGCGTGTGCAGGTCCCCGATGCTCCATGGCCACTCGTGTTCGCAGTGCACCCGGTGCCGCCGTGGCCGCGGCACCCATCGGCGTGGGCGCGCGAACTTGCCGCGCTCAGGCAGTTGATGGACAAGATCCCGCTCGACGACGGACCCGTGGTGGTGTCGGGGGATTTCAATGCGACGTTCGACCACAAGCGGTACCGAAACTTGCTGAGGGATCGTTACCGTGACGCGGCGATGGAGGTCGGCGCCGGTCACTTGGCTACGTATTCTGCCGACGCGTGGTACCCGCCGTTGATAGCGATCGACCATATTCTCGTCAGCGACGCCGCGGTGATCGATGTGGGGGTCGTCGAGCTTCCTGGCTCCGATCACCGCGGCATCCGCGCGGACTTGTTGCTACGCGCGCCCTGAGGCCGTCAATCTTTCTGTGCGTAGTCCGGGAGTTCTTGGACGGCCCACTTGTTTCCGTCGGGATCGGCGAAGAACACGAACTTGCCCCATCCCAGGTCGACGACGGGGTCGACGTCGAGGCCTGCTGCGATGAGGTTCGTGCGCGCTTGTTCGGCGCTGGTGACGACGACCTGCATGCCCTCGACGCTTCCCGGTGCCGCGGCGGTGATGCCTTCGCCGATGGCGATGGAGCAGGCGGATCCGGGTGGGGTCAGTTGTACGTAGCGGATCGCGTCCGTCGGCCGCTCGTCGTAGTCTGCGTTGAATCCGATCTTGACGTAGAAGTCCTTGGCTCGGTCGACGTCGCTCACCGGGATCATGACGAGTTCGAGTTTGATGTCCATTATTCGTTCGCTCCCTTTCGTTGTGGTGCCAGCAAGCCTGCCAAGTATTGCGGACAGATTCGGTCCGCGAGCCGAGTATTTAACTAGGGGAACACTGCTTGCCGGAGAAATATGCATGACCGATCGGCTGTTGACGCTGGTGTGCTTCTGTCCATACTCGATCGCTCCCGCACGAGGACAGGTTTCGACGACGCGTCTGCTTTGGCCGGCTCGATCGAACGCGCTGTCCACGCCGAACAGCTTGGTTACCATCGGTTCTGGGTGGCAGAGCATCACGGGGTTCCCGGTATTGCCAGTGGTGCCCCGCCCGTGTTGCTTGCAGCAATCGGCGCCCAGACCTCGCGGATCCGCCTCGGTTCCGGCGGCGTCATGTTGCCCAACCATCAGCCGTTCGTCGTCGCCGAGCAGTTCGCGATGCTCGCCGCGCTCTACCCGGGGCGTGTCGATGTGGGTCTCGGGCGCTCGCTCGGCTTCACCGAACCTGTCCGCCGCGCGCTCCGAACCGGTCGTGAGGAAGCAGATACATTCGCCGACGATCTGGCCGAACTCGCGGGATATCTCGACGGGACGGGTCCGGTGACGGTCAGGCCGGCGGTTCCTGCCCCACCGATGTACGTCCTGGCAACTGGGAAGGGGTTGGCGATAGCAGCGAAAGCGGGATTGCCGGTGGTGGTCGGCGGCCCGATTCTCTGGGGCGACGGTGCCGAGATCGCAGCTTATCGACGTCAGTTCCGCGCCACCGAGCTCTCCCCGAACCCGCGCGTCATCGTCTCGCTCGACATCATGATCGCGGACTCGGCAGCCCTCGCTCGCGAGTTGATGCTGCCCGAGGCCTGGGCAATGGCTCAATCGAGGAATACCGGTGAGTTTCCACCGCTCGCTCCTGCCCGAGAAGTCGATTTCGATGCCGCGCCCACTCGCACGAGGGAACGGGTGGAACGCTCGATCGACTCATCGGTGCACGGCACTGCCCACGAAGTCGCCACTCGGCTCGACGAGCTGATCGAGCGCACCGGCGCCGATGAGATCCTGGCGTCGACTTCGACGTACGACCGAACCGCGCTGGCAGTGGCCGACGCCGAATTATGGAAGCTGTTTGCGCCTTCGCCGTCGTCTCGAGCCATCGCCGAGTGAAGGTGTTGCGCAGTACAGTGAAGAAAGAGACGAAATCAGTCACCGGAGAGGTCGTCATGGCAGGCAAGAAGCTTGACAGAGTTCATGCACAATCCGCGCTCGAGACAGTCCGTGAGAACCCGCTTATCGCGGTCATCGCTGCGGCACCTGCCCTGGTCGTTTTCGGGCTCGTATGGTGGCTCGCCGGATTCGGAACCGCAGTGGTTCTACTTCTCGCGATCGGTGTCGTCGGCCTGGTCGTCGCCAAGTTGCGCAGCTAGTCCGACGTTTACCGGGGGACATGGAATTGCGTGAGCGAGCCCATACCCGGCCTCAGTTCGGCCCATGACGCTGTGGTGGTCAGTACGGCGATCGCTGACGTCGGGAACTTCATGGTGATGGCATCGATTGTCGAGGACCTGTTTTCCGTCGCCAGTTCCAGTGCCGTCCAGGGGATTCCGGGTGCGTGTCCAACGATGAGCAGGGTCGAAATGGCAGCTTCGGTCAGCGTAGCTTCCTCGATAATTTCTTCGGGTGAGCCGCCGTAGATCCGTTGTTCGAATCGCACCGGCGCATCGATGCCCGTCGCGATCAAGGTTTCTCGGGTACGGGTGGCAGTGGAGCATATGACGGCGTCGATGTTGCCGACGTTCTCGGCTATCCAGCGGCCTGCGAGTGCTGCCTCGCGCCGGCCGCGCTCGGCGAGGGGGCGATCGTGATCCGGCGTCCCTTCCGGGTAGCCGGATTTACCGTGTCGCATGAGTACGAGGGTGCGCAGTTCGGCCATAGATCCACCGTATCCGGCCGGGGCCACCACATCCATCTGCTTGCGCAGTGGAGGTCGCGATGCAGACCGCAGGGTGCGCACCTGTTATCTTGAACGCCGTTCAAGTTTGCGCTCACAAGGAGTCGTCATGGCAGGTCTCGAAGGTGCACGAAGCTCGGCAGCATCCAGTTCCAAATCGGTGTCCAGTTCCGAAGCAGTGTCCGGCTCCGGTTCCAAGGTAAGGATTTCGGCACGGGACATGGCGCAGATCGCCGTCTTCGCCGCGCTGCTGGCCGCCCTGGGACTTCCCGGCGCAATCACGGTGGGTTTCAGTGGCGTGCCCATCACGCTCCAAACCCTCGGCGTCATCCTCGCCGGCGCCATCCTTGGTGCCCGCAAGGGAACGGCGGCCGTCGTGGTGTTCATCGCACTGACTCTCATCGGGCTGCCTCTGCTGTCCGGTGGCCGCACCGGCCTGACAGCACTCGCGGGCCCCAGCGCCGGATATCTCATCGGGTGGATCCCGGCGGCGTTCGTCATCGGGCTGCTGACCGCCCGCATCCTCCCGAAATACCCGATAGCGCTCGGCCTGGCGATCAACGCCCTCGGCGCGATCGTGATCATCTACATTTTCGGCACGATCGGCCTGTTGCTTCGTACCGACATCGGCGTGTGGGGCGCGATCTCCACCAACTTCGCCTTCATCCCCGGTGACCTGGTGAAGGTCGTCATCGGTGCCGTGGTCGCCAAAAGTGTGCACCGAGCGTATCCCGGTTTGATTCGTTCGTGAGTCTGCTTCTGGGCGGGCGCGGGTCATTGCTCGCGATCGACTGGAACGGGCGAGCCCTCACCTACCAACAGCTCGACGCCGCCATCGACCGATGGCCGCAGTCGCGCATGCACGATGCGTCGGAGTTGGATCTTCCCGAAGCCCTGATCTGTGTGTTCGCCGCTGCGCGTCAGGGGGCAGCGGTGCGAGTGGAGAATCCGGAGGCCAGGCCGGTCCACGGGAACGTGGATCCCGACGCGTTCCTGCTCGTCGCGACGTCGGGTTCGACCGGCAGGCCGCGCGGACTGGCTCGCACTGCTGCGTCGTGGACCGACAGCTTCGCCGAGTTCACCTCGATCACCGGCATCACCGCTGCTGATCGAGTGTTGGTTACCGGACCTTTGCACGCCACGATGCACCTGTTCGCGGCCGCCCATGCTCTGTGGATCGGCGCCTGTGTCACGGACGACCGCACGAGTGCGACGGTGGCTCACGCCGTCCCAGCGGTCCTTCGCGATCTCCTCGATCGAGCACCGGCGCTCCGCCTCGCCGTCGTGGCCGGTACGGCCTTGGATGCGGGAGCGCAGGAACGCGCGCACGGCATCGAACTCGTCGAGTACTACGGGGCGGCAGAGCTGTCCCTGGTCGCTGCGCGTCGGGTGCCGGAACCGTTGACTTTGCTGGCAGGCCTCGAAGCAGAGGTTCGCGACGGGCTCCTGTTCGTGCGCTCGCCGTATCGGGTCCTCGGAGCTCCGGAGTGGTTCGGTGTCGGAGACCTCGCCGAGCTCGGGCCGAATCGGCAGCTCATCGTGCGAGGGCGCGGAGATGCCGCGGTCAACGTGGGCGGAACGACGGTGATCGCGGAGGACGTCGAGCTGGTGCTGGATTCGATCGACGGTGTCCGGGCTTCGGCTGTCGTCGGAACGCCGCATTCGGTGCTCGGTGCGACCGTGACTGCCGTTGTAGAGCTTCACGACGGGGCGGACGTGGATTCCGTCAAAGCCGAGGCCCGTGGACGCTTGTTCCGTGAAGCCGTGCCCAGGCGATGGATCGTCGTCCCGGCTCTGCCTCGCACCGGTAGCGGCAAGATCGCCCGTGCACGGGTGACAGACTCGATCTCATGACCTCCGCTCCAGTTCTCGTCGCTCCGTGGCGTACGCCGATCGGTACAGCCGGTCACGGATTTGCCGATCTGACGACGACCGACCTCGCTGCTCCGGTGTTGCGGGCGGTGTTGGCGTCGTTGCGTGAATCGGGTTGCGAGGACGCAGTGGACGACGTGGTTCTCGGCAATTGTCTGGGGCCTGGCGGCGATCCGGCCCGTATCGCTGCACTGAGCGCCGGCCTCGGCGTCGAGGTGCCGGGGGTGACGGTCGATCGGCAGTGCGGTTCGGGGCTCGATTCGGTGATGCAGGCCGCGATGCGGGTGCGCAGCGGGGACGAGAGCGTGATCCTTGCGGGCGGAGTCGAATCGGCGAGTACCGCACCGTGGCGGTTCTGGCCACCGCAGGCGGGGTCGGAACCAGTTCGCTACACCCGTGCGCCCTTTGCGCCCGACAGCTTTTCGGACCCGGACATGGGCGTCGCTGCCGACGATCTTGCTCGCCTTCGAGGTATCGACCGTGTTCGCCTGGACGCGTACGCCGCACGGTCACACCGGCTTGCCGCCGAATCGGACTTCACCTCCGAGATCGTGCCGATCGCCGGGATCGAGCGAGATCAGCGCATCAGATCGAATATGACCGCTGAACGGCTGGCGCGGCTTCGCCCGAGCTTCTCCCCGTCGGGTACCGGTACGGCCGGCAACTCGTGCGGAATCTCCGATGGCGCAGCGGCGCTCGCAGTCACCACCGAATCGCGCGCGAAAGGCCTTCCGGCGCTTCGTGTTCTGGGTGCAGCCGTCGCCGGCTCGGATCCGGCGTTGCCCGGCCTCGGGCCGGTTCCCGCTATCGAGAAGGTGTTGCGTCGAACGGGCGTCGCCCTGTCCGACGTGGGAGTCGTGGAGATCACCGAGGCCTTCGCAGCGGTGGTACTCGCGGTGTCGGACGAGCTGGGGCTCGATGAAAACCTACTGTGCCCGCAGGGCGGCGCCATTGCGATGGGTCATCCGTGGGGGGCTTCGGGCGCGATCCTGTTGGTGCGCTTGGCCTCTCAGATGCTGGCTGACGGTGGCCCCGAATTGGGACTTGCTGCGTGCGCCATCGGCGGCGGACAAGGGATTGCGATGATCGTGGAGCGTGCATGGTGAGCGAAGTCGTGTTCGAGGGCGTCAAGCACGCGTTCGGTGATCGTGAGGTGTTGCGCGGCATCGACCTTCGGTTCAGTGAGCGGCGTGTGGGGATTATCGGTTCCAACGGTTCGGGTAAGTCGACACTGGCGCGGATGATCAACGGTCTGTTGGCGCCGACGTCGGGGACGGTGACCGTCGACGGTGTGGACGCATCCAGGAAGGGCGCGCAGGTGCGGAAGAAGGTCGGCTTCGTCTTCACTGATCCTGATACGCAGATTGTCATGCCAACTGTCTCGGAGGATCTCGCGTTCTCGCTGCGCCGTTCGGGACTGAGCAAGGCCGAGATCGCCGAACGTGTGCACGAGATCCTGGTGCGATTCCGCCTCGACCACCACGCAGAGCATCCGTCCCATCTGTTGTCCGGCGGGCAGAAGCAACTCCTGGCGATCGGAGCCGTCCTCATCCGACGCCCCGAGGTCGTCATTGCCGACGAGCCGACGACGCTCCTGGATCTTCGCAATGCCCGAGTCGTTGCCGAGGCACTCGATTCGATGGATCAGCAAGTGATCGTCGTGACGCATCATTTGGCGCTGCTGGACAGCTTCGAGCGCGTCATCGTCATCGACGACGGGCTGATCGCGTTCGACGGCGCCCCGGAAGATGCGGTTCCCGCGTACCGGGAATTGGTCGAATGATCGGCTTGTATCGGCCGGGGACGTCGTTCCTGCACCGATTGCCCGCGGGGGTGAAGCTGCTCCTGCTCATCACCTCGATCGTCGCCGCTACCGTCGTGGTCCGAACGCCGATTCAGGTCGGCATCGTCGCTGCGCTGGTCGCGGCACTGTTCTTCCTAGCTCGGATACCTGTGAAAGTTGCTCTCGCCCAATTGCGCCCGATCATCTGGATGCTGCTGATCATCGGCATCTTCCAGGTGATCATCACCTCTCCCGCTCGTGCTGTCGTGGTGTGCGGCGTTCTGCTGATCTCGGTTGCGTTGGCCGCGTTGGTCACGCTCACCACACGCGTGACCGACATGCTCGACACCGTCACCCGCGCTCTGGGACCGCTGCGGAGATTCGGCGTCGACCCCGACCGGATCGGCCTCATGCTCGCCCTGGCGATCAGGTGCATTCCTATTCTGGCGACCATCGTGCACGAGGTCGCCGAGGCACGGAAAGCGCGAGGCCTGCAATGGTCGATGACCGCGCTCGTGACGCCCGTCCTGGTCCGAGCGCTGCGAACCGCGGACGCGATGGGTGATGCCCTTGTCGCGCGGGGTGTCGACGATGACTGAGGTCCTCCAGTGAGCGAACTGTTGACCGACCGGATCGCGCGGCATATCCGCAACAAGCCCTCCTCGCTCGCCATCGTGGACCGGCGAGGCGCAGTGACGTACGGCGAGTTCGGTGAGCTGGTCACAGCCACGGCGGCAGGGATGTCGGGAATGCGAAGAGTGGCCGTGCTGCCGACGTCGGACATCGGGTCGCTCGTAGCCGTGACAGCGGCGATGGCGTCGGGAATCGGTGTGGTGCTTCTGCACCGCCACTTGCTTTCCGAGCAGTTCGCCCGCGTGCTGTCTCTGACGCGACCCGATGTTGTTCTGGCAGCACCGAATCAGCATGCGCGGCTGCGGAGGATGGGCGCCGAGGCCCCGACTTCTGCCGACAGCATCCAGGTCGAGGATGTTCGGACCTGTGGTGCTGCCGACGACGACAGTGAACTTCTCATCGGAATCACCTCGGGCACGATGGGGGAACCCAAGCTGTTCGTCCGCGATCAACGATCCTGGGCCCGTACCCTCGACCGTTCCGACTCGACGTTCGACATCCGTGCGGGTGACCGCGTTGCAACGCCGGGGGTGCTCGATCACACGCACTTCCTCTACGGTGCGCTGCACGGACTCACCCGCGGCGCGATTGTCGACCTCCGGCCGGTGGACAAGTCGCTTCCCAGCGGCGCCACGCACCTGTATTCGGTTCCGACTATTGCCTGGGACGTGGTCCGGTCCGGGATCGGACCGGTGCCGAGTGTGCGCGAAGTGCTGTCCAGTGCGGCGCGTTGGCCGTCTTCCGGCCGATCGGCGCTGCAGGAGGCCCTCCCCAATGCCTCGATCGTGCACTTCTACGGCGCATCGGAGTTGAGTTTCGTCTCCTTCGACCGCGGCATCGACCCCGGGCCGGGGACATTGTTCGACGGCGTCGACATCGAGATCAGAGATTCTGTCGTGCACGTGCGTAGCGACATGCTGTTCGACGGCTACCTCACCGAAGACGGTGTGGTCAGTGGCCCCGTCGATGGATGGATGACCGTGGGGGACAGGGGAATACTCGAGAACCGGCAGTTGACGCTGCTCGGCCGGGACACCGACATTCTGATTCGGGCGGGCCTGAATGTGGAATTGGCTCCCATCGTGACCGCGCTCACTGCGATTCCGGGCATTGTGGAGGCAGCGTGTGTCGGAGTTCCGGATGCCCGCATGGGTGAAGTCCCCGCGGTGGTGATCGTGGAAGGTGCGAATCCGCCGTCTACTGCCGAGATTTGGCGGCACCTGCGCCGTGAGCTACCGAGCCCTAGTGTTCCGGTACAGATTCTGACTCTGGAACAGTTGCCGCGGACGCCGCGGGGCAAGGTCGATCGTCAGGAGATCGGGGCAATTTTCGCGACCGTCCGGACTGCGCCGTCGACGACGAACCAGATTGTCAGCGAACCATTTTCGTAGCGGTGCCGAATGCAGACCTGTTCCTTGCCGAGAACCGGATACAGGTACTCGATGACGGCCCGGTGTGGTCCAGCAACAAGATCGGGGTACTGGACCAGGAACTCCTCGACGGCATGCCAGTATGCCGCGTTGTTGACGTGATCGAACGAGTCGATATCGGTGGCACGCAACGGAAACTGGATATCGGTGTCCGACTGAGGCGGCACGGGCTCGGTGAGCCATGCCTTCCATTTGAGTCGATGCTGATCGGTGGTGCGTGCAAGCATGTCGAGGGCATCGTCGCTGATCCGTGTCGGCATACCGGTCTTGGCGCTGATGCTAATCCAGAAGCCCTCGGTTTCGATGGAGCCACCCTTGCCGGTCGACATCGAGACTCGCATGTTGGACCAACGAGTCGACATCGACGAACACCAGCGCCGCAGATGGATGTGATCGGGAAACTGTACGGGTTCATGGACGTCGATGACCGTCCGCCGAACGATCCAGAAAGGATCGGTGAGGCCGAGAGTTGTCGCGGCGAGATTGTCCGAGCCGATGTCCTGCAGGTAGCGCGCGATCCCGTCGAAACGCAAGCGGCCGGCCGGGGCGACATCGCCGGTACGAATCGGCCAATCGGTTTCGAACCCTTCGCCTTCGACAGGTAGTGGTGCCAGGGCGTCGTCGAAGCCCGCTGGCTCTACGGTTCCGGCATTGTCCACGTGTGTCGCTCCTTGTTACCGGTGGGTTCGTGCTCGAACCGAACCTACCCGGTGCGAGTCAGAGAACGCGACGAGCCTTCATTCCGTCGAAGACCGGAGCGACGCGGACGACGTCACCGGTGGTGGGGGCATGCACCATCTGACCGTTGCCGATGTAGATGGCCACGTGCCCAGGTCCACCGGCTTGCCAGTTCCCGAACAGCAGATCCCCGGGCTGAGCGGTCGACAACGGGATCTCGGTGCCGACACCCCATTGGGTCTCGGAGGTGCGGGGGAGTGTGACCGCGCCACCGGAGCCCTTGTACACCGCGTACGAGGTCAAGCCCGAGCAGTCGAACCCACCACCGGACGGCCCGTTGATGTTGCCGCCGCCCCATACATACGGCAGGCCGAGGTAGTCCATGGCGAGTTGCACTGCTCGACCACCGATACCGGCGATATCGGTGCCGGCGAACGGCGTCAGGATTGCGGCGAACTGCATCTCCGTCGCACGAATCTTCGCCACGTACGGCTTCGTCTGGTTCTCGTAATCGGGTGTTCCCGACGGCATTCCGCCGGACTTCAGGACCGCGCCCGCGCCGGCGTTGTAACCGGCGATGGTCAGGTCGAGACTGTCGCCCTTGACCAATCCGGCCGACTTCCACTTCTCGACTTGACTGTTGATGTCGCAGAGCAGGTTTCCCGACGCCATGACCGAATCGGCGATGCCGTTGATGTCGACTACGCCGTCGCCGTCGGCATCTTTGCCGTAGGTGCGCCAGGTGGCGGGCATGAATTGGCCGGGCCCGCGGGCCCCGGACACCGATACCGGCGAGGTCGGTCCGTGCCGGAATCCGTTTTCCGCTGCGTACAAAGCGGCAATCGTCGGTGCCTTGACTCCGCTACAGATAGATCCTGCGCGGGTCAGCCAAGGAACGAACGCGGTGATTGCACCTATCGGTGACAGCGAGACTCCGGTGAAAGTCGCGGGTAGACCGGGGAACAGCGCCCGTCTGAGCGCTTCGGCGGCAGGCATGAACGCGGTTTGGTTCGTGATCTGCCCGAGCGAGTACGTCAGTCCGCCGAATTGGACCGATCCTGCGTTGGTGGGAAACGCCGAGGGCGCAAAGGCGCTTGGCGTAGCGGTCGTATCGGGCGTCGTAGAAATCGCGGCGGCACCGGGCACCGGAACGTCGGCGACGGGAGCAGTTTCCGGCTTGGCGGGTTCTGCTGGCTTCGGGGGCAACATCGGTTCGGCTGCATCTTCGACGGCGGTCGCTGCGTTGTCGAGAGCAGTGTGCGCGACATCGGCTGCCGGCGCGGGCAATGTACCGAGCAGGTCATCGAGTTGCTTCTGCAACGGTCGACCGGTGTCCTCCGCGGCCGCCGCGACGCTGTTGGCGCCGTCTTTGACCTGTGGGGGAAGGTCTGTCGCTGCCACCGCTCCTGCAGCGGACACGATTACGGCAACGATGACTGCGATTGGATCGCCTGCCATGTAACAACTCCTGGTGCTCGAGCTCTCCCCGACGTTCCATGTCGACCCATTCATGTGAGGTGACTCACACATCATGCACGTTGGGATCGATTCGCGGAGCAAAATAGAACACGTTCTAGTGGGTGGCGACAATAAAATTACCCTTGACCCACATTTCACACCGACCCGAGCTGGTGTTCCGCGTAGGTTGGCGGTGAGAAATCACTACCGACAATTCCGAGCAGGGGGATGAAAGATCATCGACAAATACGTGCTGTCGCCCGAAACCGTGTGGGACCCCGGTGCGCAGCTACTGTCGCAGTGCGTCGTCGTGGAGAACGCCGACCGCACGCTGTATCTGTCCGGCCAGACGTCGATCACCGCCGACGGACAGTTCGCCGGTATCGGGGACGTGTCGGCTCAGATCCGGCTGGCGTTCGAGAATATTCGGCTCATTCTCGACGCGGCCGGCGGCTCTTTGGCCAATGTCGTCAAGTTGACCGTGTACTTCACCGACCTCGGTGATCTGGACACGTACACCGGCATTTTGGGCGAGCTGTTCGTCGATAGCAGACCTGCACAGACAGTTGTCGAGATCAGCAAGCTCGCGATGGACGAATTGCTGATCGAGATCGATGCGATCGCGGTGCTCTAGACCAGCGTCGACCAGTAGTCGGAGAATTCGATTCCGATCGCGGCGATGACGATTGCGTACCAGACTGCCAAGATGGTCCACCGCCATTCGAGGAGAGCTCTGGTGATGGTGCCTGCTCGTTCGCGGTCGACGAGTTGGGACAGCGAAACGATGAAGATCGGTATCGTCACCGTCCACACGACCATGCAGTAGGGACACAGGGCATGGATCTCGTAGAGGCTCTGGTAGATCAGCCAGTGCACGAACACAACACCGAGTGCGGTGCCGGTGCTGAGGCCGAGCCAGTACCAGTGCGGCAGTTCGATTCGGCCGAACGTCAGAATCCCCGTCATCAGCACTACGGTGAAGGCCACGATTCCGATGATCGGATTGGGGAACCCGAACAACGCAGCCTGCTCGGTCGACATGACCGAACCGCAGGACAGAACCGGATTGAGATTGCAGGACGGCACGTATGCGCTGTCTTCGAGCAATTTTATTCGCTCGATGGTCAGGGTCAGCGCACCGAGGAGACCGAGAAAGCCGCCGATCGTGAGTACCCAGGCGGTGGCTCTACTCGCTGTCACTTCGCACCCGTCCTCTCACTTCGCACTCGTTCACTGTGCGGCGGTGATCGCGGCGCGCAGACCGTCCGGAGTCGGGTTCGACACCACGGTCCCGTTGACGGAGACGGTCGGTGTGCTCGAGATGCCCTCGTCGAGCGCGGCCTTCGTCTGGCTCGTCACATAGTCGGTGTAGGTGCCGTCGGTGATGCAGCTCGACAGCTCCGGACTTTCGATGCCTGCCTGCCTGGCGATGGCCACGAGTTCGTCATCACTCAGGCCTGCACCGCCCTCGGTGGGCTGCTGATCGAACATCGCCTTGTGCCAGGCAGGCCACGCGGAGGCATCGGCCTCGGCGACGCACAGGCTCGCGTTCGCGGCGCGTGTGGAGTAATTGGTCGAGGACATGCGGTCGAGGATCGCGATCGGCCGGTAGTCGACGGCAACGGTGTTGTCCGCGACCATTTCGGCGAGAGTGTCTCCGCTGATCGACTCGAACTGCGCGCACGCCGGGCACTGGAAGTCCTCGACGACGCTGACGACGACGGCGGCATTCGGATCACCGATTCGGATCGCCCCGTTGTCCTGAGTCGAAGAGGGGGCCGCGGCCGGCGCGTCGGAGT
The DNA here is from genome assembly GCF_002091955.1 of Rhodococcus sp. 1168. Classification (GTDB taxonomy): domain Bacteria; phylum Actinomycetota; class Actinomycetes; order Mycobacteriales; family Mycobacteriaceae; genus Rhodococcoides. Next base: position 41,797 of record NZ_MKKY01000036.1, on the reverse strand, counting down.
CGGATTTCTTCGATGCGACGGAAAATCCGATGACGGCAACCAAGGCGATGAGTACGACGGCGATCCCGATCTGGATCAGCGTGCGTCGCTTCTTGTCTTTTCCTTGCATGGCAGCTGTGGCAGCCTGTGCCTTCTTCTTGCTTTCGTTGCTCACTGCAGATCCCTTGCTCGCCCGACCAATGAAGTCCGGGACAATCATAGGCGGGTATACCTGAGGTCAGGCTGAGCGCTGGACTGTCAGGTCAGCGAGATGATTCGTTCGACGGCGAATCCGTAGCCCGCCACACCGAGGCCGGCGATGACGCCGCTGGCTACGGGGGAAACGAACGAGTGGTGACGGAACTCCTCGCGAGCGTGCACATTGCTGATGTGCACCTCGATGATGGGGACCTCCGGAATGATCAGTGCGTCGCGCAATGCCACCGATGTGTGCGTCAGGCCGCCGGGATTGATGACGATTCCCGACGCGTTGCCGCGTGCCTGGTGTATCCAGTCGATGAGTTGTCCCTCGTGATTGGACTGTTCGGCGCGGATGGTTCGGCCGCGCGCAGCGGCGGTCTTCTCGCATAGTGCGACGACGTCGGCGAGGGTTTCGTGGCCGTACACCTCGGGTTGGCGAGTGCCGAGCATGTTCAGGTTCGGTCCGTTGAGCACGAGGATGTGTCCTCGGGCTGCGCTCGATTCGCCGACCATGTGATTGCTCACTTTCGTTCAGGGCGCGTACCACCGAGGATGATCATTTCACAGGTCCTTGGCACACTGTCCTAGTGAAAGCTGCGTGGCTGGTCTGGGGTGTCGGCGTCTTCGCGTACATCGTCGCCGTTCTGCACCGCACCGCGTTCGGAGTGGCAGGCCTGAACGCGGCCGATCGGTTCTCGGTCAGCCCGTCGCTGCTTTCGTCGTTCGTCGTTCTTCAGGTCGTCGTCTACGCCGCGATGCAGATTCCTGCCGGTGTGGTGCTCGATCGCGTCGGTTCACGCAAAATGATTGCGCTCGGTGCTCTGTTGATGACGATCGCGCAGATCACGCTCGCACTCACGGAGTCGCTTCCGGTGGCGGTCGCCGCACGGGCGCTCGTCGGGGTGGGCGACGCGTTGACCTTCATTTCGGTGCTGAGGCTCGTCCCGCGGTGGTTCGCTCCGCGGCAGGTTCCCGTCGTCTCGCAGCTGACTGGTTTGCTCGGTCAGACCGGTCAGATTCTGTCGGCGGTGCCGTTCTTGATGTTGCTCGACGGGCCGGGATGGACGTTCGCGTTCGGCAGTGCGGCGTCGCTCGGTTTACTTGCGTTCGTCCTTGCCTTGGCGCTGATACGGGATGTGCCGCCTGGATCGGAGGTAGTCGAGCCGTCGACCTCGATGCGCGAGACTCTCGCCACGATCGGGCAGGTGTGGCGCCGCCCGGGTACTCGTCTCGGGTTCTTCAGCCACATGGGAACGCAGTTCTCCATCACCGTTTTCGCTTTGTTGTGGGGGATTCCCTATTTGACTTCGGGGCAGGGTCTGTCTGCATCGACCGCAGGGGTATTGCTATCCATCTCGGTGTTCTCGGCCGTCGTGTCCGGTTTGCTTCTCGGATTTCTGACGGGTCGGTACCCGATGCGGCGGTCGTGGTTGGTGCTGGCCATCATGATCAGCAATGCCGTCATGTGGACGATCGTTCTCGCGCTGCCGGGCCCGGCGCCACTGTGGTTGCTGGTGATGCTCGTCGTGGTTATTTCGGTCGGGGGACCGGGGTCGGTCATCGGATTCGACTACGCCCGCACGTTCAATCCGAGCGCTAATCTCGGCACTGCCCAAGGGATGGTGAACATCGGTGGGTTCCTGGCTTCGCTGCTGGTGATCGCGGCTGTCGGGGTGATTCTGCAAGCGAACGGCGGGTACACCTTCGAGGGGTTCCGGTTGGCGTTTCTCGCGCAGTATCCGGTGTGGGTAGTGGCAATTACCGGGGTTTTGCTGACGCGCCGCAAGACTCGAAGGCAATTGGCCGATGAAGGGATCCACCCGCGCACGATGCGGGAGATTTTCGAGGCGCGTCGAAAACCGTAAATGGACGATGCGGCATCAGAGCTGAGTCCCTTGCAATTCGATTGCAATCTGGCGTGTCCTAGAGCATGCTGGTACTTCCATTTTACTTGTGTGCTGCAAGCAAACATATCGTAAAGGTGTAACCAAGCGGTGGTAATTGAACAAAAAACGACGCAGCCAGCGTCCGGAGAACTGACACACCGACAGATAATGGTAATTCTGTCGGGGCTGATGATGGGCATGTTCCTCGCAGCACTCGATCAGACGATCGTGGCGACGTCGGTTCGCACGATCGCCGATGATCTCAACGGATTCTCGGTTCTCGCGTGGGTCACCACCGCGTACTTGATCACCTCGACGATATCGACCCCGCTGTACGGAAAGCTTTCCGACCTGTATGGCCGCAAACCGTTTTACATGACGGCGATTTCGATCTTCGTCATCGGCTCGATGCTGTGCGGCATCTCGACGTCGATGTACGAGCTCGCTGCATTCCGCGCAGTGCAGGGGCTCGGTGCTGGTGGCTTGATGTCGATGGCGCTCGCCATCATCGGGGACATCGTTCCGCCTCGTGAGCGAGCGAAGTACCAGGGCTATTTCCTTGCGGTATTCGGCACTTCGAGCGTGCTCGGACCTGTCATCGGCGGGCTGCTCGCAGGCCAGTCGTCCATTCTCGGCATCACGGGTTGGCGGTGGGTGTTCTACATCAACGTCCCTTTGGGCATCATCGCGCTCATCGTCGTGTGGCGAGTGCTCAATCTTCCGGTGTTCAGGCGTGAGGCGCGCGTCGACTGGTGGGGCGCACTGCTGCTGGCGATCGGTCTCGTGCCGTTGCTCATCATCGCTGAACAGGGCCGGGTGTGGGGCTGGACTTCCCCTCTCGCGTTGATGTGTTTTGCGATCGGTGTCTTCGGCGTCCTCGCATTCATTTTCGTGGAAGTAAAGATGGGCGACGACGCACTCATCCCGATGCGCTTCTTCCGCAACCGATTGTTCGCGTTGTGTATTGCGGTCAGCGTCATCGCAGGTGCGGCAATGTTCGGTGGTATTTCGCTGCTGCCGCAATACCTGCAGGTCGTCAAGGGTTCGTCGCCGACGCTCGCCGGCTATCAGACACTTCCGATGGTGGGTGCCCTCATGATTTCATCGATCGTGTCGGGTCGCATGATCTCGAAAACTGGCCACTACAAGGTCTTTCCGGTAGTCGGCACAGCGCTGATGGCGGTCGCAATGTTCCTCTTCCACTATGTGCACGCAGATACTCCGCTGTGGCACACCATGCTGGTCATGGCATTGTTCGGCATCGGTCTCGGCTGCATGATGCAGCCGCTGACATTGGCAATTCAGAACGCGATGCCGCCCAAGGACATGGGAGTGTCGACTGCGGCTGCGACGTTCTTCCGCCAGATCGGTGCGACGCTCGGCGTTGCGGTCTTCCTGTCGATGCTGTTCACACAGCTCACGCCGAAGACCACTGACGCGCTGGTAGCGGCCAGTACGACGCCGGAGTTTCAGCAGGCCGTCCAGTCGGCGTCGACGAGTGCGGACCCACTGGAAAAGGGCTTCGCCGACGCGATCATTGCGCAGGACTCGTCGATCGCCGGCAGTGCATTGGTCGACAGTTCGTTCATGCAAAAGCTCGACAGTGCGCTGGCAGAACCTTTCCGCGTCGGATTCTCCGACGCCATGGACTATGTCTTCCTTGCCGTCTCCATCCTGATGGTCGTCGGATTCGTGCTGGTCATCTTCGTCAGGGAAGTGCCACTGCGGACAATGTCCGGTCTCGCAGCTGCCCAGCAGGAACGCGACGAAGCTGCAAAGGTTGAAGCTGCCAAGGGGGAAACGGCAAAGAATGAGGTTGCCGGGGGTGAGGTTGCAGTGGATGAGGTTGCCGGGGGTGAGGTTGCAGTGGATGAGGTTGCCGGGGGTGAGGCTGCCAAGAGTGAGGTTGCCGGGGGTGAGGCTGCGAAGGGTGAGGCTGCCAAGGGCGAGGCGGCAAGAGCACGCGGGGATCTTTAGCGAAAGCCGCGCTGGGGAGTGCCGCGCTGTGAAAGTGCTGCGCTGGGGATCGCTTCCTACAGTGAGTGATCGCTGTCAACATGCGATCTTGCCCGGCGCAGTCGAGCAATTTTCGGGAGCATGACTCGAGTGGGTCCGCGCGCAGATCGATCCCTGGGAAGACTCCTAGCTCCCTCGTAACTTTCGATGGTTACGAGGGACCTCCTGTTCCACAGTTCAGAACGGCGCAGGGCCATCTGCATCCTCCGTATTCCCACGAGCCCAGGGATTCCCTGGACTGTTGGGACCGCCGATGCTTGCGGCATTGCTATCGCTATGTGCTGCGTCGCGCTGGTCTCCGCTGCGCCGGACCGGCTGGGCGGTCGGGCGATCGGAGAACGGTGTGCCCGGTCCGTAGGGTGTAGCGAGTTCGGCGTCCGGTTTGTTCTTGTTCGCAGACTGAGGGCTGCAGTGGGGGCGTCGCTTGCGCGGAATATGGGGGATCAGTCTGCAGCCGGACAGATCGGTCGTCCCGACTGTGCCACCAGGCAGAGTGATCGCTGTCGAACCGGAACTCGAGGTCCAGTAGTCGATACCCCGCGAGAGCATGACGGGAACCCAGACGCCCATCGTTTTGAGCATGTGGTGATAGCGGCAAAGGCAATGCAGATTGGTCAGTACCGTCCATCCGCCCTGTTTCGGGTCGTAGTGGCGATAGGGCACCACATGGTCGATTTCGCAGGCTGCGGCCGGAACATCACATCCCGGATGGCGGCAGGTGCGATCCCGTTGTCGAACGCATTTGGCCAGTTCGCTGCTCGGGCGATAAGTGAGCGCACCGTCGGGGGGTTCGAGGAATCCGCCGTGACCATCGGGGTGCAGGGCCTCAGCCCGCGCCGGGTTAGCTGCAACAGCCTCTTCGATGTGCGCTACCAGCGTGTAGGACCCGGTGTAATCGTCAGCGGACTCAGTCGCGTTCGGCACTGTGGTGCACGGTTGAGATTTTGCCGGACGCTTCGGAAGGTGGAGTCCGCGCCTGCGGCGCCCATGGCCCAACGGATTGAGCACAGTGTGTTCACCGAGATCGATTCCAGTGCCAGTGCCGGTCTCAGTGCCAGGGCCTAAGCAGTCACCGGGCGCAACAATCTCACCTTCCCTGTCTATTTGAACGGCCTCATCACTCTCGCTGGGCCCTCCAATCTCACCTGCTCCCTCACTCTCTCTGGGCTCACAGCTTTCGGAAACCTCACCTCCAATTCGACCCGCACCCGTTCGCTGGTCAGGCACACCGTCACCCTCGCCACGCTCTGACCGAACATCGACATCCTGATCAGGGATCACGTCCACAAGACCGAGCGATGCTGCGAGATCGGCCGCTTCGGTCAGCAGTAGCTGCCAGTCTCCGTTTGCAGCAAGCTCTCGGGCATAGTCCGCATCGATCAATCCGTGCCCGGCGAGGTACCCGGGTAGGTCGGCGAGTCCGGCAAGGGTCGGCAGATCGATCGTCACCGTGGTCAGTGGGCTACGGCGGTCAGGCAATTCCCGCCGGGCGGTGCACGGATCGTCTTCGTCCTGTTCGCACGTGCACGAAACAAATGTCTCTTGATGCATGAGCGCCACGTACGCGGCCGCAAGTCGCTGGCCACGAGTGCGCGGATCACGGCGGCACAGAGTGTTCGCCATTTCGTTGACCAGTTGCCAGCACGCCGCGGCGTCACCCGCTTCGAGGTCGGCCTCGATGGTGGCGATCATGTCTCTGTCGCGGTATCGAACGCGGGTGAGCTTGACGAGATCCTTGCGAAGCGCAGCGGCCTCCTCCGGTGCAACGCGCTGCACGATTTCACAGATCTCGGTGGCGAGTGGCCCGGGGGAGAGGCGGCGCGCTGCGTTGAGTATTTCGGACTCGATGCGGACGGCAACTTCGAGTGAGAGCGAGTTGGTGTTTCGATAGATCGCCCGCACCCGTGCGAGATCCAACTCGCCGGCGTCGAATGCTGCTCTGACCCTAGCCAATCGGAGCCGGAGATCCATACCGATCTCTGCATAAGTGTCCGCCACAGCCTTGGAGCATCCCAGCGCCTTCGCTGTCTCCGATGCCGCATAGCTCCCCGCATCCATGATCACGTCACCGACTTGGACGTTCTGGTGAATGCACGAATCCCAGATCGACGCTGCGAGCCGAACTTTGCGTGCGCAGGCCTGGTTCTCGATCACCGCCGCGTCGGAGAGCTCCTGAAGTATTGATCGATCGACGACCGGCGTGTGCTGCGGACCTACGTACGACGCGAATGCACTTCTGCGACTCGAACTCATGAATCGAAGCCCCCCGGCAAGTCGATTAGAACGTATGTTCGATACTATCGCCTCTCGGGATGCCCGTCAAGGGTTGGCTTCTTCGATTCGCTTGTAGTGCAGTCGAATACAAAATTCGAGTGCATACACCATGTCGCCGACATCCCAGTCGGGGGTGATTGGGCGCGCGGTCTGCCACCTCGCGGCGCGTGGACACGGCTGCCTCTGTCTTCGGTTGGTCCGAACTCTGCGCCAGCCCACTCCTGCCACCTGACCAACTCGACGTTCCACCTCGGGCCAGGCTCGACGCGGCAAGCTGTCGAAGCTGATGACCAGGAAGGGCTCGCCCGCCGACTGGTAGCCCCCTGCCGCTGCCAAGCCGTTCGCGCATTTAACAAGCAAGCGTGCTTGCTTTTTTATCGATCAGATGTGAAACTTCCTCCATGGCCGACCTCGACTCGATCGTCGATGACCTCCGCGCCGAGGGCGATGCGCTCGACGCTCTCGTAGCTGGACTGACCGAAGACCAGTGGGCGACGCCCACACCAGCACCGGGATGGACCGTCGCGCATCAGATCGCGCATCTGTCCTGGACCGACAATGTTGCCGAACGGACCACCTCGGGGGCATCGGGGGATGCGACCGCTGCCGCAGAGTTCGACGGCGTGATGAAGGCTGCATGGTCCGATCCCGCTGGTTTCGTCGACTCGGCCGCAGCGGAGGAGGCCAGAAATTCTGATCTCCTCGCGCTCTGGCGTACCCGCAGGCATGCCATGGCCGACGCACTGAAACGTGTCCCGTCCGGTGTGAAGATTCCGTGGTTCGGACCGCCCATGAGCGCTGCTTCGATGGCAACGGCTCGCCTCATGGAGACCTGGGCCCACGGCCAGGATGTCGCCGACGCACTCGGTATCACCCGCGAGCCGACCGAGCGCATCGAAGCTGTCGCGCATATCGGCGTCCGTACCCGTGATTTTGCCTATGTGATCAACCAACAGACTCCGCCGTCCGAGCCGTTCCGAGTCGAGCTGACCTCCCCCTTGGGTGAGCTTTGGACCTGGGGCCCCGGTGACGCTGCTCAACGCGTCACCGGCTCGGCGGTGGATTTTTGTCTGCTGGTGACTCAGCGGGCGCACCCGGAAAATCTCGACATCGAGGCCGTCGGACCGGACGCTCAGCACTGGCTTACCATCGCTCAAGCCTTCGCAGGCCCTCCAGGACCAGGACGACCCAAAAGATGACAGTCAGAATCGGTAACTGTTCCGGCTTCTACGGCGACCGCCTCTCGGCGATGCGCGAGATGCTCGAGGGCGGCGAACTCGACTATCTCACCGGCGATTACCTCGCGGAGCTGACGATGCTCATCCTGGGCCGTGACCGGGCGAAGGATCGGTCTCTAGGCTACGCAAAGACTTTTCTCCGCCAGGCCGAGGACTGCCTGGGGCTTGCGCTCGACAAGGGCGTCAAAATCGTCTCGAATGCTGGTGGCCTCAACCCGAGCGGCCTGGTCGAGGCACTCGACAAGCTCGGCACCGGCGCCGAAATCGCCTATGTACACGGCGACGATTTGCTGCCGCGAGCCCAAGAACTCGGCCTCGGTAGTCCGCTCACCGCCAACGCGTACCTCGGGGCCTGGGGCATCGTCGAGGCCCTGAACGCAGGCGCCGACGTCGTCGTCACCGGGCGCGTCACCGACGCTTCCGTTATCGTCGGACCAGCAGCCGCCCATTTCGGTTGGAGCAGAACCGATTACGACGCTCTTGCCGGGGCTGTGGTTGCCGGGCACATCATCGAATGTGGTACGCAGGCCACCGGTGGCAACTATTCGTTCTTCACCGAGATCGCCGATATGTCGCGGCCAGGATTCCCGATTGCCGAGATCGAGGCGGACGGATCGTCCGTCATCACCAAACACGAAGGCACCTCGGGTGCGGTGAGCGTCGGTACCGTCACAGCTCAACTGCTGTACGAGATCACCGGTGGTCGCTACGCGAACCCTGATGTCACCGCTCGAATCGACACCGCGTCGGTGTCACAGGCGGGAGCGGACCGCGTGCTGGTCAGCGGCGTGAAGGGTGAAGCGCCCCCGCCCACTGCCAAGGTTTCTCTCAACGCACTCGGCGGATTCCGCAACGAGTTCACCCTGATCCTGACCGGCCTCGACATCGAGGCCAAAGCCGCACTGGCGCAGCAGCAGTTCGAGTCGTGGCTTCCGTCGCGGCCGACCGAACTCGACTGGACGCTCGTGCGCACCGACAAGCCCGACGCCGAGACCGAGGAGACCGCGAGTGCCTTGCTCCGGTGCGTCGTTCGCGACAGCGATCCGAATGTTGTCGGGCGGCAATTCTCCTCGGTGGCGGTCGAGCTGGCACTGGCCAGCTATCCGGGGCTTTCGGTGACAGCGCCTCCCGGGAACGGAGCGCCGTACGGGGTGTTCACCGCCGGCTATGTGCCGATCGGCGAAGTGCCACACGTGGTCGTACTGCCGGACGGGACGCAACGGGAGATCGAACCCGCGACCGAGACGCTCGAACTCGAACCGCTGACCGAACCGGAACTACCACCGGCGCGAGAGACGGAACCGACCATTCGCGTTCCGCTCGGCACCATCGCCGCCGCACGCAGCGGGGACAAGGGTGGGAATGCGAACGTCGGCGTCTGGGTTCGCACGGACGACGAATTCGCTTGGCTGGCACACGCTCTGACGGTCGAACAGGTCGCGCTCATGCTGCCGGAGACCGCGGATCTCGTCGTCACCAGACACGTTCTCCCGAAACTACGGGCCGTCAACTTCGTCATCGAAGGAATCCTCGGAGAAGGCGTCGCGTCGCAGGCTCGTTTCGATCCACAGGCCAAGGGGCTCGGTGAATGGCTGCGTTCGCGCCACATCGACATTCCCGAAACTCTCGTCTTCACAGGGACACTCTCATGACGATATGGAACACTCCCGAGCGCGAGCAACTCCGAAAGACCGTGCGTAGCTTCGTCGAACACGACATTGCGCCGCACATGAACGATTGGGAGGCCGCGGGGGAGCTACCCCGAGAGCTCCATCGGAAGGCTGCTGCGCTCGGTTTGCTCGGTGCCGCTTTCCCGGAGAGCGTCGGTGGTGAGGGCGGGGATTTCGCCGACGCCGTCGTCATCTGCGAGGAAATCCACCAGGCCGGTGCCTCGGGTGGGTTGTTCGCGTCGTTGTTCACCGGTGGAATCGCGCTGCCGCATCTGGTGGCCGCAGGCGACACCGAGCAGATCGACAAGTGGGTTCGACCGACTCTCGCCGGCGAGAAGATCGGTTCGCTGGCCATCACCGAACCCGGCGGCGGCTCCGACGTCGGGCATCTGCGGACCAAAGCAGTGAAAGACGGTGACCACTATGTCGTGAACGGCGCGAAAACGTACATCACCTCGGGCTGCCGCGCGGACTTCGTCGTCACGGCGGTACGTACCGGTGGCGACGGGGCAGCGGGGGTGTCGCTGCTCGTGATCGAGAAGGACACACCAGGTTTCGAGGTGACAGGCAAACTCGAGAAGATGGGCTGGCGTGCCTCCGATACCGCGGAGCTGTCCTTCACCGACGCCCGAGTCCCGGTAGGCAATCTCGTCGGGGCCGAGAACTCCGGTTTTGCGCAGATTGCGCAGGCCTTCCTCACCGAACGCATCGCTCTCGCCGCGCAGGCGTACTCCAGTGCCCAACGCTGCTTGGATCTGACTCTGCAGTGGGTCCGCGATCGTGAAACTTTCGGGAAGCCGCTCATCGCGAGGCAGTCCGTGCAGAACACGGTCACCGAGATGGCTCGCAAGATCGACGTTGCCCGGGTGTACACCCACTATCTAGTGGAGCAGTCGCTCGAATCGAACAACGACTTCATCGCCGAGGTGTGTTTCGCGAAGAACACTGCCGTCGAGGCCGGTGAATGGGTGGCCAATCAGGCAGTTCAGCTCTTCGGCGGCCTGGGTTACATGTGCGAAAGCGAAGTCGAGCGGCAATACCGCGACATGCGCATCCTCGGCATCGGCGGCGGCACGACCGAAATTCTGACCGGACTTGCAGCAAAACGATTGGGGTATCAGGCATGAGCGTGCTGAAGTCCACTCTCGACACTGCCTCCGCGCAGTATGTCGAGGCAACCGAGGCGATGAACACCAAACTCGCCGAGATCGATGTCGAGCACAACAAGGCACTGCTCGGCGGAGGCGAGAAGTACATCGAGCGTCATCGGGGGCGCGGTAAACTCCTCGCCCGCGAACGCATCGAGTTGCTCGTCGACGAGGATTCGGCTTTCCTCGAACTGTGCCCACTTGCTGCCTGGGGCAGCGACTTTCCGGTCGGTGCCAGCACAGTGGTGGGGATCGGCGTCGTCTGCGGCGTCGAATGCCTGATCGTGGCCAACGATCCGACGGTCCGCGGCGGCGCCAGCAACCCGTGGACGTTGAAGAAGGGATTTCGCGCCAACGACATCGCGATGCAGAACCGTTTGCCGGTCATCTCGCTCGTCGAGTCCGGTGGCGCCGATCTGCCGACGCAGAAGGAAGTCTTCATTCCCGGCGGCCGCATGTTCCGTGACCTCACGCAACTGTCCGCTGCGGGCATCCCCACCATCGCCCTCGTCTTCGGTAACTCCACCGCCGGTGGGGCGTACATTCCCGGTCTCTCGGACCATGTCGTCATGATCAAGGAACAATCCAAGGTCTTCCTGGCCGGACCACCGCTGGTCAAGATGGCCACCGGTGAGGACTCCGACGACGAGTCACTCGGAGGTGCCGAGATGCATGCCCGAAAGTCCGGTCTCGCAGACTACTTTGCCGTCGATGAGCAGGACGCCATTCGCATCGGTCGCAGTATCGTCGAACGTTTGAACTGGAAGAAACAGGGCCCGGAGCCGCGCGCCGACGTCATCGAGCCCCTGGTGGATCCCGAAGAACTCCTCGGCATAGTTCCTACCGACCTGAAGATTCCGTTCGACCCGCGCGAGGTCATCGCCCGCATCGTCGACGGCTCCGACTTCGACGAGTTCAAGCCGATGTACGGATCTTCGCTCGTCACCGGTTGGGCCGAACTACACGGCTATCCGATCGGTATTCTTGCCAACGCACGAGGCGTCCTGTTCAGCGAGGAATCACAGAAGGCGACGCAGTTCATCCAGCTTGCGAACCGCTCGAACACGCCACTTCTCTTCCTGCACAACACCACCGGCTATATGGTCGGCAAGGAGTACGAGGAAGGCGGCATGATCAAGCACGGTTCGATGATGATCAACGCCGTCTCCAACTCCACCGTCCCGCACATCTCCATCCTGCTGGGCGCGTCGTACGGCGCGGGCCACTACGGCATGTGTGGGCGAGCCTTCGACCCACGCTTTCTGTTCGCCTGGCCGTCGAGCAAGTCCGCGGTGATGGGTGGTGCCCAACTCGCGGGGGTCATCTCCATCGTCGGACGTGCTGCTGCGGAAGGGCGCGGGCAGGTGTTCGACGAGGCAGCAGACGCGGGCATGCGCGCGATGATCGAGAAGCAGATCGACGCGGAGTCGCTGCCGCTGTTCCTCTCCGGACGCCTGTACGACGACGGAGTGATCGACCCCCGTGACACTCGTACGGTAGTGGGAATGTGCCTCTCGGCCATTGCCTCTGCCCCGATCGAAGGCACCGCGAACTTCGGTGTCTTCCGGATGTGACGCACATGACTGTCAACTCGATACTGGTCGCCAACCGCGGCGAAATCGCCCGAAGAGTTTTTGCCACCTGCCGTCGCGAGGGCATCGACACGGTCGCCGTCTTCTCCGACGCCGATGCCGATTCTCCGCACGTGCGGGAAGCCGACGCCGCGGTTCGTCTGCCGGGAAATTCCTCGGCCGAGACGTACCTGCGCGGCGAACTCGTCATCGCAGCAGCACTTCGGGCCGGCGCCGACGCTATCCACCCCGGTTACGGATTCCTTTCCGAAAACGCAGAATTCGCGCAGCAGGTGCAGGGCGCGGGTTTGATCTGGATAGGACCGCCGGCCGAGGCCATCGAACTCATGGGCAGCAAGGTCGAGTCCAAGAAGATGATGGCCGACGCCGGGGTACCGGTCTTGACGCAGCTCGATCCGGCGGCGATCGGCGAGGACGAGCTCCCGGTTCTCGTCAAGGCATCTGCCGGTGGTGGCGGGCGAGGCATGCGGATCGTGCGTGATCTCGCCGCGCTGCATTCGGAAATCGAAGCGGCACAGCGGGAAGCACTGTCGGCATTCGGTGACTCGACGGTGTTCTGCGAGCGCTACATCGAAACCGGCCGCCATATCGAGGTGCAGGTCATGGCCGACCGGCAGGGCAACGTGTGGACGGTCGGCGAACGTGAGTGCTCGCTGCAGCGTCGGCACCAGAAGGTCGTAGAGGAGGCGCCGTCGCCACTCGTCGAGCGGGTTCCGGGTATGCGCGAGCGGCTTTTCGACGCGGCCCGGTTGGCCACCGAGGCAATCCGGTACGAGGGAGCCGGAACCGTCGAATTCCTGGCGGACGAAAGTGGGAACTTCTTCTTCCTCGAGATGAACACCCGCCTCCAGGTGGAGCATCCCGTCACCGAATGTACGACGGGATTGGATCTGGTTGCGTTGCAGATCCATGTTGCGGGAGGCGGTTCGTTGCCGGTAGACCAGCCTGTTGCTGCAGGCCATTCGATCGAAGTTCGGCTCTATGCGGAGGACCCGTCGCAGGATTGGCAACCACAGAGTGGCCCGGTTCATCGTTTCGACATTCCGGGAGTACATTTCGCGGTCCTCGAGAAGGCAGGTATCAGGGTCGATTCGGGCATCGAGAGTGGCAATATCGTCGGCGTTCATTACGATCCGATGCTGGCCAAGGTCATCTCCTATGCACCAACCCGTGAGCAGGCTTCGAAGCTGCTGGCGAAAGCGTTGCAGAATGCGCAGATTCATGGTCTGAAGACCAACCGTGACCTTCTGGTCAATGTCCTACGCCATCCGGCTTTCGTGGCAGGGGACACCGACACGGCGTTCTTCGACACTCATGGGCTCGATGCTCTCTCTCGTCCGGTAGGAGGCACCCACGCAGCGCAGCTGTCGGCGCTCGCTGCTGCGCTTGCCGATGCCGCCGTCAATCGCAGTACGGCACGGGTGGACAAGGGGCTGCCGAGCGGGTGGCGCAACCTGCCATCGCAGCCGCAGCGTAAGTCGTATCGAACCGACGCGTCGTTGCGTGAGGTCGAGTACGGCGACATCACCGTCGAATACACGCTCGGTCGGTACGGGCTCGAGACAAGTCTGGACGGCGTCGCGTTGGTGTCTAGTTCACCTACGCGAGTAGTGCTCGACGAGAACGGTATTTGTCGCTTCTTCGAGGTCGCGCAATACGGCGAGGATATCTTCGTCGACTCCTCTCTCGGACCGGTGCGGTTGGTCAGGACACCTCGCTTCACCGACCCGAGCGAGGAGGTGGCGGCGGGATCACTGCTTGCTCCTATGCCGGGCAACGTCGTTCGCGTCGGCGCGGCAGCAGGTGACACGGTCACGGCTGGTCAGCCGATTCTGTGGCTCGAAGCGATGAAGATGGAACACACGGTCACCGCTCCAGCGGCGGGCGTTCTCACCGAGCTGAATGTAGTAGTGGGACAGCAGGTAGAAGTCGGCACCTTACTCGCCGTGGTAACCGAAGCAGCAGTCACCGAAGAGGAGAACACATGAGCTTCACCGAAACCGAGGAGCAGAAGGCGCTGCGTACGGCGGTCTCTTCTCTCGGCAAGCGCTTCAACTACATCGATTACGTGCTTCCCAAAGCGCGGCGTGGTGAACCACTGACCGAATTATGGAACGAAGCCGGCAAGCTCGGATTCCTGGGGGTCAATCTTCCCGAGGAGTATGGCGGCGGTGGAGCAGGCATCTACGAGCTCGCGCTCGTGCAGGAGGAGCTCTCTGCCCATGGCGCAGGTCTACTCCTGGTGGTGGTGAGCCCTGCGATTTGCGGCACCATCATCGGTAAGTACGGCACCGAGGACCAGAAGCAGACGTGGTTGACCGCGCTTGCCGACGGGTCGAAGATCATGGCCTTCGGGATCACCGAGCCCGACGCCGGTTCGAACTCGCATCAGATCACGACTACAGCCAGAAGAGATGGCGAAGACTGGATCGTCAACGGCAGCAAGATCTACATCTCCGGGGTCGATCAGGCCGATGCCGTACTCATCGTCGCGAGGACGGAAGACAGCAAGAGCGGGAAGCTGAAGCCGGCGCTGTTCGTCGTGCCGACGGACGCCGAGGGATTCCAGAAGACTCGGATGCAGATGGACATCATCGAACCGGATCATCAGTTCACATTGTTCCTCGACGACGTTCGGTTGCCGGCCGATGCCCTCGTCGGTGAAGCCGATGCCGCGCTCATGCAATTGTTCGCCGGGCTCAATCCCGAACGCATCCTCGGTGCCGCGATGGCGGTCGGCATGGGCCGCTACGCGATCGACAAAGCGGTCAAATATGCAAACGAACGCACCGTATGGAAGACGCCGATCGGAGCACACCAGGGCATTGCGCATCCTCTCGCTCAGGTCAAGATAGAGCTCGAACTGGCCAAGCTGATGATGCAGAAGGCCGCAGTTCTGTATGACAGTGGCGATGACTTCGGCGCTGCGGAGGCCGCGAACATGGCCAAATACGCTGCCGCAGAGGCGAGCATCAAAGCGCTCGATCAGGCCATTCAGACCCATGGCGGCGCAGGCCTGACCGAGGAATACGGACTGGCGGCAATGCTCGGTCAGGCACGTATCGGTCGCGTTGCGCCGGTCAGCCGGGAGATGATCTTGAACTTCGTGTCGCAGCATTCGCTGGGCCTGCCGAGGTCGTACTGATGGCAGTGCAGGTTCATACCGCGGATGCAGTTACCACCCTGACGCTGGACACGCCGCACAATCGAAACGCGTTGTCCACCATCCTGGTCGACGAGCTCACCGCCGGACTGGTCGATGCAGGCAAGGACCCCGGTATTCGTGCGGTAGTACTCGCGCACACGGGCAACACCTTCTGCGCCGGAGCCGACATGTCCGAGGCGGGCGGTTCGGTAGAGGGCAGAACCGCCCAGATGCTCGGCTTACTACGTCTGATCCTCGAGACACCCAAGCCGGTCATCGGGAAGATCGACGGCCATGTGCGCGCAGGAGGGATGGGACTCGTCGGTGCCTGCGACATCGTCGTGGCCGGGCCCGGCAGTACGTTCGCGCTGACCGAGGCGCGGCTCGGGCTCGCGCCGTCCGTCATCTCGCTCACTGTCCTTCCTCGGCTCGGTTCGCGGGCGGCGAGCCGATACTTTCTGACCGGTGAGAAGTTCGGTGCCCACGAAGCCGAGGCCATCGGGTTGGTCAGTGCAGCCGCCTCGGATCCGAAGTCGATGATCGATGAACTGGTCGCATCGATTTCTCAGGCTTCACCGCAAGGGCTGGCGGAGTCGAAGTGGTTGACCGCCGCCTCGATTCTTGCCGAATTCGATCGTCATGGGGAGGATCTCGCCGCGCACTCGGCGAGACTGTTCGCATCGGAGGAGGCGCGAGAAGGGATGATGGCCTTTCTGCAGAAACGTCCACCGAGTTGGGCGATACCGAACACCGAGAAGAAGTAGGGAAGATGGCGTCGCCGCGTGAACCCAAGCAGGACCGAAGCAGGGCCACGCGGCTGCGGCTGCTCGAAGCAACGATCGACTCTCTTGCCGAGCAGGGCTGGGGCACCACCACGGTGGCTGTCGTGGCAGAACGAGCAGGGGTGTCCCGCGGGGCCACCCAACACCACTTTCCGACGCGCGAGGACCTGATCACCGCTGCCCTCGAGTACATGTTCGATACCCGAATGGAGCACGCCGGACGCGAATCGGTTGCCCTGCCCGTCGGGCCGGCCAGGACCGAAGCCGTGGTGGATCGGCTCGTGAACTACTACACCGGCCCACTGTTCAAGGCAGCCCTGCAGGTGTGGACTGCGGCCGCGGCGGATCCAGAGATGCGCGCAAGGGTCTTGCCACTCGAGGAGAAGTTCGGACGCGTCGCACATCGCACTGCCGTCGCACATCTCGGTGCCGATGATAGCGATCCGCAGACTCATCGGCTGGTACAGGCAACGCTCGACTTGGCCCGCGGCTTGGGGTTGGCCGATGTACTCAGCGACGACTCGCGACGCCGCGCCGAGATCGTTCGGGCCTGGTCTGGCGTGCTCGACGCGTCCCTTCGGATTCGCAAGGACGACACAGTGACCGCCCCTACATAGGGGCGGCTCTTCTCATGGACGTTCAGTAGAGTCCTGGGCATGCGGGGGAGAGTGGCCATCGGCCTGGCGGTGTGCGGCATGCTGCTGGCCGGCTGCGGAACCGGCGACGACGCGGCGCCGTCGAGCCAGGATTCGGCCGAGGTCTCCGCAGGCGAGCCTGGACCGTTCTTCGGCCAGTGCGGTTCGGTCGCAGACGAGGAAGTGCGGGGAGCATTCGCGGTGACAGCGTTCACGATGATCACCCGCAACTCGGTGGGATGCGAATGGGAGGTCGCGGGTTTCTCCGGGCCGTCGGTCAGCTTTTCCTGGTATCGGGGCAGCCCCATCGACCGTGAGCGCTCCGGTTCGGAATTGATCGGCAGGCCGGCCGAGGACATCGAGATCGACGGGCATCCTGGATTCTCTGCGGCCACGGAGGGCTACCTGTGCGAAGTCGGCGTGCAATTCGGCAAGGACTTCATGCATTGGTCTGTCTCGTACGGGGACATGCGACCGTCGGCCGATCCGTGCGGTGTCGCCGAGCAACTCGCGTCACTGACGGTGGAGAGGGCCCAGTGAAGAGAGCGTCGATTCTGGCAGCAGCCCTACTTCTCGCCGGCTGCAGCACCACCGTGCAGGGAACTCCGCGGGCGGCAAGCTTCGACGGCTCGGGAGGTGGGGATCTGCCCAACCTGCTGACCGAATGCGATTGGGTGCTCGACGACCAGATCGCGGCAACTGTCGGCGGCGACGCCATCGCACGGGGATTCTTCGGGGCCATCTGCCGGTGGGATGTCAGTGGCCCCAACGGCATCGTGAAGGTGACGTCCAACTGGTTCGAGAACGGATCTTTGGCGACCGAACGTGAAACCAACGAGAAGATGATGTACAGCGTCACCGACATTTCGGTGAAGGGGCGCAACGCAATTCGCAGTCAGCCACCCAAAGATCCCGACTCGTGTGGTGTCACGGCAGGCGGGCCCGACGCAGGCATCGTGGGGTGGTGGGTTCAGTACCTACCGGGGTCGGGTCATCCGGACCCTTGTACGGCGGCGACCGAGTTGATGGAATTGACTCTCGACCTGAGTCAGTAGGTGTCCGGGCCCAGCCGGTAGCACAGCGGGGGTCGTTTTGACCCGAGGCAACGCCGCCGGGTATCGTAATGCGTCGTGTCCGGCATGCCCGGGCCGTCTGTGTGCCTATGCGAGGTACAGCCGTGCTCATGTTCGGATTCGAGCAAGCGATACGGCTGCCGTGTGGGGGTATGCGACACACCCGACCGCGGGGTGCAAGAGACCCGCGGAGGTAGTAAGGGTGAGGAGCAGTGTTCTCTTGCTCCAACTGCTAGATCCCTGAGTCTCGTTCAAGATGAGACTCGTAACACGAAGAAAGCCGGTTCATGCCAACTATCAACCAGCTGGTCCGCAAGGGTCGCACCGATAAGGTGCGGAAGCTCAAGACCGCTGCCCTCAAGGGAAGCCCACAGCGTCGTGGCGTGTGCACTCGCGTGTACACAACCACACCGAAGAAGCCGAACTCCGCTCTCCGTAAGGTCGCGCGCGTGCGCTTGACCACCGCGGTGGAGGTCACTGCCTACATCCCCGGTGAAGGCCACAACCTGCAGGAGCACTCCATGGTGCTCGTTCGCGGTGGTCGTGTGAAGGACCTCCCGGGTGTGCGCTACAAGATCATCCGCGGCTCGCTCGATACCCAGGGCGTCAAGAACCGCAAGCAGGCTCGCAGCCGCTACGGCGCCAAGAAGGAGAAGAGCTAATGCCACGCAAGGGCCCAGCACCCAAGCGGCCGCTGATCAACGACCCGGTTTACGGTTCCCCGTTGGTCACGCAGCTCGTCAACAAGATCCTCATCGACGGCAAGAAGTCGACCGCTGAGCGTATCGTCTACCAGGCACTCGAGCAGGCACGCGAGAAGACCGGCACCGACCCCGTCGTCACGCTCAAGCGTGCACTCGACAACGTCAAGCCGGCCCTCGAGGTTCGCAGCCGTCGTGTCGGTGGCGCCACCTACCAGGTACCCGTCGAGGTTCGCCCCGGCCGTTCCACCACGTTGGCATTGCGCTGGCTGGTCACCTTCTCGCGTGCTCGTCGTGAGAAGACGATGGTCGAGCGTCTCGCCAACGAGTTGCTCGACGCCAGCAACGGCCTCGGTGCCGCTGTGAAGCGTCGCGAGGACACGCACAAGATGGCAGAAGCCAACAAGGCGTTCGCGCATTACCGCTGGTGATGCTTGTCGGGAAGGCGCGGAGCTTCGTAGTCCGCGCACTTCACCGGCGCTTTACCTAGTACCTGGCCCCGTGCGAGAAATGCAGCGCTGGACCAGCCCCACCTCTTCGACTTATAAGACGGGATGAATTCCGTGGCACAGGAAGTGCTGACCGACCTTAACAAGGTCCGCAACATCGGCATCATGGCCCACATCGATGCCGGTAAAACCACAACCACCGAGCGCATCCTGTTCTACACCGGGGTGAACTACAAGATCGGTGAGACGCACGACGGTGCGTCGACGACAGACTGGATGGAGCAGGAGCAGGAGCGTGGCATCACGATCACGTCCGCTGCTGTCACGTGCTTCTGGAACAAGAACCAGATCAACATCATCGATACGCCCGGCCACGTCGACTTCACGGTCGAGGTCGAGCGTTCACTCCGTGTGTTGGATGGCGCCGTAGCCGTTTTCGACGGCAAAGAGGGCGTCGAGCCTCAGTCGGAGCAGGTGTGGCGTCAGGCAGACAAGTACGACGTTCCGCGTATCTGCTTCGTCAACAAGATGGACAAGCTGGGCGCTGACTTCTACTACACGGTCAAAACCATCGTCGAGCGCCTCGGCGCCAAGCCGCTGGTCATCCAGCTGCCGATCGGTTCCGAGAGTGAATTCGAAGGCATCGTCGACCTCGTCGAGATGACTGCGAAGATCTGGCGCGGCGAAACCAAGCTGGGCGAGACCTACGAGACCATCGAGATCCCCGAGGACCTCAAAGAGCGTGCAGACGAGTACCGCACGCTGCTGCTCGAGACCGTGGCCGAGTCCGACGAGGCGCTTCTGGAGAAGCACTTCGGCGGCGAAGAGCTCACGGTCGCCGAGATCAAGGGCGCCATCCGCAAGATGACGGTCAACAGCGAGCTGTACCCGATCCTGTGTGGATCCGCGTTCAAGAACAAGGGCGTTCAGCCCATGCTCGACGCCGTCATCGATTACCTCCCTTCACCGCTGGACGTCGAGTCGGTCACCGGCCACGCCGTCGGCGACGAAGAGAAGCTGATCACGCGCAAGCCTTCGATCGAAGAGCCGTTCGCGGCTCTCGCATTCAAGATTGCGACGCACCCCTTCTTCGGCAAGCTGACCTACATCCGCGTGTACTCGGGTGGCGTCGACGCCGGTGCTCAGGTCGTCAACTCGACCAAGGGCAAGAAGGAGCGTCTGGGCAAGATTTTCCAGATGCACTCCAACAAGGAAAACCCGGTGCCTTCTGCCACCGTCGGTCACATCTACGCTGTGATCGGTCTGAAGGACACGACTACGGGAGACACCCTCTGCGATCCGCAGAACCAGGTGATCCTCGAGTCGATGAGCTTCCCTGACCCGGTCATCCAGGTCTCGATCGAGCCCAAGACCAAGTCCGACCAGGAGAAGCTGGGAACAGCTATTCAGAAGCTCGCCGAAGAGGATCCAACCTTCTCGGTGAAGCTGGACGAAGACACCGGCCAGACCGTCATCGGCGGTATGGGCGAGCTCCACCTCGACATCCTCGTCGACCGTATGCGTCGCGAGTTCAAGGTCGAGGCAAACGTCGGCAAGCCCCAGGTGGCTTACCGCGAGACCATCCGCAAGACGGTCGAAAAGCACGACTTCACCCACAAGAAGCAGACCGGTGGCTCCGGCCAGTTCGCGAAGGTCGTCATCAAGCTCGAGCCTTTCGAAGGCGAAGACGGCGCGACGTACGAATTCGAGAACAAGGTCAGTGGTGGTCGTGTGCCAAGGGAGTACATCCCTTCGGTCGACGCTGGAGCACAGGACGCAATGCAGTACGGCGTCCTCGCCGGATACCCTCTGGTCAACGTCAAGCTCACGCTCCTCGACGGTGCGTACCACGACGTCGACTCGTCGGAAATGGCCTTCAAGGTCGCCGGCTCACAAGCGTTCAAGGAAGCCGCTCGTAAGGCCGGCCCCGTCATTCTCGAACCCGTCATGGCCGTCGAGGTCATCACGCCCGAGGATTACATGGGTGAGGTCATCGGCGACTTGAACTCCCGCCGTGGTCAGATTCAGGCCATGGAGGAACGCAGCGGTGCCCGTATCGTCAAGGCACTGGTTCCGCTGTCGGAGATGTTCGGCTACATCGGAGACCTTCGGTCGAAGACTCAGGGCCGCGCTAACTACTCCATGGTGTTCGATTCCTACGCAGAGGTTCCCGCGAACGTCGCCAAGGAAATCATCGCGAAGGCGACCGGAGAATAATTTCTCTCTAGCTGGGCACGCTGTATCTGTTACACCGCACGACCCCTGCAGCTCACAAGAGCTGTACGAGACAACCGCACTGCTGCATAACCGCAAGCACCAATC
Organism: Rhodococcus sp. 1168; assembly: GCF_002091955.1. Classification (GTDB taxonomy): domain Bacteria; phylum Actinomycetota; class Actinomycetes; order Mycobacteriales; family Mycobacteriaceae; genus Rhodococcoides. The sequence goes on along the minus strand of NZ_MKKY01000036.1, from coordinate 20,686 downwards.
AGTCCAGGAGGACATAGTGGCGAAGGCGAAGTTCGAGCGGACGAAGCCGCACGTCAACATCGGAACCATCGGTCACGTTGACCACGGCAAAACGACGCTGACGGCAGCAATCACCAAGGTTCTGCACGACAAGTACCCGGACCTCAACGAGGCCTCGGCCTTCGATGAGATCGACAAGGCTCCGGAGGAGAAGGCTCGTGGTATCACGATCAACATCTCCCACGTCGAGTACCAGACCGAAAAGCGCCACTACGCACACGTAGATGCGCCCGGCCACGCCGACTACATCAAGAACATGATCACCGGTGCTGCGCAGATGGACGGCGCAATCCTGGTGGTAGCGGCTACCGACGGCCCGATGCCGCAGACGCGTGAGCATGTGCTTCTCGCCAAGCAGGTCGGCGTTCCGTACATCCTCGTCGCCCTGAACAAGGCCGACATGGTCGACGACGACGAGATCATCGAGCTCGTCGAGATGGAGGTGCGCGAGCTTCTCGCTGCGCAGGACTTCGACGAGGATGCACCTGTCATCAAGGTGTCCGCACTCAAGGCACTCGAGGGTGACCCCAAGTGGGCCGAGAGCGTTGCCGAGCTCATGCAGGCCGTCGACGATTCCATCCCGGACCCGGTCCGCGAGACGGAGAAGCCGTTCCTCATGCCAGTCGAGGACGTTTTCACCATCACCGGCCGTGGCACGGTTGTGACCGGACGTATCGAGCGCGGCTCGGTCAACGTCAACGAAGAGGTCGAGATCGTCGGCATCCGCCCCGGCTCGACCAAGACCACGGTCACCGGTATCGAGATGTTCCGTAAGCTGCTCGACTCGGGCCAGGCCGGCGACAACGTCGGACTGCTCGTTCGTGGCATCAAGCGTGAAGATGTCGAGCGTGGACAGGTTGTCATCAAGCCGGGCACCACGACTCCCCACACGGAGTTCGAGGGCAACGCTTACATCCTGTCCAAGGACGAGGGCGGCCGTCACACGCCGTTCTTCAACAACTACCGCCCGCAGTTCTACTTCCGTACCACGGACGTTACGGGCGTTGTGACCCTCCCCGAGGGCACCGAGATGGTCATGCCTGGTGACAACACCGAGATGACCGTCGTGCTGATCCAGCCGGTCGCCATGGACGAGGGCCTGCGTTTCGCTATCCGCGAGGGCGGTCGTACCGTCGGCGCCGGTCGCGTCACGAAGATCATCAAGTGATTTAGCTTCACTCGAAAAAGGCGCCCATCTCCGCAAGGAGGTGGGCGCCTTTTTGTGTATTCGTCCCCGTACCCGCTACACATCCCGCTTGAATGGTCCACTCATACGATCAGATAGCTACAAGGGATCACTCACGCACATCGAGCTACTTGGACGGCACCGCAGCGTTCAGATGCATCTGGATCCGAAGAGCGACTGCTCCGCCTTCGACGGATTCGGCAACGAACTCCGCCTTCTTTTCGACGGTCCTTGTGAAGGCGTCGATGTCGATGGCTGGGGATGCAGACACGGTGACCGCGAGCGTCGCGGTCCCTCGGTCGTCGATCGCTCGGCCTCTGGAGGATTCGACTTCGGGGAACGTCGACAGGTCAGCGGCGATCCCGCGTGCCAGTGCGCCGAGGTCGACTCGGACCGCGAGGGATTCCTCGGCGTGGATCTGCATAGTCCCGGTGCGCCGCGGCGACAGGTTACCGATAATCAGTGCAATCGCAGCGACGGCGCTGGCGATGGCAGTCCCAGCGAGTGCTGCCTCCCACCAATCGTGCGCAGGTAGTCCTGCGATCGTGTCGCGATCGAATCGAGACAGTGTGCGGACCGCAAGCGGCAGGTCGAAGTACCACGCGAGGGCGAATGCGCCGGCCCCGAGCAACGCGACGCCGAGTAGAACGACGAGCAGACGGTCCACGGCCCAAGTCGCGCGCTTCATCCGCGTGCCTGGTGGAGTCGGATTTGGGTTTCTCTGTTGTCGGCCAATACCGACAATGTCGGCGCTATTGCGTCACGGACAGCTTCGGTCAATGCTTCGTCCTCACCGGCTTCGGTTCGATGCACCTCGACGGTGATGCGCTTCTTCGTGACCGTCGTGCGAGCAGATTCGACGCCCGGCACCTCCCCGGCATGATCGCTGCACATGCGTGCGACGTCGGTTGGTCGCATCCATACCATCGGTGAGGACGATGTCGACGACGTGACCCCGGTGTGTGTCTGCGTGCGGGGCTTGACTCCGATGGCGAGAAGTATCAGTCCGGCAACCACCGCTGCTCCCGACGCGGTGATCATCCATGGCGCCCAATGCAACTCGGAAATCCAGTCGACGGTGTTACGAATCCAGGGTGCTCCGCCGATCGTGTCGTGCACGATCAAGAATTCTCGACCTGCGACGAAGGCCAGAGCCAGCAGGCCGAAGGCGAGCGCAACGGCGACGGGGAGTGCGGCCGGACTTGCCGTCGGTGGGCGCGGTCTCGACGCCGGAACAGCCGTGTCGTCCGAGACCTGTTGCTCCACAGATTCTCCGGCGGATGTCGCTGCGACCATGACGTTGAGCCGATACAAGGGCAGGCCCACGATGTTGTCGAGAGCACGGGCAACCTCGGTGTAGATGGCCTCGGAGACGTCGGCGATTCGGCACGGCCACGTAAGGCTGACGTACAGGTTGATCGAGACCGAGTACTCGCCGACCGATGCATCTGCACGCGGCAGGTCCCGGCCCGTCAAGCGTGATATTCCACCGACGCTACGGACGACGGCAGGCACTGTCAGGGCCGCTGCGACGGCTACGCGTTCGATGGCACGTTCCTTGATGACGAGGGTTCCTCGCCCGCCAGTGTCGGCCGTTGCGGTGCTGTCTGTATCAACCACGGCCGCGACCGCGGCCTCGCAGCAACGTAGTGAGGTCGAGTCGACCATCGAAGTGAGCACCGATCGCGAGCCCAACCGCCCCAAGGAACAGTGCGAGTACGAATCCGCTGAATCCACCGATGATTCCAGCAAGCGCCAACAGCAAGCCTGTGAGTAGTCCTGCGAGTGTGTATGTCATCGATGACTTCCTACCGGTTGTGTTGCGACATCTTCGACGATCGATTCTGTGGTGATGTCTTCGACGGTGACCACGATCGGTACCGACACGTGTGGCCCGACGGCATCGCGCACTCCGCGTGCGACCGCGCGTACGTCGCTGGGGTACTCGACGCTGATGTGGATCTCGCAGACCTCGGCGTCGATGCGGATTCCGACGACCCTGCGACCGGGGAGGTACGTCGCGATCTCACCGAACTCGCCCGGATGCAGTGCGCTGACACCCGCAATACTCAGCGTGATCGACGCGACCGTGTCAGCGAGTTCGATCTCGCGTGGAGCGCTCACTGCACACGCGGTCGGAGGTCCGGATCAGGTCCGGTCTCCGCGTCGTCGAAAAGCATGACGTCGTAGACGGTGACGTTGACCTCGGTGACTTCGAGGCCTGTCATCCTTTCGACGGCGGCAATGATGTTGCGGCGAATACCTGCGGCCAGTTCGTGCAGCGCAACTCCGTATTCGGCGACGATGCCGATATCGATTGCGGCCTGCTTCTCACCCACCTCGACGGCAACTCCCTGGCTGTGGTTGACCCGGGCACCCGGTATCCGATCGCGAAGGGCACCGACCGCTCTGGCAGTGCCGCCACCGACGTCGTAGACGCCGTCGATCTCGCGGGTGGCGATGCCGGCGATCTTTGCGACGACGGCATCGGCGATGATCGTTCGCCCCTGCGTGGTGGCCAGTGCTGCGGAGCCCGCTGCAGCGAACCTGGGGTCTGTGGTCATACCTCTGATGGTAGTGATGCTGCCCCGGCGCGGCTACACGAAGACCGCATGGCATCCGCGGGTTGTCTGCGAGCGCCGAAGCGGCCGGCCAGCTCCGAAACAGTCGCCGTCTGGTAAAGATCAGTCATGGCAATTGTGATCGTTGGAGCAGGGTTGGCAGGTCTGCGGACCGCCCAGGAACTACGCAAACTCGAGTACGGCGGCGAGATCGTGCTCGTCGGTGACGAGAACCATTTGCCGTACGACAGGCCTCCACTGTCGAAGGAGGTCATCCGTGGCGAACGTGAGGACACCACCTTCGAACCTGCCGAATACTTCCTCGAGCACAACATCGAACTGCGCCTGGGCTCGGCCGCAGTAGCTGTCGACACCGCGGCACAGACTCTGGAACTTGCCGACGGATCGAAGCTGTCCTACGACGAACTCGTGCTTGCGACTGGCTTGCACCCGCGACGGATTGCTTCGCTACCGGACCTTGCGGGTGTGCACGTGCTGCGTTCGCGAGACGACGCCGCGGCGCTACGCAAAGACGTCGAATCCAGCAGCCGTGCTCTTGTCGTCGGTGCAGGTTTCATCGGATGTGAACTCGCGGCAGGATTCCGGCATGCAGGTGCCGATGTCGTGATCGTCGAACCGCAGCAGACACCGCTCGGTTCGGTGCTCGGCGCCGAGGTGGGCGAGCTCGTCGCTCGATTGCACCGGGCGGAGGGCGTCGACCTCAGGACCGGCATCGGCATCGAGACCCTGCGCGGATCCGATCGAGTCACTCACGCCGTGCTCACCGATGACACCGAAATCGAGGTCGACACCGTAGTGATCGGTGTGGGATCGACACCCGTCACAGGCTTCCTTGCGAGCTCGGGCATCGAGATCGCCGACGGTGTCTCCGCGGACGCCGTCGGACGCACGAGCGATCCACATGTGTGGACTGTCGGCGATGTCGCTGCCTGGACCGTCGGTGACGCGAGGAAGCGGGTCGAGCATTGGAGCAACGTCGGCGATCAGGTACGGGTCATGGTGCCCGCGATCCTCGGCCACGATGCAGCACCGACGCGTCCACAGGTGCCGTACTTCTGGAGTGACCAATACGATCTGAAGATTCAAGCGCTCGGAACACCTTCTGCTGATGACTCTGTCAAGATCATCGATGATGACGGCAGAAAATTCTTGGCTTACTACTTCCGTGACGGAATTCTTACCGCTGTTGTCGGTGCCGGGAAAGCTGGGGGAGTGATGAAGATGCGTGCGAAGATCGGACAGCCTTTTGAGTGAACTTCTCACGGCCGGTGATATCGCCGACGCGGAGGACGTTCTCGAGCCTGTCGTGCGGAGGACGCCTGTCGTGGCGTCGCGGATACTCTCGGACCTGACCGGTCACGAGGTGCGTCTCAAGTGCGAGAACCTCCAGCGCACCGGCTCCTTCAAACCGCGCGGGGCGTACAACCGGATCTCCCGGCTCACCGCATCCGAGCGCGCCAACGGAGTCGTCGCTGCGAGTGCAGGCAATCATGCACAGGGAGTCGCTTGGGCTGCAACCGAATCGAACATCGCCTCGACGGTGTTCATGCCGACGGGTGCCTCCCTGCCGAAACTCGTCGCCACCAGGGCCTACGGTGCCACGGTGAACCTCGTCGGCGATACCGTAGACGAGGCGCTGATTCATGCTCGTGAGTTCGCGGAGCGGACCGGCGCCGTCCTGATACATCCGTTCGATCATGCCGACATCGTTGCCGGGCAGGCGACACTCGGAACCGAAGTGCTCGGGCAGATGCCCGAGGTCGGTACCGTCCTCGTTCCGACCGGGGGTGGCGGTCTGCTCGCCGGCGTCGCCGCTGCCTTTCATTTCCACAAGCCAGGTGTGCGGATCATCGGGGTGCAGGCCGAGGGTGCGGCTGCTTGGCCGGCTTCGCTCAGTGCGGGTCACCCGATCGCAGCGGCATCGATGTCCACGATGGCCGACGGCATAGCGGTGGGGTTACCGGGGGTAGTTCCGTTCGCCCACGTGACCGACTGGGTCGACGACGTCGTCACCGTCACTGAGGGCGCACTTTCGCGTGCCTTGCTGCTCTGCATCGAGCGCGCCAAACTCATCGTCGAGCCTGCCGGTGCGGCCGCGGTGGCGGCCCTGATGAGCCACGACGACCTCGAGCTCCGGGGGCCGGTCTGCGCGATCCTTTCCGGCGGCAACATCGATCCGCTGCTGCTGACTCATGTCATCACCCACGGGCTGCGCGCCGCAGGCCGATACTTGGCTGTCCGAGTGACGATTTCGGATCGACCGGGTGGGCTGTTGTCGCTGCTCGAGGTCGTCAAGAATCTTGGTGCGAGCGTCGTCGACGTCGTGCACTCGAGGACCGGTGGTCAGCTCGGCCTGGAGGAGGTCGAAGTCCTGCTCACCGTCGAAACCCGGGGCCCGATCCACCGTCAGGAGATTCTCGACGCACTCGACGCGTCAGCATTCGGGGTCGGAACGCTGTAGGACCGGCCTGCGCAAGAGTTCGCGGACAAATCTGCGGAGCGGAACCTGTTCCCCGGATACTTGTCGGTGACTGCCCGTACGATCCGAGCGTGCCCGCACCGGTGGTGTGAATGCGCCCGATGAGTTTTCGACGCGACAAGAGTCTGCAGTGTTCGAGACCTCAGTGTCTGCAGTAACGAGAAGTACGTGTTCATGACAAAGACAGGGGAGGGTACGTCGTGGTAAATGCCGTCGAAGTAGACAATCTCGTACTCGAGTACGGGAAGAACGTCGCGCTCAACGGGATCAGCTTTTCGGTGCCGGAGGGGACGGTTCTCGGAGTTCTGGGACCGAACGGTGCAGGCAAGACGACGGCGGTTCGCATCTTGGCGACGCTGTTGACGGCGACGTCGGGAACTGCGAAAGTATTCGGCCTCGACGTCGCAAAGCAGGCCAACGAGGTCCGGTCCACCATCGGGTTGACCGGCCAGTTCGCGGCGGTCGATGAGTACCTCACCGGTTACGAGAATCTCGAGATGGTCGGTCGCTTGTTCGGGCTGAAGAAGGCCGAGGCGCGCTCGCGCGCGGACGATCTGCTGAAGCGGTTCGATTTGCTCGATGCTCGCGACCGCACAGCCAAACAGTATTCGGGCGGCATGCGTCGACGCCTCGACATCGCTGCCAGTCTCATCGGTCGGCCGCGGGTGCTGTTTCTCGACGAGCCCACAACCGGTCTCGATCCGCGCAGCCGAATCGCCATGTGGGACTTCATCTCCGATCTGGTCAAGGATGGGACGACCATTCTGCTGACCACGCAGTACCTGGAGGAAGCAGACCGGTTGGCAGACAAGATCATCGTCCTCGACAAGGGGTCGATCATCGCCGAGGGCACCGCTGATCAGCTGAAGGCGCAGGTCGGCGGCGAGCGTCTCGAGTTCGTACTCACCGATCCTGACGATCGGGCACGCGCTCATGAATTGTTGGCTCCGATCGGTGTCGACGAACCGCAGTGGGACGCGCAGGCCCGCCGAATCGTCATGTCGGTCGACGGTGGCGCGGACGACTTGACGACAGCCCTGTTGAAGCTGCGCGAAGCGGCTATCTCCGTGTTCGACGTCGGCTTGCGGCGCCCCAACCTGGACGACGTGTTCCTCAGTCTCACCGGCCATGCGACCGAGTCGGACGCTGCAGTGGAGGTAGGCAAATGAGTGTCGTGCGCGATTCGCTGATCATCGGCAAACGCAATCTGATCAAGATCAAACGGGTTCCGGACCTGCTTGTCTTCGCGACGCTGTCGCCCATCATGTTCGTGCTGCTGTTCGCGTACGTATTCGGCAGTGCCGTCGATATTCCCGGCGGCGGCGACTACAAGAGCTTCCTGATGGGTGGCATCTTCGTTCAGACGATGATCTTCGGTGCCACGATCACCGGATCTTCGCTGGCAGAGGATCTACAGAAAGGTGTGATGGACCGTTTCCGTTCGTTGCCGATGGCACGCTCGGCCGTGGTCATTGGGCGAACCGCCGCCGATGTGGGCAACAACTTGGTGACCATCACGATCATGTCGATCACCGGTTTGATTGTCGGCTGGCGCATTACGACGTCGTTCTTCGAGGCTTTGGCGGGGTACGTACTGCTGCTGTTGTTTGCTTACTCGATCTCGTGGGTCATGGCGTTCGTCGGGCTGTCGGTACGGTCACCGGAAATTTTCAACAATGCCTCGTTCATTGTCATATTCCCTGTCACCTTCATTGCGAACACCTTCGTGCCCATCGACGGCTTCCCGCCGCTGCTCAAAACGATCGCCGAATGGAATCCGATTTCCTCGACCGTCCAGGCGGTACGCGAGTTGTTCGGCAACACAAGTCCTTTGGCGCCGCCGCCGGATGTGTGGTCACTGCAGAACCCAGTGCTCTATACGCTCATCTGGGTCGTCGTGCTGCTCGTGGTCTTTGTCCCGTTGTCGGTGCGTAAGTACGAGAGAACGCTTACTGCTTGAGGCTGGTCTCGAGAAAATCCAGAACCTCGGTCCACATTCGGCGCTGCGCCTTCGCGGTGCCTGCGGGCGTTCCACCGGACACAGTGTTGTAGTTCCGGTCGACGGTCGTGGGTGTTGCGGGGGGACGCAGAACGTGACCGGCATTCGGCAAGATCAGCAACCGGTCCGTATTGCGTTTGCGTCTGGCGATCAACGCGCGCGCCATCCGGTCGGACGGATAGGCGGCGTCGTCATCGCCGGCGATCACCAGCAACGGAGCGTCGATTCTCTCGACCGGGATGATCGCGTCGTGGACGTCTTTGTCGTTTTTCAGTCCGGCAGCGTACGCCGGTCGTAGCGACAGCGCTTGCGAGGTGGGGCCGGTCGAAAAGACCCGTCGGACCGCCGTCTTGATCAGCTGCCCGATGAGTCGTTCACTTCGAATGGGCATGTACGGCAACGGTTCACCGCCGACGGTCAGCGAAGACGTACGGGGCGGAGGTCCGCTTTTGCACCGGGCTTGCAGGACGACATGGGAGGGTGACATCGCGATGACGCCGCGCACCGGAAGGCTTGGAGTGCGGGCCAAAGCGGACAAGGCCACCGATACCCCGACCGAGCAGGAGTAGACCGCAATTCGATGTGCGTCGACGCGTTCGTGTCCGGCAAAAGCTGCCATTCCAGCGGCGATCGCTTCTACCGGTATTTCCTCGAACTGCTCGGGGAGTCCGGTGTCGTCCATATAGGACAGAACGGCTGCGACGTATCCATGTGAGGCGAGCAGCGCCGCGGTGGGCGCTGCTGGTCGTGCGCCTGTGGTGTCGGGGAGAACGATGACCCCGGCCAGCACGTCGTCGCCGGTGTCGGGGAGATAGATCCGCAGTCGCCACCCGACGCCCGTGAGATCCTCGCGAACCAGATCTCCGCCCCAGGTGCGACGCACTGTGGTGCTGGACGAGCCCTCCACTGCGTGCACCGAGATTCGATAGTCGAGTCCGCCGTCCGATCCGGCGAAGGTGACGGGTACGACGCCTTCGTCGACGAAGGACATGTTCCACCACGGTCGATCGGGGTCGGTTATCAAAAGCCGACCTTCGGCATCGATGTTGTAGTCCTGATGTGACACCCAGTGGTGGTTGTTCGCATCGACCGTCGCGATATCGAGATGGACTGGAAGGCCGGGTGAAACGCCCAGAACACGGAAGGTGGTGGGGCCGTCGATTGGGCCCTCGACTGGGTCGACCTGCAGGGACACGGCATCCATTGTCCAAGTGTGCGCCGTGACCGCGTTCGGTGTCGGTCATATAACGCAAGTTTCCCCGGTCGGATGACTACCGACCGGGGAAACTCGACTGAACCGAGACGAATGTCTACGAGTGGTAAGGCTCTGCGCTGACGAGCGTGACCTTCATGATCTTGCCGTTCGGCAGCGTGTACTGGCGGGTGTCGCCGACCTTGGCATTGATCAGTGAACCACCCAACGGAGAGCTAGGGGAGTAAACCTCGAGCTTGGAGTCGGTGGAACCCTCTTCGCGGGTGGCGATGAGGAAAGTCTCGGCGTCGGACTCGTCACCGTCGTAGTAGACCTTCACCACGGACCCGGGGAGCGCTACACCGGACTGGGTGGGGGCCTCGCCGACCTTGGCGGAGTTCAACAGTTCCTGAAGCTGGCGAATACGGGCTTCCTGCTGGCCCTGGTCCTCGCGCGCAGCGTGGTAGCCGCCGTTCTCTTTCAGATCGCCCTCTTCGCGTCGCTCGTTGATCTCGGCGGCGATAATTGGACGATTGGAAATGAGTTGGTCGAGTTCGCTCTTGAGCCTGTCGTGGGACTCCTGGGTAAGCCAGGTCACCTGGGTCTCGGTCATCTCGATCACTCCCTTGTAGTAGAAGTCGCGGTGGACTCCCCGTTTTATGCGGACGGCGCACGCGGCGAACCGGGGGATTGCAGTGTGCAGATTCCCAGGCGTTGGAGGCCCGCTTTTTGAGCCACTGGAGCGCAGCGTCAGCCGCGGGCCACAGTGCCGCCCTGGCCGTCAATGCAGCAATACACGGCTCCAAAGCGGAACCGTGTACCGGCCTATCTTACCACGAGCAGGCGCTAGGTCAGCCTGCGCGTAGATAATCGGGGACTTTCAGGCTGCATCCGTAGATGTCGCCGACGGCGGGCGGTTGAGAAGTACGTATTTCCGACTTCACCTCGATCTCGCGTGCGTCCGAGCCGGGCACGAGTACTTCGCGGCGTCCGGTCTCGGATCCGTCACGCGAACGCGCCCGCACGATACAGACCGCGTCGTCCTGCGGATCTGCGCGAGTGACGCTGAAACGAATTGAGATGGTGGAATCGTCGAGCAGGTCGAACGCGAGTGCTGTTCCCTCGATGTCTTTCACCGAAAACTTCACGTACCCGATGTACGCGATCCCCAGGCCGGCGAGGAGCACCACGATGAGCAGCAGGTTCTTGGTGCGACGGGAGACCGACCGCGAGGTCGACGTGGGATAGCGGCCTTCGGGGAGCGTGGAAGTCATGCATGCTTTCGTCGTGAAGGTCGGGGAGATCTCGGTGTTCGCTGGTAGATCTACGGCAGCCGGTGCGTGTTGTGTCGGCACCAAGTGGAACTATATGTGTAGGGAAGAAGCAGGCGAAGCTGAGGTGAGGAAAGAACGTGTCCGGACTACGGCTCATGGCGGTGCACGCCCATCCCGACGACGAATCGAGTAAGGGCGCAGCGACGACGGCGCGGTATGCCGCCGAGAACAACGATGTCCTGGTCGTGACGTTGACCGGTGGTGAACGGGGAGACATCCTCAATCCAGCGATGGACATCCCCGGTGTCAACGATCGCATCGAGGAAGTGCGGCGGGAAGAGATGGCTGAGGCGGCCCGCATTCTCGGGGTACGTCAACATTGGCTCGGCTTCGTCGATTCGGGTTTGCCCGAGGGCGATCCGCTACCCCCGCTGCCCGAGGGGTGCTTTGCGCTGGTTCCACTCGAAGAGTCCACCGAGGCTCTGGTGAAAGTCGTTCGCGAATTCAAACCGCACGTGATGACTACGTACGACGAAAAGGGTGGATATCCGCACCCGGACCACATCAGGTGTCACGAGGTATCGGTTGCGGCCTACGAAGCCGCAGGTGATCCCACGAAGTTCCCCGACGCCGGGGAACCGTGGACGCCTCTCAAGCTCTATTACTCGCACGGTTTCCTCCGCAAGAGAATGCAACTGTTCGACGACTGGTTCGTCGACCGCGGCGAAGTGAGCCCTTTCGTCGACTGGTTGAAACGGTGGACCACGGACCGCGACGAAATCATGGAGAGAATCACCACGCAGGTCACTGCCGACGAATATTTCGAGCAGCGCGACGACGCTTTGCGGGCGCATGCGACGCAGATCGATCCGAACGGGGTGTTCTTCGCCGTACCCGTCGATGTGCAGCGCAAGCTCTGGCCTACCGAAGAGTTCGAATTGGCGCGGACGCGGGTCAAGACGTCGTTGCCGGAAACCGATCTGTTCGCTGGCATCGAAACGAAGGACCTCTGAGTGATCATCTCGCTATTGGCCCAGCAGCCGACCGGCCCGGAGTTCGGTAAATCCTCGCCCGTCGGGCTGGTGATCATCGTCGCGCTTCTCGTCGGTACAGCTCTGCTGATCTGGTCGATGAACAAAAAGATCAAGAAGCTCCCCGAAACTTTCGAGAAGGAATACCCGAGGCCTGATCAAGAACTCGACGAGGGGACCGATCGCGGCGCACTGACGGTAGATCCGCCCAAGATGTCGACCACGGACAAGATGTCGACAACGGACAAGACGTCGACCACGAAGAAGCGGGCCGACAAGGACGAGACTTAGCCGTGCTCGGCGCCAACGCGCTCGGAGTATCGACCAGCCCATACCTGCTTCAGCATGCGGACAATCCGGTGCATTGGCAGCAGTGGTCGCCCGAGGCGTTGAACTCCGCAGTTGAACGCGATGTGCCGATCCTGCTCTCGATCGGTTATTCGGCCTGTCATTGGTGTCACGTGATGGCGCATGAGTCGTTCGAGGACGAGACGGTCGCGGCGCTGATGAACACCAATTTCGTGTGTATCAAAGTCGATCGTGAGGAACGACCCGACCTCGACGCCGTCTACATGAATGCGACGGTAGCAATGACGGGTCAGGGCGGCTGGCCTATGACGTGCTTTCTGACACCCGACGCCGAACCGTTCTACTGCGGCACTTACTTTCCGCCCAGACCGCGCGGGGGGATGCCCTCGTTCGAGCAGTTGCTGACTGCGATATCGGACACCTGGAGTACGCGTCGGGAGGAAGTGTTCGACGCATCCGCTGCGATCGTTGCCGCCCTTCGAAAGAACTCCGGGCAGATGCCGACGTCGGAGCGGCCGATCGACTCCGACCTGATGGCCGACGCCGTGGCCTCGGTGCTCGCGGACGAAGACGTCGAGCGTGGTGGCTTCGGCGGGGCACCCAAGTTTCCGCCGGGTGCACTGTTGGAGGGCCTGCTACGCCACTACGAGCGCACTGGTTCTGCCACGGCACTCGAGACGGTCCGTCGCACCGCGGCCGCGATGGCTCGCGGCGGAATCTACGACCAGATCGGTGGCGGGTTCGCGCGCTACTCGGTCGACGCGGAATGGGTCGTGCCGCACTTCGAGAAGATGCTCTACGACAACGCGCTTCTACTTCGGTTGTACGGGCACCTCGCCCGGGTGACGGGGGATCCACTGGCCGTTCGAGTGGCCGAGTCGACCGCGGGCTTCCTGCTACGCGAACTGCGAACCGACAACGGGTGTTTCGCGTCCGCTCTCGATGCCGACACCGACGGTGTGGAGGGATCCACCTACGCGTGGACGCCCGAACAGCTCGTAGATGTTCTCGGGTTCGAAGATGGTGTCTGGGCGGCAGGCCTGTTCGTCGTCGACAGTGCAGGGACATTCGAAGCGGGCATGTCGGTTCTGCAGTTGCCCGAGGATCCTGAGGATCTCGAGCGGTACCGGCGCGTGGCGGAACTGTTGCTTTCGGTTCGGGATCAGCGCCCACAGCCGGGCCGTGACGACAAGGTGGTAACCGCGTGGAACGGCCTCGCAATCACAGCTCTCGCCGAAGTAGGCACGGGACTCGGACGTTCGGAGTGGGTCGACGCCGCTGTCGCCTGTGGTGAACAGATCTTCGCGACACACTTCGAGAACGGGCGATTGCGACGCGCCTCGCTCGGCACCCACGTCGGTGTCGCAACGGGTGTGCTCGAGGACTACTCCTGCCTTGCTGTCGCCTCGCTGGCGCTTCTTCAGGCCACCGGAAAGGAGACCTGGTCGATTCGGGCGCAGGCGATTCTCGACGCTGCAATCGAACACTTCGCCGACCCGGATCATCCTGGCAGTTGGTTCGATACCGCCGATGACGCCGAAGCATTGGTGACGAGGCCACGAGACCCACTCGACAATGCAACCCCGTCGGGAGCGTCGACGGTGACGGAGGCTCTTCTGACGGCAGAGGCGCTAGTGCCGCCCGAGATGTCGGCTCGATATGGAGAGCTCGCCTCGGCCGGGCTCGCCCGTGCGGCTCTGATTCTGGAGCGGGCACCCCGATCTGGAGGCCACTGGCTCACCGTCGCCGAGGCATCGGTGCGGGGACCCTTGCAGGTGGCCGTGTCGAGCGTCGGGAACAGCAGCCTGCTCGCCGTTGCTCGCGCGCACGCTCCCGGGGGAACGACGATCATGGCCGGAGCGGAAAATTCCAGCGCGCTGCTGAAGGATCGGCCCATGATCGACGGCAACGAGGCGGCGTACGTGTGTCGCGGATTCGTGTGCGACCGCCCCGTCACCACCGAGGTCGAGCTCATCGCCGCCTTGCAATGCTGACCCTGGCTAGAACAGCACCAACCACACCGCGACGAGGTGGCAGATCGCGGCAAGCACCGTGGCCGCGTGAAAGAACTCGTGATGTCCGAACGTAGTGGGCCAGGGATTGGGCCATTTCGTGGCGTACAGGATGGCTCCGACGCTGTACAGGACACCGCCGACGAGCAACAGAATGAACGGTGCGAAGCCCACTTGCTCGATCAGCGTCGGTGCGACCGGCACGATGGCCCAGCCGAGAATCAGGTACAGCGGTACGCCCACCCATACGGGCGCTAGAGGCCACAGCATCTTGAGCGCAACGCCGCCGAGGGCACCGATCCAGACGACGATCAGCAGCGTTCTGCCGGTTGCTGCCGGGAGTCCGAGTACGGCGAACGGCGTGTAGCTACCGGCGATGAACAGGAAGATCATCGAGTGATCGGCACGCTTCATCCAGGTGCGAGTGGCAGGGGTCTTCCAATGGATTCGGTGGTAGGTAGCGCTGACGCCGAAGACACCGCAAACAGTGCTCGCGTAGACCGCGGTCGCGATTCCGGCACTGACGGAGACCAGGCTGAAGGCCAGCGTGACGAGGACGATGCCCGCCACGACGGAGACCGCGAAAGCGTAGAGATGAATCCACCCGCGCATCCGAGGTTTCGCGGGTAGTTGGTCGATCCCGAACATCATCATGCGATCACTTCCTCTCGACTCCGAACTTACGCAACCGTAGGTTCGGTCCGTACTCTACCGGCGAGTAGCTTCGTTTCGTCGGCGTAAGGTTGTGCTCCGTGGTGATCCGACTGTGGTGATGTCTCGGTGAAAATTCTCCCGACGAACGTACGTAACGTGCTGTACAACGTCTACGAGCGGCGCTTGCTCATGCAGCTCGACGGCATGCGCCATCCGCGTCACGTTGCAGTGATGTGTGATGGAAATCGCCGGTGGGCACGTGAGAACGGCTTCACCGACGTCGCGCACGGGCATCGCATGGGTGCACTGAAAATCGCCGAGATGCTCGGTTGGTGCGACGCCGCCGGAATCGAGATGGCCACCATTTATCTACTCTCGACCGAGAATCTGTCCCGCGACCCCGACGAGCTCGATTCACTGCTCGAGATCATCACCGACGTCGTCGAAGAAATCTGCGGACCCGAGCAGAATTGGGGGGTCAAGATCGTCGGCACCCTCGAGCTCCTCCCGCCATCGACGGCGCGCAGGCTCGAAGAGGCCGCCGCTCATACCGCAGGGCGAACCGGAACGCATGTCAACGTCGCGGTGGGCTACGGCGGTCGGCAGGAAATCGCCGACGCAGTGCAATTGCTGGTGAGAGAGAAGATTGCCGAGGGACTCACCGGAGACGACTTGGTGGAATCCATCGATGTCGATGGCATCGATACTCACCTCTACACCTCCGGCCAGCCGGATCCGGATCTGGTGATTCGCACGTCGGGTGAACAACGTCTCTCCGGATTTCTGCTGTGGCAGAGCGCGTACTCGGAAATCTGGTTCACCGAGGCGTACTGGCCGGAGTTTCGCCGAGTCGATTTCCTTCGAGCACTGCGTGACTATGCAGCCAGGCATCGTCGTTTCGGAATCTGACTACCTCGCTACAACTTGCGCAATCGGAGCCTGTTGATGGCGTGATCGCTGTCCTTGCGCAGCACCATCGTGGCCCGAGGGCGCGTCGGGAGAATGTTCTCGACGAGGTTCGGCAGATTGATCGAGTGCCAGAGATCCTCGGCGGCCATACGTGCGTGCTCGTCGGGCAAATTCGCGTAGTGATGAAAGTGCGCGTCGGGATCGGCGAACGACGTCTTACGCAGTGCGAGAAAACGCTTCACGTACCAGCGCTCGATGTCCTCGATTCTGGCGTCGACGTAGATCGAGAAGTCGAACAGATCCGACACCATCAGACGTGAACCGGTCTGCAGAACGTTGAGGCCTTCGACGATGAGAATGTCCGGCTGACGAACCATGTGGAACTGGCCCTTGAGAATGTCGTAGGACACGTGCGAATAGACCGGGGCGGCAACCTCTTCGGCTCCGGACTTCACCTCGGTGACGAAGCGCAGCAGCTTGCGCCGGTCGTAGCTCTCGGGAAATCCCTTGCGATGGAGAATGCCGCGACGCGTCAACTCTGTCGTCGAATACAGGAAGCCGTCGGTGGTGACCAGGTCGACGCGTGGATGGTGGTCCCACCGCGCGAGGAGTGCTTGCAGAACTCGGGCCGTCGTCGACTTTCCGACCGCGACACTGCCGGCCACTCCGATCACGAAGGGCACCTGCCGATCCGGATGCTTCTCGCCGAGAAATGTTGCCGTGGCCGCGAACAGTCGTTGCCGTGCGGCGACCTGGAGGTGAATGAGTCGGGCCAGAGGGAGATACACCTCGGCGACTTCTTCGAGATCGATCTGCTCACCCAAGCCGCGGAGGCCGACGAGTTCTTCCTCGGTGAGCACCAGTGGCGTCGACTGCCGAAGCGTGCGCCACTGGGCGCGATCGAACTCGACGTAGGGGCTGGGTTCGCTCATTCGGAGGTACACACCTCGTGTGCCTGGTCCGTACCTGGGAGTACGCACCAGGCGCACGAGGGACACTGAAGTCGCATGGCTTCAGATTGTGCTTGGTGCCACTGATACTCGTTCCGGCGGGGTAGTTCACTGTTCGTTCATTTCAGTGCGGCCACTATCGTCGTTTCTCATGAACGCCGATTCCCTCGTCCGTGAGTATCTACAACTCGGTCTGAAATTCGACCGACTCGAAGAGGGCTTCGTCGACGCGTACACCGGTGACCCGGAGCTGCGTCGACAGACCGAGAGTGCGCCTGCTCCCGATCCCGCTGCCCTCGCGCGGCAAGCCGTCGCATTGCGGGCCGAGCTGGCCAACACCGATCTGTCGGCGCAACGTGCCGAGTTCATCGATGTCCACTTGCGCGCGCTCGAATGCTCGGGTCGCAAGTTCGCTGGAGAGGACATCGGTTTCGTCGACGAGGTCTTCGCATATTTCGATGTCCGCATCGAACCCGGGGATCAGGACCACTATGCGCAGGCACACCGAAAGATGGACGAGGTGCTGTCGGGTCCGGGTTCGCTCGCCGAGCGATTGGCCGCTCACCGCGCCAGAGACGTCATCCCGGCCGATCGGCTCCAGGAATGCGTCGACGCCTTCTCGAGTGCTTTGCGTGATCGTGTGCGAGCAGAGTATTCACTGCCCGAGACCGAACAGGTGCGTTACGAGGTGGTGGGGGACAAGCCGTGGTCGGGATTCAACTACTACCTCGGTGACTTCAAGTCCACCGTGGCCATCAACTCCGATCTCGAACAGCACATGGCGAACCTCCCGCACCTCATCGCACATGAGGCTTACCCCGGACATCACACCGAGCACTGCCGGAAAGAGATGGGCCTCGTCGGTGCCGGGCAGCAGGAACAGACCCTGTTTCTCGTCAACACTCCGCAATGCCTGATGGCGGAGGGGCTTGCAGATCTGGCGCTCGAGTCGATCGTCGGACCAGGGTGGGGATTATGGGCACAGGAAATCTACGCCGACCTCGGCCTGCGGTTCGACGGGGAGAAGGCCGAGCAACTGTCGACGGCGTCGGGCCAGCTGCTCGGGGTGCGGCAGGACGCGGCATTGTTGCTGCACGATCGACACAAGAGTCAGGATGACGTCGCGGCTTACCTGGAGAAATGGGGCCTAGCGTCGCCCAAGCGTGCTCGGCAGAGTCTGAAGTTCTTGTCCTCGCCGTTGTGGCGTGCCTACAGCAGCACATACGTCGAGGGATACAAACTTCTCGGCGGTTGGTTGGCTCAGGGCAAGACCGTCAAAGAGCGATCGGCGTTGTTCGGGCGCCTACTCGACGAGCCGCTGACACCGGGGCAATTACGCATCTCGTAAACTGAGGGCGCCCACATCGCTGCGCTCATTTGGAGACCCCTGTTATGACTGACGTCAACAACCTGTCCCTTGCCGAACTCGATCCTGAGGTCGCCGAGGCCATGGCAGGCGAACTGGGGCGTCAGCGTGACACGCTCGAGATGATCGCATCGGAGAACTTCGTACCCCGGGCCGTTCTACAGGCGCAGGGCAGCGTGCTGACGAACAAGTACGCCGAGGGCTACCCGGGCCGTCGCTACTACGGTGGCTGCGAGCACGTCGACGTCATCGAGGACCTGGCTCGTAATCGTGCCAAGGAACTCTTCGGCGCCGAGTTCGCCAACGTCCAGCCGCACGCCGGTGCGCAGGCCAACGCGGCAGTGTTGATGGCACTGATCAACCCGGGCGACAAGATCATGGGCCTCGATCTGGCGCACGGCGGCCACCTCACGCACGGTATGAAGCTGAACTTCTCCGGCAAGTTGTACGAGGTCGAGTCCTACGGTGTCAGCAAAGAAGACCACCGGATCGATATGGATCAGGTGCGCAAGCAGGCCATCGAGGCCAAGCCACAGGTCCTGATCGCCGGCTGGTCCGCATACCCGCGATTCCAGGATTTCGAAGCCTTCCGTTCCATCGCAGACGAGGTCGGCGCGTTGCTGTGGGTCGATATGGCGCATTTCGCCGGACTCGTCGCAGCAGGGCTGCATCCCTCGCCCGTTCCCTACGCCGACGTCGTGTCCTCGACCGTGCACAAAACTCTCGGTGGACCCCGGTCCGGCTTGATCCTCGCGAAGAAGGAATGGGCGAAGAAGCTCAACTCCGCAGTGTTCCCCGGTCAGCAGGGCGGCCCACTCATGCATGCGATCGCCGCCAAGGCCGTCGCCTTCAAGATCGCTGCGACGCCGGAGTTCAAGGAGCGCCAGGAGCGCACGCTCCTCGGAGCTTCACTCCTCGCAGATCGCCTGAACGGCAAAGACATCGCGGACAAGGGAATCTCGGTTCTCACCGGCGGCACCGACGTGCACCTCGCACTGGTGGACCTGCGTAACAGTCAGCTCGACGGCCAACAGGCCGAGGACCTTCTCCACGAGGTCGGCATCACCGTCAACCGCAACGCCGTGCCGTTCGATCCGCGCCCGCCGATGGTCACCTCCGGGCTGCGCATCGGCACCTCGGCACTCGCGACGCGTGGCTTCGGCGAAGCAGAGTTCACCGAGGTCGCCGACATCATCGGTACCGCCCTCGCCACCGGCGAAGCCAGCGACTCGTTGAAAGAGCGCGTCATCAAGGTCGCACAGAGCAAGCCGCTCTACGACGGCCTCGAAGACTGGGGCCTGATCGGCTGATTGCCGGCCCGCTTCGCTGGGTCGGCAGGTCGGCCTGTTCATCTCGCCCGGCCTGTTCATCTCGCCCGGCCTGTTCATCTCCCCCGGCCTGTTCAACTCGCCCGGCCTGTTCATCTCCCCGACCTGCTTGAATGGTCCATTCATACGAATCGGGCAATCTCAAGTGGTCGTTGCAACACAGCTCCTGACCTGAGGAGATGTCGAGCAGATGCCACGACGTGTTGTCCCGAATCGCGCAGAAGTAGTCGCTAAGTTCCATGCCATGCGAGATTCGGGTGCTTCAGTGATCCACGCGTCGGCCGCTGCCGGCGTCAGCCGCACCACCGGCAAGCGGTGGATAGATCAGAAGGCAGGAATCGTCCGCGGGGCCAAACGGGTCCGGCCCGAACCCAGCGGACGATTCCTCTCGCAAGCCGAACGAGAGGAAATCGCGATCGGCACCGCGATGGGACTAACCCAGACCGATATCGCCGACCTGATCGGACGTCACAAGTCCGTCGTCTCCCGCGAACTCAAACGCAACACCAACCTTGGCGGCACCTACCGATCAGTGTCCGCACACCAGCGAGCGGACACACGCGCCCGCCGACCCAAGGCCGCGAAACTCGCCGACCGCAACAGTGAGCTCCGCACAGAAGTCGTCCGCAGACTCCGCAAAAAGTGGTCACCACAACAGATCTCGGCGACACTGAAGATCGACTACCCCGATCGACCGGAGATGCACGTGTCGCACGAAACGATCTACAACGCCATCTACGTCCAAGCCAAAGGCGAACTCAAAGCCGAAGTCGCCGATGCACTACGGACCGGGCGGGCGCATCGCCGCAAACACGGCCGGGTACCCAGCAACGCTCATCACATCCCCGACAAAACGCTGATCTCCGAACGACCCGACGACGTCGAAGACCGCACAGTACCCGGGCACTGGGAAGGCGACCTGATCCTCGGTGCCGGCAACAAATCGGCGATCGGCACCCTCGTCGAGCGCACGTCACGGTTCACCATGCTGCTCCACCTGCCGCACTCGCACAATCTCGACGCCGTCCGAGACGCGATGATCGAGGCAATCCGGTCGATGCCTGCGGTACTCAAACAGTCGGTGACCTGGGATCAAGGTCTCGAAATGCGTCGGCATGCAGAAATCACTATGGCCACCGACATGGCAATCTACTTCTGCGACCCCCACAGTCCCTGGCAGCGCGGAACGAACGAAAACACCAACGGACTCCTGCGGCAATACTTCAAAAAAGGCACCGACCTGTCCGTGCACACCGCCGAACGACTCCAAGCGGTCGCCGCTGAACTCAACGACCGCCCCCGGAAAACACTAGGCTGGAAATCACCAGCAAAAGTGATCAACGAGTTAGTCGTTGCAACAACCACTTGAAACCGCC
>NZ_MKKY01000035.1 GCF_002091955.1 Rhodococcus sp. 1168 | reverse complement strand
GTCCGCGTACTTCGCAGCCAATCAACAAAAGTAGAGCTCTACACGTTGATGGCCGCGGAGTACGCGAACTCCGCAGTTCACCGGATGGCGCGCCTGCTCGAGGTGTCGACCTCCGGCTTCTACAAGAACCAAGGACGCAGTGTGACAACCCGATTGGCAGAGCGAGAGCAGCGTAGAGCCGATCTGGAGATCAAGATCCTCGCGATCCACCAGGAGTCGAAAGGCGTGTACGGGGCACCGCGCATCACCGCCGAACTCCACGACCGAGGCGAGGTGATCACCGAGAAAACTGTCGCCAAGATCATGCGATCGCTCGGTGTCGTCGGCATCAGTCCGCGCACGTTCAAGGTCCGCACCACCGTGGTCGATCCGTTCGCCTCGTTCCCTGATGATCTGGTCCAGCGCCGTTTCGAT
Source organism: Rhodococcus sp. 1168 (assembly GCF_002091955.1). GTDB lineage: Bacteria > Actinomycetota > Actinomycetes > Mycobacteriales > Mycobacteriaceae > Rhodococcoides. The sequence continues at coordinate 131,745 of NZ_MKKY01000035.1, read as the reverse complement.
CAGGGTGAACTCGATGCGGTGTGGACTTCGGACATAACGTATCTGACCTGCGGGGAGGGGGATATGTACCTGTGCGCGATCAAGGACGAGCACTCGAAGAAGGTTCTCGGATGGGCCGTGGCCGATCACATGCGCACCGAGCTGGTTGTCGAAGCGTTGGAGATGGCGGTCGCCGAACGTGGCGGCGATGTCGCGGGAACAATCATGCACTCGGACAGGGGATCTCAGTACACTGCTGACATCATGAAGCAGGCGTGTGAACGGTACGGGTTGCGGCGTTCGATGGGTGAAACCGGTCAATGCTGGGACAACGCCGGCGCCGAAAGTCTGTGGTCGACGTTCAAGCACGAGTACTACTACCGGCACACCTTCGTTCATGCCACTGAATTGGTTGCTGCAGTTGACAACTGGATGAACTTCTACAACACTCGCCGTAGGCACTCCACGATCGGGATGCTCAGCCCCACCACGTACGAACAGTCACTGATCGCGCCCATCATGGCCGCGTGACCACTGTCCACTTTTCGGGGGGAACCTCATTCGACGAGGATGACTACCCCGTTGGTTCTCGATGCGATTGAGCACGCGATCTGGACGAGACGACGTGAAGGCATCACGGATCTGTCGGGACTGATTCACCACCACGACCGCGGCTCTCAATACTCCCCCGCAAGCGGGAGGGCCCCACCCGATTGCCTTCACCGAGCGGCTGACCGAGGCCGGCTTCGATGCCTCGATCGGAACAACCGATGACAGCTACGACAACGCCCTCGCGGAGAATAAACGGCCTGTACAAGACCGAGCTGATCAAGCCGCAGGGACCGTGGTGAACAGTCGAACACGTAGGAATCGCCACGTTGGAATAGGTGGACTGGTTTGGGTCACCGCAGATTATACGAGCACTGCGGGGACATCCCACCAGCCGAACTCGAAGCGCTCTATTACGGTGAACACAGAACTCAGCGCATCGCGGAGTTTGCAAACTAGAAAGTCTCCGGACTTACCGGGGTGATTCACCCAACTGAACTCGTCGAGCTTGAACGGATGCTTGTGAAGTAGCCGGTGGCAGAGCAGGGACTGCAAATCATTGACGGTGCTTGGTCCGTGTGACTCGCGTGGTGCCGGACGAGGCAAAGAACGACCATATCGATTCCGCAGGTCGATTCCGCAGGTTTCGCATCTCTGTCAGCGGTGCAAGAAAAATCACCCAGAGACGACCGAGGATGCGGGGCGTTCTTCGAGTGGGCTGTGAGTCATTTTGTTGTGCAGGTGAATTCAATGATCGAACGGCCATGCTTACAATGTGATCCGCCGCTACCGATGCGCCGGTAGCGGGGAAGTGCGAGGCCAAGGCACCAGCAACCTTTGAACCACATGCGAAGCCTTCACCCGGTGGCTCGCGGGTTGAACCACCATGTCGCGAGGCATGCCTTCGCATCCGCAGCGACGGCAAGACTGTATCGGCTCGACGACTCGCCACGCCAGCGGAACGGGGTCGGCGTCGAGGCGACAGAGTGCGATCAGGCCGGGGTGGGTGAGGAGTCCGTCGGGTCTGGCGAACCCCGGAAAACTCGGAGAGCATCGGGCCTGAATTCGCGTACTAGTGCTCCACTGAATTGCGAGATCCAAGGGGTCGATGTGGGACACAACAAGTTACAAAGTTATCCGATGATCCCGTACTCCTTGATGTGGTGGTAGAGGGTGCTGCGACTGATTCCGAGATACTCGGCGGCGTGCGCCTTGTTACCGTGACAGCTTTCCAACGCCCTGATGATTGCGTCACGGCTGGCCTGCTGCCACGGGGTCATCGACTTGGTGGTGGACTTCATCCGCAACTCCGTGGGCAGATCGGCGACGTCGATGAGCGCTCCCCGCAAGCGCACCATGGAGCGGAGCATGGTGGACAACTCCCGGTGGTTACCCGGCCAAGAATAGGATTCGAGTACGCGAGTCGCTTTCGAGGTGAAGCGGTAGCGCACGCCCGGACCCGCCAACTCGTTGAGTGTGGTGAGCAGTTCCGAGCGCTGCTCGCGCAAGGTCGGCAAGTCCAGACGACGCTCGAAGAGGTCCAGCATTCGAGCGCTGTCGGTGTCCGAGATCGTGATCGCAGCCAAAATGCGCGGCGCGCCGACGAAGAGCAGGTTTTCGACGAGCGCCTGCGATAGGGCGGACAGCTGGTCCAAGTTGTCGATGACGAGTAGATCGTGGCAGGGCCCGTCGGCCAGAGCGCGCAGCTTCGCCTCGACCTCGGTCTTGTCCGATGAGCGCCCGTCGATGGTGCAGTGCGACTGAGTACCGGCTGCCTCCCGCAGTGCAGTACTGCGACCGGTACCTGACTCTCCGACGATCACCCCTGAGGCGGTGTCGGTGCGAAAATCGTCGAGCCACTGGCGCAGGCGGCTCCAACGGCGCAGCGGCTCTGCGGTGCGCGGGACCATCGGTCGCTGTCTGCTCTGCACCCGAATCAACACCCCGTCCGAGTCTCCGACCAGTTCGATGTCCAACTGGGCGGTACGCCCGCTGGTCAGCTCGATTTCGGTGCGTGTGGACCCGCGCAACCCGTCTGCAAGTTGTTGCAGCCAGGCAAGATCGGTCGAGGACAGCACTCGCGCGGCAGCCGAGCTCTGCAACACCATGGATCGCGACACGGCCACCACCATCGCGGCAGGATGCTGAGCGGCTCCCTCGAAGGCGCGGATCACCGATTGAGCCCTGCTGCCGACGCTGCGTTTGATGTTTCGTTGGATGTCGGCGATCGCCGAGTCGACGAACGGTCGCATCAAGGCCGACTCGGCACCGGCATCGCTCATGATGTCCAGCACACCCACCAGCTGGCCGTTGAGCGGGCTGAAGATGGGGCGGCCGTAACAGCTGTAGTTGTGCAGGCCCTCCACGTAATGCTCTGGGCCGCGAACGAACAGCGGTTCACGAGTCACGAAGGGGGTGGCCAAGGCATTGGTTCCGGTGGTGTCCTCTCGCCAGAGAGCGCCAGGGGTGGCACCGATGCGCGTGACCACCGAGTCGATCTGATAGCAGCCGTTGATTGTTGCCAACATCTCGGCCTTCGCGCCGACCAGCATCACCGACAGTCGTTCGCCGTCGATTTCGTTGCGTACCCGGTCGAGAACCGGGGCGGCTGAGCGAAAGAGCCGGCTCTCTGTGTCCACGCTGTCGGATGTGGGCGGATCCATGGGCTTGGACGGATCGAGACCCGCCTGCTGAGAACGCGCCCAGGATGCCTGCAGGTTGCGGCCCTCCAGGCTCGCGGAGAACGTTGCGAACGCACGCTCGACACTGTCGACCATTGCATCAGACCTCTTATCAACTCAGGCGGAGGCTATCCAGCGAGCGGCCGGGCACTTCCTACGCGGTGCGCCCGACTGTGAAACCGATCACTGGCAATGGTTCATACCGTAGCCGAACGGACGGGCGACAGACCCCCGGTGTGCAGATGTACGGATCACGGACAAATAGCTGTGACGGAAGTCGCAATGATGATCTTGGCGCTCTTCCCAGTCCGATTGTCGGGCCACTGACCCGCTGGAAGGCACACACGGTAACGGCCCTCCCCGTTGATACATGCAACAACATTCGAGAGGATTCTGATGACCTCACTACTCACACCCAACACCGCACTGAGCTTCGATCTGTCATCCAAGAGGTACGGCCAGCTGATCGACGGCCGACTGGTCGACGGCGCTGACGAGATGCCGGTGTTGGATCCGGGTACTGCGGCGAGAATTGCGACCACTCCGGTCGCGTCGTCCGAGCAGCTGGACCAGGCAGTGCAGGCCGCTCGACGCGCCCTGCCCGGCTGGGCGGCTCTCGGATACGACGAGCGCAGCAAGGTTTTGCACGCAGTGGCAGATGTGCTGGCCGCTCACCACGAAGAACTCGCGCAACTGACCACGCTCGAACAGGGAAAGCCGATCGGCGAGGCCCGTGACGACGTGGCGTGGTCCATCGATTTCACTCGCTACTTTGCTGACTACCGCCTCGACACCGAGATCCTGCGCGACGACGCGTCGAGCTACGTGGAGTTGCGCCGCAGGCCGGTCGGTGTGGTCGGAGCGATCACGCCATGGAACTTCCCACTGTTCCAGGCTGTCTACAAGTTGGCTCCGGCACTGATCGTCGGCAACACGATGGTCCTCAAGCCCTCACCGACCACCCCACTTGCCACCATGCACTTCGCCGAGCTGGTGCGTGAGGTGATCCCGGCCGGTGTGTTCAACGTCGTCGGTGATGGCGGAGACCTCGGTCCTCTGCTCACCTCTCACGAGGGAATCGACAAGGTGTCGTTCACCGGCTCTACGGTGACCGGTAGACGAGTCATGGCTGCGGCCGGCCCCACCCTCAAGCGCCTCACCCTGGAACTCGGCGGCAACGACGCGGCAATCGTGCTGGACGACGCCGATATCGAGAAGACCGCCGACGGTCTGTGCAACTGGGCCTTCGCCAACGCCGGTCAGGTATGCGTGTCCATCAAACGGATCTACGCGCCGTCCTCGCTCTACGAGCCGTTGGTCGAAGCGCTCGCCCAGCGCGTGTCTGCACTGACCGTCGGCCACGGCCTCGACCCGCTGACCCAGCTCGGTCCGGTACAGAACGAGATGGCCTTCCAGAAAGCACGCGAAGCGCTGGAGGTGGCTGCACGGGACGGCCGAGTCGTGGCCGGCGGTGAAGTGCTCGACCAGCCCGGTTACTACGTGCAGCCCACGCTGGTGCGCGATCTGGACGAGAAAAGTCCCCTGGTTCGCGAAGAGACCTTCGCCCCGATCCGCTCGGTGATGCCCTACGACGATCTGGACGACGCGATCGAGCGCGCGAACGACACCCAGTACGGCCTGGGTGGCTCGGTGTGGGGCAGCGATGTGGAGCGCGCGATCGAGGTCGGCGCTCGATTGAACGTCGGCACGAGCTGGATCAACCACCACTTCCAGCTCACCCCGGACGTGCCGTTCGGTGGCGTGAAGCAGTCCGGTCTGGGTGCGGAGTTCGGCCGGAGCGGAATCGAAGAGTTCACCAACGTTCACGTTGTGAACCTCAAGCGCTCCTAGCAGACGCGTCACCAACATCCTCGACGGCGCATGTGCGCTGCCGCCGAAGAACAAAACAGAACTTCCGAGCCGCTCCCACCCGGGAGTGGCCGCGGCCAACCGAAGGAACCGAAATGAAAACCCTCGCAGCTGTCGTCATCGAGCCGGGCAAGCCCATCGAGATCGAAGAGCTCACGCTCGAAAAGCCCGGCCCCAACGAAGTGCTGATCCAGTACCTCTACGGCGGCCTGTGTCACTCCGATGTACACATCTCCATCGGGGACACGATCGCCCGCCTTCCGATGGTTCTCGGCCACGAGGGCGCGGGAATCATCCAAGAAGTCGGGCCGGGCGTCACCAGGGTCAAGCCGGGCGACCACGTCGTCTGCTCGTTCACCCCTACCTGTGGCCGGTGCAAGTACTGCGCAACTGGACGTAGCTCGGTCTGCGACATGAACGCCGCAATGCTCGATGGCCACCTGGAAGGCCCTCGCTGGCCCATCAGCGGGCCCCGCGGAACGTACGGCGCAATGTGCACCCTGGGCACCTTCAGCCAGTACAACGTGATCAACCAGTACTCGGTCGTCAAGGTCGACGACGACATCCCCCTCGACAAGGCCGTACTGGTCGGCTGCGGTGTTCCCACCGGCTGGGGTTCGGCTGTGTACGCCGCAGAGACCAAGCCCGGTGACGTCGTTGCCATCTTCGGTATCGGCGGCATCGGCATCAATGCCGTGCAGGGAGCCAAGCATGCCGGCGCTCAGCACATCATTGCCATCGACCCGCTGAAGAACAAGCGCGACAAGGCAATCGAACTCGGTGCCACCCTGGCCTTCGAGACCGCTGCCGAGGCCAAGACGGCCATCGACGACCTGACCAACGGACAGGGTGGCGATTCGGCGATCATCACCACGGACCTGATCACCGACCAGCAGGTCAGCGACGGGCTGTCGATGATCGGACGCTGCGGTGTCATGGTGCTCACTGCGCTCAACCGTATCGACGAGGTGACCGTCAAGGTGCCGAGTACCGAGATGAGCTACTTCCGCAAGACCATCAAGGGCTCGCTCTTCGGCGATTGCAACCCGGCCTACGACATTCCGAAGCTCATTCGCATGTACGTCGACGGCAAGCTCGAGCTCGACGGGCTGATCACCAAGGAGTACAGCCTCGATCAAGTCAACGAGGGCTACGCCGACTTGTTGGCAGGCAAGAACATTCGCGGAATCATCAAGCACCAGCACTGACCGCTACCCGGCCACGCGGTGGTGGCAGCGCCATGTAGACGGTGCTGCCACCACCGCGTATCCGGCTGTCTCCGTGACACTACGACTGAAGGGCTTCACATGACGCTCACACTGAGTGAGTTCGTCGGCGCCGCGGGTGGCGGCGCCTTGGGAGCGGCACTGGGTGCGCTGGGGGGCTTCGCCCTGATGGGTGTCATCGTCGTGGTCGCCACCCTGCTGGCATCGGTCGATCCGGACACCACGCTGGTCGGGGGCCTCGCTTTCGGTCCCGTTTTCGGCCCCCATGTGATGTTCGCCAGCGGTGCAGCGGCCGCCGCTTATGCCACCTACATCCGTCGTCACGACTCTGCGCGTGATATCGCGCAGCCGCTGATCACGTATAACAACATGTCCATCGTTGGTGTCGGCGCTTTATTCGGCGTGCTGGGCCAGTTCCTGGCTCGCCTTGCCGGTAGTGTCCCTGCCGTCCATACCTCTGATGGCAAAGAAATTGCGATGATGGATTCGCTCGCGGTCAGTGTGGTGCTCACTGCGCTGATCGCCGCCGCCCTATGGGCGCGCAAGCCCGCTGCCATACGCCAACAATGGCTGCCCTGGCAGCACAATGCCGCCGCGGTGCTCACTATCGGCGCCGTCGCCGGCGCGGTGGCCGGATCGGTCTATCTAGCCTGGCCGGAGGAGTCCCGGCCGATGGCAGGCCTGTTCCTTTACGGCGCGTCAGCGCTTACACTGCTCGCTCTCGTCTTCGGTAAAGCGGTGCCGGTGACCCACCACATCACGCTGCCCGCGGCGTTGACCGCCGGCGTCGCTGCTGCGCACACCGACGAGGCCACGCTGATTCTGCTCGCCGCCGTCGGCTCAGGCCTCCTCGCCTCGGTGCTCGCAGAAGTCTGGGCGAGACTGGTCCTGGAGCGCTGCCGTATGCACCTGGACCCGCCGGCTGTCGCCATTGCGATCATGGCAACCTTGCTGGCCCTCATTCAGCTCGGGATTGGTTGACGCGGACACCATCGAGCCGTGAGCCGGGCAGCTCGGCCCGGATGGTGAATGCAGACCACCCGTGAAGAAAATCGCAGCCATGCAAAGAATTCGGTGCATTTTGCACATACGCGACCAGAAAGAAGTCTGTGAACCAATGGCCAATTTCGACACTCTCACCCTGACCGTCGACGACGATGGCATCGCCCAACTGACCTTGGACCGGCCGGAAGCGCTGAACGCTCTGAACTCAGCGATGATGACCGAATTCTCCAAGGCACTGCGCGAGGCAACCCGATCCGGTGCGCGCGTGCTGGTGCTGACTGGCAACGGCCGCGCTTTCGCTGCCGGCGCGGACATCGCCGAGATGCGCGACCAAACTTTCGGAAGCATGAACGACGCCAACCACCTCGCCTTATGGGAAGGACTAGCCGACCTGCCCATCCCGACCATCGGCGCGGTAAACGGGTTCGCGCTCGGGGGCGGCTGCGAAATCGCCATGATGTGCGACATTCTCATCGCCGGCGCGAGTGCGTCCTTCGGCCAGCCGGAGATCGCACTGGGCATCATCCCTGGGATTGGTGGAACGCAAAGGCTGACCCGAATCGTGGGCAAAGCCCAGGCGATGGACCTGATCCTTACCGGGCGCCGAATCGATGCCGACGAAGCCCACCGGATTGGTCTGATCAGCCGCGTTGTCCCCGACGATGAGGTAGTCGAGCAGGCTCGTGTCATCGCCCGGCAGATAGCCGGATTCTCTCCGCGTGCGGCGCGGGCGGCCAAAGAATGTGTCCTGCGGGCCGACCAGACCTCGCTGGCGGAGGGTTTGCTCTTCGAACGTCGCTGGTTCCATTCGCTTTTCGCGTTCAGTGACCAGACCGAAGGCATGACAGCTTTCCTGGAGAAGCGTCCGGCCAGGTTCCTCGATGCCTGAGCGCGACGCGGCCGCACCGCTCAAGATTTACACCGCGACGATGGATGACGCCAGCCGGGACCCGGGCGACTTCTGGATGACAGCGGCACGTGCAATCACCTGGATCGATGAGCCGAAGCGTCCCTATGAGGAGAACCCGAACGGCCTGGTCGATTGGTTCCCAGGGGCGACTCTCAATACCGCGTACAACGCCCTGGATCGGCATGTCGACGCTGGTCGCGGTGATGCGCCGGCACTCGCGTACATCTCGGCCGCTACCGGCCAGGAGTACGTCTACAGCTACCGTGAGCTTCTCGAGCAGGTATCGCGGGCGGCAGGCGCCCTCGCCGGCCTGGGCGTGGGCCGGGGCGACCGGGTCCTGATCTACCTGCCGATGATTCCCGAAGCGGTCATCACGATGCTGGCCTGTGCGCGCCTGGGTGCCGTACATGCAGTGGTCTTCGGCGGCTTCGGCGCGGCCGAGCTCGCCTCCCGCATCGATGACGCGCGGCCGGCCGTCATCGTCACTGCGACCGGTGGCCTGGAGCCCGGCCGAATCGTGCCCTACCTGCCGTTGCTCGACGCCGCGCTCACTGAGGCGCAACACCGTCCCGGGAACGTCGTCGTGGTGAACCGACCACAGATCGAGCCCCCCGCTGGGCGCGGGGTCGACTGGCCGGAACATGGATGGACCGAACTGCTCGAGGCTGCCGAGCCGGCTAGCTGCGTCCCGGTCGTTGCTACCGATCCGCTGTACATCTTGTACACATCCGGCACCACCGGGAAGCCGAAGGGGATCGTCCGTGACAACGGCGGCCACGCCGTCGCCATGCAGTGGTCGATGAAGCATGTCTACGGCATCGAGGCCAGCGACGTCGTCTTCGCCGCCAGTGACATCGGCTGGGTGGTGGGGCACTCCTACATCGTCTACGCGCCACTTCTAACCGGTGCCACCACCGTGCTGTTCGAGGGCAAACCGGTTGGCTCCCCCGACGCCGGAGTCTTCTGGGACATCATCGAGCGGTATGGCGTCAACGTGCTGCTCACCGCGCCCACTGCGATGCGGGCGATCCGGCGAGAAGATCCGCAGGCTGCTCTGCTCGTTCGGCGGGACCTGCACACGCTGCGCGGAATTTTTCTCGCGGGAGAGCGATTGGACCCCGACACCCAGCGGTGGCTCGGCCAGGTGCAGTCCGCTCCGGTGATCAACAACTGGTGGCAGACCGAGACGGGCTGGCCGGTGGTGTCGAACTTCCTCGGCCTGACTTACTTTCCGCCCAGACTAGGTGCATCGACAAAGCCGGTCCCCGGTTTCGTCGTGGCGATCCTCGACAGCGACGGGAACGAGGTCGAGTCCGGGCAGGAAGGTGCTGTGTGCCTGCGGTTGCCGTTGCCGCCCGGCTTCATGACCAACGTGTGGGGTGATGAAGCCCGCCTGGCGAAGGCATATCTGAACCAGCACCCCGGATACTATGACTCCGGGGACGGCGGCCATATCGACAAGGACGGGTACGTATACATTCTCGGCCGCACTGACGACGTGATGAACGTCGCCGGGCATCGGATGTCGTCGGGACAGATCGAGGCGGCCATAGCCGAACATCCGGGTGTTTCCGAATGCGCGGTCGTTCGGGTCAGCGACTATCTCAAAGGGCAGCGTCCTTATGCAGTCGTCGTGCCGGAGCTCGACCACGTGGACCGGGTCGAAGAACTGCGCACGCAGATCCAAGAGCTGGTCCGTCATCAGGTCGGACCGATCGCCTCACTGGGCGGCATCGACATCGTTGCCGCTCTACCCAAGACACGTTCAGGGAAGATAGTGCGCCGTTGTCTGCGACAGATCCTCGACGGAGACAAGCCTGATATTCCACCGACTATCGAAAACGCTTCGGTCGTCGACGATCTGATATCCACACTCAAAGCAACAAATCGCTGAATCGGTCCCCGCACGAGACCACATCGAAATCGAATATCCAAGGAGGAAACGCTTCAATGTCCACTTACCTCGCCCTTACCGCCGTCCTCACCGATGGAACCATCCATCCGGAGGTCCGAGAGCTCGAGCAGCAGGCCCTCGGAGCCGATGAGCTACGCATCCAAGTCCGCTATTCCAGCATCAACTTCAAAGACGCTCTCGCCTTCACTCCCGGAGGCGGCGTCGTTCGTGAGTATCCGATCGTCCCCGGCATCGACATCGCTGGTGTCGTCTCCGAATCAACCTCGCCGGACTTCCAGGTCGGCGACAATGTGATCGCCCACGGATACGGGATTGGAACCGCCCGTGACGGCGGTTACGCGCAGGAGGCCGTCGTGCCGGCGGCATGGACTGTGAAGCTCGACAGACTCACGCTGCGGGAAGCTGCCACCATCGGCACCGCCGGCTTCACCGCCGCGATGAGCGTGGCCGCAATCCTCGAATGGGGCGTCACCCCCGACTCCGGTCCGGTCGTCGTCACCGGCGCTACAGGTGGCGTCGGATCGACGAGCATCGATCTGTTGTCGGCGAAGGGCTTCGAAGTGGTTGCCTCGTCCGGTAAGCCAGATGCCACGCCGCGCCTGCATGAACTGGGTGCCACCGAGGTGATCGGCCGCCTACCGCTGGACCCGGACGCCAAACGTAGGCCGCTGGGTCGGAGCCGGTGGGCCGCAGCCGTCGACTGCGTCGGCGGCGCAGCCCTTGCCGATATTCTGAGCACCATGAATTACGGTGGAGTCGTCACCGCCAGCGGGTTGAACGGCGGTATCGCTCTCGAGACCACAGTGATGCCGTTCATTCTGCGAGGGGTGGGTCTGCTCGGTATCGACTCGGTACAAATGATGATCGCCTCCCGTCGCGCGCTTTGGCAGCGAATCGAAAGCGAGCTCAAGCCGCGCAACCTGCAAAGCATCTGCGTCGAGGTTCCAATCAGCGAGGTCACGACAGTGGTGGACGCACTACGGCGCGGTGAGTTCACGGGTCGCGCCGTCATCGACATCAGCGAGAGGTGGACATGACACTGGTGCGGGGTCAACGGACAACGGGCTGTGCTGTGGGCGCCCACGCTGAGAGCGCGCACCCTTTTTCCAAAGCTGCTCGCTACATCTGCGTCCGAGCACGGCCGTTCGGTTTACAACAAGGGTGCGCGGTCCAACGAGCCACCGCTCACCGAAGCCATGTACGCCCGCCAACCACCGAACTCGGTGACGTCGATGCCTGCTTCGCCCGCTTCGTGCGAGCAGCAGAAGCCGGTGACCCAGCGCCCGTCGGACAGCTCGACCGACGTCAGACCCATCGGTGCGGGCAGAGCGGCCAAGAAGGTTCCGAGTCCGGCGGCGGACATTCGATAGAGCTCGCCGACAATTGCCGAACCCTCCCCTGTGTGGTGGCGCACCAAGCCCGGTTTCGCGGGCGTCGTTCCCAGGTCGACCATGCGGTAGGCGTCGGATGTGTGGACTTCGCCGAGGTATCGCGCGCCGCGATCGGTCAGTTGATGGTGAACCGGAAAGCCTTCGAGATGTGCACCGACAACGAGTACGTCATGGCCGTCGGTGACGAGCGACGGCGAAGGTGTTCCGATGAGTCGCGCAGCAAGGTCGATGGCGATCTGGTCGTGAAACTCGGGTACGACGAACATGACCCCGAACGGGGCACCACTCCTCGTGGGGGTGCCGGGGACAGCGACGGCGGCCATGTTCAACAGATTGCAGAAGTTGGTGAAGGTACCCATTCGCCGGTTGATGGACACTGGATCAGCCTGAACCGCAACAATTGTCGGATGCTCGGTGGTGGTCGGCAGTAGCAGTCCGTCGAACCCGTCGAGCAACGCTACCGCGAACCGCTTCGTGCGTTCGAGAACAGAGACATCGTCGACGTATCGATGCGCCGACGGCTCGGCGGCATTCAGGATGATCTGCGCAACTGTCGGATCGCAACTGGACCTGTTCCTTTCGACGAAAGCACCTACGGCCGAGAATCGTTGCGCGACGATGGCACCGTCGTACAGTAGGGTGGCCGCGTCGAGCAATGGGGAAATGTCTATCTCGGAGTGCGTGAATCCCTTCGCTTCCAGACGAGACACCTGGCGATCGAATGCTTCTCGGTAATCTGGGCAAAGTTGCTCGAGATCTTCTGCTCGCGGAACGGCAATGTGAGGAACAGTGTTCGCAGACAACCGCACGTCCGCGGGCCAACGCCGGCTACGTGGGTCGGCGTCGTCGTAGCCGGTCATGACCTGCGTGGCCAGGGTCGCGGTCTCGAGGTCGACAGCGAGTACTGTCACGCAGTCGAAGTCGATACAGGCTGGGACGACGCCGGTCGTCGGGACGATTCCCGGGCTTGTCTTGACGCCGACGAGGCCGTGGAATGCAGCCGGGACCCGGCCGGAACCTGCTGTGTCGGTGCCGATGCCGATGTCTGCGATTCCGAGAGCGACGGCGACTGCCGACCCCGAACTTGATCCACCGGACACCCGCTCTAGATCCCAGGCGCAACGGACTGCGCCGTACGAACTTCTCGTCCCGACGAGACCGGTGGCGAACTGATCCAGGTTGGTCTTGCCGAGAATCACAGCGCCTTGCTCGACCAGTCGCGCTACGGCCGTGGCGGTGCGATCGGGAGTGTAGGCGAACTCCGGGCACGCTGCGGTGGTTGGCAGACCTGCAACATCGACGTTGTCCTTGACAGCCACCAGTAGCCCGGCCAGTGGGAGGGCAGTATCGACAGTTGCGGCATCGGCCAGTACGTCGTCCTCGTCGCGTAGGGTGATCCAGATTTCGGGTCGGTCCACCTCGGCAATGCGCTTGTACGCCTGTCGTACTCGCTCCGAAATGTCATGCTGCTGCATCGGAATCACCCCTTGTCGTGAACTCGCCTGCTGCGGACCACGCTGTACGTTCGGCGTCGAAGGCGACTGCCTGCGAGGCCCTGAACTTCTCGATCGAGGAACTGTTCGACGCGAGGAATTGCTCGTGTTCGGCGAGTGAGAATTCACCGTCGACGATCTCGACACCTCCACCGCGTCCGGCCGAAGTGTCGGCGCGAAGGTCCAGCAGCTCCTCGGGTTCGACTGGGTACCAAGAGATTCGGTCGAAGAATCGCAGCAACCAGGGAGATTCGCGCTCGAACGGTCCGGACTGCTCCGGGTACCGGTGATTCCACACCTGCGTGGTCCGGCCGACGAACTGGTATCCGCCCGGGCCTTCCATGCCGTAGATGCACAGGTATGCCCCACCGATCCCGACGGCGTTCTCCGGTGTCCAGGTCCGCGCCGGGTTGTACTTGGTGGTGACCAGCCGATGCCTCGGATCGAGCGGAGTCGCAACGGGTGCGCCCAAGTAGACGTCGCCGAGACCGAGAACCATGTAGTCGGCCGCGAAGACGGTGTCGAAAACGTCTGCGACGGAATCGAGTCCGTTCATTCGTCGGATGAACTCGATGTTCCACGGGCACCACGGTGCATCCGCTCGCACGCCGTGCATGTAGCGCGCAATTGCTTCGCGGGTCGACGGGTCGTCCCAGGACAACGGCATCCGAACGGTACGGCTCGGGACCACGAGCTCCGAAGCGGCGGGTAGATCATCTTCCACCTCGGCCAACAGACCCATCACTGTGTCGATCGAAAGGACGTCCGGATCCACTTTGACCTGTAGCGAGCGGATGCCCGGTGTCAGGTCCAGCAGTCCCTTCGGGGATATCGCCTCGATGCGCTGGTGCAGTGCATGTGCGCGGGCGCGGAGCGCGAGGTCCAGCTTCATGTCCCCGTACTCCACGAGCACGTTGTCATCTCCCGAGCGGCGGTAGGTCACGGAAGTCTCTGCCTTGCGCCGGGCAAGGACGCCGTCGTCGCCGTCACCACCGCTCGAGAAGACGAACGGCAACGACGCGCGGCGTGCGACACCGAGCGCGCCGAGCGGAGCAGCGTGGGCTGCCCGCACGGGTACGAACCGGACCGTATCCCCCGCTTTGAGCTGCCCGAGCTTCCATCTTTCGGCCGCGACGACGGTGACCGGGCAGACGAATCCGCCGAGGCTGGGGCCGTCCGGGCCGAGCAGAATAGGGGTGTCGCCGGTGAAGTCGAGTGCGCCGACCGAGTAGGCATTGTCATGGATGTTCGACGGGTGAAGCCCCGCCTCGCCGCCGTCCGTGCGTGCCCACTCCGGTTTCGGCCCGATGAGTCGGACGCCGGTGCGATCGGAGTTGAAGTGAACCTCGTAGTCGGTGGCGAACAACGTGTCCAGGTCTGCGCGCGTGAAGAACTCCGGTGCCCCGTGCGGTCCCTCGGTGACGGCGATGCTCCACCTCGTCGTCAGTGCCGGTCGGTGTTCGGAAGGAATGCAAGTAATGCGTTCGGCGGCGTCGTTCGGCGTCGAAATTTCCAGAATGTCTCCCTCGCTGAGGGTTCCACCTCGGTGTCCACCGAATTTGCCGAGCGTGAACGTCGATGCACTACCCAGGTACGGTTCGACGTCGATGGTGCCTTGGACGAGCACGTACACGCGTAAGCCGGCACCGGTCGTCGTCCCCACATCGAGCGTCGCATTGGCCGGGACCAATACCGGACGCCACTGCGCCATGTCGACACCGTCGATGCGGACCCGAGCTTCGGCACCGGTGACGCACACCCAGGTATCGGTGTCGAAGCTCAGTGCTGGTCCAGCCATGGCAGATTCGAGTCCCGGTGCGCCCTCGGGGTTGCCGAGGGCCACGTTGCCGAGGCGGAACGAGAGGTCGTCCATCGGCCCTGACGGCGGCACCCCGACCTTCCAGTATCCGACGCGTCCGGGCCAGTCCTGAACCGTGGTCAGCATCCCCGGTCGCAGTACTGTCATCTTTGCTCGCGTGCTGTCGGTCGAGATCATGGCCGGGTCACGATCATGCGGACTGCGGTGGGGTCGAATCCGTTGCAAGGGTTGTTGATTTGCGGGCAGTTCGAGACGAGTACCAGGGTGTCGACCTCGGCTCGCAGCGTCAGTGATTTGCCAGGTGCCGACAACCCGTCGACGATTCCGAGTGTCCCATCGGCATCGACCGGTACATTCATGAAGAAGTTGATGTTGGACACCAGATCTCGCTTGCCGAGGCCCCACTTGGATCCTTCGGCCAGGAAGTTCTCGACGCAAGCGTGTTGATGTTGCGTGTGATGCCCGTACCGTAGTGTGTTCGATTCCTGTGAGCAGGCACCGCCGACCGTATCGTGATTGCCGACTTCGTCGGCCACGATCGTCATCAACGCCGTCGAATCATCGCTGCGCAGCACGCTGCCAGTGGTGAGAAAGAGATTCTGCTGCGCAACCACGGTTGCGGCCGCGCTATAGCGGATGGCGTGATCGTGCGCCGCGTAGACCAGCGTGTCGACGGCCTGGTTGCCGTGCAGATCGACGATGGTCAGCAGGTCGCCGGCCTTCACGACGGCAGACCATGGGCCGAAGGCGTCGGCGATCTGGTCCAGCACTATTGTGCTCGATTCGAGAGTGATTGTCATCGTGCGCCTTTCGCGTGTGTGGCGTTCCAAGCGTCTTCTGTGTTGGCGACAGCGCGAAGATACTCGGGGTCGGTGTTGGGCAGGTCGTCGAGCTCTTCCGATGCTTGCCAGGCCAGCACCTCGAGCGCTGTTGTGTCGAAACTCGGTGACGGATCGAGTGGGTGCGCGGTGTTGGCCAGCAGCACGACTACCGGCAGGTGGATGAGGAGGTCCACTTCGGTGCCGCATCCCGCGTTGCCCGTCGAGTGCAGGTGTCCGTCGGCTTCGACGCGTACACCGTGGAAGAACGAGATCGACGAGGGCAGGTCGCGTGGTTGAAGGCCGTTCTTGGCAGCTGCCACCGTGAGCAGTTCACGACCGGCAGACGATGCCCCGTGCAACGATCCGTCACCGTACTTGGTGCGATTGGTGGTCAGAGACGTTGTACCGCAGAGTGCGTCGTGCCGGGACGAACTGTCGGCGACGATCGTGGCGAGCACTCGTCCCTGATCCGAGAGCAATGGGTGCCCGATTCCGAGGTATGCGTTCCACGGAACTTTGACGGTATCCGCGGTATTGAGTCGCTCCCACGGGGCGTCTGCGCGGTACAGCAGCAGATTGGCACACGCGGCACCGTCGACGTCGCGCAGTCGTACTCGGGTGCCGCGAGCGAGAACTCTGGTGGTGTAGCTTCCGCCGGGTACCGATTCGGCCCAGGTGAGTTCGGTGACGCCGTCGGGGGCAGTCGGGGCGGAGACTTTCTCTGCCTGGCTCCGAGCATGTTCCCTGGCGGCGAGAGTGGTTGCGGTGCTCATGTCTTCAGGCTCCGATCGTGACTGGCTTGGGGTGTGTTCGGCCGCGCGGAAAGCAGGCGATTCCGGCCAGCACTACTGCGATCACCGTGAGCGGCGCCGCCCACTGCAGAAGCGGAAATTCACCGGTGGGATTGAAGATCTCGGCGCGCGGCCAGGAAAGATTGATCACCATCAGCCCGCCGTAGAGGACCGCGGCGATATTCACCGGGATACCGAACCTACCGAGGGTGAAGAACTTCTCCTCTGCAGAGATGGGCGTTGCCCGACGACCGCCGTGCGGCCATCCCTCGAGGCGTCGCATCAGCAGTGGCACGGTCACCATCAAGTAGGCCAGGTAGATCAGGACGATGCAGACGCTCGACAAGGTGGTGAAGATCGCCGAGTTACCTACGTTGACGGCAAGGATTGCCACACAGGCGAATCCGATCAGCACCGAGGGCGCGATAGGGGTGCCGGTGCGGGAGTTGACCTTGGAGAGAATGGTCGACGCGGGCAGACGGCCGTCGCGAGCCATGGAGAACATCAACCGTGATGCCGCTGTCTGGATCGCGAGGGTGCAGATGAAGACGGCGATGGCCACGTCGATCAGCAGTACCGTGCCCCACGGGGAGCTGAGGATGGAGTCGATGACATACGGAAGGCCCTGCGTCGCAAGGTTTCCGTCGGTGAGAGAAGGTGCGGCCATCAAAGCGCCGACGATCATCAGGCCACCGCCGAGAGCGGACGCGGAGAGTGCGAGCCGGATCGTGCGAGGTGCCACGCGTCGAGGATTGTGTGTCTCTTCGGCAAGTTCACCGGCTGAGCCGAAGCCGACCATGACGTATGCAGCCATGAGACCGGAGACGATCCAGGCCCAGATGTATCCTGAATCGGTGCCGGGTGCGCCGGTGTCGAAGACGACCTGAGGTCCGCGTTCGGCGTGCGTGAAGAAGACGAGAACGAGGGCGATGACGCCGACGATCTCGCAGGTGACACCGATGCTGTTGATCCGCGACATCCACTTGACGCCGATGCAGTTGATCGTGGTGGTGAGCACCAGGAGGATAGAACCGAGAATTACGGCGTTGGCGGCGCCGTCGGCGGAGGTCAGGGCTGTGTCTTCTCCGACGAACTGGAATCCGCTCCAGATGCTGGGCAGGACGACCTGCAGCGCGATTGCGGCTGCCGACGCCGTGACGATCTGCGCGATGATCATGAACCATCCGGCGAACCAACCGATGATTTCGCCACCCATGCGCCTGGACCATTGGTAGATGGCACCCGAAATGGGATATCGCGCAGCAAGTTCGGCGAAATTCAGTGCCACCATGAACTGGCCCAGAAACACCAGCGGCCAGGTGAAGAAGAACGCCGGGCCACCGAAGCTGAAGCCGAGGCCGAAGAGCTGGAAGATTGTGGTCAGAATCGATACGAACGAGAAACCGGCGGCGAACGACGCGTACTTGCCAAGACTGCGATGCAGTTGCTGGTCGTACCCGAGTGCGGCGAGGTCCGAGTGGTCGGTGCCGAACGACGGTGCCTTTTCCCCGGGCGAGGGCAGAGTAGTCGAGCTCATGTCTTTGTCTCCGTACAAGAGTTGAGAGGACCGCCCGTCTGCGTCGACAGGTGCGGGAGTGCCGGTGCGGTTTCTGTCAGTTGATAGTTTTGCGTGCCGTTGTGCCCGGCTGGTGACCGTCGCGAAACGAGCTTGTTTCGTCTATTTCGATCAGATGACAGGAATCTCACTGGTGCGGATTGCTGACAGGATGGACCTATGTCCGTTACCGGTGCCGGGAGGCCGAGGCTTGCCACCAAGAAACGTCCGGGTGACACCGCACGCGAAGAGATCCTCGACGCGTCCGCCGAGCTCTTCACCACCCGCGGGTACACCAATACCTCGACACGCATGATCGCCGACGCCGTTGGACTGCGGCAGGCCTCGCTCTATCACCACTTTTCGAACAAGGACGACATCCTCGATTCACTGCTCAGCGGGACCGTCGACGAGCCGCTCGCCGTCGGTCAGGGCATCCGGGGTGCCGACGAGTCGGCGGTGGTGAAGATGTACGCGATGGCCTGGTTCGATGCCGATCAGCTCAGTCGTTCCCGTTGGAACCTCGGTGCGCTCTATCTGCTGCCCGAGCTTCGGACCGATCGGTTCGCCTCGTTCAGGGAGAGCCGCTTCACGCTGATGAATCTGTATGCCGCCATCGCTGGTGGGGTCGTGCAAGAGCTCGAGTCCGACGTGTCCGCCGGCACCGAAGAGCTACCGTTTCGACTTGTCGAGACGGTAGTGAACGGCCGGGCCGATACAGAAAACGGTCGAGGCTCGGCCGGCCTGCAACACGCTCCGCTCATTGCAACCGCCGCGGTCCGAGTTCTCGGATTCTCCGGTGACATCGACGGCATCCACGACAGGGCGGTACGCGTGGTGGCCGACGTGACCGCAAGCAGTATTCTCGAGAAGAAGGCAGGGCATGGCCAATAAGAAGACACGGCCGGAAAAGCAGACAGGGCCGAAGGTCGGGGTCTACGACATCGACACCGGTACTTGCGAACTGGTGCGCGACACTCTGACCGCGGACGGCTGGATGGTGCATGTCAACGGTGTGCCGAGTTCGCACATCGATATGGACGACCCGTCGCAGCTGGATTTCGAGTACATGCGTTGGATGGCGGGACTTGTTCGCTACCATACATTTTCGAGCTCCAAGCTGCGCACTTTGCATCTCGGTGGTGGCGCCTGCACTCTCGCACGCTATTTCGCTGCGGAGTATCCCGATGCAAGACAGGTCGTCGTCGAGCTGGACGGCAAGCTTGCCGAGTTGGTACGCGAATGGTTCGATCTCCCGCGCGCGCCGATGCTACGTATCAGAGTCGGTGAGGCCCGTGCGGTGACCGAGACGCTGACCGAGGACAGTCGAGATGTGATCGTCCGCGACGTTTTTGCTGGAAGTGCCACTCCGGAATCGCTGTTGACTCTGGAATTCACCGAACAGGTGCGACGCGTACTCGCCCCGCGCGGCATCTACGTCGTCAACTGCGGCGACACCCGTGACCTGATGAGGACCCGTCGCGAAGCCGCCACTATCGGACAGGTCTTTCCGCACACGGTGATCATCGCGGATCCGGCGATGTTGAAGGGGCGCCGTTACGGGAACGTCGTCATCGCCGGGAGCGACACACCGATCGGCGAGGACCCGGCGTTGGCTCGTGAACTGCTCGGCGGCGGAGTGCCTGCGCAGGTGTGGCTCGATGAGAGGGTGCGGAGTTTCAGCGGCGACGCGAAAGTCCTACGGGACGTCGTATGAGCGATCGGTAGGCTGGAGAAGTAGTTCGAAGCTCGTACGTTTTCACTGTCGATTTGGAGAACCGAATGGCGCTCATCGCCCTGCTCGATCTGAAGTTCAAGCCCGAAGCACTCGACGACGCCAAAGTCGTTCTCGCCCGTGTGCTCGCCGAGACGAGGGCATTCGAGGGGTGCCTAGGAGTCGACGTTCTCGTCGACGAAGCCGATCCGACGCACTGGATCGCATACGAGCGCTGGGACTCCGCCGAAGCTGACGCGAAGTACCGCGATTTCCGCGCCGGTCCAGGCAAGATCACCGATCTGGCCCCACTCCTCGCCGGAGCGCCGGGCTTGACGAAGTACACGATCGCCAACGCGGTCTAGGTAGTTACTCGAGTCCGGCCGGTTCGACAGATACCGGCCGGCCGGTGAGGTAGCCCTGCACCATGTCGATGCCGAGTTCGACGGCGACGCGCAGTTCGCCGTCGGTCTCGACACCTTCCATGATCAGCGTCGCGCCGACTTCCTGTGCGAACGTAGTGAGCGACGCTACGGCCGCCCTGCGGGCCGGATCCAGGTCCACGCCGTGGACGAGTGAATAGTCCAGTTTCAGCGTGTCGGGTTCGAGTTCCACGACTTGGCGGAGTCCGGCGAATCCTGCTCCGACGTCGTCGACGGATATTTTGACGCCTGCGGCTCTGAGGTCTTCGACGGATCGGGCAACAGCGCGGTAGTCGTCGACCCGTTCGTGCTCGGTAATCTCCAAATAGATTGTGCGCGTGCCTATATGTGGTCGCAGGCGGGCCAGCATGTCGGTCGTCCTGATGGTTTCGGCCGAGGCGTTGACCGAGACGAAAGCATCGGCGGGAAGGCCTGCCATTGCGCGTAGTGCCGTATCGATCGCGGCGAGTTCGAGACGCGGACCGACACCGGCAAGCGTCGCGTCGCGAAACCAGATGTACGGCGAACCGTGACCGAACGGAAAGCGGGACAGTGCCTCGTACCCGACCACGGCTCGGGTCACGGTGTCGCAGATCGGTTGGAACACGATCGAGGGCCCGCCCGATTCGATGAGCGCATCGATTCGATCCCGTATGCCGAGCGGATCCAAGCGAAGGTGGTTCGCCGCCCCCACCGGATTTTCCTTCTCGCGGTACATCTCGATATCGGCCAGTGCAATCAACCGCCGCATGGGTGCGCCCGTGCTGTCTCCACAGATCAGGCTGTCGCCGGCCGATCCGATGCTCGTGGTGAACGGCGGGCCGCTGAACGATTCTTCGAGTCTGGCGCGGATCCGGGTCTCGGCGTCGTCGACCTTGTTGCGGCAGCCGATGTGAACACATACGAATTGGTCGCCGCCCAACCGTGACACCACCGCATCGGCGGACGCAGCGTGTAGCAATCGGCTCGCCACCTCTGTCAACACCGCATCGCCCGAGGGGTGCCCGAATCGTGCGTTGATGGCCTTGAACCTGTCGATGTCGATCACGACCACGCCGATGTAGCGCGTCTCGTGGATCGGCGAGGCATTGAGGGTATTGAGGTATCCCACCGCGTGGAACAGCCCACGGCGGTTCCACAGCCCGGTCAGCGGATCCCGCAACGCTCCGTCTGCGCGTTCCCGAAGGTAGCGAATGTAAGGACGAAGGGCGAACGGCATCACGAACATCGATGCAACTGTGACGGCGAGCGAGGACACTGTCCAAGGGTCTGCCCCGTCGAGTATCGACATTCCAGCCGTAAACAACAGTGCCGTGAAAGCACACGCGAGATGGATGCCGAGCACTCTCGACGACGTCCCGATGATGGCAAAGAGGGCGACGATGGCGAACATTGCCGAACTCGACATCGCGAGCAATGGCGAATTGGGTAGCAGCATCACTGCCAGGATCCCGAGGTCAGCCCAGATGATGAACGCCTTGATCAGAATCGGACGAGGCCATGGTCCGAGAAACCAGCGGAGTGCGACGGGGACGGTGCTCACACTGGCGAGCGATACGAGGATTGCGGCGGGAAGAGTCAACTGTCCCGACGGAACCAGCAGGATTCCTGACAGTCCGAACGACAATGTCAATGAACCGATGAGTGCCTTCGCCCACCGCTCACTGTTCGGGGGGCGAACCCTGAAAGAGTAGTCGGCAGCTTCGAAAGTCCGAGATTCCGTCGCGCGGAGCCCCACTGTGTCGGCGTCCTTTGTGCGGGAAGCCCAGGAGTCAGGGAACTCTTCTTGGAACGCGAGCTTGCCGGTCACCGATCGACAGCCTTTCATGCGGGACCTGCCGGTACTCGGGAACTTTCTTGTCCATGCAACGGCCGATCGTTCGTATCCTCAGGTCCCCGACCTGTCAAGAAAAGGTACCAGTGAGTGGGCTGTTCGACGGCCGAAACAGAATCAAGCTGCCGGTTACAGCCGAAGAAAGTGTATGCGCGATGCGTTTTTCTCGGGAAACGCATCGTGAGCGACTGCCGAGGTGGCGTAGACCAGACGGCGGATCAGACCATGTCCTTCTCGGTCAGCCATCGCAGCGTCGGCCAACCGCAGAACACCGGTAGCCAACATGTGAGCACTCGGTAGAGCAGTACGGATGGAACGGCGATGCTGGCGGGAAGGCCGAATGCCGCGAGGCCGCCGATCAGGGCTGCTTCGACGGCCCCGACCCCGCCAGGCGTAGGAGCCGCCGAGGCCAAAGTTCCGCCGATCATGGTGACGACGGTGACCGTGATGAACGTGGTCCCGCCCCCGAATGCCTCGATGCTCGCCCAGAGTGCTAGTGCAGCCCCGAGAGTGGTTGCAGCACAGCCGAGTACGATGATCGAGAAACGTTTCGGATCGCGCGCGAGGTCGCCGAGTTCGCCGAACAGTTCCTTGAGCTGGGGACGCACGTCGTTTCGCAGCCATCGGCGCAGTTTCGGTACGAACAGCAAGGTGCCCACGGCGCCGAGCGCGACACCGGCGATGAGGTAGAGAACAGTCGGGTCGGGCACGAAATGCGCCAGATCCGCCGACGTACCGGCAGCAACGCTGAAGAGGATCAACAGTCCGACGTGGGTGATCACCTGAACGGACTGTTGCAGCGCAACTGCGGCCGTCGCTCGAACGGCGCCGAGGCCACCCTTCTGCAGGAACCGCACGCTCAGTGCGAGGCCGCCGACGCCTGCAGGGGTCGTCGTTGCGGCAAACGTATTGGCAAGCTGCATGATCGTCAGGTTGCGGAAACTCACCATCCCCGAAGCGCATGCCCACAATGCTGCGGCAGCGCCGACGTAGGTCAGCGCCGAAATGATGAGCCCGAGTAGCGCCCACCACCAGTTCACCGACTTCAGCTCTGTCAGGAATGTGGGCACCGCGCTGATGAACGGGTAAGCGACGTAGACGAGGCCGATCAGCAGTACGAGTTGAATGATCTGGCTTCGCGAGAATCGGGTGACTTGCTCGGCCTTGATCTTGTCGGCGCCGGTCTGTTTCGCTACCTCGTCACGTACGGCCTTCATGACCTCGTTGCCGTCGGGAACCGATGCGCGTACGCGTTTGGGTATCGCCGATTTCGTCAGCCTGCCCGATGCCGCAAGAACAGTGTCGGCGTCGAGCGCCTCGATGGCGCTGCGCACGGCGTGTTCCTTGCCGAACAGCGCAGCAGTGGTGATCAGCAACTGCGCAACGTCGGACTGCATCTGCGCGTCGGTTGCGCCTAGTTCGGCGTTCGCGAATCCTCCGAAGAGTGCCCTGACATCGTCGTTTCTGATCTCTGCGGTGCGCAGGTCGCCATGGGAGATTTGGAACCCGTGCAGAGTCTGCAGGCCCTTCCAGATGCTGTTGACCAGGGTGTCCGGGGAGGTGTCGTCGACGGGAACTCCGATCGGCGCGGTATGTGCATACATTGCCCACCCGCGTTCGAGCGCCGATGCCGCCAGCGGGCGACTGCTCGCGAGGGACAGATTTCCGATCGCAATGCCCATCAACGCCCGGTGCTCGACGGCTCGGTGCAGTGAGCCATGCAGTGGAACGAACTCTGCGCTGCGAAAAGACAACCATCTCCACAGTTGGCGCAACGCGCCTCCGCTGCGCTGATTTTGCCCATACATTTCGACGATCAGATTTGGTTCCGCACCCTCTGTCGATGCCGAGAGTACGAGGGGACCCGGGCCTGCAGGTTTCACCACGCGCAAGGAGTTCACGATGTGCCCGCGCTTGGACAGGAGACGTACCGCGTGGTCGAGCGGCACTTCGAGGGCTGGTGTGCCGACGACCAGGACGATCAATGCGCCGATGAGCCAGCCGACCGACAGGCCCAACAGTGAGCGGGCAGGCACGACAGTGCTTACGAACAAGTGGATCGGAACGAACGCGAGGAGCAGGAACCACCAGAGCTGCCGCCATCGCTTCGGCAGCCACGGCCCGGACACCGTGAGCACCGCGGCGAGCATGCCGATCCAGCGAGGATCGTCCAGGAACTGGGAAAGAAAGGTGTCGAGCCGATCGGGGACTTCGAGGTGCCAGGCGGGCGTCGAGATTCCGCTACCGGTGATCGACAACGCCAGACCGGCGAGCAGCCCAGCCGCACCATACCCGGCAAGTAGCTTCCATTCCCGGCCGGCGATCAGTCCGATCAGAATTCCGAACGGCAACGCCAAGATCGCCACGCCGTACAGCACGTACACCAGATTCGACTTGTCCGGACTGAGCACCCCGACGATGTTCGAGACCGAGTTCTCCAGCGCATCCCACTGATTTCGAGTGATGAGCGAACCGGCGATGACCGTCGACAGCAGAAGCAGTGCCAGAACGACCCGCATGATGTCACTGGTGCGTCGTACCAGCGGTTGCAGCAGGCTGCCCGTCACCGGTATGTCGCGCCCGTCAACCCGCATGCTGCTATCAATACCTTCGATCGAACCCGTGCGCGCCGGCCGACGCTATTGGCAAACCTACCGCGCGGGACCGCGATGGTGCGTGAGCCGGCGGTCGAGTTCGTTGCGCACCGCGGGCCACTCCGACTCTATGATCGAGAACACCACGGTGTCACGAAGCGAACCATCGGGCATTCGCGTGTGGTTGCGGAGAACCCCATCTTGTTTTGCTCCGAGCCGTGCAATCGCCGTTCGTGACTGGAGATTCATCCAATGAGTCCGAAATTCGACTGCAATGCAATCCAATTCGTCGAAGGCATGGTTGAGGAGCAAAAGCTTGCTCGCCGCGTTCGTTCCGCTCCGGTGCGCAGATGCAGCGTTCCAGGTGGACCCGATCTCTACCCTTCGGTGCGCCGCATCGGCATTCATATACGTCGTCATCCCGAGGATCTGGCCAGTGTCGTTTTGTCGCAGGGTGAACGGCAACATCGACCCCGTCTGTTGCAAGCCCAATCGTCGATCGATCTCGGCTGCCATATCGTCGGGGTGCGGAACCGAGGTGTACCAGAGGTTCCACAGCTCACCGTCACGGGCGGCGTCACACAATCCTTCGAGATGATAGTGGCTCAGTGGCTCGAGCGTCACGACATCGTTCGACAGGGTCACCGGCTGCAGGAAAGTCACACTGGGACGATACGGGAGGGGGGCGACGCCCAGCACTGAGATCGATCGGGGCCCGATTCGACCACATGACGATCCGAAGGAAAATCGTTGGCGTGCCTGTGCACTGCAGTTCTATTCTGACACTCATGCACATCGGCATGATCGGTTGCACTGCCCCTAGTCACATCTATCCCTCACTCGGCCTCATCTCCGAACTCGTGCGACGGGGACACCGAGTTACATACGCCGTCGGCGACGCAGTGGCCGAACTCGTCGAACCCGTTGGGATCGAGCTTGTTTCCTTTGCTTCGAGCTTGCCTCAGGGGGAAGAAAATTGGCCCGAGGACCCGGCGTCGGCGATGCGGGTATTTCTCGATGAGGCCATCTTCACGTTCCCAATCCTCACCGACTTCTACGACGAAAACAGGCCGGATCTACTGCTCTACGACATCGGTGGGTTGCCGGCACCTGTTCTGGGCAGGCGCTACAGCGTTCCGGCCGTGCAACTTTCGCCGACCTACGTCGCCTGGGACGGATACGAAAAAGACATGGGGGAGGCGCTCGTGAACATTCGCGAATCCGAAAGCGGGAGAAGGTACTACAGCACCTACTCCTCGTGGCTGCGAGAAAACGGTATCGACGCCGATCCATGGCAATGGATCTCGCACCCCGATGATGTCCTCTCCCTTGTCCCGCGAGTGATGCAACCCAATGCCGATCGGGTACCGGACACCGTTCGGTTCGTCGGACCTTGTATGGACCTCGCTCGCCTCACCAACTCGTGCTGGGTACCTCCGACGGACGGCGCGAGGGTCCTGCTGGTGTCGTTCGGAACAGGATTCAACGAGCGACCCGACTTCTACCGAACGTGCATCGAAGCATTTGCCGAAACGGATTGGCATGTGGTCATCTCGATCGGTCACCGCGTCGACGCCGACGAACTCGGCCCCGTGCCGTCGAACATCGAGATCCGACCGCACGTTCCCCAGCTCGCCGTACTTGCCGCTGCCTCTGCATTCGTCACTCACGCCGGAATGGGCAGCTGCACCGAGGCATTGTGGTTCGCAGTGCCGACCGTCGCGATCCCACAAGCTGTCGATCAGTTCGGCAACGCGACAACCTTGGAGGAACTAGGCGTCGGCGTTCGACTCGACGACGAGAACGTGACGGCGTCCTCGTTGCTTCATGCCGTCGAAGGCGTTGCGAGTTCACCGGCACTTGCCGCGAGACTGGCACACATCAGCGCCGACATACGAGCGCACGGCGGAATTGCTCACGCGGCCGATGCGGTGGAATCTAGACTTCCAGCACGCTGACGCTGACGCCGTAGGGCAGGAAGCGGACGCGTCTTGCCGGGTCCACATTGTCCTTGTGGGCGCGCAGAGCATCCAGTTCGGTCGCATACAGCTGGTCGATGTGCGCAGAGCCGTCGGAGTCGACGGTGTAGATCGCCCAGACACCATCTCCGGTCTCGCCGGTGGTTTCCGGGGCCGGCTCCGGAATTCTCTGTGCCGAGGTGTCTCCGAAGAACGCGCCCAAGGGCGCGCCGGCGCCGGATTGCCCGATGAATTTTCCTACCTGATCGACGACGTCGCGGAGTCCGTCGCTCGCTTCTTTGGCGAAGCGATCGAAGTCCTCGGGGTCGATGCCGAAGGGTCCGTTGTTTGTCATCCCTCCATAGTGCCCTTGCGAGTCAAGTCAGTGCTGCTGCAGTTGCGAACCGATGGTGGTGTGCAGAGTCCGCAAGCTGTTCTGCCCGAGTGAGACGGTCTGCGACTCGATGTGGCGCAGCAGATGGCCGTCGTTCAGCACCTTCTCACTGGATTGAATGAGCACGGTTCCTGCGCCGGTGAAGTCGAACTGACGCTCTTCGCCGGAGTTGGCCCCGAGGAACCCATGCGCGGCACCGAGAAAGTTTTGCATCCACCCTGCGTCGAAGTGGTGCGACGGCGACGGGCAATCGGCCCAGCCGACCAGCGCATCGGGGTCGATGCGCAACGGTGGATCGGCGAACATGACAGGCCCGTTGGACGACGCCAGGAACTTGCCGGTGCCCAGCAGCGTCAGGAATCCGGGCACGATCGACTGCTTCAGATCGAGCGTTGGTTCGAAGGCCAAGAGGTTCGAGGCTCGGATGGTCAGGTTGCCGTCATCGAGGTCATAGCTGTTGATGTTGAATCCACGGTCGCCGAGGATCAACTTGCCCTGTCCCTGCGCGAGCACCCAGTCGTTGGAATACAGCGGTGAGGAGAATCGAGCGGCAACGATGGCAGGCATCGACGTCTGACCGAGTGGCTCGAATCGAATATTGCCGTAGTACGCAATCATCGCGCCCTTGGATGTGAACCAGGGTTGGCCGGCGAGTTCGACGCAGAACGCGTAATCGTTACCGGGGACGTTGTCATTGATGGGCAGCGTATGGGTGGTGTGGATCTCGATGGTCATAACTCGCCCTCAGAACTTCTTCTCGGAGGCCTGGACCCATACGGTGCCCATACCGGTCATCTTCAGCTGAACGGCCTCGCCGCTGCCACGCCCCACCGCGTCACGCCAGCCGACGTTCGCCGAGATGTCGACGGCGATGTTGCCGAGGTGGCAGACATAGGCCTGTGGATCCACGACGACCTGGGGATGCTCCGGACCGACCTGCAGCGCAAGCGCCCCACCGTGCGAGAGAATTGCGACGCTGCCCTGGCCGGTAAGTTGCGTCGTGAACAGTCCCTGCCCGGTCATCGCACCCCGGACGGCACCCCGTACTGCGCCGCCCTGAGAGCCAAGGGAGACAATGGAACTCGACAAAAAGCCGTCGTGCGCCAGCAGTCGGTCGGCCTCCACCGTGAGCATCGACGATCCGTCGAGGTGAATCACTTCCACGTACAAGCCGGCGTGGCCGTAGAACACCTCCCCCTGGCCCTCGGCGGCCATCATGGCAACATGCTCGCCCGACATCATTCGTCCCGCCATTCCTGCGACGCCGCTCGCTGAAAAACCCGACCGGCCTCCGGGTACAGAGCCTGCATGTCCACCCATCGAATGTGGAATGAAGTGGACGTCGCCGGTGTAATACAGCATCGAACCCTTACGGGCCAGGACGTTCTGCCCGGCCGCGAGAGAGGATTTGACGACTTTGCTGTTGACGAGCTCGAGCGGCATGTCAGCGTTCCTCGGGTTGGATGTAGACGACGCCTTGGCCGTCGAATCGGAGCGAGAAGGCTTCGCCGCTCCCCCCACCGACGGCGGATCGCCAGGTGACATCGGTGACGAAACTTTGGTTGAGTTGGCCGCGATGTGCCACAAAGGAATCTGGATCGACGACGAGCGGATACGTCGGGTCGACGGCGAGTGCGATCAAGGGTCCGCCTGCCGAGAGCAAGGCCACCGAACCCGAACCGCTGACGACGGTCGTGAACAGGCCCTGTCCCGAGGATGCTCCGCGGAGGCCGACGAACTTGACCTCGGTCTTCAGTTGGCCGGTCAGCGCGAGCAGCTGTGAGGCCTCGACGTGCATGGTGTCGTTCGCGAGCTCGACGATCGTGATGTCCTGAGCGTCGACGGCGAAGTACACCGTGCCCTTGCCGGAAACCTCCATGAGAGATAGCGATTCACCGGTTGCCTTCTGCTTCAGGGCCGCGCGTAGTCCACCGCCTCCGCCCATCCCTGCGTTTTTGAAGGTGACTTCACCCTCGTACGCGACCATGGAACCGGAAATTGCACGTAGCGAATCTTCGGTGAGATTCGCAATGAGCACCCTGTGCCCGTTCATTGTCAGCTGAGCCACGGGGGGAACTATCCCACGCGAGGGTCCCCCGTGCCAGAGCTGCAGTCGGATCGGCTCAGACGAGCGGACGAAGTGTTTTACCTGCGAGTTCGACGATTCCGGGCTCGTGACCGTTGGTGATCAAGTTGATGATGATGCCGTCGATACCCTGATCGAGTACGCACGTCTGCACCTGTTCAGCGACGTCGTCGGGTGTGCCGCAGAACTGGCGGTCGGTTGCTGCCGCCTTATCGGTGTCGGAGAGGTTGGACAAGTCGACTCCGTTCGACAACAGGTAGTCGCTCTGCAGCTTGCGCGCTTTGTCACCGTCCTCGTCGAGGATGACGAAGGCCAGGAAACTTGTCTCGAGGTCCTTCGGATCACGGTCCATTTCTTCGCACCGAGCTTCGACTGCCTTCATCTTGCGGGGCAATTCGGTTGCGTCGCAGATGATGTTGAGATGATCGGCGAATTGGGCAGCGAGACCGAAGGTCTTCTTCTCTCCGCCTCCACCGAGCATGATGGGCAGATCGTCGCGGATGCGTGGCTCGTTGATGGCGTTCTCGACCTGGTACCACAACCCGTCGAAGCTCGGCCGCTGCCCGCGGAGCATCGGCTCGATGATTTGCAGTGCCTCGTCGAGACGCTCGAATCGGTCGGTGAAAGTGCCGAACTCCAGGCCGAAGCTTTGGTGCTCGAGTTCGTACCACCCGGCACCGATCCCGAGGATTGCGCGACCGCCGCTGACGACATCGAGCGTGGTGACGGTCTTCGCCAAGATGGCTGGGTTTCGATAGGTGTTTCCGGTGACGAGTGCCGAGAGTTGGATCGTTTCGGTAGCGGTAGCCAGAGCCGACAGGGCCGAGTATGCCTCGAGCATCGGCTCGTCGGGTTTACCGATGCCAGGTAGTTGATAGAAGTGATCCATGACGAACGCGGTGTCGAATCCTGCTGCTTCGGCTTCGCGCGCTTGCGCGATGACCTTGGGGAACAGCTCTGCGACGGAGCCTGAGTAGCTGAAATTGGGCATCTGATAACCGAGACGGATAGTCACCTGTTCAACGCTACTCCCGTCGGTGGCCCGTTCCTAGGCGCAACGTCGGCTTCGATACCGCCCCGTATCGACTTCGAAACGGTCACGATGGGGAATGCCCACTATCGAATTGACCCGCGCACCCTTCACCGGATTCGCTGTCGACGACATCGAGGCCGCCCGCAACTTCTACTCCGAGATCTTGGGACTTACCGTCGTCGACGGCGAGATGGGCCTGATCAACCTGCAGCTCGGCGAGAGAAACGAAGTGTTGATCTACCCCCGGCCGAATCATGTGCCCGCGGCGTACACGATCCTGAACTTCCCGGTCGCAGACATCGAAGCAGCCGTCGACGCCCTGACCGCCAAAGGTGTGGTGTTCGAGCACTACCCCGACATGGGGACCGATGAGCGGGGCATCTTCAGACACGGCGGCCCGCTGATCGCGTGGTTCACCGATCCCGCTGGAAACGTCTTGTCCGTGCTGCAAGCCTGAGCGACTACGCAGTCGGAGTCCCCAGCTCGAGTGTCACCGATCGTTGCCGACGGACTCCCTGCCCAGAGACCCATTCGAGTT
Source organism: Rhodococcus sp. 1168 (assembly GCF_002091955.1). Taxonomy (GTDB): domain Bacteria; phylum Actinomycetota; class Actinomycetes; order Mycobacteriales; family Mycobacteriaceae; genus Rhodococcoides. The sequence continues at coordinate 101,168 of NZ_MKKY01000035.1, read as the reverse complement.
CGACGACGTCGCCCGGACTTTTCTCGACCATCTCTTCGATCAGATCCTTCGACGTACGCACCGGTCTCCCGTCGAACGACACGATGACGTCGCCGCGAAGCAAACCGGTCCGTTCGGCCGGTGAATCGTATTGAACGGACGTGACCGCGGCGCCCTGCGGTGGTCCCGACTCACGAAATGCCGAGACGTCGCGAACGCCGATACCCAGATACGGTGTCGGCCCAACGTGGACAGTGCCCCCGGATCGGCCCTCACGGACCTGTTCGAGAACGGCCATCGCGGTATCGATGGGGATGGCATAGGCCTCGGGGGCAGATACCTCTCGAGCCTTCTCGGACAACCCGGCCGCGTCGACGCCGATGACATTGCCCCAAGCGTCGATGAGCGGGCCACCCGAATCGCCTGCTCGTACGTCGGCGTCGATGCGAATCATGTCTGTCAGTTCGTTCCGCGAACCATCGACCGAGCTCTCGGCGATGACGGATTCCCGCAGCGCCACCACGCGTCCGGGCGCAGCGACGAGGACTCCCCCGCCCTCCGCGTTACCGACCGCGGTAACCCCATCGCCGACGGCAACGTCTGCAGACCTCCCGATCGGGGCAACCGGAAGATCCACGGCAGAAGCCAATCGGAGAACCGCAAGATCAAGGGTCTTGTCATAACCGAGCACCGACGCGTCGTAGATCAAACCATTGCCCATGTGCACCGCAGTGACGTCGGTTGCTTCCTCGATTACATGGAAATTGGTGAGCACCAGGCCGTCCGAATCGACGACGAAGCCGGTGCCTGCGACGCCGTAGAAACTGAATTCCGCCGATATGGTCACGACCGTCGGATTCACCCGAGCGGACAACTCCTCCAGAGTCAACGGCGCAGCAGACGGAGGCTCTGCGAGCACAGGTGCCGGCGCAGCCACGAGGGGCTCTCGCACACCGGGCGCAAGGGGCGTCGGCAGAGCCGAGACAGCGAAGATCAGCACCGTGAGGAGCGCCGCCCGACTTGCCGCCTGCATGGGTATCGATTATGGCTGCGATGGCTGCGGAATGCAGTGTTCTGGGCTGCGGTGTTCTGGGGGCCTGGTGCTGTCGGCGCGCTGCATGGTTGTTGACGGGACAGGTGGTGCTCTTCGGCGAGGGGCGGTGTTGTCCGGGGTGCCGTGGCTCGTGGCATGACTGTTGGCGACACATATGGAGCTCTGTGCCGCTGGCAGTCACTAGTGGCCGGCTACCCGTGTCAGGCGGGTGGCGGGTGTGGATCCGGTCCGCCGGGCCTCTGTATACCGGGTTGTATTGGGGGCGTGGCATGTTCGGGTGTCGGGTAGATGTATTCGTTGGGGTGGTGGTAATGGTTGATGCGGCCTTTTCGGGTGGGGTCGAGTGTGGTCGGGGGATGCCAGAGGGTGCGGCCAGGGTAGGGGTGGTCGGCTGCGGTTTTCGTTGTTGCCCAGTCGGTGTCGTCGGGTCCGATGAGCGGGTGGTGCATGTCGCAGCCGTAGGTGAGGGTGTCGATGTCGGTGTTGCCACCGGTGGCCCATTCGTCGATGTGGTGGACCTGTGACCACGTGGCGGGTCGGGTACAGCCCGGGAAGGTACAGCCGCGGTCGGCTGCGATGAGGACGATGCGTTGATCAGCGGTGGCGATCCGTTTGGTTCGTCCAAGGTGCAAGGGTCGTCCGTGATCGTCGAAGAGGACGAGGTAGTGGTGCGCGTGGGAGGCCATGCGGATCGCGTCACGCATTCGGATGAGGGACCCGGTGGCAGTGACGGCGTGGCCGGTCGCTGACTCGAGGTCGGGCAGGGTCATCGTGATGACGGCCGTGACGGGCAGCCCCCGATGGGTGCCGAGGTCGCCGGAAGCGAGCATTTGCCTGACGATGGTTTTCAGTGCGTCGTGTTGGCGTCGTCCTTGGCTGCGGCGGTCCCGTCTGGCGCGATCGTCGGTGTCGGTGCTGCTCTCGGTATTCGCACTGCCGCTGCCACTGCCGCTGCCGCTGCCGCTTTCGCTGCGACGATCACCGCTGCTGCTGCTTCCACTGTCGCGGTGAGTGCTGTCGGTGGTGGGTGTGGCGTCGGAGGGATTGCACATTCCTGGTTTGGCCCATTTGGCGAATGCTGCTTCGAGGTAGGCGCGGGTTTCGGCGTCGATGAGGAAGGTGCCTTTGGAGAGTCCTTGTTGGCCTTGGTCTTTGATACGGAAGTAGCATTGTTCGGCGATCTGTTGTTCGTCTTCGTTGGTGCCGTCGGGGTCGAGCGTGTCGAAGAGTCTTCTGGCGGCAACTTTGAAGTTGTCGGGGCCGAGTTGGCGTGCTAGTTCGGTGAGTTGCTGCTCGGCGTGGTGGCGGGTTTCGGGATCGATGTCGGGACTGAGGGTGCGGAAGAAGTTGGTGATGACGTGTTGGTGTTCCTCGTCGAGGGTTCCTTCTGTGGCAGCGGTCGCCGTGGTGGCGAGGATCGGGTCGAGTCGTTCGCCGGTGATAGCTGAGCGTTGCCCGTACTGTTCGGCGTGACGAATGCGTTGACTGGCACGTCTTCTGGAGAGTCGCAGGAGTATTGCGAGAGTATCGGGTACGGATCCGTAGATGTGGTCGAGTCCGTGTTGGGTGATGAGGTCGGCGATCCAGGTGTGTGAGAGCGCGAACAGGGTGCGTTGGACTGTTTCGGCGCGGACCAATAGTGCACGTCGGTCGGAATTCGATGCTCCAGCGCTCTCGAGGCGTCTGAGGGTCGAGACTTGATCTTCGATCGTGGCTATCGCGTGTGCGAGGTCGACGTCCTTGATCTCCAGCACCGACGATGGCGTCGACTCTGCCGAAGCGCAGCTGCCACCGGAAGACCCACTGTCGCCGGCAGACCCACTGCCACCGATATATCCAGTGTCAGCGGCCATCCCGGTTGCTCCTGAAATACCATCCCCCGAAAGCATGGAATCAGAGTAACCCCGCCCACCGACAAGAACTCGAACATATGTTCCCCCTAGTAGGCCGGCGGCGTTTCAGCTCACGAGTTCGGTCGAAGTCCGAACGCAGTAACCGAAGCGACGTGCAACGACCTGTCGCCGAACTCTACGAGAACGACGCCGCGTCGAGACTCGTGTTCGACTGTCGCACTGACGGTATTGCCGGCGGCGATCAGCTTCCGGAATGTCATTCCACGCAGTGATCCCACGGCGACGTCGTCTCCTGCGCCCGTTCGTACTGCCCCGCCGTGTCCTTGCGAGATCAATTCCAGCGCTTCGGTTGCCGCGCGCTTACCTTTACTCCCGACGCCACGCAGGCCGCCCATGAAGCCAACTGCACCACCGATGCCTTGGTTGCCGATCAGCTGAGGTGTCAGCTTCGCCGATGCCGCCAAGCCTTTGGTCCCCGCACGCAGTAATTGTCCGATCATCGATGCCAATTCCCAGTGCGCAGCGAGGCGTGCGATCTTCAGCTCGCCTTCCTCGTCCACGAGGTCGTACCGAATGTGCATCGGAACGTTCAATGTCGCTCCGGTGGACATGATGGTCTCGAGCGACAGATCCCGGACGACGGACATTCCATCCACCACGTCGTTCTCTACGTGGAAGTTGATCGTATTGGGAGCGATGAAGGTGTCGTAGAACTTTTCGATCGCCTGCCTACCCTGATGCGGTCGAGAGCCGACAGGATCGTTGACCACTCCTCCGCGTGCGTACAGGTTCACCCAGGCTGCGCGGTCGTGGACGGCAACAGCGGCGGGGGATGCATCGATCGTTGCCAAAAGGTCTTCGGAGGTGTGCACGCCATCGAAGCTATCGGTTCTGCACGGTCGAGACCCTTGAATACTTCGATCTGGGTCGTTGGACCTGGCAGGCTACTGCGCGCTGACGGCTCTACTTCTCGAGCGCATACTCCTTCTATGCCACGGCGCACGCGAGAGCCAGAGGTTCGAATCGGAATCTCCGGCTGGACGTATGCGCCGTGGCGAGGCGACTTCTATCCAGCCGGCCTGCCGCACCGCGCTGAGCTCGGATACGCGTCGACGCACCTGTCCTCGATCGAGATCAACGGCACTTTCTATGCAATGCAGAAGCCGTCGAGATTCGTGAAGTGGCGCGAGGAGACGCCGGAAGATTTCGTATTCGCCATCAAAGGCGGCCGCTACATCACCCACGTCAAGCGGCTCGTCGGCGCCGAAGTGGCGCTGGCGAACTTCTTCGCTACCGGGGTACTGAGCTTGGGCGCCAAGCTCGGTCCCATTCTGTGGCAGCTTCCGCCCAGTTTTCGGTTCGATGCGGACAAGCTCGCTGCATTCTTCGACGTTCTTCCTCGAACGACAACGGCAGCAATCGAACTCGCCGAGAAGCGGGACGACAAGCTGCCCGAGGATAGAGTAAATCTCGACGTCGACGGTGACCGTCCGCTGCGGTATGCACTCGAAGTTCGGCACCCGAGCTTTCAGGTGGAAGAAGCCGTCGCGCTGTTGCGGGAGAATGATATTGCCTTCGTCGTTGCAGACAGCGCAGGTAAATATCCGTACGTCGAGACGCCGACGGCAGAATTGATGTACGTACGTCTGCATGGCGCCGACGAGCTCTACGCGAGCGGCTACACCGAAGAGGCGCTCGACGGTTGGGCAGCGAAGATGAAAAAGTGGACCGAGCAGGGCCTCGACGTCCACGTGTACTTCGACAACGATGCGAAAGGTTTCGCACCGTTCGATGCAATGAAGCTGATCGAGCGGCTGTAGCGCTCTCTACCTTAGTGTTGGGTAAACGCTAGAGCTAGATAGATCACCCGAGACGGAATAGTCGGAGCCAGCGCAGCGTCAGAACCTGCATGACTACTTCAGGCAGTGCCACGCCCGCCGCCGCGTCCGGGACGTTCCGCCTCGGTGGCGACCTCGAGATCAACCGCCTCGGATACGGCACGATGCAGCTGCCGGGCGAAGGCGTCTGGGGAGAGCCGAAAGACCGTGCCGCCGCCATTCGCGTTCTACAGCGGGCCGTCGAGCTGGGCGTGAACTTCTTCGACACCGCCGACAGCTATGGACCCGAGGTTGCCGAGGACCTACTGCGCGAGGCCCTACATCCCTACCGTGACGACGTCGTCATCGCCACCAAAGCCGGACTTACCCGCCAGGGACCCGGCATCTGGACGCCTGTCGGGCGTCCCGCCTACCTGCGCCAGCAGGCAGAACTGAGTCTTCGACGTCTCGGGTTGGACCGAATCGATTTGTTCCAGCTCCACCGAATCGACCCGGAGGTGGCGTTGGAGGATCAGGTCGGCGAGCTGAAGAAACTGCAGGACGAAGGAAAGATCCGCCACATCGGGCTGAGTCAGGTTTCGGTAGCCGAGGTGGAGGCCGCGCAGAAGATCGCGCCGATCGTGTCCGTTCAGAACCTGTACAACCTCTCCGACCGATCTTCGGAGGAGCTGTTGGACTGGTCGACAGCCAACGGCGTCGGTTTCATCCCGTGGTTCCCTCTAGCGACAGGCAAGCTCAGCGGCGAGGGCAGTCCGTTGTCCACGCTCGCGAAGCAGCACAACGCGTCGCCTTCGCAACTTGCATTGGCTTGGCTGTTGAAGCGTTCGCCGGTCGTGTTGCCGATCCCGGGAACCTCGAGCGTGGAGCACCTGGAAGACAACCTCGCGGGTGCGAGCATCGAACTCACCGACGGCGAATTCGACGCGCTTTCTGCCGCAGGAGCCTAGAGTCGGCCCATACTTCCGTGTTCGAGAAGTGACGCGAGCAGCTCGCGAGGCAACGACAGCGACGGCATCGAGCTGAGCTGAATACTGTCCGGGGCATCGAGATTGTTGCTCTTGATTTCGCCGATCTCGTCGTGCAGATGTTCCATTTTCACGTCGAGTCTGTTCGCACTTTCGGCGGCATCGGTGAGTTCGTCGAGCAGCGTGACGGGGATGGCGCCCCGGTATTTGTAGAAGATCTTGTGTTCGAGGCTTGCCCAGAAGTCCATCGCGATGGTGCGGATCTGGAGCTCGACGAGAACGGGCTGGACTCGGTCCGTCATGAAGACAGGTATTTCGACGATCACGTGAAGGCTCTTGTAGCCGTTAGGTTTCGGATTGGCGATGTAGTCCTTGATCTCGATGACCTCGACGTCGCTCTGACTGGTCAGCATTTCGGCGACTCGGTAGGTGTCGGAAATGAAGCTGCAGGTGATTCTGATGCCGGCGATGTCGAAGATGTTTTTGCGAATGTCTTCGAAGGTGAGCGGGCAATTCTTGCGTCGCGCCTTCTCGAGCAGACTTTCCGGCGTCTTGAGCCGAGATGTCACATGTTCGATCGGCGAATACTGATGTATGTGCGTGAATTCCTCTTTGAGGATATTGATCTTGGTCATCAGTTCGTCGGTGCCGAACTTGTACCCCATCATGAACCGAGTGAAGTCGTTCCGCAGTCGAGCTACCTGCGCAGCGGTCGTATCCAATGAAGCTGCGGCCGAATCGCTGTTCTGCATAGCTCAATTGTCCACCAATGTCCGGATCGACGCGTCAAGCCCCCGCGCTGGGGTATTACCTGCCTGCCCGTGAATCGAAACTTGCATCGCCGCAGCGATCTCCGAGCGGTGGCGTGAAGGTGACATCGCCGCAGGTTCGGCACGCATGAGTGCGGTGATGGCCGCGGCCGCAGGAGCATGCCCTCGACCCGACCAGCACGGTTCGTGGGCCGAGGGCATGACCGCGTGCGCACCGCGAAGGTGCGCTCTCGGACCATCGATCGCCCGATCGATGGAGCGTTCCTGAGGTATCGGGTCCATCTGATATCGCCATGAGGGCCCCGCTTGCCGAATGGTTTTGGACCGTCCGCGAGTGGTGATTTCCCGGACGGCTCGATGAGATTAGCACAGGAATCGAACGTATGTTCGCATAGGGTGTGTGCGATGAGATTTCGTGTTCCCAGGTGTCGATACAGGCAAGTACCGGCTTCCCGGCCCGAACATCGGAGAATGCAATGACCACCACCACAACCACCGCGCCGCGCACCAACTCACCCGTCGCTGCTCGTGTCGGCTGGGTACTCACCGCGTTGATCGCGATCTTCCTGATCTTCGACGGAGTCACCAAGCTGCTGAACGTGCAGGCGGTGAAGGACGCGACCGTGGACCTCGGTCTCAGAGAGGAGATGATGCCCGTCGTCGGCATCGTTCTACTCGTATCGCTGGCCCTGTACTTGCTGCCGCGCACCGCATTTCTCGGTGCTGTCCTGCTCACCGGTTACCTCGGTGGGGCGGTCCTCACCAACTGGCGCGTCGACAAGCCACTGTTCAGTACCGTGCTGTTTGCGGTGTACGTCGGAATCGTGGTGTGGGGTGCACTGTATCTCCGGGATCCGAAAGTACGCCAGGTCATGTCCTTCGTGCGCTGACGCAGCTGCCCTCCGGAATCAGCGAGCATCCCTGCCGACCTCGAACAGTGCTTCAGGCTGATCGGGGTCCGCTCGTGCCGCCAAGAACGCCTCCGGGTCGATCAGATCCGCCTGACCGACGATCGAACCCAGATCGGCAATGCGCTCGACGCCGGTCAGGACCATTTCCTCCTCGACCGTGCCCTCGGCATATCCGTAATAGCAGGTCGAGGTGGTGTGGTTGTGGTCCTTGTCGATGCGATTCGCGCGCCCCTCGATCTGACGGATCTCGATGGGTGTCCACCGAGGGTCGTGAATGAGAGTGATGCGGGGAGCGGCCGTCGACACCGTCTTCTCGGGCAGCAGCAACTCGTTGGAATGCAGGTTGATCGCACTGGTCGTCGTCGACACGATGACTCGTGCAGCGCCGGTTTGGAATCGGCGAATCTCGGTCTCCTGGGCTGCGCTGCTCATACTGCCGTCGACCACTGCGACATCGAGTCCCTCGTCCCGAAGAGACTGCGACAACTCGGCGACGGATTCGCGATAGAACATCGACACGAACACCTGATTGCCGTCCCGCACCCATGCGCGGACCTGATCGGCGGACGCGGGGATGCGTAAGTACGAGCACTTTTGGCGTAGCCGCAGTGCGGCCGCTCGCGTACTCGGGTTCTTCTGAAGCACCCGCCTACCGCTCACCGTTTTCCAGTTCGGCAGCCCGACCTCCTTGCGGTAATCCACCCATGCCGAGTGATAGAGCCGCTTCTGCACAGCCGTCAACTCCTGGCCGAGAGGCTCCCGCGGTGTGGGCGGCGACGGCCGCGAAATCGACCACGGGACAGTGCCACCGGACAGCCAACGATGAATGGTGCCGATGTCGCGCTCGCGTCGTGCAGCATCCTCGGGCTCCCAGCGCCACGTTTTCAGCCCGGTCGTCGCCTTGCCCTCCTTGAGCGCGAAGCCCGACTCCTCGAGGAACGTCGCCCACTGCGCGGTGATGGCGTGTCCGAGGCCTTCGTCGTCACCGATGATCTGCTCCTGCGCACGACTCTGCTCGATCGCCCGGGCCATGTACGCGAAATGCATCGGTTGATAACCGGGGGTGGCAGACATCCAGACGACGGCGCGAGCAGCCTCTTGGTAGCGCCAGAGGATCTGCGACTGCTGGGACTCGATATTCATCAACGCGTGAGACTCGTCGGCCACCACGATGTCGATGTCGAATCGAAGTTCGCCGAGCGTAATGGTCCTCTTGTTCTGTGTTCGCTTGCGTTTGCCCAGATCTACATCTTCGGGGACCGTCAGCAGCTTCTTCGTCGACTGATACGTCACCAGTAGCCAACGCTTGCGCTCGGACGGGTGAATATCGGCCTCGGTGTCGGCGATGGTGCGCCGCCAACCGGGCAGAGCGCCTTTGGGGGCTACCACCAGCACGGTTCCAATACTCGGATCCGCCATTTGGCGGACGGCCTCGCACACGGCAAGAGTTTTGCCCAGGCCCGTCGAGTCCATCTGGGCGAAATAGGGGAATCCGTTGTCCAACGCGTCGAGATGCCTCCGAACCGACTCGAGCTGCGTCTCGCGCGGCGTCATCGACCTCTCGTGCATCTCCTCGGGCCGCCACTCCTCGTTGGCGTCGTCCTCGATCCAGCGCTGCAGGCTGTACGGCATCGACTCGAACGACGCCAAACCGTCGGGCAGCTCCGTCCCGTAGAACGCGAACACCCGCGGACCCGGATGCCACCGAGCACCGGAGGCCGACGCGAGAGCGCGGTCCTCGAACGGCACGTCGAGGACCCACACCCGCTCACCCGGATCCGGCAACCGCAGGTCCGGCGAGACGGTCTTACGTGGCACCCGCTTGCGCGTCGGGGTCCGCTTGGCAGGTGCCCGTTTAGCAGCGGCCTTCTTCGCAGGAGCTTTTTTGGCCGTCGGCGATGCGGCCGACTGTGCTGCCGTCGACTCCTTGAACTTGCGCGCGGCGGCGCTCTTGCCTGCGCCGATGGTTCTCGCGGTGGTTGTGGGCTTGCGTCTACGAGGTGGCATCGGATCCAGTCTGTCGTACGGTGTCCGAAATACCGTAGAGGACGGTGCCGACATCCCTGGGCGATGCGAACCTTGCACCCTTTTTGCAAACCGGATGCCCTCGCTATGACGTGATCGAGGGGGTGAGGTTCCGAATAAGGGTGCGCGCTTTCCCAACGCGATCTACACACCGCGCGCTCGGCGATGTTCTGCCATATGGCCTGCAGCGGCACTACGGTGGTGACCATGAACTTCAGTGACCATCAAATCGGTATATATGCCCAGGGCATGTTCACCGATCAGAGGCCGCAGATCACCACGAACCTGGCCAGGTTGGAGGAGCAGGCCGCTGCCACGCTCAGCCCGGAAGCTCTCGGGTACATCGTCGCCAGCGCAGGTAGCGGTTCCACGGCACGCGCCAACCGCGATGCATTCGACGAGTGGCGGATCGCACCGCGCATGTTGCGGAGTTCAGCGGAGCGAGATCACGCGGTCACAGTGCTGGGCACCTCGATGCCCGCGCCGCTGCTGATAGCGCCGGTGGGTGTGCAGACTCTCGCGCATCCGGACGGTGAGCTCGCGACGGTGCGGGCAGCCGCCGAGCTTTCGGTACCGTACATTCATTCCACTCAGGCATCGCATTCGTTCGAGCAGATCTCCGAGGCGGGTGGCGACGCCCCGAGGTGGTACCAGCTGTACTGGCCCACAGACGAATCCGTTCTGCTCAGCTTCCTCGAGAGAGCCAAGGCGTCGGGATTCACGACGCTGGTGCTCACGCTCGACACGACGCTTCTGGGTTGGCGGCCGGCCGACCTCGACCGTGGCTACCTGCCGTTTCTGGCGAACCTCGGGATCGAGAACTATCTGACCGACCCAGCTTTTCTGGCGGGTCTGGATCAATCAGTCGAAGCGAATCCTGTTGCTGCAGCTATGCACTGGGCGCAGATGTTCCCCAACCCTGGGTTGAACTGGTCGCAGTTGGCGTTTCTGCGTGAGCAGTGGGACGGACCGATCGTCTTGAAGGGAATCTGCACGGTCGGTGACGCCAAAGCAGCCGTCGATCACGGAGTGGACGGGATCGTGGTGTCCAATCATGGTGGGCGCCAGGTCGACGGCGCTCGCTCGTCGTTGAGCGCGCTGCCGGAGATCGTCGACGCCGTCGGTGATCAGCTGACGGTCTTGTTCGATTCCGGTGTGCGCACCGGGTCCGACATGGCGAAGGCGCTTGCGTTGGGGGCTGACGCGGTGCTGCTGGGACGGCCGTTCCTGTACGGTTTGGCGCTCGGCGGCCAGGACGGTGTGGCGCATGTATTGCGTTGCCTTCTCGCTGAATTCGATCTCGTCACCAGCTTGTCGGGTCATACCGGTGCCGCCGAGCTCGGTCGTGAGTCGGTGATCCGGGCATGAGCAGCCAACCTGCTTGGGTCGACCACGCCATCTGGTGGCACATCTATCCCCTGGGGTTCGTCGGTGCCCCGGTCCATGATTGGGACGGCGGTTCGCTCGAGGACGAGCATCGACTTCACCGCATCGTCGACTGGTTCGACTACGCCGTGGAACTCGGTGCGTCGGGAATCGCCCTCGGCCCGATCTTCGCCTCCGCAAGCCACGGATACGACACCATCGATCACCTTCGCATCGATTCGCGTCTCGGCACCGAAGCGGACTTCGACGACATGATCCACCAAGCCCATTCGCGTGGACTGCGAGTGATGCTCGATGGCGTATTCAACCATGTGGCACAGGCATTTCCGCGGTTCGTTCAGGCGCTCGAAGTAGGACCGGATTCACCGGAGTCCGAGTGGTTCCACCTCGACTGGTCCGGTGCGAGACCGAAGCATCGCAATTTCGAGGGCCACGACGAACTGGTGACGCTCAACCATGACAGCGCCGAGGTCGAGCAGTATGTCGTCGATGTCATGTCGCACTGGCTCGAACGGGGTATAGACGGATGGCGTCTCGACGCGGCATACGCTGTGCCGCCCCGATTCTGGGCGGCGGTCATTCCGAAGGTTCGACAGAAGTTTCCCGACGCCTACTTCCTCGGTGAGGTCATCCACGGTGACTACGCAGCCATCGTAGAAGCGAGCACGCTGGATTCGGTGACTCAGTACGAGCTGTGGAAAGCGTCATGGAGTGCAATTTCGGAAAGAAACTTCTTCGAGTTGTCGCACGCGCTCGGGCGTCACAACGAGTGGCTCGAGACGTTCGTTCCGGCTACGTTCGTCGGCAATCACGACGTGGCTCGCATCGCCAGCACCATCACCGACGAACGCCATCTCGAACATGCACTCGTGGTCCTGTTCACGGTCGGGGGTATGCCGATGATCTACTACGGCGACGAACAAGGCTTCCGTGGTGCGAAAGAGGAACGTGTCGGTGGCGATGACGAGGTGCGGCCGGAATTTCCCAGCAACAGGGAGGAACTCGCCCCGTTCGGTTGGCCGACGTTCCATCTGCATCAGGAGCTGATCGGGCTTCGCCGCAGGCATCCCTGGCTCGTCGAGGCGCGCACCGAGACGGTGGAGCTGTCCAATACCGCGATGTTGTACCGCGTCCATTCGGGTGACGAGCAGTTGCACGTGGCGTTGAACCTCGGTGACGAGGAGGTGATGTACCGCGTCGATGGTGAGGTACTGGCAGGGTCCGCCGACGAAGGCGACGGATCCACCAGTATTCCGCCCCACGGCTGGGTGGTGCTGCGCTAGGCGCAGGGCGTCATGAGGTCGGCCGACGTGCTGAACCCAACTCGTCCGGTAAATATATGCATTTCTACTCTTAATGCTAGACAGACGAATATTGGACAAGAGGTACAGTTCTCTTCGACACGGGGTGCCTAACGGCTGAGAACACACCCGTCGAACCTGATCTGGTCAACACCAGCGTAGGGATGTCTGCACGTGGGACACGTGCATGCTCTGCGCGGTGTCGGCCGGAAGAGCGAAAGGCCTGACATGAACATCCAGTCGAAAAAGTTGGACGAGCAGACAGTAGTCGTCACCGGAGCGGGCAGAGGTCTGGGCACCGCGGTGGCCAGGGCATTCGCGCGAGAAGGTGCTCGCGTCGTGGTGAACTACCGCAACAGCCGAGTCCCGGCGGAGGCGCTGGCGTCAGAGATCGGCGGGCTGGCGATCCAAGCAGACATCACCGACGCCGAGCAGGTGGACGCATTGTTCACCGAAGCCGAAGCGCACTTCGGGCATTCCGTGACGACGGTGGTCAACAACGCGTTGGCCGACTTCTCGTTCAACGGGGACGCGCGCAGCAAGGCCGATTCGATCACATGGGACGAGTTCGACGCTCAGTTCCGTGGCACTGTGCGTGGTGCGCTGACGACTACGCAGCGAGCGCTGAAGGGGATGCGCGCAGCAGGATTCGGCCGAATCATCAACGTGGGCACCAATCTTTTCCAGAACCCAGTGGTGCCGTACCACGACTACACGGCATCGAAGGCTGCACTGTTGTCTCTGACTCGCACTCTCGCAGCGGATCTCGGCGCGGACGGCATCACTGTGAACATGGTGTCGGGTGGCCTACTGCGGACCACCGACGCAAGTGCCGCCACGCCCGAGGAGGTATTCGACCTCATCGCGGCGTCGACACCGTTGCAGCGCGTGGTGACACCCGAGGAGTTCGCAGATGCCCTGTTGTTCTTCGCATCTCCGTGGTCGAGGTCGGTGACCGGACAGAATTTGGTCGTGGACGGCGGGTTGGTCAAGGACTGACATGCTGCACCTCAACGCATTTCTGTACGGCTGTGGACATCACAGTGCAGCATGGCGTCACCCGAATTCGAGGGTCGAGGACCTCGGCAATGTCAGCTACTACCAAGAACTCGCGCAGACTGCCGAGCGGGGCAAGTTCGATGCCGTGTTCTTCGCGGACGGACACTCCGTTCGTGATCCGGCAGGCGCGGGCACCTGGTTTCTGGAACCGATCACGGCGCTGACGGCGATGGCCGGAGCGACCACCCATATCGGCCTGGTCACCACCATATCCACGACGTTCTACACGCCGTTTCACGCGGCGCGGTTGCTCGCCTCACTCGATCACATCAGCGGTGGCCGCGCAGGATGGAACGTGGTGACCTCGATGTTCGACGCCGAGGCGCGCAATCACGGATTCGAGAGCATTCCCGCACGGGCCGAAAGATACGAGCGCGCAGAGGAATTCGTCGACGTCGCCCTCGCATTGTGGGACAGTTGGGAACAGGACGCGTTGGTACTGGATCGCGAGGGAATGTATGCGGATCCGTCGAAGGTGCACCCCATCGATCACGTGGGTAAGCACTTTCGGGTGGACGGCCCGTTGACGGTCCCACGGTCTCCGCAGGGGCGTCCGGTGCTGTTCCAGGCGGGCGCGTCGGGACCGGGGCGTGATCTCGCGGCCCGCTACGCGGAGGCGATCTACGCCGTTGCCTATGATGCCGAGGCCGGCACCGCCTACTATTCGGATGTCAAGCGCCGCATAGATGCTGCCGGACGAGACAGCTCGACCGTCGGAATTATGCCGGGTCTGGTGACGTATGTCGGATCGACGATGAGCGAGGCCCGTGAGAAGAAGGCCGAGCTCGATGCACTGCTTCCCGTCGAGCAGTCGTTGCGCACACTGGGGATGTTCGTGGAGCAGGACTGCAGCGATTGGGAGCTCGACGCACCGGTTCCTGCTCTTCCGCCGATCGAGGAGTTCACCGGGCCGCACGGTCGATACGAGACGATCCTGCGGATAATCGCCAAAGATGACCCGACTGTCCGTCAGCTTCTCGGGACACTCGCAGCGGGTGGAGGGCACGCCACGATGATCGGGACGCCAGAATCGATCGCCGACGAGATTTCGGAGTGGGTGCGACGAGGAGCTGCCGACGGATTCAATCTGATGCCACCGCTGTATCCGGACAGTCTCGACGACTTCGTCGACGAAGTCGTACCAATTCTTCAGGCACGTGATCTCTTTCGTAAGGAGTACTCTTCGCGCTCACTGCGCGAAAATCTGGCATGATGCGCTGGCACGGGTGGTGCATCCGCAGAAGGGGAAGTATGTCGAAGCGAATGGCCGTCGTGAGCGCCGCTGTTGTTCTCGGGTCCGTGATGATCGTGTACGGGGACAGCGTCCCGGCTGCCGCCGAACCTCTCGTACCTCCCGGCGCGTGCGCGGCCGATCTGACGAACGAGACCGGGTCGCTGGTCCCGGAGGATCTCTCGATTCCGATCCCATTTCCGCAACTCGCACCCGTGCCGTATCCAGCACCGACGACGGCCCCGACACGTATCCACCCTGAGCCGCTGCCGGCGGACCCGTGCGTGGATCCGTGTCCGGACCTCACCGATGAGAGCCGCGAGCCCACCACACTCTCGAGTGAATTGAACATTCCCCGGATCGGACTCGAGTTCAAGCCGTTCACCATTCCGATCCCGATTCCCGGACCCGAAGTGCAGCTTCCGCCTCCGCCCGATCCGGCGTCGCCTTCCATCGAACCGGCGGTCAGGACTCCTGCACCTCCCATGCCGCAGATCGGCAACGTCACCCGTGTTGCCAAACAGACAGGGGCGGGATCGATCAACCGCACCGACAAACGCTGGCAGGTCTACGGAACGGACCTGGGCATGATGTGGGAGAGCGCCCCCGGACAGATAGCGACGGCGTTCGGCGATACCGTCGGCAAAGGCTTCCATCCCCCTGGAGGCCAGGGACCGGACTGGCGCAGCAATGTACTCGCGTTCAGCACCGATACCGATCTGTCCGACGGGGTCACCTACGACAGCATGGTGCAGGACAGTCGTTGTCACGCAGCCGAACTGCTCAGCAGTCGCAAGCTCGACAACGTCGAGATCACCACGATTCCGACCTCCGGCTTCGCGATCGGCGATCGCCAATACATGAGCTACATGTCCATCAGGACGTGGAACAGCATCCCTGGAACCTGGTGGACCAACTACGGGGGGATCGCTTACTCGGACGACGGCGGCTCCACCTGGACGAAGGATCCATACGCACAGTGGGACAACATCTTCGGCGTCAGTAAGTTTCAGGTGACGTCGATGGTCCCGCAGGGCGACTACGTGTACATGTTCGGCACCCCGAACACCCGACTCGGCGACGTCGGCGTCGCACGCGTCCCGAAGGATCAGGTGCTGAACAAGTCCGCGTATCAGTATTGGAGCGAGGGTAACTGGACGCCGGTCGGAGGGTATACCGCAGCGTCGACGATCGTGGCGGCCCCGGCAGCGGAGCTCTCGGTGCGGTACGACGACTCACGCCAGAGATGGCAGATGACCTACCTCGACACCGCGAAAACGGCTATCACGCTGCGGGAGTCCGACTCTCCGCAAGGGGCGTGGTCCGATGGAGCGCCGATGGTCAGCGTCGCCGACTACCCCGAGCTGTACGGAGGGTTCATGCATCCCTGGTCCACCGGTACCGACCTGTACTTCAACATCTCGACGTGGTCCGACTACAACGTCTTTCAGATGCACGCGGAATTGACGAACTAGCTCTTCAGCGAATCGATGTACTTCTCGGTGAGCTCGACGATCTCGACAGCATGAGAGATCGGTGACCAATGGCCCGCGTGAATATCGTTGCGAGTCAAGTTCTTTACCCATTTTCCGGTGTCCTCGTAATGATCGGGCCGCACCGCGACGTCCTCGGTGTTGACGATCAAGTGCACCGGGATGTCGATGGATCGGTCCCGCGGCTTCATCAGGCGTGGAACGAGGTTCGCTCGATACAGGTTCATTCCGTTGGTCGCGTCGGAGAACAGTGTGGGATTCTCGGTGACCAGTGACGGGTCGACGCCGGAGAATTCGTGCAAGAACGCAGGCCAGCCCTTGGCGAACTGGCGTCGAATTCGCAACGTGGAGAGGCCGGGTATGTGGAAGGTGACGGTGTACCAGGATGCGCGCGTCTGGGCGAGGACTTGCTTGACGTTGCTCCAGCTCGGCCTGGCCAACCGCGACCGCGACCACTTGCCGAGGTGGTCTAGGTTCGGGCCCGAAATGGAGGTGTACGAACGGATTCGATCCACCGCATGGGGTTCGCCGGCTGCATCCCATACGGTGACGGCGCCCCAGTCGTGTGCGAGAACGTGGACCGCTGCGTTCGGGCTGACTGCGTCGACGACGGCATAGAAGTCCGAGGCCAGATTGCGGAGTCGGTAGGCGGAGCGTTCACGCGGAACCGTACTTGCGCCCGCGCCGCGTGCGTCGTAGCTGACAACGCGGAAGCGCTCGGTGAGTCGTGGAACGATGTGACCCCACATCTCGTGGGTGTCCGGCCAGCCGTGGACGAGAACGATGGTCTCGCCGTCCGAATTTCCGGTCTCGTAGACCGCCAGTGACATTCCCTCGTTGACCACGTTTGTGCGGGTGACGGTTTCACTCATCGGGTGGCACGTCCTTTTCGGTCTCGGTCGGGGGCGTCACACTTCTTCCGAAGGTTACTATAAGTCTCGGTTACAGGTAAGTGGATTGTCGGTGCGGAGTGGAAGGATTGAACAACCTCTCCGCCGAAGCAAAGGAACCCTCGAGATGTGGCCCAACGAATGGCCTGCGACACCCCGAGCTATCGCGACCTCCACCGAGGAGGCGCTTGCTGCCGCTCGTGCGCGCTCGGAGGATGCCTATCGCGACGCCGTGGCCGACGTGGAGTCCGAGGACGCGGCGCAAGTCGGTCTGGTGCATGCCGAGATCATCCGAGCGTTGCTCGAAGAACTGCATCCCGACGGGCTGACCGGCGAAGATGTTCAGGATGTGCTGGCGCGGACAGTGCGCTCGGCATCGGAATGGTTCGGTGAGCTCGATGTCGATGGATTCGTAGAAGTGCTCACGGGTGCGCTCGGGGTCGCGGACACCGATGCGGTACGTCCGCGACCTCGCGCTGGTCATGCGTTGTTGATCATTGCCGAACTGTCCAGTGCCGGCCGGCGTACGGCAGACGGAAAAGGCGCGCGTGCCTCTTCGTCGAGTGAGGTCTACATCCGGCGGGCGATCGAGGAGATAGCGCGTTCGCAGACCATCGAAATGCCCTAGTGCTCTCTACCGATATCTAGCTAAAAGACGAGAGTGCAGTAGAAGGGCCGAGAGTCACCCGTGCAGCATGTTGGCCGCACCGATAATGGCCCGGATGGACGAGCTCGTACCGTCCCCATCCATCGCCATGGACCACGCACGGCGGCCGTCGAATTCGCAGAGGACGAACGTGGCGATCTCGGCGGCATGTATGCCACTTTCGGAAGTGCCCCGCCGGCGGCCGGAAACGCGCTGCTGGTGGAAGTTCAGGATTTCGATATGAAAGCCTGCGTCGTACAACATCGAGGTCAGGGCATCGATCGGGCCATGGGACGTTGCCGTTGTCGTGTGGATCGCGTTCCCGACGCCGAAGGTCGCGTCGAATCTGGTCTGTCCACCGGGGCCGGGCTGGGCGGACCAACTGCCCAGTCTGATGGGCCCGGTGCGTGCGCCGAAGCGCTGCAAGAATGCGGCCCAGCTCATGTTCGCGGCCTGGTCACGAAGGTCACGCGGTAGGGGTGCTCCATAGCGGGCAGCGAAGCAGTCGCTCGAGAAAGTGGTGGAAGAAAGAGTATTCATGTCGGTGGTTCTCCGAAAGCGAAGGGAGGACCGAGATAGCACGACGACCCGCAGCGAGGGGTCGGTCCGAATTAGACCCCGCTACGGCGGCGTACTACGAGAAGGTGTTCCACAGAGTCCAATGTAGGCGCAGTTTCCGCTCTGGTGCAACTGTGTAGTCGAGTCTAACCCAATCTAGGACATTGTGAAGATCTGCTGATACAGGCCGAGAAGATTGCTAGCCGTCCATACCGGCGTCTAGGACACGCGCTAGATGTCCCGATACTTTGCTATGACGGTTGTTATCTTGGCCCCATGGACCCCGTGCGTAATCCCTACGCTCCGGGCGCAGGCCAGCGCCCACCCGAACTGGCAGGTCGCGAGAAGCAACTCGACGCGTTCGACGTCGTGCTCGAGCGGATCACTCGCGGTAAACCGGAGCGAAGTGTGGTCCTGACGGGATTGCGCGGCGTCGGCAAGACCGTTCTGCTCAATCATCTTCGCTCGGCCGCGGTCGCTCGTGGCTGGGGAACCGGCAAGATCGAGGCGAGGCCGGACCAAGAATTGCGTAGACCGCTCTCGTCTGCGCTGCACATGGCTGTTCGCGGCATTGCTGCCGCACATCGCGATCCGGAGAGAGTCGACGAATTCCTCGGTGTACTCAAAGCCTTCGCTTTGCGTGCCTCCGCCGACAAGGGGATGCGTGAACGTTGGCAGCCCGGTATCGATGTTCCCGCACTCAGCGGCCGGGCAGATTCCGGGGACATCGAGATCGATTTGGTGGAACTGCTGCTCGACGCATCGGTACTGGCTGGTGACGTCGGCGTCGGTATCTCGATTTTCATCGACGAAATGCAGGATCTGGGGCCTGCCGACATCTCCGCGCTGTGCGCGGCCTGCCATGAGCTCAGCCAAGATGCGGCACCGCTCATTATCGTCGGAGCAGGTCTTCCGCATCTCCCCGCTGTGTTGTCGGCGTCGAAGAGCTACTCCGAAAGACTGTTCAGCTACCACCGGATCGGGCGGCTCGAGCGCAAGGCTGCCGATCTCGCGTTGATCGCTCCCGCAGATCGCGAGGACGTGGAATTCACGACCGAGGCTCTCGACGCGCTCTACGAGGCGGCGGACGGATACCCGTACTTCGTTCAGGCCTACGGCAAGGCGACGTGGGATCTGGCGCCCGAAAGTCCGATCACGGCCGAGGACGTGCGGGTTGCAGCCCCGACGGCCGAGGAGGAACTTGCCGTCGGATTCTTCGGTTCTCGCTACGAGCGCGCCACCCCTGCTGAGCGTGAGTACATGCGGGCGATGGCCGATCTGTCCAGCGACGACACCTCGGTACCGACGTCGGCCGTGGCGACGGAGTTGAAGCGCAAGCCTGCGTCGTTGTCACCGGCTCGTGACGGATTGATCAAGAAGGGGCTGATCTACTCCGCCGAGCGTGGGACCATCGCGTTCACCGTTCCACACTTCGGGCGGTATCTTCGGGCTCAGACCGACGAGTAGCGGGTCAGCGGTTGATCCGGGACATGTCCCCGTCGTAGAAGTCGATCAATCTCTGATCCATCACTTTTCGCCACAGTGGTGGGATCAGTGCGCAGAAGATCATCACCGCGTACCCGGCTGGGAGCTGCGGTGATTCGTCGACGGTCCGAAGGGATTGGTAGCGACGGGTCGGGTGAGCGTGGTGATCGCTGTGCCGCTGGAGGTGGTACAGAAAAAGATTGCTCCAGAGATGGTCGCTGTTCCAGCTGTGCCGGTGATCGGTTCGTTCGTACTTGCCGTTGCTCTTCTTCTGCCGCAGCAAGCCGTAGTGCTCGAGGTAATTGGCGGCCTCGAACAGGATTATGGCGATGAGTGCCTGTATCAGGAGGTAGGGCGCAACCTGCCAGCCGAAAACCCCGATGAGGACCGCAAACAGCACGAGCGAGATCGCGGCGGCGTTGAACAGGTCGTTGTGGGCGGACCATTTAGTGGAACCGACCCGGTGTAGACGCCGTTGCTCGAGACTCCAGGCCGAGGTGAGGCCGCCGATTATGCTGCGAGGCAGAAATTTCCAGAAACTCTCCCCGTAACGCGCCGACGCAGGGTCTTCGGGGGTGGCGACGCGAACATGGTGCCCATGATTGTGCTCGACGTAGAAGTGTCCGTAAAACGCTTGTGCGAGTGTGACCTTGGACAGCCACCGTTCGACATTCTCACGCTTGTGTCCGAGTTCGTGAGCGGCATTGATCCCCACGCCACCGACGATCCCGATGGTGACGGCGAGTGCCAACCGCTCGGGAACTCCGAGTGGCCCGTAGGCCCAGAGATAGCATGCTGCAACCAAACCCGCGTATTGAAGCGGTATCAGTAGGTACAGGCACCAGCGGTAGTACTTGTCGTTCTCGAGCGCTCGCGCTGCTTCGAGCGGTGGGTTGCTCCGGTCGACCCCGGCGAAGACGTCGATCAGCGGAATGAGGATTCCCATGATGAACAGGCCGAGAAGCCAGAATGCGCCTGGGCCCAGAACTGTGACCAGTCCCCACGCCAAGAACGGGCTCAGCGGAATGACCAGACCGAGCGGCCACAGGTAGCGCTTGGGGTCTCGCCACCGCGCACCGGGCAGCGCCTCGGAGGGAGCATTCATAGCAGGTGGAGCACGCCCTCTCGATTGATCAGCCAAGCTTCCGAGCAACCTACGATAAAACGGTAGCAGCTATCTGTCGGCAAACGTCACCTCAGCCGATCCCATGCAATTCGGCACCATGTCGTGATCGGATGGGTACGCCGTCTTTTCCGAGCAGAAGACCGCCTTTCGAGATCGCTGAAGTTCAGCGGCGCAGACGAGGAGAGAAGCACGTGAAACGCACCGAGGCATCGTTCAGTGGAGTGCATGGAACCAAGATCGTGTACGACGTCTGGACCCCCGAAGATCTTCAGCCGTCGGCCATCCTGGTGCTCTCGCATGGGCTCGGTGAACACGCGGGTCGCTACCACCACGTCATCGAGCGTCTCGGGACACTCGGTCTCGTCGTCTATGCGCCCGATCATCGGGGGCACGGAAGGTCCGGTGGCAAGCGGCTCGAACTGAAGAAATGGTCGGACTTCGTCGAGGACCTGCACGAGGTCTTTCGAATCGCCGATGCGGCTTACCCAGGTATGCGGAGTTTCCTGCTCGGCCACAGCATGGGTGGTGCGATCGCTCTGTCTTACGCGCTCGAGTACCAAAGCGAGCTCGATGCGCTGATGCTGTCCGCCCCCGCGGTGGTCCTCGGCGACAGCACTCCGAAAATTCTGATCCCGATCGGCAAGATACTGGGCAAGATCGCTCCGAGCTTGCCGGTTCAGGAACTCGACTCCGCCGCGGTGTCTCGGGATCCGGCCGTCGTAGCCGCGTACAACGCCGACCCTCTGGTCCACCACGGCAAGATTCCAGCCGGGCTCGCCAGCGGGTTGGTCGGCGCAATGGAGAGTTATCCCGCGCGGCTGCAAAACCTCACGCTCCCGGTTCTTCTGCAGCACGGCAGCGAGGACAAGCTCGCCGACGTATCGGGCAGTCGCTCGATCGCCGAATCCGCCGGATCGACCGACCTGACCCTCGAGGTGTACGACGGGCTGTACCACGAGATCTTCAACGAACCGGAGCAAGAACGAGTCCTCGACGACCTGATCGCCTGGCTGACCCCGAGACTCGCGTGAGTCGGTAGGCCCTACCAGGCTACGAAAGACAAGGGTGCAGGTTGCGTACGGCATTGGTTCTCGGCGGTGGAGGGGTTGCCGGAATCGCCCGGCAGACCGGCTTGTTGCACGGTAGGGCCTGCGCGGGTGTCGACCCGACGGATCCGGCCAGGCGGGCCGACACCGCCGAAGCGGGGTTTGCTCAGGGTGGCCGGATAGCCGATGCGATAAGCGCATTCGGGACGACCTGAGCCTTTCGCTACAGAAACAGGCTCGCGCCGTTTCGGTAGCACACGTCCGACACCCACTCGTCTCCCAGATCGAGGCGAGCCACCGCGGTCAGTGCGTCCAAGTACGGATACGGAATGTTGGGGAAGTCGCTCCCGAACAGTATGCGGCCCTGAAGATCTATCAGTTTCGATCGACCCGATTTCGGGAACGGCCAGGACGCTTCCGAGAAATCAGTGAACGCCATGGTCGTATCGAGTCGCACGTTCGGATACTGCAACGCCATCTCGAGAAACTGAAGATACTCGGGCATGCCCATGTGCGCGATGATCAGCGGAAGTCGCGGAAAGCGTTGCAGTAGCGTGGCAATCGATTCCGGACCGGTGTGTGCTCCGGACGCGGGCCCCGAACCGCAATGGATCACGACGGGGATCGCCGCATCCTCGATGATCCCCCACACGCCGTCGAGCAGTGGATCGTTCGGCGGGTAATTCCCGACCTGTATGTGTGACTTGAAAATTCTAGCGCCGGATGCCACTGCCGATTCGACGTACTGCGTGGCACCTTCCTCGGGGTAGAACGTTGCGGTGTGCACGCAATCGGGCACCCGCTGCGCGAACTGTGTGCCCCACGAGTTCAGCCACTCCGCCATGCCCGGCTTGTGCGGGTAGATCATCGAGGTGAACCCCCGTACACCGAACTCGCGCATGATCTCGATACGCGTGTCCTCATCCTCCCGGTAGGTGATCGGCCAGGCCATTCCGGTGAGCGGGCCCGCGGAGTCGAAATACGTCCAGACCTTGTCCATGACGTTCTTCGGCATGAAGTGGGTGTGAACATCGAAGAGTCCGGGCAATCCCAGGTCCGTCCAGAAAGACCGAATCTGCTCGGTTTCAGTGGGCGACATGGCCGTCGAACCATTCGAGCGTCATCGTCCAGGCGTCGGCTGCGGCCTCGGGATTGTAGACCGCGGGACGGTCGTTGCAGTTGAATCCGTGCTCGCCCTGGGTATATCGGGTGATGTCGGTCGACACCGGTGACGTCGCCACCGCGGTGCGCAACTGCTCGACCTCGTCGATCGGAATTCCCTTGTCCAGGTCGCCGAAGAACCCGCGCCAGGGCGTCTGCAACGCATCGGCGACCGACAACATTGCCGGATATCCGAAGCGTCCCTTCGAAATGCCGCCGCCGTAGAACGTCGCTGCGGCGCCGACAGCGCGTCGTACCGCGGTCTGGAAGGTGACCGATCCGCCCATGCAGAACCCGACGATCGCGGTCTGCTGTGGCTCGAATCCGAGTTCGGCCAAGACCGAGAATCCGGCGTCGACATCGGAGTCGACTTCGCTGGCCTTCAATGCACCGATGGCTGCCATGGCAGGGTCCATGTTGTCGTACGCGATGATCTGGGTTTGTTGTCGATGAAACAAATGGGGCGCGGTGGCAACCCAGCCGGCATCGGCGAATCGTTGGCAGACATCGACGATGTGGTCGGTGACGCCGAACGCCTCCTGAACTACGACGACACCGCCACGAGGGGTTCCGGAAGGCATAACAGTGGTGAGGGGGGTGGACATACCTCGATTGGACCACCTCGGCCGATCCATCTCCGCCCCGGCCTCCCCCCCCAGCCGGGTCGGCACTCCTCACACCGGTTTTGTACCGTGGGTCACACGGCGCTTCGCGCCCGGATCGAAATAGGACTTTTCCCAACGAGAGGACAGTTCATGCGTGCGGTGCACATCACGAAGCTGGATGGACCGGATTCGGTCGAGATCGTCGACGTCGAAGAACCGGTCGACGACGGGAAGTCCGTGCTGATCGACGTACACGCCGCCGGGGTCGCCTTCCCGGACGCTCTGCTGACTCGTGGGCTCTACCAGTACAAGCCCTCGTTGCCGTTCGTGCCGGGCAGCGAGATAGCGGGCATCGTTCGGTCGGCACCCGAGGGATCCGGGTTCACCGCGGGTGATCGCGTCGCCGCCCTGACCGGACTGTCCGACGGTATGGCCTCGGTCGCCGCCGTGGCCCCGGAGACCGTCTTCGCGCTTCCGGACGCCGTCTCCCTGACGGCAGGTGCCGGACTGCTGTTCAACGATTTGACGGTGCATTTTGCGTTGCGTGAACGCGGACGACTCACCGAGGGCGAAACGGTTCTCGTGCACGGCGCAGCGGGAGGCATCGGTACCTCGGTGCTGCGGATGGCTCCGGTTCTGGGCGCTGCGCGCGTCATTGCCGTCGTCAGCTCGGAAGCGAAGGCCGAGATCGCGCGGGCCGCGGGCGCCACCGACGTCGTGCTCGTGGACGGATGGAAGGACGCGGTGAAGACACTCACCGGAGGCAAAGGCGTCGACATCGTCGTCGATCCCGTCGGCGGTGACCGGTTCACCGACAGCATTCGCAGTCTTGCGCCGTCGGGTCGGATTCTGGTGATCGGGTTCACCGGCGGTGAGATCCCGACGGTCAAGGTCAACCGACTGCTGCTCAACAACGTCGACGTCGTGGGAGTGGGCTGGGGCGCATGGTGGATGACGCGCCCGGGCTACCTGAAGCAGCAATGGGCCGAGGTCGAACCATTGCTCGCCTCGGGCAAGCTGACTGCGCCCGAGCCGTCGGTGTTCCCGCTCGAGAAGGCGGGCGAGGCTATTACTTCTCTCGAAAATCGAACCGCCGCAGGCAAAGTCGTCCTCACTCTCAGCTAGTCCGGCAGGTCGACCTCGCGGGCGTGCGCCAACGCGGCCACCTCCGCGGGGAAGACATTCTCGAAGACGAACGGATCGGTCCCCAGCACTGAGGAGTACGACATTCCACGTAGGAAAGCACGCGCTGCAGGCCTGCTCTTCGCCTTCGCCTCGCTGCAATACTTGCTGCTCGAGGCGTTGACAGCCTCGCGATCCGAGGGTTACCGATACGCCTATGACACCGTCAGTGATCTCGGGGTGCCGACAACATCGGACACCTCATGGCTGATGAACGTGGCCTTCTGCGTGTCCGCGATCTCGGTGCTTGCGGCGGGCATCTGCTCGGCGTCGCTGCTGGGACGTCGGCGATGGGTGTATCTCGGAGCGATAGCCGCATACTCCCTCGGCAGCGTGCTCGTTGCCGTCGTCCATGCCGGTGACGGAAATGCACACATCATCGGCGCTGTCCTCGCGATCGGCGCCGGTAACGTCATTGCCCTGCTTGTCGGCACGGGCGTTCCGACCTGCCCGCGTTGGTACTCCAAGGGCAGCGTCGGCTTCGGGTTGCTCGGTTTCGTTGCATCCGGTCTGCTGATCGCCGGTGTGGGCCCGGTGGGTGTGATGGAGCGCGCGTCGATCTATACGTTCACCTGCTGGGAGCTGCTTACCGCAGCAGCGCTCGGGTTGGCCGTTGCGCGTACGAAGCGATAGCCGTCGTTTTACACCGTTCCCCGAGCAAACCACGCACGTGCTTGCACCGTGAAGGGCTGCTCCGGGCGATCGAAGGTGTTCAGGCAGGCCAACCGAAGGACTTCACGGCCGCTGTGGTCGAGCGTCTCGAGGTAAGCACCGTGCGGGCCGATGCCGAGGGTGAACGGCTCCCACCAGTCGTCGAAGTTCGCGTACGAGCCGCGGGCCGTGAGCGCGCCGTCCTCGACGTCGGTCAGGCCCGCCTCGCGGAACACCGCAGCAATCTCTCCTGCGGTGTCGCCGGTCAGCTTCATCCTGTCGCTGACAGTGGGGTCTGCGGCGACCATGAACTGACCGAGGATCCGCATTGCGGGCATCCCGCCGCGGTCCCATTGACAAGCCGCTACCGTCCCGCCAGGCCTGGTGACGCGGGACATTTCGCGCACACCGGCCACCGGGTCGCTCATGAACCCGATGACGAGACTTGCCAGCGCAGCATCGAACGAGTCCGTGTCGAAGGGCAGGCTTTCGGCGAAGCCCTTTCGGACATCGACTCCTGGATTGCGGGTTCGACAAGCCTCGACGAAAGGTGCGGACGGATCGATCGCCGAGACCCCTGACGCACCGACACGCGACACCAGCTCACGCGTCAAACCTCCAGGGCCACAGCCGATGTCGACGACCCGCATACCCGTCGTGACGGGGACTGCATCGGCGAATGCCGGTGCCAATGCAGGCAGATAGCGTCCGATCAGCCGGTCGTAGCCTGCTGCCGGCGCTGCAAACATCCGAGAAGTCTCATCGTTCATGGCTCTCATCCTCCGCCCGAACGCCTCACAAGAGCAATCACTTCGGCTGGAGAGTCGGTGGTTGACCTGGTGATTGGGAGATCCGCGCCGAGGCATGTAATGTTGGTATCACACCGACGCGGGGTGGAGCAGCTCGGTAGCTCGCTGGGCTCATAACCCAGAGGTCGCAGGTTCAAATCCTGTCCCCGCTACCAATGTTAGAAAAGAACCAGCACCTTCGGGTGCTGGTTCTTTTTTTGTGTCCATCTCCGCCGGTTAGCTCAACCTGAACTTGACGATGTCGGTGACGTTGTCGACAGCGTCGACGAGTACCCGTAGTCGCTCGGACGGGCCGGGTGCCTCCAGGATGTCCTGGCGGTCGGCCTGCCCCATCGGAACCTGTGCGGCAAGGGTGAACAAGCGCTCACCCGACTCGGCGGGAAGAGCGGAGAAGCTCGGATCAGGCGGTGGCGCATCACCTTCGGCCCGCGACAGTTCACCGATCAATGAGTACAGCGCAGAAATCTTGTCCTGCAGTGACGCGAACTCGGATTCGGGCGGCGGAGTGGCCGTGTTCTCGTCGGCCCATACACGAAGATCGGCGCGAGGGTAGGGATCGTCCTCCAGCCATGCGTCGATCAGAAGTCTTTCGCTCCCTACGCATTCCACGTAATGTCTGCCGTCACCGACCTCTTCGTGGCTGACGATGTGAGCAGCCGTTGCAATATGGTGGCGCACATCTCCGCCCCCGGACTCTTTGCCGCGCGCAATCAGCACGACCCCGAAACTGGGGTCCTCCATGGCGAGGCAAGCGGCCAAGAGTTCCTGGTATCGCGGCTCGAAGATGTGCAGAGGAAGACGCTCCCCTGGCAGCAGCACGCTGCCGAGTGGAAACATCGGCCACAACGACATCGTCAGTCCGACACTGCTGTTGTCGGTGCTGTCTTGACCTTGGAGTTGGCGGTGAGAAATTCGTCGAGAACGCGGAAGAAAAGATCCGGCTCGTCCAGCTGCGGGAAATGTCCTGCGTCGGAGAAGATCTCGACGCGGCTGTTCGGTACTTCCCGCCTGATGTTGTCGGCATGGGAAGCCGGAATCATGCGGTCCTTGCCGCCCCAGATCAGTAGCGATGGGATCGATTCGAATTTCTCGAAGTGCTGCTTGGCGCTGACCGTCTGTCCACGCGGACCGACGACTGCGCGCGTCGAAGCAAGGAATGCTTCGCGGGTCTGTCTGTCGGACACCGACTTGAACGAGCGCCACGTTTCCGCCATGCTCGCACCCGGCCGCACCGGCAGCCCCCATTTGTTCAACTGCCCCATGACGCTCTCGGCGTTCTTTCGTACCCAGTCGGACGCCAGTACCGGAAGCACGAGTTCACTACCGGGCAAGGTGGCGGCCTTGAGTAACAGGCTCACTTCGGTGCCGAGGCCGCCGCTGCTGACGAGCACCAACCGCTCGACCAACCCGGGGAACAGGTAGACGATCTGCATCACGATCCCGCCGCCCAATGAATGGCCGACCATCGACGCGGACTTGATGTTCAGATGTTCGAGCAGATCGCGGATCGTCGCGGCATGCGAGCTGAGTGAATAGTCTCCGGACGGCTTGTCGGATCGGCCGTGGCCGAACAGATCGGGCGCGATGACCCGGTACCGCTCCGACAGACGTTCGATTTGTCCTGCCCAGGACTCGTTCGATCCCAGCAGGCCATGCACCAGCACAATCGGTGGACCATCACCGACGTCGACATAGCGAAGTACGTCTTTGTGCAGTTCGACCGAGGCCATTGGGTAACGCGGTGAGTCCTTGTTCATGAGTCGAGAGCCTCCCGGCTGCGTTGCTACAGCGTCGAAAACCAACGTACGCGTATCAGGGGACCGAGGACAGCTCATCGAGTCCTGGGTCACATTACAAGGCTGCATCGAGGACTGGTAGCCATCACGATGACTGGCGATGGACATCATCAGCGGTCTGCGGCTTCGCCGCCTTTCTATCGAGTCGGTCATCTGTGATCTGTCCGTTCCCGCCGCCTGCGCCTGTGCAATGCGTCGTCGATGATGTCGGCAACTCTGGCGACGATAGGTTCGCGAACCATGTCGATGTGATTGCCAGGAACTTCCCTGATGACGAGATTGCCGTTCGCCAGCGTCTCCCAGGAGCGTCGATCGGAGGTGTTCTCGCCCGTCACGACGACAGTTACCGGGCCGCTCCACGGCTTCGGTCGATGAGCGTCGAGTGCTCGGTAGCCGATGATGCCGAATGCCAGCCAACGTTCGGTGGTCGGAAACCGGACCAACCCCGCCAGTGCCACCGACACCGCCCGGCGAGCGAGCGCGGGAAGGCAGGGTTTACGGAGCGGTGCCCTGTCGGGGGCCGCTTCGAAATCGGTGTTGCCCTCCGACAGCTTGTCCAACATCGTTCGGTACAGGCGAGGGTCGAGCAGAATCAGCTCGGCGACTATGTCACCGCCCGATTCGAGAATGCGAGCCATCTCGAGGGCAATCCATGCCCCGAGTGAATGGCCGACGAGCAGATACGGTCCCTGTGGCTGAATCCGGCGGATCTCGCGGACATATCGACGTGCGGCTCTGCCGATGCTCCGGTCCGGAAGTGCCCTTCTTCCAAGCCCTTTGGCTTGTATCGCATACACGGGACGGTCGTGGTCCAGGTGATTGGCCAGAGGGATGAGTCCGACTGCTGGTACGCCCGCTCCCGCGATGACGAAGAGGGGGGCCGCCGAACCTTCGCTCCGCAGCGGAACCAGAACTCCGTCGTGTGACGACCGTGCGGTGTCCAGATCGGCATCGGCAAGCTTGACATCGACAGTCCGGGCCAAGCTCCGGATGTTCATGGCCTGCGCGAGTTCTTCGGTGGAGATCTCGACATGGAAGGACTGTCGCAGCCCCACCACAATCGTGGTCAAAGCAAGTGAGGTGGCACCCAACTCAGCAAAATCCGCGTCGCGATCTATCTCCTCCAGCCCTATTTCTTGCTGAACTATGTCAGCTATCCATCGTTCGGTGGTCCCATCGAAAGTGTTGTCGGACGCGGACTCCGGCAACACTTCGGAGTCGAAAAGTCTCGAACGATCGACCTTGCCTCGTTCGTTCCGGTCGATCCTGTCTACCCGCGTGATGTGTGTGGGGACCGTCCACTCCGGCAAGTCTCTGCGCAGCGCATCGCGCACTGCGGCTACAGAAGATCGTTCGGAGACGAAGTATGCGACAAGTTCCTTGCCCGATTCGACATCGCGCGCAACGACCGTGGCATCGTCCACCCCGTCGACAGTGCGAAGCGTCGCTTCGACTTCCGTGGGCTCTACCAGGTAGCCGGACACTTTGATCACATCATCGACTCGACCCACGAGATGAAGAACCCCGAACCGATCGATGCGACCTAAATCTCCGGTGAGGTATCGGCGAGTTGCGTCGTGAGTACTGAATCGCGAGTGTGTCAACTCTTCCAGCCCTAGATATCCATCTGCCGACACCGGCGACGAGATCCGAATTTCGCCGATCTCACCCAACTTCCGCGTCCGACCGCCTACTCCGACGATCTCCACGATCTTCCCGTGTGGGCTGTGCCCGGCAGGAATGAACCCGTGGGGAAGAGCCTGGTCCGCGCTGTAGGAGTTATAGGCGACTACACCGGATTCGGTTGTGGCGTACCAGTTGACGAAAGTTGAGTCACTACCGAGCACGGATCGGAAGAAGCGTACGTCGGAAGAGTGAAGCGCTTCGCCGTACGTGGTGACGACGCGAAGTGACGGGATTGTGTTCTCGGGTACCCCGCCTACAAGAGAAGGCGGCACGTTCGAGGTGGCTAGCGTCGTGCGCACGCTACTCACCAGCGAAGGTGAGCAATGCAAAGTCGTGATGGAGCACCGCTCGATCCATGCCGCCAGTTGGTCCGCGTGGACAGCTCGCGGATCGCGGCAATGCACCTGTGCGCCACTGAGAAGACCCGCGAACAGGGTGTTGATGCCGGCGCCGAAGCTCACTGGAAGCACATTCCCAACACGGTCACGTGGCCTGAGCGCCAGGGCCGAGCTGACTTCGTACGCTTTGCTCAGGCACATCCGGTGACTGAGCAGAACTCCCTTGGGGACGCCTGTCGATCCGGAGGTGAATGCGATCATCGCAACTTGATCCCCGGTCACCGTCGGGAGCGGTGCAGCCGAGTCTTCGGCGTCGGAGATGTCGGCAGTGTCCATCCGCAGCGCGGCTGCCTGCTCGACGATGTGCCGGCGTCGAGCCTCGGGCAGGTTGGAGTCGAGAGGTACCAGTGAGTGCCCGGATGCGATGACCGCAAGCATCAACGTGATCGACTCGGTCGTGTTGCGCCCGTCCACCGCGATGGGACTTCGATCGACCTGGGTCAGGTGCGCAATCTTGCGGGCCACTGCATATGTCCGGTGCAAAAGCTGGTCGAAGGTGAGTACGCCGTCGTCGGCGACCAGAGCCGTCGCGTCGGGTAGCGCGTGGGCGACCTCGCACAACCGATCCAGCAGAGTGTCCCGTAGATCGGGTTTGCACATCGGCGCGAGATCGGAGTGTGGGGACGTGTCGGTCGGATGAAGCGACATGCCCCCCCTTGCAGTGCTACAGCCCATTCGGGTCTTGACTAGAAACCGTCGTCGAGTCTGTTTACGCGCTACAAGGTAACCCTAGGGTCGTTTTATGCGCAACCCTTATGACATTGTTACATTCGGACGAGGAGGCGGGCCTCCACGATCAGGCGTCGGCAATGGCCTCCAACGGCCGCGTGCGCGCAGCTCTGGCGGCAGGCCATAGGGCCGCTCCGACTCCGACGATTGCCGACCCGATCAGCATCCCGATGACCTGCCCCCACGGAACCGTCATGACTCCGAGGCCTTCATCGCGAAGAGTTCGCACGAAACCCCAGCCGAACACTATTCCGAGGACCAGTCCGACGATGGCACCGAACAGCGCTATCAAGAGTGACTCGAGATAGATGGTGCGACGCACCTGGGCACGTTGCATCCCGACAGCCCGCAACATCCCGATCTCTCGACGGCGTTCGACAACGGAGAGAGCGAGTGTGTTGACGATGCCGAGGATCGCGATCACGACGGCCAACGCGAGAAGCCCGTACAGAACTGCGAGCAGAGTATCGATCTGCTGGCTCTGACTGCCCTTGAATTGCTCGCGATCCTGTACCTGCACGACGACGAACGGCTTCGTCGACGCCTCGAGGTCGCTGCGTAGGGCATCGAGATCGGTGCCTGCAGCCGCACCGACGAGAACCACGATGTCCGAGCGCACGATGCTCGGGGTCACCTGCTGGTAGACGCTCTCGGATACGAGCCAGTCACCGACCAGAGGACTGTCCTCGTAGATGCTGGTGACGGTCACCGGAACGCGTACACCGTCGAACGAGTCGAAGTCCACCACGGTCCCCAGCTGCCAGTTCTTCTCGCTGGACGCCGACTGCGAGACAGCGATGCTGTTGCCGGAGAGTTCTGGATCGCCCTCGACGACCGTTCGATCGAACAAGCCGTCGGGAGTTCCGTCGAGGGCAACCCCGAAGGTGGGTTCTCCCGAGATGTTCACCTGTACCGGGTGCAGAATTGCTACCTTGTCCACCCCGGGGGTGTTGCGGGCGGCTTGACCTGCCCCGACGGGTACACCGATGGCTTGAGGTCCGCTCAGGATGTAGTCCGCTTCGATTCCAGTGTCGACGAGCTCGTCCACGCTGGCTTTCGCCGAGGCGCCGAGTACACCGATGACGGAGACGAGCATCAGGCCGAGCATCAGAGCGAAAGCTGTTGCGGCCGTGCGGCGAGGGTTGCGGACCGAGTTGGTCCTTGCGAGACGGCCGATCGCCCCGAAAGGCCGAGTGAGCACCGATCCCAAGGTGCCGACGATCGGACGCGAGAGTGACGGCGCGGCCAACGCGACGGCGATGATGACGGCGACGGCTCCGACTCCGACGGTGCCGGCAGCGGCTCCACCTGTCGATTGTGCGCCCACGACCAGTGCAACCGCGCCGAGCGCGCCGATCACGATCCCGAAGATCGTGCGCATACGAAGACTGTCACCCGCAGAGGCGAACTCTTCTCGCATGGCCGCGATCGGTGGGATCTTGGCGGCACGACGGGCCGGCGCGTAGGCGCTCAGTACCGTCACGACGATCCCGACGAGGAAGGCGACGAAGACGGTTCTCGGTTCGAGAGCGAGTGCGCCAGAGGGCAATCCGACGTCGAAGGCATTGAGCAGAGCACGCAGGCCGTAGGCGAGCCCTACGCCGCCGGCGAACCCCAGTGCGCTACCGATGATTCCGACGATGAGCGCTTCGAACACTACCGAGCGGCTGACCTGGCTGCGGCTTGCGCCGATGGCACGGAGCAATGCGAGTTCGCGGACTCGCTGCGCCACGATCATCGAGAAAGTGTTGTAGATGATGAATGTGCCGACGAGTAGGGCGATGCCGCCGAATGCCAGCAAGAAGTAGTTCACGAAGGACAACGCGGATTCGATTTGGTCCTGAGCCTCGGCGCGTACCTCGTCTGCTGTCTGCACCTTGGCATCCGGTAGCGCGGCGGCGATCTCCTCGCGTAGATCGGCCTGGGTCATGCCCTTTGCCGCGAGATCGTTACCAGCGACGTCGTAGTACTGGACATGCGAGCCGTCCGAGAACAGCTCGTTCGCTTGGCTCTGCAGGAACTGGACTCCGATATAACCGCCGGATTCGGTCGCGGTGTCGTAGATTCCGGTCACCGTGACATCGACCGTGCCCTTGGCCGGAATGAGGACCTGCGTCGAGTCCCCGACGGTGAGGCCGGACCTCTCTGCGCCACCCTCGTTGATGGCGACTTCACCGGGGGCAGTGGGCGCGGCACCGGAGAGGAAGTCTTCTTTCGCTCCGAGTCGCTGCTCGTCGGGGATGTAGGCCTCCCCGATGGTGGGCGCACCGCCGGACTGAACTGTCGCCCCGGACTTGTCGAGAACGACGATCTGTCCACCGACGTAGGGCATCACTGCGGCCACGTTCGGTAGGGCCTCCATGGTCGCGGCATCCTGGGTGGGGACTCCGCTCGAGCCGGCTTCTTCCGCACTGACCCGAACATCCGCACCTGCCGCGGTGTCGGAGAAAATCGAGGAGAACGTGCGCTGCAGGGTATCGGTGAACACGAACGAACCTGCGACGAAGGCCGTTCCGAGTACGACGGACAGGACCGTGAGTGCAAGACGAACTTTGTGTGCGGCAAGATTTCTCAGTGAAACCTTGCGCATGGGATTGGCGGCCATGATCAGACCGTCTCCAGCTGCTTCATGCGGTCGAGGACTGTCTCGGCTGTTGGATTCGCCAGTTGATCGATGACAGCGCCGTCGGCCAGGAACACGACGCGGTCGGCGTAGCTGGCCGCGCGCGGATCGTGGGTGACGATCACTACCGTCTGATCGAAGTCGTCGGCCGCGGCGCGCAGAATGCTCAACACCTCGCCGGAGGAACGCGAGTCCAAGTTGCCGGTCGGCTCGTCGCCGAAGACGATGTCAGGTCGGCCTGCGAGTGCTCGCGCGCAGGCGACGCGCTGCTGCTGTCCTCCTGACAGTTCGCTCGGGCGATGATCGAGACGATCGCCGATCCCGAGCTTGCTCACCACGGTGTCCAACCATTCCTTGTCCGGCGTGCGGCCGGCGATGTCGAGCGGAAGGGTGATGTTCTCCAGTGCCGTCAGGGTGGGGACGAGGTTGAACGACTGGAACACGAAACCGATTCGGTCTCTGCGCAATCCGGTCATCTGCTTGTCGGTCAGGTCGGTCAGTTCGGTGTCACCGATCGTCACGGTTCCCGACGTTGCAGAGTCCAGGCCCGCAAGGCAGTGCATCAGTGTGGATTTTCCCGAACCGGAGGGGCCCATTATCGCTGTGAACTCGCCGCGCGCGAACTCCACGCTCACCTCGCGCAGAGCGTGGACTTGGGTATCCCCGGAGCCGTAGGTTTTGGTCAGGGCGATCGCGCTGGCGGCGATATCAGTCATAGTGTTCAGTATTTCAGTGTTCGGGAGTCTTCACTATCGGGGGACACCCTGAGGGCGCCCACCTATCATGGATACATGCGAATCGGGGCACACGTCCGCGACTCCGCCGACCCAATCGGTTCCGCGGAGAGTTTCGGCGTCGATCTGGTTCAGCTTTTTCTCACCGATCCGCAGAAGTGGAACAAGCTCGAACCCCACCCCCAGGGCGAGGACTTGAAAGCCGGCAGCATCGACGTCGTGGTGCATTCGTCGTATGTCTTGAACGTGGCGAGCCTGAACAACCGGATCAGAATTCCTTCGCGCAAGGCAGTGATCGAGCAGGCTGCGGCCGCTGCCGAGATCGGCGCGATCGGTCTGGTCGTGCACGGCGGTCACGTGCGTGATGGTGAGGACACCACGAAAGGCGTCGAGAACTGGCGCAAGCTGTTCGAGCGCCAGGAGGAGGTGGGCGGCTTCGGCGTGCCCATCTTCATCGAGAACACAGCGGGCGGAGATTTCGCCATGGCTCGCCACTTCGACGACATTGCGCGGTTGTGGGACGCCGTCGGCGAGTTCGGTGCCGGTTTCTGCCTCGATACATGCCACGCCTGGGCGGGAGGCGAAGAGCTCGTCGGCGTCGTGGATCGAATCAAAGTCATCACTGGCCGAATAGACCTGGTTCACCTCAATAATTCGCGCGACGAGTTCGGCTCTGCGCGCGATCGGCATGCCAACCTCGCCGACGGAAAGATCGATGCCGACCTGTTGGTCGCGGTCGCCGAGGCAGCAGGCGCTCCGGTGATCCTCGAAACACCCGCCGACGGGCTGGCCGAGGACGTTCGATTTCTGAAGAGCCTCTAGAGGAACATCGAGATCGTCTTCTCCCAGAAGCGTTCGAAGTCGTCGACGTCCGCGCAGGAGAAGACTCGGCTGTTCCAGCGGAACTCGGTGTCCACCATCGTGACTCCGTCGATGTCGACGACGTCGCAGGTGACGGACAGGTTGTGGGTCAATGGGTCACTGTCGTCGGGGACAGCTCTACCGGCACCGTACTCGAACGAAATCTGAGCGCCGGCTCTGCGAGCCAGCACTGGAGGGCTCAGGACGTGCTTGGCGGTGCCGAAGTCCAAGCCGTCGTTGGGGGCCGCGGCGATGCGGCGACGGACTTCGGAGTCGAGTACGTCGACATCGCCGGTGGACGGGAGGCGAACCGGGAAGAAACCACGATCCTCAGATGCGATGTCGCGATTGCCGAATTGGCCGGTTTCGATGTCGACGAGCACTCCGGAGGTGCAGTTGCGACAGCGATCGCTCTGCCACGAACCGATGGTGGCGGCGAGAACGGCAAGCAGGGTGGTGGCGGGTGGATGATGCGCACCCGCCCATTGGGTACGAGAGGACGTGACGACCGAGGAGTCGATCGTGTCTATCCGGGGATCGGTGCGACGGCTTCCGAACGGCCGTTCTTCGGGAGTGAGAACTGCAACCCAGTAAGGAACCTGCGCCGCTGCGGACTGTGCTGTCACCGAATGCCTTCCGCTCAGTGTCGCCTAACCTAACTAATCTCACTTTAGCGAGATCGGGACCGATTGGCGAGGGGGGGTCAACCGAGAAGTCGAGGAGCCGAAGGTGACGGCAGAAAATCTTTGTCGTTCAGCCGGTCCAGCAGCTCTTGCGACCACACGAGCAGACCCGCCACATCGAGTCCGTAAGGCGGATCGACTTCGTAACCGCGGATACGATCGTGGCCTTGTGCAAGCAGTGATCGAGCTCCCACGGCGTTACCACGTAGGAGGTGCGTCAGGCCTACGGCGAGCTGAGCGAGACCTTGCCAGAGCATCTCCTCCGATTCCGGGGAGTCCTTCCACGTTCCTTCGAGAATTTCGTGGGCATGGAACGGCATGTCGGCATCGAGTAATTGTTGTGCTTTCGCGATGGACTCGTGCGGCGGAAGCCGGAGGTCATCCGGGATCCGTTCGACACCGATTGCATCGCGCGCGAGCGGGCGTCCCAAACCGTCACGGGGGCGTGCATTCAGCGGTTTACCGTAGGCATCGCGTTCTCGTTCCGGCATGTGCGGTCACACCTTGCTGGTCGTCGTCACCGTGTGGGTCGTCGCGGTGTGGGTCGTTGCGGTCGGGGTCTTCGCTGTTACTGCAATCAGCGCGAGAAGCGCAATCGTGGAGGCACCGACCATCGTCACCGATACTGCCACGGCATCGTTGCCGAGAACACCGACTACCGGTGCGACTATGGCGCCGGAGCCGAACTGTGCAGCGCCGAGCAGGGCCGCGGCAGTTCCTGCGGCTTCACCGTGCCGGGACAGTGCCAGGGCAGGTGCGTTCGGCATGACGAATCCGACTGCGCCGAGGACGAACCACAGCGGGATCAGGAAGCCGAATATTCCGCCGATGTCGCCGACCGCGAGGGCGGCCATCACTGCGGCGGCGAGCACGCCCGCCGACAACGCGCTGATCACGATGCGCACCGGTGTGAAGTGGGCGAGGAGAACGACGTTGAGCTGTGAGGCACCGATCAGGGCGATCGCACCGAGCGCGAATACGACAGCGAACTGCTGCTCGTCGAGTTCGAATTGCTCCTGGAGCACGAACGACGAGCCTGCGACATAGGCGAAGAGGGCGGACATCGCGAGAGCGGCGACCAGCACGAGTACGACGAACTGTCCGTCGCGCAGGAGGCCACCGTAAGTGCGGACCACCGGCATGATGCCGCGACTGCGACGCCGCTGCGGTGGCAGGGATTCACGAAGTGAGAACACAGCGAGGACGAGCAAAGCCACACCGAGCACGGCAAGGACACCGAACACCCAGCGCCATGAGCCGGCAAGAAGTACCGCCCCACCCAGCGATGGCGCCAGGACCGGCGCAACACCCATGACCAGCATCAGGCGGGAGAGAACGGTTGCGGCGGCTCTACCGGTGAACAGATCGCGTACGACGGCCATTGCGACGACCGCAGCTGCCGCTGCGCCGAGGCCTTGCAGCCCACGAAAGAGACCGAGGACGGCGACATTGGGAGCGAAGACGCACAACAGTGATGCGACGACGTGGACTGCTGTGCCGACGATGAGTGGCAGCCGACGGCCGATGATGTCGGACAGTGGACCGATGACGAGCTGGCCGAGGGCCAATCCGATCAGTGTTCCGGTCAGCGTGAGCTGCACTGCGGCCGAGGACGAGTTCAGATCGTCGACGATCGCCGGAAGCGCAGGGAGGTACATGTCGATGGTCAGTGGGCCCAGCGCGATGAGCGCACCGAGAACCAGGATGACTCTCAGTCGCTCGGACGATGTCGGCTCGGTGAGGACCACTGCTGGTTGGTCGACAGTCGCTGTTCGTTCCGGGGCTCGAGACACCCAAAGGTCAGCAACGGAGATGGCCGATATGTTCCCGAGCGGGAAGCGTTGGGGCTAGAGTCCGCAATCGTGACCACGCCAGAGGACAGTCCCCGGCAGGCTATCGCCAGGGCGTACATCGACTCCTTGCTCTCCCATGATCCGAGCGCAGTGAAGTTCGCGCCCCACGCACGCCGCGTAGAGAACGGGTTGACCACCGGATTCTCCGGCCCCGGGTTGATCAAGGCGCTCGGTAATGCGTTCTATTACCGCGCGATCATCGCGATCCGGAACATCGAACTCACCGAATCCGGAGACACGGTCTACTCGACCTTCCTCATCGATGCGGGATTGCGCGGCAAGCGGATGGTGACCGTCTCAGTAAAAGAAAGCTTCCTGATACCGGACGGCACCATCCACCACATTCGCGCCAAACTTCGCGTCCCCTTCAAGCGGGCACGCGCAACCGCCTGAAACGCCGGTGTAGAGCCTGCCTACGCGGACACGGCCGCTGACGTCGCGTCGAGCCGGGCAAGCTCGTCGGTCGACAAGGTCAACGCCGGGGCAGCCATCAGCGCGGGCAGCTGAGAGATTGTGCTGGCGCTCGCGATAGGCGCGGTAACAGTCGGCTGATGCAGCAGCCACGCGAGCGCAACGGTGGCGATCTCTTCTTCGTGAGCGTCGGCGATCTCGCTCAGCGCATCGACGACCTCGAGTCCCTTGTCGGTGAAGTAGCTTTTGGCGAGCTGCTTCCGGGGCTGGCCACCCTCTAGATCCTCGCGCACGCGGTATTTTCCGGTCAAGAACCCCGACGCCAGAGAGAAGTAAGGAAAGACCCCGAGATCGTTGTCGGCGGCGAGTGGCGCAAGGTCGGATTCGTAGGCATTCCGAGTGACCAGATTGTAGTGCGGCTGCAGGGCGATCGGTGCGGCGAAACCGTTGTCGTGTGCGACCTTCAACCATTCCGCGATGCGATCGGCCGAGAAGTTGGAGATCGCGACGTACCGGACCTTGCCGTCCTGGATCAGCGAATCGAACGCAGCGAGCGTGTCCACGAGTGGGGCGTCGCCGGAATCGGTATGGGCGAAGTAGACGTCGATGTGATCGCTTTGTAGCCGCTTCAACGACGCCTCGGCCGCGGCGGCGATGTTCTTCGGTGTCAGTCCCTTGAACTCGGGATGTTGGGCGACCTTGGTGGCGATGACGACGTCGTCGCGGTTACCTCGGGCGGCAGTCCAGTTCCCGATGACGGATTCGGATTCGCCACCCGAGTTGCCGTCGACGAACGCGGTGTACGAGTCGGCCGTGTCGATGAAGTTTCCACCACCGGCGGTGAACGCGTCGAGAATCTCGAAAGACGTGCTTTCGTCGCTGGTCCAGCCGAAGGTGTTGCCACCGAGAGCCAGTGGAAAAATGTCGAGGTTCGAATGTCCGATTGCTACCACCAAATACTCCTTCAGTCGTCCGAAACCAATCGTGCCGGTGACACCGATCAGGTGTTACTTATTCCGCTCGGGCGACAACCGGGCTGGAGATACCGATGCCGCTGGCGGTGTCGATACCGTATCGCTCGATCTCGGCGTCGAGATCCAGCGGCCGAATCGAGGCGCTCGCCTCGATGGTGTACGCGTCGAGCAGGTCCAGTGGAACCAACCAGACGATCTCGAATTCGAGACCGTCGGGATCCTTGCCGTAGAGGCTCTTGGTGGTGCCATGGTCGGATGCGCCTACGAGTCCGCCTGCGGCCGAAAGTTTCTGGGCGATGTCGGCCAAGTCTGCCAATGTCTGAACTTCCCACGCCAAGTGGTACAGGCCGGCAGTGCTCCCGGATTTGTGTGCGACCGGCCCACCGGCCGCGTGGAAGAGTCCGAGGTCGTGGTCGTTGGAGCTCGCACTTGCCTGCATGAAGGCGGCGGAGGTACCTATCCGCATTGTGGTCCGAAAACCGAGGACGTCGGTATAGAACGTAACCGACCTCTCGACGTTCCCGACGTAGAGGACGGCGTGATTGAGACGTTGGATTGGCATGGGGACCTCGATTGCTAGTGAACTTGAAGCTTCAACTAACTGTACTCCACGATGCGGATGATGTCAGTGACCGGTGTGGTCGACGAGCGGCGTGCGAGGTCCGAACTTCGGTTTGACGGCCTTGCCGCTCACTGCAAGAAGGCGCACCGCCCGAAACCTGTGTGGTGCAAGAGGTTCGAGGTACTCGACCATGCCGGAATCGTCGAGGGGGCGTCCCAGCAAGGACCAACCCACGACGGCAGCCAAGTGATAGTCACCCACGGACAACGCGTCGGGATCTCCGAATGCGCGTTGCGCGACCTCAGCGGCGGTCCAGACGCCGACCCCCGGAATCGCCCGCAGCCGACGCATCGCGTCCGCGGCGGACATCGTCGCAGTCTCTTCGAGCCTGCCGGCCGACTGGGCGCAGCGAACTATGGCCTTGGACCTGGCCGGATCTACATTCGCCAGATGAAACTCCCACGATGGGATCATGCGCCACACCTCCGCTGCGGGTGGCACGAACATCGGCTTCGGCGTCGGCCCAGGGGCGCGCTCGCCGAACTTGGTGACGAGTCGGCGCCACGACGCGAATGCTGAAATCCCGTGCACACGCTGTTCCAGAATGGCCGGCACCAACGCTTCCATGACAAGGCCGGTGCGGCCGAGTCGGAGGTGTGGAAACTCCCGATGTGCCTGAATCAGCGTCGGATGCTCGGGCGCGAAATCGGACGCGTCGTCGTCGATGCCCAGTAGGGCGGGCAGCATGCCCGTGAACTCTGCAGCGCCGGGTCCCCAGGCTTCGCTTCGAACGCTGAACCGTGAAATTTGCGTCAAGCGGTATGTGAGAAGGCCTGTTTTCAGACGTGAGGTTCGCCACACCGAGCCCGCTGAGTCGCGCTCGAAAGTGGGGTCACCTTTGCCTCGACGAAGCGGGGAAAGCGTCATCGCCACGTCCATCGGGTGCTCCGAAACGAACTCGGTCACGACCGAGTTCGTGGCGGCGTGGAGATCGGAGGACATCATGTCCGATCGAGCCTAGCGCTCAGAACCGACCGGCGACCGAAACGACGGTTCGACCGGTGTTCCGGCGCTATCGGATCTGGTCGAAAGCGGATTGGGCGTCGGACACGGGAATCTCCGCCGTGCGCGGCGAGGTGTCTCGGACGTATATCGGTGTCGAGTTGCTGCCAGATTGCCCGCCCACGCTCGACTGCTGTCAGGGGAACGACGCACTCTGCCGGTATGCGGGCGAATTCGGAGTAACCACCGTGTTGCGCAGCGCCGATGTCATACCCGTGAGCGACCTCGGATTGCCCGCCAGTGAAGTCGCTGCTCGTGGAATCGACGACGGGTCCGCGATATCGCTTCCGGGAATGATCGGATTTCGCGTACGACGCCATTTTTCGGAGTGATCGCCAAAGCGTCGTCGAAGTCGACCGACGAATACTGCACAGCGATGGTGACTACGCCCGATCGGTCGGCGGGCGCCGGTGGAAACGACAAGTCCACCGATTCCGGAGCGAGCACGATCCCGTCGGATTCCCGGGCGACAAGAGCTTCGAACGACGAGGGCACGCAATTGCTCACACGTGATGATCCTGCCGGTTTCAGTTTCGCACCGACACTATCCAATCCAGCGCGGCGCCTGTTGTTTGTCGGAGGACCGAAGTAGGGTCCTGCTTCGTGATCATTGTGAGTACGGACGGCTCGTGTCTGCGTAATCCGGGAGGCGCAATCGGGTGGGCTTGGGTCGATCACACCGGTCCCAGCAACTCCGGCGGCGAGCCGTCGGGAACCAATCAGATCGCCGAGTTACGGGCTCTCCTCGAAGCAATTCTCGCCCATCCCGGCGACGAGCCGTTGTCCATCGAGTCGGATTCCCAGTACGCCATCAAGTGCGCATCCGAATGGCTTCCCGGATGGAAGCGCAAAGGGTGGATAACCTCCTCCGGTTCCCCGGTCAGCAACATCGAACTCATCAAGAGCATCGATGCCGCGATCACCGAGCGCACCGGGCCGGTCCGGTTCCGTTGGGTACGCGGACACGTCGGAAATCACTTCAACGAAGCTGCCGACGCTCTGGCCGGTGAAGCCGCGCGCGCCGTCGCCGCTTCCGGAGCAGTGGCAACGGCCGGGAAGGCTGCGCCTGCGAAGGCTGTACCTGCGAAGGCTGCGCCTGCGAAGGTTGCGCCGAACAAGCCGGTTGCGAGCAAGCAAGCCAAGGCCGCACAACCTGCCGACGAGGTAGCGACTCTCTTCTAGCTCACTCCCCGATGTCGACCTGTGCGAGTCGGAGTTTGGTGCACAGCCTTTCGAGCTGGGCCAATTCCTGGTCGTCGAGTGCCTCGCCGACATACCGCCGTATTCGGGAAACGTGTTTGAGGCCGATAGACCGCTGGACCGCAAGTCCCTTGTCGGTGAGTGCGACGACAGTTCCACGCTTGTCGTCCGGATCCTGCTGTCGGGCTACATATCCCAGCTTTTCGAGCCGCTCGCACATCCTGCTGAGCGAGGGTTGACTGAGCAGGATTTCGCGATTCAGATCATGAAGCCGAAGCCCCGATTCGGGACACTTGCTCAATGTGAACAGGACGTCGTATTCGCGCAGGCTGATCGGATCCCAGATGTCGTCGGCGGTGAACCGACGCATCAGAGATACCTGGGAGCGAAACAAGGCCTCCCAGGCATCGACTGCCAGCTCGGTGCTAGACGGAGACACTGACAGCATTCTTTTTCGCAAGCATCGTCGAGTGCGTTGGCGGGTTCTCCGGGACTCCTTCGGGGCGACGTGCAGCGAATTCCTTGCGCAGTGTCGGCACCACTTCCTCGCCGAGAAGGTCGAGCTGCTCGAGTACGGTCTTCAGGGGCAGCCCAGCGTGATCCATCAGGAACAACTGGCGTTGGTAGTCACCGAAGAAGTCTGCGAACGCCAACGTCTTCTCGATCACCTGCTGCGGTGAACCGACCGTCAGTGGGGTCTGCTCGGTGAACTCCTCCATGGTCGGGCCGTGTCCGTACACGGGCGCGTTGTCGAAGTATGGACGGAACTCGTTCACCGCATCCTGACTGTTCTTCCTCATGAACGCCTGGCCACCGAGGCCGACGATCGCCTGGTCTGCGCGGCCGTGTCCGTAGTGCTCGTAGCGTTCGCGGTAGAGATCGATGAGCGCAATGTAGTGCTCCTTCGGCCAGAAGATGTTGTTCGCGAAGAATCCGTCGCCGTGGTACGCCGCGATCTCGGCTATCTCCGGGCTCCGAATCGAACCGTGCCAGACGAACGGCGGAATGTCGTCGAGTGGGCGGGGCGTGGAGGTGAAGTTGTCGAGCGGGGTGCGGAAGTTGCCCTTCCAGGTGACGACATCCTCGGTCCACAGGCGTCGGAGCAGCTGGTAGTTCTCGAGGGCCAGT
Organism: Rhodococcus sp. 1168; assembly: GCF_002091955.1. Classification (GTDB taxonomy): domain Bacteria; phylum Actinomycetota; class Actinomycetes; order Mycobacteriales; family Mycobacteriaceae; genus Rhodococcoides. The sequence continues at coordinate 58,444 of NZ_MKKY01000035.1, read as the reverse complement.
GGAATGCCCTGACGGATGTCCTGACCGAACCATGGATACACCGGTGCCGAGTTGCCGCGGCCCATGATGAGGTCGACGCGTCCTTCGGAGAGATGCTGAAGCATTGCGTAGTCCTCGGCGATCTTCACCGGGTCGTTGGTGGTGATCAGTGTCGTGGACGTGGAAAGAATCAGCTTCTCGGTCTGGGCAGCAATGTATCCGAGCATCGTCGTCGGTGAGGACGGTACGAATGGACGGTTGTGATGTTCTCCCGTCGCGAAGACGTCGAGGCCGACGTCCTCGGCGTGCTTGGCGATGGTGACCATCGCCTTGATGCGCTCATGCTCGGCGGGCGCCTGCCCTGTGGTCGGGTCGACCGTGACGTCGCCGACGGTGAAGATTCCGAATTGCATGTCTGCTCCTAGCACCGAGTTGTCGAGACTAAAGTTCATGCGTTTGCATTGACTTCTACGGTAACCAGGTACCCGTGAGAACTATTCCGTTCGCCAGGAAAAAGAAATTTTCAACCCTGACCCATCCGCCTTCCCACCTGCGGCGAATGAACAATGAGACACCCGCTGCTGCTGTCGCCCCCGACCGCCGTCAGCAGTGGGTGTCTCTCTTACTTTCTTCAGTCAGCTCGCACAGTCTGCTCGAAATCCTCGCCATGTCGAGGCCGCCACATCCCGCTGCGAAGCTCGCGGTGGCCGAACGAATCACGGAGTCATCACGTGCAGCGTTCGGACAAGCGACCTCCGGCGATCCCGTGGAGACGACGGTCGCCTATCTGGCAGATCTCCTGACCGAACGTGCGGATCAACTGAGAGCACGGCACGCGCTGACCATCGATCCGACCGTCGATCCCGCTGCACGCGAGCGTCTGGCGCGGTGTCTGTTTTCAGTCGAGGGTGCCGTTGAGCTGCTCGGCGACGAAGGGCAAGGAGAGGGATTTCTCGCCTTGTGCGAAGGGCTCATCGCGGTTGCGTTGATGCGTGGGTACCGAGCCGAGTCTCTACGTGCCCCGGTAGCCAGATATCTCGACGGCCCCGGGGCGTAGCGCGGGCAGGAACTATTTGGTGAACGCCAACGATTGGACGATCTGCAGGCCGAGCGCCTCATCGCCGAGAGTTTCGATCCGGTCGAGCGCAACGGAAGCGTCGATCCGGCCACCACACAGTCTTGTAAAATCCCCGGTCGGCAGCACGATCGTGACCGTCGCGGGGCCGGCCAGTTCTTCGACGACCTGTGCTCGCCCGGTGACGTCGACGTGCGCGCGGCGGGGCCGGCTACCGGTCAGGTCGAAGGTGACCGACGAGCCGTCGGGTGCTTTGCCTAGTTTGCCGACGATGTATCCGAGTCCTTGGACGATTTCGTCGACCGAGTAGTCGGCGGAGACGCTGTCCATACCGCCGGGCGTCCCGATGGCGTCGCGGATGTCCTGCTCGTGCATCCAGCAGTCGAATACTCGGATACGCATGAATCGTCCGTACGTCGCTTGTCCGGCGGGGGTCCACGAAGGTGCTGCGAAGTCCTCGTCCGACATCGCTTCGAGCGTCCGAGCTCGATCGCCCGTGACCGTCCGGAACCGCTCGATCAACTCGGCGGGGCTCAGTAGACTGAACGCCTGAATCCACTTTTCGTTGAGCACGCCCATGTCGTTGTGTACGTGCGCGAGTGTGCTGACGTCGATGTCGGATCCAGGAGGCGTTTGCCCGGCGAGCGAGAGCTCGGTGCCGACGATATGCGCGATCACATTGTGAACGCTCCAGCCCGGGCAGGGCGTGGTAGCGGCCCACTGGTCTTCGTCCAGATCGCGCACCAGCGCGTCGATGGATGCCCACTCCTCGACGAGTGCCTTTACGATGCTGTCCTTGTCGATCACTGTGTGCTCCCGTTCGTTCGAGATTGTCCGGCCGGTTGGCTGTCGCGGTAGAAGTGATTGCTACACAAGAGCGTTCAGTTACTTTCCAAAGTCATACGTGATCCCGGTGAGTCTTTCACTTGCGTACCAAAGCTTTTCGGCAAGTTCCGCGTCCTGAGCTTTGGACGACATTTTGGCCGGACCGGGGACGCCCCTGGATTCGAACAACGAGGTAGGTCCGCTGTACGAGCCCGGCCCGCCGCTCTCGAGGGCGTACAGCGTAGGAAGAGCACCTGCGCGTGCGGACTGGGATATGAACTTGATCCCTATCGACGCTGCGAGGGCGGCGATCTTCGAACTCCCCAAACCGTCCGGGCTGGTGTAGAGCGCAGTCTCGGAAATACCCGGGTGCGCTGCATTGCTGGTGATCGGGATTCCCGCCCTGTCCAGCCTGCGTTGCAGTTCGAGAGCGAACAGTAGATTCGCGAGCTTCGAATTGGCATACATCCGCTGCGGTTGATAACCGTTGATGGCTTGCAGGTCGTCGAAGTCCAACTTCGGTCCCTGCTTGTGCGCAACCGAGGAGACGGTCACGACCGTCGCGTGATCTGCTGCACGCAAATTCGGCAGCAGGTGGCCGGTCAGGGCGAAGTGCCCCAGGTGGTTGGTTCCGAATTGGAGCTCGAAACCATCCTTGGTTTCCGCTCTCCTCGCCGGCATCATCACGCCCGCATTGTTGATCAGAACGTCGAGAGTCCTCGGGGCGGACTCGGCGAACTCGCGGACCGAACCGAGGTCGGCGAGGTCGAGATGTGCGGTGTCGACGGTACCTTCGGGTGCCTCTACGGCGATTTTCTCCGCCGCCCTGTTCGCCTTGTCCAAGTTTCGGCAGGCCAAAGTGACGTGGTCGCCCTGCTTGACCAGTTCGAGTGCTGTGAAGTAACCGATACCAGTGTTTCCGCCGGTGAGAATGACATTTCGCTGCTTGTTGTCTGGCACGGGCAAAGGTTACCTTCGGCGAATCGGATCTGCCTATGACCGAAATAGGCGCAGGGTCGACGCAGTGTCGGTCTATTCTTGTGCGCTAGTTCCAGAGCACGGCGACAATCACATTCACGATCGCCAGTCCACCGGCAGCATGTACCAGGTTCACTACTGGCTCGGAGCGCTTCTGCCGGGCGCGCGCGATCTCGGCACAGGCGACGACCGCCAAGCCGACGAGCAACTTCACGCCGATCTTCCCCATGTTGTAGTCCTTGCCCAGCGAATCCACGCTCTCGCCCAATCCGACGAGGACGATGCCGGCCAAGAACGCGATCCGCGCGCCCCACACCATCACCTCGGTGATGCGCGGTGCCTTTATTACTGTGAGATACCCGCCCACGATGGCGGCCATTGCGACAAGGTGCACCAGCACCACGACGTTGTATACGAATTCCATACCGCCACCCTATCGGTGGCGACCAGCAATAATGAGCAGTCGAGGCGAAGTCGCATCGAGAACAGTTGCCACGTCGATCAGGACTGCAGTCGCTCTCTGGCTAGTGTGGAGAGATGTTCGTCAACTCAGCCGACACGTTTGTTGCCGACGCACTACGCGGCCTGGTGGCTTCCACCGACGATATTGCCTGGCAGCCCGATCCAGGATTTCTTTCCCGACGCGACCGAATCCCGCAGGGCAGGGTCGCGTTGCTGTCGGGTGGCGGATCAGGCCACGAACCGATGCACGCAGGCTTCATCGGCGAAGGGATGCTCACCGCAGTCTGCCCTGGGCTGGTGTTCACCTCTCCGAACGCACTGCAGGTGCATGAAGCGTCCAGGGCGATCAGTGCAGGCGGCGGCGTGTTGCACATCGTCAAGAACTACACCGGTGACGTGATGAACTTCCACATCGCGCGGGAGTTGTTGCGCGAGGACGGTATCGAAACAGATTTCGTTCTGGTCGACGACGACGTCGCAACCGAACGATCCGACGGGGACGGCCCCGGCCGCCGCGGGACTGCAGCGACGGTCGTCGTCGAAAAGGTATGTGGTGCAGCGGCGCAACGGGGCGACTCGCTCGAGGCGGTTGCAGCGCTGGGTCGTCGGGTGGCGTCGAACGCGCGGAGCATGGCGGTGGCCCTGGGGCCGTGCACTCTTCCCGGTTCGGCTGCGCCGTCGTTCGACCTGCCCGAAGACGAGATCGAATTGGGCATCGGTATCCACGGCGAGCGCGGAACGTCTCGTGTTCCGACGATGTCGGCGCGAGACATCGTCGCCGAGCTGACGGGCGCCGTGGTGGCTTCGCTCGCGCTCGAACGCGGTGACACCGTGCTCGCATTCGTCAACGGTCTGGGCGGCACCCATCCGCTGGAGCTGCATCTACTGTTCGGTGAGCTGGCAGAGTACCTGTCGGACAAGGGAATTACTATAGCCCGCACTCTCGTCGGCACCTTCGTGACGGCGCTGAACATGGCAGGCGCTTCGATCACGCTAGTCCGTGTCGACGAGGAGATTCTTCGACTGTGGGATGCGCCGACATCCGCGCCCGGGTGGCCCAATGCTGCGCAATCGGAGTATCACGGTGTCGGCGAACGAGGCAGTTTCGGTCCGAGCTTCACCCCTAGTGTAACGAGCAGTGACGCAAGCATATTCGTGGGTGAATGGGTATCGAGTTGGGTGCGGCGAGTGCTCGACGAAGAACCGGACTTGACAGATCTGGACCGGAAAGCCGGGGATGGGGACTTCGGAACCAACATGGTGGCCGCGCTCCATCGGCTCGATCTCGACAGCATCCGCGAAGAACTCCCGGCTGCAACAGTATTCGAGGCGGTGTCCGAGGCATACCTGGGTCACGCGGGCGGAACGTCCGGTGCACTGTTCGGGCTATGGTTTCGGCAGTTCTACCGTGCACTCGGTAAGACCGTAGACCTCGACGCCATCGCGCGCGCCGCACGGCACGGACTGGACAGCATCACCGAGCTCGGCGGCGCGCAGGTCGGCGACAAGACCATGGTCGACGCTATTGCTCCTGCCGTGGCAGCGTTGGAAGGGGCAGCGTTGGAAGGGGCGACGTCACTGGTTGCCGGGCTCCAGGCGGCCGCCGTGGCTGCCATGGAAGGTGCCGCATCCACCAGGGAACTGACGGCGAACCGTGGCCGTGCGTCGTACGTCGGCGAGGCGGCCCGCGGTGTCACCGACCCGGGTGCGCTGGTGATGGCGTGGTACTTCGAGGCAGCGTCGGATGCTGCCGAGTCAGTGCTCGCCCAGTGAGGAGAGAAACACTCGCGCCAGTGCTTCGAGACCGGCCTGATCGTCGGCATCGAATCGATTCGGTCTCGGGCTGTCGAAGTCGAAGACTCCGATCAACTTGCCGTCGAGGCTGAGCGGAACCACCAGCTCCGATCGCGTGGCAGCATCACAGGCGATATGCCCGGGGAAGGCCTGGACGTCCTCGACGCACTGGGTCTCGAGTGTCGTCGCTGCGGCTCCGCACACTCCTTTGTCGAGCGCGATGCGCACACACGCAGGCTGCCCTTGAAACGGTCCGACGACGAGCTCGTCGCCGTCGTACAGGTAGAAACCGACCCAATTGACCTCGGGGAGAGCGTGATAGGCCAGAGCCGAAATGTTGGCGGCATTGGCGATGCGATCCGATTCCCCGGACACCAGCGCTCGAGCCTGCTGTACCAATTGGGCGTACTGCTCGGTCTTGGTACCGGCGAGTGGGGTGGCGGTGAACGACATGAGCCCGAGTCTATTTCTTCGGAACCTTGCGCCCGGCACCGAGGCGACCTGCCGCGAACCCGACAGCGAACAGCACCAGCAGGATCAGCCACAGTGGTGAGGTGACGTTCAGCCAGAACAGCTCGATGGTGGTGCTGTACCGGTTCTGGGCGATGAATACCGCCGCGAGAATCACCAGGATGATGGATATCCAATGAGTTCGGACGATGCTCAGTGCTCGATCTTTTCCCGACATACACCGGAAAGCTACCTTCTCAGAGCGACTCTCGGTGGCGAACCGCACACAACTTTCATGTTCACCGAGCCCCGTTGCGGCCTACGCTCACGCCCAGGAGGATGAGGTACAGCGAGATTCCCCCGACTTGAATCCGCTGCGCGATACCGAGTCGGTACTCACCGGGCAGATTGTCGGCGATCATCAACCACGCCGTCGCCGCCGAGGTGATGATCAGAACCGCTGTGCCGGCAATGCACAGGAGCGGCATCGACCGATAGCGAAACGACGCTACCGTGAACGCGAGCATGGCGGTGAACACGGCAAATACTGCAATCGTGCTGGTGAGCGCATGAATGTGATGCAACTGTGGAAAGAGACCGCTCGGCTCGACAGGGCAGCTGGGGTCGTTTTCGGCCACACACTCGATCGGCAACTGGGAGTCTGCGATCGTGGCAATCCCGAAAATGCCGAGGGCGATCCAGCCGGGTGTCGTGAGGCGATGTCGCTTACTCCAGTACAACCCCAGGACCGAGGCGAGTACGAGGAGCAGCCCGGTGATCAGATCGGCCGTGCCGAAGAACTTCTTGTAAGGCTGATCTGCAGCATCGAGCTCACTGAGAAACGAGCGCGCCGGATCCAGTCCTGTGTCGAGGAAGAACTCCGCCACCCATGCCGAGTACAACACCCCAGTGAATGTCAAAATCACCATCAGTGTGGTGGCTCTCCGTCGCGTCACTCCCGCACTCTAGTTCTGCGGCGGTGCCGAGCCGTCCTCGTAGAGCGCCCGAGTGACCTTGTCGGCCCCGTCTTGGGCCGCCTCGTGCTCCCACACGCGTACGACGGTCCACCCCGCAGCATCCAATCGGGCATCGGTATCACGGTCGCGGGCCACGTTGGCGGCAAGTTTGTCGGTCCACCACTGCGCATTGTTTCGGGGTGAGGTGGCGTGAACAGGGCAGCTGTGCCAGAAACAGCCGTCGACGTACACGGCCACTCTGTGTCGAGGGAACACGACGTCGGCGCGTCGGCGTAAACCTTTCAGCGGAGCTCGATCGACGAAGTAGCGCAGGCCCCGGCGATGGAGTTCACGACGCAGCGCCAGTTCGGGGCCCGTATCGCGCCGACGCTGCTTGCTCAGACGCGCACTGGTTGCGGCATCGGTGCGCGGGCGATCGGCCACGTGAACTAGCTGTCTTCGCTGTCTTCGGGTTCGGACCAGTTGGGCGCAAATCGGTTTCTGCGCTCGACCTCGCCGTGCACGAGAGCGACGAACTCCTCGAACGACAATGTCTGGGCGACGGAAGGACGTCCGTTCCGCGGTGGGGACTCGTCGACGTCGAAGAACCGGACCGCACCGCGATCAGGGCCGTCCGGCTCGTACAGGCCGATGAACACCTTCTCGAACAGGTCGTAACGAGTGTCCTCGGCACCCAGATCGACCCACATTTTCCCGGTCCCGCCGACGACCGGACGCTTGCCGCGACCGGATCGCTTGGACAGCGTCGTCACATGATGCGCGAACGAGGACTTGCCGATGTCGCTCGCCTTCGCCGGATCTCCGTCATCGCACGTCGACAGCGGCTCGAACATGACTGCGATCAGGACGCTGTACGGCTGGCGCTGATGCAACACCATCGCCTCACCGCGCAGTTCGTGATCGTTTCGGACGATGTTCTTGGTCCAACGACCCAACTTGCCGGTCCTCGGGCTGTAGTCCTGAAAGCTGTAGGTCTTGATCGACACACACAGAATCAGACCCAGCGTCGGATCGAGCGCTTTGACGTCGAGTCTTTTACGGCCCTTTGCGACGTCGACCTGCGCTTCCTGGCCCATCCCCATCGCGTCGGGAGTGATTCCCGGATAGTGGGGCCGCAAAGCGTCGGCGACCGTCTGCGCGAGATGGTTCGACAAGCGTTGGGCGTAGTTCTTCTTGTCGCTGCGGTCTGCGCTCGGAGATGGCTTGTCTCCGGCCAACATCAATGGCCGTGCCAGCGCAGGGGGGTCCGGAAACAAGTGATCGCTCATGCGGCGCGAGGTGTGGGGTGCCCGCCCATGCGGTCGAGGTGGCTCTCCACGTCGTCGAGGAAACCCGGAACGAATCGAAGGTTGCCCATCTTCGCGCGCTTGAGGAAGCCCGCGGTGGCCCTGGCGGACAACAACCGAGAGTCGTCGAGGAAGTCGCTGAGATTCTCGTACGGCTCGTGCACAGGCCAGGTGGATCGGTGGACTCGAAACGAAGAACCGTTGCGCCCCCAGGCAGCCGTCGGCCAGGCCTGCCCAGGTAGAAGCGGGGTGTCCTCGGAGTCGTCGTGCGGTTGCGGCCGATCCAGCTGCGTGGCGACCCACGACGCCATCCGCACACTGACCGCATTGCCGACGAGCTTCCACCGATGGCCGGCCCGTACCCCGGGCAGCGACAGCGCGGGCGCCGTCCAGTCGGGGTCGAAGCCCTGCAGGCGTTCTGCGCCGATGATGCCCGGCGTCACGATCTCCCCGGACGGCAACCGAATGGCTGGTGGGCTGGCGATACCGATCGACGATCCGCCCTTGAGCGTCGGGACGGCATTGATTGCCCAACCGAGCCCACGGGTGCCCTCGGTCCAGTAGAAACCACACGGCTGCTCACTCGGGTCGCCCTCGGGCACGGGGCCTGCGTCCTGCCCGAACAGCACCTCTCGCGGATCCTCGGTGCGCGAGGCCAGCATCAAAACCCGCTGACGCCGCTGCGGAAGCCCGAACGACCGAGCGTCGACGACGCGGTAAGCCCACATGTAGCCGAGATCGGACAACGCATCGGTGATGTGACGCATCGCCGCGCCCCGGCTCAGTTGCAGCATGAAGGGGACGTTCTCGATCAGGAGCCAACGCGGCCCCTTGCGTCGTTTGACGAGGCGAAATACTTCGTCGACGAGCCCGGAACGAGATCCGGTGATACCCGCAGTGAGGCCGGCCTGAGACAGATCCTGGCAAGGGAACCCCGCCGCGACCAACTCGGTGCCCGAAGGCAACGATCGCAACTTCGTCACGTCACCGTGCACGGGAGTATCGGGGAATCGAGCGCCGAGAACGGCCTGTGCTCCCGGGTCGATCTCGCACAGCAGTTCGGTAGACCAGCCTTGCTCCGAAAGCCCCAATTCGAGCCCGCCGATCCCGGCGAACAGCCCGACCATCGATCGTGAACTCACGGGCACCCTTCTGTGGCGGATCGAGAACGAAATTCATACAGAAGGTTACTCGAGAACTACGACATGTTCGGCCACCGCACCGCAGATGCCCGTTGGGGTTGGTCCATACGATCTCACTGGTCCAACCCAGTGACCTCCAACGTTGCGCTGCAACGAAACCTCGGGAGCCGCCGGCCGCGCTCACCGGCGAGCGACGACGTCGAAGGCGATCATCGGCAGTCGGGTTCCATCCTCATGGATGCTCTTGCCCAGTGTCGTTTCCAGGACGGGTCTCAGATTCGCCCAGGCCCGAGGGTGCGTCTCGGCTGCCGAAGCCGGAGACCACGACGAACCGGCCCGGAACCGGATGGGAGCCCGAACGAACCTCCGAACCCGAAGCAGACCAGCTCCGATCAGAGCCAGTCGATTACCGAGTTCACCGGTCATGCCTACCATCGTTGCAGCATCGGCCACCCCCCGCATGGGCTCCTCGACGCTGTCCAGCGTCACCTCAGGAAGCCACTCGTGACTTCCCGTTTCCAATTTCGCACGGAATGCAACGGCAAGAAATTCGGTTGGCTCAGAAGCTGCCGGGTGACAGCATTTCCCACAGGCGAAGGGAAGAATTACGTGTCGACAAGTGTGCTGGAACCGCAGCAGACGGCCGAGGATTTCTCGTCCTCGAATCCTGAGGAACGCAGTTCGTTGGCCCGATTTCTGCCGTTCATCGCACCGTATCGGTGGTATTTTTTCGTCTCGATCGCCGTGTCGTTGGTGGCGACTCTCACTGGGCTGGCGATTCCACTCGTGATCCAGGGTGTCATCGACGGGCCCATCACCGAGGGCAACGTCGCGGGCGTGTGGTGGCCTGCGGCATTGATCCTGCTGCTGGGGACGATCGATGCCGTGGGTATTTGGATTCGACGCTATCTGGTGTCGGGGCCGTCGAGTCAGTTCGAAATTTCGGCACGGGCAACGGTCTTCGAGAAGTTGCAGCGGCTGTCGGTGTCTGCGCACGAAGGCTGGGATTCCGGACAGTTGCTCTCACGTGCGATAGCGGACCTGTCGGCACTACGGCGGTTCGTCGCCTTCATCGGTCCCTTCTTGATCATCAACACGGTGACGCTGGTCGTCGGGCTGGGCGTGCTGTTCGTGCAGTCCTGGCAGCTCGGTCTCATCATGGCCGTGACAACTGTTCCGCTCGTGATCATCTGCGCACGGTTCGAGTCGCTCTATCGCGTTCTCGCGCGCGATGCTCAGGATCAGGCAGGCGACGTCACGACGACCGTCGAGGAATCCATTCAGGGCATCCGAGTGCTCAAGGCCTTCGGCCGGAGCGCGCATCTGGGTCGAAGATTCCTTTCCGAAGCGTCGACGCTTCGCGGCACCGAACTGCGGAAGGTTCGATATCTCGCGATCCTGTGGTCGCTGATCGTCGGCATCCCGCCGATCGGAATCGGGCTGATGCTCGCCTTCGGGACCTACTCGATCGTGGCGGGCACGATGACAGCAGGAATGTTGGTCGCGTTGATGGCCATCGTTTCTTTCCTGCTGTGGCCGATCGAATCGTTCGGATTTTTGCTCGCCGAGCTGAACAATGCACGCACGGCCGCGGATCGTTACTGGGAAATCATGGACACACCCGAGACGATCAGTGAACCTGTTGCTCCGGTGCCACTTTCGAAAGATGTGCATGGAGCGTTGGCGTTCCACGGCGTCGGCTTCACGTTTCCCGACGCGTCGGCACCGCTGCTGACCGATGTCGACTTCCGGATCGAACCGGGTGAGACGGTCGCGCTCGTCGGGGTGACGGGTAGTGGGAAGACTGCGCTGACCAATCTGGTGCCGCGACTGTACGACGTGACGGCGGGTGCGATCACCATCGACGGTATCGACATCAGGACGTTGGCGCTCGAGGACCTGCGCTCGGTGGTGTCGGTGGCGTTCGAGGATCCGGTCCTGTTCTCGGCGAGCGTGCGCGAGAACATTGCGCTCGGCCGGCTGGAGGCATCGGATCTCGATGTCGAGGAAGCGTTGCAGATCGCTCACGCCGTCGAGTTCGTGGATCAGCTGCCCTGGGGGCTGAACACTCGCATCGGGGAACAGGGGATGAGCCTGTCCGGTGGGCAGCGTCAGCGATTGGCCCTGGCGCGGGCAGTGCTCGGCAAGCCGCGAATTCTCGTGCTCGACGACCCGCTCTCGGCCCTGGACGTCAACACCGAGGCTTTGGTTCAGCACGATCTACGGCGCGTCCTGACTCATTCGACGACGTTGCTGGTCGCGCACCGGCCGTCGACTGCTGCGCTCGCGGATCGAGTGCTGTATCTGGAGAACGGAAGAATTGTGGAGCAGGGAACGCACGAGCATCTGCTGGCGTCGTCGCCGAGGTATCGCCACGTCATGGGTTCGATCGATGGCTGAACCACAGAAGGTAAGTGACTGGCGCGGCGTCGGAAACGAGGATTCCGACGTCGATTCGACGGGCAACCTGGTTCTGGCGGCGCGGTCTCGTCGACTGTTGGCGTCATTGGTTCGGCCGTACAAGAAACAGGCGCTGCTGGCGCTGGCGGTCATCATCGTGGACAACCTGGCGTTCGTCGCCGGGCCACTGTTCATCGCGTACGCGCTCGACAACGAGATCTCCGCTGCACAGGACGGCCGCTGGATGCCGCTGGTGTGGACGGTGCTGGGCTACATCGGATTCGGTGTTCTCGGTGCGATCACCACGTACACGTTTCTGATCGTGTCCGGGCGGCTCAGTCAATCGATCCTGTTCGATCTGCGTAAACGTGTATTCGCGCACGCGCAGCAGTTGAGCTTGTCGTTCCACGAGAAGTACACCTCGGGCCGGCTCATCTCGCGATTGACCAGCGATGTGGAATCGCTTCAGACGTTGCTCGAAAGTGCTTTGAACGACGCCTTGTCCGCGGTTCTGTCGATCGTCACCATCGCGGTCATTCTGGTGTATCTCGATGTGCCGCTTGCGCTTGTGGTGCTGGCAGGCTTCGTACCGCTGGTTCTGGTGACGCGGTGGTCGCAGCGCAAGCAGCGCACCGGATATCGACGCACACGGGTAGCCATTGCAAAGGTCGTCGTTCATTTCGTCGAGTCGATGGGTGGCATTCGCGCGGTGCAGGTCTTCCGCCGGGAGCAGCGCAACGATGCGATCCTCGAGGCAGGGGACAGTGAGTACCGAGACGCTACGACGTCTGCGTTGCGCGGAATGGCGAGCTATACCGGCATCGTTCGGTGGATCGGCAATCTCACGCTCGTGATCATCGTGGTGTTCGGTAGTTATCGAGTAATCAACGGCCACATGGACATCGGTGTGCTCGCAGCGTATGTGCTGTATCTGCGCCGGTTCTACGGACCGTTGGATGAGTTGGCGCAGGTGTTCAACTCGTATCAGTCCGCAGCGGCTGCACTCGAGAAGATCTCCGGAGTGCTCGAGGAAGAGCCGTCGGTGCAGACGCCCGAAGATCCGGTGTTGCTCCGCTCCGCGCAGGGAGACATCGACTTCGACCATGTTCGGTTCGCGTACAACACGGACCGCGTGGTGCTGCCGGAATTCTCGTTGCACGTACCGGCCGGACAGGTCGTCGCGATGGTTGGCGCAACCGGTGCAGGAAAGTCCACTCTCGCAAAGCTTCTCGCACGCTTCTACGATCCGACGGAGGGCACGGTCAGCCTCGACGGAGCGGACCTACGCAGACTCGACGACGAGAACATGCGCGAGCACATCGTCATGGTGACCCAGGAATCGTTCCTGTTCTCCGGCTCGGTGGCCGACAACATCAGACTCGGCAGGCCCACCGCCACCGACGAGGACGTGCGGGCAGCAGCAGATGCCGTCGGGCTCACGGAGTTCATTGCCACACTTCCCGACGGAATCGACACCGACGTCCGTAAACGAGGGGGCAGGCTCAGTTCGGGGCAGCGGCAACTCGTCGCGTTCGCCCGAGTGTTCCTCGCCGCGCCAGCGGTGATCGTCCTCGACGAGGCGACCTCGAGCCTCGACATCCCGAGCGAACGGTTGGTCCAGCGCGCCCTCGAAACGATTCTGCGGGGGCGGACCGCGTTGATCATCGCGCACCGCTTGTCGACAGTCGCGATCGCCGATCGCGTCCTGGTGATGGAGAACGGCAACATCGTCGAGGATGGGACTCCGGATCAACTCATCGCCCGGCACGGCAGGTTCGCCGAATTGCACGATGCGTGGGAAACCAGCCTCGTCTAGTCCGCGACGCGGCCCAAGTTCATGGCGTCACGGGTGAGATAGCTTGGCTGCGTGCAATTCAGTGCGTTCGAGGCCTATGCAGCCGAGGTGGGGTTGACCGTTGCGGTGACTCCCGAGATGCACAACAGTGACTACGAGTCGGGCATTGCCCAGATCTGCGACGAGGCGTGGCATATCCGGACTGCGCGAAACACTCCGACCAAGCCGGGTGCTTTCGTCAGCTTCTGGCAGCGAGACACCGATGGAACGACGATGCCGTTCGGTGATGACGATCTCACCGCGGGCCTGCTTGTCTTCGTGGAACAACAGGGCCGACGCGGCGTGTTTCGATTCACCTGCGCGCATCTATCCGTCCTCGCCATCACCTCAGGGAAGCGGCCGGGCAAGCGGGGGTTCCGGGTGTATCCGAGTTGGTGCACCGGGCTGAATATTCAGGCCACGGCCACACAACGTGCTCAGGCGACCGCGTTCGAGGAGTATTGAGCTCCGGCCCGACCTAGGTCCATGGCGTGATCGGCGGTTTCACCCACATGATCTTCTCGTCGGCATGCTGCGGCTCGGCCGCGGGATGGTTCGGGTTCGCGAGCGCCCACGCGCACTTGGATTCCACCAACTCGGCCGCAATGGTCCACGTCTCCATCGTGCTCGGCGGCGAAATGTCGGCTGCTCGGGCGAGCTTGCGTCGAGCGGCGTCGGTCAGCCCGAGAAGCTCTCCGGCGTCGATGCCGCGTTCCCAGACGAAACGTGCGAGAGCTGTCGCCTTGTCTCGTCTACTTTTCGCAGCCTGCTCGGAGTGCGCGAAATCGAAGTCACCTGCAGTCACGACGACAACCTTAATGAAAGTGAGGAGTTTCGAACATCCGGTCCGATGTAATCGACACCACCACGAACATGCCCGAAATGTAAGATTACGACGCCGGAAACCAGTGAAGCGGGAGTCCGTCAGCCGGACTCAGAAGAGAAAAGTCGCCACCGCTTGTTCTACAGGAGTCTCTGTCGCTTACCGTAGTCGGGTGACCACTCCAGCCCCGGGTGAACAACGCGCTTCCCCCCCAGCAAACACAGGTCCTTCCGCGGGCTCTGCTCCAGACCTTCTGGGCTCGCCGACGCAGGCCTTCCCCGCCATCTTGACCTGGCGAGCACACGACGCTCCCCGGATGGAGTCGGTACGCGTCCAACTGAGCGGCAATCGCATCAAGGCCGCCGGCCGGATCATCGGCGGTGCCTGCGCGGAGCATCCCGCATTCAGCGCGTCGTACGACCTGGTGACCGACGAAAACGGCATCACTCGCAGGCTCTCGCTGCGAACGTTCGTCGCGGGCGGCGAGAAGCAGGCTTCGGTGAGTCGCGACAACGAGGGCTACTGGATGATCGAGAACTCGTCCAACCATCAGCGGTCCACCTACAACGGTGCGCTCGATGTCGACGTCGTATTCAGCCCGTTCTTCAATACGCTGCCGATCCGTCGGCTCGAGTTGCACACCGATGCCTCCGACGTGCAGGTTCCCGTGATCTACGTCAACTTGCTCGACTTGACCATCCAGCAAGCCGAACTCACCTACAGCAGTGGCGCCGACGGCATTCACGTTCTTTCACCGGTCTCGACATCCACACTGAAGGTCGATTCCGATGGGTTCGTACTCGACTACCCGGGGCTTGCCGAGCGGATCTGACGGATCACGCCGCCTTTTCTTCCCGCGGAGCCGAATTTTTCGCGCCACTGATCATCACCCGGTTCGATGCCGGTGATGTCGAATCGCTGATGCTCTTCGTAGAGGGTGCGCGCGCGATGCCCGGCTGTCACGAGCGTGCGCGTCGACCCGTCCGTCGCCAGTTCCTCGCGGGCCCGGGTCAGCAGGTCGATCGCTTCGTCGAGCGCTTCGGTGAGGGCGGCGGAGTTCGCTTCGCACATCGCACTGACCAGAGCCGGTGCCGTCGACGCGACGCGCGTTCCGTCACGAAACGAACCTGCTGCCAGACCCAACGCCAGCGGGCTGCCGGAGGCCCCGACGAGGGCGAGCGTCTCGGCCAGGAGATGCGGAAGATGTGAGATCCGGGCGACAGCGCGGTCGTGCTCACCGCTTTCGACGGGTACGACGACCGAACCGCAGTCGAGTGCCAGCGATGCCACCTCACGCCACACCTGCGGATCGACGCCGTCGTCGACGCCGACAGCCCAGACCGCGTCGCGGAACAGTTCCGGATCGGCGGCGGACCAACCCGACTGGTCGGTGCCGGCCATGGGATGCCCACCTACGTACCGCTCCGACAAATCCCGTCGCGACACCGCCGCCGCTACCTCGGCTTTGACGCTGACGACGTCGGTGAGCGCATTGTTGGGTGCGTGCTCTGCGATGGCGGCGAGGATTGAATCGACGGCGGGCATCGGGACCGCGATGACGATCAGCGCACCGGACTCGGCGGCACGGGTGAGCACCGCGGTCAGATCGGTATCGGTGTCGTAGCCGGCTTCGACGGAACCGGCGATCGCGTCAGCGGACCGGTTGTATCCCCATGCGATCCGGCCACCTCGAACGGCAGCTTGCAGAACCGATCCACCGATCAGGCCGAGTCCGAGAACGCACACAGGGGCAGTAGTCACCCGAACAGATTGACACACCGTTCGAAACGGCGTCTTGACGGCGGACTTCAGTTTCGGTGGTCCTCACGACTACCGTTGCGCGCATGGCTGCACAGCGCGGGAGCAACAACTCCGCCAAGGCGAAGAACGACGACGGTCCGGATGACAACAGTTACGACGACCTGGACGGCTTCGGCGTTGCCGTCGTCCGGGAAGACGGCAAGTGGAGAGTGACACCGCTACCGATGTCGGCACTGACGTCGTTGTCGGCGGCGGAAACCGAACTACGGGAGATGCGCAGCTCGGGTGCGGTATTCGGGCTACTCGACATCGACGACGAGTTCTTCGTCATCCTCCGGCCCGCGCCGTCGGGCACTCATTTGCTGATCTCCGATGCCACCGCTGCGATCGACTACGACATCGCTGCCGAGGTACTCGACGCACTCAACGTCGATATCCCCGATATCGACCCGGATGACCTCGATGACATCGAGCCCTGGGAAGAAGGCAATCTTGCGTTGCTGGCCGATCTAGGCCTGCCTGAAGCGGTCCTGGGCATCATCGTGGCCGAAACCGATCTCTATCCGGACGAGCAGCTCGGTTCGATCGCAGAGCGACTCGGCTTCCCCGACGAACTCGCGGCCGTTCTGGACAAGTTTCCTCGGTAGTCCGGCGTGGTCGACCAGGATCTGATCCGAGCGGCACTGGCCGCTGCGGGGGATGCGTCCGATCGTGACGTTCCGGTCGGCGCAGTGATCTTCGACGCCGACGGACGCGAACTGGCCCGTGCCGCGAATGCGCGCGAGTCCACCGGGGACCCGACGGCTCATGCCGAGATTCTGGCGCTGCGGGCGGCCGCCGCTGTGCACGGCGACGGGTGGCGGCTCGAAGGGTGCACGCTGGCCGTGACCCTGGAACCCTGCACGATGTGCGCCGGCGCGCTGGTCCTGGCTCGTGTCGAAAGGGTTGTCTTCGGGGCGTGGGAACCGAAGACGGGTGCCGTCGGATCGCTGTGGGATGTCGTTCGAGACCGACGGCTCACTCACCGACCGCACGTCCGCGGTGGGATTCTCGAAGCGGAGTGCGCTGCCACCCTGCGTGAATTCTTCGCCCGTGAACGCTTATGAATTTCTCATGTTTAACGCCCGCACCCATGGGATAAGCCTTCGGAGCAAGGGGCGCGGTACCCGCGCTCGGTAACTCCATTGCCTAGGAGGCACTAATGGGACTCGACGACAAGATCTCGAACAAGACCGAGGATCTGGGCGGCAAGGCAAAGGAAGCTGCCGGTTCGGCCACCGGAAACAAGGACCTCGAAAACGAGGGCAAGGGCGATCAGGTTTCTTCCGCAGTCAAGGACGGCGCGGAGAAGGTCAAGGACGCAGCCTCCAACATCAAGGACAAGCTCACCGGACACTGATCCAGCAACGCTGAGCTGGCGATTTAGTGTCGCGCCGTCACTGCGGTACAGTTTTCCGCGGTGGCGTGTCCGAGCGGCCTAAGGAGCGCGCCTCGAAAGCGCGTGACGGGTAACCCCCGTCCGAGGGTTCAAATCCCTCCGCCACCGCCAGAACTCCCCACCTGCATCACGCAGGTGGGGAGTTTTTTGATGTCTTCATGATGTGCACCGCAGCCACAGCTCCCGGAAATCGGTGGATCGTAGCGAGGCATTGCTCTACTATTCCTAGAGTGGCTAGCTAAAGAACTATGGCAGCAAGCATGGAGGGGTCCGATGGCACGCGCAGGGGTGACGCTTTCTCGCTTGACCGAGGTTGCGGCCGACATGGCCGACGAGATCGGTTTCCAGAACGTGACAGTGCTCGCAGTGGCCCGCTCTTTCGGCGTCAAGGATGCGAGCCTGTACTCGCATATTAAGAACCTGCGAGATTTGCGCCAGCGGGTATCCGTGGCGTCGTTGTCCGAGCTCGCAGACCGTGTCTCCGACGCCTTGGCCGGCAGGGCGGGCAAGGACGCACTCGTCGCATTCGCGAACGCCTACCGCGACTACGCCAGGGAGCATCCGGGCCGCTACGCTTCGACGCAATTCGACCTCGACCCGGACGTGGCAGCGGCCAGTGATGCCCGACGGCATTCGGCCATGTCGCGTGCTGTCTTACGTGCCTACGCTCTCGCCGAACCGGACGAGACCGATGCGGTCCGGCTGCTGGGCAGTACGTTTCACGGTTTCATCGCGCTCGAGGCTGCGGGTGGTTTCGCCTACACCCCGCGTGAGTCCGAGGACTCGTGGAAAAGGGTGCTCGACGTGCTTCACCACGCACTCGAACATTGGCCGACACTTACCAAGGAGTGATATCACCATGGACCCTGTCACCGAACAGGACATACGCGCGTCATTCGTCAATTGTTCCAAGGGCGACACGAAGCGGATGAGCGTCCCACGTGACCTCGACGAAAAGTGTTGGGAAGAACTGGATTTCCTCGGATGGACCGATAGCTCGTACGCGGGCCGGGGCTACCTCGTCGTTCCCCGTCCAGCAGGTGTCATCGGCATCGCGTTGCGTTACGAGACAACAGGATCCGATCGAGCGCAGATGTGCACTATCTGCACAACCACGCATTCGCGGGGGAACGTGTTGCTGATGACGGCGAAAAAGGTCGGCGAATCAGGTCGACGCGGCAACACTGTCGGCACCTACATGTGCACCGATCTCGCGTGCTCGCTGTACGCGAGAGGTAAAAAGACCCCGGCGCTGGGCAATCGATACCGCGAGAACCTCACTCCAGAAGAGCGCGCGGGGCGAGTGAGGGAGAACATCGAATTGTTCGTCCGTCGTCTCTACATCTGAGTACCGGTGAGCCCAGCGGTCACGACGCTTGGAAACGGCAGCTGCGTTCAGCAACTTCCGTTTCCAGCGGCACTGAGTCCGCGCTCAATTTCCTGCTGATCCTCTACCGACACGGTCGACCAGCTCGGATTCGATTCCATTTTTCCTCTCATCCCCACGACGGACTGTTCCCGGCTAGCCGCGCCTGTCGACTCCAACGCATCGATCGCGGGAAGAAAGCGCTGACAGATGTCGAGGTACAACGCTTCGCCATGCGGCATATCCGTTCCTTCCGGCGGTAGAGCCACGTTCGCCTCCGGTGCTGGCATCGGCTCGGGGGATCCGCGCGGTGTCGCGACGGGGGGTGGATCTGCTCGCGCGTCCTCGGGTAGCGGCTCGAGGGAGGGCGGTGGCGTTGCGAGCGTGGGAGCATCCGCTGCGGCCGAGGGGCGAACGGGAACCGAGGATGCAGGCGCAGTTGCGGAAGATTTCGCCGAGGTAGCCGGAGCCGATGCCTCGCTCGACGAGTTCGACGCCTCCGAACTGCAACCGGTGAGAACAAGGACCGAGAGCACGCCGAGCCACATCATCCGCATCATGAGCAAAGTATGTACCAGGGGAGCGGCTCGATCAGTCCAACGATGCAGCGTGTTCGGCGATGGTGTCGATCGAAGTCGACCACGCCACGGACGTGGGATCGACGAAGTCACTATGACCCAGGCCGGGCAGAATTTCGAGCTCGGCAGAATCTCCCACCGACCGAGCGGCCTCGACGTACACCTTGCTTTGATTCACCGACACGGTAGCGTCGCTGTCCCCGTGAATTGCGGTGACCGCGACGTCGGTCGGAAGATGCTCGATCGGCGACGCGATGCGATACCGGTCTGGCACCTGGTCGGGCATGCCCCCGAGGAATGCGGGTACGAACCTGTCGTTGCCGATGTTCGCTGCCCGCGCCATGTCGAGTACGCCGGCCATGATCGTCGCGCTGGCTGGACGGACGCGTGGCTGCGCCCCCGGCGCGGAGGCGTCGAGTGTGTGCCGGCCGGCGATCCATGCCGCGAGTTGCCCGCCCGCGGAGTGCCCCGCAACCTGCACGCGGTCAAGATCCAATCGACCGCCGGCGGCTTCCTGAACGGTGTTCGCCAGTGCTTCGGTTGCGTTGTCGACGTCGGCGAGGGTGTCCCGCCAGTCGACGCCGCGGCGATACTCGATGTTCCACACCGCGATTCCGCGATCGGCAATGGCCTGTGAAATGGGAGCGAAGTACGTCATGTCGTACTTCGTCTGCCAACCGCCGCCATGGACCATGACTACAACGGGGAGCCCGTCGACGCCGTTGTCGGGGAGATAGAGGTCGCCGATGTTGTCTTTGTCCGAACCGTACGCAAGTCTGATCGGTGGATCGGATAGCGCGGGAACCAACGCGGGCGATGGTGTTGGAAGTGTCTGCGGCGCTGGGGGCTGCCGGGTGGAGGCGCATCCGGATAGAAGAGCGAGTGTCGTTATGCAAGTGAGGGTTCGGCCGAATCTCACCGACTACCACCGGCCCAGGCTAGAAGCTCCCCGAGTGGCCAAGTATTGATGATGCGTTCGGCCGGCACTCCCTGATTCTCTGCTCGAATGCATCCGTAACCCTGCCAATCCAATTGGCCCGGCGCATGGGCGTCGGTGTCGATGGAGAACAGGCAGTCGCGTTCGAGAGCGATGTCGATGAGCCGCTCGGGCGGGTCCTGGCGTTCTGGCCGAGCGTTGATCTCGACCGCAGTGCCGAACTGTTTACAGCCTTCGAACACCACCTCGGCGTCGAATTTCGATTCCGGTCTAGTGCCGCGCCCGCCCTCGACGAGCCTGCCGGTGCAGTGACCGAGCACATCGACGTGGGGGTTGGCGATTGCGTTGACCATCCGCCGCGTCATGGTGTCCGAGTCGGCACGAAGGTTCGAATGCACGCTTGCAACAACGATATCGAGCTCGGCGAGTAGCCCTTCGTCTTGGTCGAGGCTACCGTCGTCGAGGATGTCGACCTCGATCCCGGTAAGGATACGGAACGGCGCCAGCTGCTCGTTGAGTTCGGCGACGACGTCGAGTTGACGGCGCAAGCGCTCGGCGGTCAGTCCGTGCGCGACAGTGAGTCTCGGCGAATGGTCGGTCAGCGCGCAGTACTCGTGGCCGAGACTGCGCGCCGTTCGCATCATCTCCTCGATCGGGCTTCCGCCGTCGGACCAGTTCGAATGGGCGTGCAGATCACCACGCAGCGCGGCACGTAGATCGTTCTCACCGATCGGTTGGGCCTCGGCGCGCTTCTCCTCGAGATATTCTGGGACCTCTCCTGCGGCGGCCTGCCGGATGATGAGGGAAGTCTTTGCACCGATCCCCGGCAGGGCGGACCACGAGTCGGTTCTGTTGCGCTCTGAACGCGCAGCTTCGTCCAACGATTCCACGACGTCGGCTGCCCGTCGATATGCCTTGACGCGGTGCGTGTCTGCGCGTGAGCGTTCGAGCCAGTAGGCGATCTCGCGGAGTGCTTCGATCGGGTCCATGTCCCTATTCTCCAGTAGCCGCGTGCGGGTCGACCAACGCGGCGTTCGGCTGCCAGTCGTACACCACCGAGGTGCGCAGCACGATGTCCTGCAGCGAGCGCCTGCGCCCGTCGACAGCCGCCCACAACAGGCCGAAGGCGAACACGACGCAGAGCACGGCCCGTAACGCCGCCAACGGCCACCGCAGCACTCTGTGACGAGGAGAGACCAGTCGGACACCCATCAGAAGTGCGCCGACCGTACGACCGGTCGTCGCCCAGCACAGCGTCAGATAGCCGATCGACAACGCAAGAAAGGCCGAAATCGACAGGAATACCGCAGGAGACCGGAAGCTGAAGGATTGAGGACTGAACAACAGCTGTATGAAGAGGGAACCGACGTACACCGATCCCATCAGCACCCCGACGACGGCTAGATCTATCAACGCTGCAACTCCGCGCGTGACGATCCCGGCCGCCCGCATGTCCTCGAGTGAAGGTTGCGGATGGCTCATGGGGTCGCCGGACCTTGATCGCGTCCGAACAGCCGTCCGACGAAATGTGTCACTGCATCATCGGCTTGCATTCCCTGACTGCGGACTCCTCGCACAGCCTCGGCCGACAGTGATCCCGTGGACTCGCGAATGATATCCGGCAGGTCGACGCCCTCGATCACGAAGTTCGCCAGAGCGATCAGGTCCACTTTGGCGATCGCGGAATCGAGGTTCACTCGCGCGACGGCGCGATCGAGGTCGACGGTGTCGATGATGGCATCGAGATCGACTCGACCGATGACGGCGGCAATGTCGACCCGCGCCACGGCCTTGTCGAGGTCCACTCGTGCGACCACACTGTCGAGATCTACTCTCGCGACAGCTCGGTCGAGGTCGACGCCCTCGACGATGGCATCGATATCGACGTTCTCCCGGATGAGCCGCGTCAGATCGATCTCGTCCAGGGCAGCGGCGACCACCTTGGTGATCGTGACACGAATCAGCGCGTCCACGACTACAGCGGCGGCGGCCACCGCTCGCTCGCCGCGTACGGACAGTGCCTCGGCAGGTCCGGACAGGCCGGGGAGCCGGGTCAGCATGCGCAAGGATCCGCGTACGGCACCTGCTGCTGTCACCGCCATGCCGGCAGCGAGGTTGGTCAGTCGTACTTCGTCCGGCATACGCGCCACCACCTTGATCGTCGAATACCAGCATTCCAGTTCGGGAGGAGTTTTGGTACGGCTATCCAGACCGAGCCCTGCCGGCCGAGACGGAAAAGTCTCTCGGTAACTTGCCAGGCGCTAGTCGAACCATCGACTCGAAGGTGCAAATAGCATCGGGCCATGACCAACAAACGGTGGAATGCACTCGGGGTAGTGGCCCCAGTAATTCTCGCCGGGCCCTGGATCTGCGGCGAAGTTTTCGCCGAGGACGACGCCCCTGCAGCTCCCGTGTCCACCTCCGAAGCGCAGGCCGCATCGACCGACGACATCGACGGACAGTGGACGGTGGTCGTGGGAGACGCGGCGAACACGACGGCCGCGGGATACACCGTCAAGGAGGTCCTCAACGGGGCCGACGTCACCGTTGTAGGTTCGACCACCGAAGTAAGCGGCAGCGTCACCATCGCCGACAATTTTCTCACCGCGGGTGGGGTTGTAGTGCAGACGAATTCGATCAGCACCGACAGTGGGCGACGCGACAGCCAGTTCCGCGGAAACATCTTCGACACGTCCACCTACCCGACGGCAACGTTCACCATCGATTCACCCATCGACCTCTCGACACTCCCAAAAGATGGAACAACCGAAACCGTCACGGCGGAAGGCACTCTGACGCTCAAAGACAAGTCTCGGAAGGTCTCGGTTCGGATGGAGGTACTGCAATCCGGTGATTCGCTGATCGCGTCGGGAAGTATCCCGACGACGTGGAGCGACTACGGAATCGAACCGTCATCACTAGGATTCGTGACAGTCGAAGCAACCGGATCCGTGGACTTTCTGATCAACTTCAGCACTTAGAACACCGATTCGAGGAACGTCGATCATGTACGCCAGCCTCGTGGCAGGGTTTGGGGACGGAAGATCACCTCATGGAGGACATTCACATGAAAGTCACCGATATCATCGCCGATATTGCGGTACCCGATATGGGCGAGGCTCGTAGCTTCTACACCGACTACCTCGGCCTGAGCGTCGAAGAGTTCAATTTGGGATGGGTCGCCAGGTACACCTCGCCGAGCACCGGCGCCCACATCCAAATCCTTACGCACGACGAGTCTGCCTCCGCCAACCCCGTCGTCTCGATCATGGTCGACGACATCGACGAGGCCCTCGCCGAGGCGAAGGAGAATGGGTACGACATCGTGCACCCGTTGACCACCTAACCCTGGGGAGTGACGCGATTCTTCGTCCGGGCACCAGATGGGAACGTCTTCAATATCGTTCAACGGCACTGAGAGAACACTGTTTCGCCCGCGCTATCAAGTGCGTCGACCTTTACTTTGGTCCGTCGATACTCGCCGCGTTCTCGCCGTCGGTTGCGGCAGTGCTGACGATGAACTTGCGGAAGACAGTTTGCATGGATTCGACCACAAGGATGTGGCTGTCCAAGACGTCGACGAGGTTGTTGTCACCGCCCACTGCCTTCAGCGAAAACTTTCGCGCCAGCGCTATGCCGGATTCGAAGTCACCCATGCCTTTGATATTTCCAAGCCCGCCTGCGTCAATTTTCAAGGCGTTCAGTGTCGCCAGGTATTCATTGCACGCGCTGTCGCAGAGTCGTGCGGCGTCCTCTTCGAGAATCAGGTCCCCCACATTGGCAGCAAGTGCTAGATCTTGCCAGTGACTGAGCAGATCAATCCCAATCGGTGGTGGGCTCATGGGGTCTCCTCGGTTACGTTCACTGCTCAGGACGGTGGTAGGAACTGCTCGATATCTTCGGTGTGGCGAAAAACTATCTCGCATAGGTCACCATTTTTTGTATCGGTCACACTGTGGCTAAGGGCGAAGATCTGTGCCAACCCCTCGTTGGTGTCGAATGCGAGATTGCATATGCCGAGCGCATCTGTGGCTTGCAAGCGGTACTGCAGAGCGGTCCGTCTGCCGACCGTGATGTCACTGAAGTCAGTGTTGTCAGCTTTTTTTCGAACATCCTCGAGCGTGAACCTTTGTGAAAACTGAATTTGATATGAGTACCAAGTGTTTCCAGTCGGACCGTTCCATCCGCACATTTTCCATTCCCTTGTAGACGTGCCCGGGCCCAGCCCTTCCCTCTCGGATTGCGGGTCGAGTCCGGTTCGTGCGATGGCGTCGTCGGGGATGGTGCAGGGGTCGAACTGGTTTGCCAGCGAGGGTTCGCCGGCGACTGGGGTGCCTTCGACGGGTTGGCCGCAGCCGGTGAGGAGGGTCAGGGCAGCGGCTGTCGCCAGCATTCCGCGTCGCATCGATCCCCCCTTGATTGTTCCGTCGACAGATTAGACGCAGCCGAGGCAGAATCGGTTCCCTTCGAGCGGTGCCTGAGGCAGACCGATGAATCCATTCGACCGTCCTGGTCTGCCCTCTGGAACAACCAGATTCAAGGAGGACTCTTCATGCGTCGATTGCTCTTTTTTCATGGCGCCGGCGGATTCATCGACGATCGACCGATAGCGGAAGGACTTGCGCTGAGACTCGGGTGCGCCATGGAGATGCTGCACATCCCGGACGAAGACATGTCGTTCGAGGGATGGGCCACGATTGTTCGCAGGTGTATGGACGCGATGAAGTCCGGGGATAGCGTCGTCGCGCATTCTTTCGGCGCATCGATCCTGCTACGTGTGCTTGCGGAGAAGCGTCGGGCGATACCGTCGAATGCTGTGCTGCTGGCAATGCCGGACTGGACGTCGAAAGGCTGGGACGTCGAGGACTATGCGTTCACTGGACCGGAACCCCGAGTGGCGCTGTCGCTGCACCATTGCCGCGACGACGAGATCGTGCCGTTTACCCACCTGAAGTTGCACTCGGCCCGCCTGCCCTCGGCGATGGTTCACGAGCACAGGTCGGGTGGGCACCAGTTCGTCGGCGTGCTCGACAGGATCGCAGCCTGCTGGACGGTATAAGCGCGCACCGTTTTTACCAAGCAAGCCCCCGTATTCACGTGCGAGAAGCGGTGCGGGCTTACCAAAAAGGGTGTCCGCTCCAAGAGGGTGTCCGCTCCAAAAAGGGTGTCCGCTCAATCCGCAAGGAACTGGCTCATTTCCTATTCCAATGATAGGAATTAGGGACATCCTACGAAGGGACCGACGGTGCACATTACCGCCAAGGCGGACTATGCCGTGCGGACGCTCCTCGAGCTCGCGGCGGCCGGCGGAGTTCCGGGGAAGGCGGAGGCACTGGCGACGGCGCAGAACATCCCGCACAAGTTCTTGGAGTCCGTTCTCGCCGATCTTCGGCGAGCCGATTTGGTGCGCAGCAGGCGTGGCCCGGACGGCGGCTACTGGTTGGCCCGTCCGCCCGCGGAAATTTCCGTCGCCGATGTCATTCGAGCGGTCGAAGGCCCGTTGGCGTCGGTGCGTGGCCAGCGCCCGGAGGATGTCGACTATCCCGGTCCTGCTGAACCGCTTCGGTTGGTGTGGCTTGCTGTGCGATCGAACATGCGCGCCGTTCTGGAGGCCGTCTCGTTGGCGGACATCGCCGACGACGACCTGCCGGCGCTCATCTTCGACCTGACCAGCGATCCGGCGGCGTGGGCACGACGCTGAGGTAGCCCTTGGTGATGTGTCCTAATTCATGGGAAACAGTCGCTGTGACGTATTCGACATACTTGCAGTCGAGTGCAACATTGCAGAACTCTGCAAAGTCCGTAGTTTGGATGGAGTGACTGCACCCAACACCGGTCTTCGTAATCTGAAGAAGGCGGCAACCCGCGATGCTCTCGGTCTCGCGGCCGTCCGTCTCGGCACGGCTCGGGGACTGGACGCAGTCACAGCCGACGCCATTGCTGCCGAGGCCGGCGTATCCACGCGGACATTTCACAACTACTTCGCCAACAAGGAAGAAGCTGTCCTCCATCACATCGAGACGTCTGCGCTCGAGTGGTTCGAGATGCTTCGTGCGCGGCCGGTGGAGGAACCGATCTGGGAATCGCTGCGCTACATCGCGGTGTCGATCGTGACCGATCCCGAGCGTGATCTCGGCGAGACGTTCGCGGCCGCACAGCTCATCGAGTCCAATCCCGCGGTGATGGCTCGCAAGCTCGAAATTCACCAGTCGCTTACCGGCGTACTGGGTGAAGCGATAGCGCAACGAACCGGTACTGACATCGAGACCGACCTCTATCCGAACCTGCTGCAGATGGCCGTCGGCGCGGCTGTCGTTGCAGCACTGACCCTCTGGACCAACGACACCACGGGACTGCACTCACCCAAAGAGCTCGTCGAGGATGCATTCGATCAACTGCAAGCAGGCCTTCCGGCCCCGAATCCGATGAAAACGAACTGAGGAACCAACCAGTGGCCACCTATCTATACCGAATCGGCAAGTTCGCTTACCGACGAAAAGGCATAGTCATTGCCCTGTGGCTCGCGATTCTGGTGCTGGCGGGCATCGGCGCGTCGACCCTGTCGGGTCCGACTGCCAACTCGTTCAACATTCCAGGCACTCCCGCGCAGTCAGCTCTCGACCTGCAATCCGAGCGATTCGGCGACGCAGAAGACCCGCTGACAGCTGTTACGGCGAACTACGTTTTCGCAGCGCCTGATGGTCGAAGCCTCGACACGCCTGCGTACACCGCAGCGATCGATGCCACCATCGCCGAGATAAACAAGATCGACGACGTCGAGTCAGCGGTCAAGCCAGGCGGAGAGAAGCCACTGGTCGGCCCGGTTGCAGGTAACAAGGCAATCGTCGAGCAGTACAACGAGCTGGCAGCCAAGGACGGCACTGCTCCCGACGTCGCGGCCGCCAATGCTGCAGCGCTGTCGCCGTTGAGTCCGGAGGGCAACATCGGCACGCTCGATGTCCCGATTGCCGCCGAACTCGCCGACGTCACCGACGATCTGCGTACTGCACTCGACGATGCTGCTCAGCCGGCACGCGATGCGGGCCTCACCGTCGAACTCGGTGGCAGTGTCGCCCAGGATGCCGCCCCGCCGGGCGGGACGTCCGAAATCGTCGGCTTGGCCGTCGCCGCCATCGTGCTGCTCATCATGTTCGGTTCGGCCGCCGCGGCCAGCCTTCCGCTGATCACCGCCATAGTGGGCATCGGTATCAGCAGCCTCGCTATCACCACCGCGTCCGGCTTCGCCGATCTGTCCTCGTTCACCCCGATTCTTGCGGTGATGATCGGTCTCGCGGTCGCCATCGACTACTCACTGTTCATTCTCGCCCGATATCGGCACGAGCTGACGCTCACCGATGATCGGGAGGAAGCCGTCGGACGCTCCGTCGGAACCGCTGGATCTGCCGTCGTATTCGCCGGCGCAACTGTGTTGATTGCCCTTGTCGCGCTACGCGTCGTCGGAATTCCGTTCCTTTCGCAGATGGGTCTGGCCGCGGCCTTCGCCGTGTTCACCGCAGTGCTGATTGCGCTGACCTTCCTGCCCGCAATGCTCGGCCTGTACAAGGGCAAGGCTTTCGCAGGCAAGATCAAGTTCGTCAACACCACCGACCCTGAGGATCCGAACGCGACGCCCACCAACGGCCTCCGTTGGGCACGCTTCCTGGTCAAGCGCCCAGCTCTGGGTCTCATCGGCGGCATCGTGCTCCTCGGCGTCATCGCAGGCCCGACGACCGGACTCTCGCTCGCACTGCCGAGTATCGCCACGGCCGACCCGGCGACATCCGTACGCAAGGCTTACGACCTCGAAGGTGAAGGATTCGGACCGGGCAAGAGCGGACCGCTTCTGACCATCGCCGACGCCACCGACGTGGCCGACGCCGATCGCACTGCGGCTTTCCAGAAGGTCGTCGACGCGATCTACGAACAATCCGATGTGTCCAACGCTCAGGTCATCGCGGTGAACCCGGCCGGCGATACCGCTCAGATCATCGTGACACCGTCCAGTGGACCGAACAGTCAGGAAACCAAGGACCTCGTCGAAAACCTGAGGGCCGCGGAATCCGGAGTGAAGGAGCGCACCGGCGTCTCCTACGGCGTGACGGGTCAGACCGCGCTCGAGATCGACGTCTCCGAACGCTTGCAGGACGCGTTGGTGCCGTACCTGGCAGTGGTGGTCGGACTGGCGTTCGTGCTGCTGATGCTGGTGTTCCGCTCGATTCTGGTGCCGTTGACGGCCACGATCGGCTTCTTGCTCAGCGTTCTCGCCACGTTCGGCGCCACGGTGTTCATCTTCCAAGAAGGTGGCCTGGGGCTGATCAGTAACCCGCAACCGATCGTGAGCTTCATGCCGATCTTCCTCATCGGTGTGGTGTTCGGGCTCGCGATGGACTACCAGGTGTTCCTGGTGTCTCGAATGCGCGAGGAGTACGTGCACGGCGCAACTGCGAAGGACGCCGTCGTGAACGGGTTCAAGTACGGCGCACGCGTTGTCACTTCCGCTGCCGTCATCATGATCTCCGTGTTCGCGGCCTTCATGGCAGAACCTGACTCGTTCATCAAGTCGATCGGGTTCGCCTTGGCTGCCGCAGTCTTCTTCGATGCATTCGTCGTCCGCATGGTCATCATCCCGTCGGTGATGGCGTTGCTCGGCGACAAGGCGTGGTGGTTGCCCAAGTGGCTCGACAAGATTCTTCCCGACGTCGACATCGAAGGCGCCAAGTTGAACGCAGCCAGGCCGAAGACCAAGGACGAGCAACCAGTCACGGCCTGAGTCGAGATCGGCCGAAGGTTGCCTCGTACACCCCGAAAAGTGTGGAGACTGTTCATATGTGCACGAGTAACCTTCGGCCGTCATGCTGATTCCCCTGCTGAGGACCTATCTGGCTCCGTACAAGCGTTCGATTGCAGCTCTGGTGGTGCTGCAGCTCGTAGCCACGGCTGCCTCGCTTTACCTACCGCGACTCAACGCGGACATCATCGACAACGGTGTCACTCGCGGGGACACGGACTACATCGTGTCCACTGGCATGTGGATGTTGGGTGTCTCGCTCGTTCAGATCGTCTGCTCGGTCGCGGCCGTGCTTATCGGGGCTAAAGCTGCCATGGGTGCCGGCCGCGATCTGCGCAAGTCCATTCTGCATCGCGTCGGGACATTCTCGGCACGTGAAGTCGGGCAGTTCGGCGCGCCGTCGCTCATCACCCGCAACACCAATGACGTGCAACAGGTCCAACTATTGATCGTCATGGGCTTCACCATTTTGGTGATGGCACCGATCATGTGTATCGGCGGGGTGGTGATGGCCCTGCGTGAGGATATCGGTCTGGCCTGGATCCTGCTGATCGCGGTTCCCGGACTGGCAATCTCGATGGGAATCATCGTGGTTCGCATGGTGCCGGGGTTCCGGTCCATGCAGGTTCGTATCGACGCGGTCAACCGCGTGCTCCGTGAGCAGATCACTGGCATCCGCGTCGTCAGGGCTTTCGTACGTGAACGATTCGAGATCGATCGATTCGCCATTGCCAACGACTCTTTGACCGATGCCGCGCTTCGTGTCGGTCGGTTGATGGCCTTGATGTTTCCGACGGTGATGCTGATCAGCAACGTGACCAGCGTCGCGGTGATCTGGTTCGGCGGACACGCCATCAACGACGGAACCATGGAAATCGGTTCGTTGACAGCGCTTCTCAGCTACATCATGTTGATCCTGATGTCGGTCATGATGGCGTCGTTCATCGCGATGATGGTGCCGCGGGCGTCGGTCTGTGCCGACCGCATCAGTGAGGTGCTTGCCACCGAATCTTCGGTCGTACTACCCGCCTCGCCCCGGGCATTCGTGACGACCCCCGGCCGTGTCGAGCTGCGTAACGCCGAATTCTCCTATCCTGGAGCGCAATTCCCCGTGCTGAGCGGTGTCGACCTCGTCGCCGAACCAGGCAAGGTCACCGCCATCATCGGCGGTACCGGATCGGGTAAGACCACACTGATCAACCTGATCCCCAGACTCATCGACGTCACGGCCGGGCAGGTCCTGGTCGGCGGCGTCGATATTCGCGAACTCGACATCGACATCCTGAGATCGGAAATCGGCCTCATTCCGCAGAAGCCGTACCTGTTCTCCGGGACCATCGCCACCAACCTTCGGTACGGCAAGTCCGACGCCACCGACGAAGAACTGTGGGAGGCGCTCGAGATCGCACAGGGTGCAGACTTCGTCCGAAAGATGCCCGACGGCCTCGAGACCGCCGTCGCGCAGGGCGGAACAACTGTATCCGGTGGACAGCGTCAGCGGCTCGCGATCGCACGGGCTCTCGTGCGACGCCCGAGTATCTACCTGTTCGACGACTCGTTCTCCGCGCTCGACCTCACCACCGATGCCAACCTCCGAGGCGCGCTGAAACCCGTCATGAAGGATGCTTGCATGATCGTTGTTGCACAACGCGTCTCGACCATCGTCGACGCGGATCAGATCCTCGTGCTCGACGACGGCAGACCGGTCGGGCTCGGTACGCACGAAGACCTGGTCATCACGTGCCCCACCTACGCCGAGATCGTCGACTCGCAGCATGCGGTGGCAGCATCGTGACGAAGCCGGTTACACAGCCTGTACTGACGAAATCCCCATCGGCGGGGCAGGCAGCGGGACGTCCCGGCGCACCTGGCGCACCTGGAGCGCCCGGAACGAAGGCGCTGAACTTCAAGTCCTCGCTCAAACGACTACTCGGACTTCTGAAGCCGGAGAAGACGCTGCTGTCGCTGATGCTGGCGTTCGCCGTCGTGAGTGTCGTTCTGACCGTCGCCGGTCCGAACATCCTCGGGCACGCCACCAACTTGATCTTCAACGGTGTCGTCGGAAACCAGCTCCCCGCCGGCCAGAGCAAGCAGGAAGCAATCGACGGACTTCGTGCGCAAGGGCAAGGGACCTTCGCAGACCTGGTGTCCGGAATGGACGTCACCCCTGGCGTCGGAATCGACTTCTCGGCCGTCGGGAATGTTCTGCTGTTCGTACTCGCGCTGTATCTGGCGTCGGCGGTGCTCGCCTGGGCCCAGGGATACATCCTCAACATCGCGCTCCAGCGGACCGTGCGCAATCTGCGAGACAGCGTGGAGCGTAAAATTCACCGACTTCCCCTGAAGTACTTCGACTCTCGAACCCGCGGCGAGCTGCTCAGTCGGGTCACCAACGACATCGACAACGTCTCCACCAGCCTTCAGCAGACCTTGAGTCAGTTGATCACTTCCGTGCTGACAGTGTTGGGCATCTTGGGGATGATGATCTGGATCTCGCCACTGCTCGCCTTCGTTGCGGTGCTGACCGTTCCGGCGTCGTTCCTTGTCACCGCCGTCATCGCCAAGAGATCGCAGCCGCACTTCGTCGCCCAGTGGAAGCACACCGGAAGACTCAACGGTCAGATCGAGGAGACCTACACCGGTCACGAACTGGTGAAGGCATTCGGCAGGCAGGCAGAGGTCGAGAGGGAGTTCGGCGACCGCAACGACAAACTGTTCGAGTCGAGCTTCCGGGCGCAGTTCATCTCCGGAATGATCATGCCCGCCATCATGTTTCTCGGAAACATCAACTACGTGATCATCGCAGTCGTCGGTGGGTTGCGAGTTGCGTCGGGCACGCTGAGTCTCGGTGAAGTACAGGCGTTCATTCAGTATTCGCGCCAGTTCACACAGCCACTGACGCAGGTCGGGTCGATGGTGAACCTCGTCCAGTCCGGCGTCGCTTCGGCCGAGCGGATCTTCGACCTGCTCGATGCCGACGACGAGGATGCCGATCCAGCCAAGTCTGTTGTCCCCGTCTCGAATCTCGGCCGTGTCGCCTTCGAACACGTCTCGTTCCGCTACAACGAGAGTCAGCCACTGATCGAGGACCTTTCGCTGGTCGCCGAGCCCGGCCATCTCGTTGCCATCGTCGGGCCCACGGGCGCCGGCAAGACGACATTGGTGAACCTGATCATGCGGTTCTACGAACTCGACTCCGGCCGAATCACCATCGATGGCATCGACGCCCGCGCGATGAGCCGCGAGGAGCTACGTGGACGGACCGGAATGGTGTTGCAGGACACCTGGCTCTTCGGCGGAACGATTCGCGACAATATCGCCTACGGAGATCCGAATGCGTCGGAGGAAGAGATTCTCGAGGCGGCGCGAGTCAGCTACGTCGACAAGTTCGTGCACTCTCTGCCCAACGGCTACGACACGATCATCGACGAGGAAGGAAACAACGTCAGTGCCGGCGAGAAGCAGCTCATCACCATCGCTCGGGCGTTCCTGGCCAAACCGCTGATCCTGATTCTCGACGAGGCGACCAGCTCGGTCGACACGCGCACCGAACTGCTGGTGCAGAAAGCAACCGCAGCGCTGCGTAGCGACCGCACCAGCTTCGTCATCGCCCACCGACTCTCGACCATCCGCGACGCCGATCTGATCGTCGTCATGGAGGATGGCCGGATCGTCGAGCAAGGCGATCACGACTCGCTCGTCGAGTCGGGCGGGGCATACAACAGGCTGTATGCGTCGCAGTTCGCCTAAGGTTGGTCGAGTGAGCGCTCCAAACGACCCCTACTTCGATATCGACAGCCGTCTCGACGGCCAGCTCGGTCGAACCGGCACCATCCACACCCCCCACGGCGACATCGCTACCCCGGCGTTCATTGCCGTCGGAACCAAAGCGACCGTGAAAGCGGTTCTGCCAGAAGCGATGAAGGAGCTCGGCGCCCAGGCCGTACTCGCCAACGCGTACCACTTGTACCTGCAGCCGGGCTCGGACATCATCGACGAAGCAGGTGGTCTCGGTAAGTTCATGAACTGGGACGGGCCGACCTTCACCGACAGCGGGGGCTTCCAGGTGATGTCGCTCGGTGTCGGTTTCAAGAAGGTCATCTCCATGGACGCGAGCCGCGTGGAGTCCGACGACGTCATCGCCGAAGGCAAGGAACGCCTCGCCCACGTCGACGACGACGGCGTCACCTTCAAATCACATCTCGACGGATCGAAGCATCGATTCACGCCTGAGGTGTCGATGCAGATCCAACACCGCCTCGGCGCCGACATCATGTTCGCCTTCGACGAGCTCACCACGCTGATGAACACCCGCGGCTACCAAGAACTATCGGTCGACCGAACCCAAGCATGGGCCGTCCGCTGCGTCGAGGAACACGAAAGACTCACCGCAGAACGCGTCGGGAAGCCGTATCAGGCGTTGTTCGGAGTGGTGCAGGGCGCGCAGTACGAAGATCTACGACGCAAGGCCGCACACGATCTGGAGACGATCACCGGTGAGACCGGGCGGGGTTTCGACGGCTACGGGATCGGCGGCGCACTCGAGAAGCAGAACCTCGGGACGATCGTGCGTTGGGTGAACGAGGAACTGCCCGAGCACAAGCCGCGTCATATGCTCGGCATCAGTGAGCCGGACGACTTCTTCACCGCGATCGAGAACGGCGCCGATACCTTCGACTGCGTCAACCCTTCTCGCGTGGCACGCAATGCAGCAATCTATGTCCCGACAGGACGTTTCAACATAAATACGGCAAAGAACCGTCGTGATTTCACACCGATCGACGAACACTGCGACTGCTACACGTGTGCTCACTACACGCGTGCCTACATCCATCACTTGTTCAAGGCGAAGGAAATGTTGGCCTCGACGCTGTGCACCATCCACAACGAGCGATTCACCGTGAAACTGGTCGACGACATCCGAGCGTCGATAAACGAGGGACGGTTCGAGGAGCTAAAGACCGAATATCTCGGTCGTTTCTACGGAACTGTTAGCCGGTAGTCGGTTTCTGTTGGGCGAGTTGATCTTCCAGATCTTCGATCCGGCTGAGCAACTCTGCTTCCCGCTCGGCTGCCTTGCGTTGGTACACCTTGGACAACTCGGAGAGGTATGCCTTGTCGTATCGCGGAATGATGCTGCGCGTGCAATTCCAGTCGAACGCCTCGATGTCGATGACGATGCTGCGATCGGACTTCGCGGCAACGGTTCGAGTCCCCAGATCCTTGAGCCTTGCCAGCAGCTCGGGGTCGGCATCGGCCTCGACCACGCGTGCTCGGCCGTAGAGCTTGAGTCGCTGGCGTAGCGGATAGTTCACCAAAAACAGGGCAACGCGGCCGTCGTGATCGATGTTCGACGTGGTCACATACTGGTTGTTGCCGGCGAAATCAGCGAAGCCCAGCGTCGAATCATCCAGTATTTGAAGGAAGCCTGTAGGGCCACTGCGATACTGAATGTAGGGCCAGCCGGATTCGGCGATGGTCGCAATGTGGAACTGGTCTGCCTCACGGATGATCTGCTTCTCGCGACTGTCCAGCGGTATCGGGCCGTCGTCGGGGCGTTCGGTCTGTGACCCGTACGCGGTGTAGCTCCCCGTCGCTTTCTGCCGCTCGATGGCGGAGGGCCCGAACATCAGATGGTGATAGTGGTTGTTGGGCATGGCTCAGGCCTGGTCCTCAGCTTGTGGTTCCATAGCTTGCGCATGGTCGTCGATTCGATACCCCACCGTAGATCCTTTCGCCTACCCGACTGCCTTCTTTACCGTAGCGCGGCTGGCTTCTGCGGCGATCGATGCCTGTGATGAGTAGTCGACGGTGGTACTGAGTTCACATCACCCGGATGGTGTGATGTGGACGTCCATCGCAGTTCGTACTGTCGAATCAGGTCCTGTTTCACTCTTCGGTCCCGACCGCACTGGTATGCCATCACCACGGTCGAGGTCCTACGGAAGCAGGAGATGGTCGTACCGAAAGGAAGCTATGTCCACTGATACCGGCGTTACACCGACGGTGCGAGCCGTGCACGAAGACGCATTGCGCACCTTGCCCTTCTCCGATGAGCAGGACTTCGCGGATGCAGACCGGGGATTTGTCGCGGCATTACTGCCCGGTGCTATCTCCGATGCCGATGGGTCGGTGGTGTGGGACTGCGATTCTTTTGCATTTTTGAAGGACGAGTGTCCACCGACGGTGCATCCGAGCCTGTGGCGTCAATCGCAGCTTTGCGCCAAACAGGGCCTGTTCGAAGTGAGCGAGAAAATCTATCAAGTCCGCGGACTGGATCTGTCGAACATGACACTGGTCGAGGGGGATGCGGGGGTCATCGTCATCGATCCACTGATCTCGATGGAGACTGCGGCCGCAGGGCTGGCGCTGTACCGCACCCATCGCGGCGAACGGCCGGTGACCGGGGTGATTTTCAGTCATTGTCACATCGATCATTTCGGTGGCGTCAAGGGTGTCACCACCGTGGAGGACGTCGACGCCGGCCGGTGCCCGGTAGTTGCACCGGCAGGTTTTGTCGAGCATGCAGTGGAGGAAAACGTCTATGCGGGAACAGCAATGTCCCGCCGTGCCGCATATATGTATGGAGCAGCGTTGCCGCGGGGCCCGCTGGGCGCAGTGGGGGCAGGTCTAGGACTGACGACGTCTACGGGTACGCCCACACTGATTGCGCCGACCGTGTACATCGACCAGACCAGCCACACGGAGACGATCGACGGAGTCCGGATCGAATTTCAGCTCACGCCGGGAACCGAGGCTCCTGCGGAAATGAATTTCTATTTCCCGGACCTGCGTGCCCTGTGCATGGCCGAGAACGCGACCCACACCTTGCATAATCTATTGACACTGCGTGGCGCGCTCGTGCGTGATCCGCACGTGTGGTCGGGATACCTCACCGAAGCGATCAATCGGTATGCATCCAAGTCCGATGTGCTGTTCGCTTCGCACCATTGGCCCACCTGGGGGACGGAGCGGCTCACCAAATTTCTGTCACTCCAGCGCGACCTGTACGGCTATCTTCATGATCAGACGGTGCGGCGGATCAATCAGGGCTTGACCGGTACCGAGATCGCCGAGGAAATCGCATTGCCTCCGGCCATAGACAATGCGTGGCACACCAAGGGTTACTACGGATCGGTCAGTCACAATGTCAAAGCGATCTATCAGCGGTACATGGGATGGTTCGAGGGCAATCCGGCCCTGCTGTGGCCGCACACACCGGTGGATTCCGCGAAAAGACACGTCGAATTCATGGGTGGTTCCACAGAGGTATTGAGAAAGGCGCGAGAAACCTTTTCTGCCGGCGACTTTCGTTGGGCCGCACAAGTTCTCAACTACGTACTGTTCGCCGAGCCGGACAACGCCGAAGCGCGCGCCCTCCAGGCCGATACCTTCGAACAACTCGGGTTCGGTTGTGAGAACGGTACTTGGCGCAACTTCTTCTTGATGGGTGCACACGAGTTGCGCCAAGGAAATGTCGGTACACCCACCGCCACTGCTGCGCCCGACATTCTCGGGGCACTCACGGTAGGGCAGCTCTTCGACGCCATCGCGCTGCGTGTCGACGGGCCACGGGCGTGGTCGGCCGACATCGTGCTGGACTGGGACATCACGGACGAAGAACTGGTGCACCGAACGGCGTTGCGTAACGGGCTTTTGGTTCACTTCGACCTTGATCACGATGCACCTCGAGGAGACACCGTTTTCCACCTGACCAGGCCTGACCTGATCGGTATATTGCTCGGCGGGATGGACCTCAGTGCAATGATCTCGGACGGAAAGGTACGCGTCGACGGCGATCCGAGCCGGCTGGCGGAATTGGCGAGTTACCTCGACGCACCCGATCCGAACTTTGCGATAGTGACCCCGTGATGGGCACTTCGTCGCCGCTATCGAGAAGTTATGCAAGCCCGAAGGTAGTAGTACGAATTTTCACTGCTCAGTCGTCGAGCTTCGCAAAAATACGGTCCGACAGTCCCTGATTGTCGACGCCGAGGATCTGGTTCCAGAAGTAGACCGCTTCTGGGCCGTAGGCGTGGCCGTGGCCGTAAGGAACCTCGGCAGCGAACACCATGTCCAGGGTGACCTGCCAGAAGGACACGAACGGCACCCAGTTCATCCCCTTGTCGATGTCTTCGCCGCGTGGCTCGTCGAGCCAGTCGGGTTTGTTGAGGAGCAGACTCGGTGACCACCACACGATGGGATCGCTTGCATGCTGCCAGTACACGATGCGCGGCGAATCCCACTCGCCGAGGCCCGGTGCATCGAGGTCGGCCGGAGTCGAGGCAAAGCGCACATTCTCGCCCCCGTAGATAGCGGGCAGGATTTCACGACTACCAGGATCTCGGGAATCGGTGATCTGACGCCACTGCTCGGTGAAATTGGGGGTGCCCACGAACAGGGCGCCGTCAGTTCGGGCAATGATGTCCTGGGCACCGGAGAACGCGTCCTGCGCGCCATACGAGCCCAGGGACTCTCCGAACACCAATAGCTTGGGCCGCTGCTCAGGGGGTTGCTTGCTCCACCGGGCGTACACCGCCTCGAACAATGCGCGTCCGGCAAGCTTGGGCGTCTTGCGATCCGCAAGAAACGCCAAGGGGCTCGGCAGGAAGGAATACTGCATCGACGCAATCGCAGAATTGCCACCGGACAGGTATTCGAGTGAGGCAGCCACATCCTGATTCACCCAACCACGCCCGGTAGTGGTGGCCACGGCCAGGTACTCGCGATCGAACGCGCGGGTCCGATCGAGCTCGGCGACAACATTCGCGGCAAGCGAGTCGACGACGTTTTCGCCGTCGTCGAAACCGTCTGCATCTACTGATACTCGACCCGAATATACCCGGATCGGTTCCTGCGCAGGTGCTCCCGTCACCTCGGTGATCTGTGCGGCATCCGGTCCGCCTGCCACGAACGTCCGGCCTTCGCGCCCGAGCGAATCCCAGCTCTCGAGCGACTCCGGAGACCCTGAGCGTTCTGGCGAAGTAGGCTGAACCACTCCGTCGGCTGTGCCCTTGTCTGCTACGGCGGCAGATCCATTGGCGATACGCGAGATTCCCGTCGAGAGAATGCCTTCGATCATGAGCACCACGATCACAGATACGACGAGCGCACTGACGCCCAGCGCAATGGGTGCGGGTAGGAATCGATCGACGAATCGGTCGAGTAGGTGCACGAGCAGCCGAAGACCGCGTCCGATGAGTAAGCAGAGTAGGAAGACCACTGCGCCGACGGCGAATACTCCGGGGTAGTCCCAGCTGCTGCCAGGCTCGATACCAACCAGTTCGCGGGAGATGTCCTGCCACCACGATCCGAGTACAAGGAAGGTGGGGATCACGACCAGAGCCACGATTCCGATCGTGATCCAGCCGGCCCGCTGCCATCGCGGTGACCACTGTCGGGTCAGACCACCTTTGTGGAGGAGCCAAAGAATCAGGGCTCCTACGCCGTAGCCGATCGCCGCACTCACGCCGCTGGCAACGGCCTGGAGATTCCAGGGGCGCGGTAGCAATGACGGGGACATGGACCAGCAGTAGAACGCCAGGGCGAATATCAGACCTATCGGATTGAACCTGGCCAGCCAGTGTCGAACTCGTCCGAAGCGGACCTTGTTCGGTGGTGGGTTGCTTTCATCGAGGGGCGAGTGTTCTGCGTTCGGAGCTTCTTCCGTGGAGGCGGGCATCTTTGGCTCCCTGATCGTTCCTGCGTAGGACATCGTGCTGGGTTCCGAAATGACGCCATCACGAGAACGAGAAAGAACGTCGTCGGCCGGACTTTACCCCCGATTTCAGCTGGTGTTTCGGCCATTTCAGGGGAATGCGAAACAACTTGGTTGAACGCATTCATCCGATTTCACAGACTCCCCCACTACTGAGTGGTGTTTTTGGTTAGCTTCTGATGTCTGCACAGCCAGAGCTCTGCCACGAGCGGAAGAAGGAAGTCATGACCAAACACCACACCAATGCTCGACAGACCACCAACCTCGGGGACGTGCTGTCCTTGAACACGGTTTTCGTCCGGCCGGGTGAGGCCACCGAACTCCCGAAGTTCAGGATCCCGGAGGGCATGTCTCTACCGGAGACCGCGTACCAGATCGTGCATGACGAGGCGATGCTCGACGGCAATGCACGGCTCAATCTGGCCACCTTCGTCAGTACGTGGATGGACGACGAGGCCAAGAAGCTCTACAGCGAAACCGTCGACAAGAACATGATCGACAAGGATGAGTACCCGCAGACCGCCGCGATCGAAGAACGGTGCTGGAAGATCCTCGGCAACCTGTGGCACAGTCCCGACATCGAGAACGCAATCGGAACCTCGACCATCGGTTCTTCCGAGGCATGCATGCTCGGTGGGCTCGCACTCAAGCGGCGCTGGCAAGGCCGTCGCAAGGCGGACGGGAAGTCGACCGAGACACCCAACATCGTATTGTCCACCGCAGTTCAGGTGTGCTGGGAGAAATTCTGCAACTACTTCGAGGTCGAGCCGCGGTGGGTTCCGGTAAGCAAGGACCACATGGTTCTCGACGGGTACGAACTGGAAAAGTATGTGGACGAGAACACGATCGGCGTAGTCGCGATCATGGGGCAGACCTACACTGGCATGTACGAGCCGGTTGCCGCGATCGCGGAGAAGCTCGACGCGATCCAGTCGGACACCGGGCTCGATGTTCGGATCCATGTCGACGGTGCATCGGGAGCCATGATTGCCCCGTTCTGTCAGCCCGATCTCGAATGGGACTTCCGCGTCGCGCGGGTGGCGTCGATCAACACCTCCGGCCACAAGTTCGGTCTGGTGTACCCCGGTGTCGGCTGGATCGTGTGGCGAGACGAAGAAGCTCTCCCCTCGAGTATGGTTTTCCACTGCAGTTACCTCGGTGGCGATATGCCTACGTTGGCGTTGAACTTCTCACGCCCGGGAGCTCAGGTATTACTGCAGTACTACATGTTTCTGCGTTTGGGTTTCGAGGGCTTCCGTCAGGTTCAGCAAGGTTCACTCGATGTAGCGCAATATCTTTCGTCGAAAATCGCGGAGATCGGCCCCTTCGAGCTGGTCAGCAAGGGCGATACGATTCCGGTGTTCGCGTGGCGCCTTAAAGAGGGGCACACCGACACCTGGAACCTGTACGACCTGTCGGATCGGTTGCGGATGAAAGGCTGGCTCGTACCGGCATACCCGATGGCCGACAATCTGGCAGAGATGACCGTTCAGCGAATAGTCGTCCGCGCCGGATTGAGCTTCGATCTCGCAGCTGCGCTGCTGAGGGATCTCGAAGGCGAAGTCACCTTCCTCGACAGCCTTTCTGCGCCGATGCCGCGAGTGGGCGAAGGATCCCACTTCCATCACTGAACAAGCCGGAGGTGGTTGCATGAGTATTGCTGCGGAGACACCGCGTTGGCACGCTGCCCTATTGACGCCGACTCTGCGAAAGCAGTGTTGGGGCTTCATGATCGGTTCTTCACTCTTCGCAGTGGGTTCTGCCCCAGGATTCGGTACCTGGGCCGGTTCTTCGGCGTCCAATATCTGTTTCTTCATCGGCGCATGGTTCTTCACCGCAGCTGGATTCATCCAGCTGATGAGAAGCGGAGCGGTCACAGCAGAGGCCTCTCACGGGTCCGGCGTCATGGTCCGTGCCGAGTGGCTCTCCGCAGCAACTCAATTCGCCGGAACGTTGCTGTTCAATGTCAGCACCACCGCTGCGCTGCAATCACGATCGGTCGCTGAAGAGGATCGGCTCGTCTGGAGTCCAGATGCAGGAGGCTCGGTTGCCTTCCTCTTCAGCGGTGTATTGGCGATCCTCGCGTACACCCACGCCCAAGGGCTCTGGGAACCGAGGGACCGCGGCTGGTGGTCGGCACAGATCAACTTGATCGGGTGCGTCGCATTCGGTGTGTCTGCGGTGGCGGCCTTCGTCACCCCTGACGGAACCACGGTCGACTCGACGCTCGCCAACTCCGGCACCTTCGTCGGTGCGCTGTGCTTCTTCTTCGCGTCGTTCCTGTTTCTTCCGCTGTGGAGTCGAGGTCGGGATCTCGATTCCACTCGGTAGTCGACCGTCGTGCGGCCCGGGTTTCGGCTCAGAGGTCGAGCGATGCCTGATAGCTGGGCTCGCGCTTCTTGATGTACCCGATGACCCGGTAGGTGACAGGAAGGAGCAATATCTCGACGAGTGTCTTCCACAGGAATCCGACGATGACGTAGTTGATGAAGTCAGCCCACGTGCTGATCCCGATGACTCCGGCCGCGATGGAGCAGAAAATGAGAGTGTCGAAGAATTCACCGACGATGGTCGAACCGATGAGCCGCGCCCACAGATGCTTCTCCTTGGTGCGTTCCTTGATGGCCACCAACACCAGCGAGTTGAGCATCTGGCCCACGAAGTAGCCGGCCAGACCGGCAATGACCAGCCGCGGAACCACCCCAACGACGGTTTCCAGTGACTCTTGGTTCTCGTAGAAGCTTGCGGCGGGCAGCTCGATGGTGATCCAGAAACAGACTGCGGCCAACACGATCGACCCGAAGCCGAGATAGATTGCACGCCTCGTCGCCTTGAAGCCGTACACCTCGCTGAGCACGTCGCCGAGGATGTACGCCAACGGAAAGAGGAAGAACGCCCCGTCTGTGTTGATCGGGAGGATCTGGAGCGGGCCGAGGAAGACTTCGCTGTCACCGAAGAATGCGACGCCCTTGCTGGCCGACACATTCGAGATGATCAGGGTCGCCACGAACAGGGCCACGATCGTTGGATAGTAACCACGGCTCACGTGCGCGAACTGCGCTACGGTATCGGGTTCGTCTGGGGTCTGTGGAGCTGTCACGTGCCCTATCCAAACACGCGCAATCCCAAGGTCCGAATCACTACCGAGGGAATATCCCTTATGTCTCGAATATCCACGGAGTACGGGGCAGCGAGTCCGGGTCCCAGCGCGTCAGCAGCTCGGCCGTCGTAACCGGTTCGTTCGGGCCGGCCATCTCGATCGACTGCGCCAGAACTGCGAGCACATCGTTCGGGCCGAGGCCGAGCGCAGCTTGATCCTCGAGGGTCACCGCACCATCGCGTTTGGCGAGTCGTTTCCCCGAAGAATTGATAGCAAGTGGCACATGAACGTAAGTGGGAGAGGGCAAGTGGAGTAGCGAGGCAAGATATGCCTGACGTGGCGAGGACGTCAACAAGTCGTCACCACGCACAACCTGGTCGATGCCCTGCTCTCCATCGTCGACGACGACAGCAAGGTTGTACGCCGCAACACCGTCCGATCGGCGGAGCACGAAATCGTCGACGAGCCCGTGAAATCGGCCGAGCAACGCGTCGTCGACGGAGAATTCGGTCACTTCGGAGCGCAATCTCAATGCGGGAGGGCGCGACATCGACGCTTTCTCGGTCGAGGTGAGGTTTCGGCACGTCCCCGGGTACGCCCCATCCGGCGCGTGCGGCGCTGATGCCGCCTCGAGAATCTCCTTACGGGTACAGAAGCACTCGTAGGTCCGCCCCGACTCCCGCAGCGACGTGATCGCGTCCTCGTACAACGCGGTGCGTCGAGACTGGCGGACGACAGTGCCGTCCCAGTCCAGTCCTATCGCTTGCAGATCGGCGAGCTGGCGCTCCTCGGCGCCGGGGCGGACGCGATCGAGATCCTCCATCCGCATCAGAAACTTCCGACCGGTCGATCGGGCGAACAACCAGGCCAGAAGCGCAGTGCGCAAATTTCCCAGGTGTAGATCTCCCGACGGACTGGGAGCGAATCGTCCTGCACCCGTGCTCATGAGATCACTCTAGTTTCGGTGCATCGATCGACGAAGCCCGGTGAGAGTCAGTGATCGGTCAAGAAGTAGCTTCGGCTGCCAGTCGACCCAGGGTGTCCGTGAGCTGCTCCTTGGTGACGAGCGGGAACTTGACCTGCTCGAGCAGCTTCTTATCGGTCACTTTCGACCAGTCGTAGGTGTGGCGCACCAAGGTCTCGTTCGGCCCCTGCGACTCCATTTCCCACAGCCACTCCCATCCGGGAGACTCCGTGCCCGCGGGTGCGGTCTTCCAGGCCAGCAACTTGTCTTTCGCGTATCCGGAAACATGGTTGTCGGTTTGGTAATCGCCGCCCATGTGATCGCCCGCCATGTTCATCGTGAACACCTCGCCGACCTTCTGGATCCGATCGGCATGGTCCACGCCGCGAATAAAACCGGAGCCGTCGAGCGCCTGATGTCGCTCGGGATTGGACAGAACATCGAAGACTGCGTCGACGGGCGCCTCGATGGTGCGTTCGACTGTGATCTTTGCGTTGTCGGTCATACCTCCACCATGCCTAAGGTCTTTTCACTCGGCAACCTCGGTCGCCCCGGATGTCGACGTGACTGCTTCGTGTTCGCGCAACTGGAACGATGAACACTGCGCACCGGGTTACCTGACCATGGAGACGACGAGGCCGACAATGTGGAGGAAAGCGCGGGCCTTCGCGCGTCGGATAGAGGTGCGTTACCGGCCGGTCGACCCTAGAACCCGTGCTGCATTGGACGCGAGATGGGCGGCCCTACCCGCGACGGCACGAACGCCGGCGCAGACGCTCGGTCGGCATGCTGTCGGCTGCGAGGGCACTCACGGAGTGTTTCCGAAGTGCAACCTCACGTGCAGCCCGTGCTATCACAGCGCCGACGCGAACAAGGTCCGCGTCGACGGCAAGCACACCCTTGTCGAGATCGAGGCGCAGCTGAAGTTTCTGGCATCGCGCCGAGGCCCGCGGGCACACGCACAGTTGATCGGCGGGGAAGTCAGCTTGCTGGCTCCCGACGACCATGCTGCAGCGCTGCAGATCATGCGGGACTACGGACGCGAGCCGATGTCGTTCACACATGGGGACTTCGACTACGAGTATCTGCAGGCCGTCGTCCTCGATGCCGACGGCAACGCCAGGTTCGGGCGAGTCTCCTTCGCTGCGCATTTCGACAAGCTGATGCGTGGACGAAGCGGAATCCCGCGTCCGCGAACGGAAGCCGAGCTCACGCCCTATCGTCGCCGATTCGCGGAGATGTTCACTCGGTTGAAAAGCGAACACGGCATTGCGTCGTACCTCGCACACAACATGACCGTCACCCCGGACAACATCGACGAGGTCGCGGATGTCGTCGGCGACGTGGTGGGCATGGGCGGATATTCGATGGTCTCCTTTCAGCCCGCGGCGTTCGTCGGCGACGAGCGACGGTGGCACGGTGACTACCGCGAGATCGACATCGATACGGTCTGGGAGCAGATCGAACGCGGTATGGAGCAGCCTATTTCGTACGAGGCGATCCAGTTCGGTGACCCACGCTGTAACCGAACAGCTCTGGGGTTCATGGTCGGCGAGAAGTGGCATTCGTTTCTCGATACGACCCTCGCTGTCGAGAGCAGTACTCGTGACGAGTTCTTCACCCATCTGGGCGGGGTGAACTTCGGCGGCTCCGGTCCGCTTACCTTGGTTCTGAAATTATTTCGGGTGCTGGTGGGTCATCCGCACGGTGTCGTCGTGGCGGTGAGGTGGGCTGCGAGCGTACTGCGGCGATGCGGCGGCCCTCGAACGCTGTTGCTCGCTCTGCTCCGCAAGGAAGTGCGCCCGATGACATTCGTCGTGCACCGCTTCATGGATGCCGAAAATGTTGCCCCTGCATGGCAATTGATGCAGGACGGTCAAGTTTCATCCGATCCTGTGCTGCGGGAAACGCAGGATAGGTTGGCGGCATGCACCTATTCGATGGCACATCCCGAAACCGGTGAGCTGGTGCCGGCGTGTGTGCAACATTCGGTGCTCGATCCGGGTGAGAATCAGGAACTACGCCGACTGCTTCCCTTGACGGTGTCTCATTCCCCCGGATGCTGTGGCTGAGAATCAGCGAAAAATCACGGCCCTCGCCTCGGGCGGAATCTCCAATGAAATCGTCTCGCCTACTCGCGTCTTCGCCCCGGCGGGTAGCTCGACTTTGACGCTGGCTCCGCCGATTCTTACGTCAGCGATGCTCCGGAAGCCGGTTGGACGCAGTGCCGCCACAACACCTCGAACCTCGGAAGTGCCCACCACACGGATCATTTCGTGACGCAGTA
Organism: Rhodococcus sp. 1168; assembly: GCF_002091955.1. Classification (GTDB taxonomy): domain Bacteria; phylum Actinomycetota; class Actinomycetes; order Mycobacteriales; family Mycobacteriaceae; genus Rhodococcoides. The sequence goes on along the minus strand of NZ_MKKY01000035.1, from coordinate 13,482 downwards.
GAAGCACCGCAGACCCGTCACCGAAGGCGGCATCGACCTCGAAATCTCCGATAGCGGAACGATGAACGCCGCCGGCGAGGTGTCCGTCGATCTCGTTGAGTCCGCCCATGAGACGGTTGACGGCCAGTGTGCTGGGGCGGGTGTAGGCGGACGCAACGTCCGAATGGTGTTGTAATTCGCCGTCGATGAGTACGGCTACCGAATCGGCCAGTGCCGCAGCTTCCTGCTGATCGTGAGTGACCAGTACGAGCGTCTGGTCGAGTTCGGTGCGAATCTCCCGAACGAGGTCGTGCATCTCCGTCCGCAGGAGGGGGTCGAGCGCACTGAAAGGCTCGTCTAGGAGCAGCACCCGCGGTGAACCGGCGAGGGATCTGGCCAACGCCACTCGTTGTGCTTGACCACCCGAAATGTCGGAAACCGATCGATCGCCGATGTCACCGAGATGGACCAGCTCGAGGTACCTGTGCGCCTGTTCGCGGGCATGACTTCGCTTGTGGCCTGCGGCGCGGTAGGCGAAGCCGATGTTGTCGACAACGGACATGTGCGGAAAGAGCATCGGGCGTTGGAATACCATCCCGACGCCTCTTTCTTCTGCCGGGACTCCGGTGACGTCGACGCCATCGATGCGGATGGTTCCCGTCGTCGGTGCATCGAGGCCTGCGATCATCCGAAGTACAGTGCTCTTCCCAGAACCGGACGGGCCGAGTATCACCGTGCATGAACCCGGTCGAACAGTCAGATCCAACGATGTCAATGCCGAACTCGTTTGGCCTGAATGAACTTTGGTGAGTCCGTGAACCGATAGTTCGACGCTCATCGGGCTGTCCTCCTTCCGAGACGCGAGAGCAGCGTTATCAGCGCGAGAGGGGGCACTATGGCTGCGATCGACAATGCGGCTACGACGGCGTCGTTTCCGGTCCCTGCAGCGAACGAGGCTACCAATATCGGCACCGTCACCAGCCTGCCACCGCCGACCAACAACGTGATCACGTAGTCGCTCCATCCCACGAGAAAAGCGAGCAAGGCAGATCCGGACAGTGCCGGCGCCAGCAACGGAATTCTGATCTGCCACAGGATCATCGACTTCGAAGCACCCAGCATTCGCGCTTCCTCCTCGTACCGTGAGTCGTATGCACCGAAGGCCACCCGCATCAGATAGGTGGTGTAGGGAATCGCGGCCACGGAGAGCAGCACGATCACCGCGAGCGTGCTCGGAATTCGTGCGCGCAGAATCACTACATTCAAACCGAGCGCTACCGCGAAGGGTGGCAGTGCGAGCGGAGCGAACAGTATTGCCGCGACGACGCCAGGGAAGTGCACATCGCCGCGTGCGAGGGCCCGGGCCGCACATGCTCCCAACGGCGTTGCGATCGCGGCGACAGTCAGGGCGAGACCCGTAGATCTCAAAAAGGCTTGTGTTCCGCCCGCCGCGACGGCGCTACGCACTCCGTCCACTCCCCATTCCTGTGGCAGCACAGCGGGGAACGACCACTGATTGCTCACCGCCCACAGACCTATCGGGATGAGGGGCAGCACGAACCACACCACCAGAAGCAACCGCCCCGTGGGCCGAGTCGCCGTCATTTCCACACCGCCGATCTGCGGAGATAGTTGAGCGTGACCGCGGCCACGACAATCGCCAGTGCAGCGGCAACCATCGCAGCGGCCGCAGCTTGGGGGCGGGCAGCGAGGTCGATCGAGGTGAACAATCGAATTGCCATGACGGACAATGGTTCCGGATAGGGCCGACCGAGAATCCGGGCCACTTCGTAGGACCCGACGGTGTAGGTGAAGGTTATTGCAGCCGACGCTGCCAGAGCCGGCCGCAGCAGCGGCAGCGTGACCAAGCGGAAGCGTGCCCATCGTCCCGCACCGAGAGTGGCCGCCGTCTCGTCGAATCCTGCCACCCGAGTTGCCAGGGTGCCGGCCACGACGATGGCGACGAACGCCGATTCCTTCCAAGCGTATTCGAGTGCGACGGCAATCCACCAGCGTCCACCGACAAGCTCCGGCCATCCGCCGTCGGTGAGCCCGAAGATGCGCGGGAGCAGTCCTGAGTCGGCGAGCAGCAAACCCATGGCGGCCGCACCGATCAGATGGGGTACGGCCAACGTCAGCGCCGCGGCGATCAACACCGTTCGGTTACCGGACAGCACCGTCGATGCTGCCGCAAGACCGATCAATGTAGCCAGCACAGTCGAGACTGTCGCGACGGCAAGAGTGAGCGCGAGAGAACTCCAGAGATCTCCACCGAGGGCAGAATAGGCATCGAGGGTGAGTGCGGGCCGTCCCACCAGAGGCATCAGGCCGAGACTCTGCAGCAGGGCAGCTCCGAGGCCACCGCCGACCACCAGTAAAACCGGAATCACCGCTGGAAGCACCCAGAGGGTGCTGCGTACCTTTCGCTGGCTCACTGCCCCGCGAGAACGGATCGCCGCCACCCCTCGTCCAGCGGCGTGACCCACTCCGCGGCCAGTTCGGGATGAGCGTTGGCCGAGAGGTCCTCGTATGGCGGGAGGACAGGGGAGGCCGGGAGCGCCTCGAACTGCGCCCTGACTTCCGGTGTCAGGCGGGAAGTGTCCAGCACTGTGAACTGGCCCCATACATCTGGTTCGGATTTGGCGAGCTGCTGCTCCGGTGACAGTGCGATGTTGGCGACGACCTGCGCTGCCGCGGACTGCCCCGACGTCGACGGGATCGCCAGGAAGCTCGCGTTGCCGACGGTGCCCTCATCGAGGGTCAGGATGCGCGTCTCGGGGGGATAGGTGCCGTCGGCGACAAGTTGTGGCAGCGTCGCGGGCCCATAGGTCATGGTCATGTCCACCTGCCCGCCTGCATACAGGTCGTCGAGTTCGCTCGATGACTGCGGATACGTGGTGCCCCCGCGCCAGAGCGACGGTGCAAGGGTGTTCAGCCGATCGAACACGGCCGGCGCGAGAGAATCGTAGGTGTCCTGATCGAACTGGGCGGGCACCTTGTCGACGCCGCCGGACTGGTTCACCAGAGCCTCACGGACGAACACCGAACCGGTGAAATCCGGGGGCGCAGGGTAGGTGAAGCGGCCGGGGTTGGCCTCGGCCCAGTCGAATACTTCGTCCAAAGTGCGGGGTGGGTCCGCTATCGCAGCCGAGTTGTAGACCAGCGTGAACTGCGCCTTGTGCCAGGGTGCTTCGCAGTTGTTCACCGGCGTCCCGAAATCGCTGCTCAGTAGCGGATCCTCGGGGTCCGTGTACTCCATGTTCGGTAGATTTTGTGTCCAATCACAAAGCCACGCACCTGCCAGCTGGCCGGTCCCGAAATTTGCGCCGTTGACCCACACCAGGTCGACCTCGCCATCGGTGACACCTGCTTGCCGCTCGGAGAGAATCCGGTTGACGGCGTCGGTGGTGGATTCGACGGGCACACGACGCAGCGTGACCCCTGCGGCTGCGGCGGCGGGGGTGAGGACGTTGTCGACGTACGTATTGCCCTGTTCGTCACCGCCGTACATCCACAGTGAGACTGTTTTCCCCTGCGCTTGCTGTTCGATCTCGCTCCAGGACAGTGCCTCGGCGACCGGCGCTTCGGAAGACGGGGCTGCGCACGAGGACAGGACCAACCCCACGCTCGCGGCAACCACCAGGGCCGCGAACGCGTACTTTCTCGGTCGACGGGTATGAGATCGAGAAAACAACGTGGGCCTCCTGGTCCGAGGATGCAGACAGAGTCGACGCTGCCTGACCCACGGTAATCGGTCGAATCCGGTGATAGGGGAACACACTGGGGTAGTCGAGGACTTCCCGTCGTAGAAGAACTGTTTGTGTGTCGAGCACGAGAGGTAGCAATTGTGAATCAGGACCCCCGGCCGGCACGTAGCCGTTTTACCGCGATCAAGCTGGCAACTGCTGCCGCCGTGATCGCGGTGGTCGTCATCGTGGCCGCGACTGTGGACCTTCCGGACCCGGAGTCGATACGAACTCTGGTCGCGGACGCAGGTGCGTGGGGGATCGTTGCGTTCGTAATTCTGTATGTCGTGCTGTCGGCGACGCCATTCCCAGCGAGCGCCCTCACCATCGCTTCCGGATTGCTGTTCGGGTTGGCGGTCGGTGCAACGGTGGTGGTCGTGGCTGCAACCGGAGGCGCCTATGTGGGTTATTGGGCGGCGCGTGCGCTCGGCCGTGGATCGGTTGCACGCTCCGAGTGGGGCAAGCTCCGCAGGTTGGACGCCATGCTCGGGCGACGCGGTTTGATGTCGGTGTTCATCGTCCGCTTGATCCCCCTGTTTCCATTTTCGGTGGTCAACTACGCGGCGGGTATCAGCGCCGTGGGCCAGCGTGACTACCTACTCGGCACGGCGGTCGGCATCATCCCGGCCACAGTCGGTTTCACCGCCCTCGGAGCGTACGGAACCTCTCCGCTGTCCTGGCCGTTCGCCGCTGCGCTGGTGGCCGTCCTCGTGATCGGCGTCGGGTCGTCGTTGGCTGCCAAACGTCTCGCCCTGAGGAGTGATCCGGAACCCAACGGCCCACATCTCGACGGCATCGCGGCCCCATGATCGACAGCTATCTGCGTCGCAAACTCGAGGTGCCGCTGGATCGGTGTGCCCGGATCCTCGACATCGACCAGGTCACCCCGGACCGAATCACTGCGGTCGGTCTGCTGCTGGGGCTGGGTAGCGCAGTGGCCGCTGGACGGCAGTTCTGGCTACTCGCGTTGGGGCTGTGGATACTCTCGCGCCTTGCCGACGGACTCGACGGACCACTGGCCCGTAGACGACTCCGCGGTGGCGGACCAACCTCCGGTGCGGGCGGGTTCTTCGACATCACAGCGGATTTCACCGTCTACGGAGCCACGGTCGTGGGCGTCGCGTTCGGGGCGTCGGCCGGTTACGACGCCCCGTGGTGGCCGTTTCTACTGGTGTTGCTGACGTATTACATCAACGGCACAGCGTTTCTCGCGTTCTCCTCCATCGCAGAAAAAACGGGCAGAACGCTCGACGACGGCCGCTCCCTGTCGTTTCTGGGTGGGTTGGCCGAAGGGGCGGAAACGATTGCCGTGCACAGTCTCTGGCTGCTGTTCCCGGTAGCGTCCTGGCAGATCGCAACGGTATGGGCGGCGGTGGTAGCGGTCAGTTCGGGTCAACGCATCATTTCCGGCTACCGCGCTCTCTCCTGACGATCCACCTACCTCGGGCCTTCGCGAGGGTGTTCAGTGCGCGAGATACAACTGGAGTGCTCAACTGCGAACGGACGTCGCCGACCGCAGCGTTCCACGGCCCGTCGTTGTACGTCGGATACGGGTGGGTGGCGCCGGCGAGATCGCGAGTGCGCAGGCCCTGCTTGACAGCGAGAATCAGTTCGCCGATGGTTTCGCCCGCCCGTGGCCCCACCACGCTGGCACCGACGATGCGGCGCTTGCCGTCGAGCACCAGCGTCGTGAAGCCGGTAGTTTTGCCCTCGGTGACCGCGCGATCGACGTCGTCGTGTCCGAGCGTCTGCAATCGCAACCCGGGGATACGCTTCGCTGTGCGCACATCGATTCCTGCCGAAGCGATTTCGGGATCGGTGAAAGTGACGCGCGGAGTGCCGGTCTTGTCGATCTTCCGGAGCACACCGAGTACGGCGTTGCTCGCCGCGAGGCTGCCGTGCATCCCTGCCACATGAGTGAACTGTGGGTGACCGGTCAGATCTCCGGCGGCCCAGATGCGGGGATTGGTGGTGCGGAGATGATCGTCGACCACGACGAAACCGTGCTCTTCCAGTGACACCCCGGCGGCGTCCAGGCCCAACCCCGTGGTTCGAGGAGTGCGGCCCGTGGCTACGAGGACTTTGTCGAAGGTACACGCGAGACCGGTATCGGTGATGGCCTCCCCGTCTTCGATTCGGGTGACCGTCGTAGAGGTCAGAATGTGCACTCCCTCATCGGTGAGCGCTGCGGACAGTATTGCCGATGCCGAGGCGTCCTCCCTCGGAAGAATGGTCTCGGCCCGACCGATGAGGGTGACAGCCGAGCCGAATCGGGCAAAGGCCTGAGCCATTTCGCAGCCGACGGTGCCGGCCCCGATGATGAGCAGCCGTTCCGGCAGAGATGTCAGGGACCACAGTGTCTCGCTGGTGAGGTAGGCCGTCGAGTCCAATCCTGAGATCGACGGTATCGATGGACTGGCACCGGTGGTGACGAGGGCCTGGCCGAAACGCAAGGACCCCGATCCGACGGCCACGGTGCCGGGTCCGGTGAACACGGCATCACCGGCGACGACGGTCACCCCCGCTTCGGTGAGCGCTTCCGGAGAATCGATCGGGGCGATCTCGGCGATGGCGTGCTGCACGTGCGCCATGACACGGGGAAAGTCCACGCGCGGCTCGCCGGCGTCGATCCCGAAGCTGTGCGCGTCCCGGATCGTGGCGGCTGTCGATGCCGCCGCCAGTAGTGCCTTGGACGGGACGCACCCGGTCCACAGGCAGTCACCGCCGGGCCGCTCCCGCTCGATCAGTACGACGCGCACGCCGAAGCCAGCAGCAGTCTTGGCTGCAACGATGCCTGCTGTTCCGCCGCCCACCACGACGACATCGGCTTCGGTCGGCATGAAACTCATGACATGTCACCTCGGGTGAGCCGATCCACGAATTTTCGAGCATGCTCGACGCTCGTTGCATCGGGCATCGTTCGTACGGTCCAGCGGGCCAACGCCCCGTCGATCTGCCTGAACTCGTCCTCTGCGGCCCGGCACCTGGCGCACACAGCCAGGTGAGCCTCGAGCCTGCGCACTTCGGACGGATCGAGGTGGGCCGCCGGATCGGCGTCGAGATAACGCTGTAACCGTCGAGCCGACCAATGGCAGGTCAGCATCATCCGCGCGGTCTTCATCATGGCTTTCCCTTTCCGGTGGCAGAGGCGAATGCGGGCCGAAGGTGGCGTCGAACCCGATCACGGGCTCGGCTCAGTCGCGACATCACCGTTCCGACCGGGACGCCCAAGACATTCGCGGCCTCGGCGTAGGTCAGTTGATCGACGTCGATCAGCAACAGAACCGTCCGAAATTTCGGGTCCAGCGACCCGACTGCCCGCTCGAGGTCGTCGGACAAGATCGATGTCATGACTCTCTCCTCGGTTCCGAGTTCCTCGACGCCGAACGCGGGCCGGGTGGACAGGTAGTCGCCGATCTCGGCGAATGTGTCCGGCCGCTGACGTCGGTGCATATTCATGTTGGTGTTGCGCAGGATGGTCAGCAACCAGGCCCGAGGGTGGCGCCCGTCGAAGCTATCGACGCTGCGCCACGCGCGTATGAGCGTCTCCTGTACGAGGTCCTCGGCTTGCGAGGGACCGGTCAACGTGGCGGCAACGCGCAAGAGCACCTCGATCTCCGGTTCGACGTAAAGACGAAAATTACGTGCCTGAGCGTCGTCGACGGCATCGGATTCGGTTTCGGGCACAGCTATGGAACCCTTCGAGTGTCTTGCGGTGTTCCCATAACGACAGAGTGTGCCCCGCAGGCCTCGACGAAATGGACCGACCGATGAAGAAGCCGATGCCGTACACGATTTCGGCGCGCATGTACGACGTCATTTCCTTCGAGTGGCCGATCTATCGCGCTGGTCGCACGGCAGCGATCGATCTGATGGCTCTTCCATCGGGCAGTCATGTTCTCGACGTCGGCTGCGGAACCGGTCTCAACTTCGCTTTGCTGCAGCGGCACATCGGGCCGACAGGTTCGATCACCGGAGTCGATTCGAGCCCGCAGATGCTCGAGCAGGCCAGGCGGCGCGCTACCTCCGCTGGGTGGGAGAACGTCACCCTCGTCGCAGCCGACGCCACCGCACTCGGTTCTACGGACTCGGGGGACGACGTCCCGTTCGACGCGGCCATCAGTACCTACGCGTTGTCGCTGATGGCTCGGTGGGAGGTTGCACTCGACGCGATGATCTCCGCTACCCGGGCGGGGGGAGTGGTAGCCGTCGTAGACATGCAGAAACCCGTCGGATGCGCAGAATTATGGACACCGCTGGCGCGCCTGGCGTGCCGGCTCGGTGGATCCGACATCGACGCTCACCCCTGGACTGCAATGCCTGCGCGGTTGAATGCAATGCAAACGGCATCGGTGCGCGGCGGTCACATCCAGGTGCGCGTTGGGTCGGTCCCCTCGGCGACCGCCGGCGGTAGTCATTTCTTTTGACGTCGGCTACCGGCGTGCCAGTCTTGCTGCGTACCGACTTCGTCCTCCTGGACACCCAGGGCCTTCAGTTGTGGAAGCTCACGCATGCTGCGCTTCATTTCGGCGAATCCGGGGAAGCGTGCGAGTCCGATCACGTTGTCCCACAGAGGTACTGCATCCTCGTCACTGGGTAATCTGCTGATCACCGGGCCGAAGAATGCAACTCCGTCCGGAGGCTCGAAGGCAATGATCGGTGTGCCGACGTCCTTGCCGGTCAGCGAGAGCGCGTGGTCGGTCTCGGCACGAATTTCCTCGTCCAACGAGGAATCATCCAGTGCGCCGGTGTGCCGAGTCGGCAAGCCCAGTTGTTCGAGAATCGGTGCCAGGAATGCCGCGGTGCCGCGATAGCCGTGGCTCGCAGCGTCGTCGGAAACCACATCGGTATCGAAAATCTGCGCACCTAGGGCGGCATACAGTGGCCCGATCACAGCAGTCCCGTGCTCGCGCCGAATGTCTGCGGCGGCTCTCAGTAGTCGTAGACCTGCCGTGTGGCCGGCCTCGTACTCAGGTGGAAAGTGAGACGCGTAGTCGATGTGAGAGTTGAGCAGGCGCAGGGAGATGAAGCGCCAATCGACCGTGTAATCACGCTGCGCCTGCACCTTACGAACCCATTTGCTTGTCATCCATGCGAACGGGCACACCGGATCGAAATAGAAGTCGATATCGGACATCGAGAAATCCTCCCTGTCAGACGGAAATCCTGTGTGCACGACGGTATACGCAGGGCGCACTTCGTACCTCCGGACAGACGGTCAACACTCGGCCAGCCCCAACAACGCCGGACGCTGCTCGTCGACGATGGTTCGGATCGCTTCCACGAGCGCCGCGACTTCGGGGCGGCGCAGTGTCTCACTGCGTGTGACGAGCCAGTACGTGAGCCGAACAGTGACAGCGTCGTGCAAGATTCGGACGAGGTCGTCGTGGCGATCGGCCATGAAGCACGGCAGCAGACCGATACCTGCTGCCGCGCGGGTGGCCTCGACGTGAACGAAGACGTTGGTGGAGGTCACCGATTCACGCATCGTCGGAGTGAAACTCGGGGCCAGATCCAGGTCGTCCACCTGCAGCATCGAGTCGATGAAGTAGATGAACGGGTGGGCGGACAATTCATCGAGAGTCTGCGGAGTCCCGTGCTCGTCGAAGTATGCGCGTGAGCCGTACAACCCGAGGCGATAGTCACCGAGACGGAAAGCCTGTGCGCGATGGACTTGGGGCTCGCCGACGACGACCTCGATATCGAGTCCGGACCGCTGCTGGGACGCTCGACGGGTCGTCGCAACGATTTCGACGGCCACGCTGGGATTCCGTCGCTGCACCCGAGCCGCGGCCGGGGCGATGATGTACGCGCTGAAACCGTCGGTTGCCGAAATTCTGACGACTCCTTCGAGCGACTCGGCATCGTCACCGCGCGTCACCAATCCCCGCACCACCGATTCGACGGCTTCCGCTGCGGCCAGCGCCCGACGCCCGAGCTCGGTCAGCTCCCACCCGCCTGAGCTCCTGGTCAGAACGCGACCCCCGAGCGTCGATTCGAGGACGGCGATGCGCCTGGAGATGGTCGTGTGGTTGACGTCCAGCTCAGCGGCGGCAGAACTGTATCGACCGGTCCGTCCGACGGCCAGGAGCACGAGAAGGTCGTCGGCGCTCGGTAGTCGACCGGTCGGGGATGACGTCATCTCTGCATATTTGCAGATCGCACCTGCGATCTTGGCCATTGCATCGCAATTGCTCTGCATCAATACTCGAGATACCAAGCATGTGTGTGGGCCGTCACAATCGGTACGCCACTCATCCCGGATCACACGAGGAGTGTCAATGAGCGTGGACGAACGATCACACAGCGGTCCGGACCCGGACGCAGCCCCGACCGGACTCAAGAAGGTCGTCGCGGCGTCGATGGCAGGCACCATCGTCGAGTGGTACGAGTTTTTTCTCTACGGCACTGCAGCGACGCTGGTGTTCTCGAAGATCTTCTTCGCAGCCGGCACCAGCGAACTCGATGCCATTCTCGCTGCATTCGTCACTTACGCCGTCGGATTCGTCGCTCGCCCGCTCGGCGGTATCGTCTTCGGTCACTACGGGGACAAGTACGGTCGAAAGAAGTTACTGCAGTTCAGTCTGGTGCTCGTCGGCGGTGCGACGTTCCTCATGGGATGCCTCCCCACCTTCAACCAGATCGGCTACTGGGCCCCCGCGCTTCTCGTGCTGCTCCGATTCATCCAGGGCTTCGCAGTCGGTGGCGAATGGGGTGGCGCGGTTCTGCTTGTGGCAGAACACAGTCCGAACAAGAGTCGCGGATTCTGGGCAAGCTGGCCGCAGGCAGGCGTCCCCGCCGGAAACCTCCTCGCCACCGTCGTCCTTCTCGTTCTGACCACAATACTTTCCGACGCAGCCTTCCTCAGCTGGGGCTGGCGCGTCGCATTCTGGCTTTCCGCCGTCATCGTGTTCGTCGGCTACTACATTCGCACCAAGGTCACCGACGCCCCGATCTTCCTCGAAGCACAGAAGCAGGCCGAGGTCATCAAGGCCGCGTCGTACGGGGTCTTCGAGGTCGTGAAGCGTTATCCGCGTGGCGTTCTCACCGCAATGGGTCTTCGGTTCGGCGAAAACGTCATGTACTACCTCGTCGTCACGTTCACCATCACCTACCTCAAAGTCGAGGTCGGCACCGACACCCAGACGATCCTGTGGTGGATGCTCGCGGCTCACGCCGTCCATTTCGCCGTCATTCCGCTGGTAGGACGTCTAGCCGACCGTATCGGTCGACGGCCGGTCTACCTGTTCGGTGCACTGACCGCCGGCACCTGGGGCTTCTTCGCATTCCCGATGTTCAACAGCGGGCACAACGCCGTCATCATGCTCGCCATCATCATCGGCCTGGTCTTCCACGCCTTCATGTACGCCACCCAGCCGGCGATCATGGCCGAAATGTTCCCGACGCGTATGCGTTACTCCGGCGTCTCCCTGGGCTATCAGGTCACCTCGATCGTCGCCGGCTCGCTCGCGCCGATCATCGCAGTGTTCTTGCTGAACAGGTACGGATCCTCGGTCCCGATCGCGTGGTACCTGGCCGGTGCGTGCACCATCACGCTGGTTGCGGTCATCGCTGCCCGTGAAACCAAGGGGCTTGCGCTGGAGTCCATCGATATCGCAGACGCCAAAAACCTTGCAACGGAGTCAGAACTGGCCAAGGCGGGACTGAAGTGACGGACCTGACCGGGAAGACCGCGCTCGTTACCGGTGGGGCAGGCGGCATCGGAGCAGCGTGTGCCCGAATGCTCGCTGATCGGGGCGCGAGAGTCACCATCGCCGACGTCGACGAAGTCGCGGCGAAGGAGTTGGCATCGGAACTGCGCGGGGAGTCGTGGGCGGTGGATCTATCGGACGTCGCGGCTTTGGAGAACCTCTCCCTCGACACCGACATCCTGATCAACAATGCCGGCATACAAACAGTCTCGCCGATAGTCGATTTCGATCCAGCAGCATTTCGTCGGATCCAGACGCTGATGGTCGAAGCGCCCTTCCTTCTCGTTCGAGCTGCGTTGCCGCGCATGTACTCTCGTGGCTTCGGCCGGATCGTGAACATTTCCTCTGTCCATGGACTTCGTGCCTCGGCTTTCAAAGTTGCCTATGTCACGGCCAAACACGGCCTCGAAGGACTGTCGAAAGTCACCGCGCTCGAAGGTGGCCCGCACGGAGTGACGAGCAACTGCGTCAATCCGGGCTACGTCAGAACCCCGTTGGTCGAGAAACAGATCGTCGATCAGGCTGCCGCACACGGTATTCCGGAAGAAGAGGTGCTCGAGCAGGTCATGCTGACCGAAAGCGCCATCAAGCGACTCGTCGAACCGTCGGAGGTTGCCTCGCTGGTCGGATGGTTGGCGTCCGCCGACGCGGGCATGGTCACCGGTGCGTCCTACACCATGGACGGTGGGTGGTCGGCGAAATAGTTCGCCGGCTCGAGTTCGTGACCGCCGGCCGTTTTGCTCTTTACCGCCGGCTGTTTGGCCTCTCTACCGCCGGCTTGAAAGGACCCTTCCAGCTATCTGGGCAATCTCAAGTGGTCGTTGCAACACAGCTCCTGACCTGAGGAGATGTCGAGCAGATGCCACGACGTGTTGTCCCGAATCGCGCAGAAGTAGTCGCTAAGTTCCATGCCATGCGAGATTCGGGTGCTTCAGTGATCCACGCGTCGGCCGCTGCCGGCGTCAGCCGCACCACCGGCAAGCGGTGGATAGATCAGAAGGCAGGAATCGTCCGCGGGGCCAAACGGGTCCGGCCCGAACCCAGCGGACGATTCCTCTCGCAAGCCGAACGAGAGGAAATCGCGATCGGCACCGCGATGGGACTAACCCAGACCGATATCGCCGACCTGATCGGACGTCACAAGTCCGTCGTCTCCCGCGAACTCAAACGCAACACCAACCTTGGCGGCACCTACCGATCAGTGTCCGCACACCAGCGAGCGGACACACGCGCCCGCCGACCCAAGGCCGCGAAACTCGCCGACCGCAACAGTGAGCTCCGCACAGAAGTCGTCCGCAGACTCCGCAAAAAGTGGTCACCACAACAGATCTCGGCGACACTGAAGATCGACTACCCCGATCGACCGGAGATGCACGTGTCGCACGAAACGATCTACAACGCCATCTACGTCCAAGCCAAAGGCGAACTCAAAGCCGAAGTCGCCGATGCACTACGGACCGGGCGGGCGCATCGCCGCAAACACGGCCGGGTACCCAGCAACGCTCATCACATCCCCGACAAAACGCTGATCTCCGAACGACCCGACGACGTCGAAGACCGCACAGTACCCGGGCACTGGGAAGGCGACCTGATCCTCGGTGCCGGCAACAAATCGGCGATCGGCACCCTCGTCGAGCGCACGTCACGGTTCACCATGCTGCTCCACCTGCCGCACTCGCACAATCTCGACGCCGTCCGAGACGCGATGATCGAGGCAATCCGGTCGATGCCTGCGGTACTCAAACAGTCGGTGACCTGGGATCAAGGTCTCGAAATGCGTCGGCATGCAGAAATCACTATGGCCACCGACATGGCAATCTACTTCTGCGACCCCCACAGTCCCTGGCAGCGCGGAACGAACGAAAACACCAACGGACTCCTGCGGCAATACTTCAAAAAAGGCACCGACCTGTCCGTGCACACCGCCGAACGACTCCAAGCGGTCGCCGCTGAACTCAACGACCGCCCCCGGAAAACACTAGGCTGGAAATCACCAGCAAAAGTGATCAACGAGTTAGTCGTTGCAACAACCACTTGAAACCGCC
>NZ_MKKY01000034.1 GCF_002091955.1 Rhodococcus sp. 1168 | reverse complement strand
GCATGCGGATGTGCCGTTCGAGCGGCTCGTGGAGGTGCTCAACCCGGTTCGGTCGACGGCGCGTCATCCGTTGTTCCAGGTGGGGTTGTCTTTCCAGAATCTTGCGCAGAGTTCGTTGGAGTTGTCCGGGTTGTCGGTCGCCGGTCTGGACGCCGATACGGGGATTTCGCAGTTCGATCTGCATTTGATCGTGACGGACCGTTACGACGAGGGTGGTCGTCCTTTGGGTGTGGGTGGGTACTTCACGTTTGCGACGGATTTGTTCGATCGGTCGACGGTGGATGGTTTTGTGGAGCGGTTTGTTCGGGTGTTGGAGGCGGTTGTCGAAGATTCGCGTGTTGTGGTGGGTGATATCGATGTGTTGGGTGTTGGGGAACGTGATGTGGTGGTGTCGGGGTGGAATGGGACTTCTCGTGTGTTGGAGGGTGTTTCGGGTTCCGGTGGGGTGTCGTTGGCGTCGTTGTTTGTTGATCGGGTGGTTGAGGTTCCGGGTGCGGTGGCGGTGGTGTTCGAGGGTGAGCGGTTGTCGTATGGGGAGTTCGGGGAGCGGGTGTTTCGTTTGGCTCGGTGGTTGATCGGTGAGGGTGTGGGTCCTGAGGTGTTGGTGGGGTTGGGTATGCGGCGTGGGGTGGATTTGTTGGTGGGGATGTATGCGGTGGTGATGGCGGGTGGTGCGTATGTGCCTTTGGATCCGGATCAGCCGGCCGAGCGTAATGGGTTCATCGTTGAGGTGGCGTCTCCGGTGTTGGTGTTGGTTTCTGGTGGTGGGGATGTGGGTGTGTTTGCTGGTGGTGGTGTGTCGGTGGTGGATGTGGGTTCGTTGGATGTGTCGGGGTTCTCGGGTGAGGTTGTGGGGGATGGTGAGCGGTTGTCGGTGTTGCGGGGGTCGAATGCGGCGTATGTGATTTTCACGTCGGGGTCGACGGGTCGGCCGAAGGGTGTGGCGGTCTCGCATGAGGC
>NZ_MKKY01000033.1 GCF_002091955.1 Rhodococcus sp. 1168 | reverse complement strand
TCGAAGCGGTTCAGGAACCACATCCGCTGCTGCGCCAACGACAACGGCACCACACCCGGACGCTCCCGCGCCACCAACGCAACCCGATCCCCCGACCCCACCGACTGCTCCACCCGAACCGCCAAGCCACCCACCGACGGCGCCTCGAACACCAACCGCACCGGCACCACCGCATCCAACGCCACACCCAACCGCGACACCACCTGCGTCGCAATCAACGAATTACCACCCAACGCAAAGAAATCATCATCGACACCCACACGATCAACACCCAACACCTCCGAAAACACCCGCGCCACCGCCTCCTCCACCGGAGTCGACGGAGCCCGAAACACCACAGCCTCGAACACCGGAGCCGGCAACGCCGCCCGATCCAACTTCCCATTCACCGTCAACGGCAACGCATCCAACACCACAAACGCCGACGGCACCATGTACGACGGCACCACCGCACCCAACGCCACCTTCACCTCACCCACATCCAAAGACACACCCACACCACCAACCACATACGCCACCAACTGATCCCCCGCAAACTCATCCACCCGAGCAACCACCGCAACATCGACCACCCCATCCACCCCACGCAACGCCGACTCGATCTCCCCCAACTCGATCCGGAAACCACGCACCTTCACCTGAAAATCACTACGCCCCACATACTCCAACTCACCAGAACCACCCCACCGCACCACATCGCCCGTCCGATACAACCGAGAACCCACACCCACACCCGCAACACCGACAAACGGATTCGCCACAAACCGCTCCGCCGTCAAATCCACCCGACCCACATACCCACGCGCCAACTGCACACCCGCCAAATACAACTCACCCGACACACCCACCGGCACCGGATGCAACCGCTCATCGAGCACCAACACACCCGTATTCCACTCCGGCACACCAATAGGCACACCCGCAACATCACCCGCCCCCACCTCATGCACCGTCACCGACACCGCAGCCTCCGTCGGACCATACAAATTGAACAACGCACCCGCATTACCCCGACGGAACCACTGCGCAGTCGCCCCCGGCAACGCCTCACCGATCGCCAACACCCGCACCAACGAACTCGACAACACACCACCCGACACCGCCAACAACGCCGACAACATCGACGGAACCACATGCAACGTCGTCACCGACTCCGCCACCATCAACTCATGCAGATACGCCGCATCCCGATGCCCCTCCACCGACGCCACCACCACCGCCGCACCCGAGACCAACGCCGACCAGAACTCCCACACCGACAAATCGAACGTCGCCGCAGTCTTGAGCAACACCACATCACCGACACCCAACCCGAACTCGGACCTCTTCCACACCAACTGATTCACCACAGCCTCATGCGAGACCGCCACACCCTTCGGCCGACCCGTCGACCCCGACGTGAAAATCACATACGCCGCATTCGACCCCCGCAACACCGACAACCGCTCACCATCCCCCACAACCTCACCCGAGAACCCCGACACATCCAACGAACCCACATCCACCACCGACACACCACCACCAGCAAACACACCCACATCCCCACCACCAGAAACCAACACCAACACCGGAGACGCCACCTCAACGATGAACCCATTACGCTCGGCCGGCTGATCCGGATCCAAAGGCACATACGCACCACCCGCCATCACCACCGCATACATCCCCACCAACAAATCCACCCCACGCCGCATACCCAACCCCACCAACACCTCAGGACCCACACCCTCACCGATCAACCACCGAGCCAAACGAAACACCCGCTCCCCGAACTCCCCATACGACAACCGCTCACCCTCGAACACCACCGCCACCGCACCCGGAACCTCAACCACCCGATCAACAAACAACGACGCCAACGACACCCCACCGGAACCCGAAACACCCTCCAACACACGAGAAGTCCCATTCCA
>NZ_MKKY01000032.1 GCF_002091955.1 Rhodococcus sp. 1168 | reverse complement strand
CATCCTTCCAGCGGAACCATCGATCCCGCTATCTCGGTGTCCACCATCCGGGGGGAGCCTCAGGGACCGACGACGTAGGTCAAGAATTTTCTTCGGCGTACGACGAACAAGCCGCGAACTTCGAGTCAATGGGCCGCAACCTCAGCACAGCGATACATATGTACAGCAGGGTCCTGATCCAGATGGGTAAGAACCACGCCCAAGCCGAAGCGGACTTAAACGTGAACGGCAACGGTGAGGCCGTAGCGCAAGTAGACCCTGGGGACGCCCCTTTCAACACATGCTTCGCCCTGCAGCCGGCAGCAGGAGGAGAGGGCGACGCACTATCGGAAGTAATCGGCCTGCTGCAACACATCGGTGTTCCAATTCCTAACGGCGACAAAGACAAACTCACTACTGCGAGCACGGCTTGGGCCGGAATCGCGAGCGATAGCGACGGAACCTGTCGGGGAAGACTGCTATCAGCGTCGTCGACGCTCGACGAACTCAACGGCGACGAAGTCGACATCGTCGTCGAGGATCTCGAAGAGCTCAACTCCCTCGTCGACGAATACGCAGATCTGGCCGGCGCACTTCATGACAGCGCCGAAGCGCACAAGAGCTGAACGCCAACCAGCGGTACCCCGACCTGATCCCGTTGCTCATCGACTGGCTGCGCCACGTCGAACAGCGCAGCAAAGCAACCGAGCCAAGGGTTCTCGCCAACCTGCGCGAGGGATTGTCTCGAGCCCTCACCACCGTCGATGCAGTCGGGACCGAAGCTGTGCCGGTGTTGTTCGAGCAGTTCTATCTCGATCCGCCGCTCCCTCCGATCAACAGCCATGCTGTGGCTAATGCGTTGCTACATCTGGCCGTGCCTTCGGACTATGACCGGATGGCAGCTCTCGCTATGGATCGGTCGTTGAGTTCGGGGCGGGCAGCGATCATGGAATGGTTGATCAAGCAGGGGAGACCCGATGGCCTCGAGATCGTCGTCGGTCAGATCGAAGACCCGAGCGTGCGTCCCCTCGGCATCACTTACCTGCGTCGATATAGGCCCCTGCCCGCCGGCTTGAAGCCGAAGGTCGAGCGGTACCTCGACGATCCGGATAGTGAAGTGCGCAAGCAAATCAAGCTGACACTGCAGACCCTGCCTGCATAGAGCACGTCTGAGCTGCCGGGTAGATACCTCTTGACATATGCAGCCGTTTGGTTGCATATCGGGTCGGTGCTCCCGCAACCTGATGTCAACGCCGTCTTCAAGGCGCTCGCCGATCCCCCTCGGCGTGCACTTCTGGACGCTCTGCGACGTGAGAATGCGCAAACGCTCGGAGAGCTCTGCGAGGGCATGTCGATGGCTCGGCAGTCCGTGACCAAGCACCTCGATCTACTTGTCGCGGCCAACCTGGTCGTTGTGGTCCGCAAGGGGCGCGAACGTCGACACTTCTTGAATCCCGAGCCGATTCACGACATCGAACGTCGTTGGATCCGTGATTTCGACCGTCCACACCTCGACGTCCTGGACGTCGTCAAACAACGAGCTGAGGACAGCGCAATGAAGGAAGCCGAACAGTTCCCCGACTACATGTACGTCACCTACATCCGAGCTTCGGCGGAGCAGGTGTGGGACGCCCTCACCGACGCCGACGTCACCGCGATCTACTGGGGCGGGATGGCCAACGTCTCCGGCTGGGAGTTCGGAGCTTCGTGGACACACCGATTCGATGGGCGGACAGGGTATTACGACATTTGGGGCAAAGTCCTAGAGTCCGATCGACCGAATCGCCTGGTGTTCACCTTCCAACCCGCAGCGCAGGCACTCGACGCCGGCTCGGTGGTGACGTATCAGATCGAACCGGTCGTCGACGCCGTGAAGTTGACCGTCAGCCAGACGAACGTTCCAAGCAGGGAGATGCTCGACGGCATCTCTCAAGGCTGGCCGACCGTACTGGCAAACCTCAAGTCCTACTTGGAAACCGGGACGACGCTGCCAAGCGACATCTGGCAGATGCAGAACGCAACCGAACTCACCGCCACCGAAAACTAGGGAGAGGAAAGATCCCATGAGCACCAACTTCACGACCACCTTCACCCACCGCGGCCTGCGACCCGAACTGGAATGCCACACCGTCTGCACCACAGCCTGGGGCTATCACCTCAACGCCGGCCTCGAAGCACTACTGACAGGCGGAGCCCCAGCACCCATCACTC
Organism: Rhodococcus sp. 1168; assembly: GCF_002091955.1. Lineage (GTDB taxonomy): Bacteria > Actinomycetota > Actinomycetes > Mycobacteriales > Mycobacteriaceae > Rhodococcoides. The sequence continues at coordinate 73,977 of NZ_MKKY01000032.1, read as the reverse complement.
CGGACACGTACCGCGACGTCGCGGATACCGTAGGTGCGCAACGTAACCGGGCAGGTTGATTCAAATGCTCCTTCAGCGGGGTGCCTCGGTTTGGGCAGTGTCTACCAGGTCGAAGGACTGGCCGATCCCACGAGCAATGCGCAACGTGATGTGTCGGTGCGTCAGGTATCGGTGAGCTGATCGACAGGCTGGCCTGATCGGTGGGTCGGGGCGCGCCGGGTCGGGTTGAACTGCCCGGCGGCAATGGCTGCCAAAGCGAGAGCGAAGCCGACGAGTTGAACACCGCTGAGAAGCTGACCGAGGAATACGACGCCGAGGCCGGCGGCCACGATCGGCGAAAGTAGCCCGAGCAGCGCCGCGGAGGTAACCGGGAGTCGGCCGATTCCGGAGAACCACAGGGTGTATGTCAGCAACCCGCCGACCAGGCCGAGCCAGAGGTAGCCGCCGATCCCAGACCAGGTGATGGTGTCGGGGACACCCTCGACGAGCAGAGTGATCGGCAACAGGAACAGACCGCCGGCGGTCAGCTGCCACCCCGCGAAGGCCATCGCTCCCACGCCCTCGGGCCGCCCCCAGCGCTTGGTCAACGTCACGCCGGTTGCCATGGATACCGCTGCGCCTATGCCTGCCAAGAGGCCGACCCCGTCCAGGGTGGCGCTGCCGGTCAGCACGATCAGCGCCACACCGAGCACTCCGATCAGTCCCCAACCCAATCGCCACCACGACAAGGCCTCACTCAGTAGCAGCACTGCAAGAATGGCGACCACGATCGGTTGGGTTGCGTTCAAGGTTGCGGCGACCCCGCCAGGCAAGCGGTAAGCGGTCAGGAACAACAGGGGAAAGAATGCGCCGATATTGAGCACCCCCAGGAGTGCAGCCTTCGGCCACCAAGCTCCGGTGGGCAGGGTGCGAGTCAATACGAGCGCGAGCAGTCCAGCAGGCAGAGCTCGGACCAGGCCTGAGAAGAGTGGATGACCCGCGGGCAGATATTCGGAAGTCACGAGATACGTTGTGCCCCAGACCGCGGGCGCGATCGCGGTGAGGGCGGTCGTCTTGATCACGCTCATCGGTGCGCTCGAGTGGGGTAGTGCGGGATGGGTGTAGATGCCATGCCTCTATCGTCGCGATAGCGCAAGCATGAGTCCAACACATGCTTGTCACGTTATCGATCGTGATTGATGATGGATAGATGGATCTCCGCCAACTCTCCTACGTCGTCGCCGTCGCTGAACTCTCCAGTTTCACCCGGGCCGCCGAGCGGTGCTTCGTGGTGCAGTCCGCCCTGAGTCATCAGGTGGCGCGCTTGGAATCCGAACTCGGCGCACGACTCTTTCATCGGACCAGTCGGCAAGTGCGCCTGACAGCGGCTGGAGCGGCGTTTCTGCCGTCGGCCCGGCAATGCTTGGCTGCGGCCGAGCGTGCGCGCAGCGAAGTTGCCGCCGCGACCGGAGAAGTCCGTGGCCGACTATCGGTCGGGGTGATCCCCACCGTATGTGCGGTCGATGTGCCTGCTGCACTGCGCTTGTTCCACGATCGTCACCGACAAGTGCGTGTCACCCTGGTGATGGGAGGGAGCGACGAGCTCGTCGACAAGGTCGCCACTGGAGTGCTCGACGTCGCGTTTCTCGGGTTGCCGATCGAGCGGGCTCTAACCGAAGTCGCGCACCATCTTCTGGCCCACGACAACCATGTCGTCGTCATGTCGGCGACACACCCGCTCGCAGAAAGCGAGGAACTCAGTCTGCATGACCTGGCTGGTCAAGTCTTCGTCGACTTTCCCCCCGGGACCCCGGGGAGGGCACAAGTGGATCAGGCCTTTGCGGCCGCTGGTCTGAGCCGCGACGTAGCCTTCGACGTCACCGATGCCCACCTGATGACCGGGCTCATCGGTCAGGAACTCGGAATCGGCATGCTCCCTTCGGCCTACGCCCAGCAGCTCACCGGCGTCGTGACCATTCCCGTCCGCGACGCTGCACGCCGAGCAGAACACTTGATCTGGAGTAGCGACGGACCGTCGCCGGCCGCCGCCGCATTTCTTCACCAAGTGCGGACCGCCGCTGCCTGATCAGCTGACGTGAGGACAGTCTGTCTCGGCAGGTCGAGGCTCAGAGAGGCTGCGGGATCGAGAGGGAAACCGGCTTTACAGGAGAAACGGTGCCGATTCTCCGCTCCAAAATGGCGGTGACGAAGCGCATGGAGTCGATGACCTGATGTGCACGCACTTCACCGCCGGTACCCATCTCGACCACGAACGTCGGGACTGCACGCTCATCGGCACCGTCGTCGGTGGCCTCTTCCTACGCGTCCACATCGCGGTGCCGCTGACGATTGCGTCCATGTTGACCTGGCCGTCGCCGCCCTCGGACATCGGCATCTGCACGCGGCGCCTGGATCTGCACAGCGCTAAGGGCACAGATCCTGCCGAGTCTGGTTCCAGAACGGGAACAGTTGCGCACTGGTGGCGTCAGGGTGATCGCGTTGGGCCAGTTCGTCGAATTCCAGGACGGTTTTTCCTGCGGTCCGGGCAACTCCGCACGCCTGCAAACTCAGTTTCGCGGAATCCACGAACCCGATATCGGCGGCGTAGGGCCCCAGCACGCCCGAGTCGACGAAAGATTCGAGTCCGTTCCCCCACATGTTGTACTCGGTTTGAAGGTCGAATTCGCACGGCTCCCCGAACAACGAGCTGCACGTCGTCGGCTGGCCATGGATCACGAACGATTCATCGGCGAGGGCGGGCGATGTGGTGTCCCGCGATGACTTGATCACAGCAAGCAAGACGATGAAGACCACCGCGAAGAAACAGACGAAGATCAGCACGTTCAGGATACGTTTCATATGCAATCACCCGTCCTACCATGGACATTCCAAGACCGAGTCTCCATCCTGCCGGATCGGAGGTCAGGGCGGGCTCTGTTTCGGCATCAGTGCGTTCAGGTGGAACTCGACGCATTCGACCGACAGGTCGGCCAGTGTGTACTCCGGGGTGGGGCGGAACCACCGCCCGGTAAGCCACAGGCCATCCTTGATCAGTTCGTATGCAACGTTCGGGGCGATCGACGGCCGGTAGACGTCTTCGTCGATTTCGCGTTGGAGCGAGGCTATCCACAGTCTGTGATTGCTTGCCGCCAGTGACCGGTCGACAACCCGATGAAACTCGGTATTCATCGCCCGTAAGTGGCCGATGACGATCTCCTCCAGGAGAGACTCCTTCGAGGGCACGTATGGGTAGAGGCTGCTGGGAAGCATGCCGATGCTGCTTGCGATCATGCGCATCGACGTACCTGCCAAGCCGTTCTCTGCGAACAGCGGCGTGGCGGTATGCAGCACCTGCCGTTTCCGCAGCTCGGCGTTGACTGTGGCATTCGTCGGCATGGTCCCCGTTACCTTCTGAGTACCCCGGAAGATGGAGCATGATCTCGGTCGCGTTGTCAGTTGGTCGGTATGTGCTGCGCAGGGCACGTGGGGTCATCCACGTTGCCGCAGTTGCAGCTTATCGACCTTGCCGGAGCAGTTGTGTGGGAGTGCGTCGACAAGTTCGATGTAGTGGGGGATCTCGAACTCTTGGCGGCGCAGATCTCGGGCGGGCTTTGTCGATCGGCTCCGCAGCGAGGGGCCAGTTCGTAACGCCGGCGGCGTAATAGCACGATGAGGGAGTAGCCAGGATCCCCGCGAAGGAAGGCTCTCGAATATGAAACGCAAACTACTGCTGGCTTTCGCGGCAAGTGCGATGGCCGCGAGTGTAAGTGCAGCATTACCGGCGAGCGCCACAGCACTAGACATCGGTCTGCGCGAATTGCCATGCAGCGCCGAGTTCGTCCAGCCCTGGGGGCCTGGCGCGTGGGCACCACCCCAGAAAGTCGTGTTCAGCCCGTTCGGAACCAAAGACATTCACTGCACTTACTTCCACGGGTTCGTTGCCGCGTACCAGGTCGACCCATGGGGGAACAAGCATCACCTCAACACCGTAAACCTTGGGCCATGGAGCAACTACACCTATTTCTGGGATCCGGCGACTTTCTGACAACAGGTCCTATGCCGACAATGTGTGAAGTTTCGTTCACGTAGTCGCGACGCGCAGCATCCGTTGAGTCTGATCATCGTCATCACCGCCGGCATATCGATCGGGGCACTGACCATGATCATCGAGACCCGTGGGCGCGACCTCACCACGATCGACGTCGAACCCTCTCAAACGGATGACAGCGGTCACTCGTGGAGCTAAGTTGACACACGTCAACAATTTTCGACACATGTCAGGAGTACGCATGCTCCCCCCATCCGAGACGGCCGAGCCCGCTGTCGCCAAGACCACGGTGGTGATCGGTGCCGCCTCCGGTCTCGGTGCCGCCATCACCGAGCACCTGCGTTTACAGGGCCACGAGGTCATCGGCGCCGATCTGGTGAGCAGCGAGTCGATACTCCCGGTGGACGTCGCCGACGAGGCAACGGTGCAGGCCCTGTTCGAGAAAATCATTGTCGAACGCGGCTCGTTCACCGGCGTGGTGAATTGTGCCGGCACGAGCACTCTTTCGCCCGTGGTCGACCACGATTCGGCCGAGTTTCGGCGCATTCTGGACATCTCTTTGGTCGGCGCATTCCATGTGCTCAAGCACGCCGGAAGCCGCGTTTCCGACGGCGGATCGTTGGTCACCCTTGCCTCGCTCAACGGGACCCAACCCGGATCGGGGCTGGCGGCCTACTGCACGGCCAAGGCCGGGCTCCTGATGCTCTCGAAGGTGACGGCTCTCGAGTTGGCTCCGCGGCAGATCCGGGTCAACACGGTCTCTCCCGGTCTCGTTGTCACGCCGTTGACCTCGCCGGCCATGGAGATCCCCGGTGTGCGTGAGGACTACGTCGAGAACACGCCGCTGGGACGCTCAGGGACGGGACTGGAGATCGCGGCCGCGTGTGAGTACCTGCTCTCCGACGGTGCGGCGTGGACAACCGGCGAGGACATGCAGGTCAATGGCGGTGCGCACTTGAAGCGCTACCCGGACCTGCTGGGTCTCATCGAAAAGGCCTTCGGGTGAGCCGAACCGGGTCTGCGGGCGCGGACGCCGTCAATCCCTACCGGGGCCGTTTTGTCGGGCGCGCCGCGCTGGTGACCGGGGCAGGGTCCGGCATCGGGGCCGCATTGGCCGCAGCGCTGGTCAAGGCCGGCGCGTATGTCGTCTGTACCGACCTCGACCAGGTGGCTGCGCGACGCACTGCTGCGGCACTGGGGCCGCAGGCTCGTGCCGAGGCGCTCGACGTCACCGACCCCGAGCAGGTGCTGGCAGCCGTGGACCGGGTGGTCGCCGAGCACGGTCGGATCGACCTGATCTTCAACAACGCCGGCATCACCTTCGGCGGCGAGGCCGAGCACCTGACCCTGGCCCAGTGGAATCAGATCATCGACGTGAACCTGCGTGGCGTGGTGCACGGCATCCATGCGGCCTACCCGAAGATGATCGCCCAGGGCAATGGTCACATCGTCAACACGGCCTCGGCTGGTGGCCTGATGGCAGCCGGTCTGATCACCAGCTACGTCGCCACGAAGCACGCAGTGGTCGGACTCTCGCTCGCGCTGCGTACCGAGGCGGCGGCCAAGGGCGTGGGTGTCACCGTTATCTGTCCGGGGGCGGTCGATACCCCGATCTTGGACAAGGGTTCGATCGACGACTTCGTGGGCCGTGACTACTACCTGAGGGGTCAGCGCATCAAGACCCCGCACTCGCCGGAGAAGCTGGCCGATGAGGTGCTGGCGGCCGTCGCCGGGAACAAGGCGATTCTGGTCACGCCGCGCTCGGCCCGCCTGGCATGGCGGTTCAACCGGCTCGCTCCGGGACTGATGCAACGCTCGTCGATCTTGTTCGTGGCTCGACAGCGCAAGTGGCAGGCTCAGCGAGCCCACAAGGTGGAGAAGGCTTCCGCTCGCTGACCACGCCTGCACGATCGACGTCGAATCCAGCCCGGCCCAATCCGTCGACATCACCCGGCAGTGATATCGACGGATTGCGCTGTGCCGCAGAGCTTCAGTTGGTTCCAGGAGCCAGATGGCGGTTGAAGAAGTGCACCGCATGTTCGACGGCCGGTCCGTGGAACGGCTTGCCCGGGAACAGGTCGAAGTGGTCGCCCGGGTAATGGCGAACCTCGGCGCGGCCCGCAAACGCCGCCAGTGCTGCCGCGCGGGGCGGCGCCGAGCGGTCGAAGTCGGCGATCTGGAAGAGCAGCGGGACCTTGATCTTCGCGGCGGCCTGGGCCGGGGCCCTGGTGCCGAGTTCCAGACCGACATCGGCGCGTACTTCGTTGCGCCAGGACGGACCTGCGATCGAGTGGTAGTCCTCGTAGGCGCCGGACAGAGTGAGCGCACCGGGCTGCCCGGGCCTGCCGACGACCGGCAGCATCGTGGGTTTGCCGACATTGGCCCTGACCCTCGCAGCAATCCCTGTCGCAGTGGCCTTGAGCAGGTTCAACGGGCCGTGCGCGGCCAAAGCGTGTCGCATGGCGGCCAGGCCGTCGACCATCGGCACCACAGAGATGACGGCGGCAATGTCGCCACGGTCGGCGGCCACCTGGAGTACGTGACCACCAGCCAACGACACGCCCCACAGCGCGATTCGCTGCGGATCGACGCCGGGGAGCTGTGCCGCAGCGTCGACCGCCGCCATCCAATCCTCGACCTGACCGGCCAAGGACACGGTCTGGCGCTCTTCGCCGCCGCTGGTGCCGAAACCGCGATAGTCGAAGGTGAAGGCATCCAACCCTGCTGCGGCGAACGCCTCGGCAAAGCCGTCGAGACCTGAATCCCGGGTGCCGCCCAAGCCATGGGCCAACACGACGACCGGACGACCGGCTGCCGATGCCAACGCGTCGCTGCGAGCCGAGAAGTGGGTGCCCTCGCAGCGTGTACCCGCCACCGTGAAGCCGACGACACTCGTTGCGGCGGTGGGCAAGGTTTCGGTCATGGTGGTGTTGTTCTCATTCATGCCTGGCTCCAAGGGTTTTCGAACGGGAGTCGAATTGCAGGGGTGCGCAACTCAGGGAAGGGGAGGGGTGCCGTAGATGGAGCGGACCCAGATGCTGGTGACCACCTCGACATGCATGTCCCGATCGGGGCACGTGCCCACCACTCGACGCTCCATGTTGCGGTCGTTGATATCGAGTAGGACCGCGGCCAACGTCCGTGCGTCGGCACCGTCCGGCGCCCGGCCGGCAGTGCGTTCGGCTTCGATCATGTCGGCCACGGCCTCCTCGAACGAAACCCGGTCGGCGTCCCACATCTTGCGGATGGACGGGTTGGTGGCTCGTGCCTCCAACACGGCACGGTAGAGATGGTCGTGCCGCTCGGTGACGATGAACAGATGCGAGATGGCTTGACCGATGCGCTCGGTCGGGTCGCGAGAGACGTCGGTCAACCAGGCACCGGCCGCGGCCGCCTCTTCGTAGAAGACTTCCATCAAGGCACCGACCGCAGCGGCCTTGTTCTCGAAGTAGAAGTAGAACGCAGAGCGCGTGACTCCGGCTCGACGGGACAGGTCGGCGACGTTGATCGACTCGACACTGTCCACCTCCCGCAACAGATCATCGAGAGCCGCCAGCAGCGCAGTGCGACGCGCATCTCCCTTCGTCGGGCTCCGCGAATCGACGATCCGAGCGCTCATCGAGAAACCCGAGCCCGGCCGGTCGGCATCTCCTTCGTTCGTAGCTGATGCTCGTAGACGAAGTAGTCCAATTGCTGAGTGTGACGGGCGGTCGGAAGCATGTGCCCGAGGTACAGCGCCTCGTCGTCTGCGATGACTCGCTTCATCTCTGCGACCGAGGGGAGCGCGTACTGGCCGACGAGGTAGGCGCCGAGGATCCGGGTCTGCGCCTCCACGAACGGGAACAGAGTCGGGGTGGACTGGGCAAATCCGATGAACGCCAGGTCGTCGATGCCAGGGGCGAACATCCGCTTGTACAAGCTGATGTGATTGCCCTTGGCCGAGAAGAACTCGGGGTCGAAGAACGGGAACGTGATGTTGTAGCCGGTGGCGTAGATGATCACGTCGAAATCGGCACTGGTGCCGTCCTCGAAATGCACGGTCTTCCCATCCAGTCTCTTCAGATTGCCCTTGGCGGTCAGATCGCCCGAGCCCAGCCGCAGCGGCAGTTCCACCGACTGGGTGGGATGCGCCTCCATGAACTTGTGATTCGGCTCCGGCAATCCCATGTCCGAGGGATATCCGTTCTGCATGGGCGCCACCTTGGAGATGACCTTGCGCTGCCACTTCAGCGGGATATGCGGCGAGGTCTTGAAACCCATATCCGCAGGCTTTCCCCTGATGTACTTGGGCACGATCCACGCACTCGAGCGAGTCGAGATCACGACCTCGTTGTCGAGGGTGCGGCTGGACAGTTCGACGGCGATGTCAGCAGCCGAATTGCCGATGCCGACCACTAGAATTCGCTTGCCGCGCAGGTGCAATGGCTGTTCTGGGTCGATGTAGTGGTGCGAGTGAAAGCTTTCCCCGGTGAATTCGCCGTCGAACTCCGGCAACCGAGCGTCCCAGTGATGACCGTTGCCGACCACCAGGAAGTCGAACTCACGAGTCGAGCCGTCCTGCAGGTCCAATTCCCATCCGCCGCCGGGCTTTCGACGCGCACTGCGAACACCGTTGGAGAACTCGATGTTTCTCTTCAGGTCGAAGGCCTCGGCATAATCCTCCAGGTACTCCTTTACCAGCGTGTGGTGCGGGAAGTCCGGATAGCTCTCGGGCATCGGGAAATCCCGGAACGACAGTTGATATTTGGAAGTGTCGATATGCAACGACTTGTAGGCGCTCGACATCCCGTTCGGGTTGCCGAAGGCCCAGTTGCCACCGATGCGGTCGGACATCTCGAAACAGGTATGCGGAACGCCGTAGTCGTCGAGCATCTTGCTGGCGGTGAGTCCGGAAATTCCTGCACCGATGATCGCAGTGGTGGGCCTGTCGAACGTGGTGGTCATGGGTGACTCGCTTACTCGAGGGGTGACAGCGGTCACGTTATGCGCTAATTTGACACACGTCAAGAAATCGCTGACGGCCGTCGAATCCACCGGTTGAGCGGCACGAACCCTACGAATGGTCCGCGTCGCCTGGTGCAAAGATCGGAGAATCGAGTATGGCGTCGAGTGCACGAGTCTTCGACGAACTGAGCTACTAATTACTGGCGGGTGCCGGGAGCGACGGGCCCGCAACCCTGATGGAGGAAGTGCAACGCCGCAGGAGCTGGCGCCGATCGTCGAGGTCTATCGCGAAACCTGCTGATGAACGAGCTATGCCGGCTCGATGGGGTGACCATCGGCCGGCACAGCCCGCGCAATCTACGGATCCGGGGCCGTCAGTGCTCCACCATCAGCATTGGGGAAGATCGATGCTGATAGTAGGAGTGTCCACCAACGGCTGGACCGGAACCGTAGCTTCACCGGGGACGGAAGGCTCCTCCAGTTCCCAAGTGACAGTCGAAGATTCACCGGGTGGGATCGTGAGATACGCGGCCTGGACGGGCCGACCCAGCTCGGTGCCCTTCTGGACCGAGAAGGCGTTGACGCCGTCGACCTTCATGCCGGTGATCTTGGCACCCTGCGTTCCGTACAGGTAGGCGATCGACTCGTTGGTGCCGTACGGGACACCGGGCTGGAAGGTGCTGGCCACGTACTGGGTCAGGCCGTCCGAGTTAACGGTGTTGGTCAGTGTCGCTGTCACCGTCGACTTACGGGTCGGGCCGGTGCAGGATTCCGCGGTGTAGGAGATATCGCGGGTCAGGTAGTAGTCGAGCTTGTTTCCGCCTGCGTTGTTGACGATCACGTTGGCGTACGGTGCAGGATCGTCCGGGATCGCATGGCCGACCTTCGTGCCCGCCAGGACTTCTTGTTCGGCGGGATCTGCGCTCCACACCGAGATGCGTCCCTCACCGCCTGCCCGGCCGACCGCGTCGAGCAACTTGCGGGTAGGAGCGACACCCGTCGTCATCTTCGACACGACAGCCTGCGAGATTTCCTGCAGGTAGTTCTTGCGAGCCAGCTGATCTTCGCCGAACCGAGCGTAGGCAGTGGACAGCGTCACCTCGACCACGTTGTCACCGGAAATGACCTCACCGTCGGCGAGGGTGACCGGGCCGGTGGCGTCGAGGATGTAACCCAGAGCAATCGGATCGGTAGCGATGGCGCCGTCGAGCTTCTCCCCGGTCTGCTCGGCCCACATCGAAGTCCAGATCTGGCCGGCGTACGGAAAGTGAGGGCTCGCATTGGAATTGCGGAAGTCGGTCGTGGTGTTACGCGGACCCCACAGTGCGTTGTACTCGGGGCCGAGGTCGATCGGCTGCTCCGCGAACTCCAGCTCCCGGTTGCTGCCGAGCGTATCTACCCGGGCAGTTCCGTTGTCGGCGCGCACAATTCCGAATCCGCCGAGTAGACCGCCCGTGCCGCGTGCCTCGGCATTGGTCTGGAAGGCAAGGAAGTAGGAGCGGGGGCCGTTGGCGCCCATCATGGAAGGAACGATGCGGCTCGCCGTGTAGGTATTGGTCAGCAACCCCGACAGGTCGTGGGTCTGGTTCTCGAGCTGCACACGGGCGTCGTCGACGACACCGAGATAGGCGGGCGCCTCGATTGCCTGAGCCTGCGCGTAGAGATTCTGGGCCGCGGCGGATGTCTCCGAGAGGATCGGCTCTGCCTCGGTGAGCGACTGCAAGTTCACGCGGCCGCCACCCTCGATCACGTTGTCGGGGGAGATGCTTGCGCTCGCCTGCGCCGCGGGCTCGAGAACATCGACCGCGAGCCCCTTCACCACGTCGGTGATCTCGACGATCGTCTCGAGGGGGCTGCCGAAGAACGGGATAGCTGCAGCGATCGTGAACGGCAGCGAAGACGCCGCATTCTGGGCCTTGTCCGCGGATTCACTTGCCTCGGCGGCAGCGGCCTGCGCCCCCGGCACATCGCCGTCGAGCAGGGCGTTCTTGGCGGAGTTCGCGGCGTCACGCGTCGTCTCCAAATTGGACTTCGCCGTTACGGCCTCGTATGCCAGCCACGCGAGGAAGGCGAGAACGATGACCAGAACGATGCCGACACCCAATAGGACGGGCCGCTTGTTCTTGCGCGACGGCGGGCGGGTGTCGGTGCCAGAGGTCATGTCGACGGGGCTCCTGCTGCTAGGGGTGGTTCGAGAGAAGGGCGCGGGTATTGCCGAAAGAAGATATTCACGTCCGTGGGAAGACTAGTGCGTCCACGTAGGTAGTGGACATTGAGGTAGTGAGGTAATCCGTTCGAATGATCGTCGCCGTCGGTAATTAATACGATCGTGTAAAGAACCGGCTCGAGTGCTCCGAAATTGTAACGTGATGGTTGGTTACTCGCGATAACAATCTGTCGGTCTCGGGGAGGCCGTCTCGTTCGGAGAAGGGAGTCGGCACAGTGATCCGCTGTCGTTCGGGAGGGTGCGATCCGGGCCCACTACTACCACAACGAGGCGGATCGGTGGGGCCCACGCGGCTCGATCCGGTGCAATCTGCGACCAAAGTCACATTCGACAGGGCTGTGGCCGCGACAATCCTGGTAGTGCTGGCGCCGGTGTTCCTCGGATGCATGATTTTGACCAGTGGAGCCGAGGGTGAGCCCGCGTTTGCGTCCACGACGCGGATCGGTCGCCGAGGTGTCAGTTTCCAGCTTCTGAGCTTCAGGGCACCTCCTGAGCAGCGGCTGGGCGTACTTCTGAAGAAGCTGGGCATGGATCACCTGCCTGAGTTGATCAACGTTCTTCGTGGTGACATGAGCTTGGTCGGGCCACGACCCGTCAAGGATCGGCCCGACATTTCCGAGGGTGAAGTGCCCGCCGACTGCCGTCCAGGAATCACCGGGCTGTGGGTGCTGGAGCCCCGCGCGGACATCTCCGGTCCGGATGCGGCGATGCTCGATCGCCGCTACGTGGAGTCATGGTCGCTCGCCCGCGACATTCGAATCCTGTACCGGACAGTCGCCGCAGTACGGTACGGCCCCTGAATTACATTGAATATTCGGTGAAATAACCAGAAACAAGCGGAATGGCGCTTTTCAATACTTGTCACCTAGTTTTCACCGAAATGCAATGCTCCGACAACGGTTAATATTTCGGAAGTCGCCTTGGACAAGTAGAGCAATTACCTCCGGTCCACTAGTTTGTAATTGGGCGCTACTGATCGACGTTGCTTCAGCAATGTTCTTCCGGAGTGAAGATTGTGCCGCCGGCGCAAAGGACTGTGAGGAGGGGTAGCCGAAGTGTCGTCAGTGGAAGGTGCCCCCAACGGGATCGACTGGTTCCCGCTGTCGCCTGCCCAGCTCAATATCTACTTCGCCCAGAAGCTGGCCCCGGGGGTTCCGTTCACCATCGCCCAGTTCGTCGAAATCCATGGCGAGATCGATCCTGCCACGTTGATCAGGGCTGCCGACATTGCGTCCCGTGAGCTCGAATCGCCCGGTGTGCGACTGCGTGAGGACGACGGGCAGCCTTATCAGTGGGTCGACGTCAACGTTCCCTACGCGATGATCTACCGCGATCTTCGGCACGAGTGCGACCCCGTCGGCTACGCCCTCCGCTACATGGACGAGCAGTACCGAAAGCCCGTCGACTTCGACCGCGATCAACTGATCGCCTCGGAGATCATCCAGGTCGGCGACGCACATTACTTCTGGTACAGCCGCGCACACCACGTCGTCATGGACGGCTTGGGGGCGATCTCGGTTCAAAAACGCACCGCCGTGGTGTACACGGCGCTACTGACCGGCGCCGAGATTCCGAAGACCCGCAGCGTCCGGGTCCGGGCGATCTACGACTACGAAGCCGCCTACGTCGGTTCCACGCGCTACGAGGCAGACCGCGAATACTGGGTCGGCCGACTCGACGGTCACGCCGACGCTCCGCGTCTGGCCGGCACCTCGCATTCCGGTGCGTCGGTGCCCAGCGCCGTGTCGATCAGCGTCGGCGCAGTACTCGACGACGAGCTGACCGATGCAATGGCTGCGCTGGCCAAGCGCTACAACTCTTCCGACGTCCCCGTCGTGCTCGCGACGTTCGCGCTGTACCTCGCGCGGATGACCGGCACCGACGACGTCATGCTCAGCCTCCCCGTCTCGGGTCGAGCGACGACCAAATTGCGTGACTCCTCCGGAATGATGTCCAACATCGTGCCGCTACGTATCGGCGTAGACCCGGACGTCACCATCGAGGAACTACTGCGGCGCATCCAAGTCGAGCTCACCGGCGCGCTGCGGCATCAGCGGTTCCGCGTCGAGGACATGCAGCGTGAAACCGATGGCGGGTTCGAGGGCAGTACCTCTGCCGGCCGCGGAGCTTTCGGCCCGACCGTGAACATCATGATGTACGACAGCACAATTCGGCTCGGCGACGTCATCGGCGAGTACCGTGTGCTCTCCAGCGGCCCGATCGACGACATGATGGTCAACGTCTACCCGGGGGTCGCCGGCGCCAGCACCCGCGTCGACTTCCTCGGTAACCCCGCGATCTACAGCACCGAGGAGCTGAGCACGCACCATCAGCGGTTCCTCGCGCTGCTGCGTACCGTTCTCGGGGCACCGGACGGCTTGCCGCTGGCAAGCCTGACGGTGCTCTCGCGCGCCGAAGAGAAAGCCCTGCTCGCAGTGGACTCGCAGGGTCCACCGCCAGTTCTGCTGCCCGAGCTGCTCCGGGAGTCCGCCGTTGTCCGCTACGCCGGGCAGGAGCTCACGGGCGTCGAATTCATCTCTCGTGCAGGGCATATCGCGGAACAGCTTTCGCCTTTCCTCACCTCACCCGAGACACGGATCGCGATCGCGCTGGACCGCTCGATGCACTCCGTGCTGGCGCTGTGGTCCGTATCGGTAGCGGGCGCATCGTTCGTACCCGTCGACCCACATGATCCGACCGACCGCCTGACCTCCATGCTCGGCGGCGCCGGAGTGCGCGTCGGCATCACCGAACGCGCACTGCTCGGCACGCTTCCCGGCACAGTCGAGTGGCTGGCCATCGAAGATCTACTCGACGCCGAACCCCTGCCCTTTCAGGCTCACCAGGTTCACCTCGACAACGAGGCCTACGTCATCCACACCTCCGGTTCGACCGGAAAACCCAAGGCCGTCAGCGTCGCTCACCGCGGGCTCGCGCAACTGGCAACAGCCGTAGTGGATCGGTACTCGGTCTCACCGGACTCGCGGGTACTGCACCTGGCGTCACCGGTGTTCGACGCGTCCATCCAGGAAATCCTGGCTGCCTTCGCTGCCGGTGCGACGCTGGTCATCGCGCCCGCCGACGTGTATGCGGGCCCCGCGCTCGCCGACCTGCTCGCCGAAGAACGCATCACGCACCTCATCACCTCCCCGACCGTCCTCGCGACGCTCGATCCGCTGGACGTCAAAGGCCTCGAGGTATTCGACGTGGGCGGTGAAGCATGCCCGCCCGCGCTCCGCGACCGGTTCGCCGATGCAGGCCCCGACATGCTCGACGCCTACGGCCCGACCGAGGCAACCGTCCTCGCCACGCTCTCCGCACCCATGGCCGTCGGGAAACGCATCACCATCGGTGACCCGCTGCCCGGAGTCCGCGCACTCGTACTCGACAGCCGGTTGCGGCCCGTCCCGTACGGCGGCATCGGCGAGCTCTATCTCGGCGGAGACTCACTCGCGCGAGGATACGACGGGCAACCCGGCATCACCGCGAGCCGTTTCGTGGCTGATCCAGCCGCGCCCGGTCGAAGGCTCTATCGCACAGGCGATCTGGTGCGTTGGTCGATCTTCGGCACGTCACTCGAATACCTGGGCCGCGCCGATCAACAGCTCCAACTACACGGCCGTCGCCTCGAGCTCGGGGACATCGAATCGGTCGCACTGCAACTGGCGGGTGTCGACGCCGTTGCCGTCGACGTTCGTGAAGACCGCCTCGTCGCGTACGTCGTCGGTGAAACCGCAGACTTGAGTGCGCACCTGCGCGGCGCGCTTCCGGCGTGGATGGTTCCGGACCGCATCGTCGAACTCGACGCGCTACCCCTCTCGTCGAGCGGCAAGCTCGACCGCCGGGCGCTACCCGACCCGGCACCGGCAACGGTGACCGAATACGTTGCCCCGCAAACCGATACCGAACGCGCCGTCGCCGCGGTGTTCGCCGAAGTATTGGACGTATCGATCGTCGGCCGCACTCATTCGTTCTTCGAGCTCGGTGGCGATTCGCTGAGCGCGACGCGAGTGGTGGCCAGGCTCGGCTCCGCGGTCACGCTGCCCGTCCTGTTCGACGCACCGACCGTCGCCGCGATCTCGGTTGCCATCGATTCGGTTGTCGATCAGCGAGATTCGCTCGACCTGCTCGCCACGGTTATGCCCGATCGGGTGCCACTGTCCTACTCGCAGCAGCGCATGTGGTTCCTCAACCAGTTCGATTCGGCTTCACCCGCATACAACATGCCGGTGGCCGTGCAGTTGCCTTCCGGTGGAGACTCGAGCCTCGTCGTCGCTGCGCTGCGTGACGTGCTCGAACGCCACGAATCGCTGCGCACCTACTTCCCTGACGACGGCAACGGCCCACGCCAGGTAGTGCTGCCCACGGTCGGTGTTCTGCCGGAGATCTCCACCAGCGAAGTAAGCCCCGGCGAACTCGACGGCGCGATCGCCGAACTGGCATCGAAGAGTTTCGACGTCGCAGCCGAGGTCCCCATCCGCGCCTCGCTGCTCTCCGTAACCTCGGACGAGGGTTTGTCCGAGGCGACGGTTGCCGTCATCGTCATGCATCACATCGCGGTCGACGGGTGGTCGATCGATCCTCTCGTCCGCGACTTCACCGTCGCCTATGCTGCACGTGCCGCCGGGCATGCCCCGACGTGGCCGCGCCTGCAAGCTCAGTACAGCGAGTACGCGGTGTGGAACCGAGCGGTCGTCGATGCCGCCGCCGAGGACCAATTACGTTATTGGACAATCGCCCTCGACGCTCTGGATCGGCCCAGCGCGGAGCTGCCGACCGACCGTCCACGTCCGGCAGTGCAGTCGATGCAGACAGCAGGCGTCCCAGTCGCCATCGGCACCGAAGTGCACGCTCGGATTCGTTCTCTCGCGCTCGGTGAGAACGCGACGACGTTCATGGTCGTTCACGCCGCACTTGCCCTGACTCTGAGTCGCTTCAGTGATTGCGACCGCACCGTCCTGGGTTCGCCCTCTGCCGGTCGCGGGCACGCAGCGCTCGACGACATGGTCGGAATGTTCGTCGGCACCGTGCCATTGGCGGTCGAAGTGGACCGCGAGGGCACCTTCACCGAACTCCTCGAGACCGTTCGGCACGTAGATCTCGACGCGTTCGCACACTCCGAATTGCCGTTCGAGCGAATCGTCGACGCAGGGAGCACCGGCCGAGCTCTCGATCGTCACCCGCTGTTCCAAGTGATGCTGGCATTCGACAATGCCCGCCACCAGTCGATCGAGGACCTCCCGGTCACCGTGCTGCCCATCGCCACGCATACCTCCGAGTTCGACCTCAACGTCGTCGTCACCGAAACGGCCGACGGTATCGCGGGCGATATCGAATACGCGATCGACCTGTACGACCGGGCGACCGTCGAACGCTTCGCCGCAGCATTCGTGAGTGTTCTCGAAGCAGTCGTGGAGAACCCGTCCGTCGTGGTGGGGGACATCGAACTCGCCTCTCTGCCTGCGCAACCCCAGCGCAGTGCGACGGGAACACTCCTGGATGTGCTGGCGATCGAGACTGCCGACCGGATTGCTGTGGACGGTGAATCGACGCTGACCTACCGCGAACTGGACAGCCGATCCAACCGGTTGGCGCGCCTGCTGATCGACCGCGGCGCCGCCCCCGAGACCACCGTGGCGCTCTCTCTCGTACGATCCGCGGAGTACATCGTGGCTCTATGGGCAGTGGTGAAATCCGGCGCTGCGTTCCTGCCCGTCGATCCGAACTATCCGCCGCTGCGCCGCGAACAGATCCTCGCCGACACCCAGCTGGGCTTCGGCGGTATCGAAGAAGGCGTCGAGTGGCTCGACGAAGCTGCAGCCGAGGCCTTCGACGACAGCCCGCTGGCCGACGCCGACCGTGCTGCGTCCGTGCACCCTGCGCATCCCGCCTACGTCATCCACACCTCAGGTTCCACCGGCGTACCCAAGCCCGTGGCGGTGACGCACGAAGCCGTGTATGCACTTGCGCAGCAAGTTGTTTCGCGCTACGACGTCACCACTTCCTCGCGGGTGCTGCACGGGTACTCGACGAACTTCGACGCCGCCGTGCTGGAACTGGTGCTGGCCTTCGGAGCAGGCGCGACCATGGTTCTCGCACCCACCGAGATACTCGGCGGGGACGAGATGGCTCGGTTCCTCACTGCCCACTCCGTCACCCACTACCTGTCCACCCCCGCCGTGCTCGCCACCGTCCCCCCGGTTTCCGGTGTCACCACCGTGGCCGTCGGCGGAGACGTACTCGGGAGCGCAGTAGTCGACGACTGGGCACCCGGACGGCGAATGCTCAACGCCTACGGACCTTCCGAGGCCACCGTCGTGGCGACACTGACCGACCCACTCGACGCCGGAGACCGCGTCACCATCGGCACACCGCTGCCGCACGTGTACGCCCTCGTGCTCGACACTCGCCTACGGCCGGTCCCGGTCGGTGGCGTCGGCGAGCTGTACCTCGGTGGGATCTCGATTGCGCGCGGCTACCGTGCCCGCGCCGCGCTGACCGCGGAACGCTTCGTCGCAGGCCCCGGTGGCCAGCGGCTCTATCGGACCGGGGATCTCGTACGGCGCCAGGAGTCCGGCGTCCTCGACTACCGTGGCCGCGGCGACTCCCAAGTCCAATTGCGCGGAGTGCGCATCGAACTCGGCGACGTCGAATCCGCCCTCACCGCACATCCTTCGGTCCAGGGTGCGGTCGCCGACGTCCGCGACGGACGAATGGTGGCCTGGGTCGTCGGGGCCGAAGAACGCGAACTCACGCCCTGGTTGCTGGAACGGCTTCCGTTGTCGATGGTGCCCGCGGTCATCGTTACGGTCGATCGCATCCCCGTCACCACCAACGGGAAGGTCGACTTCTCCGCACTGGTTGCCCCTGACACGGTGGCCGGAAATCTCTCGGCAGCCCGAACGCTCGCCGAGGAAGTCATCCTCGGAATCTTCGCCGACGCGCTCGACGTCGTGGACCCGTCCGCCGACGCGAATTTCTTCGTCCTCGGCGGTGATTCGCTGAGTGCCACGCGCGCAACCTCACGGATCGGCGCTGCGTTGGGTACCCACGTTCCGGTTCGGACCCTGTTCGAAGCGCCGAGCGCCCACGCTCTCGCTGCGGCAATCGACAAGCTGTCGGAGGCGTACGTCAACCCGCCCGCGCTGGTGCATCGAGCGCAGTCACGCGATCACGGCGCCCTGTCACCCGCCGAGCGACGGGTGTGGCTGCAGAATCGCTTCGACCCCACCTCCGCCGCCTACAACATTGCGTTCGCCCTGCCGCTACCTGCGGACACCGACCTCGCAGTTCTGCGGGCCGCGATCGTCGACGTGCTCGAGCGCCACCTTCCGCTGCGCACCGTCTACCCGTCGACCCCGGACGGCCCGGTCGCCATGCTGCTCGACGCCGAGATCGTCGTCTCCTCGATCGACGATCGCCACGCCGATGCGAAACTGCTTGCCGAAACCGGATTCGACCTGACCGTCGAACCACCCGTGCGGCTCAACGTAGTACACAGCAGCGGTGAGGTGTCGTTGGTGGTCGTCGCCCATCACATCGCCGTCGACGGGCTCTCGCTCGCCCCACTCGCACGCGACGTCTCCACCGCCCTGACGGCCAGACAGGCTGGTGTAAAACCCGAGTTCGCGCCGCTTGCAGTTGATTACGCCGACTACCGCCTCTGGCAGCAGGACGTGCTGGATTCGGTCGCAGCCGACCAACTCACCTACTGGCGACGTACCCTCGCCGGACTGCCGGACTACCTCGAGCTGCCGACCGGCACCCCTGATCCCTTCGAGAATGCGGCACCCATCGCCTTCGAACTCGACGCTGCCACTCTCGCCGACCTCCGCGGCCTCGCGAACCGGCTGGGCGCAACACTGTTCGTGGTGATTCACGCTGCCCTGGCCGCCGTGCTCGCCGAGGCCAGCGGCACCACCGACATCGCCATCGGCACGCCGGTATCGGGACGCTCCGAACCCGTGCTCGACGACTTGGTCGGCATGTTCGTCGGTACCATCGTGCTCCGGACCGACGTGGCACCGAACAAGACGTTCGAGCAGTTCGTCACCGACGTCCGCGACCGGGACCTCGACGCATTCGCGCACTCGGCCGTCCCCTTCGACTGGGTCGTCGAGGCCGTGGAGCCGACCAGAGCGATCGACTCGCACCCGCTGTTCCAGGTGCTCCTCGCCGTCGGCGCGCTGGAGATCCCGACCTTCGAACTCGGCACCGGTGAAGTATCGCCGCAGCGAATCGACATCTCCGAGAACCAGTTCGACCTCGAGGTCGTCATCGAGCACACCGTCGACGGGCTCAGCGGACAACTCGGCTACTCCGGCGACCGCTTCGAACGATCCGTGTGCGTCGCCCTTGCCGAACGCCTCGAGTCGGTACTCCGACTCGTCGCGGCACGCCCGGACATCGAACTCGGCAGCCACGACTTCCTCGCCGCCCGCCCCGACGTCGTCTCGCACACCGACGGTGCCGAAGAACGCTACACCCTCGGCACCCTCGTGCGCCGGGCCGTCGAGAGCTGGCCGGACGCAACAGCCGTCGTCGACGGAGGTCGATCACTGACTTATGCGGAGCTCGATCGACGCTCGAATGTGTTGATGGACAGCATCATCGCCGAAGGTGCGCGGCCGGGAACTCTGGTTGCCGTAGCACTGCCGCGGTCCGCCGATCTCGTTGCGGCAATGTGGGCCGTCGCCAAGAGCGGTGCCGGCTACCTGCCGATCGACCCGAACCATCCAGCTGCACGCATCGAGGAAATCCTCGAACACGCCCAGCCCGTCACCGGCATCACCAGGGCGGCCCTCGCTCCCGTCGGAGGACGATGGGTGACGGTCGACGGCCTGGCGAGTTCCCCCGAGCCGGCCCCGCTTCGCTCGTATTTCGAAGACACTGCCTATCTCGACGACACCGCGTACGTCATCTACACCTCGGGTTCGACGGGCGCACCCAAAGGCGTGCGGGTGACACACCGGGGAATCGCGGATCTGGTGCAAAGCCAACGCGATACGTTCGGAGTCGAGACCGAATCACGGGTACTGCAATTCGCATCCCCAGGTTTCGACGCCTCGATCTTCGAAATGCTCCTCGCATTCGGCGTCGGCGCTGCCGTGGTCGTCGTGCCAGCCGAGATCTACGCGGGCCGCGAACTCGAAACGTTCATCACCAGCTCAGCCGTCACACACGTGTGCCTTACCCCGACCGTCCTGCAGATCACCGACCCGGCAGCGACGCCGACCGTCGACGTCGTCATCATGGCCGGCGAAGCAGCCAATACCGAACTGGTGCAGCGCTGGTCGCACAGCAGCACCGTGTTCAACGCCTACGGACCGACCGAGGCCACGGTCATGGGAACCTGCACGCCCGCACTGAAACACCCCGCTGCGGTGACCATCGGCGGACCGGTGCGTGGGTTCGACGCCGTCGTTCTCGACGCACGGCTGCGGCCCGTACCGGACAACGTGGTGGGGGAGCTGTACCTCGGCGGCCCAGGGCTGGCGGAGGGGTACCTGTCCCAGCCGGGGCTAACCTCGAGCCGCTTCGTGCCGAACATGTTGGGCGACAACGGCAAACGCCTCTACCGAACCGGCGACCTCGTCCGGTGGGTGGAGCACCGGAACGCACGCGAACTCGAATACCTCGGACGCGTCGACTCGCAGGTCAAGATTCGCGGCCATCGCGTCGAACTCGCGGAGGTGGAAGCGGCACTGCTGCGGCATCCCGACGTCGAACAGGCCTGCGTCCTCGGGCACGATCACTCGTTGGCGGCCTACATCGCCGGTGACACCGATGCCAGCGAAGTCCGCGAATTCCTCACGCGCACCATCCCTGCCTACATGGTTCCCAGTTCGGTCACCGTCGTGGACACGCTCCCGATGTCGATCTCCGGAAAGGTCGACGCGCGAGCACTACCCGAGCCCACGCTGGCGACCGTCGTGCATCTTGCGCCCTCGACGCCGCTGGAGTGGAGCGTGCGGGCGTCGTTCGCGGAGGTTCTCGAGATCGACGCCGACCGTATCGGTGTCGACGACAACTTCTTCGACCTCGGCGGGCACTCGCTGTCGGTGGTGCGTGTGATGGACAACCTCGGCGACGAACTCGGACGTCCGGTTCCCGTTGGCTGGCTGTTGACGCACCCGACAGCGGCGTCGTTGGCGGCGAAGCTGGACGGACTCGGCGACGCCGGCGACGACGTCTTCGATGTCGTACTGCCACTGCGGGTCGAGGGCGAACGAGAGCCACTGTTCTGCATCCACCCCGCCATCGGCATCGCGTGGAGCTACCTGTCCTTGCTCTCGGTCACCGACCGACCGCTCTACGGACTGCAGGTCCCCGGCATCGCCAGCGGTGAAACCTCGCCTGCCTCGATCGACGCGTTCGCAGCCCGATACGTGCGTGAGATCCGCGCAGTTCAGCCCACCGGCCCCTACCACCTGCTCGGGTGGTCGCTCGGTGGCGTGATTGCGCACGCCGTCGCCACCGTCCTGCAGAGCTCCGGGGAGGAAGTCGCGCTACTCGCACTGCTCGACCCGCAGCTGAGCTTGCCTACGGATGTCCCGGCCGGCGCCGTCGACTTCGGTGTCGAAGATCTGGCCCGCCAACTGGGAGTCACTGGGTCCTCGTTCGAGGATGTCGTAACGCAATTGCGTTACACACGAAGCGAACTCGGATTTCTCACCAGCGACCATCTCCGCAGAATGTATGCCCCGGTAGCGGCTGCGCCGCGGTGGGTGGCAGCACACCGACCCCGAATATACGACGGTGACGTCGTGTACTTTGCGGCCCGTGGATCACACGGTGCGCAGCAATGGGAACAATACGTCGGCGGCCACCTCTCGGTCGTCCGCATCGATGCTGAACACGAAGACCTGCTGGGTGAAGCAAGCGCCCACACCATAGGCCGAGCAATCGGCACCACCTCGGTCGCGGAAGGCGTGGCGTGATGAACCTTTCCGGCACCGGCAAGAAGCTCGACGTCGTGCAATTCACTCTTGCGCCGGAAGTGGTGCCCGTACGAACCGAGTGAGCATGCGTACCAAGACATGAAGCCATAAAATTTAAAGCTCGACCGAAAGTATTAGGGAGCCCAAGTGGAAATCCAGGACTACCTCCAGATCCTGCGAACGCGGTGGATGATCATCGTCGTCACCGTTGCCGTCGCCATCCTGGGCGCACTAGCGGCCTCACTTCTCACCACGCCGACTTACCAGTCGTGCAGTCGAGTCTTCGTCTCCACCTCCGGTGGGTCGACAGTGGGCGAAAGCTACCAGGGCAACCTCTTCGCGCAGCAGCGCGTCGCGTCCTACTCCGAACTCGTCACCGGAGAGACGTTGGCCGCCCGTACGATCGACGAACTCGGTTTGACCGGCGTCACGCCTGCCGAGTTGGCGGCCAAGGTCACCGCCACGTCCACCCCCGACACCGTTCTGCTCGACACCTGCGTAGTCGACGCCAACCCCGGAACCGCGCGCGACATCGCGAACTCACTCGGCACCCAGCTGACCACCCTCGTCCGCGAACTCGAAACTCCCGAGGACGGCGGCGCGCCTGCCTCGAGCGTCCGAGTGGTCGAGCAAGCTCAGGAATCTGCTTCACCTGTCAGCCCGAAGACGACCCGCAACCTTGCCCTCGGAGCTGCAGTGGGTCTGCTCCTCGGTATCGCGCTTGCAGTCCTTCGCGACCGGCTCGACAACACCATCAAGACTCGCAAGAAGCTCGAAGCTGCTGCCAACACAGCACTTGTCGGCACCATTCCCTACGACAAGGCATTCAAGGATTCAGCGATCGTCTCCTTCGGGGCAACACACTCGGTGAGCGCCGAAGGCTTCCGCGAACTGCGAACCAACCTGCAGTTCCTCGAGGTCGATCATCCGCCGCGCGTCATCGTCGTCACCAGTGCGGTACCCGCCGAGGGCAAGACGACCGTCGCGGTCAACCTCGCACTCGCACTCGCCGAAGCCGGCCACCGCGTCGTCCTCGTCGAAGGCGATCTACGACGCCCCCGCGTGTCGAAGTACCTCGGACTCATCGGTTCGGTCGGCCTGTCGACCGTCCTCGCCGGGCAAGCAGACATCACCGATGTCATCCAGCCCAGCAGCTACGAAGGACTCGACGTCCTCGCATCGGGACCGTTGCCGCCGAACCCGTCGGAACTGCTCGGATCGGAGGCATCACGTCGCGTCATCGAAGAACTGCGTTCACGCTTCGACTACGTGATCATCGACGGTGCACCACTTCTGCCGGTCACCGACTCGGCACTGCTCACCACGCACAGTGACGGTGCGCTGATCGTCGCACGCTTCGGGCACACGAGCGAAAGCGAAGTGTCCAGGGCCGTCGGCAATCTCGAGACCATCGGCGCCCACGTACTCGGCGCGGTCTTCACGATGATGCCCCTGACCCGCAAGGGTGGCGACGGCTACTCGTACTACTACGAGACCGACAAGACCATCGCACGCCAGACCCCGAGCCCGGTCACCCCGGGAACGGTCTCTGCGCAGTGGTCGCCGCCCCGGGGGCCAGGTGTGCCCGTCTCGACGCAGAAGGCCGAGTCCTCGGCTCCCTCCACCGTCACTTCGGGCCGGCGGCACCGAGAATGAGACGAGCGATGGCCGCAGGAGCGGTGGCTGCTATGGCCATCGCGTTCGGCACAGGAGCACTCGTCGGACCGAGCGCCGTCGCAGCACCAGGGGTGATCGTCGGGCCGGGGACGGGATACGTCACCACTGGCGGCCTCGACGATCTGACGGCCTGCTCCTTCGCCGCAGTCGGATACGACGCGTCGGGGACTCTCGTCGGCCTGACGGCGGGACACTGCGTCCTCTCGCCAGGCCTGCCGGTGACGCTCATCGGTAACCCCGGAGCCGGGCCGGTCGGAACGACTGTCTCCTCGCACTGGGGTCCCGACTACGGAGTCATCGCACTCGACCCCGCAAAAGTGATCCCGGTGTCCTCAGTAGGCGGCGTCACCGTCACCGGCATCGGACAAGCAGTCCCGGGTCAACCCGTCTGCAAATCCGGAGTAGCCAGCGGCGTCACCTGCGGCACCATCCGGGAAGTGCGCGGATCCGACCTCGTAACCGATACCCCGACAGTGTGGGCAGACTCGGGAAGCGCACTGGTCAGCGGAACAACCCTCGTCGGCATCGCCAGCCACGCCGACGGAGTGCCCCTGCTGAGCCCCACGGTCTACGCATCGGCTCTCGACTCGGTGAACATGCTCGGTGCGCGCGGCGGAACAGGCGCAGGCTTCCGGCCGATCGGTTCCTGAGCCGCTGCACACGTGGTGCTGAGCATGGTGTTCCACTTGCGTCCGCTACGCGCGGGGATTCCGCCCGTAGGAGGCGCAACTGGAACACCGCTGCTCACGTGCGGGGAGCCTCGGCCTTGATCAGGGCCACGAAGTCCGCCGGGTGGTCGAGACACAGACTGACCTGTCCGACGGCACCGGCCTGTCGATACTTGGGTATGAGCGCAGGCAGCTGGGCGTCGACCCGACCGCGGAGCGTGATGTCGACCGAGGTGCCATTCGCGTTGGGGAGAAACAGGCGCCCGTCACGAATAGCCGGCGTGGTCTCGGAGAATCGGCGAACCATCGCTACCGACGCAATGTCGTTGCGGCACAGCGACAGAACCGTAGACCCCGACTCGCGCTGTCGAGAGCCTCGGCGAGATCGATTGGGAGTGCAGACATCTCGATTCCGGTCGCAGCACGTTCGAGCATGACGACCAGCCGGGCATGTCGGGCAGCAAGCTTCGCCTGTTCAGCTTCGATCCCGGCGATCAAGGCAGTGAGATCCTCGACGGCATCATTCTTGTCCTCGCGGCCGGCGCGGACCGACAGCACCGTCTCCACGGACCCGAGCGGTACCCCGGCGTCGGCGAGCCAGCGAATTCTCATCAATCGAATCAAATCGACGAGGCGATACTCGCGGTAGCCATTCGGCTGTCGCGGGGGTTCATCCATCAACCCCAGGCGGTGGTAGTGGCGCACGGCTCGTGGGGTGGTCTCGGCGGCCTCCGCCAACTGACTGATTCTCACCCCATCAGTGTCGACTATGACGCTGCGTCAAGGTCAAGGGTTTCGCGGCCGCATTTCGTGCGGGCGCTCTACAAGATCCGGTGCTGCGAGCGATCGGAGGACGGGCGGGATCGGTCGGCGTCGACGAACATCTGGAGGAACGACGTCGGCCTGGACTCTTCGTTGTCCGATGACGCGTGACCGATGTCGAGGGTGCGGGGGAGATCGTGATCTGCCATGGTGGCCTCCTGATTCGGCTGAACGAGACGGTCTTGTCGGGGGAGCGGTGGAGACGGGAAGTGGTCGACGAGAAGTGCAGCAGCACCGAGTGATTCGATGACCATTCGCGCCGCACGGGTGGGTGCGAAGATACGCACGGTGCCGTCGGACGCCAATGCTGACGTGATCACGGCATTGACTGCACCGGAGTACATGAACGACACCGCAGACATGTCGATCAGCACGTCCGCACCCGAGGCTGTGAGTCGGCCGAGGTTGTGGGTCAAAGCAGTTCGCGAAGACATATCGAGGTCACCGGACACTCGCAGTACGGCGTAGGAAGGCGAGTGGGACTCCACTTCGATCGCGAACTGCGGTTTCCGAGCTATCGAATCCGAGACGCGATATTCGAATATCTGACGGGCGATGTCGGCAATAGTCATCTTTCGGCACCTTCCCTCGACGTTGTGCGTGTTCTACACAGCAACACTGTCAGGGCGAGATCTCTCCGTTGGATCCTCGCGGTCACGATACGGCCACTGACAAGTAACGAATCGGTTACGACGCTGGTTAGGGTGACCGAAATGCGCCGATGCCTGGGGCTTTCCGGTCAGCCGATGGACTCAATCGATGCTTCGAGCGTAGACCGCCGAGTCGGCGCGCGCCTCAGCTTTCCCGAGCGGTGGACCCACGGGAGAGAACTCGACTCAGGGACAGCGCGGCCGTTCGCACGGCAGGGGCGAGCAACTCGGGCCTGAACTGCGCCTTGGGGACTGACACCGACAGTGCAGCAACCGGTTTACCTGCCATCGTGACAGGAGCTGCCACGCAACATCCACCGATCGCGGACTCTTCACGCTCGGATGCGACACCGGTGCGTCGGACCGAATCTATCTCGAGGGCAAGCCGTTTGGGGTCGGTGATCGAATTTGGAGTACACCGCCGAAGCGGCTGGGCAAGCACCTCTGCCACCACGTCCGGGTCCTCGGAGGCGAGCAACGCCTTACCCACCGCCGTACACGTCAACGGCAACCGTCCGCCGGTGTGCGAGGGAAACGGCATCGCCGAGCGGCCGTGAATCTTCTCCACGTAGATCGCGTCGAATCGATCCCTGACGGCGAGGTGGACGGTCTGTTCGGTCACTGCGAAGAGGTCCTGCATGAACGGGAGAGCCGCCGATCGAAGACTGTGTTTGATCGCGACACGCTCACCGAGTTCGAACAACGCCATGCCGAGCTCGAATTTGTTCCCGGTGCGTGTGAGCCAGCCGAGGTTCGTCAGACTCACCAGCACGCGGTGAGTGGTGGACCTGGGCAGACCCGTCCGAGCGCAGACCTCGGCGAGGGACAGTGCCGTTCCGCCGGGAAACGAGTCCAGCACGAGAGCCGACCTCTCCAACAATGACGAGCTGTCTCGTTCCATGGGACAGATCCTATGCACCGGCCAGGAGCGTGGATAACGTCTACACCAACATCGGACACGCGAAGGCGGGCAGTATATGAGCACGAAAGTTGCGGTCATCGGATCGGGCAACATCGGTACCGACTTGGTGATCAAGTTGAAAAGGATCGCCAAGAACGTCGAAATTGCCGTATTGGTCGGCATCGACCCTAATTCCGACGGACTGGCTCGCGCCAGGCGGTTGGGAGTCTCCACCGTCGATTCGGGCGTGCAGGGATTGATCGATCACCCCGATTTCGCCGACATCGAAATCATCTTCGACTCCACCTCCGCCCAGGCGCATGTGGCCAACGAGGCAGCACTGCGGCCCTACGGCAAGCGCCTGATCGACCTGACGCCCGCCGCCATCGGCCCGTTCGTGGTGCCCGCTGTCAACCTCGACGAGCACCTCGACGCACCGATCGTGAACATGGTGACCTGCGGCGGACAGGCGACCATCCCGATCGTCGCCGCCATCTCCTCGGTCACCGAGGTGCACTACGCCGAGATCGTGGCGTCGATCGCGTCGAAGTCCGCCGGACCCGGCACGCGAGCGAACATCGACGAGTTCACCGAGACCACCTCGGAGGCAATCGAGAAGGTCGGCGGAGCCGCACACGGCAAGGCCATCATCGTTCTCAACCCCGCCGAGCCGCCGCTGATCATGCGCGACACGGTGCTGGCACTGGTATCGAACCCTGATCAGGACAAGATCCGTCAGTCGATTCTGGACATGGTCGCGAAGGTTTCGGCATATGTTCCCGGCTACCGGCTCAAGCAGGAAGTCCAGTTCACCCAGCTCGACGACGCAGAGTCCGTCGCAACCCTCACCGGTGGCGTCGAAAAGGGCCCGGGCCTGTGGAAGGTGTCGGTGTTCCTCGAGGTCGAAGGCGCCGCTCATTACCTGCCCGCATACGCGGGAAACCTGGACATCATGACCTCCGCCGCTCTTCAGGTCGCGGAGAAGCTCGCTGAGAACAAGACTCTGGAGGCTGCACGATGACTCGCCCCAACGCCACCGATGGCGCCGCGCTCTACATCCAAGATGTGACGCTGCGCGACGGGATGCACGCGATGCGTCACCGGATCACCCCGGAAAACGTCGCGCGGATCGCCAGCGCCCTGGACAGTGCAGGCGTCGACGCCATCGAGGTCACCCACGGTGACGGACTCGCCGGCCACAGCCTCACCTACGGGCCGGGCAGCAACACCGACTGGGAATGGATCGAAGCCGCAGCCGAGGTCGTTCATCGCGCAAAGCTGACGACGCTGCTGCTGCCGGGCGTGGGCACCGTGAAGGAACTCGAGCACGCTTTCAAGCTCGGAGTCACCTCCGTCCGCGTTGCGACACACTGCACCGAGGCCGACGTCGCGGCACAGCACATCGGCAAGGCCCGCGAACTGGGCATGGACGTGTCCGGCTTCCTGATGATGTCGCACCTGGCCGAGCCGGAGAAGCTCGCCGAGCAGGCCAAGCTGATGGAATCCTATGGCGCGCATTGCGTCTACGTCACCGACTCCGGTGGCCGTCTGACGATGGACGGAGTGCGAGCACGAGTGCGCGCATACCGCGACGTCCTCGATGAGGAAACCCAGATCGGCATCCACGCCCACCAGAACCTGTCGCTGTCGGTAGCGAACTCGGTTGTGGCAGTGGAAGAAGGCGTCATGCGTGTCGACGCTTCGCTCGCCGGTCACGGCGCCGGTGCAGGTAACTGCCCGATCGAACCGTTCGTTGCCGTCGCAGATCTCAACGGCTGGAAGCACGGCTGCGATCTGTTCGGCTTGCAGGATGCTGCAGACGACATCGTGCGGCCGCTCCAGGACCGACCGGTCCAGGTCGACCGTGAGACGTTGACCCTCGGCTACGCAGGCGTCTACTCGAGCTTCCTGCGCCACGCCGAGTCCGCTGCCAAGCAGTACGGACTCGATACCCGCGCTATCCTGCTCGCCGTCGGCGAACGCGGACTCGTCGGCGGTCAGGAAGACCTGATCACCGATATCGCACTGGATTTGGCTGCCGCTCGCAAGTAGTCTTCACGCAACGAGTACCCCGGGTGTGGTCGCTACGACAGGGACCGCACCCGGGGTTTCTGCTTTTTTCTTGGCCGTAGGCTCGCACCGAGGAGCGCATACCGATGACCCACACTCTCGACGGCGACTACGACGCCGTCATCGTCGGCGCAGGTATGTCAGGCATCGCCGCTTACCGAGCGCTGCGCGAGGAGGGTGTGCGCAACATTCTGATCATCGAACGAGCCGCCGAGTTCGGCGGCACCTGGCGAGAGAACACCTACCCCGGATGCGAATGCGACGTGCCTTCGCCGATCTACTCGTACACCGATGCACAGAACGCCGACTGGTCGAAACTCTATGCAAGCCAACAGGAAATTCAGCGCTACCTCGTCGACACTGCTGACCGCTGGGGCGTGCGCGATGCCGTACGGTTCGGCGTCACCTTCCTCGGTGCGCACTGGGACGCTACGAACGGCAAGTGGAAGATTCGAACCGACATCGGGGACGTCACAACAACTCTCGTCATCGGCGCCGCCGGACCGTGGAGCACGCCGTCCGTTCCCGATCTCCCCGGAGCAGCCGACTTCAGCGGAGTCACCTTCCACTCGGCGCGCTGGCGGCACGACGTCGACCTGACCGGTAAACACGTCGTCGTCATCGGAACCGGCGCATCCGCAGTGCAATTCGTACCCGAGATCGTCGACGCCGCCGAACACGTGACGATCTATCAGCGCACCCCGCAGTGGGTACTCCCCAAGCCGAACTACCGTCAGCCCACAGCATTTCGCTGGCTACTACGCCATAGTCCGGCTGTTGCTCGGATCCAGCGCGCCGTCATCTATCGCATCCTCGAACTCGTCGCGTTCGGAACCCGGCACAGCAGGGCCATGAGAATAGCGCACATCATCGGCCGGTGGCAGATCAAACGTCAGATCGGTGATGCCGAGCTACGTGAGACTGTCACGCCTGCTTATGTGTTCGGGTGCAAACGTCCACTGTTCGCCAACACCTGGTATCCGACACTCGACCGCGCCGACGTCACAGTGCGCCCGAGCGGCGTCGCCCGACTCACCGAAAACGGAGTCATCGGGACCGACGGGATCGAAGTGCCCGCCGACATCATCATCTACGGCACCGGATTCCACATCACGGATATGCCTCTGGCAGAACAAGTATTCGACGCGGACGGGCAGAGCTTGAGCGACCACTGGCGCGGCAGCCCCAAGGCCTACCTCGGAACCACCACCCACGGCTTCCCCAACTTCGCGATCCTGCTGGGCCCAGGACTAGGGACCCTGGCGTCCGCCTTCACCGTCACCGAAACACAGCTGGGTCTGATCAGGTCCCTCGTGCGCACCACCCGCGAGCTCGGCGCGGAAGTATTCGACACCCGCGCCGACGCCCAACAGACCTACAACAACGACCGAACAGACGCCCTGGCCACCACCGTCTACAACATCGGCGGCTGCACCAGCTACTTTATCGACAAAACCGGCACCAACAGCTTCAGCTGGCCCTGGTCCACAGACGCCATGCGTCGACGCCTGCGCACCGCCGACCCCGCCGCATACGAATTCACCAGGTAGATCCGATGTGGGACGCGGACGCAGCCGGAGTCATGCCACTGCCGTCGGGACGCCAGATTCGGGGGAGGGGGCTACGCACAGCGCTGCCGGCCTGGAATCCCGAACGTCGACGCCGTCCGCTACGTGCGAGCTCACTACTCGCATCGGGCCGTCGAAACTCCCTGGCAGCGAGGGCTCGTCGCGCGTTGGCGGTGAGGAAGCGTGCTGGGTTTCAGTCGCGAACGAGGCGGCGAAGGTCCGACCGAGCCGCCTGATAGACGGTGACGAGATCAGCGGACGCGTCACCACTGTCGACCATTTCGGCCCAGCGATCGACCGCGATTCGGAGGGTCAGTGCGACGGTCTCGATGAGTAGGCGAGCGGTCGATGGCGTGCCCAGCTTCTTCGCCACCTTCTCGGTCAGACAGGCCAGCATCACCGCGTCGGCGGCGTAGGCAGCGGATCGCACCTGCGCGTCCGACAAGACGAGCTGTCGAACCCGTAGCAAGCGTTCCTTGCTGCCGTCGGAAGAAGTGGCGAGTCGAACGACAGAGCGTTCGTAGATGCCCTCGACGGCGTCGAGTGTGATGCGCTCCGAGGTCGCAGACTCGAGCCATTCGGTGAACTCTGCCTCGAACTGGAAATCGGCGATCAGCACGGATTCCTCTTTGGTGGCAAAGGACCGGAAGAACGTGCTCGGTGACACCCCGGCCCGTCGTGCGATGTCATCCACCGTCGTCGAGGCAGCACCGTGAAGTTCGAACAAGTCCAGGGCCGCCTCCGATATTTCACGTCGGGTTTCCCTACGCCGTCGTTCACGCAGGTCGGGGACGGCGCTGATGTCAGCATCGGTCTGATGTACGGCCACTGTCCACCTCCTTGTCGTTCCTACTTCAACTTACCAGCGAATATCGAATTGACAGTCACTGTCATGCTGCATGAAACTATCGGCAATCGTCGAATCAACCGGAGAGTTCCTTCATGCAGACACAAGACGCCGTCCCCGAGGAAGAGCTGTCCTCGGCGAGCAAGATGCTGATCGGCGTCTTGGTTGTCGCTTCCTTCGTGATGATTCTCAACGAGACGATCATGAGCGTCGCGCTTCCGAGGCTCATGATCGACCTGACCATCACCGCCACCACCGCTCAGTGGTTGACCACCGGATTCATGCTCACCATGGCAGTGGTCATCCCGACGACGGGGTACCTGTTCCAGCGTTTCACTCTGCGGCAGATGTTCATCAGTGCGATGACCCTGTTCAGTGCAGGAACGCTACTGGCAGCCGTGGCGCCGGGATTCGAAATCCTGTTGGCGGGCAGGGTGATTCAGGCCGGCGGCACCGCCATTATGCTCCCATTGCTGATCACCACCGTGCTCGGCCTCGTCCCGGTGCACAAGCGCGGCAAGATGATGGGTGTCATCTCGATCGTCATCGCCGTCGCACCTGCTGTCGGTCCCACTATTTCCGGCATCATCCTCGACTCGTTCGCGTGGCGCGTGATGTTCTGGCTCGTACTGCCGATCGCCCTCGTGGCCTTCGGGGTCGGAGCCGCACTGGTGAAGAATGTCGGCGCGACCAGTAAACCGCCGTTCGACGCCATATCGGTTGTGCTGTCCGCGTTCGCATTCGGCGGAATCATCTACGGCCTCGCCGGTATCGGCCATTCCTCCGAGGGCTCGTCCGTACCGGTATGGATACCGCTCGTCGTCGGCTTCGTCGCACTAGTAGTCTTCGTGCTCCGACAGCTAGCGCGCCAGAAGGAAGGGCGGGCACTTCTCGACCTGCGGCCGTTCTCCACGCCCGCGTTCAGTATCGGCCTCGGACTCCTGGCGATCAGCCTGATGACCCTGTTCGGGGCACTGATACTACTGCCGATCTATCTGCAGAGTGTGCGTGGACTCGACACTCTGACAACAGGTCTCATGCTGCTGCCAGGCGGCCTGATGATGGGCGTTCTGGCACCGTTCGTCGGCCGGGCATTCGACCGCATCGGGGCTCGACCACTCGTAGTACCCGGCACCATCGTCGTCAGCGCAGCGTTGTGGCTCATGACCCTGCTCGACGCGGAGTCCCCGCTCGCGATGGCCATCGGCATCCACGTTCTGCTGTCGGCCGGACTCGCACTGATCATGACGCCGCTCATGACGTCATCGCTGGGATCACTGCCTAGGGACCTGTATTCGCACGGCAGCGCGATCCTCAACACCGTGCAGCAACTGGCCGGCGCAGCGGGTACCGCGCTCTTCGTGACAATCATGTCGAATACCGCCGCATCGAGAATTACCGGTGGCACCGACGGAATCAGTGCCAGCGAGTCCGGCGTTCAAGCCGCATTCGTCTGCGGCGGCCTGATATCGCTCGTCGCGGTCGCAGGTTCCTTCTTCATCCGGCAGACGTCACAGGAGTCGACCGATGCCGAACCGGTTGCCGCTCACTGAAACCGGTTCGACTTCGGGTCGATACCTCAGGCAGGCGGCTGACTGAGCGAGAATCCGCACTTCTCGGTCGCGTACTTGTTTACCCGATCGCTGGCCGCCATTGCGTCCTGCGCGGTGTCGGCGTCCATCGACGTCGTCGACTTCTCGGTGAAAGCCTCGTACGTCGGCGCGTCGGCAGCAGTACTCGTGGCGACGACGCTGGCATCCTTGAGCTTCGCGAGATCGGGTGAGACGTCGGGATCGTCGGCGTTGATCGCCGGGTCGTAATGCTCGCTCAGGCCGTCCGCATACGTCTTCAACGAGGCCTGCATCGCGGGCCAATCGCTCGGGTCTCCGGCCAGGGTGCTCATCGAGGCAGTTTCGAAGTTCGCGATGTCCTGCAGTTGTGCACAGATGTCTACCTCGGGGGCAGCCTCTGCATTGTCGTCCGATCCGCAACCGGCCAGCCCCACGGAGACAGCGGCGGCAATGCACAGGACGGGTAGGGCCGAAAGCTTCATGCGGGTATGTCTCCAAACGGATCGGGGCATAGGTCCGCATAACCGTCACAGGAGAGGGTGCCTCTTGTCGAGTCGGACATCCACTTGTTGGGAAATGTCACCACGCCGGATTGAGTACGAGCTGATTCGAACGTATGGTCGAACAATGGTTGCGCGTAGATCGAGAGGAGGTGCAGATTCGCGTCGACCGTTCGAGGTGCTCACCCCGTCGGTCAAGGTGTTGATCGACCTGGCGATTCTCTATCCGCAGCCACCGCACCATCACGGCAATTACACCGCGGAGGGATTCGACGTCAGAAAAGTGGTGCCCGGAGACCTGACGGAATGGTCGATGACCGTCGACGGCGACTGGATCGGCAGAGTCACCTACGAGCTGATGTCGAAGGATCGTAGTGAGACGGTCACGCATTGGGTGCCGAGTCGGGTGCTCAAACCGTTGCACTGAACCGGACGGATGGCCCCAGTAGAGAGCGTGCGGGCGCATACTCGGGCCCGTCGAGTCTGCCAGGGAGTGCATCGATGACATTCGTTCGAGTCGGCGTAGTGCGTAACAGTGTGATGATCGCCCTCGTCTGTGCCCTCCTATCGGCATGCGGTCAGGGCAGCGGTTCGTCGGCAGGGTGGGAGAGTGCTTCGGAAAGTGCTGGAGCGCAACCGGATACCGATGCGGTGGAGTTCGAAGCGGCCGAGGTGAGCGGACACGCCCTCGTCCCAGGCACTTCGATGACGATCTCGATGGCGACCACCGGCGACGCCGTCGCATTCAGCGCTGGATGCAACACCTTCTTCGGAGCCCTGAACAATGACGCCGGGGTGATCGACGGACCCGGCGCCGGGGCGTCGAACGGTCCGATGGGATCGACGATGATGGCATGCGACGATGCGCTGATGGAGCAGGACCGCTGGCTACAGGAATTCCGCGACTCCACACCGGTACGGACACTCGGCGAAGGCACTGTGACGCTGAGATCGCCGGCCGGGTCGATCACGGCCACTCGCGTCGCGGGCTGATCTGCTGATAGGTGGTTTTCCCGGCAGCGCAGAGGGTTTGGGGCCCGATCGTGGGGGTATATGTTCGTTCGCGGTAGCCGACGGTCGGCTACGGGAGGGGTTTCATCATGCGGTTCGTCACTCTGATCGTCCTTATATGGCTCGTGGTTGGAGGTATCGCAGTATTCCAACGCGGATACGTCTCCAGTGCGCCCGAGAACTGTGCAGGTGTCGGCACTATCGCTCTCACGGTCGTCGCAGGCCCGCTCAACTACGCAGGCGTCAACCCGAAGGTCACGGACTGCAACCTGCCGCAGCCGAGCCAGTAGGTCCTTCGCGCGACCGGTTGCCGTTTTCGGCGGCCGGTTTTGCGCGTGAATGGTCCATTCAAGCGGGGAGGTCGGGCGGTTTCGGCGGCCCACCCATCGCTTCAATGTGACATTCATACGATCTGATGACTTCGGTGGTCCATTCAAGCGGGGAGGTCGGGCGGTTTCGGCGGCCCACCCATCGCTTCAATGTGACATTCATACGATCTGATGACTTCGGTGGTCCATTCAAGCGGGGAGGTCGGCTCCCAACGCGTGAATGGCCCATTCAAGCGGTCGGTGGGCATCCCGAAACGGCCACCCCACAAGGTGACGTTGGTCGCTGAAAATGCACCGGTCGGCCTAGCTGATTAGGCTCGAGGTGTGATTCGCCGGAGCCCTTTGGTCATTGTTGCCATCATGCTTCCGGTGCTACTTGTCTCATTGATCGGATTCGGCGGATACCTGACGTTCACTAGGGCTGCGATCGACCCGGTGGCCTCTGCGGACGCGATCATCGTTCTGGGCGGTGAGCACGACGGCCGTGAGGCGTACGGTGTGTCCCTGGCCGAGCAAGGTGTTGCCGACACGGTGGTGCTGTCGGATCCATACGGTGCCAAGGATCCGGTGATGAAGAAGTATTGCGACAAGAAGACGTCGAAATACACCGTGCTGTGTGTCGATCCCGTCCCCAGTACGACTCGTGGGGAAGCCATTTTCACCCAGCAGCTTGCGCAGGAACGTGGCTGGAAACATGTCATCGTCGTGAGCTGGCGCTACCATCTGCCGCGCTCTCGATTCATCTTCGGGCAGTGCTTCGACGGCGAGGTCACCATGCGTCCGGTCCCACGCACCTATGACTTCTCGCTCGTGCAATGGGAGTACACCTACCTCTATCAGATTGCGGGCTTCGTCAAAGCCGGCGTGCAGGGCGGATGCGGCAACGTCTGAGCGGGTCAGAGTTTGTCGTAGAGCGTGACACCGGACTTCCACAGTAGGAACCCGAGCATCGCGCAGGCGATCGCACCTACGACATTGGCGGTGAGAAAAAGTGCCGCCACTCGAAACCGGCGTCGGCGCGCGTACCCGACGGTCAGCAGAGCAACCGAGGACATCGGCGCCAGCGAGGCGAGGAAGCCGAAGCCTGCGAGGCCGAGGACCCACTGCGGGGGCGTCGCGGCCGCTATCAGTCCGAGTGCTCCGCAGGAGACCATCGTCAGCAGGAGGACCCGTCGACTGTCGGTGACCGAGCCGGTGATCACGTAATGCGCGAGTGCTCCGCACGCGCCACCGAGGGCGACGAGGAGCAGCACGGTCATCCGACGGACTCGTGGGGGCGAGTGATGAGCGCGCCGATACCGAGCGCTGCGACGGCCACGATGGGCGTCACCACGATGTAGACGACCGAATTCCAAGCATCGTCATGCGTGACTCCCTGCAGCGCATAGAAGCTGAAAGTGGTGAAACCGCAGGACGTCCCGATGACGAGGGGCCGCAGGATCGGCGCTGCGCGGCCCGACAGGTAGCCCAACGCGGCACCGAGGAGTAGGCACCCGACCACGTTGATCGAGAACGTGCTCAGCAGAAGCCATCGCGCGGACTCGCGTCGATCCCAGATTTCGTAGCGGACCATCGCCCCGAACGCACCGCCGACGGCTACCGCGACGGTGGAAGGAAATCTGTCGTAGCTCATCGCATTTCACCCTAGTGCGAATCGGCAGCGACGCCAGGTGAGAGAGCGTCCGGCGTCGAGAATCACACCAGATGAGGGGACTTGCGTTCCTCGGGTATGTTTGTCGACTGTGACGCTTGACGAGTCAGGGCTCGGCCCTCAACATTTCGACGTGGCTGTTCAGTGGCGTGGCACTGCGGCCATCGTGACGGTCTCCGGTGAGCTCGATTTGGTGACCGCGCCGCAGCTGACGGAATCGGTGGAGTTGGTCTGCGGGAAGCAGCCGACAGCCCTCGTCATCGATCTTTCCAACGTCGGATTCCTAGCTTCTGCGGGAATGTCGCTGCTGGCCTCCACGCATCAGAAACTCGGTGACACGGCAGGATTTGCCGTGGTCGCGGACGGCCCAGCCACGGGCCGGCCACTGACGCTGATCGGGCTCGATCAGCTATTCGGAATCTTCGCGACGGTAGAGGAGGCGCTGGATGCGCTTCAGGTGGGTAAATCCTGACGCTTTGGGTATGACGGAGCAATGATGGCAATTGTGTTCGGTGGGAGCGACCCTCTGGTCCCTCCTGCCACCGAACCGAACTCCGGCCCGCGACTCGAGGATGCCATGAATCTGGACTTCGATGGGGAAGCCGCCGTGCCGGATCGAGCGTCCGCACTCCGGATCGCACTGAGCCAGTGGCTGACCGGTCTCGCCGTCGACCCCAACCGTGCCTACGACGTGGTATTGGCAACCTACGAGGCGCTGGCCAATTCCGTCGAGCACGCGTACTCCGATGCAGCCGAACCGGGCACGCTGGACCTGCATGCGCAGTTCGTTCCGTCGACCGGTTCCATCGAAGTGGTCGTCTGCGACCACGGTGAGTGGGCTGTCCATGCGCCCGACGCCACCCGTGGACGGGGTGTCCCCCTGATGCATGCTCTCGCGGACACCACGGCCGTGACGTCCGACCACGACGGCACGACAGTCCGCCTCATCTGGGACGCAACTGTTTCTGTTTGACCGGAGTGGCACTACCCGACTTCGGTCAATGCCATGACATGCACATTGTGAAGTAGCACAATCGCTCCATCGGGACATAGTCCGAGGGTGGAGGCGCAAGTGAATGCTTCGCAGGTGCCCGGTGCCGTGGTTGCGGACCGGTATCGATTGCTGCAGCGTCGCCCGTCCATCGGCTGGGGTGCCCGCTGGCGTGCCAAAGACCTGACATCTGGTCGTGACTTTTCCCTATCGCTGTTCCGGATCGCGGTAATTCAGACCCACGACCCGAGCCCTGACGCGATTGGAAAATTCATCGAGACCGCGCGTGCGCACGGACGGCGAAGGGACGGACAGTTCGACGTTCTGGAAACGACGCCGTACGTCGCGGTGATCGAGGAGCTAGGGTCTCGCCGTCCGTTCGCTCCACCGGCCGAGGCACCACCCGACGCCGATGCCGCAGGGCCACGTCGACAGTTGACGTGGGTGCTCGCTGCAGTCGCAGCGGTCGCGGCCTTCGGCTTGATGGGGTGGTTACTGTCCACGACGATGCTGGCGAACAACCTCGGCGACGTATCCAACGTGGCCGCGGCGCCGGAACTGCCGTCGGCGATGCCGACCAAACCGCCGCCGGCACCGATTCTGCCGGTCGGTGCCGAGGTGTGGTCCGCGGTGCGCAGCCCGGACAACCCAGAAGATGCCCGACTGGCCATCGACGCGAACCCGGCGACCGCATGGTCCACGGACGATTACCGAAGCCCCTTCGGCACGACCAACAATGGAATCGGCCTTGTCGTGAACTTCGCTTATCAGGTGGACTTCGACGAGGTCTGGGTTTCGACCCCGGTGGCCGGTACGACCGTGGAGATCCGGACGCCACCGGAACCGAACGGCACGCTGAGCTCGACGCGCGTCCTCGGGTCCGCTGTCACCGGACGCGGTGTGACGACCATCCCCACCGAGGTGGTTCCGGGCTCACGTGCGGTGCTGGTGTGGGTGTCCGAGCTTGCACCCGCGACATCCGGATTCGCATCCGAGATATCGGAAATCGGATTCACCCCTGCCTGAGGCGAAGACGGAATCCCTCAGCGCTTCGGTGTGGTCTCGGTTTTCGCGGAGGATGCGCGCGGCTGTTGGCGGGCGTTGCTGCGAGGCGTACTCGCCGACGACGACTCGGCAGTACTCGCGGCGGGGGCCTTGGCAGTCGTCATGCCTGAAGGCGTGGGCGGCGTCGTGGCGGTCTGGGTAGTCGTGGTGGGTTTGGGCGTCGTGGGCACCGCCACCTTCCATGTCGGCGACGGCGGGACGAGGATGCCGGTGGACGGAGCGGCGCGCGCAGCGGAGCTCAGATCCGATCGCAGGGCCGGGGGTTGCACCGTGGAGGTCGTATCGGCGAACGCTCCGCCCAGCGCTCCGATGGTCAGTCCGACGGCTCCTGCGACACCTGCGATTGCCACCGCCGATACCGCGATGACTTTGTCGCGCATGTAGATCAACCCTCACTCCGGTTCCCGCCGGCCGAGTTACCGCGGAAATGACCTGCGAACGCTACCGCAGAAAGAGTGAGTGACGCTCAGCCGGCAGCGGCATCGCCGCGTGCTGCGGTACGGCGGCCTCCGCCGAATCGGTGCTCCCATACGCCGCCCACGAGTCGGTGGCCCTGCCATCGCCGCCCGCGGAGCACCTTACGGTGCACGGTCGTCATGCGGACAGCCCATGTCATCGCTTTGCTGTCGGTCGCAAGCTCGGCTTCGGCGAGTACTTCGTCCTCGGTTCTGACCTGATACATCGGCATGAGTCACATCTTGCATCATGTGATGGCAAATTTCCTACCCGAAAGATACCGGACCGTACGTTTGACCGTTAACGCGTATCCCGTGGTCAAGCCAACCGCCCGAGTGGGATACAAACGGACCGCGAGTCATATCAACCGAAGTATTTCGGGCAGAGTATCGGCTATTTGCTGTCCGATTTCCTCGTACATCTCGTGCGCCCGCTTGTACGGATCCTCGATGTCCAAGGTCGATACCGAGTGTTTTGCTCGGGCGTCGGCGATCTGGTCGAGGGAGGTGGCTCCGGAAGACCGCGCGAGTTCTGCAGCCTCGAGCAACGTGAACGTCCGGCGCAGCCTGCGCGGCGCGATGCCCAGCACTGCGTCGCGGTGACGGCTCGTCATGGTCAGGATCAGGTCCGCTTCCTCCACCATGCGAGGGGAGATGCGTCGCGCGACGAAGCCCTCGTCGTCTCCGCCCAGTTGGCGCAAGACGGTGGCAGCGGGTTGGTCCATGGGGTGACCGGTCAAGCCGTGGGTCCCGGCACTGGAGGCGGTCAACGCCAACCCGCCTTCGGCGGCGTACGCCAGAGCCAGACGTTCGGCGGTAGGGGAGCGGCAGATGTTGCCTGTACAAACGAAGAGGATATGCACGGGGTCTACGTTACGGCGATCGCCATCGAGCAACGGCCGCGCTACAGTATTGCCGAGTGGGGCACCGAAAGTGGATAGTCATATCTCTTTCTGTGGCGAGTCCCAGTGGCGTGCGCTCGATACGTGCGCATCCAAGTAAGGCAGGTCATGACTGAGGTTCTCGGTGTTTCGGTGGGGTCGAGCGCCGTCCGGATGGCTCGTCCCGACTTGCGGCTGTACTCGGCAGGCGAGCAAGCAGACAGTCAAGGGCTCGACTTCTTCAGTGACACGGTCGATGCCTACTGGCAGGACTGCGCGGAAGATGTAGCCGCCGAGTCGATCGGTGTGGTCCTCTCGCAGCGCAACGGATGCCCCGAAGTCGAGGCGACCGGCGTCGCCTACCGCGATCAGCAGCAGTTCGGTGAGATTCAGCAAGCGATGGCGAACCAACGTCTCTACAACTACCGGCTCGTCCCCGAGGCCAGAGCAGCTCTGGCCTATCTGGAAGCCTCCGGCGAGCTGGGCAACTTCGGCACTATCGGGCTATACGACCTGGGCAGCTCGGGTCTGACCATCAGCGTGATCGATCGCGCGACCGGCGACGTGCTGCTGGCCGAACGGACCACCGACATCAGCGGTGACGATTTCGATCGACTCATCTGCGACAACCAACTCGCCAGGCGCGGTGCAGAGCCACCTCCAGCACTCGGTATCGCCGAGTTCACCAGCCGGTGCCGTATCGCGAAGGAGCAACTGTCCGTCAACGGCGCAGTCTGCCTTCCGGGTGACAGCGGCGTCATCCTCATCTCCCGTGAGGCGTTCGAGGCGCTCGTCACGGTCCCTATCGAGTACTCGGCACGGTTGCTTCGGGATGTGCTGACTCGATCACCGCAGTACGTCGATGCCGTGTTCCTGATCGGCGGTGGCGCTCGCATTCCGTTGGTCGAGACCATCATCGGGTCGTGGACCGGACTGCCAGTGGTGACGCCTGGTGATCCCGAGTCGGTCGCAGCCAAGGGAGCCGCCCTGCTCGCGACGCCGGTGGAGAACCTGGCCACCGAGGCCGCGTCGTCGTTGGCGCTCTCCGGTGCCCCCGAGTGGCTGAGCCCGGAGCCGGTAGACAAACCTGCAACGTCCACCCGAAAGGTTCGTGGCGCGGCGCTCGTGGCGGGCGGGTTGGGACTCATCGCCGCCCTCGGTCTCACTCTCGGGTACGGCAATTCCGACAACTCGACAAGTGCGCCCACGGACAACGTCGAACCTACGACGACCATGCCGTCGACTACACGCCCCGCACCGTCCACGACCATGGTGCCCCGGCCGACGCCCCAGCCGGTGGTTCCGGCGCCGGAACCGGTCGAGACCTACGAGGCGCCGCAATACGAGGACCCGACGCCCGCTCCGGCTCCGGCACCGCCACCGGAGCCGCCGCCTCTGATCCCGGGTCTGCCGGGCTTGAAGCTTCCACAGTTTCAGCTACCTCCGCCGCCGGTGTTCGAGCTGCCGCGGTTCTAGTTCACGCGCCCGGCAGTCGAAGTCGCGCGGACACCGCGAGGTGGTCGGAATCGGGGATCGGTACGGGATGCACCTCGAGCGCGTCGACCGTGTCGCTCGTGACCACGTGGTCGAGCTGTGCCAGCGGACGGTTCGAGGGGAAAGTGCGGAACAATCCTGATCCCGCCCGTCCGGCGGCGTCGACGAAGCCCGCGCTTGCCAGATCGCGGAACTGTCGGTGATCGCCCGTGGCGTTGAAGTCCCCAGCTATCAGCACAGTTCCCGGGTAGGACTCCATCAAGGCGCGCATCCGGTCCAGGTCCTCGGCCCACTGCACGGCGTGGAGAGGTGTTGCAGGCGACATGGCGTGAAACGCAACCACGGTCACCGCGACGCTCCCGATGACGGTATTCGCCTGAACCGGTACGAAACCGAAGTCGGACAGTCGAGTGCCGTCGGTGAGAGGAGTCTTGCTCCACAAGCCGGTGCCGTCCGAGACCGGGAGAGCGGCGGTGAAGCTGTAGGGCAGCACATCGGCGATCCCGGCCCGGGTGAGATCGTCGACCTCGGCGGGGGTGAGTTCTTGCACGGCGAGAAGATCGGCATCGCTCGTACGGATCTCGTCGACGATCGCTGCGGCATCGGCATCACCATGCGCGACATTGACCGTCAGGACGGTGATGTCCTGCCCGGTGGCGGTCGCGTTGTCTGCGATGAACCGGGGGATCTGGATGCCGACGAGGAGGATCGCGAGCGTCACTGCGGTGACCAGACCGACGCGTGAGCGCGTCACGGCGAAAAGGATCGCTGCCACGGCGGCGATCACCGCGAAGTAGGGGGCTCCGACCACGAGCGCCACTAGCGTGATCTGCGTCACACCCAGTTGGCGAACGGCCAGCATCGCGATGGTGAAAACCAGGATCGACCACGCAATTGCAAGCGCCGTCCCACGTAAGACGCGTCGCACTGTGGTGCCTCCGGTTTTATGAGCCGCACGCGGCAAAAGTTGAGTGAAATATTGACTAGACTCACGGTTATGACCAGCTCGGACGCGGTATGCAAGTGTCGTCATCAGCGGACCGCGCATCAGCATTACCGCAAGGGAAGCGACTGCTCGCTCTGTGATTGCGACCGGTTCCGACAACCCGTTGTGTCACGACTTGTCGATCAGGCCAACCGCCAGCTTCAGCGCCTCAAATAATTGTACAGTCTTCGATTGGACGCTAAACAGACCGATTGTTTAGTATTGAGCCCTCGATCCAGGCAAAATGGGCAATTCGACTTCGGGCCCTGAGCTTGTCATCCGGCAGGAGGCACAGTGGCGTCAGACAGTTCGGTCATCCCTGGGTATACCGACGCGGTCGCGTCGGACGGCAATGCTGCAGCAGCGCTGCGCCTGCTGAGCCTTGACCCCTCGACGTACGAGACGCATTCCATCCACTCCCACGATCGGGTATGGACCGAAACCAACTGCTATGTCGATCTGTGGATCGAACTCCTCCATTCGCTGGGCGCCGATCCGGTTCCAGCGTTGGCGTTCGTGTTGAGCGCCGGCTGCGACGGTCGGCAGTGGGACTTCGTCAAGATGCAATCCGAGGACCTCCGCACGCTCTACGGCATAGACGTGCACGAGATGAACGTGTGGCGTTCCGTCCTCGAGCACATCCGTGAGGGGCTCGAGGACGGTGTGCTCGTCACCGTGGAGGTCGACGGTTTCTGGTTGCCCGACACCTCGGGCACCAGTTACCGCAACAATCACACCAAGACCACGATCGTTCCGAACTCGCTGGACGAGACCGAGAAAGTGCTCGGCTATTTCCACAACCGCGGTTACTTCGAGCTTTCCGGCGCAGATTTCGACGGCGTTTTCAATCTCGTCCCCACTCCGCATCCCGAGGTCCTTCTTCCGTACGTCGAGCAGATCGACCTCGGCCGCAACACCATTGCGAGTGGTGTAGACGACCGCGACCTCGACCTTGCGCGTGCGCACTTCGCGCGGAGGCCGTCGAGTAACCCCGTCGACGCCCTTGCCCGACGCGTCATCGCCGATATCCCACTGGTCCAGCGGTCCGGCCCCGACGCATTCCATCTGTGGTCGTTCGGTTTGCTCCGCCAGTGCGGCGCAAGCGCCGAGCTCGCCGCAGACCTCTGCGGGTATCTCGAGGCCAGGGGTGTGGACGGTATCGGCGCGGCTGTGCCTCATTTTCTGCAGGTGGCTCAGGGCGCGAAAGCCGTTCAGTTCCGCATGGCCCGCGCCGCGCGAGGGCGCGCGGTATCGCTCGAAGAGCCACTCGCGGAGATGACCGCGAGCTGGAGTGCAGCGATGGATGTCCTCTCGCTCGCTCTGTGAGTGGAAGATAACTGGGTGAGCAGAGATCTCGAGGACTTTCTGGATGGCGCCGAGTGGCACCTGACTGCAACGGCACCGGGATCGTGTCTGCATCCAGGTGAGCTCGACAAGGACGCCGAGTGGTGTGTTGCTCTCGTGCCGGGCACCGTCGCCTCGGTGGTGGACCGGCCCGATCTCGACGCGTCCGACTGGTGGTTCACCACCTCTGTGTCCGTACCCAGCGGTATCGCTACGACCCTGACGTTCGAGGGCATCGCGACGCGGGCAACGATCTGGGTCGACGGCGCGGAGGCTGCCCAGGTCCGATCCATGTTCGTACCGACGACCCTCGACCTTCCGGCCGGTATCTCCGTCGTCGAGATAGCGGTGCGTGTCGAGTCGATGGACGTCGTCCTCGGCAGTAGAAAGCCTCGAGGACGGTGGCGATCCTCGCTGGTGGACAAGCAAGGCCTGCGACACGAACGCACCACCCTGCTCGGCCGCGCCCCCGTCTACGGACCGGTTCCTGCCCCGATCGGCCTGTGGCGCCCGGTGACGCTACGGCCACGATCCCGTGCGCGAAACTGCCGGCTCCACACCACGGTCGACGGGGCGAACGGGGTGCTGCGAGTCCGTGCAGATCTCGACGAGACGGTGTCGGCGGTAACCCTCGACATCGGTGAGCATCGGTTCTCCTACGCCGTCGACTCCGCAGATTTCGATGTGTCCGTGACCATCCCGGATGTCAGCTTCTGGTGGCCGCATACACACGGTGAGCCGGTCCAGTACCCCGTGTCCGTGACCGTCGACGAAGATCGTGTGCACAGTGCAATGGTCGGTTTTCGTCGAACCGAGCTGCTTCGGCACGGACGATCGGTGGAACTGAGCGTCAACGGTGTTCGGGTTTTTGCTCGCGGCGGTTGTTGGACTCCTCTCGATCCGACACGACTGTGGGTCGAGGAAGAAGTAATGCGCACGGAGTTACTGCGTATACGCGACGCGGGACTGAACATGATCCGCATTGTCGGAACGCTGATGTACGAACAGCGTCAATTCTGGTCCCTCTGTGGCGAATTGGGCATCTTGGTTTGGCAGGATTTTATGTTCGCCACCACCGATCCGCCGCAGGATCATGAGTTCGTGGAGGTCGTCGAACGCGAACTCGAAGCACTGTTCGCGATCGTTGGGGGCAACCCGGCGTTGGCCGTCGTCAGTGGTGGCAGTGAGACGCAGCAACAGCCCACGATGCTGGGGATCTCGGCTGCCGATCAACAAATGCCATTGCTGGACAGTGTGGTTCCCGAGATCCTCGAGAACTGCCTCGCCGGCACCGCCTACGTCACCTCCAGTCCGTCGTCGACGTCCGGTGAACTGCACACCCACATCGGTGACGGAATCGCGCACTACTTCGGTGTCGGAG
Organism: Rhodococcus sp. 1168; assembly: GCF_002091955.1. Taxonomy (GTDB): domain Bacteria; phylum Actinomycetota; class Actinomycetes; order Mycobacteriales; family Mycobacteriaceae; genus Rhodococcoides. The sequence goes on along the minus strand of NZ_MKKY01000032.1, from coordinate 28,978 downwards.
GCTATCTGCGGCCGATCACCGACGTACGCACGGCGCGTGTACGTTTCGCTGCCGAATGCCTGGCGTTCTCGATCCCGCCGGAGCGACGAGCGGTGGATCGAATGTTCGGCTCCGCCAACGTTGCCGGCCATCATCCCGACTGGAAGTCTGCGGTGCCACGCGACCGTGGATCGTCCTGGGACTTCGAGGATGTCCGTGATCACTACGTTCGAACCATCTTCGCAGTCGACCCTCACCTGGTCCGTCGAACCGATGCCGAACTATATCTCGACTATGGACGCGCGGCCGTGTGTGAAGCGGTAACGGCATCCTATTCGCATTGGCGCAGAACTGAATCCGAGTGCAGCGGCGCATTGGTGCTGACACTCCGTGACCTGGTTCCGGGAGCCGGTTGGGGACTGATCGACTCCGCAGGAGACCCGAAGGCGCCGTGGTACAGCCTGACGCGTGTCAGCAGCCCGATCGCGGTGTTCCTCGTAGACGATGGTCTCGACGGTCTGAGCATCGAGCTGGTCGACGACACGGCTGAGCCATTGCTGGGAACTCTTCGGGTGTCGCTGCACGGTACGACGGGCCGAATCGGCGAGCCCTACGAGCAGTCCATCGAACTTGCGGGACACAGTTCGGCGAAGCTTGCGCTCGATCGGGTCATCGGAACGTTCGCCGACGTCAACCATGCATATCGATTCGGTACCCAGACGTACGCCGCGGTGGTCGTGGAGCTGGAAGACCTTGCCGGCATTCGAGTCGCCGAGGCAACTCACCTCATCGGTGACGTCCACGTTCGACAAAACGATGTAGGACTGTCCGCCCGGGTCGAACCAGTGGAGCCAGGTCGGTGGTCGCTGACCGTGTCGACGAACTGGGCCGCACAGTACGTGTGTGTCGACGTCGGCGGATTCGATACCAGCGACTCGTGGTTCCACCTCGCCGCGGGGGCGAGCCGAACTGTGACACTGACTGGCGGGGGACCGAAGCCGGCAGGGCATGTGCGCGCGCTCAATTCGGTGAAGCGGGCGCAGATCCGTTAACCGGAAATACGGCTCAATCGTCCACGCGCATAACCGAATCCAGCTGCACCGAGACTGGTGACGACAGCGAGGGCGCCCCACAGGCGAACCGGGTTTCCCCGTGCCGCCGCAGCAGTTTCACGTCCGACTGCACGCGGCAGAATTTTGGCCGTGTACGAACGCTCGGAAGACAAGGCGTCTCCGGGGCCGATGAGACGCGCGATGGCAGCTTTGGAAACTCCCTCGGCATAGCTGCGCGAGAGGAGATAACGGGGCCGCGTACGATCGGCACTCACATTGTGGTCGACGGCGATCGACGGGTCGAAGAGGATCTGCGCTTCGGGGTGAGTCTGACGGAGCCTGATGCACAGTTCGGTCTCCTCGCAGCCCAACGGAATACGCCCGATGCGGCCGATCCCGGAGATGAAACCGCCGAGCTCCACGATCGGCGCGCGACGGAAAGACATGTTGGCGCCCATGAGGTTGCGAACCGTCGAAGTCGTCGTGGGCTGGCCCCGGTAAGTACAGCCCACGATCCAATCCAGCTCACCCGGTTCTCCCGCGACCTCGGTCGGTAGAAAAGCGGGACGTGAACTGGGCCAGACCGGGTGCGCGGACCCGCCCACGGCATACACCGTGGGGTCTGCGTAGTGAGCCGAAATAGAGGCGATCCACTCGGTCGAACGTGGTGCTGCGTCATCGTCGAGGAACACCACGATGTCACCCATCGCGAGGTCCAACGAAGTGTTGCGGGCCCCGGACAAGCCACGCGGATGCGAATTCTCGACGACTGTTACGGCCGAGCTGCGCGGCAGAAATTCGTCCCTCGCGCGCTCGAACAACCTCTCGTTGTGGTCGATGACGACGAGTAGTTCCGTCGCAGGCGTGGACTGGCCCAACACCGCATCGACTGCCGCACTGAGGTCGTCCCAGCGATCGAGCGTGTAAGCGCAGACGACGACCGACGAGGTGAGCTCGCTCACGCCGATTTCTTGTGCAGCGGAATCGAATTCATTTCTTCGAAGGCCTCGAACGCTTCGAACTCGAGGTCCATGTCGGTACGCGCATCGTTGGTGCTGCGGCTCGGACGCGGGATGGACTGCTTGGCCAGCCGACGTGCACGCAAGCGCTCGGTGAACAGTGTGCGGAGTACGCGGAAACCGTCGGAGAACGTGCGGAGGTTGGACTGGCCGTAGATCCGAGCCAACTCGATGCTCGGCACTTCCTGAATCCGAACGTCGGCTTCGGCGAAACGGCAATTGATGATGGTCTCGATCTCGAAGCCGTCGCCCCAGAGCATCTCGCCCTCGGCGTGCTCCTGCTCGAGTGCCGGCAAGTCCAGCACCGGAACCAGATCGCGCCAGAATGCGTTGTAGCCGTAGCACAAATCGGAGAACTTGGTTCCGAAGAGCGTGTTCGCGACGAGATGCAGGCCACCGTTACCCGCGCGACGCAGGGGAGTGATGTCGTGGCTTCCGCCGCCGGCGGTGAAGCGCGAGCCCTTCGCGAAATCGGCTCCGGCGAGAAGCGCATCGACGAAGCGTGGAATCTCGTCGGCGTTGGCCGAGCCGTCGGCGTCGAACATCACGATGATGTCGCCGGTTGCGGCCTCGAACCCGCACGCGAGAGCGTTGCCCTTGCCCTTGCGTGTCTGCTTGATGATGCGGATGTCTCCGCGAATCTCACGAGCGGCATCGATGGTCCCGTCGACGGAACCGCCGTCGACCAAGATGAGTTCGTAATTTTGTGACAGCAGGGGCAGAACGTGGCGCAAATTTGCAGCCTCGTTGAGAGTGGGGATGACGATACTGATGCGCGGGTTCATGGATTTCATTCCCATTCCAAAAAGATATTAGTGAGGTGACCGACCTAGGCTCGGAACATCTGCGGCGCGACCCCCGGCGGATCCCGCAGACTGTAGAAGTGCGCGCCCTGTTATCTGAACGCGCGACATTCTGTTTCGACCTGGATATAGCTTAAAATATGCTTTGGGATTGTCAAGCCACGCATAAACAATCTGACGTGCTGTTTGTGAGACCTTCATCATACCAATTGAATGTTTAAGGGACTTGCCGCTCGAAGACGATGGTGTCGGCATCCTGCGACCGCACCGACCAGGCAGGATTCGACCTCAACCAACGCTCGAACGTCTCCGCAGCACCTTCCTGCATGAATCCGTAGTACTTCATCGACTCGAGCGACTGGCGGGTCAAAATTACGTACGACGGCGTGTCGCGCTGCGACGCGTCCCAGTCGAAGGCTTCGAGTTGCTCGGCCGTCGGGAACTCGAGCATGTATTCGGGGCCGTAATAGTTCAGGGGCGCGTCGAACAGCTCGTTCGCCTCGGCCTGCTCGACGTACTTTGCCGTCGACCTGATCGGGTAGCCGGCGGGATAGAGCAGGGTGAACGTCGAGCCCGCGGGCGCCTGCGCGACCAGGTCCCGCGTTTGGTCGACCTGCGCACGATTCTCGATGATCAACGGCCACAAGCCGAAGTACCCCTGCAACCCGAAGGTCGCTGCGCCGACGGTCCCCAGAGCCGCAGCTGCCAACGCGGCACGGGCGCCTACTTTGCCCATAGTGGAACGAGCCGCCGACGGCTCCATATCCAGGGCGGCGAGCAACATCGGGGCGATCAGCAACGCACAGCCGGGAATGGCGTACAAGTACACCCGGAAGATCGCTTCGCCACCGTAGCTCTGCCCGGCGAGCAGAGCGATCGAGCCGAAGGCCATGACCATCGGCGCCCAGAACGTTTTCTTGGTTCGCCAGGCGTAGACGATCGATGCCATCGCCAGCGCGAAGACACCCGCCGACAAGGCACGGCACACCAGGGAGGTCACCTGCTTGCCCAGGATTCCCGGCGCCTGAACGTTGCTCGCTGCGTTCTCCACCGGATCGAAACCGGACAGCAGCCCGTACGGCGCAACGATCGACAACCGGGGATAGAGATACCCCAGAAGAATGATCGCCAGCGGAAACATGAGCCACCACGGTTTGGCTCGCCGCGTGACGAGCAGGACGCCGGTGACTGCGAACAGCCAGTACGGCGTCAGTTGGTGCGTGGGTACCAACGCTGCGAACGGGATGATGGCAAGGAACCCTGTAACCCGCAGTTGCGTCGACGCGAGCAGTAGCACCAGAAAGCCCACGGCCAGAACGAAACCGAGTGCCTGTGGAGCGTAGTAGTCCTGGCCGACCCAGTTCACCAATTCCGCGATCATCGCCGCGGTGATCGCAACGCGCCGCCGAGCCTTGAGAACCCGGGCGAGCGAATAAACGAATACCGCAGTCAGGATGTGAATCATCGGTGCGAAAACGTGCGCGAGGGAGAGGATCCCAAGGTTGCTGACCTCAGCGAACCACGCCGTGACCACGAAGAAGCCAGGCCACTGCGCGTAGATGTCGATCCCGTTGGGCGGCAACGCCCCGAACGCCAGAATGTATTCGGTGACGGCGACGTGCTTGTACGTCCACTCGTACACCGGAGCATCGGTCACGAGCGTGACCGTCACGCGCTGTACGAGAATGGCCACGCCGATAGCAGCAACAGCGATACGCAGCTGATGACGGCGAACCGCCGTCAGGAAAGCGACGACTACCAAGGCCATGCAGATGACCAGGACAGGACCGGTGCCGGCGGACAGTAGCCCGAACTGTGAGTAGCCGGCGCTCTCGAGCCCCGGCAGGGCAGGCAGCCACAGCACGACAGCAAGCGCAAGCAAAAGGCCGGCGACGTTGTGGCGAAGAAATTCTCGGTCCCACACGATCTCGGCGGCACCCTGTACGCGTCCGCGGATCGACTGACGGGAGAAACTCTGCCGTGCCCAGTCTTGCCACCCCCGCACCTCCGGCCATTCACTGTTCCTGCGATACCAGAGGGCAGAGGATCCGAGTTGCGCCAACGCTACGATCGCGGTGATCCAGCGCGGTGACCACTGGTAACCCCACATAGCGGCTGTCGTGACGAGAACGAAGGAAGCGAGGCTCAGGATGGGAACGGCAGCAAGTCGAGCCCGCGGCGGAATGTAGATCCACGTCAGAATCGCCGATCCGGGCCCGGTGAACACGGTCACCGCGAGAAGAGCAGCACGAATCGAGGCGGGTAGCGGTGCCATCGCCACCAACGCCGCCAATGCGGCAACAACTGCTACGTCGGCGAACCGGATGTCAGGGCGTGGCGACGTCGCCGGTCGATGGGCGAGGTCGCGTGCATCAGTCGAGGACAGGGACACGGCTCACCTCCGACAACGGTGTACGGACGCGGCCCTCGCGTCGGCTCCGACGCAATGCACCTGGACCTTTGGCGATGGACAGCAGCTCCATCCGGCCTATTCCGTCCGGCAGGTCCGCGGCGAGATCGTCCGGGGGAGAGGCGACCTTGCTCATCTTCACCGACAGGCGGACGGCGCTACCCAGCCTTCGCACTGCGACGCGTGCCGCGAGAGTCGCAGCCCGTCGATCTGTCGCCACCGTCATCAACCATGCCCCCAGCCCGAGCCCGTACCCGCGAGCCTGGACGGCGAGCGCGTCCGAATCCGCGCGATGACGATGCCACACGATCGACGCAGGCTCGTAGACCAATTGGTCCCCTGACATGAGCACGCGGAAGAACATGTCGAGGTCTTCACCGCCATTGGTCGGAGACCCGACGCCCAATGCTTCGTCGAATCCACCGAGATCGAACATGCGGTCGCGGGAGACGGCGAAATTCGCGCCCGTGCCGTACATACCGACCTGGAACGGGAACAGTGGAACGTCCGCAGGAGGATGCGCGAGGTCGTAGATCCGAGGCGTCACCGAACTGGCCCAGCCGACGCGGCGATCGAAGTAGGCCTGCGCATGAGTTCGGATCTCCCCGCTCGGGACGATCCCCGACACGCACGTCACCCGATCGCCGCGTCGGAATCCGCGGGCAATGCTCCGAAGCCACAACGAGTCGACGGCCACGTCGTCGTCGGTGAACGCCACGATGGAGTTTCGAGCGGCACGCAGACCGGTATTTCGTGCACGGGACAACCCGGCGATGGGCTCGGACACCACACGAACCCGTGGATCTGCCAGTGATCGAACGTAATCGACGGTGGCGTTCGTCGGCGACGCATTGTCGACGACGACGACCTCGAAGTCCTGGTAGTCCACCGCCAGCACCGAGGCCAACGCCCCGCGTAGATGATCGATCCGATCGCGCGTGCAGATCACGACGGAGACGGCAGGCGTGAGCGGATACAACGCAGACGCGACGGCGGGAGATTCTCCGGGATCGACGACGTCGAGTTTGCGCACCCGCTCGATGAGAGTGTCGACGCGGACGCAGCCGTCCACGATCGGAAGTTCGACGAAGCCCATCGGATCCATGCCGTGCCGAACGAGAAGCCGTGCACGTGAATACCCCTCCGCGTCCGACAGGGACAGGGACAGGGACTCGGGCATCTCGTGCTCGATGTCGACGTCGCCGATCCAGAGTGCGCCGTCCCATTCCGGTGACTGCAATCTTTCGAGCGCGGGGTTCAACACGGGGGAGATCCTTTCGATACAGCCATGGTGGTGCCGAAGAGCTTCAGTCGGTTCGGTAACGAACCCAGTCGATGGACATCGTGGCGGGGAACTTCGTCTGGGCAGTGGTCGGTCCCGGCCAGTCCCCTGCGACCGCAACGTTGAACAGGAGATAGAACGGCTTGTCGAACACCCAGTATTCGTTACCGCCGGTCAGATCGGCGGGAGTGATCGTGGAGAGAACGGTCTCGTCCATGCCTGTGACGACCTTGTTCGGCGACCGTTCGACCCAGTAGGTGTGAAAGTCCTCGGACAGCGGCTCGATCGGAATTCCCGACGTGCCCGCCTTCTGGCTGTTCACGCTGTCGGCTTGCGGGGCATGGATGCCGGAGTGATAGTTGTCGGCGGCATTGAGCGTCTCGATCACGTCGATTTCGCCGGAGATCGGCCATCCGACGGAATCGATGTCGGTGCCCAGAAGCCAGAACGCCGGATGGAGCCCTTGGCCCGCAGGCATTTTGATGCGAGCTTCGACGCGGCCGTAGGTGAATTCGAATTTGTCCTTCGTCGTCACCCGCGCCGAGGTGTATCCGCCGGCCGTGTCCAGGGCGGAGATGTCGAGGTTGCCCGATCCGTCCTGAGTCGAGTTGTCCGTGGAGTCGGTGTAGTCCTGTTTCTCGTTGTTTCCCCACCCGGTTCGGCCGGTGTCGTAAGTCCATTTGCTCGAGTCGAGAGCGCTACCCCGCGCGGCGTCGAACTCGTCGTAGACGGTGAACTCGCTGCCGTTTCCGCTCGCGTCGGATCCTTCTTTGTCCTCGCTCGGCTGCACCCACAACTCTCGATATGCGACCGTGCCCGACACTGCGACCGTTGCCGCAACTACCGCAGCGCTCAGCAGCCGAGACCAGAGCTTGTTTCTCTTCTTCGGTGGAATCGAGCCCGGAGAGGGGAGCCGGGAAACCTCGACGGTCATCGGGTCTACCTTTTGCGTCATCGACGTCCGACTGGATTCGCGGTGGCAGCGGAGGCCACGATCTTCATGCGGCGAGCCGTCGAGCGATGCGCTACCGCCAATATCACTGTTCCGGCAAGGATGGAATAGACGACGATTCGCTCGACCGCGCCGATCCCGATTCCGACACTGTGACCGCCGATGTACAACAACGTCGCGGTGAGTCCGATCCCGCCGAGAGTCGTCACGATGATAGCGATGGTGCGGCGGAGCGAGCGGTGACCTCCAGCGACGATCAACCCAAGGCTTCCCACGACGAAGAAGACGGTCGCGCCGAACGAGTGCACGCCATAGTTCATGCCCTGGTTCACAACTCCGGCGACAATGCCGCCGAACCCGGCCACGCACAGGAGAACGCCGCCGCGAACGTCGACGACGCCGGTGACCATCCACGCCGTCGCGGCGACGACGAGGGAGAGACCGAACAGCGTGATGGACACGTTGAACAACGGATACAGCGAGCTGCACGGCCAATTGCCGGTCGGCCCGCAGAACGCGACACCGAGTTCACTGACGAAGTTGGTGCGGTAGCTGTAGAGCCCGCGCCAGGACGCGGCAACGACGAACTCGACGAGAAGAATCTGCAGCACTGCCAAGCCGGCCCAGTAGCCGATCCTGGCCCACAACGATGCGTCGGGGCCCGTCGTCGGCTTGCCCTGCAGCGCTGCGCGGGCTTGTCGAAGTTGAGTACTCATGGTGGTCACTCCTGGCCGCTGAGCATAGCGATGGGATCGGACAATGCTACGTCCAAGGCGGACTGGACGGTCTCGACGTCGAAGACATTGCCGTGGAACGACGCCGACACCTGGAAAGTATCGCGGACGTGCATGGACGTGATCACGATGGAGTCGGGGAGCGCAGGTTCGCTGAGCGGATAGAACTGGCTCTTCTCAGGTTCCGTGGTCCACGCGATGCCGTCCAACTGCCGTATCCGCCCGATGTCGGAGAACGTCAAGCGTGCGTCGGCGTTCACCGGAGCGGTATCGACCGCGGTGGCAGGTAACGCCGCTCGGGTCCGCAGATACGACAGCGCGCTCAATGCCCCTGCAGCGAGCGGACGTCCACTGTCGATCGCGTGGGCGACGGCACCGTGGACCGCACGTGGGGATGCGGGATCGAGCCCATGAAAGTCGATTCCGACTGCGAAGTTCCCCAGCACCAGATCGCTCGTCGGGAGATAGCGCCTGCAATCGAACAGGAAGGTCAGCGACTGTGCGACGGAAATTCCTTGTGCAGCAATTGCATTCGCAACGGAACCGCACAGCATCGACGCCACCGACAGGTCGGGGGCGTTGCGGTCGCGCCAGGTGCGAAGTGCCGTCGGAGCACCGGCGGGTGACGTCGCCGTTGCCACCGCCGGTGATCGAGTCCACGGGATGCGTCTGGGCATCGCAGTGGTCTCCGTGGCGGTCGCCGTCGAGTCGGAGCGTGAGGAACGTAGCCGTCCGTACAGAACAGCACCGACCCTGCATGGATTACGAACAGCCCAACTGCTGAACGCCCGTGGCAGAGGGCTTTTCGCAACCGGTGCCGTCGCCCAGGCAGGGAGAGGGGGATCTTCGGAAGGATCGGCCAGGTAGGCGTAAAGCTCCACCGGCAGCAACGCGTCGCTCAATCCATGCGACAGATCCAGAAGGAGGTACTCACCGGCAAGACGGCCTCGCAGCGGGACTTCCGCGCATGCCGTCGTCGAGAGTTCGACCAGGGCATCGGCAATACCCGCTGCCGTGATCGGTGGCGCGGATTCCACCTCGACGCAGACTGCATCGGGTTCGTAGGCCCACCGCTGCGTCGACGGCGTGACCCGCAAGCCCAGTCGTGCAGCAGGGCCAGCCAAGGCCAGCGTGTGTAACCGCGCTCGGACACGCTCGATGCCACCGAAATCTGCGGGCCCGAGTCCGCCGATGATCCGAGAATCCGACCGCAACATGTCCATCGCAGTTGCCTTGTAGGTGATCGCATTTCGGCTCACTGCGCACCACCCTCCGGTGTCGGCCGACGATAGGGAGCGTGGATACGGCCAGGGTCGAAGATACGAGGCCTGGAATCGATGTGATGCGCACCGCTGGTGCTGTACTCGCGGGCGTACTCACCGTTCGCGAACTGCTGCGGCCGTTCGGCCAGTCCCGTCGGGTACGGGCGTGGCCCGGACGGGGCGGGAGGAAGCGGATCCTCCGGTGGAGGCGGGCCGTCCTGATGTGACAACAGCCTGATCCATCGAATCAACGGCACGATCAACACGAGTGCGCCGAATCCCTCGGCCGCCAGATATGCCCAGCCGACAGCCGCGATGCCGAGAGAGGACGACAGGCTCAACGAACCGATGATGATGATCGACGTCGCGATCACCTGCACCACGACAGCCAACCGCATCTTTCGTTGGACACGCGCAAGACCGTCGTAGAGGGATCCCACGACCGAGAGCGGGATGGTGAACGCAGCAAGCTGGACGATGATCGTGCCGTTCTCGCGGTACTCCGCCCCGATGATTCCCAACCCGAACGGTGCAATGAAAGCGAGGAAGAACGAACCACCCAACGCCACGATTGCGACCATCGTCATGAAACGTTTGGTCAATCGCGAGAACTGATCCGGATGCGCTGCGACCTCGGCGACGAACGGGCCGACCAGAACGCTGATCAGGATGTACAGGGCACTGACGATCGACCAGGTCAACGAGAAATACGCGTTGCTCTCGGTGCCCAACGTGGCTACGACGATCATCGGGATCAGCAGCGGAGCAAGTGAACCGAGTGCGGTGATGCCGTAGGCGGATCCGAAGTACGACCACAGCTCTCGACGCGGCGGAAGATTGGGCTCCAACTTGTAGCGCGGCTCGGTTCGCAGCGCCCGCAGGATGTGGCGAAGAACGACCACGGACGCGATGACCGCGGGAATAGCCCACGCGGCGATGATCGACGTGCTCCGAGCCGTCGCGAACAAAGCAAGAAGCAAACCGAATTTCACGACGGCATGAAAGACGTTCTTCGCCGCTGCCCAGCGTGCGACTCCGAGCCCGGACGACGTCTGATCTTGCAGCGCGAACACCGCGAGTACCGCAACGAACAGTGGGAACGTGACGACTTCGGCGGTGCTGGTGAACATCTTGTCGACCGGCGCGAGAAGGAGGAACACGCACCCGAGGACGAACGCGAACGCGGTGATCGTCAGGTAGCCGCGCACGACGAAAGACCGTGCCAGTCGGCCGGAATCGGGCAGAAACCGCTCGTACATCGAGCCCAGACTGAGGTTGGACAATGTCGAGAGCATGACGGCCGAGGTGATCACCGCGGAGGCGCTGCCGACCTCGGCCACCGGGTACAACCGGCCGGCTGCAGCCCAGAACAGCAACCCGAGGCCACCGGTGATGACGGTGGACAGCATCAAGGCCAGAGAGTTCAGTGCCAGGTTGCGGTCGGAACTTTTGCCGGTCGCAGCCGTGTCGGGTATCCGCGGGTCGCCCGGTATGTCGGGTCGATAGGGGATCTGGGACTGGCTGACCTTCTGGATCGGCATCGTGTGAGACATGAGGCCCATGTCCCAACGAACAGGTTCGAGTGGATACCACTCGAGCCGCTCCAGATTGTCGTGTCGCGGTGGTGCGATCTTCGGTGCGCGGTGTTTCACAGAGGCTGCCACCGCACAGGTACAGGGGGCGCAGGTAAACCGATCTCCATGTCGAAGGCCTCGTTCACCGCGTCGACGAGTTCTCGGCGAACTGTTTCCCGCAGATCGCGGCTGTACAGCGAGTGATCGCCGACCTCGAAGGACTTGACCGTCGTCGAACCGGATCGGGTGTCGGACTGCTTACGCAGACGACGCATTCCCTCCGGGCCGCGGTTGTCCACGAACCATGCAGTGTCCTTCGGAGACAGAAGGACAGTGGTTTTCACGTTCTTCGACTCCAACATGCGTAGTGAAATCTCCGGAACCTGGATGAGACCGCGTAAGCCGAGCCACAACCACACTCGATACGGCATCGAAGGCTGCAGGCCGTTCTTCACCCGGACGCCGACATGGTGCAGGCGATCCAATGTGGACGCGACAAAGCCTTTGTCCTCGTGCACCATCGAGGAACGTTTGACGAACTCGAGCCGTTTGGTGGTCCAGTCGAGGGTGTTCAACAGGACCACGGAATTCACGCCGAGTTCGGCTGCGGCAAAGCTGGAGTACCAGGAACCCGAGCACATCCCGGACACCATGACGTTGCGCGGTCCAGCTCCCGCTTGCTGCACTGCCGTCAGTGCATCCTGGTTTCCTTCTTCGCTGTAGAGCTCGGTGATCTCGTTGTCCGAGACCGGCCCACTTTCTCCGGTGCCGCGGCGATCGAATCGAAGAACCGAGACACCGTGGGCGGCAAGGTATCGGGCTATCTCGACCCACAGTCGAACAGGTCCGACTCGGTGTTCGTTCGCGGTCGGGTAGAGCACGAGGGTCGGCCCGCCTGTCGCGCACGACGGGGATGTGGTCCTGATAGCGAACAGTGCGTTCGGCCCGAGGGATTGTGTCGTCTCGACCACGGCATTCTCGCCGCTGCTGAATTCGGCACGATCACGCAGTGGCACGGTGACCGGCGCATCACTACCGATGAAACGGTCCGAGAGCCAACGAGCCAGATGGGTGATGTCCGCAGTGGGCATGACCACCTCGAAATCCGAAGGTTCGAGGAACAGTTCGTGATCGGAGAGCGTGCGCTCTTCGGCGTTCTGCTTCTCCACCAAGGTCCGGATGGGCTTGGCGTCGGCGCGTTCCGGGCGGGTGGCGACAAGAACAGGGCACCCGAGCGGTTCGAGCTTGGAGATATCGAGAGCGGCGAGGTCCGAGCCCACATCCGGGTGCAGAACGGCACCGATGATCGACACCCGAGCATCCTCATCGGAGTCCTGCGTGACACTGACCGAATACAGGGCACGCTGCTCGCGCAGGTAGGACCGACCGCGAACGACCGGGTCCCACAGGGCAACTGCGGTCAGTGGACCGACCTCCGAGAACGCCGCGGCACTCAGTAGCGCGCCCGCACGCAATCCGACGAGCGCCACTGCGTCGACCCCGCTTGCGCGTACGAACTGGGCGGCAGAGACGACGCTGCGGATCCACCGCGAGACGATGTCCACCGAATCCTGATCGCCGGCAGAATCTCCGGTGCCGAAGTAGTCGAACCGAAGTACGAGCAGACCCGAATCACACAGCTTCTGAGCAAGCAGTGTCAAGCCTCGATAGGAGTCGACCTGCTCCTTACCCAATGGCGGACAGAGGATTACACCGCCACGTACGCGCCCACCTTCGGGTACATGCACGGTTCCGAACAAGCTTTCCGATTCGGGGCCGAACCACGTCGAGTACTTTCCGCCGGCAGTATGCGGATGCACGTCGACATGCGAGGTGTCGGTGTTTCGCTCTGCCGTACTTCGGGTGCTCACAGGACGATCCCCTCGTTGTAAGTTGTCGTTCGCTCAGCGGGAAATGGAAGCGGGCCACTTTCGGCTGTCGAGGCCGTGGGTGCGCAACATCGCCAGTGCGATGCGCTCCATGCCGAAGCCGACGCACGCGCTGTGTGCGGGTTCGCCGTCGACCGTGGAAATCCCGAACGTGTGACCGAAGTGGTCACGGTGGCAATTGCACGAGACCACAGCAGTGCCGTCGTCGAGGTCTCCGTAGAGCTTGACGACCAGTTCGGTCTTGAGATTCTCGTTGCGCTGGTTCGCGGCCAACATGCGGCCTGCGCGTCCGAAGAACGGGTCGTTGGCGATGACGGCTTCGGCTTCGAGGCCGAGATCGGCAAGCACCTCCATACCTCGCACCACCCAGCGTTCGCGGTGCGCGATGGCCTCGTCCGGAGTGCCGACACGAACGTACTCGTGCATCCGAAATGCTTGCATCCGTGCAGGATCCACGGCCGGCTCGTGCCGGAAGCAGTAGCCGTAGATGTCGAGCAACCGGCCCTCTTCCGGAAGTACGCCCGTCATCATCGAGTACGACGGGTGGCATGCGGCCGACACGAGCATGGTGCCTGCGGATTCGAGGTGGTGATCCCAGTCCTTGCCTTCGGCGCGGTCCGCGAGCAACGAGGCATGGGCCTTGTTGTCACCGTCGAAGGTGTTGATGGCACCGGTCAGGTTGGGAAACGAGGCGATGTAGTCGGTGCGCTCGAATGCTTCCCGCGGAAAAACCGGGGGGAACCGGAATCGCGGAGCCGAGAATCCGTGCTCGGACCGTCCCGCGGCGTCGACGACCTGGTCGATTCTGTCGATGATGTCCTCGAACTCACCCGAGCGGCCGTAGAGACCCTCCACCGAGCTGGGTACGAGGAGCTCGGCGGCAACGAGTTCCTCGCGGAATCGTGCTCGCGCAGAATCGAGTTCGGAAATCTCGGTGGGGTTCGCGTGTGTAGTCATTCAGTTACCTTTGTAGACGAGCGCAAGTTGGGAGTTGTGCCCGAGAATGCGTTCGTTGCTGACCATGATGGCGGAGCCGTGCGCGTCCCGCAGGTGACGACCGATGCTCATGTCGGAGTCCTGTCGGTAGCCGGAAATGCCGCAGATCTGCAGCGCTTTGCCGACGATGTCGATGACGAGTGACGACGCAGTCACCTTGAGGTTGTTGATCCGCACCGCGAATCCGATGGCACCGAGATCTCCGGGGGAGTCCGCGATGGCCTCATACTTTGCTGCCGCGCCGAATACCGCGTCTACGAGCTGCTCGTGCACGACATACAGCTCGGCGAGCCGAAGTGCGCTCGGAGGGGTCACTCCCGGCGTGCGACTGGCGGCCTTGCGAACGGACTTGCGTGCCTTGGTCACTGCCGCATCCGCTATTCCAAGCCACGCGGCACTCCAGAGCACGTGTGCGGCAGGCAGCATCGTCTGCGCGGAGATATCGCCGTAGCTGTCACCCAGAATGTTCGACGTCGTGGCGGTTGCCTCGAGTTGGAATCCGGGGCTGCACGTTCCACGGAACCCGAGGGTGTCCCAATCGCCGGTGCGTTCGAGCACGACGTCCGGCTTCTCGCAGACGACCAACACCTGATCGCTCGGGGGACTGTCCACCGAGCGGCGAGCCGTCGCGAGGACGAACTGTGCGTATTCGCCATAAGAGATCACCGGCGCGGTTTTCGACAACATGATCCGATCGCCGTCGTATTCGACCGCGCACCCGCTGGTTCGCACGTCGCCACCGATGTTGATCTCAGTGGTCGCCGAGGCCACCAGTGGACGTTCGAGCACGAACCGACGCAGCAACGATTCCATGGCGTCGGACTTGCCGTGCCTGACGATGCTCAGAACCTGAGACTGATGCATCACGAAGATCATTGCCGAAGAGGCGCATTCTGCGCCTAGTGACCGTGCGATATGAGCGAGTTGGGTAAGGGAAAGACCGCCGCCACCGAAGTGCACGGGAATTCCTGCCTCGAGGAGGCCGGCTTGGCGAATCGCCTCCATGGACTCGGTCGGGAATCGTGCATCGCGATCGACCTCGTCTGCGAACGCACGCACCGTGGTAAGTACCTCGGACATGGTCGAGACATCGATGCCATCCCAGTAAGCGGTAGTCATGGCCCTCAGTCCGTGAGCTGTGCGACGGCTGTGGCGATGGACTCGATACTGGCGAACGTTGCCTTCTGCAGCATCGCGTCGGGGAATTCGATGTCGAACTCGTCCTCGAGAGCGATCATGACGTTGACGCTGGCATGCGAGGTGAGGCCGCTGTCGTAGAGATCGGCCGAGTCTTCGATATCCGCAGCCGGAAGTGGAAGCTTTCCGAATTTGTCCAGAACTTCTCGAATCCTGGCCACATCGGCAATATCGAGTGTCTCCATACGAACCTCCACTGAATCTCGTAACTTCCCGAGACCGGGCGGCCTCGTGTTGACCGTGGGTCTGCAACACCAGAGTGTTCCGACCCAGCAGTCTCCCCAGACCTTCCCAAACAATATAGTAGATTGTTTTGAAGCGCTGCCACGATTCGACTGATCGCTGACGGATGAGTTTCCTACCAGCGTATTCCTGAGAATCGGGCTCTCAATCGAGAGGAGCATCACGGCTCCGAGATGCCGGCTCACAGCTGTAGCGATCAATTCAGGCGTTCCATAGAAGTACAGTGAGAGCGTCGTCGGGCTAAATCAAAGGAACGTCAGTGCCGGTGAGTGGAGTCTGCGGCGTAGCTGTGGAGCCGAGCGCCGTCCGGATCTCGTACCTCAGAGACGGGCGCCGCATCGAGGATTCGATAGACGCCGAAGGAGCTCATTGGCTCCTGAACGGCAAGCTTGCCGACTGCGGACCGTTCGACGACGTCGTACTCACCGGACGCGATTCGGACGTAGTGGCCTCGCTACTGGACTCGCTCGACAGTAGTGAAACCTCCACCATTCGAATGGTCGACGAGGGTTCGGCGGTGCTCGCCTATGCGCGCTCGATCGGACGGCTCGCGACTGCGCGTGCCTTGCTGGTGCTCGACCTCGGAACCAACGGCACGACCGCGCTCACGTTGGACGTAGCAGCAGGCAAGGTCACCCAATCTCGACGCACCTCGATCCTTTCCGGTGACATCCTCGACCGGATGGTCGAGACGATCGTCATGGCCAAGGAGATCCTTCCCCCCGCCGAAGGGCCGGAAGGCGAACGCGAATACCGCGTGTTCTTCCGTGACCTCAAAGAGATGCTCAGCACGGCTGCGGGCGTCCGCGCGCCGAACAACGGGCCGGTGCTGATCACTCGCAACGACTTCGACGACGCCGCAGCCCCGCTGATCCTCCAAACACTCGCGTGGGCGGACCCGTCGCCTCCGGACGCTGTGTTGCTCATCGGCGGTGGCTCGCATATGCCCATCGTGCGGTCACTCGTCGAACACAAGTGGGTCGCCGACGTCGTCGTTCCGGATTCCCCGATGTCGGTCATCGCGGAAGGCGCAGCGCTCGAGGCCGCACCGATCGCACCCACGATGACGCTTGCGACGCTGCTGGCGGAGCATGACTCGAGCACGCCTCCCGCCGTAGTTCCAGAACCGGCTGTGGTTTCCGAGCCGGTTGTAGTTCCAGAACCAGCCGTGGTTTCCGAGCCGGTCGAGGCGGAATCCTCGACGCAGGAGGCGACGACCGCAGATACGGACATGGCACAGGCGGCGTTGGAGACAGCGCCGATGCAGACGGTACCGGTGGCGTCCCCGGTAGTGGCGGCGCCGGTGGGCACGCATACTGAGTGGAGGGCACCTGAGAAGACGGCCTCTGTTGCAGCCCTGAACCGGCCGGCCCCAAGCTGGTCGGCTCCGAACCGGTCGGTGCCGATCGAGCCCCCACCGGCATCGGTCCCCGCGTCGCGAAGCTCCCGTCGTATGCAGTGGTCGCCAAAAGACGCCTTCCGGTTCGGGGCCGTAGTCACGGCGGTTCTGCTGGTCTGGGCGATCGTCGCGTTGCGAGGCAATACAGCCCCTCCTCCCGGGATCGGAATCGATCCCGGCTCGACCCCCGCTGAAAATTCCTCGGTCGCCGAGAGTGTGCCCGCGCTACCGAGACCGATCCCGACGCCCGAGCCGGAGCCTGTGCCCGAGCCGGTGGACACCTTTGATCCCGTCGAACCAGGTGGCGATCCGGATACCGGCAACGTCGAATACACCGAGGACGGTTTCTACTACGACGACGGTTCTGCGGTCGAAGACGACTCGCTTGCGAACTGACCCAGCGCTGACGGGGCCGCGCCGCACTTCGGCCACTCACCCGGTAGCGTGACCCGATGGGGCGAGTATCGGAGTCCGACCGTCTACCGCGAAGCGAGGCAAGAGAGATGACTGTGTTGTTGGGGGTGTCCATGGGTGCCCACGCCGTGCGTATGGCTCAGCCACGCAACGAGACGGCCACTGCTCGCCTCTCTTCGACCCGTTTGCTCGAAGCCCCTCAGCAGTTGTTCTTCCACAATCAAGTCATCGACACGATCGACGATCACGTCGAGTACCTGGCCGCCGAGTCGATCAGCGCGCTGGCCGCCGAGTCCGAGCCGTCCATGACGACCGGCGTCGCGTACCGGGACGCGCATCAGGCAGACACCCTGCACCGCGCCCTGGAAAATCAGCACCTGCAGAACTACCGCCTCGTCCCCGAGGTCGAGGCTGTACTCGAATACCTCGTCGTCAGTGGTGAAGCAGCGGGTTTCTCGACCGTCGCATTGTTCGACCTGGGAAGTTCGGGTCTGAACGTCAGCGTCTTGAACCTGGCGGCCCGTCGAGTCGTCGTCACGCAGCGCTCCAGTGAGTTCAGCGGAGATCTCATCGACGAATTCCTCCGTGACAATCAGCTCGCACGCCTCGGCAAGCCGAGCGATGCCGCCGACATGGACCTGTTCGAGCGCCGGTGTCGTGTCGCCAAGGAACGCCTGTCGAGCAATGACGCGGTCTGCCTGCCCGACGAAAGCGGAATGATCCTGCTCTCGCGGGAAAACTTCGAGGCATTGATCGCCGACCACGTCGATCAGGCCATCGAGTTCGCGCGCAGTGTTCTCATCGATGCAAACGTTCCTATCGACGCGGTCGTTCTCATCGGTGGCGGGTCGCGGATCCCGCTCGTCCGTGAACGCGTCGGTCCGTCTCTGCATTTGCCGGCGATCACCCCGAACGAGCCGGAAACCGTCTCGGCCCGAGGCGCAGCCCTCTCGGCGCGGCCGACGGAGTACCCGCAGAGTGTGCAGCCCCGGACGATGCCGGCGCGCCCCGCTCCTGCAGCGCCGGTCCGGCCGGAACCGGTACGTATGCCCGCCACCGGTTTCGCTGCGCCCAGGCCCGTCGAAACGACTCCGGCCGCAGCGAACGGACGAAATAATCTACCTGCTGCAGACACGGGTGCGCGGCCGTTCTACCCGACGAAATCCCCGCCTGTAGCTCCTACGGTTGCCGCACCTGCTGTTGCTCCTGCGCCGGCCGCGAGTGAAGCTGCATCGGCTGCGCCCGAACCGAAACATTTTGCGCTCGAAAAGGTCTACTGGCTGGACGCGGACTACGAAGAGGACGACGGTGAAGACGAAGACGTGGTCAGACGACGTCGCATTCGGGCGTGGTCCGTATTCGGAGTTGCTGCTGCAGCGGTGATCGCAGTATCTGGATTCGTCGTGACGCGTCCGAACACGACCGCTGTCGTCGAAACCGCGGTGACGCAGCCGCCGGCCACATCGAGCGTGGCAGGGACGCCGTCGCCTCCGGCAGCACCTCCGGTGATTCCGGCTCCGCCTCCCCCGCCGCCCGCGGGCACCGTCCCGGAAGCTCCGGTCGTCGAACCCGAAACCGAGGTTGTCGAACCGACGCGCCAGCAAGTGACCGAGGAACAGACGACGGAGCAATCTTCCGAGCCGGAGGTCGCACCTCCGCCTCCGCCTCCGCCGCCCCTGATCCCAGGCTTGCCGGACTTCAAGCTGCCTACCTTGCCGCCGCTCTTCCCGCCCGTTCCCTGATCCAAGTTTCAGGCGACCGGATTCCGCGGGCGAATGTGCTCGAAAATCAGGATCGTCTCGGTGGCGGCAACCGCGGGATGGGCGCTGAGGTTGTCTACGACGAAGTTGCGTAGTGCAGCGGTGTCCACCGTCGATACGTGGATCAGAAAGTCCTCCGCACCCGCGATGAAGTAAATGTTCAACGTCTCCTCGAGCGCCGCTATCTGCTCGCCGAACTCGTTGATCCTTCGCCGGGCATCTGCCTGTAGTCGGACCGAGATCATGGCCTGGATGCCCTGCCCGAGGGCTTCGGGATCGATCTCGGCATGGAATCCGCGAATGACTCCGCGCTCGACGAGGGAACGTACCCGTCCCAGCGCGGTCGATGGGGCGATGCCCGCTGCCGCAGCAAGTGCATTGTTGGGCGTGCGGGCGTTGTGCCGAAGTACGTCGATGAGGATGTGGTCGATGTCGTCGAGCGGCGTCCTGCGAGCATCAGCGGTGTGCCGAACATCGTTCGGCTTGCGCCCTCCATGCCCAACACGAGCTGAATTATCCGAACCCATAGGCCCAATCTACAGAATTATGTTCACATCTGTTGGTCCCTTTTCTCTTTGTAATTCACAATTGTGGCAATCCGTCGAATCATTATTCAGGAGGCCACCATGAAGATCGGAATTCCTCGCGAGATCAAGAACAATGAATACCGGGTGGCCATCACCCCGGCGGGCGTACACGAATTGGTCTCGCACGGCCACGAAGTCATCGTCGAATCCGAAGCAGGCGTCGGTTCGTCCTTCTGCGACACCGACTTCAAAGCAGCAGGCGCGCAGATAGTCACCGAGGCTGCCAAGGTATGGGACGCTGCCGACCTGCTGCTCAAAGTCAAGGAGCCGATCGCCGAAGAGTACGCACTGCTCCGGCGTGATCAAGTCCTGTTCACCTTTCTCCATTTGGCTGCATCGAAGCCCGGCACCGACGCACTGCTCGCATCGGGCACCACCGCAATTGCCTACGAGACAGTCACTGCCCCGAACGGATCACTCCCACTGCTGGCACCGATGAGCGAGGTTGCGGGAAGGCTTGCACCGCAAGCAGGTGCCTACCACCTGATGGCCAGCGGTGGAGGCCGCGGCGTTCTCATGGGGGGAGTCCCCGGAGTGCGTCCGGCGAACGTCGTCGTCATTGGCGCAGGCGTGTCGGGGAAGAACGCCGTCGCCATCGCCCACGGCATGCATGCCGACGTCACGGTGCTGGATCTCGACGTCAAGGCGCTACGCGGCATCGACGATCTGTATCACGGCAGCGTCAAGACGGTCGCGTCCAGCGCCTTCGAGCTCGAACAGGCGGTTCTTGCAGCCGACATGGTGATCGGGGCGGTACTGGTACCCGGGGCGAGAGCGCCGATGTTGGTCTCCGACAGTCTGGTTCAGCGCATGAAGCATGGTTCGGTGCTCGTCGACATCGCCATCGACCAGGGTGGCTGTTTCGAGAATTCGGTTCCCACCACGCACGCCGACCCGACCTACGGGGTACACGAATCGGTGTTCTACTGCGTCGCGAACATGCCGGGCGCTGTTCCACGGACGTCGACGTACGCGTTGACCAACGCGACGCTGCCCTACATCTGCGCGCTCGCCGACAAGGGCTGGGAAGAGGCATGCGAGGCAGACGCAGGCTTGCGTAACGGGCTCAGCACGCACCACGGTGATCTGTTGTCGGAGAGCGTCGCGGCAGCCTTCGCGTGACTTTCCGACTGTCCTAGCGAGAGTGTCTGCCAGCCTTCTTTGCAGGCGTCTCCGACGGCTCCGGCGGTCCTCCCGGCCGGGCGAGCATGGCGGCGATGGCTGTGGTCAGCGGAACGGACAGCGCTAGCGCGATACCGCCGACCGAGGAGCGAACGATCTCGATGGCCACGGCATCACCGGTCAAGACATCCTGGATGGAGCGGCCAGTGACGCTGAACAGCAGCAGAAGCGGAAGCGCCCCACCGGCATACGCCAGCACCAGGGTGTAGACGGTGCTGGCGATATGGTCGCGCCCCACGCGCATCGCGGAGGAGAAGATCTGCCGTCGCGTCGTCGTTGCATCCGCCGAGGCGATCTCGAAAGCGCTGGAAGCCTGGGTGATCGTCACGTCGTTGAGGACGCCGAGCGATCCGATGATGAACCCAGCAAGGAGTAGTCCGCTGATGCTGACTTGTTGGATGTAGGCCTGAACGTCGGTGTTCTGTTCTTCCGAGAGCCCTGTCAGGTGGGTCATTCGAATCGCAACATAGGACAACACCGCAGCCAACACCATCGACAGGAGAGTTCCGAGGAGGGCAGAACTCGTTCGCAGGTTGACACCGTGTGCAAGGTAGAGGACGCAATACAGAATGACAGCACCGGAGACCAAGGCGACGGGAATCGCAGGTGCGCCGTCGAGAAGCGCGGGGAGCATGAACCCGACGAGCACGCCGAACGCCACGATCAATCCCAGCAGCGCACGAAATCCGCGCCATCTCGCGACGATGCAGATGACGACGGCGAACACGCCGACGATGACTGCGAGCGGCAGTCCGCGGGCGTAGTCGTTGAACGAATACTGGGTGGTTCCGGTGGGATCGGTCTGCCGGACCAGTCGAATGCTCTCACCGGTGCGGAGGTCCGGCTGGCCGGGGCCAGGAACGATTTCGATCAGGGTGCGCGTACCCGCGTTCGGTCCCGAGTCGATCGAGACGATGCTGCGTTGACAGTCGTATCCTGCGCTCGCAGGTGGCGTCGGGTTACCGGTGAACACGCGGCCGGAAGACGCGCTGCCGCAGGGGCCGATGTCTTGCGACACCACAGTTCCTGCTTCGCTTTCGACCGCGCGGCCACTGGAGGTGTTGAACGGAAGCGGAATGTCGGTGTGCTGCTGGCTCGGCCACAGTGCAATTGCGCCGCCGACGACGCATGCTCCGATCACGACCAGAAGCCCCACCACTATTCGTGCGGCGATGGGGCCGAGTGGTGCCGGTGTGTTGCTGTGTCCGTGACCATGACCGTGTGAATCCACGGTGACACAGTATCGGGGAATGGCGAGTGGTTGTGCAGCCTCGTCGGATCGAGAAGCCGCGACCTGCCCGTTTATGGAGCTCGGTGGCGGGGAGCAGGGGGGGCGTCCCCCGCCACCTTCCTGATCGCCCCGGGGGGGGTGGGCACGACCAGTGCTCGGGCACGCGAAGTGCCGTACGCCAATGTACAGATCTATAGCCGACTTGGCAGGAGCATAGAACTGTTTTGTATGTCACTTTTCAATTAATTTCCCTACTTTACAGACAACTTTGGGACTTCCGCCCGAAAATAGCGCGCTGACCAGCCTATTGCTTGTACGAAGCAAGAAAGTTGCCGAACCGCTCTATCGCCTCCGACAGATCACGCGCCCATGGAAGCGTGACGATGCGCACATGGTCGTTTCCGGGCCAGTTGAAACCGGTGCCCTGCACCACCAGAATTTTCTCCTGCAACAGCAAATCCTGGACAAGCTTCTCGTCGTCGTAAATCTCGTGCACTTCCGGGTCGAGGCGCGGAAACGCATACAGTGCACCGCGCGGTTTAACGCACGAGACGCCGTGGATCTCATTCAACTTCTTCCATGCGACGTCACGCTGCTCGAGCAGTCGGCCGCCGGGAAGGATGAGATCGCCGATGCTCTGATGTCCGCCCAGCGCCACCTGAATCGCATGTTGTGCGGGCACATTGGGACACAGCCTGGTCGACGCCAACAGATCGATACCTTCGAGGAATCCGGCAGCATGAGCCTTGGGCCCGGTGATCGCGAGCCAGCCTGCACGGTATCCAGCCACCCGGTATGCCTTGGACAGTCCGTTGTACGTCAAGCACAGAAGGTCGGGAGCAAGGCTTGCCAACGACGTGTGTTCGGCGTCGTCGTAGAGGATGCGGTCGTAGATTTCATCGGCCAACAAGAGGAGCTGATGCTTACGAGCCAGCTCGACGATGCCTTGCAGGATCTCCTTCGAATACACCGCACCGGTCGGGTTGTTCGGGTTGATCACCAAGAGAGCCACCGTCTTGGGGGTGATCTTCGACTCGATGTCCGCGAGGTCGGGGTTCCACTCGTTTTCCTCGTCGCATATGTAGTGCACGGCTTTGCCGCCCGCGAGCGTCGTCATCGCCGTCCACAGTGGGTAATCGGGCGCCGGGATCAGGACCTCGTCACCGTCGTCGAGCAGTGCCTGCATCGTCATCGTGATGAGCTCGGACACGCCGTTACCCAGGTAGATGTCGTCGACGTCGAGTTCGGGGAAGCCAGGTTCGAGCTCGTAGCGCGTGACGATCGCACGCCGGGCGGACAGAATGCCCTTCGACTCCGAGTAGCCCTGCGCATACGGCAACGCGGCAATCATGTCACGGACTATGACGTCGGGCGCCTCGAAACCGAACGGCGCAGGGTTGCCGATGTTGAGCTTGAGAATTCGATGGCCTTCGGCTTCCAGTCGCGCCGCGTGGGCGTGTACCGGGCCGCGGATCTCGTACAGCACGTTCTGCAGCTTGGTCGACTGCTGCAACGTGCGAGGTTGACGCGTCTGATGATTCGTCTGCGGATGGTTCACCCCCCTAATCTTGCCAGGTCGGTGCCCAGCACATCCAGGCATAGTGGACCAGGCCTTTCTTGTCGGTGCGGGATGCGACAATTTTCTTTATGTGCGGACGGTATGCCAGTACCCAGAGCGATCATGACCTGCGGGCAGTCTTCGACATTGCCGAGACCATCGGCGAAGAGCTGCCCCCGGCGTACAACGTCGCGCCCACGCAGACCGTACGAACCATTCTCGAGCGCGCACCCAAAGCCGAACCCGAAGCCGACGCCGTGCGGCAGTTGCGTTCGGTTCGCTGGGGTCTGATCCCGTCGTGGTCCAAGGACATCAAGATCGGAAGCAGGCTCATCAACGCGAGATCCGAGACGATCACCGAGAAACCGGCATTCAAGAAGGCAGCAGCCCGTAGGCGGTGCATCGTCCCGGCCGATGGCTACTACGAATGGGAGAAGCGCGACGGCAGAAAAGTGCCCTATTTTCTGCACTCCAGCGGGGTTCTGGAGATGGCCGGCTTGTACGAGCTGTGGCGTGACCCGACGAAGTCCGAGGAGGACCCGGATCGATGGGTCTGGTCGGTCACGGTGTTGACGGCTCCCGCCGCGGACGCGCTCGGTCACATTCACGATCGCTCTCCAGTGATCGTGCCGAAGTCCCTTCGGTCCGCTTGGCTGGACCCGGCGATGACCGATCTGGGTTCGGTCCAGGAGATGCTGGCCGCTATCCCCGAGCCCAGCTTGGTGCCTTACGAGGTCAGCTCCGCGGTCAACAGCGTCAAGAACGACAACCCTGATCTGCTTCAACCGGCCGGCTAGTTCCGTCGTTGCTGGCGCGAAGGTGCGCACGGCGCGGGGGAGGTACTCACCTACCCTGGTCGGTGTGACCCCTGCAGCGCTCCCCTTCGGTTCCTGGCCATCCCCGATTTCCGCCGTCGATCTTTCCGCCAGCGGACACCCCGTCGAGGGAGGTCGGTTCGTCGGCGATGAGGTGTGGTGGTCGGAGATGCGCCCGACCGAGGATGGGCGCACCACAGTTTGCCGCGTCGAGAACGGTGTTGTTACTTCGCTTCTGCCCAAACCGTTCAACGCACGCACCCGTGTTCACGAATACGGGGGTGGGGCCTGGACCGCGACCGACGACGGTCGAATCGTGTTCTCGGAGTTCACCGATCAACGCGTTTACATCGGCAAGCCCGGCGAGATACCGGTCCCGCTGACCCCGGCACCCGCCGTGGCGGCAGCAGTTCGATACGCCGAACTGTCGATCGTCGGCAACGAAGTGCTGGCGGTACGGGAAACTCATGACGGGGCGAACGTCTCCCGCGACATCTGTGCGATCGCCCTCGACGGGTCCGGCGTTCGATCACTGGCCTCGGGATCGGACTTCCTGGCGTACCCGCGGCTCTCGCCGAATGGGAACACGCTGGCGTTCGTCGCCTGGAACCACCCGCAGATGCCCTGGGATGGAACCGAACTCCGAATAGTCGATCTCGCCACCGGGGTGTCTCGAACCATCCTCGGCGGCACCGAGGAATCCGTGCTGCAACCGGAGTGGATCGACGACGAGTCGCTGTACGTCATCAGCGACCGATCCGGATGGTGGAACCTGTACCGGACATCCCTGGACGCAGAGGTAGTGGCGTTGCATGCAGCGGATGCGGACTTCGGCGCTCCGCTGTGGCAGCTCGGTGCGCAGTCGTACTCGGTGCTCGACGACGGAAAGCTCCTGACGGTCAGGACTTTCGGAACCGATACGCTCGGCATCCTCGATCCCGTCACCGGATCGCTCGACGACATCGACCTCGGCGGACTCATCTCCATCTCCCTCGGTGGCCGCCGCGGATCGTCCGTGCTGTTGCGCGCGGGCGGTACACACAGTGCCAGCGGGCTGAGACAGTTGGATCTCGGCACCCGCTCACTGGCAGAAATCCGCTCGGGAAGAGAGACGATTCCCGACGCCGACTACCTCCCTCAGGGCGAGCTGATGACCTTCCAGGGCCCACAGCGCGAAGTCCATGCGATCGCCTATGCGCCGCGCAATCCCGACTACCGAGGACTCGAAGGAGAGCTGCCGCCCTACGTGGCTTTTGTGCACGGAGGTCCGACGGCCCACGTAGCGCCTGCGCTCAACCCGGTGTTCGCGTACTTCACCAGCCGCGGAATCGGAGTGATCGACGTCAACTACGGCGGATCGAGCGGATACGGGCGGGAATACCGCAACCGTCTCCGCGGGCAATGGGGTGTCGTCGACGTCGAGGACACGATCGCGGCAGTGCAAGGGCTTGCCGATGCCGGTCTCGCAGATCCAGCCAGGCTCGCGATCGAAGGCGGGTCGGCAGGCGGCTGGACCGTCCTGGCGGCGCTCACATCCTCGGATGTATTCGCCTGCGGTGCTTCGTACTACGGAGTTGCCGAACTGGAAATGTTCGTCGCCGAGACTCATGACTTCGAATCACGATACATCGACAGCCTGATCGGACCGCTCCCCGACGCGATCGACCTGTACCGAAGCCGCGCACCGATCAACAACGTCGACGGATTGTCCTGCCCAGTGCTGTTGCTGCAAGGGCTCTCCGACCCGATCGTGCCGCCGTCACAGGCCGAACGATTCCGGGATGCACTCGTACGCAAAGGTATTCCGCACGCATATCTGGCGTACGAGGGTGAATCGCACGGCTTCCGCAAATTGGAGACGCAAGTTCACGCGCGGGAATCCGAACTGTCCTTCTACGGTCAAGTGCTCGGCTTCACCCCGCCCGGGATCCCTCAGCTCGAATTGTGGAGGCCCTGAGCGTCGTTCGAGTTTCGGAGCGCGCACCCTTTTTGGTAACCGGGGACGGTTGTTCACGTCCGAGCGTGGGGGTGTGCTTTGGAAAAAGGGTGCACGCTCAGCGGGCTATCGCGGTCGGCGGCGGCGACTTGGCCGCTCGTAGCGCTGCGGCTTCGATTCGTCGACGAATCTCGCCCGGCGCAGTCAAGTCCGCCCACGTCAGGCGAACCATTTGAAAACCGGCGTCGCGTATCGCATCCTCTCGAAGCTTTTCGCGCCACACCACCTCGTGTGCGGTCGAGTCTTCGGGGACCAGTCGTCCGTATTTGATCTTGCCGTCGAACTCACACGCCGTCGTGATAGCTCGGAGATAGAAGTCGACACGCGCGATCGATTTACCCCGCACCACAATCGAAGTCTGCAGCTCGGGAAGGTAGCCGAGTTCGGCCACTGCCACTCGAGTTCGAGATTCCCCGACACTTTCCGCGCGACCGTTCATGAAGTTGGCAACCCTCAACCCGGCGGCGTTCCCGGAATGCGTCGGGCGCAGATCCAGTGCGTTCACCACCTCGGACGAGGTCAGACGGTGTAAGCGAGCAGCTTCGTCGGCCGCGCACACCGCAGCCTCGAACTTTTCGGAGCGCGCGATATCGGCAATGGTTCGTCCGATACTCGTCACGCGAATACCGTCGACATCCACTATCTCGTGCGGGTGGTAAGGCGAACAGTGCAGGACGCGAACCGAACTCGTGCGCGCTCCACTTCTGCGATTGCGTGTGACGTGCACTTTCCTCAAAGGCAGGCCCCACACCGACAGGCCATGGACGACGGCCGCCGAAACGTGACTGAGCACGGCATCGGGGGTGCGAGCAGCGCCCAGTACTGCCTCGGCGATCACGCGGTGCTTGTCGACGGCACCGAGCGCGTCGAACTCGTCCCGGCTCACGAACGCCCCTGGGCGCAAACGTTTCCACGATTCGGTTCGGCAATAACGCTGTAGTTCGGAGTCGGTAATTCCGCGGGTGAGGGCGTCTTTCCGGCGAACGATTTGGGTCACGTGCTCATAGTCGTCAGCGATGCAGTTCAGGGCAATGGCCTGTGTATGGACCTGTGGATAACGCGAGCGCGCACCCCTTTTCACAAGCAAACCCCCTTTCTCTCGGAAGTTGTCAACCTGTCCGAGACAGGTTGGTGTTGATCCCGGTGGGTCCGGGAAGGTCAGGGGCACAGGGTGCTGCGCGATAGCGTTCGGGGTGGTTGGCGTAAGCCCGGTCGAGTGCACGCTGGCGTCGTTGCTGAGTGTCAGCAGCGATGCCGGTGTGCACCTGATGTGGTGTGTGCCGTCCGAGTCCACTGTGGCGGTGTTCAGTGGCGTAGCGATGAAGAAACTCTGTTGTCCATGTGCGGGCGTGCTCGATGTCATCGAAGTGCGGTGGGCAGTTGAGGTCGTATTTGATGGTCTTGAACAATGACTCCGAAAACGGATTGTCATCGCTGACCCTCGGTCGTGAATACGTCGGGACGACGTTCTCGGCGACGAGAGATCTCACCAGAGCATCCGAACGCATGACTGCACCATTGTCTGCGTGCACTCCGTTAGGTGCCCCGAATCGTTCGATAGCGCGGGCGAACATCGCTACCGCCAGGGCAGAGTCTTCCGAGTATTCGACACGCCAACCCACCGGATAGCGGGAGAACACATCTATGACCAGATACAACCTGTATCGATCCTGGGTCCGTGGCCCCCGCAGTTCGGTGACATCCCAGGACCACAGTTCACCGACGTCGCCGGCGTGCACGATCGGCTTGCTGCGATGTTGGACGAGACCGCCGAGCTTGCTGCGTCGACGATCACCGACCAACCCCTGTTGGGCGGCTATCCGGTAGAACGTACGCTCGCTGCAGTCAATTTTCTCGGCATCGAATGCACGCCAATATGTTTGAACGACAGACAGATCGGCGTAGTCGTCAGCTTCGAGGACTGACACGATCGCAGTCCGTTCGGATGCGGTCAGTGCTGCTGGTTGGTGTCGATCCTTGTGCGGTGTCGGATCGACGACAGGGCGGTAGTGGGAGTAGTTGCGTGTTATTCGGTAATAGGTGGCGCGTGCGATACCGACCAATTCGCATCCGTCACGGACACCGACGTCAGCTCCCACGAGCGCGCCGACGAGGGCGATCAGGACAGTTTGTTGCGCTCGAGCCACCGTGCGTATTCGTTCGCGCTCAGCAGTGTTACCGGAATCTCGGTCGGGTCCTCGTTCGGTGAGCTCGTGGTGATTCCTTCCAAGAGCTCGTACGCTTTTCCCAGGATCTCTTGCACCGCCTCGCTCTGGGCGAGTTTGTGTTTGAGTTCGCGGTTCTCTTTACGGAGTCTGTTGAATTCGGCGCGGTCGAAGTTCTCCATGCGGCGTAGTGACCTCTTTTCTGCGGCCGGAGCCATCTGTGCTTCGTATTCTCCCTCGTCTCGGCTCCGAAGCCAGTTCCGCACGGTCGCTCTGGTGAGGTTGTGCTCACGCATCAGTCGAACCTTCGATCCGTGGTCGGTACACAGATCCCACTCTTCGACGAACGCGATCCGAAACGCAACCGGAAACGTGCGCCCGCCCGTGCGGGTGCGTCCGATCTCGATGTCGATCACAAGCAACTCGATTCCCCGCCTACTTTGCCAGGATGTGTCTCACGATCATCCTGGCAAAGAACG
>NZ_MKKY01000031.1 GCF_002091955.1 Rhodococcus sp. 1168 | reverse complement strand
GGCGGTTTCAAGTGGTTGTTGCAACGACTAACTCGTTGATCACTTTTGCTGGTGATTTCCAGCCTAGTGTTTTCCGGGGGCGGTCGTTGAGTTCAGCGGCGACCGCTTGGAGTCGTTCGGCGGTGTGCACGGACAGGTCGGTGCCTTTTTTGAAGTATTGCCGCAGGAGTCCGTTGGTGTTTTCGTTCGTTCCGCGCTGCCAGGGACTGTGGGGGTCGCAGAAGTAGATTGCCATGTCGGTGGCCATAGTGATTTCTGCATGCCGACGCATTTCGAGACCTTGATCCCAGGTCACCGACTGTTTGAGTACCGCAGGCATCGACCGGATTGCCTCGATCATCGCGTCTCGGACGGCGTCGAGATTGTGCGAGTGCGGCAGGTGGAGCAGCATGGTGAACCGTGACGTGCGCTCGACGAGGGTGCCGATCGCCGATTTGTTGCCGGCACCGAGGATCAGGTCGCCTTCCCAGTGCCCGGGTACTGTGCGGTCTTCGACGTCGTCGGGTCGTTCGGAGATCAGCGTTTTGTCGGGGATGTGATGAGCGTTGCTGGGTACCCGGCCGTGTTTGCGGCGATGCGCCCGCCCGGTCCGTAGTGCATCGGCGACTTCGGCTTTGAGTTCGCCTTTGGCTTGGACGTAGATGGCGTTGTAGATCGTTTCGTGCGACACGTGCATCTCCGGTCGATCGGGGTAGTCGATCTTCAGTGTCGCCGAGATCTGTTGTGGTGACCACTTTTTGCGGAGTCTGCGGACGACTTCTGTGCGGAGCTCACTGTTGCGGTCGGCGAGTTTCGCGGCCTTGGGTCGGCGGGCGCGTGTGTCCGCTCGCTGGTGTGCGGACACTGATCGGTAGGTGCCGCCAAGGTTGGTGTTGCGTTTGAGTTCGCGGGAGACGACGGACTTGTGACGTCCGATCAGGTCGGCGATATCGGTCTGGGTTAGTCCCATCGCGGTGCCGATCGCGATTTCCTCTCGTTCGGCTTGCGAGAGGAATCGTCCGCTGGGTTCGGGCCGGACCCGTTTGGCCCCGCGGACGATTCCTGCCTTCTGATCTATCCACCGCTTGCCGGTGGTGCGGCTGACGCCGGCAGCGGCCGACGCGTGGATCACTGAAGCACCCGAATCTCGCATGGCATGGAACTTAGCGACTACTTCTGCGCGATTCGGGACAACACGTCGTGGCATCTGCTCGACATCTCCTCAGGTCAGGAGCTGTGTTGCAACGACCACTTGAGATTGCCCAGATAGCTTCGGGGCGCCATTCAAGCAGTGCGCGACGGGTGGTTGGCCGAGAACCCCGGCTATGTCGCGTCGGCGCACGGCATATAGCGCAGGGCACTGACATTCAGCCGCCTCGCCTCGGCGATTTCGGCGAGTTGTCCACAGTCCAGGCCTGCGTCAACACGTTTCCCGTCTCCCCTGGTCGCAGGGAGTTCGACTGTCGCCGAACCCTGCAAGCTTCCCTCCATGAAACGCGGTAGCTGGGCAACGAACCGGTACATCCTGGACGGGGCATCACTCCATGGCGTCATCACCCGTCGGGCACTTCGACAATGCGGAGTGTCGGACGGATCAATTACTCTGCGAACTGCCAGCGGCGGCAAATGGCGTCGAATACTGCCGGGCATCATTCTGTTGCACAACGGAAGTCCCACCCTTCTACAACAACAATCTGCCGCTTTGCTCTACGGCGGCGGACAATGCATGCTCACCGGTGGTGCAGCCGTCATGCAGCACGGGTTCGACCGAGTCGGGGGCGACGTCCACATCCTCGTTCCGGCGACAATGCGTCGAGCATCGTCGGCGTTCGTACGTGTGGAGCGGACGCACCGCCTACCGGAACCTCTGCATCGTGGCCGCTTGGCCGTTGCCCCGCTACCGCGTGCGCTCGTCGACACTGCGCGCGCATTGCGCAATACCGGCGCCTGCACTCGCCTGTTCGCGGAAGCTATCCAACGCGGTGCGGTCGATCTCGACGAAATAGTACGCGAGCTCAGGGATGGCCCCCGTCGTTACGGCGCCGTCGGTTGGGCAGCGGCGAGCGAACTTGCCGACGATGCGCATTCCGTTGCCGAGGTTCAGGCTCAGAGGCTCTACATCACCTCTGGCCTTCCGAAAATGGTCCACAACCGCGACATTCTCGACGCTGACGGCAGATTTCTCGGACGACCCGACGGCTGGATGGATTCGGTCGGGTTCGGTTGGCAGATAGACTCGTTCGCCCATCATCTGAGCCCAGCCGACCACGCCAAGACTCTGAAACGTCGAGCGGAAATGGAACGTATCGGAATCATCATCGTGGCGCACCTGCCGAAGCAGATCAGAGACGATCCATCCGGGGTACTGGACGACCTTCGTGCCGGCTACGCTCGTGCACTTGCCCGACCGCGCCCACCCGTGCACATCGCGCAAGCATGAATGGCGCACACAAGCTATCTGATCGTATGAATGGACCATTCAAGCGAAAAGTGCGGACACCACAACCGCACCCGACCGCGCCCACCCGTGCACATCGCGCACATCGCGCACATCGTGCAAGCATGAATGGCGCACACAAGCTATCTGATCGTATGAATGGACCATTCAAGCGAAAAGTGCGGAGCGACCCAGTAGGCGCGACCCAGCGAAAAATCAGATCGGAAGCAGGTGATGCTTCCGCGGGTTCTTGAACACCTCTTTGTTCTCGAGCAGCTTGAGTGCTTTGCGGAGTTCGAGGCGTGTCTGGGACGGTTCGATGACGGCATCGATGTAACCGCGTTCGGCTGCGACCCATGGTGTTGCGACGTGCTCGTTGTAGAAGTTGATGAGCTGCGCTCGTACTGCCGGGGCGTTGTCTCCTGCCGCGGCGAGTTGCTTGCGGCCGATGATGTTGACGGCACCCTCTGCGCCCATGACTGCGATGCGGCCGGTGGGCCAGGCGAAGTTGATGTCGGCCCCCAGTTGCTTGCAGCCCATGACTGCGTAACCTCCGCCGTAGGCTTTGCGAACCACGACGGTGATCTTGGGAACCGAAGCTTCGATGTAGGAGAACAGGAATCGTCCGCCACGCTTGATGACGCCGACCTTCTCTTGATCGACGCCGGGCAGGAAGCCTGGGGTGTCGACAATGAAGACGAGCGGGATGTTGTACGCGTCGCAGATCCGAATGAAGCGTGCCGCTTTGTCCGAGCCATCGGCGTCGAGTGCTCCGGACAGGAACATCGGCTGATTGGCGACGACACCGACCGACTTACCATCGACCCGGGTGAGTCCAGTGATGACGTTCGGGGCGATGCCCGTGGACATCTCGTGAAATTCGCCGTCGTCGAACATGCGAAGGATGATGTCGTGCATGTCGTAGCCGGCGTTGTCGGCGTCGGGCATGACCTTGTCGAGTAGCAGGTCCGACTCGGTGATCTCGGGCTCGATGCCCGGATTGACTACGGGCGGGTTTTCCTGGCAGCTCGACGGCATGTAGCTCAGGTAGTTACGTACCCAGGCGAAAGCTGCTTCTTCGTCTACGGCAACGTGGTGGACGTTGCCGTATTCGGCCTGCTTGCGCGCACTTCCGAGTTCGTCGAGGCTGACGTCCTCTCCGGTGACGGACTTGATGACGTCCGGCCCGGTGACGAACATGTACGCCTCTTCGGTGGCGACGACGACATCGGTATTGATGGGTGCGTAGACGGCGCCGCCTGCACACTTGCCGAGGATGATCGATACCTGCGGGCACATGCCGGACAACGGCTCGTGCCGACGGCCGAGCTCGGCGTACCAGGCGAGTGAGGTGACGGCATCCTGCACGCGCGCGCCGCCGGAGTCGTTGATTCCGATGACCGGGCAACCGACCTTGATCGCGAAGTCCATGATGCCCGCTACCTTGCGACCGAACATCTCGCCGACGGTGCCACCGAAGACAGTCTGATCGTGCGAGAACACGGCAACCGGCCGCCCGTCGATGGTGCCGTGCCCGGTGACCACTCCATCGCTGTACAGCGCGGTGGGATCGTTCGGAGCCTTGACCAGTGCACCGATCTCGATGAAGCTGCCCGGGTCCAGTAGCGAGTCCACGCGTTGTCGAGCGCTCGGGATGCCCTTCTTCGCCCGCTTGGCGATGCCTATCTCACCCGCCGGCTCTTTGGCGAGTTCGAGGTTGGCACGCAGATCGGCCAACTTTTCGGCGGTGGTACCACTCAAGGCTTAGCTCCTGACTCGATTTCTTCGAGCTTCTTCGTCATGTGTGCCGCGATTCTGCCAATGTACGGCTCGTCGACGATCGCAAGGTGATCGCCTCCGATCTCGACGATCTCGAGGTTCTTCACAACCGGCCCCCACCCACCGTGGGCTTCACGGGTGGCATAGGCGGGCTCCAAGGCGATGGCATCGTCGTGGTACTTGTCGGCCATGTACAGCGTCACCGGTCCGCCGTACGGCTTCAGTTCCGCTGTCTGGATGGCACGGTTGTCCAACCAGGACGTGCGCTGATGTTCGATGATGCCGCCGGGGATCTTCGCACCGCTGAGCTTGACGAGATCGGTGATGATGCGGATCTGGCCCTCGTCGTCGGCTTCGACCAGCTTGTCGTACGGGATCGGGTAGTCGACGTCGTAGGTCTTCTTGGCGAAGGCCGCGTACCGCTCCCAGCGCTTGCGCACCTCGTCGCGAGTGTCCGGAATTTCGGTTCCTGGCATCACCGTGTCGAGCAGCCCGATGTAGGCCACTTCGATGCCCTGTTCCTCCATTTGCCTGGCAACTTCGTACGCAAGGATGCCGCCGAGCGACCATCCGACGAATACGTAGGGACCTTCCGGCTGGATTGCACGGATCAGCGGCACATATTCTGCAGCTCGCACGGAGATCGGGCCTTCGACGCGTTCGAGACCGTACATCGGGGTACCTGCGGGAAGCTTCCGAAGCAGCGGCTCGTAGGCGACAGTGGAGCTGCCCGCCGAGTGGAATGCGAACACTGGTGTGGCCGTGGAACCTTCGGGGCGGGCGCGCAAATTGCGTACCACTCCGTCGATTTCGCCGCCCTCGAGGTGTGGGCGCACCTTCTCGGCCAGCTGCTCGATGGTCTCCGAGTCGAGGACGTCGTCGAAAGTGACTTCGCCGCCGGCCCGCTCGCTCAATCGGGCAGCCAGTTTTTCGGCCACCTCGTCGTCGAGGATCGGCAATGTGTTGAAGATGCCCTTGGCGGACTCCTTCGTCACCACGGCCCACGTCGCGAACGTCATCCGCTCGGCATTGTCGCGGGGCGGAACATCGGAGCCTGCAGCCTCGGCGAACCCTTCTTTGCCGCCCAGGTCCGACATCGAATCGGTCTGCGCTACAGCAGGAGTCGTGTCGGGAGCGGCTTCGACGGGCGCGGCCGGGGAGACCGAGTCGCGAGCCTCCGCTTCCTTCTCCGCGGCCTGTTGCTCGGCGAGGGCGGCAACCTCTTCACGATTCTCCAGCGCGTAACGCAGGTACTTCTCGACCTCGAGCAGGTTGGCATCGCGCACTGCCTGCAATTGCACGGTAGGAATGTCGAACTCGTATTCGACGCGGTTCTTGATGCGCACCGCACTCAGCGAGTCGAGCCCGAGTTCGATCAGCGGCACCTCCGGCGGAAGGTCTTCGGGGGCGTAACCCATCGACTCGGCGACGATGATCGCCAACCGGTCTTCGAGCTTCTGGTTACCGTTCGCGTCCCAGCGATCACCGAACGTCTCGACGACCTCCGGTAGCTCTTCCATCGGCGAGGTAGACGACTGCGCCACAGCCACAACGGGTTCCGGTAGCGGATCTCCGGAGGTAACGACGGCCTCGTGCAGCAGAGTGAACGCAGATCCCTGATGGGCGTGCACCTGAACGGACGCGCCACCGAGGTGTGAAGTCACTGCCGTGACGACGGTTCCAATCTTGGGGACTGCCGCGTGTGACACCGAATATCCGAGTTCGACGCTCGAAAGAACTTGCGACGCTGCCGCCTTCACCAGTTCGTCGAAACTTCCGAGAGCCGAGGCCTGCACCTCCCACACGTGCCGACCGTCCGGCAGCGCAACCCGGGAACCGGGGACGTGGGAGTTGCCGCTCGAGTTGACTCGAGAATCGAGCCAGAACTCCTTACGCAGGTAGGAAGTACGCGGGATAGCCGCGTAGTCGCCATCGTCGAACAGCGTCGTCAGGTCGAGGGAATGACCGTGAACGTACAGTTGAGCGAGCGCGGCGAGGAATGTCTCGGACTCGTCTTCCTTGCGCTTGAGCGTCGGGATCAACGTCGAATCAGCAACTCCGGCAGCCCATGCCGTCGCCGCAATCGACATCAGCGCGACGGGATTCGGAGCCAACTCGACGAATGTGGTGTGACCGTCGCCGACTGCGACGTTGACTGCCTGGGTGAAGTAGACCGGGTTTCGCATGCCCTTGGTCCAGTACTCCACACCGTGGATCGGCTCGTGGCCGGCGCGGTAGTGCGTCTGCTTGTCGACCGAGGAGTAGACACCGGCACGAAGTTTTCCGGGCTCGATGCCTGCCAACTCCGCCGCCAGTTCACCGAGGAGTGGGTCGACTGCAGCGGTATGACCTGCACCCTTCACATCGAGTATGCGGGCCATTTTGCCGGCGGCCTCGGCCATCTCGACGAGTGCCTCCACCTGACCGCGTGGTCCGCCGACCGTCGTATGCGTCGGAGCCGCATAGACGCACGGCTCGACGTCGGGGAACTGATCGGTGAGCGCAGTGACCTCTTCGGGCGTGTATTCCACGAGCGCCATCGCACCCTGGGACGCCGCACCGAGACCTTCCTGGCCTTCCGCGAGCAGACGTGAGCGCGCGTAGATGATGCGAACCGCGTCTTCGAGGTTCAGCCCGCCCACGACGTATGCCGCAGCGACCTCACCCATCGAATGTCCGATGACGGCAGAGGGCTCGGCGCCATGGGCACGCAGCGTTGCCGCCAATGCAACCTGAATGACGAAGATGGCGACCTGCGAGTTCTCGAACTCGTAGTTCTGCGAGTCGTCGAGAATGATCTCCTTGATGGAGTAACCGGCCTCGTCGAGCAGCAGTTCGTCGACGTCGTCCACCGCGGCGGCGAACGTCGCGTTGTTGCGGTACAGCGCATTTGCCATCTTGCGATGCTGTGAACCGAACCCGGAGAACACCCAGACTGCCCCATTGGACGCAGGCGAGTCTGCGGAGAACACGCCCTGCCCTGGCTTACCGGACGCGATGGCACGCAGTCCGGTGATGGCTTCTGCGTGCGTCGACGCGAGAACGACTGCACGAGAACGACCGTGGTTCCGTTTGGCCAGTGCCCGTCCGACATCGGCGAGCGGAGTGATGCTTCCCGCTTCGGTCTCGAGCCAGTCGGCCAGTTCCGAGGCCGTGCGCTTACGCCTGGAGGGCAGTGCGGCCGAGACTGCCAGCACGACGGTCTGCGGAACGGATTCCTCGAGAATCTGCTCGGCTTCGGCAACCGGGTCGGTGGTCTCGACGTTCGATACCGGCGGGTGCGTATCAGCTTCCGCCGGTGCGTCTTCCGTGCCGTCAGCTTCTGGAACAGCCTTGACGTATTCGGTGACCACGACGTGCGCGTTGGTGCCGCCGAAACCGAAACCGGAGATACCGGCGACGGCCTTGCCGGTGTATCGCGGCCACTCGGCTCCCTCGGACACGACCTTCAGATGCGCCTTGTCGAAGTCGATGTAAGGGTTGGGGCCCGCGTAGTTCAGCGAAGCAGGCAACCGGTTGTGCTGTAGCGCGAGCACGACTTTGATCAAACCTGCTGCACCCGCAGCGGATTCGAGGTGACCGAAGTTCGTCTTCGCCGAACCGAGCAAAGCAGGCTTGTCCTCGCTACGACCCCGGCCGACGACGCGTCCGAGCGCGTCCGCCTCGATGGGATCGCCGAGAATGGTGCCAGTGCCGTGGGCCTCGATGTAGTCGACGCCGGACGGGTTGATGCCGGCATCACGGTAGGCGAAGCGAAGAGCGTCCGCCTGAGCGTCGGGACTCGGCGCGAGAAGCCCGTTGGAGCGACCGTCCGAATTGATCGCCGAACCGGCGATGACCGCGAGAATGTCGTCTCCGTCGCGCTCGGCGTCCTCGACCCGCTTGAGCACGACGAGACCGCCACCCTCGGATCGGATCATGCCGTTGGCGTCAGAGGAGAAGGCCTTGATCTTGCCGTCCGGCGCCAGAACGCCCGTCTGGCCGAAGCCGACGGTGATCGGCGGTGCCAGCAACATGTTGACGCCACCGGCGACAGCGAGATCGGATTCGCCGTCGCGCAAACTGCGAACGGCCTGGTGCACAGCCACGAGTGCGGACGAGCACGCGGTGTCCACCGCGATGGACGGTCCACGGAAGTCGTAGAAGTACGACACTCGGTTCGCAACGATGGCCGTCGAGGTACCGGTCAGTGCGTACGGGTGAACTGCCGGGTCACTGACGGCGAGCAACTGGTAGTCGTTGGACGAGCTACCGATGAAGACGCCGACCTGCGAACCCTTGACCGAACTGGCCGGGATACGGGCATGCTCGAGGGCTTCCCAGGTGAGCTCCAGTGCCAACCGTTGCTGAGGATCGACATTGACGACCTCGTTGGGCGACATCGCGAAGAACTCCGCGTCGAACGTCTTGACGTCGTCGAGGTAGCCGCCCTTGGTCACAGTCGCGTCGACAGCTGCTTTGATGACCGGATCGGAGGTGAACTCCTGCCACCGCCCCTCGGGGAGGTCGGTGATGCCGTCGCGGCCCTCACTGAGCATCGTCCACATCTCTTCGGGCGTGTGCCCTGCGCCCGGGAAACGCGTCGAGACGCCGACGATGGCGATGTCGTGCGAAGAACCTGGGCCCTTAGCCTGGAGGTAATACGCGTCGTCGGCGGCCTCGTCGGGAACATCGGGCTCGCCCTCGATGATGCGGGTGGCCAGCGACGCGATCGTCGGATGTTGATACGCGACCGTAGCGGTCAGCGTGACACCCATGAGTTCCTCGATATCACCGCTGAGTGCGACGGCATCGCGAGAGGCGAGACCGAACTCTTCCATCGGCCGATCGTCGGAAATTTGAGCGACCGGCTGTCCCGTGGCCTCGGCGACCCAATTGCGCAGCCACTCACGCAGCTGCGACACGGTCATTTCCGCCCCAGAGCTGTCTGTCACTCGTTCGGCATCGATCTCATGGTTTGCCATCAACTCACCAAGCTACCTGTCCATTGGAAAAGGTGGTCTTCGAAGAACGTCGGGACGACACTCAGTCCGGTTGTTCCACGTCGGGAAAAGCGTTCTGCTGGTAGCCGCCGCGCAAGGTGCCCTCGATGTAAGCGGCTTTGCATGCGCGTCGAGCAATCTTGCCGCTCGAAGTCCGCGGAATGGAACCGGCAGGCACGAGAAGCACGTCACGAACCGTCACACCGTGGCGGGTGGAAATCGCGGTACGAACCACGTCAGCGATCGGCGCCGGGTCGGCCTTGCCGGAACCGGGCGCGCGCTCGGCAACGATGACGAGCTGCTCCGAGCTGTCGTCGGGGTCCTTGGTCAGGGCAGAGCCGCTGAACTCGAACACGACGTCGGGCAGCTGGTTCAGTGGAACCGAGAATGCCGCCACGAATCCTGGACGCAATGCCTTGCTGGCCTCCTGCGCGGAGAATTCGATGTCCTGGGGGTAGTGATTTCTTCCGTCGACGATCACGAGGTCCTTGACGCGACCGGTGATGTAGAGCTCGCCGCCGTGGTAGACGCCGTAGTCGCCGGTACGCATCCACTTGGCGTCGTCGGCTGCACCCTCGGCATGCGATCCATCTGGAATGCGACTGACGAGCTTGTTGTGGAAAGTCTCGATGGACTCCTGCTCGCGGCCCCAATAGCCCACGCCGATGTTCTCTCCGTGCAGCCAG
The DNA here is from genome assembly GCF_002091955.1 of Rhodococcus sp. 1168. Taxonomy (GTDB): domain Bacteria; phylum Actinomycetota; class Actinomycetes; order Mycobacteriales; family Mycobacteriaceae; genus Rhodococcoides. The sequence continues at coordinate 66,589 of NZ_MKKY01000031.1, read as the reverse complement.
ATCTCACCGACGTGATCGTCGGCGACCTCGCTCGCGGTATCGCAGTTCACGATGGCTGCCCACTGGCTTCGGGCAACCTCACCGGTGGAAACCTGCGGAATGGCACCGACCGCATCCTGATCGACGACGACGAAGTTACCCGCGTTGAGCTCCACCCGGTCGACGTACAAGACCTTGGCCTCGTCGAGGTTGTTGGTGGTGGAGACGAACAGTGTGGCCTCGGCCATGCCGTACGACGGCTTGATTGCCGTCTTAGGGAGGCCGTACGGACCGAACGCGTCGTTGAACTTCTTCATCGACGAGGTGGTGACCGGCTCGCTGCCGTTGATGAGGCCGATGACGTTGGACAGATCGAGCGGCTCGCCGTTCTTCGGCAATCCACGCTGCGCGGCATGCTCGAAGGCGAAGTTGGGAGCGGCCGCAAACGTGCCTGCGCCGTCGGCGACCGCGGCGAGTTCCTTGATCCAGCGCCATGGGCGCTGCACGAACGCACGCGGACTCATGATGGTGATGTACCGGCCGCCGAGGGCGGGCAGGATGACCGTCAGCAAGCCCATGTCGTGGAACATCGGCAGCCAGGTGACACCACGTGAATCCACGGTGATCCCCATGCTGTCCACCATTTGCAGGGCGTTGACGCCGACCGCGCGGTGGGTGATCTCGACGCCTGCCGGGGTACGGGTCGAACCCGAGGTGTACTGCAGGTAGGCGATGTCGTCGAGCTTGGCGTTCGGCTCGACCCAGGTCTCGCCGACACTGTCGGGGATGGCGTCGACGGCGATGATGCGCGGACGCTGTGCAGCGGGCAATCCTCGGAAGAAGGCTCGAACCCCTGCTGCGGACTGGGTTGCCGTGAGAATGGCCGTCGGCTCACAGTCGCCGAGCACCGAATGCAGTCGGTCGGAGTGCCCCGGCTCGTCCGGGTCGAAGAGCGGAACCGCAATGGTCCCCGCGTAGATGGCTGCGAAGAATGCGATGACGTAGTCGAGCCCCTGCGGCGCCAAAATTGCGACACGGTCGCCGGGAGAGGTGACCTGCTGCAGACGAGCGGCCACGGCGCGTAGACGACGTCCGAACTGCGCCCAGGTGAGCTCGTGAGCTTCACCGTCGCGTTCGGTCGAATAGTCCATGAATCGATATGCCAGTGTGTCGGCATTCTTTGCGACGTTCACCTCGACATGTCGGACGAGAGTTTTACCCTCGCCGATGACGATGTGGCCGTTCTCATCGATGTATTCATCGAATGTATGGCTCATGTGTTCGCTTCTCCTCCGCGGAATCCGCTGCTTCTGCACGATCGGGCAACGGCCCGCGCCCCGACATTTCTTCTCGACTCACGCAAACGCAGTACAGCGTGAAATATTACTAGCTGGTAGCTCTCTGAAAGGCCGGGCCTGCCGGCCCCGCCATTCGAGTATCGAACGTCCGGTCACTCACCCTTCAGCAACTCGATGACCGGTGCGAACGCTTCCATCTGTGTGGGGAAAACCCCGACATAGGACATCGTTGTTTTCGCACGAACGTTACGGATTTGATCGGCAATTTCCTCGTACGTTCCGAATGCGAGGTACGGCGAGGTCAAAATATCCTCGATGCTCAGTTTCACGTCCACGTCGACGTTCGGCGGATATCCGTTGTCGAGAGCAGCCAACGCCATCTCGGCCATCTGCTCACGATCGTCCGTGACCACGATGGTCGTGATCGCCCAGTTCAGTTCGATCTCGTCGAAGCGCTCTCCGGCTGCCTCACGGATGAGCTCGACTCGTTCGATCGTCTTCTCCAACGTCATGCCCGACAGACGGAGCTTGCCGTCCTTCGTCGAACTCGGCACGACCGAGATGATGTCGGCATACTTTGCGGCCAGCGCCAACATGCGGGGACCACCGCCGCCGACACAGATCGGCGGTCTCGGTCCCTGACGTGGCCGTGGACTGCCCTTCAAGCCAGTGATCTTGAAGTGCTTGCCCTCGAAATTGCACTCTTTGCCGCGAAGTAAAGTATCGAGAATCTGAAGGCTCTCCTCGAGCTTCTCGATACGGACGCCAGGTCGGTCGTACGTGATGCCGGCCTTGTCGTACTCGTCCCGCATCCAGCCTGCCCCCAACCCGAGCTCGAGGCGACCACCCGAGAGAACGTCGATGGTCGCGGCGTCCTTGGCGAGAATCGCCGGATGGCGGAACCCGTTCGCAAGAACTGCGGTGCCCAGACGGATCTTCTCCGTTGCCACCGCGAGCGCGCCGAGCGCCGCTATCGGGCCGACCTGATTGCCGAGGTGATCGGGGATCATGAAGCTGTCGTAGCCGAGCTCCTCGGCCAGCTGCGCCAGCTTGATGAACTTGCGCGCCCCACCCTCCTCGGCGTTGCCCTCACCGCCAGCTGCGAAGCGGAACGGACGAAGCGCCCTGATCTGCCCTTCAGCGGGTAGATCCGGGGCCTGGGCGGAACACATGTATAGGTCTCCTCGATGCGGGTACGCGTAGATTCCAGCGCCGATTGCGCCTAGTCCAAGCGGCCACTCTATCTGCTCACTACCCGGGAATACACCTGCCGGGGTACACGAGGACCAGCTTTGTGCCTATTCCCCAGGGGGCGGAGCGGACCTTGTGACACCTACACTCGGCCCCGCCCCCTCCGCTCAGGAGTGAGGAATCGACGGCGCTTGCTCGATCAGTCCGGCTGCCCACTGCGTAGTCCACTGGGTCGTCGTCGTGCCGCTGTCATCGACGACGAAGGTGTTGTACGACGCATGCACCGGGTTACCTGCAGCCCCCACGAGAATTCCGATGCTCTGCGGAATGTTGCGCAGCGACAAGCCTTCCGACGGAGCAGTACAGATGAGATCTCCCGGCGCACATATCTGATTGACCACCGAATCGAGTGAACCGAACCCGCCCGCGCGAGCCCCGGTCATCGTGACGCCGGGAAAGTCGAGACCCCCGAGCGCAACCTCGGCGCCGACGCCGTCGACCGGCGGTCCGACGTCCTGACCGGAGGTGCCGTCACGGCGTCCGTCCGCTATCAACGTCACGCCCAGAACCTTGTCCGCTGAGACCGGGCCGTTGCCTGCACCGATCTCGGAGGCGATGTCGCCTGCGATCACAGCACCCTGAGAGAAGCCGGTCAGGATGTAACTCGTCAGTGGGCAATGCTCGCTGACGCGGGTCAGTTCGGCCTTCGCTGCCGCAGCACCCGCGGTGCGAGAGTTGTTGTACGACTGCTGGCCGTCTGGTGGGAAAGCGATCGGATTGGAGAACTGCGCAACGTACGGGACCGTGTACACGCTGGCCCGCCCAGGCTCGAACTGCTCCTGCAGCGGCCGCGTCACGTTCAGCATCAACGACAACGGATTGGCCGACGGGTTGTACGGATCATCGGTCGCCGAAGATTCCCAGGTACCGGGGATAGCGATGACCGAGACATCGGCACAGTCCGCCGGTTGCGACGTCTGCTCACCCGGGCCGGGCTCGGGGACCGGAGAAGGCACAGTGTCCGGCAGCCTTCCGGCAAGCAGGTACCACGCAGCCACGATGACCAGGCCGAGAACGACTGCTGCCGCAATGAGCTTCGGTAGCAGATGCCTCTTTTTCTTCGTCCGGTTCGCCATCGAGACCGTCAGGCCTTACAAATCGTGTTCTGTGCGGCGGTGATGTAGAGCTGCGCAGTCTCGCCTGCCTGCTCGGCCGTGATCTGCGTGCCCGACGCGCTTGCCTCGACTCCGACGTTGGCGGTCACGAACGTCGAAATCTCGTCCGGTGCGACACCCTGCGACTGAGCCGAACAAATGTAGGTGGCCGTCGAGATGGCGATCTCACCGTTGCCCGCCGGGGTGACCCCACCCTTTTTCAACTCTTCGAGGAACGCTTGGCCTCGATCGTCCATCGGTGCCTGGGTTGCACCCGGGAAATCCTCGGGGACAGGCTGCGGCTGCTCCGGTGGTGCGGTCGCTGCCTCACCGGGACTCGTCACGGCAGCCGACGTCGTCGACTCGCTCGCCGAGGTCGTCGCCGAGGTGGTCGAGGATTCGGCCGTGGTCGTGGTGGTGGTGGTCGGTACCCCGGTGGCGGTGGAGTCGTCGCTTCCGCAGGCAACCAACATTCCACCTGCAGCTACGGCGAGAACACCCATCGACAGGGTCCGGGCCAGAGACGTTCGCATGTTCAATCCAGTCCTCACAAGCGCATGATTCACGAGCGGCATCGTTCAACGCGTGAGGGTACAGAGTTCCACTGAGAGAAACCTGAAGCGGGACCCCGAACCTCGCGAGCAGCGATCACGGCGCGATTGTGACCTTGCCATCCTTCACAGTGATGATCCCGAACTGGAAGTTCTGTTGCACGCCGCCACCGTCGATATCGAACTGATCGCTGGTGATATATCCCAATCGGCCACCTTCGTAGCCGGCGCTCTTCCATGCGTCGAAGATCTCACCGTTGCGAATTGCCCACGCCCCGGTCAGCGGACTCCAGTAAACGTTGCCACCCTCGAACTCGTTGAACCGGCCGCCATCCTTGATCGGACCAAGCTCACTGGTCTTCGGGAAGCCGAGTGGGCCGTTCTCCCAACCGAGTTGGCCGTACTTGCCGAGAATCATGCCCTGCACCGAGTGGGTACCGAGTTCGGGACTGAAGTACATCGCGCCGACCTCGAAGCCCTGGACCGCGCCAGGCTTCGACGGCGTCGCCACCTCGTCGAGCACCGGGTAACCCAGCGGGCCACCCTCGTAGCCCTGGCGTGCCCACTCGTCGAGGATCGCGCCACGCACGGCATGCGCACCGGTCTGTGGCGTGAAGTAGACCATTCCGTTCTGGAATGCGTTTGCGCGTCCGCGTCCGTCGGGAGTTCCGAACTCGCCGGTCTTCGGAAAGCCCAGTGGGCCCGAAGGACCGCCGGAGCCCTGGTAATTGCCGCCGATCGCACCTGCGACTACCTGAGCACCGGTGTCGGGTGAGAAGAAGACGCGTCCGAACCTGAAGTCCTGTGCCCGACCGCCTGCGACGTTGTACTCCGGGGTCAGGCAGTCGCCCAACCAGGAATTCGCGCCCGAGGCGTTACCGATCGCTCCGGCGACGTTGCATGCGGGCTTGTCCGCATCGACATCGAGTGCGCCGGCGAGCTGCGGCCAGAGCTGATGCAGCTCGAACTGCCAGTACTCCCACGTATGCGTTCCCGACGGCCGGTAGTTGACCTGGGCGGGGATGCCGAGCTTGTTCAGTTTGGTCGCAAATGTCTGTGAGGTCAGGCGCGAGAGGATTTCCAGACCCATGCCGGCGTAGTTGGAGCTGACGCCCGGGATGCCCGACGGCGGATCGTACGGTCCGGCTGCGCCGTTTCCGCTCGATACGTAGAGACTGACGCCTTCGAGCTGATCGGCCAGCAGGTATGGGTCGTGCTGGGCCCAGAGATCATTGGTGGGCGCGCCCCACATCGCTTTGGAGTCGTACCCGCCCGCGTCGGTCATCGCATACTGAATCGCCTGTGGCATGCCCAGAGAAGTCGTCGTAAGAATGCCGGACAGTGACGCTGCGAACGTGAAGAAGCCCTCGTTGCGTGCAGCGAGGAACATCGCGGCCGTGCCACCCATCGACAGGCCGACGACACCACGAGTTTGGTTGGTACGCCAGTCGTTCTCGAGGATCGGTGGTAGTTCCTTGGTCAGGAACGTCTCCCACTGATAGTTCTTCCCCTGGTCCTGGTCGATCCAGTCGGAATAGAAGCTGGACTGTCCACCGACCGGCAGTACGACGTTGACGTTCTTGTCGGCGAAGTAGGACTCGATGTCCGTCTCGAGCGTCCAACCGTTCTCGGTGTCCGTTGCTCGAAGACCGTCGAGCATGTACACCGACGGGAAGATGGCCTGCGGGTTGATGTTCCAGTCGCGCGCAAGCAGGAGCTGGACCTGAATCGGAGTGCCCATCGAAGGAGAGGTGATCCAGAGCGCTACGCGACGGTCCGACAGCCAATCGACATCGGTGACGGTAGCTCCGGAGGGTGCCTTCGTCTGCGCAGGCAGCGACGCGGGTACCGGAACCGCTTGCGCAATGCCGGCAGCGCCGAACGGCGATGCCAGGGCGACGGCCAATGCCGCTGCTACTCCGAACCGAGCAAGCCCACTGCGCATGATGATGACTCTCCTTCGTTCTTGCTGACGATGTCTTTCTACACGCGAACTACGCCGAAGCACACGAGGCTCGCTGTGACTGGTGGTGCAATTGTTGATCGGTTCCGCCGCCAGCACGCGCCCGCACACGCAAAAATGCCGCCCTGCAACTGGTGCAGGACGGCATTTGTGCGAATCTAGAACTCGATCTGGTCTTCGAGATCAGGCGTTCAGAGCCTCGAGAATCTGACCACGGGCCTTGAACAGCTCGGAAGACCAGTACGGCCACGCGTGGATACCGCTCGCCGGGAAGTCGAACGTCGCCGGGATACCGAGCGTAGCCAGGCGGACCTGGAATGCGCGGCTGTTGGCGAGCGCCAGGGCTTCGAGAGCCATGCCGTTTGCCGTGTTGTAGAAGTCGATCGGAGCACGCGGCTTGTCGAACTCGCCGGGTAGACCACTGGCAGCCGAGACGTACAGCGACAGGCCCTTCAGCTTCGGAGCGAAGACGAACGGGTCGTTGCGAAGCCACGCCGGGCTCCAGGGCGGTCCCCACATGGAGTCGACGTTGAACCACGACTGCGAGAGCATTGCCACGCGGATGGCTTCGCGCATACCGGGAGCCGAGATGTTCAGGTATCCGGAGAACGAACCGGCGAACTTGAACTGGTCGCGGTGGTAGGCAGCGAGCGTCAGTGCGGCCGAGCCACCCATCGAGATTCCGACGACAGCGTTGTTGTTACGCGAAACGCCGTAGTTCTCCAGGTAGGCCGGGAGATCCTCGGTCAGGAAGGTTTCCCACTTGTAGGTGACTTCCTGGCCGTTGAGGTTGGACGCGGCGTACCAGTCACTGTAGAAGCTGGCCTGCCCACCGACTGGCATGACGAGCGTGACGTTGTCGCCGGCGAACTGGTCTTGTGCGTTGGTCTCGAAGGACCATGCGTTGCGGTCATCGCGGGCGCGGAGTCCGTCGAGCAGGTAGAGAGCGGCGTCGCCGCCACGCGCTGCCCACTGGACCTGAACCTTGATCGGTCCCATCTCGGATGGGACGAACAGGTCCTCGCGCCCACCGGACGGGGCCTTGTGAACCACTGCACTCGGTGCTGCGAGAGCCGTTGCGCCACCCACGACACCGACGGTGAGTGGGAGGACCAGGGCTGCCGCGCCGACGCCGATGAGGCGCTTACCCCACCTAGCTTTACTGCTGAGGCCAGCAAATCGCATGAATCGTGCTCTCTCTCGTCTACTGCAGGTCTCCGCGGTGTCGCGGCGCCCGGCGTGCCAACAGGGCATCTTCGGCCCTGTCGGGCCGTAAGCAAAGGGGTATTCGGTGGTGAACTAGGACTGGAGGGTATTCCACTCATCAGCCCCAGAGCAAAACTGTGGTTCGAAGCCGCAGATCTGCTTTGGGGCTGATATCAAGAACTGAGAGTAGCCTGTGAGAGCCCCGCTGACCAGCCCGTAAACATCGTGAACTTTCACAACGGGCCGGAAAGCGGGGATTTCGCCGGGTACGTTACCCGATGTGTGCACTCAGATCAGGTGCCATGATGTGAGCCTGTTCCTGCCAGTAGCCCCACTGATGTGTTCCTACTGCCGGGAATGCGTACGTCACGTTGTTCGCACCGAGGCTCGCCATGCGAATCTGGAACGCACGGCTGTTGGCCAGAGCGATAGCTTCGAGTCCCATGGCGTTGCCGGTGTTGTAGTAGTCGATCGGAGCACGTGGCTGATCGAGCCCGCCCGGCAGACCGCTTCCTGCAAAGACCCACACGCGGGTGCCGTTGTCGCGAAGTCGCGGGGCGAACACGAACGGATCGTTACGCAACCACGCCGGATCCCAGGGCGGTCCCCACATGGCGTCGATGTTGAAGCGACCCGAGTCGAGCAGCGCAACACGCATTGCTTCGCGCATTCCGGGCGCCGAGATGTTCAGGTAGCCGGACAGCGAGCCCGCGTAGCTGAACTGGTCGGGGTGGTAGGCGGCGAGCGTCAGCGCAGCGCTACCGCCCATTGAGATGCCGACGACGCCGTTGCGATTCGGATTGAAGCCGAGGCGGCTGGAGAGGTTGTTGCGCAGATCCTGCGTCAGGAACGTCTCCCACTTGTACGTGGTCTGCTGTCCGTTGAAGTTAGACGGTGCGTACCAGTCGCTGTAGAAGCTCGACTGTCCGCCGACAGGCTCGACGACGTTGATGTTCCACGACGCCAAGTACGCGCCGACATCGGTTTCGTGCTCCCAGCCGGAAATGTCGTTGGTGGCGCGCAGGCCGTCGAGCAGGTAGACCACTCGATTGGTGTTGCCGTCAGCTGCACGCCAGATGCGACTCTTGATCGGGCCCATGCTGGAGTCGGTGACGAAGTCGAACGCTCGCGGATCGAATGCCGCGTTGGCGGTTGCGCCTGTCCCGGCCACGGCCAGACCGGCGGGCAGGATCACGGCGAGCATCAGCGCGGTGAGCACCCGACGCACCCGTCCCGCGCCGCTCTTCTTGGTTCTTCCCAGCATGCAGTCTTACCTCTCAGCGGTGTGGTGATCCGTAACCAGTGGGCCATTCGCCCGTTTCAGCGGTATGAAATTTGGTCCTTGCCGGACCAGCATTCACACACATCTTTCGCATACATCGGCCGAAGCGCGATACCCGTTACTTAAATGAGATATCCCATCTTGGCCTCGAATGGATATCGAAGCAACCGACGACCGCCTAATTCTCCCCCGGCAGGATAGGAGGCTCTAAACCACATCTCTGTATTTCGTACTCCGGAACTCGATCGAATCGATAACCGGCATAGAACAGCGAACGTTTGATGTTCCTGACGAACAACTCTTTCGTCAGGGGGGCGCGATACGAATCGATGAGTTCTCGGGTGTCCTCGCACGAGAGAGCTACACGCGCCTGGGCGACCCAGTCCTCGTCCATGTACCAGGGCAGGAACGGATGCTTGTCGACGAGACCCAGATCGGCGACGACCCAGTCCGGGTACAAGTTCTTGTCGTGCCCGATGCGGCCGTTCTCCAACCGCTCGGTATGCGAAGCCAGCGGGTAGGCAAGGCCCATTTGATCGATTACTCGCACCTCGAGGCCGACGTTCATGCTCGTCATGCCCAGGTTCAAGAAGTAGACCGTGTGACCAGCGCCACCTGGAGGTATCGGCAGCGGCGGAGGTACGACGTCCCAGTACGTGAACTGAGCCGAGGGCAACAAGAGTCCGCCGTCCGGGGTGTTTGCGATGGTTTCCACCATCGGTCGCATCCGCGGGTAGTCGAGGTAGTCCGCCGCGAGAATCGGGTGCGCATGCCCGGTGTTGAGGGAGTAGAACGCGCGCTCGTCCACGATCCCACTGCGCCCGACGATGGAGCCCTCCGGCATCCCCGTCGTGTTGGCGGCAAAGAATGCCCACACGATCGTCGCCAGCCAAAGAACGCCGCCGCCTGCCGCTGTCAAGACCTGTCGTGTATCTGAACTTTTGTTCGGAATTGTCACGGGCAACACCGAAATGGGGAGAAGCAGAGTGAACAATGCAGGCAGGAGTGTGCGACCGTGCATGAAATCGCCGCCCACTCGTACCGCATAAACAGCCGATAGAAGTCCACCGATCAGGACGAATGCGACGACGGCGGTCCGGCTGCGTAAAAGGCTTTGCGCATCTCGGCGCGATCTCGGAATTCGTAGGCCTGCACGACCTGACATGACAGCTGTCGCCACACCGGCGACGAGCATCAGCAGCAGCGGTATCCAGAGCATGTACGGTCCGAGCAAATTCCACAGATAGTCGAAACCTTGTGCCCACTTTGCGCCGCCGGCATCCTTGGACACCGCGGTGTTCGGGTAGGGCAAACCGTAGTAGCCCATCCGCCAAATCTGATATCCGACCGGCACGATGCCTGCGACGACGAAGACTGCGAGACGACTCGCCCAGGATTGACGCGCGAGAAACAGCATGACGAGCGCGAGCCCCGACAGAATGACGAGTTCCGGGCGCACCAGCGGACCGAGGCCGGCCCAGAAGGCAAGGAACAGCCACGCGGGACTGCTGATGGTTCTGGTGCTCCAGCGGACCATCAGCAACCACAGCGCTGCAATCCAGAAAATGACCAGACATGTCTCGAGACCCGAAGTGGCGAAGTCTCGAGCAGGAGGAACCGCGGTGTAGACGAGTACCCCGGCGGGAAGGTACGCCACCACGCCTGCCGACCGCGTCCGAAGCGCGTAGGTACCGAACATCGCCAGCACGATCGCAGCGGTCGACAAGACCAACGCAATGGTCAGAACCACGTACTCGAGACGTATCTCGCTGAGCCAGCTGACCGCATAGACCAGGTAGGTCCAGATGGTGCTGGTATTGGTCTCCACACGCTCGCCGGCATTGAAGACCGGGCCGTTGCCGGCCAGAAGATTGCGGACCGTACGGAGAACGATCAGACCGTCGTCGGCGATCCACCGCCGTTCCCAGGCACCGACAAGGAACAACAGTGCGGACACAGCAACACCGATGCCGAAGATCGTCCTCGACGTGCGTGTAGGGGCGGGCAGCACCTCACGCGAGGTAGACGGCGACAACCACTACTCCGATCCACGCGAGCGCGAGTACCTGCAACACCCGATCGCCCAACGCGATCTCCTCGGGTTCGCCTGCCTCGCCTCCATCGACATCCACTGCGTAACGCAGGATCGCGATAGTGAACGGAACCATGGAGATGGCGAACCAGTTGGTAGTGGTTGCGGCGTCCTGTTCGAAAGCCCACAGGCCGTAGCAGAGGACGACGGCGGTAGCCGAGAGCGTCCACACGAATCGTAAATAGGTAGTCGTGTAGTTCTCCAGCGACTTACGAATCTTCGCGCCCGTACGCTCGGCGAACTGCAGTTCGGCGTATCGCTTGCCGGCAGCCATGAACAGCGACCCGAAAGCCATGATAAGCAGGAACCACTGCGAGAGCTGAATGGACGCAGCCACACCACCCGCGATGGCGCGGAGCAGAAAGCCCGAGGACACGATGCAGATGTCCAGCACGGCCTGGTGCTTGAGCCCGAAGCAGTAAGCCAACTGAACGACGATGTACACCCCGATCACCAGGGCGAGCTTCCAGTTCGCGAAGAAAGACAGTCCGACGGCAAGGCTCAGGGACACCACGGCCATCGCGTACGCGAGGTTGACCGGGAGCACCCCTGCGGCGATCGGACGGAACCGTTTCGTCGGGTGCGCGCGGTCGGCCTCGACGTCGAGGGCGTCGTTGACCAGGTAGATGCCCGACGCCGCGAAACAGAACACGACGAAGGCCAGTGCGACGGGAAGAAGCACATCACCTTCGGTGACGGACCCCGCAGCCAGCGGCGCAGCGAGTACCAGGACGTTCTTGACCCACTGCCTGGGTCGAAGCGCCTTGATCACGCCTTCGGCAAGATTCTTCGGTGGTGCTCCGACGACGGAGGCTTCCTCGCTCATTTGTCTCCTTCGAACTTCAGGATGGCGGCTGCCGATATCGCGCCGAGCGCTGATCCTGCAAGTACATCTGTCGGATAATGGACACCGAGAACAAGCCGCGAGAGCAGCATCGGAGGCACCAGGACCGCTGTCAACGGTAGTCCGGTCAACCTACCGAGCAACACGGCGGCTGCCGTAGTCGAGGTTGCGTGCGAGGACGGAAAGCTCAACTTGCTGGGTGTGGAGACATTGATGTGCACCGACGGATCGTTGGGGCGCGGACGCCGCACGACTCTCTTGATGACGATCGACGCGGCATGCGAACCCACTGCACCGACCGCGACGCCCGCCCACTGCCGCCTGCGCGGAGCATCGAGCACAGCGCCGATGCCCGCGATGGCAACCCAACCCAGAGCATGCTCACCGAAGTGCGACATACCACGAGCCACCGCGACGGCCCCGGGTTGCGCGCCGACCGTCGACTGGATCATCGACAGGATGCGAACCTCCGCAGCAGCCTCGCTTTGGTTCTTACGCCTCGTAACGAAAGACACGTTCCCAGGTTTCCTTACTGGTGAGGTGAGGGACGGCATCGCGGTAGCGACCCTTGAGTTCGGGGAACCGACGCGAGAGCTCGGTTCTCAGCGCCATTGCTTCCTTGAACAGTGCGGCCGCTTTCTCGCGGTCACGCTGACGGTAGACGACGCCGCGGCCGTCGGCGGTGGTGACGGTGACGCCATCGACCTGCGAGAGCAGGAACCATCGCGCATCCAGCGTGGGCACGTTGAGCTGTGGGCGCTCGTGATGGCGGTCGTGCGCAGGCTTCAAGTTGTGCACGAGACCCTTGGCCAGGCGAGAAATCTTCGACAGCGGATTCGTCGGCAATCCGACGGCTCCTACTTCCTCACCCGAGGCGAGGGGCAGTTCGGTCGAAGAGTCGACGACGACGGCGTCGGGGAAGGTCTTGCGCAGTGCGTGCACCTCGCCCAGCGACGTCGGGAGGATCTCGAGGATGTGCTCGGGCCCTTCGAGGAAGTCGCGGATCGCCTTGTTCTGAATGGCGACGGTAGAGTATTCGAGGCACAGCAGGTGCTTGACGGTGGCCTTGATCGTGTCGAGCACCAGGCCGCGACCGTTGCCGGGTATGTGCAGGGCGGCGACTACGAGTCGGTTACGCAGGTGGAAGTACGCCTGCCAGTCGATGGCATCGTCCTTGTCGCTCCACGCCATGTGCCAGATTGCCGCACCGGGGAGAGTGACCGTCGGGTATCCGGCTTCCCTTGCGCGCAAACCGTATTCGGCGTCGTCCCACTTGATGAACAGTGGCAACGGCTGACCGAGCTCTTCGGCGACGACGCGCGGGATCATGCACATCCACCAGCCGTTGTAGTCGACGTCGATCCGGCGGTGCAGCAGCTTGCTCGAGCGCAGTGGGTATTCGCTGAAGTCGTGGTCGTACTCGACGTTCTGCGCACCGGTCCACATGAAGTTGCTGCGATCGACGACCTCGCCCATCACATGCAGGTGGCTGCGGGCCTGAAGGTTGAGCATCTGGCCACCGACGAGCGTGGGAACCTTCGCGAACCGCGACATTGCCAGCGCTCGAAGAATCGAGTCCGGCTCGATCTCGATGTCGTCGTCCATGAACAGAATGTGTTGGCAGTCGGTGTTGTTCAGCGCCTCGTACATGATGCGGCTGTACCCACCGGAGCCGCCCAGGTTGGCCTGGTCGTGAATGGCCAGACGGCCACCCAGCCCTGCTTCGGCCTCGTCGAATCCGGGCTCGTCTCTGGCCTTCCTCGTACCCTGATCGGGCATGATGACGGCCTTGATCACATCGAGCACCAGCGGGTCCGAGCCCAGAGCCACAAGCGCTTTCACCGCATCGGTGGGTCGGTTGAACGTCGGGATCCCGACGGCGACCGTCGCCTCGCCCGGCGCCTCGATCGGCGCGAACCACCCGGCACTCTCCAGTACGACTTCGGAGTCGGAAGTGATGTCGAACCAGATCCAACCGCCGTCCTCGAACGGACCGAGATCGATCACGAACTCTTGTGCCGCATCACCGTCGACCGCTTCCCGGCCTTCGACGTGAATACGTGAGCTGTCCGCTTTGGAGCGGTAGACATCGATCCGGCAATGACCGGAGACCTCCACGCGCAGCACAACGGACTTCAGGATGCTGTAGCGGCGCCAGTAGCTCGCCGGAAACGCATTGAAGTAGGTACAGAACGACACCTCGGATTCGGCACCGACCGTCAACGAGGTTCGCGACAGCGAATGTGCCCGTCGGGCATTCGTTGTCGCCTCCTCCAGGTACAGGGTGCGCACGTCGAGCGGCTCACCCGGACGAGGCAACAGCACCCGCTGTAGAAGCGACTTACCGTAGTAGGGGGCGAAGTCGAGGGCGCCGTCCTCGAGCAGATGCTTGGCCGTCATTTGTCTCCTGCCAGGGCAGCGCCCGACTCGAAATGTGGTGCGAGCGTGTTGTCGTACAAGTTCAGCGCACTGGCAATGGCCATGTGCATATCGAGGTACTGGTAGGTGCCGAGCCGCCCGCCGAAGAGAACCCCGTTCTCGGCGGCTTCCTTCTTGGCGCGGTCGCGGTACGCCTCGAGTTTCTGGCGGTCCGCGGGAGTGTTGATCGGGTAGTACGGCTCGTCGCCGCTCTCGGCGAATCGCGAGAACTCTCGCATGATGACGGTCTTGTCGGCCGGGTAGGCCCGCTCGGGATGGAAGTGGCGGAACTCGTGAATACGAATGAACGGGACGTCGGCGTCGTTGTAGTTCATCACCGGCGTGCCCTGAAAATCACCGGTCGCCAACACTTCGGTCTCGAAATCGATTGTGCGCCAGCCCAATTCACCTTCGGAGTAGTCGAAGTAGCGGTCCAGTGGGCCAGTGTAGACAATCGGGGCATCCGGGCTCTCGGCGATCAGCTCATCACGCACGTCGAACCAATCGGTGTTCAACCGGACCTCGATGAGGTCGCCGGCAGTCATGTTCTCCAACCACGCGGTGTAACCGTCGACCGGCAGACCCTCGTACGTGTCGTTGAAGTAGCGATTGTCGAAGGTGTAGCGCACCGGCAGGCGCGTGATGTTTCCCGCCGGCAGATTCTTCGGATCCGTCTGCCACTGCTTGGCGGTGTAGTCGCGGATGAACGCCTCGTACAGCGGGCGCCCGATCAGCGAGATCGCCTTCTCCTCGAAGTTCTGCGCATCCTTCGAATCGAACTCACTGGACTGCTCCTCGATGAGCGCACGAGCCTCGGCAGGCGAGTAATACTTGCCGAAGAACTGCGAGATCAGGCCGAGGCCCATCGGAAACTGGTACGACTGGCCCTTGTGCAGCGCGAACACGCGATGCTGATAACTCGTGAAGTCCGTGAACTGATTCACGTAATCCCACACCCGCTTGTTCGAGGTGTGAAAAAGGTGAGCACCGTATTTATGGATCTCGATACCCGTCTCGGGCTCGGCCTCCGAGTACGCATTACCTCCAAGGTGGTGGCGGCGGTCCAGAACAAGGACACGCTTGCCCAGCGCAGACGCCGAGCGCTCCGCCACAGTCAGTCCGAAGAACCCGGATCCGACGACGATCAGGTCGTATCGGCCGGTCACGGAGGCGTCGGAATCAACAGGCACAGGGTTTACGGCAGTCACGGGCAATCAGGGTATCCGACAACCCGCACACCCTCCGCTCCTGACTACCAAAGTCACTCCGCAGGCTCCGCTCCTGCTTCCCCCGAGTCACTCCGCAGGCTCCGCTCCTGCTTCCCCCGAGTCACTCCGCAGGCTCCGCTCCTGCTTCCCCCGAGTCACTCCGCAGGCTCCGCTCCTGCTTCCCCCGAGTCACTCCGCAGGCTCCGCTCCTGCTTCCCCCGAGTCACTGCGCAGGCTCCGCTCCTGCTTCCCCCGAGTCACTGCGCAGGCTCCGCTCCTGCCCGCAAGAGGTAGGTATCCATCACCCAGCCATGCTGTCTCTTGAGCTCGGCGCGTACCCGGTCGATCTCGTCGATGCACTCGTCCAACCTGCCGGACACCAACTTTTCATCCACTGTTCCCAAATTGGCGCCCCAGTGAATGCCCCAGCGGTCCTCCCCGACCAACGCTCGGCAGGCCAGGTGTCCGTCCAGCATGACCACGACGTTGTCCGCTCCCGCCGCTACGTCGCTGCCGAGGGCCCGGCCGGTGGTGATGGTGATCGGACCACCGATTCGGTTGAGCACCAGGCGGTGGGCGGCGGCCAGCATCGACACACTGCTGATGCCGGGCGTCACGTCGTAGTCGATATCGAGGGTCCCGAAGTCACGGACCCGCTCGATCACTCTGATGGTGCTGTCGTAGAGCGCAGGGTCACCCCAGACGAGGAATCCCACGGTCGCCGACGGGTCCAGACCGAGCAGCACCTTCTCGTAGGCGCGGGCGCGGGCGTCGTGCCAATCCAGTACTGCGGTCCCGTAGTCGCTGGGCTTCCGGTCACGCTCCGGATCGGGGACCGCGACCACGCGGTAATCCCCCGGCACATGACGTCGCAGAATCTCCGCGCGCGCGTCACCTAGATCACCGACCGATGCGCCCTTGTCCGCGACGAGGAACACATCGACCTCGCGAAGCTTCCCGACAGCCTGGACGGTGATCTGGTCCGGATGCCCGCCCCCGATTCCGACGAGGTGGATTTTCATGCTCGATCTCGGCAAGCGTCATAGAGGTGCGATTCCACGCCGGGTGTGCGGCCCACCGCAGGTCCGACGAGAATGACCGCGGCCTGGCGGAGCCCTGCGGCCTCGACCTGGTCGGCGATGTCGGCGAGGGTTCCGTTCAGGACGAGCTGATCGGGCTTGCTTGCATGAAAGACGACAGCGGCCGGACAGCCGGCGCCGTACTCACCGACGATCTCCTCGACCAACGCCCGAATCCGGGTGATGGCCAGATGCAGCACCAGCGTCGACCGCGTTTCGGCGAACCGCGACAGCGCCTCGGTATCCGGCATCGCCGTCGAGCGCGCCTGCGTCCGTGTCAGTACGACGGATTGTGTTACCTCGGGGACCGTCAGCTCGATGCGAAGCGTGGCAGCAGCCGCGGCGTACGCGGGAACACCGGGAGTGACATCCCAGGGCACCCCCGCGGCGTCGAGGCGTGCCGACTGCTCCGCGAGCGCGGAGTACAGCGACGGATCTCCCGAGCACAGCCGTGCGACGTCGTCACCACGTCGATGAGCGTCGACGAGTTCTTGCGTGATCGTGTCCAGGTCGAGCCGAGCTGTGTCGACGAGTCGAGCGCCCGGAGGGCAGTGCGCGAGAATGGCGTCGTCGATGTACGTACCAGCGTAAACACACACTGGACTGGCGTTGAGCAGCTCGACTGCGCGCAGCGTCAGCAGGTCGGGTGCACCGGGACCGGCGCCGATGAAGTGGACTGTCACAAGGCAAAAGCGTAGGCGGTGAGATTCGACGCGCCGCACGTACTGGCAATCCGCGCGCTGGCTAACTCTCAAGCTAAGGTTTAGCCTTGTGTCGGATGGGGTGGATGTGACCCATGTTGCTGTAGCGATTGCCGCGACATTGGAACGCACCACCTCATGAACAGTTCGCCTACAACCAGGAGTACCGCCTTGCACCGTCGAACGAAGCCGTCGATCGTTCTCGGCGCTGTCGCCCTACTGGCCGTCGCGAGCCCTTTCGCGGCGTACAGCATCTCCGGCGATTCTGCGTCCACCGATGTTCGATCGGCCAACGAGACCACCCCTGTGACAGTGCCGACGACGATCGTCGAAACGGCCCTGGCGGCAGCACCGGACATCGTCATCCCGCTCAGGGAATTGACGGGTCTTCCGCTGCCCGACCTCCGCCTGTCCGATCTCAAATACCTGCCGCTTCCGGATAACATCGCCATTCCGCCGTTCCAGATTCCGGAGATCCCCGGCCTGACGGTCCCGGACTCCTCGGCGCCGTCGGCCCAGGTGCCGGCTCCGGTAACCCCTCCTGCCGGTGACGATCCCGGCGCGCCACTCGGCGCTGTCGTCAAGGAACTGAAGCAGGACACCCCGTTCAGCATGGTTGCCCTGACGTCGACAGGTCTCGACAACACGTCGGCGCAGATTCGTCGCCAGCTCGAGGACGGATCCTGGGGCCCTTGGCTCGCAACCGAACCCGTCGACACAGGCGTCGACGACGCGGCCGCCGCGCCCGAGAAGCAGGGCACCGAGCCGATTTTCGTGGGAGCAACCAAGGCAGTTCAGCTGCTGATGACTCCGCGACCGCAGGCGCCCGCCGCAGCACCGGCACCGGCTCCAGCGCCCGCTCCGGAGGTGGCGCCCGCCCCCGAGCAGCCACTCGGTTACACACCCGCTTCCGTCTCGAAGCCGTTGCGTCAGCAGGACACTCCGCTTGCATCGGCCATCGACGGCACCAGTGCCGTCCTGATTCAGCCCGGCACTTCCCCCGCGGACGCCACACTCAGTGATCTCGCGACACCCGTCGCGGGAAGTAAGGGCCCGAAGGTGATCTCGCGATCACAGTGGGGCGCAGACGAATCCATCCGTTGCGCCAACCCCGACTATGATGACTTCCTCGGCGGCGCGACCGTGCATCACACCGCGGGCAGCAACGAGTACTCGAAGTCGGAGTCGGTCGAGATCGTCCGGGCCATCTACGCCTACCACGCCCAGACTCTCGGCTGGTGCGACGTCGGTTACAACGTGTTGGTCGACAAGTACGGCCAGATATTCGAAGGCCGCGCGGGTGGTTTGGACAAGCCGGTGCAGGGTGCGCATGCCGGTGGGTTCAACGAAAACACCATGGGCATCGCAATGATGGGTGACTTCTCCACCGAAGCGCCACCGCAGGCGACCATCGATTCGGTCGGCTCGTTCCTCGGCTGGCGGCTGGGACTCGCCGGACTCGATCCCAAGGGCAGCACTTCGATGACGTCCGAGGGCACGGAGTTCACCTTCGTCGGCCAAGGCCAGAGCGTCGACCTGCCGGTTATCTTTGCGCACCGTGACGTCGGGAACACCGCATGCCCCGGTGACGGTGCCTACGCAAAGCTGGACGAGATTCGCGATATCGCCGAAGCATCGCTCGGCGGCGCCGAGGTGAGTTCTACTCCTGCAGAGACCGACCTGTCGGAACCGGCCCTGGAGGCAGCAGCACCGGAGGCACAGACCCCGAACTCTGCGGGAACGGACGTCAGCAGCACACTCGGCGCTGGAGTTCCGGCGCTCGTCGACGAACTGCTCCGCCTTGCCGACCAGAATCCGATCGCACAGAAGTGGTTGGCCTCGGGCGGCGAAACCGGAATTCTCGGAACACCGGTCAGCGGCCTCGTTCAGGTCAAGGGTGGACAGTCCGCCGGGTTCGCCAACGGCTCCATTTTCACGACCATCGCCGGTCAAGCAGTCGCGGTGATCGGCAAGATCTTCGAGCAGTTCCTCGCCCTGGGTGGGGAGAACGGTGATCTCGGACTTCCGAGTACGGATGAATACCGCGTCCCCGAGGGCCTGCGCACCGATTTCGAGAACGGTTCGCTGATCTTCAACGAAGCAACTGGAATCGTCACCACGGTCATCAAGACCTACAACGACACCTACCAGCAGAAAATGGACGAAGGTGCTGTGTCGGCTCCGATCGAACCGGCTCCTGTCGCACCCGAGGTAGCACCAGCGCCGTAGGTTTCGGGCCTCGCTGCGGCCGACGCCGCAGCGGGGTTTGTCACCACCAGCGTTCGAGGACCACCGCCACCCCGTCGTCCACGTTGCTGACCGTCACTTCGTCGGCTGCAGCGAGGACGGCGGGGTGCGCGTTTGCCATGGCTACGCCTCGGCCTGCCATCTTCAGCATCGGGATGTCGTTGGGCATATCGCCGAACGCAGCAATGTCTTTCGCCGCCACCGACAGTCGTTCGGCGACGAGGGCGACACCGGATGCCTTGGTGACACCGGGTGCCGACAATTCGATCAACCCGTTGTCGGTGGAGAACGTGATATCTGCCCGGCCGTCGATCAGCGGTTCGAGAGCGGCGACCATGTTCCCGCTCGACGCGCTCGACAATCTGATGAGCAGTTTCACGGCCGGCACTTCCAACACCTCTGTGTCGGATGTTTCCGTGTTGTCGGGATTGAGCCACGCGTGCTCGTAACCGGGTGAACTGACGAACTGCGGCGTCGCAGCGTCGTGTGCCGATTTACCGACCCGCTCGGCCGCCAGCCCGCAACCGGGCAACACCGAGTACGCGACGTCGGCAAGCCATTGCAGCGTCTCGGCCGACAGCGTCTGTGTGTCGAGAATCCGGTCGGTGGCACTGTCGTAGATCACCGCGCCGTTGGCGCAGACACACATCGGTGCGTAGCCGAGTTGCTCGACTACGGGTGATATCCATCGCGGCGGTCGCCCGGTCGAGAGGATGAAGGGGGTCCCCTCCCCGACCATGGTCAGAACCGCTCGTCGAGTGCGCTCGCTGACCCGCTCGTGGGCGTCGAGAAGGGTGCCGTCTACGTCGCTGGCGACGAGGCGGGGCTGGGTCCGAGAGGTATCAGGCATCGCCGCCATTGTGCCCTAGAAGCCGACGACGGCGCCCGGCACGCTCACCAGGGAGTCCGTCGGAGGCAGGCCACCCGGCCGAGGTGAGGATTCGGTCACACCACCCGCATTGGCGCCTCGGCACCGAACAGGTTCTCCGTACACTTGGTGGGATGCTCATGACCCAGGCCGACACGAAGGCATCTCGACGACGCGGATTCCACGCGTACCTCGATGTTGCGGTCGTCGTTCTGGTGCTGGTCGGAACCAACCTGATCGCGCACTTCACCACGGTGTGGGCCAGCATCGCGACGGTACCCATCGCGGCCGTCATCCTCGTTGCACTGACCCGACGCCGCGGACTCGGCTGGGCCGAACTGGGCCTGTCACCGAAGCAATGGAAGACCGGTTCGATCTACGCGCTCGGTGCAGTCGGGATCGTCGTCACCGTCGTTGCGATCGGGGCTCTACTGCCGATGACCAGGACTTTCTTCATGGCCGACCGGTATGCCACCATTTCGGCAGCGCTCGTCGCGTCGATGATCGTCATCCCGTTGCAGACGGTCATCCCGGAGGAACTGGCCTTCCGCGGCGTACTGCACGGCACGCTGGGACGCATCTACGGCGCCCGTGGTGTCTTCGCCGCCGGATCACTGCTCTTCGGCCTATGGCACATCGCGTCGTCACTCGGATTGACCGCGGGCAATGCGGGGCTCAGCAATTTCCTCGGCGGTGGGGTGTTCGGTCAAATCGCAGGCATCGTGGCCGCGGTCATCGCGACAGCCGCAGCCGGCCTCGTCTTCACCTGGCTGCGACGCCGCAGCGGCAGTCTGATCGCCCCGATCGCGTTGCACTGGTCACTCAACGGCATCGGTGCACTAGCCGCCGCGCTGGTGTGGCACGCCTCTATGTCCTGAATCAGCGAACCACGGCCCCCTCCGGTCGTACGTATCCCATCCAGCGGAAACCCGACTCGACCGCACCCCAGATCCTGGCACCGTGGACCGATATGACGATCAACGCGAGCGACGCACTCGAAAAACTACTGGCGATCGAGGAGATCAAGCAGCTCTTCGCCGCGCGCCTGCGGTGCATGGACAACAAGGAATGGGACCGCTACGCGGGCTTCCACACCGACGACGTCGTCAGCGATTCGTGGACCAGTACCGACGCTGCCCCGCAAACCGGCACCTCTGAATCCGCCAAACAGGTGTCCGGCTCGCAGACGTTGGCCGCGGCCATCCGGAGCACACTCGACGGCGCGGTGAAGGTCACCAGCGTGCACCACGGCCACACCCCGGAGATCACGCTGACGTCGCCGACCACCGCCACGGGAATCTGGGCGATGGAAGACAAATTGTGGTGGACCAACACGGCCACCGGCACGACCGAGCACCTTCATGGATACGGCCACTACCACGAGGAATACCGACTCGAGGACGGTCGGTGGCTGATCAGCTACCGGAATCTGACCCGCCTGCGCGTCGACTCGACCCCGGGATTCCACGACCGCTAGCACCCAAAGACGCCATCTGTGCGAGTGTGCGCGGGTCAGTGCACACGCGCACAGGTGGCGTGGTCAGGCTCTACTTGGACTTCTTCGCTTCCCGCGCAGCATTTCTCGCTGCAAGATCCTCGGCATCGAGCTTGTCTGCCTGCTCCAACGTGGGCGCACTACCGCCCAGGCGAGCGGGAACCCAATACGCGCCAGGCTCGTGGTCGTAATCTTCCTGCAGAGCCAACAGCATCTCCTGCATCACCGAATGCAGCTTCTCGGTGAGCTCCCTCGGTGGACCGACCGGCTCGATCGGCTTGCCGACCGCGATGGAGATGGGAGTGTTGGTGCGCCCCAATCGCTTCGGAAAGCCCTTGGTCCAGACGCGCTGCGCACCCCAGATGACCGTCGGAATGATCGGCACGCCGGCCTCGATCGCCATTCTCGCCGCCCCGGACTTGAATTCCTTGATCTCGAAGCTGCGACTGATAGTGGCCTCCGGGTACACCCCGACCAGCTCGCCCTTGCGCAGATCCGCGACGGCAGCCTGGTAGGAATCCGCACCTGCCCCACGATCGACCGGAATGTGCTTCAGCGATCGCATGATCGGGCCCGAGATCTTGTTGTCGAACACTTCCTTCTTGGCCATGAAGCGGATGTACCGCTTGACCCTTCGCGGCGGTATGCCAGCATAGGTGAAGTCCAGGTATCCGGTGTGGTTGACGGCGATGACCGCGCCACCGGTGGCAGGGATGTTCTCCTCGCCCACAACCTTGAATTTCAAGCCTTCCAGCGCGAAGACCACACGAGCGATGCCGATGACAGATCGATAGACGGGTTCCACAGTCGGCTAGCGTAGTCGCTGGAAGACCCAGGGGAGAAGACGCAGTCGGAAGGTCAGCTGTAGATGAGTTCGAGTAGAGTCAACGTTCTAGCAAGTATGGGACTGTTCGGGGCAGTTCTCACGCTCACCGCTTGCGGAGGTGACGGCCAGCAGGGCATTCCCACCGAGACGCGCTCGGCAACAGCTACGGCAACGCCGCCCGCCGCCACACCGCCGTCCGCCACCACACCGCCCGCAACCACGCCTCCACCGGTGGGTCCGGCCGTCGGCGAAGTACCGACGAACCCCGAGGCAGCCACAGCCTTACGGGCATTCCTCACCGACCTCGATGCAGGCGGCGTCCCCGCGGTAACGGCGAAGTGCTGGACGGTCCCGCCGCCAGAGGTCCCAGCCCGCTACAGCGACGCCGCATCGATCCTCGACGCGGCCGCAGCCCCCGGCGTCGACGGGCAATACGCGGTCACCTGGAGTAGCCCAGCCATCACACTCAGCGTCAAGCGCAGCGAGATCGCCTCCGGGTATGCGTGTCCGGCGGTATTTCCGGGGGGCTCGTCCGGCGCTTACACGGACACCGAAGCCGAATACACCGTCGAGCGGTATCTCGGCCGCTTCACGGGCACCCCGGTGAACCCCGCCGACCTAGAAGGCGACTACCCGCTCGTATGCGACACCCGGGCCATTTGGGACCCGCAGCGCACGGGCGCGGCGACCACGGCGCCATTGGCAAACAATCCCGGCCGGCTGACCGGATCGGCGTCGTACAAACCGGACAGCGTCTATGTTGCCGCCAACGACGGCGAGTACACCACGGTCTATGCCGACGTCACCGAAGTTTCCGGAGTCGAACAGAACCGGATATTCACCCTGACGATCGGGTCCAACGGTTACTGCATCGGTGACGTCGTGTGAGGTGTTGCCGCCCGCCCGTGCCCGACCATGTCGCCCGCCTGTGTCGCCCGCCCGTGTCGCCCGCCCATGTCGCCCGCCCGCTTGAATGGTCCATTCATACGATCAGATAGCTTCAGAGCGCCGTTCAAGCGGTCGGGTGCACCCACATCTGCGCGACGGGGAGGAAATTTGTGACAACTCTGGGCGTCGACACCAAGGTTCTGCTGCTGCTCTCGGGTCTGATTCTGCTCTGGGCGCTGGCGCTGGGGGTGTGGAAATTCCGACAGATGGCGACATCGCCTACAGCTCTGGCGCACCCGTACGTCGACATCGCGCACCGTGCGGCACTGATGTACTCGTTCGCGACACTCGTCCTCGCCGCACTCACCGAATTCAGCTCGTTCCCGACGGCAGTGAACCTCACGGCCGGTCTCGTCGCCGTCTTCTTCTTCGTCGCTGCCATCGGAAGTTACATGGTGCACGGATTTTTGAAGGACACCGACAATCAATTCGAGCATCCGGTCCGCGGGACACACGTATTCATGTGGGCGCTGATCGGTGGCGAGATCGGCGGTACGGCCGTTCTGCTCGCCGGTTTCGTTGTGGGACAGTTCTTCTGACCGCTTCAATGGTCCATTGATCCGATTAGATGGTTTGAAAGCACCATTCAAGCGCACGATCTGACTACTCTCTAACTCATGACACACGTGGTGGTCGCCGGTGCCGGCCTGGGCGGAATTGCCTGCGCACACGAACTGGCGCGCAAAGGTGTTTCCGTCACCATCGTCGACCGCAACGATTACCACCAGTTCCAACCGTTGCTCTATCAGGTTGCGACGGCGCAGTTGCCTGCCGCGGACGTCGCGCGACCGCTCGCAACGATCTTCGAAGGCTTCGAGAACGTCCGAGTGGTTCGGGCAGAGATCAGCACCCTGGATTTCGCCTCGCTGTCACTTACCGCCGCGGGTGAAAAGATCTCGGGCGACTATCTTGTCGTCGCGGCTGGAGCGCGCGCCAACTTCTTCGGAACGCCCGGTGCAGAGGAATTTTCGTTCCCGCTGTACTCCGTCGCCGACGCCGAGAAGCTTCGCCACCACGTCAGCGAGGTGCTGCGCGGTGAACACGATCCACTCGACGTCGTCATCGTCGGAGGCGGGCCGACCGGCGTCGAGACCGCGGGTGCCTTCGCCGAACTGTTCACGGCTCTGCGCAAGATGAGTCATCCGGGCGGTCGCGGGGAGGCCTGGCTCATCAACCACGGGCAGGCGTTGCTGGCGCCGTTCAGTGAACGCTCGCATGTCTACGCACACGACAAGCTGATCGAACACGGCGCAAAGCTTCGCCTCGGGGTCGGCGTCACCGCAGTCGATGCCGGTGGCGTCGTGCTCAGTGACTCCACCCGCATCGACTCGCGGACCGTCATCTGGGCCGGCGGCGAATCGGCGGCTCCGGTGGCAGCGACCGGCGACGCGAAGCCTGGGCCCGGCGGGCGACTGGACGTACTGGCCGATCTCACGGTCCCGAGGTTCGACAATGTCTACGCCGTCGGCGACGTGGCGAACATAACCGACGTAGACGGAAAGACGTTGCCCCAGTTGGGTTCGGTCGCTCAGCAAGCAGGGACCTGGGCGGCCCACAACATCGAGCTGACCATCGCAGGAAAACATCGGAAGGTCTTCCAGTACAAGGACAAGGGCATCATGGCGATGATCGGCCGCGGGGCCGCTGTCGCAGAGGTCGGCGCGCACCGACATCAGGTGCAGGGACCGCTCGCGTTCGCGGCGTGGCTCGGCGTCCATGCCGCACTACTGAGCGGCGCGCACAGCAAGGTCGACGCTTTCCTGTCCTGGGCGTGGGATTACTTCGACAGCGATCACGCCGCCATCGTCGAGTGCCACGGCAATCCGAAGCGGATCGCCTGGGCCGACGACGTGAAGCCGACCATCTGACACGTCTCTAGCGCAGAACATCCGTTCCGACGAACGGCACCAGAGCTTCCGGTACCCGAACGGTCCCGTCGGCCTGCTGGTGGTTCTCAAGGATCGCGACGATCCATCGCGTCGTGGCCAATGTTCCGTTCAGCGTCGCAGCAATCTGCGGCTTGCCGTTGTCGTCGCGGTACCGAACGCCCAGGCGTCGGGCCTGGAAGGTCGTGCAGTTGGACGTCGAGGTCAGCTCGCGGTAGGCATTCTGCGTCGGCACCCAAGCCTCGCAGTCGAACTTGCGGGCCGCCGAGGACCCGAGATCGCCACCGGCAACATCGATGATGCGGTACGGAAGTTCCACTGCCGCAAGCATTTCTCGCTCGAACTCGAGGAACTTGCGATGCTCGGCCGCTGCGTCCTCGGGCTTGATGTAGGAAAACATCTCGATCTTGTCGAACTGGTGGACGCGGATGATCCCGCGAGTGTCCTTGCCGTACGAACCCGCTTCGCGACGAAAGCACGTCGACCAGCCCGCGTAGCGCTTCGGGCCGTCGGACAGGTCGAGGATCTCGCCTGCGTGGTAACCGGCCAGCGCGACTTCCGACGTGCCGACGAGATACAGATCGTCGGCTTCGAGTCGGTAGATCTCATCGGCGTGGGCCCCCAGGAATCCGGTTCCCGCCATGATCTCCGGCCGCACCACCACCGGCGGGATCATCATGGTGAACCCGTTCTTGACGGCCTTCTGCGCTGCCAACTGCAACATCCCCTGCTGCAGCAATGCGCCGTAGCCGGTCATGAAGTAGAACCGCGAACCCGACACCTTCGCGCCGCGTTCCATGTCGATCAGCTTCAGCGACTCACCGAGCTCGAGGTGGTCTTTCGGCTCGAAGTCGAACGTCGGGATCTCACCGACGGTTTCCATCAACACGAAATCGTCTTCGCCGCCAGCGGGAGCTCCCTCTTCGACGACGTTCGACAAGGCTCGTTGTGCACTGTCCAGCGCGGCATCGGCCTCGTTCTGGAGCGCCTCGGCAGCCTTGACCTTCGCCGCCAGTTCGGACGACCCTGCCAGCAGTGCAGGACGCTCCTCCGCCGACGCCTTCCCGACGCGTTTGCCGAGCGCCTTCTGCTCTGCGCGGAGCTGATCACCGGCGAGCACTGCGGCCCGTCGGGACGCATCGGCGTCGAGCAGCACGTCGACTAGCGCGGGATCTTCTCCACGGGTGCGCTGTGAGGCACGGACGACATCGGGATTCTCACGAAGAAACTTCAGGTCGATCACGAGGAAAACCTTACTTGCCGAGCAAGCCCAGGTAGTCCTCGCGTCCGAACATGCGCGCCGCGTCGATCGCGGACGGATGACCACCGTGCGGATCCGCTCCACCCTCGACCAGCTCTAGCACCACCTCGTCCTCCCCCTTGAAGACCGCGCCTGCGAGCGGAGTCTGGCCCTTCTCGTTCGGCCGATTCACATCGGCACCCTCGCCGACCAGCATCCGAACAGTGTGCGGGTGACCGTGATAGGCAGCCAGCATGACCAGGGTGTCTCCCGCCTCATTGTTGAGGTCGACCGGTACACCGGCATCCAGATATGCCTTCAGAGACTCGGCGTCGCCGTCGCGGGCCATCGTGAACAGTCGGCCCGCAAGCTCGGCGATGTCAGCACTGCTCTCCTCGGGGTCTGTCATAGGAACCGAAGATACTCGGGCATGATGGAGTTGATGTCCACCAGCGATCCGGTTCGGCCGGGGAAACCCACAACGACACGCAACCCGCGCACAGTGTCGGCGCACGTTGCGCGCCGAGGACTTGCGTTCGTCGCGGTGGGGGCCGTCGCAGCTGCTGCGATCAC
Organism: Rhodococcus sp. 1168; assembly: GCF_002091955.1. Lineage (GTDB taxonomy): Bacteria > Actinomycetota > Actinomycetes > Mycobacteriales > Mycobacteriaceae > Rhodococcoides. The sequence goes on along the minus strand of NZ_MKKY01000031.1, from coordinate 39,540 downwards.
GCTCTCCGTGTCCGGCGGTTTCTCGCAACCGGAGAAGATTGCCACCCACTCCGCCGGCGGGCCTGCCACGACAGGTGCCGTCACGGCCAAGACGTTCGGTTCGGCCGATCCCGGCACGTGCCTGCAGTGGACGCCGACCGATGACCCGGAGACCGACCGACAGGACCTCACCGAAGTCTCCTGCGCCGATCCACATCGATTCGAAGTAGCAGCCGACGTCGACCTGAGTGCATACCCCGGGCTCGAGTTCGCTCCGAATTCGGTCTACCCGGGAGCACAACGGTTCGGACAGCTACGTGACGAGCATTGCGTCGATGCCGTCAACGACTACCTCGGCGCCAAGTTCGATCCGAGTGGCAAGTTCAGTGTCGGCCTGATGTTTCCCAGCCAAGCCGGATGGGCATCAGGCGAGCGGACGTTGCGGTGTGGAATCCAGAAGTCCACCAATACCGGCATCCCGCAGGAGATGACCGGCTCGGCGCTCGACCTGGACCAGTCGAACGTGTGGGAGCCCGGCACCTGCATCGGCATCCTGCAGAACGTGCCCGCCGACCCGGTCGACTGCAGCGCGCCCCACGCCTTCGAGGTGGTCTCCGTCGCAGACCTGAGCCAACAGTTTCCGAACGGAATTCCCAACGAGGCCGACCAGGACGCCTACCTCACAACGGTCTGCACCGACGCCGTGAACGCATACCTCGGCTCCCCTAACGCGCTTCGGGACAAGACGCTGACGCTGTTCTGGGACAACATCGACGTCACCAGTTGGCTGGCAGGTAGCCGTCAGGTCAGCTGTTCGATAGGCAGTGAACTCGACACGGGTGGGTTCGCAACGATCGTCGGATCAGCTCAGGGCGAGATCCTTATCAACGGTCAACCGCCGGTACCGCCGCCATCGGCCCCGGACGGTCGGGCGCTACCCACGCCGCTGCCCGGTGCGGCCCCGATCACGTCGGGAGGGTGACATTCCCACCGATATGAGCCGCGCCGACTTCGAAAATGCCGTCGGTGACGCCCTCGATACGCTTCCGCCGGACATCACCGACCGCATGGACAACGTCGTCATTCTCGTCGAGGAGGAGCACCCCACCGAGGACATCCTCGGCCTGTACGAGGGAGTCGCTCTCACCGACCGCTACGAGTACAGCGGGCACCTACCGGACGTCATCACCATCTACCGTCGTCCGATTCTGAACATGGTCGACGACGCCGAGACGGCCCGACGAGAGATTGCGATCACCGTCGCCCACGAGGTGGGGCATCATTTCGGCATCGACGACGAGCGGTTGCACGAACTGGGTTTCGGGTAGTTTCCCCACCGCTTGAATGGGCGATTCAAGACATCTGATCGTATGAATGGACCATTCAAGCGGGGCTGGGGTGAGCTGAACCCGACAGCTACGCCGCGACCGACTCCCGATCCTTGCCGACGGCCCGATCGGTGAGGAACGCGAACGCCAAGCCGAGCGCGGTCCACAGGGTGGCCTGTATCGCCAGTGAGGACAGTCGGAACTCCCACAGCAGTGTTGCCGGGAAGTCCGCGCCGACCTCGTCGATCGTGGGCAGCAGTACGTATCCCAGGCCTACGACGACGAGGAACGCCGCCAGCGGAGCCGCGATCCGAACGGCGAGCGAACTGTGCGACGCCACTGTTTTTGCGACGTAGAGCCCAATTGCTACCGCCAACAACCCGAGAACGACCGAAGCGAGCCAAAGCCAGGTGCGCTGGTCGATGGTGTCGGGGTCGCCTACGGCAGGTGGATTGGCCGGATACTTGAAGAACGGCACAGCTTCGATTGCCAGCCAACCGAGCGCGCCGGCAGCAATGGCGAGCGTCGACCCGGACAGGGAGGTGAACCGTCGCGCGTAGTGCAGCACCGTCGCGAAGATCGCACCGAGCGCGAGTCCGGCCAGACCGGTTGCGAGGAACAGCCCCACCCGCTGGCCGTCACGGCTGACGAGTGCATCCTCTTCGTCGTGCGAGTGAGCGCCCGGAGTGACTTCGGCGTGCGAATGTGCACCTGCCGCCTCTTCGATGGCGATGGCCGCATCCACGTGCGGCTCACCGATGACGAACGCGACGGTGCCCGCGAGCAAACCTGCGATGAGACCCGCCAGGAGTCCACGGACGAGCAACTGGAGATAGGTCCCCTGCAATGCGGTCACACGCGGGGACGACGTGGTCAGTGGCACGGGAGACCCAGCAGGTGGCGTCCGTCGTGCATCAGTTCGTGCATGTACATTCCACTACGTGAAATGGCGCCCTGGTCGAAACCGACCAGGTAGAGCACGACGAATGCGAGAAGCACCACCGCCGCGACGACGACTGCGAGGGCAGCCGACTCCGTGGCGTTGCTGGGATTGTGAACGATGGCCATGATGGAATGCCTCCTGGGATTGTGCGTCCCTTTCGAACCGAAGCGATGTGTCAGTTTTCTGGCTCTCGGAACCGCTGAGGTCCGATCACAGTGGCGCAACCGCTCCGGATTCACACCGGAATTGCCTGTACACATCGCGCTTACCAGCGAACTCTGGCACCGATCTCAGCCCGGTGTCAATCGGAACCAGGGTGCGAAGAGCCCATGCGTGGAGAGGAGTGCCCGGTGCCGTCGACAGTGACGCGACTCTCGCTGGTCAGCCATGGCACGACCGAGGCAATGCGACGCGCCAGGTTCCATTCGGACGAACCGGTCGATTCAGGCGGGTTGAAGCGGCTGGAGGAACTCACATTCGACTCGGCCGCCGAGATGACCATGATCGCCCCGGAGCGGAGAACTCGACAGACTGCGGCGGTACTCGGCGTGCAGGGAGCCATCGTCGCCGACCTCGCCGACCTCGATTTCGGCGGGTGGGCCGGCCGAACGATGGATGACCTGGACGAGTCCGAGCTGCTGGGGTGGCTCACCGACACCTCTACCGTCCCACCGGGTGGTGAGTCGATCGACGCACTGTTCGACCGTGTCGGGCGTTGGATGAACAGGGTGACGACCGAGCGGCGTCGACTGCTGGCGGTCACGCATCCTGCTGTCGTCCGCGCCGTCGTCGTCAGGGCACTCGACGCGCCGTCGTCCTCGTTCTGGCGGGTGGACATCCCTCCTGCGACGGTGACGAATCTGCACTTCCGAGGCGGGCGATGGACCCTTCGGTCTGCGGCAGAAAAAATCACCTGAAGCTTTTTCACGCGGAGTGGAACCGATTGCTCAGTGCCGTCGTCAAAGTTCTACGAGGGCGAAATTTTCGCTGCGTGATGAAGCTGCGTGATGAAGGAGTGGGGTTATGCCAGGAAATGTGCGCGTCGACCCGGTTGCCCTCGAGGCGGCCGCTGCCGAGTTGGATGCCCTGGCAGCTCGGCTCCAGGCGAGTCTGACGACCGTGGCGATGCCCATCGAGATCACACCCGCCGGCAGCGAGGAAGTCTCACTGCTCGCCAATCGCTACTTCCTTCACGCTGCGGGTTCGTTCACTCCCGCCGCCACCGACGCGATCAGCGAACTGATCGAGTCTGCTGTCGCACTGCGGGCACAGGCGTCCGCGTACCGAGATGTCGACTTCGAACACAGTCGGGCACTGACAATCTGAAGAACGGCTATCTGTACGCGCTGACCACCGACGAGCACTGACGGGGCTGGGCAAATGCAGGGCTGGGCAAATGCAGGGCTGGGTAAATGACGGGGGAAATGTTGTGACACTGGGAGTAACGGGGGTCGTGTGGCTACCACGCACCGCGACAGTCAATTCAGGGGCGTTGCTGCTCGGAACCGGTCCTGCCCCGCTGATCGGTGCCGCGGGCGCATGGGGGTCGGTTGCGGCCGCCTATACCGACGCGTCGATCACAGTGGGTCGGGTCATGGCTGTACTCGCGGCCGGCTGGGAAGGCGAGGCGGCCAATGCGGCCCAGGCTCGCTTCGGCGGATTTTTGGCGTGGACGCAGGGTGCGGCAGCGCTTGCCACCGAGATCAGCGGACACGCTTTCGCCGAGGCTGCGGCCTATACGACTGCGGTCGCTGCGATGCCGAATCCGGTGGAGATAGCTGCTGTGAAATCCGCCAAAGTTGCCGCCTACAGCTCTGGTGGCGCACTGAACGGCAGCGCCGAAGCGCTCGAAGTGGCGGATAGCGTGCTCGACGTTCGGGCCGCGCTCGTCATGGACGGCTACGAAGCTGCGACGACACCCCTGGCCATCACGGTCTCGTTCGATCGGCCGCCCGAGATCGTCAACGACACTTCCGGTGACCCCTCTGGACCCGACGGCACTATCGCCGGAGGCACCTCCTACGAGGAAACGACAGCCTTCGGGTTCAGCGCTCACACCTCACCCGCGCAGGCGGTCATCGCCGCAGCTACAGCAGCAGTTCAGAATCCTGCGTTGGCGGCTGCCGCGGGGCAGGTGGCCGGCTCCGCGGGTTCGATCGCCGGCTCCAGCGTCACCACCGTTGCGTCAGCGGCCACCAACGTCGGCGGATCCGCGGTATCGACGTTCATGAACTCACAGAACTTTTCGCAGGGCTCGGCAGGATCACCGCTCGTGGCCGCAAGCAGAGCCGACGCTGGAACACCGGGTTCGGCGGCAACGCGCGCAATGTCCTTCGGGTCCATCGGTTCCACCGGGTCAGCGGGCCCCGGTGTGGTCGGCTTCGGCCGGGGGTCGGGCGGTCTCGGTAGCACCGCGTTCGGGGCGCCCAACGGACCGGGGGGGCGCGTCACCGACGGCAGGTAGTGAGCGCGTTCTGGCAGGTGTGAACGGCTCGGGTGTGTTCGGGCCGGGTGCGAACGATGCTGCAGCCACGGCCCGCGGTGCCGGTGGTCCGGCATCGGCAGCCGGGGCTCAGGGTGACGAAGACGAAGAGCACCGGACGCCCGGTTATCTGAAGCAATTCGAGCACTTCGGTGACGGCCGCACGGTTGCACCGTCGGTCATCGGCGCGGAACCGACATGGAACGATCGTTGATCGACTTGGGGACTAGACCTCTCGGCCACACCGTTCCCTCTGCCGAGCTCGACGCCGATCGGATGGACTACCTCGTCGAGGCCCTCGGAATCGTCGAGCTGCCGGTAGTGCTGGACGTATTCCCGCGGTTCGATAGGGCTGCCAACCAAGCGGCGGCACTTCGTCGTGGGCACGACGGTCTCGATCACGACGGATTGTTGCCCGACGGTCGCGTCCATCCCGACCTCGAGATGTGGTTGCGTGTTCTGGATCGGCCGCGGTGGTTCATCGCTGCGCGACTGATCAACAGACCCTTCACCAGCGACTCTTCGATGACCCGGATCGCCTTGGCGTCCAACGAGAGCGGTTCGGTTCTCGCTGTGGCTTCGGGTGGGTGGCTCCGCCTACGCGCTTCGGTCGGGGATCCGGCGCAGGAACTGCTCGATGCACTCGGCGTGAGAAGGCCGTTCGAGTTTCACGGAATCGCCGCGGAGACAGATCTTCTGGCGGAGGCACTCGACGGCGAACCGACCGATCGCGTCGCCACTTCGGCGAGACTCTCCCACATCGGAATCGAGGACTCGGCAGCTGCCGACGTCGCCGCAGCCATGAGCACATGCTCGGCCCACGCCGAGATCACCTCGGTCACGGTCGGTCCCGGAGTCCGAACCGTCGGGCAGAATCCGGTTGCGTTCTTCGACACTCGGCGTGGCCGGATCGTGGCGACGTCGAGCATGGCAGCGGACGGCCGACAATGGACGTCGTTGTCGCCTGGTTCGGATGGTCGCGTGAGATCTGCGATCGAGGAGCTCATCGCGGGTACGGCCGGCTGATCAGTGCAGTCAGCTGATCGGATCGTCGAGCGCGTGGCTGCCTTTGCCTTGAAACGGCAGGACGAAGGTCCCCCAGCGGACACATGCCCAGCCGCCACCTGCAAGTGGCGCGAGCTCGACGGTCCCGGTGTTGTCGAGGTGGTTGGCGGCAGCGAATGTGCCATCCACACCGCCCAATATGCCACCGACCAATCTGATGGCAGCACCGTGACCGACCACCACCACATCGCGTGGATCATCCTCGAACAGGTACTGCTCGCGTAATTGCTCGAGGACCGGCACGTAGCGGTCGAGAACGCTGCGGCCGGTCTCGCCGCCCGGCGCCTGCGCGTCGAGATCACCACGGTGCCATGCACCGTAGACGGCGGTGAATCCGTCGTGCGCTTCCTTGTCGGTGCGATCCTCCCAATCGCCTGCGGAGGCTTCCTGTAGGCCATCACGCTCGAGCATTCTCGAGGATGTGGCCAGCGCAATGTGTTCAGCGGTTTGCCGTGCTCGCAAAGCAACTGACGACACGAGTACGGAGGGCGGTCTCCCCGCTATGGACTGCCCGTAGTTCCTCGCCTGCTCATGACCGAAATCAGTGAGGGCGGCCCCGGGCGGACGCGTGTCCAACCTTTTGGCTACGTTGCCGAACGTCTGGCCATGTCGGACGAGGATCAGCTTGCCAGTCATCTGTCCCCTTTTCCGGCGCGCAATCCCGCCAACCACTCGATCTCCTTGTCCAACGACGGGGGCGTCCTTCCTGTTCCCGTGGCGACAGGCCAAGATCCGAGGTATCGAAGTTCCATCTTGCGATGCAGCGCTGCGAGAGCTTCGGACACTGCTGGGTCATCGATGTGTCCGACGCAATCGACGTAGAACCGGTAGGTCCCGAATTCGGTTCTGGTGGGCCGTGATTCGATTCTGGTGAGGTCGATGTCGCGGATCCCGAACTCGGACAGTGCACCGAGCAGAGCGCCGGGCTCATTGTCCGGCATCAACACCACCGCGGTGCGATCCGCTCCGGTGGGGGCGAGCGCAGGCCGCGGGGCTCCGACGAGGACGAACCGAGTGCGCGCATTGGCGACGTCGGCGACACCGTGGGCCAATGCCGGAAGTCCGAGGCGTTCACCCGCGAGAGCCGTCGATACTGCGGCATCGGCAAGTCCGGCAGCGACGTCCTCGGCAGCGCCGGCGTTGGACGAGGCGAAGTGCACCTCCACGCCAGGGAGGTTCGCGTCGAGCCATTGCCGAATTTGGTTTGCAGCAATGGGATACGCGCAGATCGTTCGAACCTCGGCCAGCGTCATGCCGGGTGCACCGAGGATCGAGAAGGCCACCTCTATCTCGGTCTCGGCGAGAATTTGCAATCTCGTTCCGACAGCGAGGGCGTCCAGAGTCGGAGGAACCGACCCCTCGACCGAGCTCTCGATCGGCACGACGGCTGCCACCACATCGCCGTCGCGAACCGCCTGCAATGTCGACGGAGGGCTCGTCAGCGGGACTCGCTCGACCTCTCCGGTGAACCCGAGTTCGTCGAGAACGCCGAGCGAAGTGAATTGACCGAGGGCCATCTCGGTGAATGTTCCCGATGGACCGAAATACGCGATTGCAGGCACGATCCGAGGTTACTGGGTCCGCTGAAATGCGTCGGACCAATCAGTCTGCAAGAAGGCCGGCTGAGAGAAGGACTGCGTGCGCGCCGACCGCGTCGTCCACTTCGATGCCGAGCAACACCGTCCTCACTGCTTCGGCCGCCTCCGGCCGTAGCGCGATCAGAGCATCGACGTCGGGTTCGGCCAGAGCCCGCAGTATGTCGTCGCCCCGAAGTGCAGCGACGGTGGCCGCAAGGATCGCGAGTACCTCTTCACCCGATCGCGCGCGAGCGGAGAATCCGGTTTCGGCGTGCGCGACCACCGCAAGGACATCGGCGATCCGACGCGAAGATTCCCACGCTCCGAAACCAGGACTGCGATGCGAGTCGACGATCGCCGTCACCGTCTCCATGACATCGCCTTCGTTCAGATCAGGAAAAATCACCAGCGGCGACGGCAGCCGCAGTGACGTGGCTTCCGGGAGCGTGTCCTCGCGCACGTTCACGTGGTATCTGACCACCTCGTACGACGCGTATCGATTCTTCCGAAGCTCGTCCGGATCGATGTCGAGGTCGACGACGATCCGGCCGAAGTTCCGCTCGGTTCGCACCGCAGTCAGGGCCGAGGCGTCGATGACCGGGGGGCCGGTGGTGACGGCGTCGGGACAGCTCGAGACGTCGGCGGTGGTGCGGCATCGCTGCTGGAGAAGCCCGGCTACGAGCGCCTGAGGATCGGGTCGGTGGGGCGCACCCAGAGTGAGTGGAATGGACACGGTTACACGGTAGACCGGGGAAACTGACGCCGAACACTTGCGATCGAGGCAAGCGTCAACTAACTTAGGCTTGCCTCACCTACTAGGTATCGCATCGGAGGAACCCATGATCAGCGCAACCACCATCGGACCGTCCACCGCTGAACGAGTCCGCAGCGCCTGCGCGCGTGCCGAGGGTGCGCGGCTGGCCATCGAGGGAACCGAACCTGTCGTCACCCTGCTTCATCACTTGCGCTCGAACGGAGAAGTGATAGTTGCGGTGCCGGAGGACTCGTCCTTGGCGACGCTCGCTCGACAACCCTCGCTAGACGGGGTACCCGCGGTACTCGAACTGACCGATCACACACCGCTGGAGCTGCGCGAATCGGTCCGCTCACTGGTGTGGCTGCGCGGGGAACTCCGATCCGTGCCCGTTCCGCTCATGCGGCCGATAGCCGACGCCGTAGCTGTCGAACACCCCCATCCGGCGTTGCTCGACATCGGTCACGGAACGATCCTTCTCCGCCTGATCATCTCGTCATCGGTGGTCGCCGACAGCACCGGCGCCGAACCCGTAGACGTCGAAGACCTCCTCACCGCCGCACCCGATCCCTTCTGGGAGTTGGAGACGAGCTGGCTGCAGCACCTCGACGTCGACCATCCCGAGCTCATCGATCAGCTGGCCAGAAGACTGCCGCCCTCGCTTCGTCGAGGCCGAATTCGGCCGCTGGGGATCGATCGGTACGGGATCAGCCTGCGCATCGAAAGCGAACACGGCGACAACGACGTGCGGTTACCTTTCCCTCAGCCCGTCGACGACAGCATGGCGTTGAGCCGTGCCCTCCGCGTACTCGCCGGATGCCCGTTTCTGAACGGACTGCGTGCTCGCAGCTGACAGCAACGGTCGACAGGGCACACTCGTAACGTGATCGCCCTCAAAGGCTGGCTGTCGCCACCCACGCCTGACGCCGGCCCACCACCGGACCCGACCGAGCGACGAGCAATCAAGATCGAGATCGCGATCGTCCTGCTGGTCACGTTCGGGCTCAGCGGACTGAGCAGCATCCTCTCGCTCGTCGAAGACGCGATGGTTGCGGGCAGCCTGTCGGAACAGACCGTCGCGTTGAACACCTCGAGCTCGAGCCTCGGGATCATCGATCTGCTCTATCAACTTCTGCGGATCCTCCGACTCTGCGCCTGGGGCGCTCTCGGGGTGTATCTGCTGTGGCGGGCGGGCCTGGGGCCTCGTCTCATCGGCCTTGCGAAACCGAAGTGGAAAAACGATGCTTTACCCGGGCTGGGTCTGGCCGCGCTGATCGGCATCCCCGGACTGCTGCTCTACCTCGTCGCCAACGCCCTCGGGCTCAATCTCACTGTCGTGCCGAGCACGATCGACGATCATTGGTGGCGAATCCCCGCTCTCGTTGCATACGCATTCGCCAATTCGGCCGCCGAAGAAATCATCGTGGTTGCTTATGTGATCTCCCGGTTGCGACGCCTGGGATTCAGCGAGAACTCCTCGCTGCTCGCATCGGCACTACTGCGCGGGTCCTACCACCTCTACCAGGGACTCGGTGGCGGCATCGGCAACCTGATCATGGGCCTCGTCTTCGGAAGGTACTGGCAGAAGACCAACCGACTATGGCCGCTGCTGATCGCGCATGCACTCATCGACATCGTTGCTTTCGTCGGTTACACCGCCTTGCGCGGCCATCTCTCATGGCTGCCGTAGGTAGAGTCGATCCGTGAACGACGACCAGCGGAACAGAGGGAACCCTCGACAAGGTCCCCCTCCCAGCCAACGGCCGCCTCCCCCCGGTTATCGGCCACCTCCCCAGAGACGGCAGCCTCCACCGCTTCCGCCCGAGGGCACACAAGTCATACGTCGAGACGGTCGTTCACAGCAGCGGGCCTGGTCCCAGGCGCCCGAGCCCGGCTCGGTGTCACGCCCACCGAATCCGACGCAGCATTACCCGCGCGAACCGGACTGGGCCCCCCGCCAGACCCCACGGCCCTATACCGAGCAGAATTACGGCGGGGAACCACCACGCCGAAGAATCCCTCCTCCCCCACAACGCTCACCCAGGCGTCCGGAACCGAGCAAGCCTCCGCGTGTGCGCAGAAAGCGTCACTGGGGTCGACGGTTCGGCCTTGTCTTTCTTGTGTTGGCACTTCTCGTCGGCGGACTCGTCTACTTCGTCGACAGCTCACTGACGCGCGTAGACGCTCTGAGCAGTTACGACGGCCGCGTCGCCGACACCCCGGGCACCAATTGGCTGCTCGTCGGGTCCGACAGCCGCGCCGGGATGACACCCGAGCAGGAAGCGGCGTTGGCGACGGGCGGTGAGGTAGGGCCGAGTCGTACCGACACGATCATCCTGATTCACATCCCGGAAGCACGCGGTGCGACCACGATGGTCAGCTTGCCCCGCGATTCCTACGTCTCGGTACCGGGCAATGGGCAGGACAAGCTCAACGCATCGTTCGCTTTGGGGGGTCCCCCGCTGCTGGTGCAGACCGTCGAGGGTGCCATCGGGGTACGCATCGACCACTACGCGGAGATCGGCTTCGGCGGTTTCGCCGGAATCGTCGATGCGCTCGGTGGAGTCGACGTCTGCCTCCAGTCCGCCATCGACGATCCGCTGGCCGGCATCAGCCTGCCTGCAGGCTGCCAGGAGCTGGCCGGATCCGACGCGCTCGGCTTCGTTCGTTCGCGTGCAACGGCCCTCGCCGACCTCGATCGCATGAACAATCAGCGTCAGTTCATGTCGGCGCTGCTAGCAAAGGCGACCAGTCCGGCCACCTATCTCAACCCACTGCGCATCTGGCCGTTGATGAAGGACACCGCCTCCTCGCTCAGCGTGGACGAGGGCGACCACTTCTGGAATCTGGCGTCGCTGGCATGGGCCATGCGCGGCGATCTCGTCACGACGACAGTGCCCGTCGCCGGCTTCGAAGACTCCGACGTCGGCAACGTATTGCTATGGGACAACGAACGCGCATCCCAATTCTTCGATGCACTGGCGCAGGACCGCCAAATTCCGCAGGACTTGCTCACGAGCGGTCCCTGATGGTTCGAATTCACAGAGCATCCGGACCCGAAAAAGGGCGATTCTTAAGCAGGCAAAAATAAAGAATTAGGTAAATCCAATGTAGGCAACCGTGGCCTCAATAAGGCTGAGCTTGCATGACAATGCCCTCTGACCAGCCTATTCTCTACGACATGAGCGCTGACAACAAAGACACCACACATTCTAAATTCCACGCACTTCTGCGTGATCAGATCCGCAACGAGTTCAACGCTTCGCACCAATACATTGCCACGGCAGTGTATTTCGACAATGCCGATCTCCCGCAGTTGGCCAAGCACTTTTACGCACAGGCCGTGGAAGAGCGCAACCACGCGATGATGATCGTCCAGTACTTCCTCGACCGCGACATCACCGTCGAACTCACCGGCGTCGATCCGTCGAAGTCCGTCTTCACCGACGCACGCGAGCCCATCGCGCTGGCCCTCGCGCAGGAGGAAACCGTCACCGAGCAGATCATCCAGCTCGCGAGCACGGCCCGCGAAGAGGGCGACTACGTGGGCGAGCAGTTCATGCAGTGGTTCCTCAAGGAGCAGGTCGAGGAGGTTGCGAGCATGACGACGCTGCTCAACATCGCTGACCGCGCAGGCCACAACCTGTTCGATCTGGAAGACTTCGTCGCCCGCGAGATGAGTACTCCCGCAGCACCGGACACCAGCGCACCGCGACCTGCAGGCGGCTCCCTGTAGAAACCTCGGACGCGCTGAAACTGAATGTGGAAGCTATGCCAGTGGCACAGCTTCCACATTCAGTTTCAGCGCAATGTCAGCGCAGAGTCACCTGGCGGCCACGAAGACCATCGCGGGAGCGCAGCTGCTCGGACGTCAGAGGGCTCTCCACAGTGAGTGCCTCGTTCAACTTCTCACCGAATGTCACGGCCGGCAAAGACCACTCGGTCGGATGCATTTCGGGATCGAGATCGAACACTGGAACCAACAGGCCGTGCGCACGGAACGAACCGGCGTACCGCGAGCCTTCGCCCAACGTGAGATCCCCTGCCGCATGCAGGCGAGCGAGAGCCAGCATCAGATCGTCCTCGCTCTCCGGACGAACCCACCGCAGATGCGCCTTGGCACCCGCATCGACCCACCAGGCAGCGACGAGACCGTCGCCTTCCAGACGCGCAGACGGCATGATCGCCTGGTTGGCACGTTCCACCGTTGCAGCCACATCGGGCGCAGGCTCGCGCCCCTCCGGCAACCACCAGTTGAAATCCTGGTACACGGTGATGTCCAGCTGCGCTGACGGGTCGAGGACCTCCGCCAGTGCAGGCGTGTTGCCATCCGGGATCGACGCATCCAACGACTCACCCGGCGCGGCCTGCCGCGCCCACTCCAGAGCACTCACCAAATCGGCCGCAATATTCGCCGAATGTGCCTGGACCTGCAGTCCGGCGAAGCCGTTCACCGCCGAATCCGACTCCCGGACCAACGCGGCAACCGCACCGGGAAGCACGGTCGCAATGGTGATCGTCCGACCGGACACATCAACCGGCGCCACCGCCGTCGCCGAAGGAACGAACTCACGCATAGCAACGAGATCGCACTCGGCAGCCACACCCTGGAACGGCCGAACCGGCGCCGCCTCCAGACTTGCGCGCTCGGCTTCGCGTGCAGCTATCAGCGCTGCACGATTACTGCCCTGTTTCGGGCCACTGTTTCTTTTGCTCTTACCCACGCCCGAAACCTACACGTCGGACCGCTATCAGGGTCACTCCGCAGGCTCCGCTCCTGCCCCCAGGGTCACTCCGCAGGCTCCGCTCCTGCCCCCAGGGTCACTCCGCAGGCTCCGCTCCTGCCCCCAGGGTCACTCCGCAGGCTCCGCTCCTAGTAGGTGTCGAGCCAAGCCCTCGTTCGGCCAGGATTGTTCGTCGCGATCCAGCTGACACCCAGATCGCGGCACAATTCGACGTCTGCCTTCTCCTCGACGGTCCAGCAGTACGTTGCACGCCCGGAAGCCGCAGCTCGATCGACAATCCATGGGCGCTCGCTCAAGCTCCTGATCGACGGCCCGATAGCCGTCGCGCCGACCGTCGACGCTGCTCCGCCGCCGAGATAGTACGAGGATTCACCCAACAGGACCGTGGGCAACAAGGGCGCGAATCTGCGCACTCGCCAAACAGCGGTAGGGGCAAACGACATGATGACCGCCCGCGAGAAGTCCGCAGACGCCGGCTGTGCCAATCCGTAGCGATGCAACTCGGCGAGGACCTTGTTTTCGATGAGGCTGCCGTACCGCACTGGATGCTTCGTTTCGATGAACAGCTTGGTCGGCTTGCTCGTCCAGTCGAGGACCAGTTCGATCAGGTCGCTGAGAGTCAGCAGTTCCGCCGACTCCGCTTCGTCGCCGTAGTCGAATGCTTTGAGCGCCTCGAGGTGTAGTTCGCTGACGCGGCCGGATCCGGTGGATGTTCGGTCGACGCGGCGATCGTGGACGCAGACGATGTGGCCGTCACGAGTGAGCCGGACGTCGCATTCGAGGCCGTCGGCGCCTTCACGCAGGGCGAGGTCGTAGGCGGCGAGTGTGTGCTCCTTCTTCTCGGCCGACGCACCGCGATGCGCGACGACGAACGGGTCTCGACGGCTCGGACTCACGCGGCCGTCACTTTCTCATTATTTACTGCAGATTCGGTTTTGGAAGGGTTTGGCCCAGACTCCGAGCGGTCGACGGAGATGACCCAGCGCGTCGGGGCGGCGCGGTCGGTCCCACGGAGCCCCTGACTGTCGATACCGCGGATGAGAAGGACGGTCGTGAACGCCACCGCGGCAGCGACGAGGGCCCCCACCGCGGACAGCAGCACTCCGTCGGCCTCGGCCTGCAGTGAGTCCCGAAGCCGCCACAGCGTCACGGTGAGTACGAGGGCCCAATCGAGGACCCAGACTGCCCACCAGACTCGAACGAGCGTCCGAAGTTTCGCCCGTTCGATTCCGCCTCGAATGTCGACCAGTTCGGTCAGGTAGACACCCGGCATCGCCAGTGACAGAGCCGGGACGAGCGATCCCAGATACATCGTCTTCGCACTCCGAGGGTCGCGGCTACCTGCGCGGGCGAAGTATTCGCCACGGCGCACCACCAGCCAGGACACAGCAGCCACGGCGGCCGAGGCTCCGATGATGATCGAGGCAACTTCGGCGAACACCACCAGTGCATCCGAGGCCATGAGGACTCTAGGGTTCACCAACCGAGTTCGGTTGTAGAGCAGAATTCCGTATCGAAACACTTCGGCGACGCATGCCAGTGCCAACAGGGCCATCGTCAGCGTCAGCAATCCGGACGCCGATTCGGCCCAGCGCTCGCGCCGAGAAGGATCGTCCGTCTTCTTCGGCGCCGGATTGTCGATCAACCCCCACCGGGGAATCTGCTCGTACTGGGGGGTGGCGGAGGCTGGAGCCGCGGCGAGGCGCTGCACACGAGGGGATTTGCTTCTCGGCCGACGCGCCACCCAGCGAAAGTTTCGAACACCCTGAGCGGGGGCCAGCGTCGACACCGGGGAGAGCAGGACTCCATGGCACCGAGGACACCACACCGCAGGTAGCGTCCCGACGGGCCAGCGCGTGGCACAACGCGCGCAAACCTGGAATGCGGACACTAGAGGATTCTCGCCTCGGCGCCGTCGTCGCGTACGACTGGGCGACCCGCGGCGTGCCACGCGTCCATACCGCCATCGACATTGGCCGCCTCGTAGCCGATCCGCGCGAGGTATTGGACGACCTGCATGGAGCGTCCACCTGCCTTGCAGACGACGTACAGGTCGACATCCTGATCGATCTCGCCGAGCCGTGACGGGACTTGGTTCATGGGAATGTGAAGCGCTCCCGGTGCATGACCGTGTTGCCATTCGTCGTCTTCGCGGACATCGAGTAGCACGACCGAACCGGTCGTTTTCACTGGAACTTCGGCGGCGGGCACAGAGGACAGATCCGAGGCTGACACTCCCCGATCTTGTCACGGGTCCCGTGAACACTGCCACCCCCGTGGATTCTTCGGTCCCCGCAGCGCAGGTTATCCACAGTTTCCACAGAGCCATCCACAGAAAACGGCTCGATGCCGGTTTTTATCCACAGGCGGCGCCGACCTTCGGTCTGTATCGCTCACTATGCGCACGTAGCTTCTAGCATTGAGGCATGGCCACAACGACAGTCGAACTACGCGTCTTCACCGAGCCACAGCAAGGTGCGTCGTACGACGACCTTCTCCGTGTGGCCCAAGCTGCAGAGCGCGCAGGATTCGGCGCCTTCTTCCGCTCAGATCACTACATGGCGATGAACTCCGACGGCCTCCCCGGACCGACGGATGCGTGGATCACGTTGGCGGGCATAGCCCGAGAAACGTCGACGATCAGGCTCGGAACACTGGTCACGTCCGCGACATTTCGCTACCCCGGACCATTGGCGATCAGCGTCGCCCAGGTAGATGCCATGAGCGGCGGACGCGTCGACTTCGGTTTGGGTGCAGGATGGTTCGAGGAGGAACACAAAGCTTACGGCATTCCGTTTCCCTCACTCGGTGAGCGTTTCGACAGACTCGAGGAGTCGCTGGCCGTTATCACCGGGTTGTGGGAAACGCCGTCGGGAGAGACGTTCTCCCGTGACGGGAAGTACTACCCGATCGTCGATTCGCCTGCGCTACCGAAGCCGGTGCAGTCACCCCGCCCGCCCATTCTCATCGGCGGCGGCGGCAAGAAGCGGACCCCCGCTCTTGCAGCGAAGTATGCCGACGAGTTCAACATTCCGTTCGCTTCCCTCGCGGACACCGACGCACAGTTCGGCCGGGTACGCGATGCAGCGTCGGCCGCGGGGCGGGACCCGAATTCCCTGATCTATTCCACCGCTCTCGTCCTGTGCTGCGGGCGGACCGAAGACGAGATCGCACGACGTGCGGGGGTCATCGGTCGCGAGGTACCGGAGCTGCGAGAGAACGGCCTGGCGGGCAGCCCTGCCGAACTTGTCGACAAGATCGGTCGGTACAGCGAGCTCGGCGCCGGACGGGTGTATCTCCAGATGCTGGATCTGAGCGATATCGATCACCTGGAGTTGGTGGCGTCGGAGGTCATTCCCCAGCTTTGACCGTACCGCCGCTGCGGAAGCGCATGTTCAGCCATCGCGCCGCGGGAACCTCGACCCACCGGTAGACCATTTCCGACACGACTGCCGTCACACCCACGAACACGATGACCGCACCGGTGGGTCCGGTCAGCGGGACGACGTTCTCGTACACGCGGTACAGGATCAACGTGTGCACCAGATAGATGGCGTAACTGCGAGTGCTCGTCCACCGCACGAGCTCCCAATGTGCGATTCGACCGTCGTATCGCCCTAGTAGAAGGACTGTTCCTGCCACCACGACGATGGTCCAGAGGTATTGGTCCCCTGCCCAGTAAGCGTGAATATCGGTCGCCAATCGCACCACCTCGACCTGTGCGAAAACTGCCACGACGACCCATCGCCACTCGATGATCTTCGCCCACCCCAGATAGATGATCTGCCCGAGGAAAAGCGTCGGCAGAGTGGCCGCGATCTTGGACAACATCGGTACCGACCATGGCTGCGGTATGTAGAGGTTGTAGATCAGTACCACCGCGCACAGCACGGCTCCGGCAATCGGAACGACGACCGGCCGCGCCCGCAGGACATCCCTGGCCAGGACGCAGTAAAGATAGAACATCAACTGAACCGTCAGCGTCCAGGTGACGCCCAGCACCGCGACCTCGGGTTTGAGGAAGAATCCACCGAGAACGAAGCTGAGCGCGGCTTCACCGTTCGTGATGCCGTCCTGGCCACTGAACATTCCGTTGATTCCGAGCCGGACCAGAACGATCGCTGCCGCGACGGCCAACCACAACGCCGGGACAAGGCGCGCGAGCCGACTGACCATGAAGTCCCGACGGGATTGACGCATGGCCGATCGGGTGGTCAGCAGACCTGTCAACATCATGAAGACGGCGACGCCGACGAAGGACAAGTGCCGGTTGAGCCCGGCCTCGTCGATAGCCACGCGAGTCACGACGTCGATGACCCACCAGCCCTCGCCGCGGTCGTCGATCAGATAGAACGAGATGTGGGAGTACAACACCGCCAGAACGGCCAGGAACCGAAGCAGGTTCGCGCCGGTGAGTTCGACGCGCGGTGCGCGTACCCGCTCGGCGGCAGTGAGGGTGTCGGCATGCTTGCTCGACCTGCGCAAGTAGACCACGCGGGCAATCTTAGGTTCTGTTCATCTGCTGGACGAATCGTAGCGTCAACCCGTGACCTCGCCGTGACCTGGAGTCGCTGGCGCACACACCGAAATTTATTCCGAAAAGGGGTCCAAGATTGCAACGGTTGCACTAGGGGTACTAATGAGATTGGGTTGAAGCCTACGAATGATCCGAAGTAGGACGAGCGCGCCTGAACCACGGAAGGCGCGGCGTCGCTAGAGAAGGGAAACACGTGTCCGAGTACACACTGCCCGACCTTGATTTCGATTACTCCGCCCTCGAGCCCCACATCTCGGGCGAGATCAACGAACTGCACCACTCCAAGCACCACGCCGCATACGTCGCAGGCGCCAACACCGCGATCGAGAAGTTGGCTGCGGCTCGTGAAGCCGAAGACCACGGCTCGATCTTCCTGTACGAGAAGAACCTCGCGTTCCACCTCGGCGGCCACGTCAACCACTCCATCTGGTGGAAGAACCTGTCCCCTGACGGTGGCGACAAGCCCGAGGGCGAACTAGCCGCAGCGCTGGACGACAAGTTCGGTTCGTTCGACAAGTTCCGCGCACAGTTCACCGCGGCAGCCAACGGCCTGCAGGGCTCCGGCTGGGCCGTCCTGGGGTACGACTCCCTCGGGAAGAACCTGCTCACATTCCAGCTGTACGACCAGCAGGCCAACGTCCCGCTGGGCATCATCCCGCTGCTGCAGGTCGACATGTGGGAGCACGCCTTCTACCTGCAGTACAAGAACGTCAAGGCCGACTACGTCAAGGCCTTCTGGAACGTCGTGAACTGGGCCGACGTCCAGGCACGCTTCGAGGCAGCGACGTCGAAGACTCCGGGGCTCATTTTCCCGTAATTTTCGTCTGCACAAAATTTCGAACGACTGGGCCATTCTCTCCGCAGTAGCGGCGAGAATGGCCCACTCGTGTTTTCCGGTATTCAAAAAATTGCTAGCACTCTCACCGTCTTGTGTGCCAGTGCATTGCTGATCCATGCTTGCCCTACCCAACGTGGTCTACCTGGGCCCACTCTGCCGAGTCGGGCGTCTGGAGCGATGAGGGAGCTACGTGATGGACGATCGAGTACTCATCGGAGTATCCCCCTTCCAAGCCGGTGGAGAGCTCCGCGGCTTCGTCGTCTCGGGCCGATGGCCGGACACAACGAAGGAATGGGCTCAGTTTCTCGTACTGGCCGTTCGTGTCGCGTCCATGCCCGGCCTACTCGGAACCTCCACGGTGTTCGGCGTCCGCGAGGAACTCCCCGACGACCCCGAGCCGGGAAGCATAGGTCTCGTCGTCGCAGAGGGACCGGTTCTCGGTGAGATGGCCGTCACACCGGACAGGTTCGCGTTGCACCAACCGTCGGCGCTGTTCATGCTGCACCCACCGTCGGAAACCACTCCGACGCTTCCCGAATGTGTCGGAGCCGCGTCGGGTTGCGTGCTCCTTCCAGGCCTCCCGTATCTCGGCCTCGAACATCGAGCGGCCTGGGTCGAAGCAGAGTCCGACGGGACCGTCACCTCGTTGGTGAGCAAGATCGGTCTCGACCCGATCAGCGACCCCGACACTGCAGTTTTGGCAATGCTTCTCGCCTCCTGACCGCACCCGTACAGAAGTCTTCGGGTGCCCAAACTCAGTGCGGCAATGGACATTTGACGTCCAATCTCCTAGCCTTGGCCCAGCGAAGGGGAGTAGCCCCCAATCATTGCGTCGACATACTGGCTTCACGCCTCGGTGGCGTGGCCCGGCATAGTGAACCGCCTCGGAGCACCCGACGGTGGGCGAGACCTTCGGTCATCCAACCGACCGAGGAGTCCTGCTACATGCCGTCCGCTCTGCTTCTGAGTTTTGTGGTGATATTCATCGCCGAGCTCGGTGACAAGTCTCAGCTCATGGCCATGACGTTCGCGCTGCGCTACCGCTGGTACGTCGTCATCGGTGGAATCACCGTCGCCACTACCGTCGTCCATCTCCTCTCCGTTGCTGTCGGCCACTTCCTCGGCCTGTCCATCCCGACGAATCTCATCGCGGTAGTCGGTGGCATCGCATTTTTGATCTTCGGTCTCTGGACGTTGCGCGGTGACTCGTTGTCCGACGACGAAGGCCAGAAAGCCGGTCGAGTCACGCGTTCCGCATTCATGGCCATTGCGTCGGCATTCCTTCTTGCCGAATTGGGCGACAAGACCATGCTCGCGACGGTAACTCTTGCCACGGACAACGATTGGATCGGCGTCTGGATAGGATCGACCGTTGGCATGGTTGCCGCCGATGGGCTCGCAATCGTCCTCGGTGCCGTACTCGGCAAACACTTGCCCGAGAACGTCATTCGGATCGGCGCATCGTTGCTGTTCTTCGTCTTCGGGGTATCCCTGCTGCTCGAAGGGTTGTTCCCCGGTACCGCTTCCGCAACAATCGGTGCGGCAACTGTCATCGCGATATCCGCAACGGTCACTACTGCTGTGATTCTGATGCGTCGCCGTCGAGCAAAGGCGTCGCTGATACCAGATCAAGTAACTGGTGTGCACGAGAGGTGAATCGCCCCATACACTCCCGAATGGAGGGTGTATGAAAAACACAGTTTCAGGGTCAGGAGTGGAGCCGGCGGAACGACCCAATGGGCCAGGAGTGGAGCCGGCGGAACGACCCAATGGGCCAGGAGTGGAGCCGGCGGAACGACCCAATGGGTCAGGAGTGGAGCATCGGTCGCTGGATCGGTTGCTGCGCATGTTCGGACGGTTCGTCGGTACCGGATATGTAATCTATTTTGCTCTGCTGTTCTCCGAGTTGGTGCGGACGGCGAATCTGACGGCGTGGTGGTGGCCTCCGTTCGCCGGTGTCACGGTGTTCGGTTCCGGTGTCCTACTGGGTCTGGCGACGTTTCTGACCGATATCCGTTGGACTCGGCTCGCGGCGGGCATGGCTGCGATCTTGTACCTGGTCGCTATCTGCACATGGCTCATGGCGTGGGACTGGATCTCGTTCGATGTCGCTGGGCTCTATTTGTCGGCGTTTCCTGGTCTTGCGGCTCTCGCTGCTTCACTTGTGTGGCGCCCGGGTGTGGTGGCTGTCTATCTGGTTACCGTGGTGTTGATCATTCACTGGTCCAATGCACGTGTTCGGCAACCGTTCGTCGAACCGACCTTGTTCGCCGACATCGCTTTCGCCATCATGTTCTGCACCATTTTTGTTGCCGCTTTGCTCGGGGCTTTGCGCACGGCAAGGATTCTCGATGCGACGATCGCTGCGACTCAGGCCAATGCTGCGAGTGCCGCTGCTGCGGCGGCCCGTGATGTCGAACGGGAGCGGTTCGACGCGCTCATTCACGACGGAGTGATGACTTCGCTGCTGTCGGTGGCACGCCAGGGTCGCACCGAGTCCGTTGCGAGGCAGGCCAGGGCGACACTCGATCAGTTGGATGCGCTGCGTAGCTACTCCGTCGACAGTCGGTTCGACAGGGTGAACGCGGTCGCGCATCTGCGCGCGGCAGCCACGGACGCCGACGAGTCCGTGTCGATCGAGGTCCGCGGGGCGTCCGACCCGGGCACGACGTATCCGGCCGACGCTGTTCGCGCCACTGGGGCAGCGCTGGCCGAGGCAGTGCGCAACAGCGTCAAACATGCAGGCGAGGGGGCTACTCGGATGGTGTCGGTTACTGCCGAGTCCGGTCGGCTTGCAGTGTCGGTGTCCGATGACGGCGTCGGATTCGATCCCGATTCCATCCCACCGCATCGGCTGGGTGTCGCGGTGAGCATTCACGGTCGGATGCGGCAGCTCGACGGCGGGTCTGCCGTGGTCTCCAGCACGGCCGGTTCTGGGACGACGGTGCATCTCCAGTGGGAGGAGCTCGCGTGAAGTATTTCCGACGGCCTTCTCACGGTCCGGAACGTCAGGACGTTCGCGACCTACTCGGGATGCGCACGCGCACTGCCTATTTCATTGTCCTACTGTTCTCTTCGGCTTGCTTGATCAGTGCCGTGGCAACGATGCCACCTGGGGCGAATTTCATTCCGTTGGCGTTGGCTGTCCTGATCAATGTAACCAGTTCACTGGTCTTGCTTACTGCACCGGGAGATCCACTCCCCCTGCGCTATTCGTACCCACTGATGCTTTCCGGACCGGCCGCACTGTGGTTGGTCTTCGCGGCGATATCCGCCCCGCCGACCAATCCGTTGCAGACGTGGCCGCTCGGCGCATCGGTGGCTATTTACACGTTCATGTGCGTTCGAGGCAGGACGTTGCTGGCCTGGATCGGTCTCGTTTCGCTCATCGGATCATCGGTACTGTGGGCCATGATGCGTGGACAGGGCGCGGCGTACGGGTTGTCGTTCAGCCTGATCAACGCGGCACCACTGCTGATGTCGACGTTCTTCGCGTTCACCATTCGCCCGCTTGCACGGTCGATTTTCGAACTACGACGCCAATCCACGATGAGGATCGCGGCCGAGGCCGCTGCGTCGGCGGTCCTCGAGGAACGTGACGCGCAGCTGGAACGTCTGGACGAGCTGGCTCGGCCTCTGCTCGAACGGACAGCGGCCGGTCCAGACCTCGAGCCCGATGAAGAATTGGCCTGCATTTTGCTCGAGGCCGATCTGCGAGATTCTCTTCGCGCGCGCGGGCTCCTCGACTCTCGGCTTCAGGAATCTGTTCGAGCGGCGCGTATCCGTGGCGTCACAGTGGTACTCCTCGACGATCGGTCCGACGCTTTCCTCGCGTCGGAGATTCGTACGGTCATGATCACGTCGGCGGTGGAGCATATCGACCGGATCGAGAGCGGTACTGCGACAGTGCGATTGCTTCCTGCCGGCCGTGAGGTCTTGGCGACCATCCTCGTCGATGCCGAGCAGACGTATCGAGTCGAGTATGCGCCTGACGGTTCGTCGACGACACCCGACGAGGCTGCGCTTCGCTGACTCGAGTACCTCCTATCTCCGCGTCCTGAACGCCCGCCGGTTATGGTGCTCACGAGGCACGGGCCACATCGGGCCGCCAACAGCGAAGGGATTCGTCAGTGGAGATTTCGGGAACAGCAGCGCTGGTCACAGGAGGCGCGTCGGGGCTCGGGGCTGCGACGGCCAAGCGTCTCGCCGACGCGGGCGCCACGGTATTCGGCCTCGATCTGGCACAGTCCATCGAGCGCGCAGGCGACAGCGTGCCGGCCGGGGTGACGTTGATCCCCGCCGACGTCACGAGCGAAGCCGAGGTCGAGGCGGCTCTGGACAAGATCGCCGAAGCGGGCGTACCGCTCCGCATCGTGGTGAACTGCGCCGGCGTCGGCTGGGCAGGACGCATCCTGTCCAAGAAGGGTCCGCACGACCTGGAACTCTTCCGCACGGTTATCACCATCAACCTGCTCGGAACGTTCAACGTCATGCGCCTGGCCGCCAATCGGATCCAGTCGCTGTCCACGGTCGACGATTCAGGTCAGCGTGGTGTGATCGTCAACACCGCGTCGGTGGCAGCATTCGAAGGACAGATCGGACAGATCGCGTACACCGCTTCCAAGGGTGGCGTACACGCGATGACGATCACCGCAGCACGCGACCTGGCTCAATTCGGTATTCGCGTCAACACGATTGCACCGGGCATCGTCGACACCCCGATGCTCGCAGGCGTCACCGAGGAATACCGCAAGGGCCTCGAGGCGAGCGTTCCGTTCCCGTCGCGCCTCGCTCAGCCGTCCGAATACGCACAGTTGGTGCAGATGATCGCCGAGCACGATTACCTCAATGGCGAGACCATCCGCATGGATGGCGCGATTCGGATGGCTCCGCGCTAATTCGATCGCTTCAATGGTCCACTCATACGATTAGATAGCTACAGGGTGACATTCAAGCGGTGGGCGGAATTTTCCCCCACCGCTTGAATGGTCCACTCATACGATCAAATAGCTACAGGGCGACGCCATTGAAGCGTCGGAGCCCGCGGTCAGACCCCCGCGCGCAACGATTCGAGTGTCGGGATCTCGATTTCCGCTCGATCGCTCATCCATTCGCGGAGGACCTTCGTTGCCCGGACATCGTCTTCGTTGTAGACCAACAGGCGTTCGCGCTGGGTCGCATCGGATTCGGCGTCGTAGCCGACCGCCTCGCGGTACCACCCCATCGATGCCTCGCCACCGGCCTCGGCGTCACGCCATTCGAAGCCTGCTACCGGCGCAATCTTCTTCAGCCCCTTGCCATTCGGGCAGATGAATTGATCGCTGACGGCCTTGTAGATATCGACCCACTGCTCGCTGTCGATGAACTCCCGAATTTCCGCCTCGGTCGGTACTCCACTGATGTCGCCGAAGCGTCGAGCGGAATCCAGCAGCCACTTGTCCTCGGCGGCCCGCGAATAGCAGTAGGCCGCGAACGTCTTGCCGCGCGCAGCAGCGTCGGCCCGTTTACCCATGAGCCAGGCCCAGAATTCGGCAAAGGAACGGCCCTCGTCCACTGTCGGCAGGGGATCCCACGTGACGAAGCCGCGATACTTCGCCGGCGGCCCGCCCTTTTCTGTCAGCAACGTGCCCCACATGTACGCGCCGTGTTCCTGATAGCTCTCCATGTCGACGTCGACCTCCACGTCGGCACGGTGAACCGTCACCTTGTCCGTGCGACGCAACAGGGGTACCCCCGCTCGCCAGGCCGTTGCCGCTGCCACGGCGTCGGTGAAACTGCCGAACGGCCAGTTTTCGGGCTCGGGGCCGGAGAAGTCGGCTAGTTCGTCGATGGTGAACACACCCTGTTCACGTAGGGCATCGGCCCGCATACCCGACGCCACCAGGCTGACGTCTCGATTCGCGACCAGTTGCGGACGGCAGTCCGTCCACCACGGGCACGATCGACATTCGCTGACGTGCGAAGGCACGGTGAAGCTCTCTCCGCGAGCGACGGAGAGCCGGTCGAGGAATCGGGCGTCGTACTCGTCGAACACGGTGGTCAGGTCGTGGACGAGGATGCATTCTGCGCGGTAGCCGATTGCACCGCCGTGGGCGTTCGGGCTCGCGATTCCCTCGAAGTCGAGCATGCGGTAGAGGTGTGCCAGACGCAGTTGATCGCGCAGTTGGCTGCGGACCTTCCGCGTCTCGTCCACCGCGGGTGCCCATTCGGTCAACGGTGACGTGCGTGCACCGCGACCGGGGTCGGTGACCTTGTGGTTGACCACGATGATCGGGATGTATCCGCCGTCGACGGGGTCGAGCATCAGAATCTCGCTACGCCCGCGTCGTCCGGTCGTTCGTTCGATCGGTAGGACGGCATTCCAGATCCATGGCACGCGGCGACGGCATGCGGCCATCGTCAGTTCCGATGCGGTGCGGGCATTGGGCGCCTCGATTTCGACCCACCCGTCCAAAGTCTCCGACAATCTGGATCTGATGTCCTCGCGCTGCGCGCGGGCCGCTTCACGGCGTTGGCGAACCCCTGGGTTCTCCGGTTCCTCCCGCAGCAGCGCGGAGTAGGCCGTGTCCAGATACAACCGGTGTCTGCATCGCGTCAGCGACCCGGCATCGATCAGTACCGATACCCCTCGTTCCACTGCGCGTTGGCTCGTCACGCCCCGAGCCTATGTCCCCGTACCGACAATCAACGACACCGCGCGATGACGAAGCCGCACAAAGTGCAGGGCGCAGATGTTCTCGTCGCCATCCGTACCGATAGGCTGTGTCAAGCAATTGTGCGCGCGCCGCGCCGAACCGCCGAAGTTGACGTAAGGGGCCTTGTCGATGGGTTTGTTCCGTAAGCGCAAGGGTCGTGCCACTCGCAAGGCCGAGGCCAAGGCGCTCAAGCACAAAGCGACGTTGGAAGCGAAGTTTGGCGCCAAGAACGAACGCAAGCAGCTGAAGTCGATCGCGAAGGCACATGGCAAGCTGAGCGCGGTGGAGGCCAAGTCTTCGAAGAACGTCGAGAAGGCACAGGTCGCGGCCCTGAAGGCGCAGCAGAAGGCTGCGATGCAGGGCAAGTTCTCGGCGGCTCAGGTCCGCAAGTACATCGGAATTGCGCGGGTGCTGATTCCGGTACTGACGCCCATCGTCTACCGAGGTGCTGCCCTGGTACGCGGCAAGCTCGACGAGCGCAAAGCCTCGCAGCTCGGCATCAATCCTTCCGAGCTCGGCCAGTACACCGGCTACGGCGCCAAGCTCAGCGCCCGTATCGCCGGTGCCGAGATGTCGCTGGAGAAGGTCACCTCCGGCTCGAATGATGCCGAGACGACCAAGTTCGCCGACGCCATCTCTCAGCGTCTCACCGACCTCGGCACCGCTGTGCGTACCTCCGAGCAGATGCCGGCACAGCGACGCAAAGCTGCCCACAACGCGATCTCGGCCGAACTCGACGGCATCGAAGCAGACCTGCTCGCCCGCCTCGGCGTCCGCTAGCCCCCGAATTCACCGATCCCGTTGACCACACCGGCAGCCTCGCTCCGCGGCGGAGCTGTCGGCGCGCTGACGGTCACACTCGCTGTCGCTGCGCACGGCAGCGCGGGGGGCGGTTATCCGAGCGGGTCTGCATTGATATTTCTGTTGGTCGTCGGTGTGGGTGTGGGTGCGCTCGCAACGATGCCCGCGCCGGGCATGGTCCGTCTTCTCGGTGGCCTGGTTATCGGGCAGTTCGCCGCTCACCTGGCGCTCGCGGCCGGCAGCCCACAGGAGATGACGCACAACCACTCGGCGCTGCCGAGTGCTTCCATGCTTGCCTTCCACCTCGCGGCCTCGACCGTTGCGGCAGTTCTCGTCTGCACGGCCGAGCGCTTGTACGGGCCGATCACCTCGATCGTGCGCGCAGTTCTCGACCCACCACTCCCCCTTCCCGACGCGTCGGCCGGTGGGCACATCGGGGCGGTCGGGTTCACGCTGTCTCCGCAACACCGATTCACGACGTCCATCTCGAGGCGTGGGCCACCCGATTCGCAGCACTGAGCGAGTCGAAGAGATAGGCCCACATACCCTTTCGAGAAGGAATCCTCATGAATAGCTTCATTCGTCGCGCCTCGATCATTGCAGGCGCCACTTCGTTGGCACTGGTAGTCGGGACAGGCGCGGCTTCGGCGCACGTCTCGGTCGTTGCGCCGGGCGCCGAGCAAGGCGGGTACACCGTTCTGACGTTCCGTGTACCGACCGAGTCCGACACTGCGGCAACGACGTCGGTGAAGGTCGAACTGCCTGAATTGAACTCGGCACGTACACAGCCCATTCCGGGATGGACGTCGACCGTCGACAAGAACCCGGAGGGCCTCGCCACTGCGGTGACCTGGACTGCAAGCCCCGGATCCGAGATCGGTCCGGGACAATTTCAGCAGTTCCTACTTTCCGCGGGCCCACTGCCGGAGGAGGAGACGGTCAGTTTCCCAGCGACGCAGACCTACAACGACGGCAAGGTCGTCGCCTGGAACCAGGAGCCTGCTGCCGACGGAAGTGAGCCCGACTATCCGGCCCCGTCGGTAACTCTTGCGGCTGCAGCTGCCTCCGGCGACGGGCATGGTCAGGCAAGCGCGACGGGCACCACCTCGGACACCGCGGAGGCGAGCACCGAATCGGAGTCGGACAACACGGCCCGTTGGCTGGCAGGTGTCGCTCTGGTACTCGGTGCGCTTGGTGCAGCACTCGGAATTGGTGCAGCAGTGCGGGGTCGACGGTCATGAAGAAGCTGATCGTCGCCGTAATCGCAGTGTCGGCGCTGATTTTCGGTGCTCCGATCGCGTCGGCGCATTCGATCGTCACTGGGTCGAGCCCAGAGGAAGGTGCCGACATCGCAGCAGGACCTGCTCAGGTGTCCATCACCTTCAACGAGACGCCGCAGTCCCAGTTCGCGACGGTTAATGTGGTTGGACCCGACGGCAACTTGTGGTCCAAGGGCGATCCGCGGATCGAGGCGCAAAGCATCGTCGTCGACGTCGGCGAGCTCGGTCCGGTGGGGCAATACACGGTGGCGTACCGGGTGACCTCCGCTGATGGTCATCCCATCAGTGGGACGCGTACGTTCACCCTCACCCAGGAGGGATCGGGTACCCCTGGTGCGGCCGCCGACGCCGATGCAGGTGCAGGTGCCGACGCATCCTCCGAGTCCGGCGGGATTCCGTTGTGGCCGTTCTTGATTGTCGGTGGGTTGGCGTTCGGCGGCGCTCTCGCCTACGCACTACGTAAGCCGAAAGACGAGCGTAAGCCGAAAGAAGACAGCTGACTCTCCTGCGCGAGTTCCGCCGGTGGTGGGTACTCGCGGTGGCGGTGTCGGGAGTTCTCGGAGTGGGAGCGGCCTGGTTGCTCGCCCATCCCGAGGGCCCGGATCCGTCGGCGGCGGTCCGGGTGCTCGCCGATTGCCTCGGAGCCACTGCGTTGGGTCTCGCGTTGCTGCGCACCGAACTGTTCCCGGTGCGCAGCAGGCCGACGATATGGCGGCAGGTCGCTGCCGTCGGGGGTCTGTGGACCGTCGCCGAAGTCGCACTGTTGGTCGACGCCGCTGCCGAGTCTTTCGGCGGCGGCGTTACCGGGCTTCCGATGGCGCAGTTCGGTACTTATCTCACCGACATCACCGTCGGCCGTCTTGGAGTGGTGACGGTGTTGTGCACCGCTATCGTCTCCGGCTACGCGCTGCTCGCCTATCGACGCGGGAGTGATGTACCCCCGATACCTATCGTGGTGTTCACCGTCATCGCGCTCGTTGCTCGGCCGATCACCGGTCATATGTCGCAGCAGTTGTTCGGCGGATTGTTCGCCGCGGTGCACACGGTAGCTGCTGCGGTGTGGCTCGGGGTTCTGGCGGCAATGGCGTCGACTCTTCGTGCGAGGGGCGCATGGGCGACGATGCTTCCGATCTACTCGCGGCTCGCCTGGTGGTCGGTGTGGATATTGGCGGTGAGTGGGACGGTGAATGCAGCGGTCAAGATCGGCGGGTTCGGCGGCCTGTTGGACACCGGTTACGGCCGAATCGTGTTGGCCAAGACCGTCGTGCTGATTTTTCTCGTTGTGCTCGCGCGTCGAATTCGGTTGACCTGGCTCGTTTCTGCGGTAGCGCATCGAACGAAGGCAGACGAGTCGCTCGTCCGCGCGGCGGTACATGTATGCGTCATCACCGTCGCGTTCGGTCTCGCGGCAGGTCTTGCCACGACGGCATGACGAGGCTCGCGAACTGACGTTCACCGCCGCGCTACCGCTCGTGCACCGAAGAGGTCACTGCTTGTCGTTTGCCCGGGCGACGATCGCAGTTCCTTCGGTCGCTCAAGGAGCACTCACGTTGATTACCTTCCCTCGCCCCGCAGTGGGCGTAGTTGCCTCTCTCGCTCTCGTCGCTGCCCTGGCAGCCTGCTCCGAACCAGCCACATCCGAGACCACCTCCGAAACGGGCAGCGGCACGCTGACTGTCTACACTTCCGAGCCGCAGGCGAAGATCGATGCCCTCAATGCCGAGTTCATGGACGTCAATCCCGGCATCGACGTCCAGGTCTTCCGCGCAGGCACCGGTGATCTCAACGCCCGCATAGCCGCCGAACTCGAGACCGGCACGATCGGAGCCGACGTTCTGCTCGCCGCGGACGCACCGACATTCGAGAGATACAAGGACGAGAACCTACTGCTGCAATACACTCCCGCCGGCGTCGACAAGCTGAATCAAGATGTCGTCGACCCCGAGGGGTACTACGTCGGCACCCGGATCATCCCGACGGTCATCGCATACAACACCGCCGCCGTCACCGATCCGCCCACATCATGGAAGGATCTCGCCGACCCGAAGTACAAGGGCCGGATAACTCTCCCGAATCCAGAAGTGTCGGGTGCGGCAGCGTTCAACACCGCAGTGTGGCTCAGCGAAGAGGCATTGGGCGAGCCCTGGCTCGAGGCTCTCGCGGCCAACGAACCAGTAGTCGCGGAAAGCAACGGGCCAGTCGGACAATCCGTTGCCGCCGGCACCCAGCCCGTCGGTATCGTCGTCGACTATCTGGTGCGTGAACTCGCCGCAAAGGGATCACCCATCGCGCTCGAATACCCGACCGACGGTGTCCCGTACATTTCGCAGCCCGCAGGCATCTTCAACGACTCGGCCAACCCCGAAGCCGCGAAGAAGTACGTAGATTTTCTCGTCGGCAAGCGTGGGCAGGAAATAGCCGTCGATCAGCAGTATCTGCCCGTGCGCGACGATGTCGGGACGCCCGAGGGTGCACCGGCACTTGCAGATCTGCAGCTGCTCAATCCTGATCTTGCCGAGATCGCCGTCTTTCAGCCTGCCGCAGTGAAGAGGTTCGGCGAGCTTGTCGGTTAGGTTCACCCGGGGCGGCCTGACCGTCGTGCGGGTATCCCTGTGGTTGGTCGTCGGTGCGGTGATCATCGTGCCCATCGGTGCGGTGATTTCGATCGGCCTCGGCGGCAACCACATCGGTGAGCTACTCGACGCCGGGATCGTCGACGCGACTGTCAACAGCCTGGTGTCAGCAGGGGCCTCCGCCGCGATGGCAGTGGTGATTGCAATCGTCATGGCACTTGTGCTCGACCGCACGGACCTTCCCGGACGCAGTGCTGCTCGGTTGATCTTGTTGAGTCCATTGCTGATTCCACCGTTCGTGGGTGCCATCGCGTGGACAGGCCTGCTCGGACCGAGTGGGATGATCAACAAGTACTTCACCGAGCATGTAGGGGCGCCGCTGTGGAACATCTACGGCGGCGACGGGGTCATCTTCTTGCTGACAATTCACTCCTACCCACTGGCGTACTTGATCGTCTCTGCTGCACTTTCCCGCATTCCCGGCGATCTCGAACAGGCCGCGCGCATCGCTGGCGCATCACCGTGGCGCGCGATGCGTGATGTCACCCTGCCTCTGCTCAGAACTGCGTCGGTAGCGTCGTTCACGCTGGTTGCGGTATCGAATTTGGCGGATTTCGGGATTCCCGCACTGGTCGGTTTACCCGAGCGGTACGTGACTCTCTCGACGATGGTGTATCGATTCATTCAATCCGGCACCGTCGCAAAGCCTCTCGAAGTGGTCTCGGCCATCGGCATCGCGTTGCTCGTGCTTGCTGTTGCCGCAGTGGCCGTCGACCGACTCCTGGCGAGTCACAGTCCTCAGGTCGACGGCCCCAGCACCAGTTCGCGGTTACTTCCCCTGGGCACCAGCAGAATTCCAGCTGCCATGCTCGTGTGGGTCATCACTCTTTCCGTGACGCTGCTGCCAATTCTCGCCCTGGCATCACAGGCGCTGCTTCCGGCACCCGGAGTACCGTTCACCCTCGGCAACCTGACCTTGGACAGCATCACCGCCGCCGTCACTGCTCCGGGTACCATTGTGGGACTACAGAATTCGGTCATTCTTGCACTAGGAGCGGCCCTGATATGCGGGTTCGTGGGGTTGACACTCGGTGTACTCACCACACGTACCCGTTCTCGCGACAACACCGGCCTCGACCTGGTCGCGCTGGTCCCCCAGGCCATTCCCGGTCTCGTCATCGCCGTCGGTTGGTTGATCGTCGGGCGGTACACCGGGTTGTTCGACACTCGCTGGGTCATCCTCTGTGCCTACGTCATGGCGTTCCTCGCCATCGTCGTGCAGGCCGTCAGGGCGCCGTTGCGCGCGACGCCGAATGCCCTGGAGGAGGTCGCTCGCTCCTCTGGTGCATCACCACTGCGCGCCTTGTACGACGTGTCCTGGAAGATGGCTGTTCCAGCGGCGGTCACCGGCGCCGTGCTCGTAGCACTGACCGCGGTTCGCGAGCTCACGATGTCGGTTCTACTGGTCGCCCCCGGCACACAGACGCTCGGTGTATCCATTTTCAACCTGCAGCAGGCAGGGGACTACAACGCGGCCGCTGCACTTTCCCTCCTCGTCGCACTCGTCGGTATGGCAGGCCTCGGTCTGGTCGCGGGCGCACGAAACCGTTCCTGACGAAAGAAGCGCAAGAATGTCCGCCATCGAACTGCATGCCGTCCACCTCGACTACCCCGGCGGCAACACCGGCCTGCAGAACGTCGACCTCGAGATCGCCGACGGCGAATTCTTGGCGCTGGTCGGACCGTCGGGCTCCGGGAAGACAACGTTGCTGCGCACAATTGCAGGTTTCCTCGAACCGACGTCGGGAACCGTATCTATCGCCGGCGATATCGTCGCCGGGGCGGGACGGACGGTTGCGCCGGAGGACCGCGGGCTCGGCATGGTGTTCCAACAGCATGCGCTGTGGCCGCACCGGAACGTCGGCAAGAATGTTTCTTACCCCCTCGAGCTGGCGCGAATCCCACGAGGCGAACGGTCGAGGCGCGTTGCGGAGGTGTTGGAACTGGTTGGACTGCCCGGCCTCCAAGACCGCGACCCGGCGACGTTGTCCGGCGGTCAAAGACAACGCGTCGCGCTGGCGAGGGCCCTTGTCCGATCGCCACGCGCCCTCCTGCTCGACGAGGCGCTGTCCGCACTGGACGAACCCTTGCGTGATCGGCTGCGCCTCGAACTGCGGGCGCTGACGAAGGCAGCGGGGCTCACAGTCGTCCATGTGACCCACGACCGGACCGAAGCACTGGCGCTCGCCGACCGTGTCGTAATTCTCGACAGCGGTGCTGTCGCGCAGATCGGGACGCCGAAGGAGGTCGTCGAACGCCCCTCGTCGGCCTTCGTCGCACAATTTCTTTCCGACGCCAACCTGATCGCAGGCAGTATCGACGGCGGCCGATTTCACGCCGACAATCACCCGATCGAAGTGTGCTCCGACCTCATCGATGGGGTAACCGCGGGAAGGGGCACGCTGGCTATCCTGCCGTCGGATATCGAACTCACCGGCGCGTCTCCTCACGATTGCGCAACCGGCGTCGTGACGTCCTCGTTGTTCGGGCGTGAGCGCAGCGATGTCGTCGTCGAGTCTCATGGGGTGTCGTTTCGCTGCTCCGTCTACGGACCTCGGCCTGCTGTCGGCGACGCGGTCACCATGACTGCGCGGCGGGGCATTTTCGATCCGGCCCGGTAGACGCACACGGCCCCTGCCGTTCCGTTGTTCGGCTTTCGAGTCGAATATCGGAATCTGACTGTTCCCCTGCGCGAAAAGGTTTCCAGCACCGGTATTCTCGCCGGTTCCGTTGCTCACATAGCTGGGTGGTCGCAGCCCTGGAGCGCAACTGACGGGCTAGGCTCGAAGTGTCCGAAGGGCCCGATAGTCCGGGCTCCAGGGCCGGCGGTGCCGGCGAATCCTGGTCCAGTCGGGGGCTGGGACGCGGTGCCGAGTGAAGCTATGAAGGAGCGAAATTTTATGAGCACTGTGTTGCCTGTGGTTGCTGGAGTCGACGGGTCGCCTGCCTCGCTGGACGCGGCGGTGTGGGCAGCGAACGCCGCGAAGCGCCGTGGCTTGCCGCTACTTCTGGTGTCGGTCTCGCCGATCTCGCCTGGTGTTCTGAGTGTTCTGGTGCCGTTGCCGCAGGAGTTCTACGATGACCAACGCCAGCTGACGACAAACGTGCTGCAGGAGGCAGTCACACGTGTGCGCGCAGAACTCGGCGACGACGCGCTGGTGATCGAAACGAAGGCAGTCACCGGTATGCCGGCAGCGGAGTTGCTGGCGTGCTCGAAGCAAGCCGCAATGATCGTCACGGGTACACGTGGGCTCGGAGAGCTGACCGCAGGGTTGACCGGCTCGGTGAGCTCGGCGCTGATCGGGCATGCGGGGTGTCCGGTAGTGGTGATCCACGGCGGCAAGCCACAGTCGAACGCCAGTGAGGGCCCGGTAGTGGTCGGAGTCGATGGCACGGACAACAGTGTCCCGGCAGTGGCAGCCGCATTCGAGGAAGCGTCACTGCGGTCGGTGGACTTGATTGCGGTGCATGCCTTTTCGGACGTGCTGTTGGCATCGTGGTTCGAGAACGATTGGGTGTCGATCGAAGAGGCGGAGCGTGCGGTGCTGTCCGAGCAGCTCGCCGGTTACGCCGATCGGTATCCGGATGTGAAGATACGTTCGGTGGTGTCGAAGGACCGTCCGGTGAACTCTCTGCTCGAGCAAGCCGACCAAGCGTCACTGATCGTGGTCGGTAGCCGCGGGCGGGGTGGATACATGGGCATGTTGTTGGGGTCGACCAGCCGCGCGATAGTGCATACCGCCGAAGTGCCGGTCATGATCGTCCGGGACTGACTACAAGTGTTGGCGACGAAGGTGTTCGAGAAACTCTTGACGAGAGTCGCGGCCGGCCCGTCGTTGTCGAGCAGAGGCGTCGAGGTGGGCGCGTAATTCGATGTTCCAGCGGCGGGTTGCAGTATTGATGCGATCGGCCAATGTCGTCAGTTGTGTCAGTGTCGCGGTGATGGCGGAGTCGACGTCGTCACCGCGGAGATGATCGCCCGAGATCGTCAGAACGAACAGCGGCCCGGCACGGAACAGATGGTGCGAGAGAACGCCGTGGACACTCGCATGAAACGGCGGTGAGTCCGCGGGGCGATAGTTCCACAGAAAGTGCGGGCCGGTGACCGGGATGTCGACGACCACCCGGGGTCGGTGGTGGGATTCGCCGTCAGCAGTCTGGACAACGGCATCGCCCGGTCGGGATTCGGAGAGCTCACTGCGACGGGGTACGCCCAGGGCTTCGAGGGCGAACTCGGTGCATACATGGTCGATGGCGGCGGTGGGGCCGGCCATGAAGCGGGCCTCGTCGATGTTCTCCAAGGCCGCGTGGGCAGATGCGAGGCGTTCCCTCAGGAACTGCTCGAGATCGTTGTTCTGAAGTCCGCCCACGCACTGATCATGCCTCGAGTTCGCGCCATCACTCCTCGGGGCTCCGCAGTTCGCTCGTCCGCTTCCTGGTATCGGACGCGTACTCGCACTCGCGGGGGTAATAAAGGGTATCGCCACCGGCGTGCTTGGCTGCATACATCGCGGCGTCCGCGCGGGTGTAGACCGTCTCGAACGTGGCGACGAGATCAGACGCGTCGGCGTGCGCGACGCCGATACTCACGGTCACTCCCGGATGCAATTCTGGGGCCAAGCGGGCCTGCAACTCGTCGGCCTGCGCGATGGCCTCGGCCGGATCGAGGTGGGTGACAACCGCAAATTCCTCTCCACCGGTGCGGGCCGTGGCAGCCGGAGGGCCGAACGCCGCGTAAATCGCATTCGCGACGGCTCGCAGTACGACGTCACCGTGAGCATGGCCATGTCGATCGTTGACGGCTTTGAAGTCGTCGAGATCGATGACCATCACCGTCACCACCCCCACCCGATCGCCGATCTCGGTGATCGCAGCGGCGAGCCCTCGCCTGTTGCGGAGTCCGGTCAGTGGATCGAAGAGCGCCGCCGATGCGTCCCGTCGCAGCATCAGCAACAGGACATAGGAGAACGTGGGCGCAGAGAACAACAACAAGATCAACAGAACCAGATATGCGCACGCAACGACGGCGTCTCCTCCTGGCTCTGCCAGCGCACACACGAACAGGACACCGACTATCACGGCTGACCAGGCCTGGTGGACGACGATCATCTTGGGACCATGAAAGACAGCTATATATGTGCCGTTCACCGCTAGCCCTGCGGCGCAGGGCAACGCAACGAACGAATCGGCGAGCATCAGCAACGCTGCGGCAATGCCGATTTCGATCACGGCGACGAACAGACGTGAGTAGTTTTCGGTAGGCCAAGGCCCGCGCATCCACAACGCGCCGAGCACTACCCCGATGGCCGCAAGCCCCCAGGCCAGGACCTGTCCGAACCCGTCGGGCATTCCTGCTGGAGTGAAAGTCATCAAAGCACACAACACCGCGTACAGCCAGCACCAGGTTCCCAACGCGAAGCGAGCGTGCCACAGAAGCGGACTGGAGTGCCGATATGCGACGGTCCAGGTGTGGTCGGCGGGTTGAGACCACCATCGCGCCAACGAGCCCATACTCGGGAGAGCCTTTCGTACGAGGGAGTTTTGCTA
Source organism: Rhodococcus sp. 1168 (assembly GCF_002091955.1). Classification (GTDB taxonomy): domain Bacteria; phylum Actinomycetota; class Actinomycetes; order Mycobacteriales; family Mycobacteriaceae; genus Rhodococcoides. The sequence continues at coordinate 4,336 of NZ_MKKY01000031.1, read as the reverse complement.
CCACGCCGCGAGAATTGCGGGCCGACCCCCTCGTCCGCAGCAACATACCTCATTGTGACAGAGAAAAGGACGGGCGGTCCGATAACGGTCGCCGTTTCGGCGAGTGTGGAAACAGACACGATCGAGTAGCTGTGACGAAGGTAATTGAAAAAATAGTTGTTTACTTCAGCTATATATCTATATGGTTGCATACAGCAAGTAATTTACATTGACCGTTGGAGCACTCATGGCAGTAGCAACTACCACAGCAGAATCGCTTGTCGAAGAGGTCTTCCGCTTCGCTCGCTCTCTGCGACGTGCCGTGACCGCCGGTGACGACAGCTCGCCTCTACCGCAAGCTTTGACCGGAGTACTGACAATCCTTGCTACAGAGGGTGAGTGCCGACAGACCGACCTCGCCAACAGAGTGTGCGTCAGCCAGTCGGCCCTCAGCCGGCAGATCGCAGACCTCGTCGAACTCGGCCTTGTCGACAGGAAACCCGACCCCGACGACAAACGCGCCTCGCGCGTCTGTGTGTCGGCAGAAGGTCAGCAGAAGTTGACGGCGATCTGGGACCGCCGCGCCCAGCGATTACGGGAGTTGCTGTGCGAATGGAGTGAGGACCAAGCACTCGATGCACTGCAATCGGTCCGCCGACTCAACAACACTTTTACCGAAGACGCGCTCGCTCAGCACGACGTGGCGCACTTGAAATCGATTGCGAGATGACCATATGACCACAGGTACCGACGCTCCGCCAGCAAAGGCAGTGGCAGATCCGGACGCGATGACCCACCGGCAGATCCTCGAGGCCCTCATCGGCCTTCTTGCCGCGTTGTTCACCGCACTGCTGAGTACGACCATCGTCGCGACTGCACTGCCCACTATCATCAGTGACCTCGAGGGTTCGCAGACTGCGTACGCGTGGGTTATAACGTCCACGCTCCTTGCCAATGCCGCCTCGACCCCCATCTGGGGTAAGCTCGCCGACCTCTTCAACAAGAAGGTGCTCGTCCAATCGGCGATCATCGTCTTCGTCCTCGGCTCGATCATGGCCGGTTTCGCGCACAATGTTCCGGTATTGCTGGCTGCCCGCGTAGTTCAGGGCATCGGCATGGGCGGGTTGACAGCACTCGTCATCGCCATCATCGGAACCATCGTCTCTCCGCGTGACCGTGGCCGCTACTCCGGTTACACCGGTGCGGTCATGGCTGTGTCCATGTCCGGTGGTCCGATCCTGGGCGGCGTCATCGTCGACAGCCCCCTCGGTTGGCGCTGGTGCTTCTTCGTCTGCGTGCCTTTGGCCGTCATAGCCCTGGTCTTGGTACAGCGGACACTGCACGTTCAGACCGTCCGCAAGCAGAACGTCGCCATCGACTGGCTCGGCGCACTCCTCCTCACAGCGGGTGTATCCGTTCTCCTGATTTGGGTTTCGTTCGCAGGCAAGACCGACTACTACGCCTGGTTCTCGCGTGAGACCGCAATGCTCGTCGGCGGTGGCCTGCTACTCCTCGTGTTGACAGTTGTCGTCGAATCACGACACTCGTCACCGATCATTCCGCTCAAGATTGTTACCGAGCGCACCACCGGGCTGGCAATCATCGCGTCCATTGCAGTCGGCGTAGGCCTCTTCGGAGCGACCACGTTCCTCGGACAGTACTTCCAGACCGCTCGCGGCTACTCCCCTACAGACGCCGGATTGCTCTCCATTCCAATGGTGTTCGGTACACTCGTCGCCTCCGTCGGATCCGGACAGTTGATCACCAAGTTCGGGAAGTGGAAGCCGTTCATCACCACCGGTGCGGTATTGCTGGTCATCGGATTCGTTCTCCTCGGTACGATCGACCATCAAACCAGCCTGTGGACAGTCGGTGGGTTCACCGTCATCGTCGGCCTCGGTACCGGCATGCTGATGCAAAACCTCGTTCTCGCCGTTCAGAACACGGTCAGCGTGCAAGATGTCGGCGCGGCGTCCTCGACCGTCGCGTTCTTCCGTACTTTCGGTGGCGCAATCGGCGTCTCCGTTCTCGGATCGCTACTGGCGACCCGCGTCGCAGAGAAGTCCGCGACAGGTCTGGCCGAACTGGGGGTCGACACCTCGGGCGGCGGATCATCGTTGGATCTCGACGCGCTGCCACCACCGGTCGCATTGGTCATTCGTACCGCCTACGGTGACGCGACAGGGCGCATCTTCCTCATCGCCGGATTCGTTGCCATCGTCACGTTGATTGCAGTCCTGCTGATCCCGAACCGTCCGCTACGTCAGACGATCGACATCGCACAGGCTCCTGAGCCCGGTGAGCAGCCCGCCGAGATCCCGTCCTTCGGTACTGCTCGCGAATACTTGGCACCGGAGATCGACGAACGCGATGTCAGCGGCCGCCACGAGGCGCCGACAGGATCGGTACCGGTCGCCGGTCTGAGCGTCGACGACCGCGATCGTCTGCTCACCCTGCTGCTACCCGAGCCCAAGGGCGCTCTCGAAGCGCTCGACCAGGCAGCAACTATCCGCGCTCAGGTCGTCGCTCTGCAACAGGAACTCGACACTAAAATGCTCGATTTCGATGCGGTGTGCGAGCGACTCCGTCACCTCGGTCTCACCGAGGATCAGATTTCACGAGTTCGCGGAGAGGGTCACATTCCCGACCCTCACCTGGATTACGTGAGTTCGGATTCGAACGGTTACCGCGCCAACTAGTGCACGAACAAAGGAAGGGCCCCACACTATTCGGTGTGGGGCCCTTCCTTTGTTCAGTCCCGCCTGAACCTCGCACCCTTTTTACCGACCTGCGCGCCACGGTCGTGTCCGAGCCGGAAGTTGTCAACCTGTCCGAGACAGGTTGGTGTTGATCCCGGTGGGTCCGGGAAGGTCAGGGGCACAGGGTGCTGCGCGATAGCGTTCGGGGTGGTTGGCGTAAGCCCGGTCGAGTGCACGCTGGCGTCGTTGCTGAGTGTCAGCAGCGATGCCGGTGTGCACCTGATGTGGTGTGTGCCGTCCGAGTCCACTGTGGCGGTGTTCAGTGGCGTAGCGATGAAGAAACTCTGTTGTCCATGTGCGGGCGTGCTCGATGTCATCGAAGTGCGGTGGGCAGTTGAGGTCGTATTTGATGGTCTTGAACAATGACTCCGAAAACGGATTGTCATCGCTGACCCTCGGTCGTGAATACGTCGGGACGACGTTCTCGGCGACGAGAGATCTCACCAGAGCATCCGAACGCATGACTGCACCATTGTCTGCGTGCACTCCGTTAGGTGCCCCGAATCGTTCGATAGCGCGGGCGAACATCGCTACCGCCAGGGCAGAGTCTTCCGAGTATTCGACACGCCAACCCACCGGATAGCGGGAGAACACATCTATGACCAGATACAACCTGTATCGATCCTGGGTCCGTGGCCCCCGCAGTTCGGTGACATCCCAGGACCACAGTTCACCGACGTCGCCGGCGTGCACGATCGGCTTGCTGCGATGTTGGACGAGACCGCCGAGCTTGCTGCGTCGACGATCACCGACCAACCCCTGTTGGGCGGCTATCCGGTAGAACGTACGCTCGCTGCAGTCAATTTTCTCGGCATCGAATGCACGCCAATATGTTTGAACGACAGACAGATCGGCGTAGTCGTCAGCTTCGAGGACTGACACGATCGCAGTCCGTTCGGATGCGGTCAGTGCTGCTGGTTGGTGTCGATCCTTGTGCGGTGTCGGATCGACGACAGGGCGGTAGTGGGAGTAGTTGCGTGTTATTCGGTAATAGGTGGCGCGTGCGATACCGACCAATTCGCATCCGTCACGGACACCGACGTCAGCTCCCACGAGCGCGCCGACGAGGGCGATCAGGACAGTTTGTTGCGCTCGAGCCACCGTGCGTATTCGTTCGCGCTCAGCAGTGTTACCGGAATCTCGGTCGGGTCCTCGTTCGGTGAGCTCGTGGTGATTCCTTCCAAGAGCTCGTACGCTTTTCCCAGGATCTCTTGCACCGCCTCGCTCTGGGCGAGTTTGTGTTTGAGTTCGCGGTTCTCTTTACGGAGTCTGTTGAATTCGGCGCGGTCGAAGTTCTCCATGCGGCGTAGTGACCTCTTTTCTGCGGCCGGAGCCATCTGTGCTTCGTATTCTCCCTCGTCTCGGCTCCGAAGCCAGTTCCGCACGGTCGCTCTGGTGAGGTTGTGCTCACGCATCAGTCGAACCTTCGATCCGTGGTCGGTACACAGATCCCACTCTTCGACGAACGCGATCCGAAACGCAACCGGAAACGTGCGCCCGCCCGTGCGGGTGCGTCCGATCTCGATGTCGATCACAAGCAACTCGATTCCCCGCCTACTTTGCCAGGATGTGTCTCACGATCATCCTGGCAAAGAACG
>NZ_MKKY01000030.1 GCF_002091955.1 Rhodococcus sp. 1168 | reverse complement strand
CGTTCTTTGCCAGGATGATCGTGAGACACATCCTGGCAAAGTAGGCGGGGAATCGAGTTGCTTGTGATCGACATCGAGATCGGACGCACCCGCACGGGCGGGCGCACGTTTCCGGTTGCGTTTCGGATCGCGTTCGTCGAAGAGTGGGATCTGTGTACCGACCACGGATCGAAGGTTCGACTGATGCGTGAGCACAACCTCACCAGAGCGACCGTGCGGAACTGGCTTCGGAGCCGAGACGAGGGAGAATACGAAGCACAGATGGCTCCGGCCGCAGAAAAGAGGTCACTACGCCGCATGGAGAACTTCGACCGCGCCGAATTCAACAGACTCCGTAAAGAGAACCGCGAACTCAAACACAAACTCGCCCAGAGCGAGGCGGTGCAAGAGATCCTGGGAAAAGCGTACGAGCTCTTGGAAGGAATCACCACGAGCTCACCGAACGAGGACCCGACCGAGATTCCGGTAACACTGCTGAGCGCGAACGAATACGCACGGTGGCTCGAGCGCAACAAACTGTCCTGATCGCCCTCGTCGGCGCGCTCGTGGGAGCTGACGTCGGTGTCCGTGACGGATGCGAATTGGTCGGTATCGCACGCGCCACCTATTACCGAATAACACGCAACTACTCCCACTACCGCCCTGTCGTCGATCCGACACCGCACAAGGATCGACACCAACCAGCAGCACTGACCGCATCCGAACGGACTGCGATCGTGTCAGTCCTCGAAGCTGACGACTACGCCGATCTGTCTGTCGTTCAAACATATTGGCGTGCATTCGATGCCGAGAAAATTGACTGCAGCGAGCGTACGTTCTACCGGATAGCCGCCCAACAGGGGTTGGTCGGTGATCGTCGACGCAGCAAGCTCGGCGGTCTCGTCCAACATCGCAGCAAGCCGATCGTGCACGCCGGCGACGTCGGTGAACTGTGGTCCTGGGATGTCACCGAACTGCGGGGGCCACGGACCCAGGATCGATACAGGTTGTATCTGGTCATAGATGTGTTCTCCCGCTATCCGGTGGGTTGGCGTGTCGAATACTCGGAAGACTCTGCCCTGGCGGTAGCGATGTTCGCCCGCGCTATCGAACGATTCGGGGCACCTAACGGAGTGCACGCAGACAATGGTGCAGTCATGCGTTCGGATGCTCTGGTGAGATCTCTCGTCGCCGAGAACGTCGTCCCGACGTATTCACGACCGAGGGTCAGCGATGACAATCCGTTTTCGGAGTCATTGTTCAAGACCATCAAATACGACCTCAACTGCCCACCGCACTTCGATGACATCGAGCACGCCCGCACATGGACAACAGAGTTTCTTCATCGCTACGCCACTGAACACCGCCACAGTGGACTCGGACGGCACACACCACATCAGGTGCACACCGGCATCGCTGCTGACACTCAGCAACGACGCCAGCGTGCACTCGACCGGGCTTACGCCAACCACCCCGAACGCTATCGCGCAGCACCCTGTGCCCCTGACCTTCCCGGACCCACCGGGATCAACACCAACCTGTCTCGGACAGGTTGACAACTTCCGGTTTGGACGAGAAAACCGATGTGAGGTTTGCAAAAAGGGTGCGCGCTCGCCAAACCGAAGCGAACCTTCAGAACACTGGGTAGGCACACTGGTCAGACGACTCAGCGCCTACCCGAACGATTTCGGACAGGCGCTGAGAGGAGCAGAACTTACGGAGCCGGCGTCGTGGTGGGGGCCACCGTCGTCGGGACGGGAGTGGTACTGGTGACCGCCCCCTCGACGGGCTGAGTTCCTTCCACTGCCTGTGTGCCGTCGGCGGGCAGCGCCGGAGCGACGGGTGGTGCGGGGTCGACGGGCTGAGCCGGAGCGCCCGGTAGTGCTGGGTCGACGGGCGGTGCGATGACCGCAGGTGCGATCGGAGCCTGCTCAGCCGGTGCCACGGGGGGTGCCGTGACGACCGAGGTCGTCGTCGGGGCAGCCGAGGTGGTGGCTGTCGCTGTGGTCGGATCTGCCAAGACTGCGAGTCGAGCGTTTTCCTGCACAGCGGCGGTCTTGATCGGCTTGCCTGCCTCGGCGTCCTTGGCCAGCTGAGTCAGCCACGCTGCGGCGTACTGAGCCGAGGTGAGCGGCTTGCCCTTGGCTGGGTCCGCGTCGCGCCAGTAGTCGAAGTGGTGTCCCGATCCCGGTCCGAGTGTCAGTCCGTAAGGATCGTTCATCACTACCTGGACGGTGTTCGTGTTCGAGCCGATGAAGCCGATGATCTCCTTGGCGATCTTCGCCGGCAGGTAGGCGAGATTGACGGCCTCCGAGGCGGGAAGCGGTTCGCCGGCTCCGTCGACCTTTGCGACCGGCTTGGTCACGACGCCCGGCTTGTAGCCCGGCTCGGACACCTTGAGAAGCACATCGAGGAACGTCTCGTCGCTGGCCAGCCAGTTGTCCTGGGCAGCGATGTCACTGAATGCTGCGACGGCGATGCGGCCGAGGACCATGGCCATGTCTGCCCCGGTGGCGGGGGTAATCGCGCCGTCACGCTGAAGGGCGTCGACGTCGAGCTGGCGTCCCACGTTGGCGGCGAGGTGCAGCAGCGAGGTGTTTTCCGGCATCGCGCAGGTCAGGTCGCCCTCGGAGCAGAATGACGCTACCTTGCCCTCGAGCGCTCCGAAGCTGCCGGAGGTGCCTGGCAGTGCGCCTGCGCCCGCAGGACCGGAACCGTTCTGGTAGACCTTGTCGAATCCGTCGGGTCCTGTTCCGGACGCCGATCCGGGGAATGCTCCTTCGCCCGCCTTGCGTCCGGCGTCGGCGAGGATGACGACGCCGACGACCTTGGACGGGTCGACGATTCCGTAGTTGCCATTGCCGTCGGGAGTCTGATTGCCGATTTCCATGGCTGCGCGACGCGTGACGTCGGCGCCTTCGCTGTAGCCGACGATGGCGAAGCGTGTATCCGGGCAGGATGCGGCGATGGCGCGCATGACCTTCTGTGAGTTCTCTACTCCGGTGTTGACTGCTTCGTCGTAGGACGCCATGTTGGCTGGGTACTCGACGTAGACGGCTGCGTACGAGCCTTCCTTGACCTGGCCTTTGGGTGCGCCGACCATCTGGTCGATCCAGTCGCTTTCGAACTCGCCTGCCAGAGCGGCGGGGAGCGGTGTTCCGTCTGGTGTCGTCAGCATCTTGGTGACGCCGTTCTTCGGGCTGTCACCACGTCCGCCGACGGCGATGCTGACCATGTCGTAGCAGGTTGCCGTCGAGGCGAGTTCGACTTCTGCGTCAGAGGAGGTGAATCCACCGAAATCGGTCAGTGCGACGCCACCGACGGTCAATGCGCCCAGTGAGAGGAACGCGACTGCGCTCGTGGCGAGACGTCGGCGATGTGCGGGCCCGCGGGCGGAAAGGCGTAAAGGCATCAGATATCCCCATCAGTTGGTCGACTCGACCCCGAACCGATGTGAACCTGCAGGTGCTCGCGCAGGTTCACCATGAACTTCGACCCGCGCCGGTCTGCGTGGCGGGCTACCTGGATTTCGCACGGGGCTCCCATCGCGTTACAACCTGACCTTTTCATACCCCCAGGGGGTATGGTAGAACTTGATGATGAAGGAGATCGCCATGCTGGCCAAACTCGCGATGTTCGTGCTCGGAATTACAGTGGTGTTCTTCGCCGCCTACTTCGTCGGATCTTTGGTGGGACCGATCGGAGAACAGGTTCCTGCCAGCCATGAGCATGCAGAGGTGAACGAGTCGTGACTACCAACACCGAACTGATCCTCGGCGGCATGACCTGTGCGTCGTGCGCCAACCGCATCGAGCGCAAATTGAACAAACTCGACGGCGTAACAGCCACGGTCAACTACGCCACCGAGAAGGCGAAAGTCGTCAGTGACGGCGTCTTGACGGCCGATCTGATCAAAGCCGTCGAGCAGGCGGGGTACACCGCGACCCTGCCTCGCACCGACGACCCGACTGACGGGGACGCGACGGCGGAGACCGACGCGACAGATCCGTTGAAGCAGCGCCTGCTGATCTCCCTCGTATTGTCCGTTCCCGTCATCGCCATGGCGATGGTGCCTACGTTGCAGTTCGACAACTGGCAGTGGCTGTCACTGACCCTCGCGGCACCCGTCGTCGTCTGGGGCGCGTGGCCTTTCCATCTCGCAGCCGCTAAGAACTTGCGCCACGGCACGTCCACGATGGACACGCTCGTGTCGATGGGCACGCTCGCGGCGCTGGGATGGTCGTTATACGCGCTGTTCTTCGGAACCGCCGGGGTGACGGGAATGAAGCATCCGTTCGAGCTGACCATCGCCCGCATGGACGGCATGTCCAACATCTACCTCGAGGCCGCCGCCGGAGTGACCACGTTCATTCTTGCCGGCCGCTACTTCGAGGCGCGCGCCAAGCGGCGAGCCGGATCCGCGCTCCGCGCATTGCTGGACCTCGGTGCCAAAGACGTCACAGTTTTGAAGGACGGCGTCGAAAAGCAGGTTCCGGTCGCGGAACTGGCCGTCGGAGATCAGTTCGTCGTCAAGCCCGGGGAGAAGATCGCGACGGACGGGATCATCGAATCCGGTGCCTCCGCCGTCGACAAGTCGATGCTTACCGGTGAGTCCGTACCCGTCGAAGTCTCCGCTGGCGACGAGGTGGTCGGCGCGACCGTCAACGTCGGCGGCAGGCTCGTGGTGAAAGCCACGCGAGTCGGCGCGGATACGCAACTCGCGCAGATGGCCACCCTCGTAGAGGAAGCTCAGACCGGCAAGGCGCAGGTGCAGCGCCTGGCCGACCGCATTTCCGGGATTTTCGTTCCCATCGTCATCGCTATCGCCGTTGCGACCCTGGGCTTCTGGCTCGGAACCGGTGGTTCCGTCGCCGCGGCATTCACCGCGTCCGTTGCTGTTCTGATCATTGCCTGCCCGTGCGCGCTCGGACTCGCGACTCCGACGGCATTGATGGTCGGCACAGGTCGAGCTGCCCAGCTCGGCATCCTGATCAAGGGCCCGGAGATGCTCGAGTCGACGCGTCGGATCGACACCGTCGTCCTCGACAAGACCGGCACCGTCACCACCGGTGAGATGACGCTGCTCGCGGTCCATGGTGCCGACGGCGAAGACAGCGACGAGATCTTGATGGTGGCGGGTGCCATCGAGTCCGGCTCCGAACACCCCATCGCAGCGGCCATCACTGCAGCCGCCAGGCAAGAGACCTCACTGCCCGAGGTGATCGATTTTGCGAACATCGCAGGCCTGGGGGTCAGCGGAACTGTCGACGGCCGGACGGTGGTGTTGGGACGCGCCGCCCTGCTGGCCGAGAAGTCACTCCCGCTGCCCCCAGAACTCGAGCGCGCGCTGAACGACGCGGAGGCCGACGGCCGAACCGCCGTCGCGCTCGGTTGGGACGGGCGGGCACGGGGAATTCTCGTCGTCGCCGATGCGCTCAAGCCGACATCGAAGCAGGCCATCGACGAATTGCGTGCACTCGGTCTGACCCCGGTCATGCTGACCGGTGACAACGAGGCCGCAGCGCGGAAGATCGCCGCCGAGGTCGGCATCACCGAGGTATTTGCCGGTGTGCTCCCGCAGGGCAAGGTCGATGTCATTACGCGGTTGCAGGCCGAGGGTCGGATAGTGGCGATGGTCGGTGACGGCGTCAACGATGCGGCAGCATTGGCCACGGCGGATCTCGGACTGTCGATGGGGACAGGCACCGATGTGGCGATCGAGGCCAGCGACTTGACTCTCGTTCGCGGGGATCTTCGCGCCGTCGGTGACGCGATTCGGCTCTCCCGTAAGACGCTCGCGACCATCAAGGGCAATTTGTTCTGGGCGTTCGCGTACAATGTCGCCGCTATCCCACTTGCGGCGGCGGGCCTGCTCAATCCGATGCTCGCGGGCGCGGCGATGGCGTTCTCCTCGGTGTTCGTGGTGACCAACAGTCTGCGTTTGCGGCGCTTCCAGGCGGCGGGAGCGGAGCCTGCGGAGTGACCTGGTTAAAGCGTGAGCGGAGCTTGCGGAGTGACCTTGATAGGCCGGGAGCGGAGCCTGCGGAGTGACCATCTGCTCGGTGTAGTCCAAGATGGAGTCATGGCTGACTCCCAAGATGTTCCGATCCGCGACGAGTCCATCAGGCTCGGGCAGTTTCTCAAGTTGGCGAACCTCATCGAGTCGGGGGCGGAGGCGAAGACTTTCATCGCCGATGGGCAGGTCAGCGTCAATGGTGAGGTGGATCTGCGACGCGGTCGCCAACTTCATCCGGGCGATGTCGTCTCGATCGACGGTGGCCCGTCGGCTCGCGTCGCGAGTGAGTCGGCGCTGTGAAGGTTGGCGGGCGCGAATGGGGTGGCAAGCGGGTAACGGGTATGGGCTTGCCACGCGACGAGGTGCCTGGGGCTTTCGACGTCGGGGCACGGGCGTATGACCGGTTGGTCGGTGCGAACCCCGGCTATCACGACCATTTGGCGAAATCGGCGGAGCGGCTGCGCCTTCCTGGGCTCGGTGATGGGCTTCGTTTGCTCGATATCGGCTGTGGCACGGGTGCGTCGACGGCTGCATTGTTGAAGGTGGCTCCGCACGCGCAGATCGTTGCCGCCGATGCGTCGGCGGAGATGCTCGAGGTGGCGCGCTCGAAGACGTGGCCGTCGAACGTGACGTTCGTGCACAGCCGCGTCGAGGATCTCAATGTCAACGGGGTCGATGGCCCGTTCGACGGCATTCTCGCTGCGTACCTGATCAGGAACGTCGACGATCCGGACACGGAGTTGAAGTCTCTGATGTCGTTGCTCGAGCCCGGCGGGAGCATCGCTTTTCACGAGTATTCGGTCAAGGATTCCATTCGTGCACAGGTGCTGTGGACGTTCGTGTGTTGGGCGGTCATCATTCCGCTCGGCTACTTGGCGACGCGCAACACGACCTTGTATCAGCATCTCTGGCGCAGTGTGGTGACGTTCGACGGTGCTGGAGAGTTCGCCGGGCGTATGCAGCGTGCAGGTTTCACTTCCTTGGCTACCGAGACTATGACGGGCTGGCAGAACGGTGTCGTGCACACCTTTCTCGGGGCCCGCCCGATGGAGGCACTGTGACCGATAGTCGACGCGTCGAACATCCCGCCCCTGCTGGGTTCCCGGATGCCGGTTCGCTGACCCGTGTGCCGCGGGTCGTCGTTGTCGGTGGCGGGATCGCCGGCCTCAGTGCGGCAACGGCTTTGGCAGAGCGCGGTGTCGAGGTGACTGTGCTCGAACGTGAGAATTACCTGGGCGGTCGCGTCGGGGGGTGGGATACCACGCTCGACGACGGCACTCCGGTGACGATGAGTCGCGGTTTCCATGCGTTCTTCCGGCAGTACTACAACCTTCGGAACCTGATGGAGCGCAGCGATCCGGGTCTGCGACGGCTACGGCCTGTCGAGGACTATCCGCTGATCGACGGCGATGGCCGAATCGACGGCTTCAAGGGTTTGCCGCAGACGCCGCCGTTGAATGCGTTCGCGTTCGTCGCTCGGAGTCCTACTTTTCGAATGCGAGAGTTGTTCTCACTCAAGGGGGTAGCTGCTCTGCCGCTGATGAATGTCAGTGTTCCTGAGACGTTCGAGGAACTGGACATGACCCCGGCGGCGGAGTTTCTGCGCAACATCAACTTCCCTGAGGCTGCGCGACACTTGGCGTTCGGGGTTTTTTCGCGGAGTTTTTTCGCCGATCCCGAGGAAATGTCCGCTGCCGAACTGGCCATGATGTTCCACATTTACTTCCTCGGTTCGTCGGAGGGGTTGATCTTCGACGTGCCTCGCGGCCCGTATCCGCAGGCGCTGTGGAATCCGTTGGGAGAGTACTTACTAGGCTTGGGTGTCGATGTCAGGGTGGGCACCGCGTGTGAGGGTATTGACCGGGGCCGCGAACGCGCATACGACGTCGTCGGAGTGGGTGAGGTCGACGCCGTGGTGCTTGCCGCCGATATAGCGGGTTTGCAGAACGTGGTGGAGAGCTCACCGGAGCTCGGAACGTCGGAATGGCGTAAACGCATTGCGGCACTGGAGAATACGCCGCCGTTCCTGGTGCATCGTGTGTGGCTCGACAAGCCGGTGAATGCCGATCGCCCGGCTTTCATCGGAACCGGTGGTATGCCGCCGATCGACAACATCAGCGTGCTCGAGCGATTCGAGGACGAGGCGGCGGAGTGGGCGGCTCGCACCGGCGGATCGGTCGTCGAACTGCACGCGTATGCGGCCGTCGACTCCGAAGAGGAGACGCGCGCGCAGTTGATGACGCGGATGCACGAGATTTATCCTGAAACCGCTTCGGCCACAGTGGTATCCGAGCGCACCGAATGGCGCAATGATTGCCCGTTGTTCGGCCTCGGCCAGTTCGCAAATCGGCCCACGGTGCGCACCCCGGAACCTGGCGTCGTGCTCGCAGGGGACGGCATCAGGATCGATCTGCCGGTCGCACTGATGGAACGTGCCGCGACAACCGGGCTGCATGCGGCGAACACCCTGCTCTCGGGCTGGGGCATCGCCGGGCATCCGATCTATACGGTCCCGACGCGCGGACGCTTTCGAGTGTTCGACAAGCTGGCTCGGCTTACCAAGCGCTGACCGCGTCGATCCCCCCGCGCGTCGGGGGGATCGGCAGGTTGGTTTTTCACATGCCGCGTGAGCGCAATTCGTACCTTCGCTCGGCATAGTCGAGGTCGTCTTTCCACAGCCGCTCAGCAGTCCAACTCATGGCGGGACGAAGCAGCGGTGCGACCTTGCGGGCCATCTTGAATCCCGGACGCTCGGAGCTGGCGACGGTGACCTCGATGACGGCTGTGCGTGGCTTGCCGTCCGGCCCGGGGCCCAGTGGCGTCGCATGCGTCTCGACGACGCTTCCGATGCCCTCGCCTTCGAGGATGCGCATCACGATGGTGCGCGGACCTGGGCAGACGAATTCGACACGGACCGGTACGCCGATTCCGCGGCTGACGCGGAATGTCACGTCTACCAGGAACCGATCGTCCTTTTCGGGGACATCGACGTCGGTGGGCGCGTCGACCACCTTCAGTCGTGCGAACGAGTACGGATGGAACCAGGCCCCGTGCCACGGATCGAGGCGATTGGCGACGATATCGTCCGGTTCACAGATGCCGGTCACCGTCACCACAGCATCGACGGAGTTCGCGGCCGGCGGTCGGATCGGGACGATCGGTACTTCGGTCGGCTCTTCACCACCGAGTTCGTCCATCCGGACCCAGACGAGAATGCCGTCGTCGAACGCGGGTAACGGCTTCCACCCGGGACGCCCCTTGGGGCCGAGCGGCATGCCGTGCCACAGGCAGATGAGGGTGTCGCATTCGATCTTGGCCTTGTCCAGCGGCGCGCCCAGGTGTGGGCACACCCCGGGGGCGATGTGGATTCCTTGCTTCTCATCGCGCCAGGCGACCAGTTCGGTGCCACCGATGTGCCGTCCGAACGGCTTGTCCTTCGGAACGTCACGGCTCGCGGCGAAGACGAACCAGTTTCCCGACGGCCGCATCTTCGCGCGTTTGAGCGCGGACTCGATGACCTGCGGATTCGCACCCTTCCACGTCGGCTCCTGTTTGGCCCACGCTTCCGCAGGTAATGGCTGCAGGGGCAAGCTTTTCGGCCACCGGCCGCGTAGTGCATCGAGGGCTGCCATGGGTACCCGCTTTCCGTGCTGGTTTCGTGTATCGACTCTATTGTGCCCAATTTCGACGACATCACACTTGGCGTGAGAGTAATCTGACAGCACCCTGTCAATTATGGAGGCTTCGATGAAGACCATTGCTCTCTACGCACTCGACACCATGGCCGACTGGGAATACGGATACCTCGTGGCCGGCATCGCCATGGCGCGGCAACAAGGCAGCTCTCGGTACGAACTGAAGGTTGTCTCCGACGGCGGCGGTGCAGTCACCACCGCCGGTGGCATTCGTGTTCTTCCCGACGGCGACGTCGCCGATCTCGACGTCGAATCGCTCGCGGCACTCGTCCTCCCCGGCGGCGACACATGGGGTGAGGGGCATACCGCGGTCCTCGCGCTTGCTCGGACGGCGATCGAACGAGCAATACCCGTCGGTGCCATCTGCGGTGCCACGCTCGGGCTTGCGCGCACCGGAGCTCTGAACGCTCGCCCGCATACCAGCAATGCACTCGAATTCATTTCCGGTGCAACCGAATACACAGGTAGCGAGCACTATCGTGATCTGCGGGTGGTGTCCGATCACTCCTTGGTGACCGCGCCGGGGACAGCTGCACTGCAGTTCACGAAAGCGATGTTCGAGCTACTCGAACTCTTCCCGGAGCCGATCATCGAGGCCTGGTACGGGCTGTACTCCACCGGAGAGCGCAAGTTCTACGACCAGTTGGTCGCCGGATGACCCGTTCACCTGCCGGTGATGCGCTGACCTCCGCCGTACTGCCGACTTTCGAACTGAACGGTGAATTTCTCGCGGCGGCGCGGCAGATAACTGAACCGGCCGGCCTGACGCCCGCATGGTGGCAAGTCCTCGGCGCCACATTGGACGAGCCGTTGGCAGTCGCCGAGATCGCTCGACGCGTCGGCCTCGGTCTTGCGCGGCAGAGCGTCCAGCGCACGGCGGACATCCTGGTGGGAAAGGGGTGGGCGGAGTACCTCGAGAACCCCAAGCATCGAAGAGCCAAATTGCTTCGGCCCACATCGGCAGGTCGGACCACTCTGGCGGCGCTACGCGACGATCAACACGCGTGGGCCGACGCCGTCGGGCAGGAAGTGGGCGAAGAGGAGATACTTCGGATCCGGGTCGGAATGACGAAGATCATCGCGGCTTCGCGTCGCTATCGGGGCGAAATCGAGTAGTCCGGCGGCGACACGACGCCTTTACCCCCCGGGGGTATGACTGGTACCGTCGGTTGCATGCATTCAGTGATCCGCGGCAGTCTACGAGGCACGGCCTCGGCTACCGGGTTGTTGATTGCGTTCACGATCTTCGGGGTGCTGCTCATGCACTCGGTGACACCGATGTCGTCCATGTCATCGATGGGCAGCGGCAATTCTGCGATGGCGCCGGAGTATCGACTCGACGCTTCTGGGCCGGTTGCTTTCAGCGAGCACGACTGCCCGTCTGCACATCAGATGATGCATCCGTGCGCGGGCACGACGACGTCGTGGCCAGCTCTGACGGTGCCGACCACCAGCATCGGCTTCGACCTTTCACCACGAGCGGTGGACATCTTCGGCGGTCGCACTGCCTCCGCGCTGGAACGTGCGCCGCCGTGGGTTCTCTCGGAGTTGGACAAATCGGTGACCTTGCGAGTGTGACGGGGAGCCCGAAATGCACACGCATCTCGGCGGATCGCTTTTTTTCGTATCCGAACTCCGTAAAAGATCACTCTCGTAAGGACTTTCACATGCGTACTCCAGTATCAGCTGCACTCGCGGCTGCCTCGGCAGGCGTTATTTTCCTCGCCGGCTGCAGCGACAATTCTTCCAACACTCCGGTGAGCGGGCAGATGATGGACGGGCATTCGATGAACTCATCGCAGTCCGCATCGGATGCGTCGGCGCAGTTCAACAACGCCGACGTGATGTTCGCGCAGATGATGTACCCGCATCACGCACAAGCCGTCGAGATGTCCGCGATGGCGACCGGGCGGACCGAGAATCCAGACGTCCTGGCGTTGGCGTCGGCGATCGAAGCCGCGCAGCAGCCGGAGATGGACCAGATGACCGCGTGGCTCTCCGAGTGGGGCCAGCCCGCCCCTTCCGCGGACATGGGAGCGATGGGCGGTATGAATCACGGCTCCGGCAGCGGCATGATGACCGACCAGGAAATGGACTCGTTGATGGCGTCCTCGGGACCCGAGTTCGACCGCCAGTGGTTGACGATGATGATTGCCCACCACACCGGTGCTATCGACATGGCGAATGTCGAGATCGAGCAGGGTTCCAATCCTGAGGCTCTGGCGATGTCGCGCATGATCGTCACTTCGCAGCAAGAGGAGATCGACACGATGCGTCAGCTCCTCGGCTGACCTGTTCCACACCGAAGGCCGCACCCCTCGTCGGGGTGCGGCCTTCGGTCGTTTCACTGTCTGCCTGGAGCTCAGCTCTTCGGCACCGGTCGATGCTCTTCGGCCACATCATTCGAATGCTCCTCGCCTGCGATGCTGTCAGGGGTGAGATCGAGTCGGCGCAACAACTGCGCATTGGCGGCAACGATGACCGTCGACAACGACATCAAGATCGCCCCTACCGACATCGGCAGCACGAACCCGATCGGCGCCAATACTCCTGCCGCGAGCGGCACGGAAATGAGGTTGTATCCCGCTGCCCACCAAAGGTTTTGCTTCATCTTCCGATACGAGGCACGCGAAAGCTCGATCACCGAGAGCACCGATCGGGGGTCGTCGCTGGCCAGGATCACTCCCGCCGACGCGATGGCGACGTCGGTGCCCGCGCCGATAGCGATCCCGACGTCGGCCTGCGCAAGCGCCGGAGCGTCGTTGACGCCGTCACCGACCATCGCCACTGTGCGCCCTTCTCGTTGCAAGTCGGCGACGTGATGGGACTTGTCCTCAGGCTTGACTCCGGCGAAATAGCGGTCGATACCGAGTTCGGTGGCAACGGACTTCGCAACGGCATCAGCGTCACCGGTGATCATGACGACCTCGATGTTGCGGACGTGAAGCTCCTCGATCGCCGAGCGTGATTCCGATCGGATCTCGTCGGCGAGCTTCAATGCCCCGATGACCTCGCTTTCGGCGAGGACGTGCAGGATGATCGCACCGTCGTCACCCCAGCGGTCGGCGATGGCGAGTTCGCGGGCGTGCTCCTGTTCGAGCAGGCCCGGGCCACCGACGTGGATGCGAGTTCCGTAGATGTCGGCGGACACCCCGATCGCCGGGGACGACTGAAAGTCGGTAGCCGTCGGTATCGTCAGTCCGCGGTGACGTGCGGCTTCGACGATGGCACGGGCGAGAGGATGCTCGGAATCGGTTTCGGCGGCCGCGGCCGACGCCAGGACTTCGTCGGCGGTGTGGCCCCCGGTCACCTCGATCGCGATGACGGTGGGCTCACCTTTGGTCAGAGTTCCTGTTTTGTCGAAAACCACGGTGTTCACTGTTCGCATGGTTTCCAGCGCTAGCCGGTCCTTGATCAGGACACCGCTGCGGGCGGCTCGTTCGGTTGCGATGGATACCACCAGGGGGATCGCCAACCCAAGGGCGTGTGGACAGGCGATGACCAGGACGGTGATCGTGCGGATCACGGCGTCGTCGGGCAGCCCGAACAGTGTCCACACTCCCGCGGTGATGGCCGCGGCTCCCAGCGCGAACCAGAACAACCAGCCCGACGCGGTATCGGCAATGCGTTGGGCCCGCGAAGACGAGTTCTGCGCGTCGGCGACCAGACGTCCGATGCCGGCGAGAGCGGTGTCCTCGCCGATGGCGGTGACCTGGATGCGGACGCCGGAATCGGTGGCGACGGTCCCGGCGACGACGTGGTCACCGTCGCTGCGGCGGACAGTGCGCGATTCGCCGGTGACCATCGATTCGTCCATGCTCGCGGTCCCGGAGACGATGGTGCCATCGGCAGGCACCCGCCCACCTGGGCGGACGACGACGACGTCGCCGACCCGTAAGTCCTCCGGCGTCACCGAGACGACCTCGCCGTCCTCGACGCGTTCGGCGGTGTCGGGGAGAAGCGCTGCCAGTGAGTCCAATGCCGAGGTGGTCTGCGCAAGTGACCGCATCTCGATCCAATGCCCGAGCAGCATGATCACGATCAGCAGCGCCAGTTCCCACCAGAAGTCGAGCTGATTGTCGAGTACGCCGATGCTCGAACCCATCGATGCCACGAATGCGACTGTGATCGCCAGCGCAATGAGAAGCATCATTCCTGGTGTCCGCGAACGTATCTCGCTGACCGCACCGGTCAGGAACGGTGAACCACCCCAGAAGTACATGACTGTGCCCAGTACCGGTGAGATCCAGGCGATCCACGCTGTATCGGGTAGCGAATAGCCGACGATCATTGCGAACATGTTCGAGGCGAACACGACCGGAACAGCGAAGAACACCATGATGACGAACAGACGACGGAACTGGCCGGCGTGATCGCCGTGTCCGGCATGCCCCGGGTGTCCGGACATGTCGTGCCCTGCCATGTCATCTTGGCCGGAATGCGCGGAATCCGGCCGAGGTGGATGTGCAGTGTCGGGGTTCATGTGATTGCTCATCGTGCATGTACTCCCACTGATCGAGTTCGTGGTGGATACCCCTAGGGGGTATGGGGCCAGTACGAACTGTACGCCTCGTCGCCCTTCTCGGGAAGGGGTTCTTCGATTGGGTCAAGCAACGCCGACGAACCGCAGGGCGGCAGTCGTTGCCGATGCCGCTACGACGATGGCAACGAACGGTGCTTTGCGCCAGGCCAGCACGGCGGCAACGACAACTCCTGCGGGAAGTGCGAACCCTGCGAATTCGTTCGCGACGACCAGCGCTTGGGTTGCGACGAGCGCGACGAAGAGAACGGCTACGGCCGTCGAGCTCAGTATCTCGATCCGCGGGGACAATGTGACGCGACTGCGGAGCAGCGGACCGACGATGCGGAGCAGCATGGTGCCGACGGTGAGCGCGAGCATCGGAGCGACGAGATTCACGTGTTCACCTTCGACAGAAGTGGGGCGATCGCAACTCCGGAAAGTGCGAGGAGGACCGGGATTCCCGGCGGAAGTACGGTGGCGGCGGCGATGACCGCGCCGATCACTGCGGCGCGCTACCGAGCGCCGCGCCGCCGAGTACGCCGATGTTCCAACTCACGAACAGCCCGATCCCGACGAGGCCGTCGGCAAGGCAGACGAGGGCGGTGTCTCGCAACGCGGGTGTTCGTCATATCGAATGCACGTCCGCAATAGTGGACGATGTTAGGGTGTTCGTCAAACCGAACGATACAACCGATGGAGTGAACGAAGATGGCCGAGTCGGGTGCGCCCATAGCAGCGATCGCCGCAGCGCTGCAACGTGAACGCAAACGGGTCGGCCTGTCTTCCGCCGAAGTCGCACGCCGAGCCGGAATAGCCAAATCGACTCTCTCGCAACTCGAATCGGGAACAGGCAACCCGAGCGTGGAGACCTTATGGGCGCTCAGCGTCACCCTCGATGTACCCTTCGCGCAGCTGGTCGAGCCTGCCCGACCGCGAGTGCACCTGATCAGGGCGGGCGAATGGCCGAGCATCGGATCCGAACACGCCGACTACGTAGCGACGCTGCTCGCCTCGTGCCCACCACACGCGCGTCGGGACATCTACATCATCAACGCCCAGGTCGGTGACGCCCGGCAGGCAGATCCCCACTCACCAGGCGTCGTCGAACACGTCGTCATGTCGGTGGGTCGCGCGCTGGTCGGACCTACCGAAGCCCCTGTCGAGCTACATCCCGGTGACTACATTTCCTACCCGGGGGATCAGCTGCACACCTTCGAAGCATTGGAGCCGAACACCGTGGCGGTACTGGTGTCCGAGCACCTCTAGCGCAGTGCCCGAGGAGGATCCGTTTGGAACTCTCGCTCGATACGCAGAACTCCAAGGGCGGAACATCGCGCAGAAGTCGGACCATTTTTGGCGCAGTGGGAGACAGCAGCGGCGCGTGGGTGTCGGTTTCAGAAGACAACGCACTTGTTCAGAAGTGTGGTGCACATGGATGCCTGGAGAGCCGGCGCAGGTGCAACCGCGGACCACTTCTCTGGTACGGCCGGGGTTCTACGGTTGTGTGAATGCCCTCGACGACTGTCACGCCACGGGAGGGGCAACACCGCGGTGGCGACGATGAAGACCAGCCTGTGAGACGAGTTTCCGCGCGTGCGGGCCGCGGCGAGAGCGTGTACGCCGAGCTCCACCACCCGGCCGACCATCCTTAATGGCAATCGTTATCATTAGCAAATGACCAAACCCATAGTACGTCGTGTGGATTCGTCCCACCTGGCCAGTCTGCGTCCGCGATACCCGGGATCTCAAATTGGATCGGGTCAAGTGCAGCCCGGAGATTGGGTGGGAACGTACACCCGAGAAGCTCGGTCGATGACAGCATCTCCGGCGTCTTGGCGAGTTGAGGCAGCCTGCAGCGCGATCGACGCCGACGTCTTTTTCGCAGTGCACAACGAGGGGGCCGAAGAACGACGAGTGCGGGAAAGTGAAGCCAAATCGATCTGTGCCACTTGCGCAGTCATCGGTTTCTGTCACCGGTACGCTCTGGAAACTAGTCAGAGTCACGGCGTATGGGGTGGACTGAGTCCGAGAGAGCGAAAAACCGCGGCAGGTGACCGATCCGAATCAGTCAGGCTTGGGCGGGCGTAGGCGGACCAAGAAGTTTCGGAGTCTCGTCGAGGTAACTCACCCGTTTCAGATCTGCGAACGCTGACACTGGAACACCTCAGTGGCAATGCCCGATGGGCACGACCGAGGATGCATTGGTGCCTCGCTACGAGACAACGACTCAACTTGCACAGTCCCTCGATCTCACGATCGACGAAATGGACTGGTTCGCTGATCTTCAGGGAAGATCGACGAGAGCGCCGTTTCCGATGCACCCATGTACCGCAGGGTGCGCCGACATCACCGGCACTGAGCGGGTGAAGTGGGGACGAGTTGCCGGGACTTCGCATCGAACTCGACGGGCGTCGCTCCCTCTTCCGGATCGGCCACACCCGACTGCTCCTGTTCGAGCATCACCATGTCCAAGCGTCGGTTGTCGAAGACCACGAATGTGGCAGGCAGATCGTAGGTAACGGCCGTACGGAGAAGTCAGTTCCGACATCGCTTGGATCTGCGGCCGACTCGCTATGTGACGGTGCAGAGTGGAGCGCGCCCGCGGGCGCATCCATGGCGTCGGCAAAGACCGCGTCGTTGTTCACCTCTTGAAGGGAGTCCGTCCCCATGCTCATATTGGGCATGTAACAACTTTTTATCCTCGAGCGGCCTGATGCCAGGGGGCAGGGGTGAAGCTGTCGGGATCGGCGATCTTCCAGTCCGCTGCCCATGAGGCCGGCGGGTCATTCAGCAGCACCGCTGGTGCGAGCCATTCGTAGATCTCTGCGTACGACTGCTGGCTGATCGGACCAATTCGCTTGCGCAACATGTGTGGGGTGAGTCCGGAAGGCTCGCTCACGCCCATCGATGCCATGATCTTCGACGCTTGAGCGACGGTGGCCTGCTGGTATCGGAACACTCGTGTGCTTTTGTCCTCGACGTCGAGCGCCCGTGCGCGCTTGGGGTCTTGAGTGGCAACTCCCACTGGGCATTTGTTGGTGTGACACCGCTGCGACTGAATGCAGCCGACAGCCATCATCATCGCGCGGGCAGAGTTGGTGTAATCGGCGCCTTGGATCAGCCGCTTGACGATGTCGGCTCCGGTGGCGACCTTGCCGCTTGCCCCGACCCGAATCTGCTGACGCAGACCGCAACCCACCAATGCATTGTGCAGTGTCATCAGCCCGTCGGTCAGCGGAAGACCGACGTGATCCTCGTACTCCAACGGGGCCGCGGCGGTACCTCCCTCGGCGCCGTCGACAATGATGAAATCCGGGGCTGTGCCCTCCTCGAGCATCGCTTTGCAGATTGCCAGAACATCTACTCGCGAGCCCACGCAGAGCTTGAACCCGACAGGCTTACCATCGGCGAGCTCACGCATGCGCCCGATGAACCGGACCAGACCGCGAGGGGTGGAGAACTCTTGGTGCGCCGCTGGACTGATACATTTCTCCCCTTGCGGGACACCGCGATACTCGGCAATCTCGGCGCTGACCTTCGCCGCCGGCAGCACGCCACCGATCCCCGGCTTTGCACCTTGACTCAGCTTGAGCGACAAGCACTTCACTCGATCGTCGGCGGCCTTGCGGGAGAACTGATCGGGATCGAAGCGGCCGTCCTCGGTACGGCAACCGAAGTAACCCGAACCGATCTCCCAAACGACATCGGCGCCTCCGAGATGATAAGGCGTGAGGCCACCCTCGCCGGTGTCATGAGCGAACCCACCTCGTTCGGCACCGGCATTGAGCGCCTGCAGTGCATTGGCAGACAGCGCACCGAAGCTCATCGCCGAAACGTTCAACAACGCCATGTCGTAGGGGTGTGTGCAGTCCGGACCGCCGATGCGTACGCGCGGTGGAGTGTCCGGAACTTCGACGGGAGCGGTGGAGTGGACGAGGTGCTCATATCCGGCAGCGTCGATATCGCGCTCGGTTCCGAAGGAGAGCTCGGCGGCAGTTCCCTTGGCGCGCTCGTAGATCAGTGACCTCTTGTCACGATCGAAAGGACGGCCGTCGAAGTTGCGCTCGATGAAGTATTGCTGCAGTTCCGGGCGGACCAGCTCGAGCAGGTACCGCAGGTGGCCGAGGATCGGGTAGTTACGCAGCACCGAGTGGCGTTTCTGGATCAGATCGTAGACGCCGATCGCGGCAAGCACGGTGAAGACGACCGCTGCAACAATCCACCCGAGTGAGCCGAACGCTGTCGCAACCACCGACGCGACGGCAAGCAAGACCGGTACGCCGACCAACAGAATTCGCATCATCGCGCAGCGCTCCGCACTCGGGCCGCATCAACCTTCGTGGCGGTCACCGGTTCGGCCCATCGTCGCCGGTGCGGCCCTATTCGAGAAACTCCGCTGCGTTGATCCTGTCTACCGCTGCACGCGACGTTACTCCGCGTTCCTGGCGATGCGTCCCGATTGATTCACCGGCGGTGGTTCCGAACTGGCGGATCTACGATTGCACGGACATTCCGGTCAGGATGCCTGACGCAGCTCGATCTCCGCGACGCACTGGCACCCGCCGGTGACCTCGGAGCAGTCCAACACCAGGTAGTGACGTACGTACTCGAGATCGACGCAGCCGGGCTCGGTGCACTCCGCCAAGCCTGACGAGTGGATCACCAGCGTGCCGTGGCAATGATCGATGGCCGCTGTGCAGTCTCTGCAGGACATGGTCGGTGCTCCCTTCGTCGGTGTCCTCTATTGATATCACCGGCCTACGACACGGCCGGGAGAAGCGGGGTGTGTTTCGAGGGCCGCCCGTAAACCCGTGGACCGGTGAACTTGTCGCGCACTAGCATCAGCCCATGGCAACTCCACATTCCAAGGTGTATTTCGGCGACCGCATCATCGACGCGCAGGACGCGACCCTCGGAGTGGCCACCTCGGCAGTTCTGTACGGATTGAGCGTCTATACCGTCTTCCCGGTCCAGATCGACGGCGAAACCCGGACAGCTTTTCGGCTGCGCGACCACTTTCAGCGGCTCCTCGAGTCATGCAAGATCATCGGTATCGATCGGTTCGCGGACGAATGGGATTTCGACCGATTCCTGGCCGTCACGCGTGAGCTGATCGCCGCGAATGCGCCGGACCGCGAAGTCTACGTACGCGCAACGGTCCACGTCGACGAGCAGATTCCGGGAACACGGGTGCGAGGCTTGCACACCACCGTGTCGATTTTCTTGTACGACGCGGTCCCGATCGTCCCGCAGGACGGTATGCGTCTGAAAACGAGTGTGTGGCGTCGCATTCCGGACAATGCGATTCCCTCGCGCGCAAAAGTCAACGGTGCCTACGTCAATTCGGTTCTGGCCAAACAGGATGCGATCGACAGCGGTTTCGATGATTGCATCTTCCTCGACATCAACGGACACGTGTGTGAGCTCAGCGCCGCGAATATCTTCCTCGTCCGCGGGGGCACGTTGATCACACCGGACGTGACTTCGGACATTCTCGACGGGATCAACCGTCGTACGATCCTGACTCTCGCTCGCGAGGAAGGGCTTCCGGTGCAGGAGAGGGTGGTCGACCTTACCGAGCTCTATATCGCCGACGAAGTATTCGTCTGCGGTACCTCCGCTGGGGTTGCACCCGTGTTTCAGATCGACGGCCGTGCGGTGGGAGAGTCGCCGGACATCGGGCCGCTCTCGGCGATGTTGCGCAAACGCCACCGCGACGCGCTCGTCGGCGACGAGGTGCATGGCTGGGTCACCGTCCTCTGACAGTGGCTCTTCCGCGCGGAGATCGCGCCTCACCCGTAACAGATGATGCGGTAGGTCCCGTCCGCCCATAGCGTCGAAGCGAACATTTACTGCTTCTACTTCTACGGAATCGACTATGGGAACAGTGCTCGGAGATTTACTGCCACTGGCGATCGGTGTTGCCGTCTCGCCAGTTCCCATCATCGCCGCGATCCTGATGCTGCTGGGTAAACGCGCAGGTAGCGCCAGCATCAGCTTCGCGGTCGGGTGGATCGCCGGAATAGTCCTGGCAACCACGATCTTCGTTCTCCTGGGCGGTGCGGCGACCGGATCCGAGGACGACCCGTCCACCACATCGTCGTGGATCAAGCTTGTCATCGGTGTGCTGTTGCTCGGGGTCGGTATCCGTCAATGGCGCGCTCGTGGGGCAGAACACGCGACTCCGAAGTGGATGTCGGCCATCGACGATATGACCGCCGTCAAAGCGCTCGGGGTCGGCTTCGCATTGGCCGCGATCAATCCGAAGAACTTGCTGATGTGCATCGCCGCGGGTGTCACCATTGGGGGTGTCGCCCTCGGCGCGGGTCAGACCGTCGTGGCTGTATCCGTCTTCTCGATCCTGTCGGCCTCGACAGTCGCGATTCCGGTGATCGGCTACCAGATTGCGGCACAACGACTCGAGGCGCCGCTCGCCTCCCTCAAAGAGTGGCTGCAGGCCAACAACACGGCCGTCATGAGTGTGCTGATTCTGGTGATTTCAGCGGTACTGATCGGCAAGGGAATGGGCGGGTTGTTTTGAACACTCGCCTACGGGTGCGTCCCCGAATCGAGGAGCATTGCGGCGGCCGCCTTTGCGACAAAAGCAGAGTCGGGCAGCTCAGAGATGGCTGCGGTCGCCTGCGCACCCTCGGCAAGCAGTGCAATCTGTAGACCGAGGGTTTGCGAACCTCCGGCTTCGACAACCAACTTGGTGACGTACTCGACGAATTCACGCTTGTGACGGTGCGCCGCGTCGGCTACAGCGGGCATGACGGCCCCCAGCTCGCCGAACGCGTTGATGAACACGCAGCCTCGGAAATTGTCTTCGCGGAACCAGGCGTCGAGGAAGTCGAAGATGGAAAGCACTCTGTCGCGCGCAGATTGGTGCGTGGCTGCCTCGGCCGCGATTCCCGCATTCCAGATGTGGGTTCGTCGCTCGAGTACCTGAGCGACGATCTCGGCTTTCGATGGAAACAGTGCGTACATGCGCTTGAGGGAGATTCCGGCTGCTGCTCGCAGTTCATCCATGCCGACGGCGTTGATGCCGCGTGTATAGAAAAGCTTGTCGGCTGCCTGCAGGACGGCGGTCCGTCCACTGTCCGGTTCCATCGTGACCAACTCCTAGCGCTGAGAACCAACGTTCTCTACAGTAGTCGACGCTAGAAGAACGAGTGATCTCGTCTGGACAGGCGACGTACATCGAGGTCGACAGGCCTCCTACCAGGAAGAGGACGTGGCGAACCAGGTCCGCGCGCCGGCCTCGGTTTCCCGCACAAAGTACCCTGACCGAGTCCGTGCGACGCGAACAGTGAAAGGGCTTCGTAGATGACTGACTCCGAGGTGCCGAAGTCGACCGTGGTGACCTCCGAATCGGTGCGGCTAGGGGTGCTCCTCGCTGCGGTCGGCGGGTTTCTGGACGCCTACACGTTCGTCACCCGTGATGGTGTGTTCGCCAATGCTCAGACGGCCAACGTCATCCTCTCCGGGATCGACATGGCGTCGGGGCAGTGGCGGTCTGCGCTCGGATACCTTCCGCCGCTGGTGGCGTTCGTGCTCGGGGTGTTCACCGCTGAGTTCATTTCCAGGCCGGTAGTCGCACGTATTGTTCGCCGTCCGGTCCGGGCTGTCCTCATCATCGAGATCCTGGTGATCGCGATCATCGGGTTCTTGCCGGATTCGGTTCCGAACGCGTTTGTCACAGTGCCTATTTCATTCGTTGCAGCTGTGCAGGTCACAACGTTTCGGGTCCTCGTCGACTCGGCGTACAACACCACGATGACGACCGGAAATCTTCGCAGCCTATCGCAGGCCCTGTTCCATCGAATCGCCAACGGTGACAGGGCAGCCAGTACCAGGGCCGTCAATTTCGGCTCGGTGATCCTGGGCTTCGTCACCGGTGCGATTCTCGGCGCCGGGATGTCGGAAGTACTGGAGAACAGAGCAGTCTGGGTGGCCGCGGGAATGCTGCTGGTGGCGTTGACGCTCTTCGTGATCGACGAATGGCGCATACCGCGCGTCGAGCATCCACTCTGAACAATTTACTCCCCTTGTTGGGATCCGAACCCCCTGCAGGCGGTTCGGATCCCAAATCGGGGAGTATATCCACGCTGAATCGGCGCGACGCTAGACGACGACCACGCCGTCGGAGTCGCTGTACACAATTTCGCCCGGATTGAACGTGATGCCACCGAATTCGACGGGGACATTCTTCTCCCCGGATCCGGTTTGCGTGCTCTTGCGCGGGTTGGTGCCCAGCGCTTTGACGCCGATTTCAAGGGTGCGGAGGATCGCCGAGTCGCGGATCGCCCCGTTGACGATTATCCCTGCCCACCCGTTGGTGACACCCCGACCAGCAATGATGTCGCCGACAAGGGCGGTGTGAATGCCGGCATCGCCGTCGACCACCAGTACACCGCCGTTACCGGGCTCACCGAGGGTCTGTTTGACGAGCAGATTGTCCTGAAAGCACTTGATGGTGGTAATGGGACCAGCGAACTCGGCATGCTTGCCGAACTGGATGAATTGCGTGTCGCAGCTACGGATTTCGGGCCCGATCTCGTCGGCCAGGTCTGCAGTTGCCTTGAATTCGACGGAAGTCATGGCCGATAGCCTAGTCCAGTCGGCCGTGACGCCTTTCGTAGTCCTCGCGGGTGTGATCGATTTTACGTTGAGTATTTGCGTTGAGAAGCTCTGGATCCAGATCGTGCACCAACAAGCGGTGGCGCCGGTAGACGTTCATCAACGCGATCGCGAAATAGACCAGCGGGATGAACAGCAAAGCCATCATCGCGAGGCCGATCCACAACGGGCCTGGCAAGAGCAGAAACAAACACAGCAACGGAATGATCGGCAACGAGAATCGGATCAGGTAGCGGGCCTGAGCACCACTACCGACGAGATCTTCGCGAACCCAATCGTGCATCGGCGGCGGAAGCACTCGGCCAAGCTGGTAACCCAGGTACTGCCAGAAATTCGGCTTCACAAGTCTCGACCTTACGCCAGCACTTCCTTGGCAACCGCCGCCCCGATGGCCAAAGCCACCAGGTCCTCGACGACGGCAGCAGCCAACGGCGGAATCCGCGTCGATGGCAACTTGTCCATCACGATCTCACCGGCAATCGCGAATACGGACGCGCCGACGGCCAGGCGTCTGTATTTGGTCCCGTCGAACAAGGTCAGTAGACCGGCGCTGATTCCTATCGAGCTGCGGAAACCACTCGCTTTGCCGATGGCGGCGGACAGCATCGCCGAGCGAACCGTCAGTGTCATCACTGGAGTATCCACCCATGTACGCCACTGCGACCAAGGAACGACGGTAGATCGTGTTAGCTTGTTGCATCTTCGGGGGGAGTTGTTCGTGAGCTTGAAATTGCGGCTTTTTCGTGTCGCGGTGTTGCTGGGGCTGTTCGTTCTAGCGGGTATTCTGTTGCCCAAGATGGGGCCTGATGCCCCTGGTAGGTACGAAGGTGTCGTTGTACCGGTAACGAGTGTTGCTGTGCCGCAACCGTCTTCAGTTCCGACCAGCACGGTGGCAGGTCCGCCACCTGGGTTCCCGTCGATGGAATATGCGCCACCGGAGATCGAGGTTCCCGACGGTGATCCGATTCCGATCGACACCAAGTACGGCCTCAGCTACACGGTGCCGGGGGATTGGCGGTTCCATCGTGGTGGCGTTGCGGGATGGGCGAGTGGCGAAGAGTCGGTCCGGTTCGGTGATATCGCCGATTACGACTACGACTACTGTCCAGAACATCGCGACGGCGCAACAAAGGCGGACACCGGAATCACGGGGCGCAATGGAATCGATATTCCGGCAGCTGCATTCGATGTCAGCCGATCAGCCGAGCTGATCTTTCGAGATGAACCGAATGATGCTGTGAAGATCGAATACTCGGCTCCGATCGAATTCGAGATCGATGGCGCGCCCGCGGTTCGTTACACGGCGAAGGCATCGAACCTCGCTCGGAAGTTCGACTGCGATCCGATCGCGGCATCGCTCGATATTGTTGCAACTCAGGGGTATTCGAATGCGGCTGTTGCCGTTTTCATGATTGTTTCTTATGAGCAGCTCGACGGCTCGCTCTCACGAAACACGATCGACCAGATTGTGTCCACACTACGTCGCACGTGAGCAACGAGGAATCTTTCAATGGAGACGTTCAGAGCTTTTTCAGATGAGGTCTCAGGACTCGGCCGGTCGGTGTCCGAAATCGGACTTCAGACGCTGACGTCGTACAAGTATTTCAACGAGCACGCTGGTCCCGCCGGTGCGTATCAGGGCGAGATTTTCGGGTCCCTTCTCGATCCACTGGACGATATTCGGAACGCGTGGCGAAACAGACACGTCCATCTGGCGGCGAATTGCACCGAGTTGGGCGACAAGCTGAACATCGCGGCCTGGCTGTATGCGGATCAGGAGAAGAACAACTACGAGGCGCTGAATGCACACACGCAGCTCCTCCCCTTTCCGCACCCTGAAAGCGACCCGGGTGATTCGAAACGGCCTGCGGTCGGTGCCGCGGAGCTTTTCGGCGATCCTGCGGACTACGGACACCCTGAAGGAATCGACTACCCACCGCCGGAAAGCCTTCCGGACGATCTGGCCGCGGTAATCGCTGATGCTGCTGGATGGCTCGGTGACATCGATGACGCAATCGAAGCGCTGATAGGACAAAGTCCGCTTCGGCAACTCGTCGAGCCCATCGGCGGCAACTGGAACGACTTGTTGCGATTGGGCTGGACCTATCGAATCGCGGGCGAAGCGATGGAAAAGGGTGGCGATGTTCTCGCCCAGGGAACCGTACGTGTCGATGAGTTCTGGGACGGAATGGCGGCCGCTGCTTACAGTGAATACGCGACAAAGCAAGTGGCCGCGATGCAGTGGGAGGGGGCGTGTGGCCGTGTCATTCAAGCTGTCGCCGAACGCGCGGCAGAAGAAATCAGCAACTCGATCCGCGTACTGGTGACAAAAGTCCGCGAGATGATCGAGAAAGAATTCGACTTGACCAGCGGGGCAAGGGTAGTCGACTTTTTATCGAAGAAGATTCCCTTTGCCGGGGCCCCGTATCAATTGTGGAGAATCTGGGAGATTCTGCGGACCGGCTACGACCTAGGCATGAAACTCGTCGACTCCATCCGTACGATCACCGACGCGTTCAAGGAATTTCTATCGCTCGTGGCCAGTCCGACCGGGCACATGAACGAGCAGTTCGAACAGAAGCTGGCGCCCATCACGGAAAGAATCGAAGATGCAAAGCTGTTGCTGGACATCAAGAACACTGCCGATGCGAGCGCGGTGTACGAAGTGCCGAAGGATCCGTATTCGCTCGGTACAGGTGATGAACCGTGGGCAGACGCATGATCGAACCCGATGATCCTGTTCTGCGACAAGCACTGCGGAAGATGTCCGACGCATTGGATCGAATAGCTCAGACGCGTGCCCAGGTCGAATCCACTCCGCTGCCGTCGTTCGACCAACCGCGAATGGTCACCGGTTCGATGATGTACGACATCGCATCCTTACCCGGCGCCTCCGCGGAACTGAGGGCGTACGCGGCGCGCGTCGGGGCGGGTGAGTGTAGATGGGACGAGATCGAAACCCTGTCCCGCCCCGTACCTCCGGAAGTCGAAGAGCTGAAACGCGATCCGCTGTCGATGTGGTTCGCGCCTCCACCCGCACTGTCAACCGACGACGACAAGCCGTATACGATTCCGTGGCAATGACTTCGGTGGTGGTCGCCTATTTCCCCTCGGCGTTGGCGACGATCACGTCACGCAGATACTGAGCCAACCCCGGGGCGATGTCGTCGTAATGTTTGGTGAATCGTTCGTCCGCCAAGTACATTTCGGCGAGATTGACCTGCATTTCGTAGCCGCAGTCGTAGTAGCGCTCGATGCTCGCGCGGTGCCGCTCCGCCAGCACGTTGGCGTCCGCCGATCCCGGTGCGGTACCGGCGGCGAGGGCCGCCGCAAGATCGAGCTCCATTGTGTCGGTCTCGTCCTTGATCAGTTTCCAATCTTCCTTGGTGAACTGCGCGGTACGTGACTGGGACTGCTTCCACTGCTCCGTTTCTCCCCAGCGTTCCTCGGCTTCGGTGGCGTATTCGTCACCGAGCCAGTCGTCGCCGAAGACCTCGCGCTGTTCCTGCGGTGTCAATTGGATTCCCACTTTCTTTGCCTCCATCATTTTGTCCACGGCCGCAGCCATCTCGTGCAAGCGTTCGATCCGCTGGTCCAACAATGTGCGTTGACGGCGTAAATGTGCCATCGCATCGACCGTCGGATCGTCCAGAAGGGCGGCTATGTTCTCGAGCGTGAACCCGAGTTCGCGGTAGGTGAGCACCTGATGAAGCCGTTCCACGTCTTCCGCCGAGTAGTTGCGATAGCCCTTGGTCGTACGTCCGGATGGCACCACCAACGCAATCTCGTCGTAGTGGTGCAGTGCCCGAACACTGATCCCGACCAGGCGGGCGACCTCGCCCACCTTCATGCCTTCTGAATCGCTCACAAAGGACACTGTGCAGCCTTCCGTGGCGTGAGGGTCAAGTACTCAGCGAATTAGTCTTTCGCATCCACCGGTCGGAATGCCCGCCAAACGCTGCGAGATCCAGTTGAATGCGCCTGGCCGTCCGGCACCCTCGGCTGTCGAGTGATCGCCGGGGATCTCCTCGAGATGTACCGACGCGCCCGCCGCGCACCACTGGTCCTGGACGGCTTCCGCGCCCTCCTTGGGGATCAAATCGTCCTGCAGGCCCTGGTAGATGTATGCGGGCGCCTCGGGCGCGATCTGGCCCATGCGATTCTCCTCGATCACTGTGCGAGTGATCGGATGGTTGAACACGTCGGGGACGTTGGACAAGTTCTGCTGGTCGAACAGCAGCAATCCGCTGTAGGACAGCACGTCGACGCACTGGTCTTTCTGCACCAGTGCCAATCGCTTGCCGTCCTCGTTGGCCAGCGTGCGCATCTCCGGGTACTCCCTGGACAACCCGATGGTCGCTGCGGTGAACAGGCCGGACCCGATCCCGCCGTTGAGCGAACGCTGCAGAATCTTGTAGTCGGTCGGCGGTCCACCGAGTGCGACGCCGACGATATCGAGCTCCGGCGCGTACTTCGGTGCCAACTGAGCTGCCCACCCCGACGCTATTGCCCCACCCGAGTAGCCGGTGATGGCCACCGGAGCATCGGCGTCGACGCCGACACTCTGCGAGGCGCGGAGGCCGTCAAGCACCGCGTGGCCGGCGACGAGTCCGGCGGAGTAGGCCTGCCGCGGACCCTGATAGTCGGTGACCACGACGGCGTAGTTGCGCGCGAGCAGCTCTTGAATACGATCGAGCTCCTTGTTCGTACTCCGAGGGAGCGTGTAGGAGGGCGCGCACGCATTGCCGAGCGAATCGGTCGCCTCGTTGTATGCGACGACCGGACGCGGGCCGTCACCGGTCCATGGGCCGTCCGGGACGATGACCGTCGTGGCAGCTGCGATGGGATTGTTCTTCGAGTCGGTGGATCGGAACAGTACTTGCATTGACGTCGTACCTGGTTGCACTGCAACACTTCTGGTCCTCAGGGCTGTCCCGGGCTCGCTGGTTTCGTGCCCAGCGGGCGGGGTGAACCACGGATCCTCGAGCGGCGTCGGCAAGTATGCGGACGGGTCGTCAGGGGGAGTGATGATGTCTCCGAGAGGATCGGCTGTTGCCATCGGTGTGAAAGCGAGCATCAGTGCTGCTGCGCCTGCCAGAACGAATGTCCTACGCATGAAGTCCCCACCCTGATCGTCTTCGAGCGCCCCGACGCCTAGGAAAGACCGATCCCCATGGTGCCACAAGTCGCGGCGCACCCCCCCGAGGGTGAGCATGGTGTTCCACTTGCACGCATTGTGGGCGGGTTCCTATCCCCGCAGGCAACAACTGGTACACCGTGCCCACGGCCCTAGGTATTCCGAGCCACCGACCAGGTACGTTAGGTGTAACTCCAAGAACTACTCACCAGTAGGGGTAACGATATGCCAGCTCCGTCCACTGCGACCTTCTCCAGGCTCGCTGAACTCATCGCAATCCCCAATGCCGCCGACCGCCCGACGAAGTCGATCACCGAGGTGTTCACGGGTAAGGAACTGGCGACCATCCCGGTCGGTACCGCCGCCGACGCCACCGAGGCCATCGCGCGGGCTCGCATCGCGCAGAAGGCGTGGGCGAAACGCCCGGTGTCCGAGCGAGCCGAAATCTTCCACAGGTACCGTGACCTGGTGTTGGCGCACCGTGACGAGCTGATGGACATGGCTCAGGCCGAGACCGGTAAGTCCCGTGCCGCCGCTCAAGAAGAAGTGCTGGACATCGCGATGACCGCGCGGCACTACGCCCGAACGGCAGCAAAGCTCTTGGCGCCCAAGCGCGTCACCGGCATGCTTCCTGTGCTGACGAAGACCACCGTTCATTACCAGCCCAAAGGCATCGTCGGCGTCATTTCGCCGTGGAACTATCCGATGACTCTTGCGGTGTCCGATGCCATCGCGGCCCTGCTGGCAGGCAATGGCGTCGTACTCAAGCCAGACTCCCAGACGCCCTACTGCGCTCTTGCCGTCGTCGAACTGCTCTACAAGGCCGGCCTGCCGCGTGACCTGTTCGCCGTCGTTCCCGGGCCCGGTTCCGTCGTCGGTACCGCCCTCGTCGAGAACACCGAGTACCTCATGTTCACCGGATCCAGCGCGACGGGCAAATTGCTTGCCGAGCAGGCGGGGCGTCGACTCATCGGCTTCTCCGCCGAACTCGGTGGCAAGAACGCCATGATCGTCGCCAAGGGCGCCAACCTTCGGACCGTGTCCGACGCGGCAGTGCGCGCATGCTTCTCCAACTCGGGCCAACTGTGTATCGCTATCGAACGGATCTACGTCGAGAAGTCGATCGCCGATGAGTTCACCGCCACATTCGGTGAGCGTGTCCGCAACATGTCACTCGGCGCCGACTACGAGTTCGGTATCGAGATGGGGAGCCTCGTTTCCAAGGACCAGATCGAGACCGTCTCGGCACACGTCGACGATGCCAAGGCCAAGGGCGCCAAGGTGATTGCAGGCGGCAAGGCGCGACCCGATGTCGGACCGCTGTTCTACGAGCCCACCGTACTGACCGGCGTCACCGAGGAAATGGAGTGCGCCGCCAACGAAACTTTCGGTCCGCTCGTGTCCATCTACCCTGTCGCCGACGTCGAGGAAGCCATTGCCAAGGCCAACGACACCGAATACGGCCTGAACGGCAGTGTGTGGGCCAAGACCAAGGCACAGGGCGAGGCGATCGCTGTGCGCCTGCACTCGGGAACTGTCAATGTCGATGAGGGTTACGCACCGACTTGGGGATCGACCGGCGCCCCGATGGGTGGCATGGGAATCTCCGGCGTGGGCCGTCGTCATGGACCGGAAGGGCTGCTCAAGTACACCGAGTCGCAGACCGTCGCGACGACGCGACTGCTCAACCTCGGTGGGCCGCGCGGAATTTCACCGAAGCTCTGGGCGAAGATCATGCCTCCGTTCGTGAAGGCTCTGCAGTACATCCCGGGTCGGTAGTACTTTCTGCTGACCTCGCACCCTTTTTGTGAACCGCGCACCCATGCTCGCCCGTTCTTTGCCAGGATGATCGTGAGACACATCCTGGCAAAGTAGG
Source organism: Rhodococcus sp. 1168 (assembly GCF_002091955.1). Lineage (GTDB taxonomy): Bacteria > Actinomycetota > Actinomycetes > Mycobacteriales > Mycobacteriaceae > Rhodococcoides. The sequence continues at coordinate 1,499 of NZ_MKKY01000030.1, read as the reverse complement.
CGGGGAATCGAGTTGCTTGTGATCGACATCGAGATCGGACGCACCCGCACGGGCGGGCGCACGTTTCCGGTTGCGTTTCGGATCGCGTTCGTCGAAGAGTGGGATCTGTGTACCGACCACGGATCGAAGGTTCGACTGATGCGTGAGCACAACCTCACCAGAGCGACCGTGCGGAACTGGCTTCGGAGCCGAGACGAGGGAGAATACGAAGCACAGATGGCTCCGGCCGCAGAAAAGAGGTCACTACGCCGCATGGAGAACTTCGACCGCGCCGAATTCAACAGACTCCGTAAAGAGAACCGCGAACTCAAACACAAACTCGCCCAGAGCGAGGCGGTGCAAGAGATCCTGGGAAAAGCGTACGAGCTCTTGGAAGGAATCACCACGAGCTCACCGAACGAGGACCCGACCGAGATTCCGGTAACACTGCTGAGCGCGAACGAATACGCACGGTGGCTCGAGCGCAACAAACTGTCCTGATCGCCCTCGTCGGCGCGCTCGTGGGAGCTGACGTCGGTGTCCGTGACGGATGCGAATTGGTCGGTATCGCACGCGCCACCTATTACCGAATAACACGCAACTACTCCCACTACCGCCCTGTCGTCGATCCGACACCGCACAAGGATCGACACCAACCAGCAGCACTGACCGCATCCGAACGGACTGCGATCGTGTCAGTCCTCGAAGCTGACGACTACGCCGATCTGTCTGTCGTTCAAACATATTGGCGTGCATTCGATGCCGAGAAAATTGACTGCAGCGAGCGTACGTTCTACCGGATAGCCGCCCAACAGGGGTTGGTCGGTGATCGTCGACGCAGCAAGCTCGGCGGTCTCGTCCAACATCGCAGCAAGCCGATCGTGCACGCCGGCGACGTCGGTGAACTGTGGTCCTGGGATGTCACCGAACTGCGGGGGCCACGGACCCAGGATCGATACAGGTTGTATCTGGTCATAGATGTGTTCTCCCGCTATCCGGTGGGTTGGCGTGTCGAATACTCGGAAGACTCTGCCCTGGCGGTAGCGATGTTCGCCCGCGCTATCGAACGATTCGGGGCACCTAACGGAGTGCACGCAGACAATGGTGCAGTCATGCGTTCGGATGCTCTGGTGAGATCTCTCGTCGCCGAGAACGTCGTCCCGACGTATTCACGACCGAGGGTCAGCGATGACAATCCGTTTTCGGAGTCATTGTTCAAGACCATCAAATACGACCTCAACTGCCCACCGCACTTCGATGACATCGAGCACGCCCGCACATGGACAACAGAGTTTCTTCATCGCTACGCCACTGAACACCGCCACAGTGGACTCGGACGGCACACACCACATCAGGTGCACACCGGCATCGCTGCTGACACTCAGCAACGACGCCAGCGTGCACTCGACCGGGCTTACGCCAACCACCCCGAACGCTATCGCGCAGCACCCTGTGCCCCTGACCTTCCCGGACCCACCGGGATCAACACCAACCTGTCTCGGACAGGTTGACAACTTCCG
>NZ_MKKY01000029.1 GCF_002091955.1 Rhodococcus sp. 1168 | reverse complement strand
CCCTGCGTGCCAGGGTGAGGTGAGTCCAGTGGTTCATAGCAACCCGGCCTGATGCAGGGCGAGATACGGATCGACACACACCATGGCCATCACCACCAAGACGCCGGTCAGCGGCGACAATGAACGCATGGATTCAGCGCATCCGAGAGCAGACGGACCACGACGGCGACGGGCGTTCACCGCGGCGGAGAAAATCGAACACGTGCGTGCTTACGAGCAAGCCTGCCAGAGCGGCGACGGCGGGGCATACCTACGCCGCGAGGGACTGTATTCGTCGTTGATCAGCGAATGGCGCAAACACCGCGACGCCGGTGTTCTCGTCGGCAAAAAGCCCGGCGAGAAGGTCGGCAAGCTTACCGCCGAGCAAGCCGAGATCGCCCGCCTCACCCGTGAATTGAACCGCGCGAACAAGCGACTGAACACCACCGAAGCCGCACTGGATATCATGGGAAAAGCACACGCGCTCTTGGAATCTCTCTCCGAGAGCGCGGATTTCGACGAGAAGAACAACAAGCGATGACCACTGCGTACACCACACTGACCGGCATCGGAATTAGCTCCCGCGAGGGCAGCGTTCTCACCGGTCTGCACCGATCGACGGCGACACGTCGAAGTGCCGCAGCTACAGCACCGACACCGCCGGTGCCGCAGGAACCAGCGGCGGAGCCGGTCAACAAAGTCACCACCAGCGAACGGCGACGTATTCTCGGCGTCCTCAACTGCGACCGGTTCGTCGACCTCGCACCGCTACAGATCTACGCCCAACTCCTCGACGAGGGCATCTACCTGTGTTCGGTGTCGACGATGTATCGAGTGTTGCGCGAGAACAGACAGGTCAGCGATCGACGGCGACTCGCTCGGCACCCGGCCAGGGCATGCCCAGAGTTGGTCGCGACCGCGCCGCGGCAGGTGTACTCCTGGGATATCACCAAACTGGCCGGCCCGGTGAAAGGGCAGTACTTCGATGCGTACGTGATGATCGACATCTACTCCCGCTACATCGTCGGAGTGCACGTTCATAGTCATGAATCCGGTGTGCTGGCAAAGGAATTGATGGAACAGATCTTCGCGGTCCATGGCGTCCCGCACGTCGTGCATGCCGATCGCGGTACCTCGATGACCAGTAAAACCGTCGCGACACTCCTCGCGGATCTCGAGGTCACCCGAAGCCACTCCCGGCCTCGGGTATCGAACGACAATCCGTACTCGGAGTCGTTGTTCAAAACTTTGAAATACGGCCCCGGCTTCCCGGATCGGTTCCGATCACTGAGCGAGGCAAGGGAATTCATGGATATCTTCACCGATGGGTACAACCACGAACATCGCCACACCGGTATCGGACTGCACACTCCCGCCGATGTCCACTACGGCTTGGCTGCACGCAAGGCAGCCGAACGCCGTCTCGTTCTCGACGCCGCCCGCGCTGCACATCCGCATCGCTTCGGCAGCACTGCCGCACCGAAAATCCTCGACCTCCCAGACACCGCGTGGATCAACAAACCAGCAGAAACAACTGACACCGATCAAGAGCACGATTCGATAGCGGCGTAACACCCACTGGACTCATCCACCTTGACAAATTCCGCACGAGCGAACGACTTCTGGATCCGTAGAGGGACCGAGCACTTAGTATTCGAACGGATTGCCATCTCCCATCCGAAACCCGTAAGCGTCAACCATTCTTGACGGTGCGGTAACTGTCGTTCCGAAGTGTCCGCGCCGACCGAGGTTATGGGTTGTTTGGTTTTTCATCCGCTATGGGCGGAGCTCGTTGCTTTTGACCTGCGGCCCGCCACACGCCCCGGATGCAGCGGCGGTTGATTCTCCTCATCGGATCTGGCGGATTCTGGTCGCGTTTGGAGGTAGCAGTCGGGGCCCGGTGTCGTTGCGCCTGGTCGTCGTGGGGGCCGGGGCATCTCCACCCGATACCGGACGGGCGCCCCTCCGTCAGCGTCTCGCCACACATGTATGCAATTCGCTAGTTCAGCCGAGAGCCGACACGATTCCCCCGAGTGACTTGGGGACCCTCGTCGCAGAGGGACCTAAGGGGCGGCTACTGATACACGGAGCCGGGTCGGTCGTTCCATTGCTTCGACTTGGATTGGGCTCTGCGAGTCGCCGAGTCCGACGAACGATTGCGTGACGCCGTCACCGTATCGAGTGCTGACGATCGACGACACCAGACTGACAACCGGGACCGGTGGTTCCAGATTCTGACGTCCAGTCGGTCCATCGGCCGTTCCGGTGAAGTCGATCTGAACGATGCCGCGGCCATCGATATCCAAAGGTTTGCTGTCGGAGTATCGAAGGGCACGGTCGACCGTGCGGACGGAATAGCCCACGTACCCGTCTCCTTTGAGCTCGTAGACGATCGAGGTCATGTTGTCGGTGTTCTCGATTGACACCGCCGCGACCGAAACTCCCGGGGACTCAGGTGAAGGATCCACGGGCGCAGCGCCCTCGGCCCTAGGTGGCATGCCGAAGGTGTCGATCGGTGGTCTTGTGTCTGCAACACCGCTGATCAAGTATCCGCTGGCGATCGAGTGTCCGTGCGTGCTCGAAGCCTCAGCCGATGTGGTTTCGTCCGGCCCCGTGGGGGCTGCGGGCGGGGAGTCCGTCTGGGGATCGTGCGCGCACCCACCACTTACTAGCGCAATAGTCAGCACTGCCAACACGATTCGACTACTCACCATTGCATGACTCTATATCGATGCCAGGACCAAGTGGTCTTGCACGAGAAACGACCATACCGGTCTGTTTTCTGTTAGTTTAGGCAGGCATCGATGTTTCCGCGGACTAACCCCAACGAAGACAGGATGTCCAATGAAAAAGATTTTCCTGGCGATCATGGCCCTCGCGATGGGGGTGTTCGGCTTTGCCTCTCCCGCGCCGGCCCATGCGGCAACATGCGTAGGAGGCGACATCTGCTGGTGGCAGGGCTCGAACTTTGTTGGCAATGGCGCCATCTGGCCGTTTCCTCTAGAGGACAACTTCTGTGCCCCCCTCTCTGTCCCTGCACGGTCGGCGATCAACAACAGTTCGAAGCAACTGACCTTCACCAACCAGCCGTGCGGAACTCCGGGATCGAATGTAACGGTCTTCCCCGGCACTCAAGTACCGAATTTCGGATTCGACGCCGGCTGGGCCTATCGCTGCCTGTCGTGCCGCTGAGGAATGCGCTTCCTCTGGCATTCAGAGCCGAACCACAGTCTTGTCCGATTTCTGGCACACCACTGTGGTTGCAAGCCCCCAACGATCGCTCGACACGCGAACGATCTGAGACAAAAAGCTGAGGAATACATATGAAACGGTCACTTCGCACAATACTTGTCACTGCAACAGCAGCAGCTGGGATCATAGTGGGGAGCCCGATTGCTGCCGCTCAGCCTGCGCCGACGCCCAGCCCCGAGAACGCCCCACCAGGGCCTGAGTCGGAAGGTCAATACTGCGTGATCCTGGTGGACAAGCCCTCCGATCCGACTGCAGTCTCGAACGAGGTGTTCTCGGCATGCTCCGATACCGGCATCGAGGACGCGGAAGCCCAATTGCGGGCCGAGGAGAGCACAGGCGCTCTGGCCCAACGTGGAGCATCCATTCAGGCCTCGATCCCGATCATGCGGTGGTCGGAGAATCTCAACAACAGTTCGCCCTACACGGTCATCTACGGTCAGTCCGGGCCCTGCGATACAGCTGGATACAACCTGAACCCCAATACGTATTGGGCACCGCGCATTACATCGATGCAGGGCTACAACTACTGCGACGTCGCGGACATGCGTCAACTCAACGGCGGGCTGTTTCAGTCACGGCTGTTGCCATTGAACTATGTGGGCGATCCGTGGAACGACAACATCGGGTTCATCCGGGTTCATTCCTGATCCTGAGGCCTCACGCCCTTCCGGCCCCGGCCAGCATGCACGAAACGCCACAGGGGCGATGCGCGCGTGCGGGCCGGGGTCACACGGGAACTCCAGGACTCAAAGTAGTCCGTTCGACCGGAGCGATTGCACGACTGCCGCACCATCGGGTGCGGTAGTCGGGAATTGGCCCACGACGGGCATTGCTTGTACGGCAACCCGTGCCGACGACTCACCCGTTCGGTGCACGACGACGGCGAGGATGTATCGGCCGTCATCGCCGTCTGCGGTGCTGGCGCGATAGAGGTAGTGCTGCACACCGACAATAACGTCGGCGTGTTGTTGCACGTCGGCTGTGGTGAGTTCGTTCCACGATTGCTGACTCACACCTACACAAGTTGCCGCCAGCTCGACGAGTTCTTGATCGGACACCGATTCGTGCGGTGCTGTGAAATCAGTTGCGGCGGAAAGTGATGCTTCGTCCCAGTCGGTGGCCCACGGCGGTTTCCTGTCTTCGCTGACATGCCGGGTGAACGGGGTATCCGCCGTTCGGCATTCCACCGCGAGATCCGCCCCGGATTCGCCGGTGCCGCATGCGGCGACGCTGATCACCGAGACCAGTCCGAGCGTTGTGGCTGTGCGGATCAGTCGAAGCATCGATCTCGGCGCATCGAGGGAGGTTCGTCGCTGCGATTCCCGGTGCGCGGATGGTGTGACTGATCGGGTCTTAGTCATGGACGCTCACCTTCTGCCGGTGTGTATCCGCGATCGAGGAACACCGTGTAGCCCACGGTCGAGGGGATGGGAACTGGGACTTCGACGGCGGATGTTGAGAGTGCAATTCTCTCGAAGTCGAGCAGCGCGCCCGTGCCGGGGTCGAATATCAGGACAGTTCGGATGTCCGCCGAGGACGTCGACGCGGCGACACCGCTGCGTCCCGCGCGATCGGTCACTTCACCGGCAACCTCAACGTTGGGCAGCTCTCCCAACTCCTGCAAATATGCCGCCTGCTCCATCGGCGAGAGAATCTTCGCTGCCCACGATGCGATGTATGCCTCGAACCATTGAGTGCTCGTCCACTGCGCCTTACCTTCACGGAGTAGTCGCCGGGTCTCATCGACAGAATCCGTCTGGGCGACAACGATTCCAGGTGCGGCCGGCTGGGGAGGAACTTCCACGGCGTCGATGCGGCCGTCCTCGGTAGTCACGGTGCGACCGGATCCATCGGCTGCGCGCCAATCTTCACGGGTCGACTCGGCAATTCCGTGATCGAACACCTCACCATCCTGTGTCTGCAGTGTGTAGAAGCCCCATTCCCGGGTGTTGAAGTACTCGAACCGGCCCTCACCTCGATCCGGCGGTTGCGATGCAGCGGACGCGGCCAAAGATCCGAAGAGATCCGACGATGTGACAGGCCGGTCGAACGCGACGAACATCAGCGGCGATGGCATCCCTGCGGCGCCATCGAATGGCGCAAGCTCGTACGGCGACGCCGATGCATCTGGCAGCACGAATGCAGACTGCGCCGACTTATCGTCACCGTCGTTGCCGCTACCGCGCACCACCGCAATCCCCAAAGTACCCGCAATCGTGATCGCGGCCGTCATAGCCGCCGCAACCAGGACAGGTGCGCGGCTATGGCGGGGGGTGTCGTACGTGTCGCGCGAATGGCCGAAAATCTCGGCCAATGCTTGATTCTCGGCAGAACCTGTATCGCGGTGTGCTGTCACCACGGGGTTCTGATCGGCCAACCGCTCAAGTGCGTGCCGCGTTGTTCTCATAGTCGATTCCTCTCAGCATCAGGGGTATTCGAGTGACCTGCGGCAGCACTGCTGTCCGCCAGCGCAGCCTCCAGACGACGGCGAGCGCGATGATGTCGGACTGCAAATGTCGCTGGCGAGCAGCCGACTACTTTCGATGCCTGTCGGTGAGTCAGGCCATCCCATACCGTCAGAAGTAGCACTTCGCGATCCGAATCGGACAAGGACGCCACCGCCTCCAGGACCACGACCCGTTCGAGGGCGGCTACGTCTGCACCCTCAACACCGTTTGATTCCAGTGCAGTTCGGGCGTCGACAAGACGATCGACCAGGACATCCTGACGTCTGTCCCTGCGGTAGAGGTCCGAAAGAATATTCCGGACAGTCACGATCAGCCAGGGAACCGAGTCGACAGGTACAGCGTCGAACTTTCGCCAGGCGATGAGGTACGCCTCATCCGTTGCTTCACGAGCGTCGTCGTACCCCGCACGACGACAGGCATAGGCAAAAACCACGGAGTGCGTTCGCCGATACATCTCAGTGAAACGCCGTTGATCATCGCCCATACGCGTCCCTATCGTTTGTCCCGTCAAGGAGTAATGGTCCGGCGTTGACCAAAACTTACAGCCCGATCGGAAGAGCTTCGACGATGCCCAAACCTTGAGTTCCACTCCCCGAGGAGAGCCGATGTCAGGTTCGGAAGAGCTCGAAGACTCAGGCTGGACACACATCGAGGTCAAGGGCGGAAGCGCTTGGAGCTCGCACCTCGATCGGCGGCGTCAATGCATCTTGACGGTGCGGTAACTGCGTTTGGCGCACAGCAGCCATTTGCGTCGGAGTTCGACTGTGTGCGGGTGAGAGCGATCAGAAATATCCGCCGGTGCGAATCGAGGCACCCAGGACCATGCGGCGACCCACTGATGTCGGAGCCACCCGATACTGTCCAACACATGCGGGGCACGGCAGCGGGGTCGAACAAGTCGTATCGCTACGAATGGGCGTTGTTCACCGACTGGTGTAGCGCAGTCGACCAGACTCCGCTTCCGGCACTCCCAGTGACGCTGGCCGAGTTTCTTGACGATAGCCCAGCCGGCGATCGGGTACAGATCCGCCGGATCTCGGCTATCAACCGCGCCCACCTCGACGCCGGCCTCCCGCCACCCGGACGAACCACTGCACTGCGCCTGGCCCTCGACTCCGCCCGAGCGCAGCGCCGACACCACCGTGCCCGGCAGCTGGCCGCTGCTGCAGGCAACCTGCCGACGGTGGGGTCGACCGAGGCGTTGTTCGGACGCCGCGATGCGGTACTGCTGATGCTCGCTGCCGCAGGGCTGTCCTACCGCGCGATCGCAGAACTGGACCGTACCGACCTCACCGTCGACGCCGCCGGCAATGTGTCGATCGGCGGCGCGCATAGACTCAGCCTCACCGCCGACGATCCTGCCGGGTTCCGGCCGGGCGAGGTGTGGGCCAGGTGGGACACGGTGTTGCGGTTCGCCGACCGGTATCCCTCGACCACCCTGGTGCTCGATCACCTGCGCGGCAACACGTTTCCGGGCATGACCGGGTGGCCGCAGCGGGCGTGCCCGGTGGCGGTACCGATCGACAGGTGGGGCCACATGCCGCTCCCCGCCGCAGCGATGTCAGCGGCCGCTATCGCAGAGATCGTCGATGCACACCGGACCGGATTGCCGCCGCGCCGCGGTTCCGTTCCACACAGACGCCGAGGACGCTCCGATGACACACACGACGCCGCACCAACTGCGCCGGAACATGATTCGATCGACCTCGGTTCGGGTTATTACGAGGCCGGCATTCGGGCACGCCGTTCTGCGCACACACTGTTGACCGAGGTCCCTGAGCTGTACGACGACGTCGAGGACCGCATCGACGCACTCCTCGCCCGCACGCTCGACCTGCTCGAACAACACACGAACACCACCGATCGGCACGAGTGACGCCGAAAGCAATCGGCAGGGGGAACGGACTGACGTAACAGCCCGTTATCGGTGCACGACCGGGAAACGGAACCATCGTGCCGAATCCTCGGAACAGGCGCTTCCCGAAATCGGGCAATGTTGGTGCTCACCTCGCCGGCTTAAACGTCGCCAGATCCGAGTCCGGCGCCCACATCTGCAGTCGACCATCCCCGACGTCAACTACGGCCAATTCAGAATCACTGCTCGATTAGCCTCTCACACAGCACTTACCGATGACCCACAGCTCTTGGGCGGTACCGAAGAGCAGGCAGAGAAGCTGCTACAAGAATGTTGCCCCACCCGAAAACCACTAAGCCTCGATCCACCGATGAAACTGCGAGGGGAGGGGTGTCGAACTGAAGAAAGTGCCCTCCGAGCTGGGATGATTTGAGTTCTCACACAAAAATCGGACCAGACCAACAGGACACTTCCAGTGCGATCATCCCACACCTTCCACCCTGATTCCGCGAAGTTCGACGACGACCACCTCGTGTCCTGCGCGGGACTGCTGCCGATCATGGCCCTTGCCGACCAGACTGGATTGACCGAACTACTCTCGGACAAGGTGTCGATCACCGCCCCGAAGATCACGTCCGGGGCCGCAAACCTGGCACCGAAGTTGACGACGTTGATCGCGGCGATGTGCGCCGGTGCCGACAGTATCGACGACATCGACCTCCTGCGGTCCGGCGGTACGAAACACCTCTTCGGCTCCGTCTATGCACCCTCGACCATCGGAACATTGCTGCGCGAGTTCACCTTCGGGCACGATCGGCAACTCGAATCGGTCCTGCGCGAACACCTCGTCGCCCTCGCTCACCGCACCGAGATCCTGCCCGGCATCGCGGACCGCGCATTCGTCGACATCGACTCCCTGCTGCGCCCGGTCTACGGCCACGCCAAACAAGGAGCCTCGTACGGGCACTCCAAAATCGCCGGCAAACAGATCCTCCGCAAAGGACTCTCCCCGCTCGCGACGATCATCAGCACCGCCGACTCGGCACCGGTGATCACCGGAATGCGCCTGCGAGCAGGCAAAGCAGGGTCCGGCACCGGCGCGGCGCGGATGGTCGCCCACGCGATCACTACCGCCCGGATGGCCGGCGCGACGGGGAAGATCATGGTCCGCGGTGACTCCGCCTACGGCAACAGTCGCGTCGTACGCGCATGCATCAACGCCGGCGTCGAGTTCTCGTTCGTTCCAATCAAAAACCGGCTCGTCCAACGAGCCATCGACTCCATTCCCGACTGTGCGTGGACACCCCTCCGATACCCGGGAGCGGTCCGCGACCCCGACACCGGCGGCTGGATCTCCGATGCCGAAGTCGCCGAAACAGCCTTCACCGCTTTCTCTTCCACCGCGCACCCTGTCACCGCACGGTTGATCGTGCGGCGGGTCAAAGACGCTCGCTACCGCGATGCACTGTTCCCGGTGTGGCGGTATCACCCGTTTTTCGCCAACAGCACCCTGCCGACGACGACCGCCGATGTCGTTCACCGGGCACACGCGATCATCGAAACCGTGTTCTCGGATCTGATCGGACCGCTCGCGCACATGCCCTCGGGATCGTTCGGCGCGAACTCCGCGTGGGTGCAGTGCGCAGCGATCGCGCACAACCTGCTGCGCGCTGCCGGAACCGTGGCAGGCGGGCGGCCCGCGAAGGCCCGCGAAATGACGCTACGGCGGAAGATCGTCAACATTCCCGCGCGTTTCGTGCGGCCGCAGCGCGCACC
>NZ_MKKY01000028.1 GCF_002091955.1 Rhodococcus sp. 1168 | reverse complement strand
GGCTCTTCCGGTTTTAGAGTGCATCGAGTGCGCGGGTGAGGTTGCCGCAGTGCAGTAGTGATCGGATGCGGTAGTGCGTGAGGTTGCGGAATCCGAGAGCGTTGCGCCGCAACGCTTCCAATCTGCCGTTGATCGCTTCGGTCGGCCCGTTCGACGCCCGGTGGGTGAAGTAGGCGAGAATGTCCACCCGCCTTCGGTGCAGGGTCCGCCCGAGTTGGGCGAGCTCCTCGAGACCGTCCGGGACGCCGGTGCGGATGGTGTCGATCAATCGAGTGAGAATCCGGTGCCCCTGCTTCGGGTCGGGGTGGGCGTACGCGGCGATCAACCGTTGATACACCGCCCACGTCACCTCCACCGGAGTGTGGTTCGGGTCGGCGAACGTTGCTGCAAGCCTGCCTTTCTGACGATCCGACAGCAACACCTCCCTCGTTCGCAGGGTGCGCCTCGTCCGATACAGCGGGTCACCGGTCCGGCCCCCGTGCCCGCAGGTGTCCTGCTGCACTCGCTGGCGGCACAAGTCCAGTGTCGTTCCGGCGAGGGCGACGACGTGGAACGGGTCCATCACCGTCACCGCATCGGGGACGCTGCCGGTGGCGGCGCTCTTGTAGCCGCGAACCCGTCCATCGCCACCACCTCGATCCCCGCTCGAAAAGAGTCGGTGCGCTGTGCGAGCCACCCCGTCAGCGCCGCCGCCGAACGCCCCGGTACCAGGTCGAGCAACCGCGCCGGGCCGGTTCCGTCGACGACCGGCGTCAGGTCGACGATGACCGTCACGAACCCACCACCAGCAGCGTGTCGGGTGTGCGCCCACCTGTGTTCGTCGACCCCGATCACCCGCACACCGTCGAAGCGGGTGGTGTCGGCGGCCACCACAGTGGTGGTGGCGTCGACGGCGATCGCGTTGACGGTGTCCCACGACAGGCCGAGTTCGCGGGCCACGGCGGCGACGGTGGTGCGGTCGAGGATCAACCTCCGCAGGACGTACCTCGCGCAGCGGCGGGTGGTGGACCACCCGGCCCTCGCGAGGCGGTCGGTGTTGTGGCAGAACACTTCCCGGCCACAGGATGTGTTCGTGCACCGGTAGCGGGGAACACGTACCCGTAGCTGCAGCGGGTGCCCTACCACCGGAACATCGTTCACTCTGCGTTCGATCCGGTCACGGTACTTCCCGACCATGTCGCAGCCGGGGCAACAGCCGGCCGCGGTGGTGATCAGGTCGCAGAACACGATCGTGGTGTCGCCGTCGATCGCAGCGTCGCGGATGGTGACGCCGAGTTCGACGGTGCGGATGATCGTGTCGGCTACGGCAGAAGCGGAAACAGTCGTATTCTCGGACACAGGGCTCCCCGGTGGGTCGTGACGAGTTGGCGTGAGAACCCTCATCATCGGCCTCCGGGAGCCCGCCTCACCGCAGCGACACGACCCCACCGACCGGGTTTACCGCGCCCTCACCTGCACTCCATTTCCGGAAGAACCCGTAATGCCTGATGCTGAGTTCAGTATGGACACTCGACCGGAGCCTGCGGGTCGGGATCGTTTATTCAGAATAGGCGAGATAGATCGATTCACCGACCATCGCCGGTCGTTCGACTCCACGGATATCGATCCGCACGGCAACTCTGTACTGCACTCCACCGTCTTCGCGTACTCGCGCCGAAAGAACTTGTGCGGCGAGTCGAACGCTCGAACCCACCGGTACTGGGTTCGTAAACCGAATCCTGTCGACGCCGTAATTGGTGCCTCGTACTTGATCCGTTACGGTCAGCAGTTGTCCGATCATTCGGGGAAGAAGCGCCAGGGTAAGGTAGCCATGTGCAATCGTCCTCCCGAACGGTCCAGATGCCGCCCGGCTCTCGTCGACGTGGATCCACTGGTGGTCATCGGTTGCATCGGCAAAAATATCGACACGACTTTGCTCGACCGAGAGCCATTCGCTAAAACCTAGATCCAAATTTTCAACTTTCGCGAGTTCAGAAACGGTGACGTGTAGAGCAGTCACGAAGGGACCTCCAAAGTTCGGCACGAGCAATCGAATAGGGGTGAGTTTCCGCTCAGAGGATTCGCACAGCCTACGCCAACCGTGCTCTGCCGTGTGGGCGAAATGGATACTGACACAACACTCTTGCTTCTCGCTCGTGATGACGAAATGGGAAATTCAGACGTAGCCGAAATACAGTCCGGGAACCCCGGAATTGATTTCACACTATCGAGTTCGTCCGCGACCTGATCTCCGATTTCGTCATCATGAGCGTGAATATCGGCAGCCTTTTCAGGCGTCGCGAAGCTCCCGACGGAGGAGTTTCCCGCTGGAGTTCTTGGGAAGTTCGTCGAGAATGACGACCTGCCGGGGGTACTTGTACGCAGCCATGCGAGATTTACAGAATTCGATCAGCTCGGCGGAAGTGATCACTGCGCCAACTGTCAGCGAGACGAATGCCTTGACGGTCTCCCCACGATATTCGTCGGGAACGCCGATCACTGAGGCCTCCCGTACCGCAGGATGCTCATAGAGAACCTCTTCGACGTCACGCGGGAACACTTTGTATCCACCTGCGATGATCATGTCCTTCAGTCGGTCTACGACGAACAACCAACCCTCCTTGGTTGTCTTGCCGATGTCGCCGGTATGCAACCAGCCGTTACGGATCGCCGCGGCGGACTCGTCGGGGAGTTGCCAGTAACCCGGCACCACCATCGGGCCAGAGACCACGATCTCACCAAGCTCACCAGGTCCGAGGTCGCGGCCGTCCAAAGTGTCGACTATTCGAACGTCCGCACCCGGCACTGGCACTCCAACCGACAACGCTCCACTGGCGGAATCCACCGGCGGATCCATATCAGGCGGACCCAGATGAGTGGGAGAGGTGGTCTCCGTCATGCCGTAGGCACCATGAAGAACCCACCCGATGGAGTCCTGCACACGTCTGACGAGTGCCTGGCCGACGGGAGCGCCCCCCGACGGAGTCTTGGTCATCGACGTCAGATCGAAACTGTCTTTGGACGGGTGGTTGCTGAGCGCGATGAAAGCGGTACTCGCGGCAAGCATGAACGTGCCACGATAGGTATCGATGGCGCGAAGCGTCTCGCCCGCGTCGAACCTGTGGAGGAGAACCAGCGGCGCACCACTGACAATGTGCGCACCGAATCCCGCGACCAGACCACTGATATGAAAGACCGGCGCAAGACCGATGATGACGTCCTGCCCGGGCTGCAGATCCCACCACTCGGTGAACACAGTCGAACTGTGCATCATTGCGCTCTGAAGATTCATCGCGCCTTTGGACCTCCCGGTCGTGCCGGATGTGTAAGTCAGCACGGCAATGTCTGATTGGACAACGTTCTCCGGAATGAGCGGACGTCCCGCAAAGTCCGCCATGATGGCCATCCAATCCATCGTGTCGGGGAAAGTCTGCCGCGGCCCGACGTGTGCAGCGATCGACTCCGGAACTACTGCATCCGGTGTCATGTCCAATGGATGGGTCGTCACGAAAATCTCGACCGCGGATCCGTCACGAACCTGGGCTACAACATCGACGTACAAACTGTCTAGACAGATCAGCGCACGGGCGCCCGAGTCCGCGAGGTGATGCTGTAGTTCCGCCGCGCGCAACATTGGGTTGACAGCAACCGGCACAACGCCGATCCTCCACGCGGCAAGGAGGGCAACCAGCCACTGTGGATCATTCTGTAGGTAGATCGCGAGCCGGTCCTTCGGCTCCAGGCCTGCGGCCTTGAGTGCGGAGCCGAGCGCATCTGCTGCCTCATCGATATCCCTGAAAGCCAGGGTTGATCCCAAATAGTGCACGGCAGGCGCGCCCGGCCGCGACGCAACGGACGAAGCCCACGCTTCAGGCAGCGTCGAAAAGTGAGCTTTGAAATCCTGATTCATTTGTTTTGGGTAGTAGGCTGACCACGTCTGCTTTGAACGGATTCCGGTCGCGCTCTCATCGATATGTTTCACTTTTTCCCTATTTTTCGTCGACAAAATCAATAGTTTCTGGGTTGGTATCGAATTCGATCTGGTGCCGATATCCGACCAGGTTCAGGGCATACTGAACGTAGTCGCGGGCGATGTCCTCGGCGGAGACAGAACTACATTCCCTGAACCATTGGCACAATCCCGTGCACAACATGGTGACGGCGCGTCCTGCCTGTTGCGGCGAATTGACTGTGAAGACGCCTGCCTGCATTCCCAGCGCGATCTCTTCGTCCACCATCCGTTGCTGAGCCAAGCGGGACGAAGTGAGCCGAGACCGGTGTACACCGGTCATGCTGCGCGTTTCACTGGCACCGACGAAGCCGAGATCGCGGCGATGAGTATGGAACAACGCCAAGCACTCGACAATCAACGCAAAGCGTTCGACCGGAGTCGCGCCCTCGTTTCGTGCATCCGTGGACCGTGCCAGAAGGTCTTCCATGGCGAGATCCAGCAGCGCAGCGAGGACATCTTGTTTGCTTGAGTAGTGGTGGTAGACACCTGCCACCGACATCCCTGCCAGGCCGGCTATCTCTCGCATTGTCGCGCCATGAAAGCCGACATCGACGAATAGTCTCAATGCAGCAGACAGAATGGGATCGATTTCGAGCGGACTGTACGTTCGCCAACCGTTGTGAACGGAGGCCGGTTCCGGCTTGCGCACGGGATGGGCATTCAGAGTCGGGAGCTCATCGGCTGGAACGAGCGTCGAAGGCTGGATTCCGAGGACCCCTGCAATCTGAGCAAGTCGAACCGTAGTGAGACCGGTGTGCCCGTTCTCGACGGCACTGAGTGTCGCTGCACTGACACCGAGTTCCCTGGCGAGATCGCGGAGCGACATTTCACGTAGCTTTCGCTGTACTCGCACCCGAGCACCGATCTCGGATCGAAGCGCATCCGTAGCGATGCGAGTCGCGTCCCGTTCGAGTGGACGCGATTGGGCGGTGTCAGTCCTGGTAATCGGCATTGTGGAGACTCTCCTCCTGATGAATGCGGAACTCGACATCAGTCATGCACCCCTCCAGACGGCCTCTCGCTTCTCGATGAACGCACATGCACCTTCTCGGGAATCGCTCGACGAATAGACAGGATCGGTAATGACTTTCATGTCGCGGGAGTACTCTTCCACCGTACGACCTTGGGTGAGGTCCAGAAGATCCTTACTGCCGATGACAGAAAGTGGCGCATTCCCTGCGATCTTCGCGGCCATTTCTTCAGCCACGATCCGAGCTCGTCCGCGGTCGACGAGTCGGGTGATCATCCCGAGTTCGTAGGCACGATCGGCAGTCATCGGATCACCGGTGAAGAGTAGTTCGGCCGCCGCTTGCCGCGAGATCAAGCGCTGCACCCTCGAAGCGCCATACCACGCAATCAGGCCGACCTTCGACTCCGGAAATGCAAGCTTGCTGCCCTGCGCAGCCACGATGAGATCGCAGCGAAGCGCCAGTTCCAGACCCCCTGCCATCGCGAAACCCTCGATCGCCGCGATCAACGGCATTCGGGCACCGTTCTGGAAAAACTCGATCAGCGAAGCGGGTACACCGTTTCGGGTGTACTCGGCCAAGTCCATCCCAGAACTGAACCCACGTCCTGCACCCGTCAAAACGAGAGCTCGAACGTCCGGATCCGCATCGAGTTGCGATACGGCCTCACAGAGCTGATCTGAAAGCTCCTCGTTCAAAGCGTTCCTGCTGTCCGGTCGATTCAACACGATGGTCGCAACCGCGCCGGATCGTTCTACCGCGATGGGCTTTGTCATGAGGCACCAATTTCCATTGCTGCATCGACATCTGCGGGAATCTCGTCAGTGCCGAAGCAATGCTGCAGGACGGTATGCATGTCCGCGTCAGCGTGCGAAAGCTCGGCGACCAAAGCCCCGTCCCGCATCACAAGAACTCGGTCGCTGACACGAACTGTCTCGCTCAAGTCGGACGAGATGATTATTACTGCTCGACCTTCTGCTGCGAGCGATCGCATCAACGCATGGATCTCTTCCTGCGTCCCTACGTCGATGCCCTGGGTGGGCTCATCGAAGATCAGGACTTCGGCATCGGTTTGCAACCACTTGCCGATCACGACCTTTTGTTGGTTGCCGCCGGACAGCTGGCTGATCTTCGACTCGCCACTCGGTGCTTTGATCGAGAGAGTCTTGGCTGCATCCGTGTACGCCGCGCGCTCGCGTGAGCGTGAAATGAAACCGACCGAGGCAAATCTACCGATTGCCGCCAGGCTCAGATTCTCTCGCAGCGTCATCGACATCACGGCGGCCTGACCTCGTCGATCCTCGGGAAGAAGCGCAATACCTGCGGCGATTCCAGCCCGGGGACCATTCAACCGGACTGCCGTTCCGTTTATCTCGAGGGTGCCGGATTCCACGCGATCTGCCCCGAACAACAACCGGGCGAGTTCGGTCCTGCCGGAACCGACCAGTCCGGCCAGGCCTACCACCTCGCCTCGCCGCAGATCGATGTCCACATCGCGCACACGGCCAGCGGTCAACCGACGAGCTTTCATAATCACCTCACCTGGCACCATGTCCTCCGCGCGGACAAGGTCTCGGACGGAACGACCGATGATCATCTCCACCAACACGCTTTGAGACGGCACCTCCTCGATGTCGTACGTCCCCACCAGACGGCCATCGCGCATGACTGTAATGCGGTCGGACAACGACAGCACTTCTTCGAGTCGATGCGAAACATAGATGACACTTCGCCCCTGATCGCGCAGCATCCGTACGAGCTCGAATACCCTTTCGGCCTCTTGCGCACCTAGTGCTGCGGTCGGCTCGTCCATGATCACGATCCGCGCATCGAACAGTAAGGCGCGCCCGATTGCTATCATCTGTTGCTCTGCGGCCGACAGGTCCCGAACCAGCGTCGCCGGGTCGATATTCAGATTGAGCTGGCTCAATATCTCTGCGGTCTCCCGATGCAAGGCCCGCCAGTTGACAAAAATTCTGAGCGTGGAGTGTCCGCCGAAGCCGAGATGCATGTTTTCAGCTACCGACATGTTCGAAATCAAGTTCAGGTCCTGATGGATCACCGCGATCCCAAGATCGGCAGATGTCTTCGCAGAATCGATCGAGACCGGCTTGCCGCCCATCTCGATGGTTCCTGCATCGGGCCGATGGGCTCCTGCAAGGATTTTGATCAAAGTGGACTTGCCCGCGCCATTCTGACCGACCAACGCATGAACCTCGCCCTTCACAATTCCCAGGTCGAAATCCGCGAGAGCACGGACACCCGGGAATCCTTTGGACAGCCCCCGGGCACGGAGCACCTCTTCTGCAGCGGGGGCGCTCATCGCGCCAACAGCTTACGGAATAACCCTGACGTCGCGACTGCGACGATGAGCACGATTCCCTGCGAAGCCGTAGTCCATGCCGGTGACACTCCCAGGAGAACCAGTCCGTTGGAGAGGACCCCTAGGATGAGAACGCCTACAGCTGTTCCGACGATGTGAAACTGGCCCTCCCTCAGGGTAGCGGCACCGATAAAGCATGCCGCGAAAGCCGGGAGCAGGTAGCCGATGCCTGCAGTTGTGTTGCCCGCGTTCAGATTCGAGGCGAGCAGCATGCCTGCAATGGCGCAGGTCACCGAACACACGATGAAGGCAGCGATTCGCACCCGATCCACCCGGATTCCCGAGAGTCGGGCAGCGACCTGATTACCGCCCGATGCGTACATCCTGCGCCCCAGGGTGGTTCTCTCGAGAAGAACATAGATCACCACCAAGACAGCGATCCACATCAGTACCAGGAAGCTGATCGGCCCGATCCCGCCCTGTCCGATGGTCGAGAAGTCGCTCGGCAGTCCGTAGCTGATCTGAGTGCCGTCCCGGTAGTAGAGGAGCCAACCTTGGACGATCTGCCCGACTGCAAGGGTGGCGATGAAAGCAGAGACATTGAGTTTCGTTACGACCAAGCCGTTGGCTGCACCAACTGCAACGCCAAGAGCTATAACAGCGAGCCAGGCCCCCGCAACACCAAATGTCTGTGCGGTCCCGGCAGCGAGCATGCCTGCAGCCGTAGCGACATATCCGATCGATAGATCGAAGTCCGTCAGTACTAGTACAACGGTGAGCCCTGCGGCAAGAATCCCGAGAACGGCGATTGACTGCAACATGTTCTGCAGATTTGTCACAGAGAGAAAGGTGTCGGTCATGATGCTGAAGAAGACGATGAGAAGGACAAGGCCGAGGATTGTGCCGTAGCGACTCAGCAGTGCTCCAGCTGACCTCCCGCCGGAGGCACTGGGGGTAGTCGGTGGGTTGGGAGGCTCGACGGGGGCGGTTGTGCTTCCATCGGCAAGTGTCTGTGGTGTGTTCACGATCGAGTCCTCAAGACTGGTAGTAGATATTCAGGCCCGTGCCCGCAGGGAACTGACCGGGGGGCGGGCAATTGGTTTTCGTAACCATTGGCGCGTCAACGTAGATCGACTCAGCCAGCGCCTTTCCGCCGCCTATAACCTCGGAGATTTGCTGCAGACACACCTGGGTGATCAATTCCATCTCATTGGCGCAGGTGGCCGACATCGGCTCGCCCTCCCGGATTGCGTCGAATGTCTGTAGATTTCCGTCGATGGCGCAGGTAAACACGTCGTCGCGGCCGAGTTGGACGATCTGCTGAGACGCAGCATTTCCCAATTCGTCCCAACCGCCCCAGATGCACTTGAGCTCGCCACCACTTGGATACTTTGTCAGCAAATCAGCAGTTGTCTGCTTGGCATCCGGCACCTGGCCTGGATACTTTACTTCGTGTCGGCTGAGAATCGGAATGTTGTAGTAATCCATCATTGCCGTAACCGCCTTCTCACGAATTAGTGTCGGCGGCAACGATCGGAGATTGATGATGGCAATGCCGCCTCCCCCTTGCGACTGAATACGTTGCGCGATATAGGTTCCGATCCGACAGCCGGAGATCCATTCGTTCGCCGTTACATCGAAGGTGAGGTTGGGTCCGCTTCCTGAGAAGATACCTGCGAAAGGGATATTCTTGGCCGCAAGGGCGGCTCCGCCCTCTTGCAGGAGATTCGGATCGATGACGTTCGAGATGGCGGCGTCATACCCTTGATCTGCCCACAGCTTGAGAGTGTCCGATGCCTTTTTGTAGTCGCCCTGTGTATCGACGACATTGACCTCGAATCCGTTTTCCTCCCCAAGTCGTATCGCCTCGACACGAGCACGATTGTTGGCCTCAGAAGTGAGGTTTATACCCACCATGCCGACCTTTTTTCCTGCCAATGCGTCGTAGTTGCCCGCAGCAAATTCACTACCACCCGAGGCTACGGCTGTACTCGCGACAGTGGCCGGCGGACCGTTCGTCGAACATGCGGCGAGCGCACCGGCACCGACGATTCCCGCAGCGCCGAAAAGTCCGGCCCGCAGTGTTGTTCGTCGCGACAGCAATGGGTTGGCGCGGCGCTCCGCACCGGGTTCGCGTGCACTGGATTTGGACATAGTTCTCTCGTTTCGTCTGTATGTTGGCTCGGCAAACTGCCCGACGTAGGGGCGCCTGCCGAGGCATGTGTAGACATGTCAGTGACTGCGCAGGCATGAGCACGTGCGCGAGAAAGTGGGGAGTCGTAGAAGATCAGCCGGTGTCTTCACGGCGGGATGAAAAGACACCGGGGGCAGCGGTCGGTGTGCTCTGCCAGCCCCCGGCGCCGGTGTTTCGGTCAGCGATCAGCGTCGGAGTACTCGATCAAACCGCGAATGTTCTTGCCGTCGTACATGTCCTGATATGCCTCGTTGATGTCTTCGAGGCGGTAACGCTTGGTGATCATCTCGTCGAGAAGGTACTCACCGTCGTTGTACAGCCTCAGAATCTTCGGGATATCCTCCCTTGTGTTGGCGCTTCCGAAAAGCGCACCCTGAAGTCGCTTTTGCGAGACCGTCATGTCGTTCATGTTGAAAGTTACGTCGCGGTCCGGGCTACTACCGACCGATGTCAACACGGCCGTGCTGTTCTTTCCCAGTACATCGAGCGTCTCGCCGACGATGTTGCCACTGAGGCGGCCAACCGAGATGACCGCTTTGTCGGCCATCCTTCCCCAGGTCATCTCACGAATCGGCTCAGTGGCTTCTTCGAGCGACGCAAAAGTGTGGGTAGCGCCGAATATCTTGGCTTGGTCGCGCTTGAATGGAACTGGATCAATAGCGATCACCCGCTTTGCTCCTGCCGACTTTGCGCCTTGGATGGCATTGACTCCAATGCCACCCGCGCCGACGATGACGACGGTTTCCCCGACCTTGACATCGGCGGCGTACACCGACGAGCCCCACCCCGTGGTGACGCCGCAGCCCACCAGCGCAGCCTTGTCCAGTGGAATCCAGTTGTCCACCTTGATTGCCGACGCCTCATGGACGGTGACATACGGCGAAAAGGTACCAAGCAAGCACATCGGTACCGCGCCCTTCCCCCGGACGTGATGACGGTAGCTGCCGTCGGCAATCGAGTGTCCGGTGAGGAGATCGGCAGCCATGTCACAAACACTGGAGTGCCCAGTCACGCAGGCCGGACACCTACCACATGCTGGAACGAATCCGAGGACGACGTGGTCGCCTTCTTGCAGGCTGGTCACGCCCTTCCCGACCTTCGTCACGATGCCTGCACCCTCGTGTCCTCCGATGTAGGGGAACGAGCTCACCGGAGTATCCCCGGTACGAACATGCTCATCGGAGTGACACAGGCCGGAGGCGGTGAGCTCGACCTGTACTTCCCCAGCGATGGGATCACCGAGTTCCACTTCCTCGATCTCCCACTTCTGGTCCACTCCCCATAACACTGCTGCTTTGGTCTTCACCGTGCTACCTCCTGAACTACTGTTGTTATCGACGACTGTTGTTGGCGATCAACGCTGAATCGATTTGACCTCTAGGAACTCCTCGAGACCGAATTCGCCTGCCTCGCGACCGATTCCGGACTTTTTGTATCCACCGAACGGCGCGGCGGGATTGTACGTGCCACCGTTGACCTCGATCTGACCCGCACGAATCCGCTTGGCGACGGCCAGGGCACGTTCGGGATCCGCTGACCACACGCCGGCGGCGAGCCCGTATTCGCTGTCATTGGCGATTCGGACAGCGTCGTCCTCGTCGTCGTAGCCGATCAACACCAGAACCGGTCCGAAGATCTCTTCGCGCGCGATTGTCATCGCGGGTGATACATCCGAGAACACGGTCGGACGAGCGTAGTAGCCGGGTCCTTCGTACGGGTCGGATCCGCCCTCTACCAGCCGGGCACCTTCGGCGACACCCTGATCGATGTACCGCCGAACGCGGTCGAGTTGAACAGCGCTGACAAGGGGTCCGAGTTCGGTGGACGGATCTGCTGGATCACCTACGACGAAGTTCGCTGCGACCTTGGCAGCCAAGGCCTCGACCTCTGCCAGCTTCTCGCGCGGAACCAGCATTCGTGTCAGTGCCGAGCACGTCTGACCTGAGTTCTGGAAGCACTTCGCCACGCCGTCCGTCACTGCTAGTTCGAGGTCTGCGTCATCGAGAATGACATTGGCGGACTTCCCGCCAAGTTCGAGTGCCACGCGCTTGACACTCGCCGAAGCCAGTTCCGCGACTCGAGTTCCAGCCCGGGTGGATCCGGTGAACGAAACCATGTCGATGCCTGGATGGCTTGCAATAGCTTCGCCGACGGGTACACCGTAGCCGCAAACGATGTTGAATACACCTGCCGGAAAGCCGATTTCGTGGAGAATTTCTGCGAATTTGAGTGTCGACAAGGGCGCGATCTCACTCGGTTTTCCTACGAAGGTGCATCCGGAAATCAAAGCGGGCGATGCTTTGAGAACCATTTGATGAAGCGGGTAGTTCCACGGAGCGATGGCACCGACAACTCCGATTGGCTCACGGACGACCAGGGAGTTGCCGATCGTTCGACCCTCGAACTTGAAGGTCTCGCCTAGCTTTGCGTAGTTCTCGAGGTTGAAAACCGGCAGGCCGACTTGCCAATCCGCAGCTGGCTTGACGGGCATACCCATCTCTTGCGAGATGATCGTGCCGATTTCCTCGGCTCGGGATGCCAGTGCGTCGTGCGCCGTGCGCAGCCACGTCGCCCGCTCACTTGGCGACAACGCGGACCAGGCGGGTAGAGCTGCCTGCGCTGCGGCGACTGCCGCGTCGACATCAGAGGCCGTCCCGGCCGGAACACGTCCGATAACTTCTTCGGTTGCGGGATTGGTTACGTCGATGCTGTCGGCACCGTTGGACGTTACCCATGCTCCGCCGATGTAGTGCTTCGAGAAATTCAACTCACTCTGCATGGTAAAGCCTTTCCTACTGTGTCTGAGGTAGCCGAATGTTCGGATAACCTGAACAAACTCGAAAGCAATTTAGCTATTCCGAGGTTGCATCGAGTCAGGCCCCGAACGGCTACATCATCATGTCCTGTGGTGCGGGTCACTGTCAATACCTCCTTGATTCAGTGCTCAGCTGCCAGTCTTCTGATTTGGTCGTCGAAAACTAGACAAAATTCAAGGTTGACAAAGGATCCGAGCAGGATGCAAAGTTCAGCGTGACACCCGAACGTTCGCTAGGTACTTGACCAACTACGTCGACATTTACCCTGGACACAAGGCGAGGATAGAGATGAAGTCTTACCAACTCTCTGAATACACAGGCCCCCAGGCCCTTTCCATCCACGAGTCCGAGGAAGTAACGGGTTCTGCGGGCGACGTAATAATCGAGGTCCATGCAATCGGAATCAACTTCCCGGATTTACTCATCACCAAAGGCCAATATCAGAACAAACCTGAACTGCCGTTCATCCCAGGTAGCGAAGTGGCCGGAATCGTTCGCAGCTGCCCTCCCAGCTCTTCGCTACAGCCAGGGGACCGGGTTGCAGCGTTTCTTTGGAAAGGTGGATATTCCGAGACTGTTTGTGCCCCAGTCCACGCAGTATTTCGACTACCAGAGGACATGGATTTTGCAGTTGGAGCTGCGACGATCATCAACTATCACACGGTCTATTTCGCGCTCGTACGTCGAGGCCGAATCGAGCCAGGTGAAACGCTCCTAGTCATGGGCGCGGCTGGAGGAATAGGCACCGCGGCCGTACAAGTGGGTGCAGCACTGGGCGCTAAAGTCATTGCAGGAGTTGCGAACGACGAACAGGCCGCCGTCGCGCAGTCCGCTGGAGCCGATTCCGTCTTGATTCTGGACAAGGGGTTCTCTACCAAAGTCCGATCCCTCAACAACGGACGCGGAGTAGATGTGGTGCTTGACCCCCTCGGTGACTGGCTTTTTGGCGAGGCACTACGCACAATGGCGCCCGAAGGCCGCATCTTGGTAACCGGATTTGCTGCCGGCCAGATTCCGCAGCTCGGCATCAATAGGCTACTGCTGAAGAATATTTCCGCGGTAGGCGTAGCCTGGGGTGCATTCCTCGACACGGACGAGAAGCTCATGGAGACAGCGAATACTGCTCTTAGCGCTATGTACGAGCGACGCGAAATTGCACCCGCCATCAAAGAGATATTTACCTTTGAACAGATCCCACAGGCTCTCACAATGCTCGACAATGGTCAGATATCGGGGAAGGCTGTTGTAATTGTCCGACCATAAGTGCGCCTAGCCTCGATCTTTCTTCCTGCTGACGTGGTGGCCTGGTCCGTTCGAGATTGCTGCTTTTGACTGCGTTCACATCGATCGGGCGCGATGTGTCTAATGTGTCTTTCGTATCGTATGGGTGAGGATCGGTAGTCAGGCGGGCGCGGGTAGCGCCGCCAATCGGGTCAGTGCGGTGACGATCAGCGCCGACCACGAGGCATCTGTCGACAGCCGTAGATGGGTGCGGCGGGCGTGGGCGGCGACGCGTCCGGCGACCGAAAAGATCCGCAGACGTAGCCGTTTCGGTTCCCACCGGCGTGCGTCGTGTTCTGTGAATCCGAGCATCGGTGTCCATGCGGTAAGTTCGAGGGCGAGTTCGACGATGGCGAGCCAGATGCGGTTCCGGTCGAATCCGTACAGTGGAAAGTTGTCGAGCCCAGTGTCTTTGGAGTTTCGGATTCGGTCTTCGCGGCGGGCACGTCGACGATGCCGCAGTTCGAGATCCTGGACCTGACCACGGGCGGTGTTCGTGGCGAACGCAGTCAACCGCAGTCCGTCGGTGTCGGTGTCGGTGAAACGCAGTTGAGCACCTGGATGCGGGCGTTCCTTTCTGATGACCACTCGCATGCCCGGTGGCCACGTCGCGAGGTCGAGCACGCCGGTGGCGTCGATGACCCAGGTGCCGTCGCGGACCTTTTCGTCAGCGTCGATCACGGCCGACCACGCGCTGTCGGGAACTTCGCGCAGCGCGGTGACCATGGTGTCGGTGAGTCCGAACCCGATCGAGTAGGAAACCCGTTTGTTGTGCAGCCACGACAGGAAGGCGTGACTGGCTGCGGCACCGTCGGTGCGCACCAGTATTTTCTTTCCGGGCCGGCCGCCGGTGGTGATTGGCAGTTGCGCGAGCGCCTTTCGGGTGATGTCGATGTGGTCGGCGGCGGTGTTGGAGCCGGCGTTGCCTGCCCGCAGTAGCGCGGCGAGGGGTTCGCCCGTGCCTGCGCTACCGTGGTCGACGAATGCGAGTAGGGGATGAAAGCCGAAGCCGCGCTTGTAGGTTGGTGCCGCGAGTTCTTTGTCGGAGTGGGCGGTGACGAGGGTTGCGTCGAGGTCGATGATGATTGGGTTCTGCGCGGTGATGTCGTGATCGGGGGCGTTCTGGCCGGCGTGGGTCCATGCTGCGGCGCGGGCGGATGCTCGGGCAGTGTCGATGGTGGTCAGGACTGCGGGTGCATCAGCGGCCAACGCAGTGATCAAACGGCTTACTGTCGGGTCCGAGGGAACTCTCCCGAACACGGCGGAGTGCTCACGCAGGGTCGCGATGTCGGCGAGGCAGTCCCCTCCGAGTGCCAGTGACACTGCGGGATCGGTGACGGTCTTGCCGGGGTTGAACTGCGCCAACGGTTTTCGCCATGAGGACAGTGTCTCCGACAACGCTGAGGTGAGTCCGGTGACCTCCGCGGTGCGGAGCAGCGTCACTGCTCCAGCATGCTTTCGCGAGACCCGTTCCGGTGGCGTCTACGGACAGGGTGGGGTAGGGCGAGGTGGACTTCCTCACCGGGATGGTGCTCCTCGAGTTGGATTGATTCGTGCCTTCGCAAGTCGAATTATCCCAGCTCAGAGCGCCATCTCTTTACTTTGACACGCCGTGCTCAGTCACCGGCATGAAAGCCCCAGGCTAGTGCAGTGACCGCGGGGATCGGTCCGGGAGCTATCCGGCCTCGACTTTGGGCATAATCTCTTCCTTGAGCCGCTTTAGGTCGTCGAGGGTCTTCGATACCGGCACGTCAGCGAAAGGCGGCCATAAAATGGGCATCGTCAGTCCGGCCTCTTTATAGCGCTTGAGCATGTCGGTAATCTGATCGGCGGTTCCCGTCAACAGGTTGCTGGTTTTGCCCTGCGGCGTCTGGTCCGTCTCCTGATCGGTGATGACAAACCAGATCATGCTGCAGATGTCGAGATCGTCGATCGTTCGATCACTGCCCAGTTCTTCGAGTTCCCGCTTGATGCCGGCGCGCCACTTGCTGAGCTCTTCCGGTGAATCCTGAATGCCGATCCATCCAGACAATCCGTACTTCGCGACTCGGCGCGCCGAGCGCTTCGCATCCTTGAGTCCGCTGAAATAGATTGGCGGGTGCGGCGTCTGCACGGGCTTGGCCCCGAACCCGCTTCTTTCGAAGTCGGCGAACTCACCGTGGTACTCGAAGACGTCGTTGGTCCAGATTCCCTGCATGATCTCGATCGTTTCTCGTACGTGCGCGTGTCGTCGAGGGAAGAGGTGCGTTGCGCTCGCGGCAGCGAATTCTTCAGGCATCCAACCGGAGCCGACTGCGACGTTGAGCCTGCCGTGGGAAAGCTGGTCGATGGTCGCTAATTCAGCGGCCAAGACACCGGGTGAGCGGAACGGCGTGTCGATGATGCTCATGCCGATCCGAAGTTTGGATGTCTTCGCAGCGAGCCAGGGGATCAATGGCATGCCTTGGAGGAACTCGCCTCGAGAAGATACGGGGAGAGAGCGAGGAAAGCCCTCCATCATGCCGAAAGAGTGCTGAAGCTCCCCTCGATCAGAGGCTTCCGGGACGATGATCCGGTCAAGGGTCCAGACAGAGTCGAATTCGAGGTCCTCGGCAAGGTTCGTGAGGTCCTCGAGCTCCTTGACCGTCACCTTGTTTCGGAAATTGGGAAGGTAGAGAGAGAGTTTCATGGTGAACGGACTCCTAGTGTTGGAACAGAATGGACTCGTGGGTGTGAGCGGTATTGCTGATGTGCGGTTCGCGGCTCCTCGACGGCTGCTCGACGCTACGGGGCTTGTCTGGAGGTTGCAGTTGCTCGAAGTGCCTTCTTGTCCAGCTTGCCGAGCGTTGTCAGAGGCAGTTCAGTGACGATTTGCAAACTTTTCGGTACCTTGTACCGAGAAAGCTGCACGCGACAGTGCGCGATGATGCCGTCATGTTCGGCGGACCCCGCGCTCGACTCGACGATGAACGCGACGACGGCCTCACCCCAATCCGGGTGGGGGATCCCGATGACGGCGACCTGAGCGACGCCATCGATCTGCGCGATGATGTTCTCGACCTCGCCGGAGTAGACGTTCATTCCGCCGGTGATGATCATGTCGTTCTTGCGGTCGACGAGGTAGAGGTAGCCGTCCTCGTCGACTCGCCCGAGATCGCCTGTATACAGCCACCCATCCCGGATGGTCTCTGCAGACTTCTCCGGCATCCCGAGGTACCCAACCATCGTGTACGGCGTCATCGCGGTGACCTCGCCGACGACACCGAGTGGGCATTCGTTGCCGTCCTCATCGACGATGCGGATTCTGGCCATACTGACCGCCCGCCCGCAGCTGGTCAAGCGCTCGGGCCTGGCGGGGTCGTGGTCTTGGCGGGTCAGTCGCGTGATGAAATTCGGTGCTTCCGACTGACCATAGAGCTGCATGAATACCGGCCCGAAGGTTTCCAAGCCCTGCGTGAGCCGATCCGGTGTGATAGGCGCGGCTCCGTAGAGGATTGTCCGCAGCGACGAGAAGTCAACCGTGCGTTCGACGGTCGCTTGCGTGATGTGGTCGAGCAACCGGTAGATCATCGTTGGGACGGCGAATAGAAACGTAGCCCTGTCGAGCTCGATTCGACTCAGGACGAGCTCCGGCACGAAGCCGGACTCGACGAAGGAGTGAGCTCCTTTGAGCATGCCTGCTTGCAGGTGGAACCCCGAAGAATGTGGAAGTGGTGAGGTGATGATGAGCCGCTCGTCGTCACCGAATCCGATCTCCAGGGCATGCGAGAGCACATTCAGGGCCAGTCCGCCGTGCGAGTGGATCACGCCCTTCGGGTCCCCAGTGGTCCCTCCGGTGTAGATGATCATTCCGATGTCCGAGGGGTCGATCCTGACGTTGGGCGGGGCGGATGCCCCTTCGCCTACGGCGTCCGCCCACAGAACTGCGCCCGAAATCGACGGCACCGGTGCAGGGCCGACGATCACGACCGTACGCAGTGGCGTATCGGGATCTGCGAGAGCGCTGAGGGCATGGGGGAGTTGCGCGGGCGTCGTGATCGCCACCAATGCACCACTGTTGTGCAGGATGTACCGCGAATCGCGGCCGCTCAGCATGTCGTTGAGCGGAACTTTCGCGCCGCCGCAGCGCAGCACCGCTTGGTCAGCGACTACATACTCGACTCCGTTGCTCATCATGAGTGCAACCGGTGTGCCTGGGGACACCCCGTTGTCGTGCAGAAATCGCGCTAATCCGTTCGCCTGCAAGACAACTTGCCGATAGGAAACGGTAGTCCCATCTGATGTGATGGCGGGTTGACCGTCAAAGCGGTCGAGTGCGGTCGTGAACAGGTCGCGCAGCGTCAATTGACCGGAGGTCATCGAACTCCTTGATGAGGTGCGGGCGAGAAGGCTACGGGGAGTGGAAGGTTGCGAACCTGATGGACCAATCGAGACGTGATCGATCGCAGTCTCCCGGCCCTGGAAAACGATGGCGGTCAGACGAGCCTTGCCTCGGATTCTTCCCACTTCGTCCTCCGTCGTGAACTTGCGCCAGGTGTGATGATTGCCACGCTATGCGCAGACTCGCCCGGGCAGAAGGGCTCACCACACCACATTGATCTAGTGCATTTGCACCATCCCGGCAGCGGGGCCGCCCCTCGAGCTGGATCGAGCCGCGACACCGTTGGCTCCTAGCCGACTGCCCTGAAGCTGTGTCGAAGCGGTCGAGTACGGGCCATCCAAGCGTTGAGCAGTTCGCCCGGTCCAGCAGGACGCCGCCCTTAGGTCATTGGCGATCGGTGGAGTGATGCCACGCGTCCGGTCGATGATTCATCGTCCGTGAACTCCGCCGACTGGGAACCTGCTGTGTAGGAAGCTAACTCAGTCACTGTCCAAGGGCTCCGGCACGGGCGACATCGGGGACGGTCCAGCAGGGATTCCGGGGAGAATCGGTAGCAGCTCTGGCGAGGCGCTGCTACCCTCTGATCTGTACGCTCTGCGTCATCTCGTGGTCGCCATCCGCGCCAAACCCCTTCACACGAAAGAAATCTCACCATGACCAAGGCAGTGATCGTCGATGTCCTCCGGACCGCATCCGGCAAAGGAAAGCCTGGTGGGGCGTTGGCTGGAACCCACCCAGTCGAACTGATGGCGCATGTTCTGCGTTCGATCATCGAACGCAACGATCTCGACCCCGCACTCGTCGATGACGTCATCGGCGGTTGCGTCGGGCAAGCCGGTGAACAGGCCCTGAACATCACCCGGAGTGCGGTTCTGTCCGCCGGGTTCCCAGATTCGGTTCCGGCCACCACCATCGACCGCCAGTGCGGATCAAGTCAGCAGGCAGCGCATTTCGCAGCCCAGGGCGTCATCGCGGGAGCCTACGACATCGTGATCGCATGCGGAGTCGAATCCATGAGCCGGGTCCCCATGGGATCCACAACCATGGGCAAGGACGCATCAGGCCCCGGGATTGCCGCACGTTACCCCGAGGGCCTGGTCAACCAGGGCATCTCCGCCGAGCTGATCTCCGCAAAATGGAAGTTCGACCGTCAAGCCCTCGACGCGTTCTCTGTGCGTTCCCATCAGCGCGCCGAAGCAGCGGCGGCGCAGGGGTTGTTCGACAAAGAGATCGTCTCCATCTCGGTGATTGGTGCTGCTGGAGAGACCGTTTCGCACACCGTCGACGAGACGATCCGAGGCTCCACCACTGCAGAAGGTCTGGCCGGGCTGCGGCCGTCGTTCCACACCGAGAAGTACGCAGAACGTTTCCCGCAGGCACAGTGGGCAATCACCCCCGGCAACTCCTCACCTTTCACCGACGGAGCTTCCGCTGCTCTGATCATGAGTGAAGAGATGGCGTCCAAGCTGGGACTGACCCCGCGTGCGCGCTTCCACTCTTTCTCCGTAGCCGGCGACGACCCGATCTTCATGCTCACCGCACCGATCCCCGCCACTCGCAAGGTTCTTGCGCGTGCCGGTTTGACCATTGCGGACATGGATACGTACGAGGTCAACGAGGCCTTTGCTCCTGTGCCCCTGGCATGGGCGCAGGAGTTCGGGGCAGACCCTGCCAAGCTCAACCCTTGGGGCGGCGCCATCGCGCTCGGCCATGCACTCGGATCCTCCGGAACGCGTCTGCTGACCACAATGGTCAATCACCTCGAAGCCAGTGGCGGACGCTACGGTCTGCAGACCATGTGTGAAGGCGCGGGCATGGCAAACGCGACGATCATCGAACGTATGTAAATGTCGCTTTCCCGAACAGCAATACACCGATCGACGGTCAGGGTGGAGTCGCAGTCGACTCGCTATACGTGGATCCGCCAACGGCTCAACACTTTGCTGGTCTCCGCACCTAGTTTCAGCGACTGCTGATCGCACAAATTGGTGAGGACATCTACGTCAGCACGTAAGGCGGGTACGGGAACGCCTAGTGCAACGAGTCCGATCGCGGCATGCGTACGGGCTGAGTTCGGACCGAAGCAGTGGATCAGCAAGTCCGTCGACGTCGCTGTCACACACGTCGTGCCGTCACCGGCAGAGTCGGCCAAGAATGCACGCTCGTGTTTGTGCGCATCGAGAAAGAACTCGTCGAAGGCGTCGGCAGTCGCAAAGGGCAAGTCCGGGAGGACAACGGCAGCAGGCCCGGCATGCCGCCCGTTTCGCAACTCTTCGACACCGATGTCCACCGCAGCTGCAAGGCCAGACTCGGCGTCCGCCACAACCTCGCATCGCGCCCGAACGGATCGGTGGATGGTCATGTCTTTCGACACCACCACGATACGATCCACGAACGGACTGCGTTCAAGCGCGGAAATTGTATCGAGAAAGAACGCAAGCGCGAGCTGTGGCCGCAGGGGATGCGAATCAGGCAGAAGGCGGCTCTTACCCGTTTCCAGTGACCGGATGGGTACTACGACTCCATAGCGGTTGCTCGTGGTCCTGATCATGGGATCTGAATACGCCTTGCGTGAGTGGTTGTTCGCTCACGTGCCGGTCGGCCGATACCTTCGGCGATGGCACGCAGTTCTGTGACTGTCTTCTCGCTGCCGTGCTGGGATCCGGCCATCCGCGAGATGGTCTCCTCCATCAGCGTCCCACCGAGGTCGTTGGCGCCGCCGTTGAGCATCATCTGCGTTCCGGTGGTGCCCAGCTTGACCCAACTGGTCTGGATGTTTGGGATCCGGCCGTGCAGCATGATGCGCGCCAAGGCGTGCGCGGCGCGATTGTCCCGGATTGTCGGACCTGGCCGCGACGCACCAGCCAGGTACAGCGGGGCACTCTGGTGTACGAAGGGCAGGAGAACAAATTCGGTGAATCCGCCTGTGCGGTCCTGGATTCCGCGCAGAACGTTGAGGTGCCCGACCCAGTGATGCGGCTGATCGACATGCCCGTACATCATGGTCGAACTCGAACGCAGGCCCACTTCGTGCGCCGTCGTGACTACTTCGATCCATTCTGCCGTCGGCAATTTACCCTTGGTGAGGATCCAACGCACCTCGTCGTCGAGGATCTCGGCTGCGGTGCCCGGGATCGTGTCCAGTCCCGCTTCACGCAACGCCGTGAGCCAATCGCGGATGCTCTCACCACTGCGCGAAGCGCCGTTCACAATCTCCATCGGCGAAAACGCGTGGACATGCATAGACGGCACGCGCTTCTTGACCGCACGCACCAGGTCGGCGTAGCCCGTGACGGGGAGTTCCGGATCGATACCGCCCTGCATGCACACCTCGGTGGCCCCGGCGACGTGCGCTTCCCACGCCCGGTCGGCAACTTGCTCAGCCGAGAGGGTGAAGGCGTCGTCGTCACCCTTGCGCTGCGCGAAGGCGCAGAACCGGCAACCGGTGTAGCAGATGTTGGTGAAGTTGATGTTGCGGTTGACCACGTAGGTGACATCGTCACCGACGGCTTCCTTGCGGAGTATATCTCCCAGTGCGACAACAGCTTCCAGTCCGACACCTTCGGCGATGGCGAGAGCGTGATACTCGTCGTCGGAGCATCCGGCCGGATCACGCTCGGCACTGCGCAGTGCAGCAAGAAGATCGGTGTCGACGCGAACGGGAGCGCTCAGTTCGAGAACCTGCTCGCGCACGGTCTCCCAGTCGCCGAAAGCGCTGCCCAGGTCACTGCGCGTTTCGGTGTTGCGGCCGTCCGTGTCGATCTCGGTATTGAGGTCGACACGTCCACTCGACTCCCAGGATTCGTCCGGCTCCTGCCACGGCAGACCAACCGGCCTGGTATCCAGCTTGGCCAAGCCGGTCTTCGGATCGGCTAGCGCCTGAACATGACCGGCGATCCGCGGGTCGATCCAGGGTGCTCCGGCCAGAACGTAGGCAGGCTGCGCGGCAGTACGCTCGGTGAGCGCGAAGCCTGCCTCCGCACTGATAGCGGCCAAGGTCTCGAGGTTCGGCCACGGGCGCTCGGGGTTGACGTGATCGGGAGTCAACGGCGAAACCCCGCCCCAGTCGTCGACGCCGGCACCGAGGAGGGCCAGGCATTCACTGTTGGAGACAAGATTGGGCGGGCTCTGGATCCGCATCGTCGGGCCCAGGTGCAGACGAGCGACGGCGATAGCAGCAAGGAACTCGTCGAGACCCGCATCGTGAGCATCGCGCATCGCCGTGTCCGGCTTGGCCAGGAAGTTCTGGATGATGACTTCCTGAATATGACCGAATGCTTTGTGCGACTTGCGAATTGCTATTATCGACTCGGCACGCTCGAAGAAGTTCTCCCCGATGCCCACCAAGATGCCGGTTGTGAACGGAACGTTCAGACGGCCCGCATCGGTCAAGGTTCGCAACCGAACGGCCGGATCTTTGTCCGGGCTGCCGTAGTGGCATTCACCCTTGTCGGTGAACAGCCTGGTAGCAGTGGTCTCGAGCATCATTCCCATCGACGGTGCTACCGGCTTGAGACGCGAAAGTTCCTGCCAACTCATCACCCCGGGGTTCAGGTGCGGGAGAAGTCCCGTTTCCTCTAGAACGCGGATCGACATCGCCCGCAGGTAGTCGAGGGTGGAGTCGTAACCGCGCTCGTCGAGCCACTGCTTGGCCTCGGGCCAGCGTGCCTCCGGGCGGTCACCCAAGGTGAACAGCGCCTCCTTGCAACCCAATTCAGCCCCGGCGCGGGCAATATCAAGCACCTCGTCAGGTTCGAGGTACATTCCGTGCCCCTCGGAACGCAGCTTGCCCGGCACTGTCACGAAGGTGCAGTAGTGGCACTTGTCCTGGCACAGGCGGGTCAGCGGAATGAACACTTTGCGCGAGTACGTCACGGTGTTCGGACGTCCAGCGGCCAACAACCCTGCGTCGCGAACCTTTGCAGCCGATGCACACAAGTCCGTCAAGTCGGAGCCACGTGCCTGCAACAGCATCGATGCCTCGTCGACATTCAGAGTCGCTCCGTCGCGTGCGCGACGTAGGACGCGACGCATGGCCGAGGGATTCGAAGTGAGCGACGGCGTTGCCGACTCTACGGTCATTGCGTGTCCTGTCTATGTAGTACATACCAGAAGCCAGTCGGATTAGCCCGGGTGTCTCGCGGGTGACGCCGTGGTAGCTCCAATCCGCACACCGGTCTCCGGTCGTGACAGTAGCCACTTGCAATTGTGGCCACCGAAATTGGTTGCCGAGAAAGCAGATCCGTGCCATTGCTGTTTCTCGACAGTGAAAAAGGTATGAACTCGGAACCGAGAACCGAGGGATCGATCAATGCATGCAGCTCGAGTTTCCCTCACTCCACGCCTGAGTAGACATCTCGAAGACTGTCGTGCTCGATCCGGTCACCTGGGACATCGTCACACCCGATAGTTTCCTACGTCGGAATCACCGGAAGAACAAGTTCATCTCAACGAATGATCAACGTCGCTCCGGTCGTGTCCCGACAAGACCGGAGCGCCCGACGATCGCCATCGCTTCGAGTTTCGAGCGAGCACCAAGTTTGTCCAGTATGTGAGCGACATGATTCCTGACGGTGTTCACACTGAGATATAGGCGCTCTGCAACCTCGCGGTTGGTCATGCCTGCGCAGACGAGTTCCAACACGTCGGTCTCCCTAGCTGTGAAGGAGGGAGCAGGTTCATATGCACCCGGTCCAACTGAGGGACCGAGATCGGTCGATATCGGGGTGTTACCTCGATTCATTGCATCGACTGCGGCCAGCACTTCCGAAATGCCGCGCGATTTGGTGACGTACCCGTGACACCCAGCGGCGAGCGCTTCGCGCAAGACGTCGCGATCTGTGGATGCAGTCAGCATCAATACTCGCGTCTCCGGAGTTACCTGGCGAATGTGCTCGAGGACGGTCAGTCCGTCCCCATCTGGCAGGTTGCGATCGAGTACTACAAGATCTGGATGGAATCGCTCGACCGCGGCCATCCCGTCTGCGAGGTTGAACGCGGTCGCAGGCACAAGCCACCCAGCGCCTTGCAGCGCCTCGGCGAACAGCTCGGTAAAAACCCGGTGGTCATCGATGATGACCACCGATGAGGTATCCAAGCGTGCTGCTATGGTCGATTGCGGTTGTGGCATTCGAGCCGCAGCCGAGGTTTGTTCACGATGTATTTGTGCTTGGGGATTATCCATGCAGAAGCTCCTTCAGCGCGACGACGAAGATCCACATGAAACTTCTTGTCAAGTTGTCGCCGCAGTGTCAGTGGCCAACACGAGGGCGTCCGATCCCGATTCTGCCATCGTTGCACTTGTCCCTTCGTATAGGCCCGATTTGTCAGTTCAGGCTCAACTAGATGGAGCTGACATTGTAATTCCATGTGATGCCGATCCCCGAACCGTGCGCTGGGCGACCATCGCCGCTCGGCGACTTGCCGACCGACGCCGCGCATCTATGACGGACCACCGACAAGCTGTCCACGATCTGGGTACAGCCTTCCTGTCTGTCGGCATGATGGCCGACGTGCTTACCACTGGTGGAGAATCTTCTACCCGGGTCGAGCAGCTCCGACAGATCGCCGGCCAGGGTCGTGACTTGACCTGGAGAGCCGGTAGACCGGGGAGGGCCCGTTATGGATCACTGCGGGAGATCGACGTCGCGACGACGCTCACGAGCGAGATTGCCACAGGCGATGAGGCTTCTCGCGCAGGGCCGACAATAACTGTGCGTGCCGACGGCCCCTTTCCCGTAGTCGTTGACTACTCCGAATTTGTAGACGCCATCGAAGCGATTATCGACAATGCGACAGCCGCCGGCGCTGAAACTATCCAATGCGAGGTGCGTACTGATCGGGATTCGGTAGAGATCCGCATCATCGACGACGGGTGCGGTATTCCGGTGGAATGGTCGCTGAAGCGTGCACACACCGCATTTCAGAGTGGCTGGCCAGAGAATCAAAACGAGATCGGGCTGAGCGAGGCCACGGAGTTCGCCGACGCGGCAGGCGGGGAACTGCGGGTCCTTCGGCGAGACGGGCATGCCGGCACATGTGTACTCCTACGCTTACCTATTGGGCGGTCTGAGGAACCTGAGCAGCAAGTACAGACACTTCCATCCACCGGACTGGGGCTGCTCGAGGCTCAGGCCGAAATATTGGAAGGGATTGCCAGGCGCGTACCGCTCACAGAGAGCCTCAGCGCCGTGATCAGAGCGATGGAAGCGCAACTTCCAGACAGCATTTGCTCGATCTTGTTGCTCGATCGTGCGGCAGGTACGTTGTCGCACGGCGCAAGCATCAACCTTCCAGAGCCATTCCGTCAGGCCATCGACGGCGTCCGGATCGGTCCACAAGTCGGCTCATGTGGCACGGCGGCCTACACTCAGCGCCCAGTGGTTGCGGTCGATATCGCCACCGACTACCGATGGGCGGTTTTTCGCACCCTTGCGATCCGGCACGGACTCCGCTCTTGTTGGTCCACTCCAATCCTCGATGCCGATCGAGGCGAAGTGCTCGGCACCTTTGCGGTTTATCATTCGAAACCATGGAAACCGACGCCTATCGCAATCGAGCTTGTCAATCGATTCACATATACAGCGTCGATTGCGATAGGCACTTATATGCTTTTTTCCAGATTACAGGAAAGTGAATCCAGATTTCGCAGCGCCTTTACCGGGGCTGCTGTCGGAATGGCCGTCATGGATATGGACGGTGTACTGTTGCAAACCAATCCGGCGCTGATAGCGATGCTGGGATCCCCCGGTGTCGGGCGTCAGCTCGGAGAATTCCTTCAACCGATGGATGCGACGAGTCTTCGGGAAGGCGTTCGATCTGCTGCATCTTGTCGATCAGCTGGTGGCAACGAGTCATTCCGACTCTCTGAGGTGAGGGTGACGACAAATGACCCGGACTCGCCACTTTGGGCCGCCATGAGCGGGTCTTTGGTATCCGGGCCCGATGGTGATCCGATGTATTTCTGCGTGGAACTATTCGATTTGACTGAGCGTCGTCGGGTGGCCCATGCCAGGAGGGAACAAGCCGTCGCAGAGGCAGCCAGTAAGACGAAGACCGATTTTCTTGCGCTTGTCAGCCACGAGTTACGCACCCCACTGAACGCTGTGATCGGATTTGCCCAATTGATGGAGATGGGCGGCCTCACCCCGGAACGCCAGACCGAAGGGGTGGGCCATATCCTCGCAGCAGGACGCCATCTTCTCCAGCTGATCAACGATTTACTCGATCTGTCAGGCGCGGAGACTGGACAGCTAGAGATGCGTTTGGAGGCTGTCAGAGCCCTCGACAGTGTCCATGACACAATCGAAATCGTCACGGGTTTGGCTCTCGATCGCGAGATTGTGCTCGAGGTGCGTACCGAAAACCCAAATCTGTGGATACGCGCTGACTCTCAGAGGTTGCGTCAAGTCCTGATCAATCTCGTGGGCAATGCAATCAAGTTCTCGCCATCCGGTGGTCGCGTCGAGATTTCGGTCGAGACTGATTGCATAGCGGTAACCGACTCAGGGCCCGGCATCCGCGAAGACGATCTGACAGACCTGTTCATACCGTTCAAGCGAGTCGGCGAGCATCCGGCCGAGGGATCCGGCTTGGGCCTCGCATTGTCGAAACAACTGGTCAAGTTGATGAATGGTCACCTCGATGTTCGCAGTACGATCGGTTGTGGAAGCACCTTCTGGGTCTCACTGCCCCTCGCCAGTGCAGACTGGGTGCCGCTGCTACCTCCTAAAACCCAGGAAACGAAGAATGAAGCTGGTGGCATCGTCCTTTCTGTCGAGGACGA
Organism: Rhodococcus sp. 1168; assembly: GCF_002091955.1. Taxonomy (GTDB): domain Bacteria; phylum Actinomycetota; class Actinomycetes; order Mycobacteriales; family Mycobacteriaceae; genus Rhodococcoides. The sequence goes on along the minus strand of NZ_MKKY01000028.1, from coordinate 6,200 downwards.
CCCAGCCTGTGCACGACTGATCGAATCGTCGCTCACTCAGACCTCAGCAATCACCGTTGTTTCAGTGAAGACCCTCGCGGAGGCTTGGGACCTTCTCGATGATCCCAGTCAGAGAATCGACTTGATCTTGCTCGATATCCAACTTCCGGACGGAAATGGCTGGGACCTGATTCGTCGTGTCCGTACCGAATTACCTGGTCGAGATGTTCCTGTTGTCGCACTAAGCGCCGCCACGGGTGGAGTTCCTCGTGATCTCGAAATTATCGAGTTCATACCGAAGCCTGTGGTCATCGATGATTTGATGCGCACAGTCCGCAGTGGACTCAACCTGAACGAGCAATGAGTTTCCTCGCAACAACGACTGTCGAAATGTTATGGATTTATAAGTGCCTCGATCGTGGATAGTAGTTGTGGTATATCCACAGGCTTGGTCAGGCAGACATCGGCACCGCTCTCACGTGCGAGACGCAACTCGGCCGAGCGCGACATGCCAGTGAGCACGAGAATGGGTATCGACTTGAGTCCATCATCAGCGCGGAACGCGATGACAAGGTCTAAGCCTGTATACCCGCTACTCAGCATAAGATCAGCAATCAAAATATCCGGATGCGACACTCGCGCGGCGAGTAACGCGCCCTGCCCGTTCGCGTAGCTGTCGACCCGATGCCCGCGGCTCTCCAGGACCATACCCAACAGTTCACGTCCCGCGCGGTCGTCCTCCACCACCAAAACATTCACTGTTCGGCTCCTTTCCAATTGCTCCCACGCTACCGGCGCCGACGGTGATGCGGATGGTTCATATGCACCGGGTCAAGTTGGTGTTTTGACACCTTCTGGCGTCCGTTGCGAAGCCCTAGCGTTGCCTGTGACAGCAGTCACAATGGATTGGGAGAGTGTTATGGGAAGAGTTGAGGGCAAAGTCGCTCTGATCACCGGTGGTGCTCGTGGACTCGGTGAAGCAACCGGACGGCTACTGGCAAAGGAAGGTGCTGTCGTCGTCTTGACCGATGTGCTCGACGAGGAGGGCACGACGCTCGCAGAGGACATTGTCGCGAAGGGCGGACACGCCACCTACCTACATCAGGATGTAACAGATGAAGCGGCATGGGCCGAGATCATGAGCACCATCATGGGCGCACATGGTCGCATCGACATTGTCGTCAACAATGCGGGCATCGTTGACGACGCAAATGTTGAGGATACAACCCTCGAAGGCTGGCGTCGGGTGAACAGCATCAACAGCGAAGCTGTGTTTCTGGGTACCCGGGAAGCCATCAAAGTGATGAAAGCCCAGGATCCGAAGGGTGGGTCGATCGTCAATATCTCCTCGATCGCAGGCCTTGTCGGTATCGACAATCTGGCCGCATACAACGCTTCCAAGGGAGCCGTGCGGCTCTTCACGAAGTCTGCTGCGCTGCACGTGGCAAAATCCGGATACAACATTCGGGTCAATTCCGTGCATCCCAGCTACACGTGGACGCCGATGGTGCAACAACTCGGCGACAACACGGGAGACCGCGACGAGTTCTACAAGGCGTTGGCCGCTGTACATCCGCTCGGTCGACCGGGCATTCCCGAGGACGTGGCTTGGGGCATTCTGTACCTCGCGTCGGACGAATCGACTTGGGTAACAGGATCCGAACTTGTGATCGACGGCGGAATTACCGCGGCGTGATCTCTGCGGCCGTCGCGAGGTTTTTCGAACAGAGCGACCAAATCCGCTCGAGCAGAAAGACCACGCGATGGCCGCAACCCGCACTACCGACCTGCACCAACTTTGGACGGATTCGCTCGCCGACGCCAGCTGTCACCTCATGCGCAGTCCGCCGTCGACCTCCGACGACTGGCTCGCCGTCGAAGAGTCCGAACCCGATACCAAATCGTTGCCAAGGAGCCCGACGATCATGCTCACGAGCCAACCGAAGACGGTCATGGTCGTTGATGACGACGAACGGATTCGAGTACTGATGTCCTGGAAATTGGAGTCCGAGGGTTTCAACGTCGTTGGATTCCCGGACGGCGAATCCGCACTCGAATCGATCGACCGCAGCCAGCCTGATCTGGTAGTTCTGGATCTGGGCCTCAGCAGCACGGGAATTGGTGGTCTTGACATGTTGCGCAAAATCCGGACGGTCTCCGACCCTCTCGCTTCCTTGCTTCCGGTCATTGTCGTGTCTGGACGAACAGGGCAGATGGACCGCATCGTAGCTCTCGACATGGGAGCGGACGACTATTTGGTAAAGCCGGCCAATCTCGGTGAGTTGGCAGCAAGAATCCGTGCTGTACTTCGACGATCGAACGGCCATGACTTATCTCCATTGCGGTTTGGCGATCTCTATGTCGACTTGCTCGCGCGCACAGTCACCGTCGGTGATGTTCGCGTTGAGTTGACAGCACGCGAGTTCGACCTTCTCGCCTTCATGGCCGGCAAACCGGGGCAGGTCTTCACACGCGCACAATTGCTCACCCATGTGTGGCGCTCATCCTCGCAGTGGCAGGACCAGTCCACAGTCACTGAGCACGTCCACCGGATACGACAGAAGGTAGAATACGATCCTTCCAATCCACAGTGGATCAAAACGGTTCGGCGCGTTGGCTATCAGATCACACAAGCATCATGACTGCAGGAGAGATGGCCAGGATTGCCCAGGATTGCCCAGGTTCGATAGACCACAGGACTCAGCCGAGGGTGCGGTGTGGAACGCCTGCCATCAGGCCACCGTCTGAGGTTTGAATCACCCCGGCAAGTCTGCAGACTGATGTGCCCCGAGTTTCGTGGGAGCCGTCATATTTGACTTCAGGATACGGGTTGATGTGTAAAGCGTACGTTCTCGAACTCGATCGGTGTCAGCATCCCGAGAGCGCTGTGCCTACGTTGGCGATTGTGAAAGATCTCGAGGTACTCGAACATGGTGTGGGCCCCGGACAGTGTCCAGGCGACATCGGTGCCGGGTCCGAGATCCAGCGCGTGCTGAATCGTCATGAGACAGGTGTAACCCCAACGTCACCGCCGATCAAGCATTTCGCGGGTCGGCGTGTCGATTCGCGGTAACAATTGGGTGGATTAGCCGGTCAACAGGCAATCGCCGATCGATCCCATCGACGGGACCAGTCCCGATTCGTGCGCCCGGCGGGTGAACGCCCATGATGTGAATTGGCCGCGTCCGCGGTCAACCACTGATCGCAACAAAGCTCACTGAACTTGCCAGGCTACGCAAGCAGGTCTTCAATCAGGACAAAGACATCTTACAATCAAAGGCAGCGCAACAGTGCAGTTGAATGGGGGCGCGGGTGTCGAGGATCGGCCGACCTGGAATGTTGGATGAAGAGAAGTCCAAGTTATGGAGGCGCTGGCGGTCTAGAGTCGATCAGTGTCATATCCGGCGCAACCGGTAAGGCTCCGGGATCGGCCTTCACCCTTCTGAAGTATCACGGCGGCATCGCGCCTGCGGAGCCCAGAGTGCAAAATATGCTCTTTGACTCTTGTTGAGCGTGAGGCAATCTCGCGCTCAATCCTCGCCCGGAGACACAATTCGATCGAAAGCCTCCGCCCTGGGTCGTGCGCCGTCGACTGTGAGCCGTGAAATCAGGAGGAATGGTGGCCGTGGTGGCTATCCTGCCGCCGCAATAACCAAGCGTGCTGGTGTGCAGGCCAGGCTTCCCAAACCATGCTTGCTGGACCGGAATCCGGCGCTACTCGCACTCGGCAACAAGTTCGTCGGAGTACTGCCAGGCTGCCTACACATCCACACCGAATACGACGACATGCCGCCCGGGTACATCGAACGACGTAACAACCTACCGCCGCTCAACGCGTTACAGTCTGGGACGTCGATCCGCCCAGTTCACCGGGGACACGTCAATACCTTGTGCCTGCGAGCAGAGATGCCTGATACCGGCGCATTCCACGCAACCAGCGGTCATAGTCGGCACTCTTCTGGCGCCACATATCCAGAACATTCTTGTGTGGCAAGATTAGAAACTCTTCTGCCTCTATCGCGGCAAGAACGATCTGGGCGCACTCAGCAGGTTTCAGTACGTCTCCCGCTGCTAAAACGGCTCCGGTCGCCGCCCTGCCGATCGGGTCTTCCGTGCTTTCGCCTGCATATAGAAGCTTTGTGTCGACGCCCATCGGGCACAGGCAGCTGACTCGAACACCTTGGTCTCCATATGTAATCGAGAGCCACTCTGCAAAAGCCACCGCAGCGTGCTTGCTCACTGAGTAGGCAGCCGACCCGACTTGACTGAGCAAACCGGCCGCAGAAGCGGTGCTGATGAAGTAGCCTTCACCGCGCTCGACCCAACCAGGCACAAGAAGCTTGGCCGCCCGAATGTGAGCCCGAACGTTGACGTCGATCATCGTGCTCCACATGTCTTCAGTGATACCGAGGCCCATGTCTCCCATTACACCTGCGTTCGCGAAGTATAGGTCGACGGATCCAAACTCTCGCTCTGCCTGTGAAATCAAACTGGCGATAACCTTTTCGTCAGCGACGTCCCCACCTGCTGACACTGCCGCTCCGGGCGTTCGCGAATTGATAGCGTCCGCCACAGATGCTGCTCCAGCAGCATCAATGTCCGCTACTACGACACGTGCACCCCCAGAGGCCAATTGCGCAGCCAAAGCACCGCCGATCCCGCCACCGCCACCGGTAACAATCGCCACTTTCTGCGCAATTTTCATATCGGTTCCTTTTCGTTTACCATCACCTCGGTCACAGCGACCGACGCAGTTGATCCAGTTTTAAGCACTGCGATGCCATGGGGTTCAGATTTCTTTCGACAATACCGAAATCTTGTGGATCGTATTTAAGGTTCCCCAGGGGGTGAATTCAGGCAATTTTCACCAACAATCACCAAGCGTCATCCTAACGCTATAACTCTGAAAAGTGCAGATACCGCCAGCGTGCTGAGACTACGCAGATTGGCGCCAAGATCACCAGTTGGTCGGTTACTTCACGACTTCGAGGCCTTCTTCGCGGCGCCGACAACTCGCTTTGCGATGGCCCAGCGATGGACCTCGGACGGGCCGTCGTACACCCTGAAAGGGCGGATTTCACGCGAGAGTCGCGCGAGGGGAAGGTCGTCGGAAACCCCGAGGCCCCCGCACATTTGGATACTGCGGTCGACGATCCGGAAGACGGCTTCGGCTGCAAATGTCTTCGCGATCGACGTCTCGTTACTTGCCGTCGAGCCCTGATCGAGCGCAAAGCAGGCCTGGACCAGCAGCGCTCGCGTCGCGGCAATGTCGATTTCGTTGTCGGCGACCATCTTCTGAATCATGCCCAGATCGCCGAGGACAGAGCCGAACCCTTCACGCTGCGCAACTTGCGCGACAGCGACGTCGTGTCCGCGTCTGGCTGCACCGAGCCAGCGCATGACGTGTGTCATGCGGGCAGGTCCGAGACGCACCTGCGCGTAGCTGAATCCTTCGTCGACGGCACCGAGCACGTTCTCGTCGGGGACGAAGACATTGTCGAAGAAGACCTCGCAGTGGCCACCGATCGTCGCTTGGTCGAGAGTGCCGATGTGGCGGCCGACCTTGATACCTTCGGTGTCGGCGGGCGCGAGGAACATCGTCGCTCCTCCGCGGTCACCGGGCTTGCCTGCGGTGCGGGCCATGATGATGAAAAATCCTGCGCCATCGGCGCCGGTGATGAACCATTTATGCCCGTCGACGCGCCAACCGCCCTCGACCTTGATTCCGGTGGACCGCAACGCCGAGGGGTCCGAGCCTGCACCCGGTGCGGGTTCGGTCATCGCGAATGCCGATCGGACATCGCCTGCTGCCAGCGGTGCCAGGAACTGTTCCTTCTGTGCGCCGGAGGCAATATGCGCCAACATGTGCACGTTTCCCTCGTCGGGCGCACCGATGTTGAGCGCGGCAGGCCCGAAGAGCGAGTATCCGCCCTCTTCGAACAGGGGTGCGCGGTCGCTCATGTTCAGGCCTGCGCCGCCGTACTCGACGGGTGCGTGGGGCGCGAACACGCCCGCCTTCTTCGCCGCCTGTTGCAGCGAAATCCGCAGCTCATCGCCACCTGCGTCGGTAAAATTTCCGAGGAATTCGTCTTCGATCGGGAGGACCTCTTCCCGTATGAAAGTCCGCGTTTTGCCGATCAGCGCCTGGACGTGGGGTGAGTAGGTCAGATCGACAGCCACAGACATGCTCCTCGAAATCTCAGACCGAGCGATCGCTCGGT
>NZ_MKKY01000027.1 GCF_002091955.1 Rhodococcus sp. 1168 | reverse complement strand
GGTCGAGGGCGAGTTGCACGATAGCCAGCCAGATGCGGTTTTGATCGAAGCCGTGCAACGGGAAGTTGGTGAGACCGGTGTCCTTCGCGACGCGGATCCGGTCCTCGCAGCGCGCACGGCGACGGTGACGAAGTTCGAGATCCTGGACCTTCCCGCCGACGGTGTTGGTGGCGAACGCAGTCAACCGCAGGCCGTCGGCATCGGTGAACCGTAGTTGAGCACCGGGGTGTGGTCGTTCTTTTCTGATGACCACGCGCATCCCCTCCGGCCAGGCGGTGAGGTCCACGATGCCGGTGGCGTCGATGACCCAGGCACCGTCACGGACTTTCTTCTGTGCGTCGACGGCGACCGACCAGGCGTCCTCGGGAGCGTCGGCGAGTGCGGTGACCATCGCATCGGTGAGCCCGAATCCGATCGAATACGAGACCCGTTGGTTGTGGAGCCAGGTGAGGTATTTGTGGCTCGCGCCGGCACCGTCGGTACGAATGAGCACCTTCTTGCCGGGGCGTGTGCTGCTGGTGGAGGGTAACTGTGCCAACGCTTTCCGAGTGACCTCGATATGATCTGCCGCTGTGTTCGATCCGGCGTTACCGGGCCGCAGCAGCGCCGCGACAGGTTCACCGGTCCCGCTGGTGCCGTGGTCGACGAACGCCATCAGGGGATGAAATCCATAGCCTCGTTTGTACGTCGGTGCAGCAGACTCCTTGTCCGAGTGGGCCGCGACGAGGGTGGCATCGAGGTCGATGACGATCGGATTCTTGGCGGTGATGTCGTGATCGGGAGCGTGCTCGCCGGCGTGTTTCCACGCCGCGGTGCGAGCGGATGCTCGGGCGGTGTCGATCGCGGTGAGCACCGAGGCGGTGTCGGTGGTCAATGCCGTGATCAGGCGGGAGACGGTGGGATCGGAGGGAACTCTTCCGAAGACGGCAGCGTGTTCACGCAGGGTGGCGATGTCGGCGAGGCAATCCCCACCGAGGGCCAGCGACACTGCGAGGTCGAGGACGATCTTGCCGGGGTCGAACTGCGCCAACGGTTTCCGCCACGACACGAGCTGCTTCGACAACGCTGCGGTCAATCCCGTCACTTCCGCCGTGCGCAGCAAAGTCACTGCACCGGCGTGCGACACGACACCGGTTCCGGTGGCATCAACGGACAGGGTGGGGTACGACGACGTAGACTTGCTCACCAGAAGGGTGCTCCTTGTTCCAGCGTGTATTCAACCTTAGACAAGTCGAATTATCGCAGGTGGGAGCACCTTTCTTCGTTTTCGACACAGATCAGATCCTCACCTCTGTGAAAGCACGAGGCTAGCCAGAGGTCTTGAGCTGTTGGAGTCCAAGACCCTGACACCAGCGGAGTACGACAAGATCGTGGCGGGATTGAAGAAGGCTACCGACAGCATTCAGATGCTCAGAGGCAAGCCAACAAGCCATACCGCCAAGGCCGACACGACAGATGAAGATGCCGCCAAGATTTACGAGCAGTATCTGGCCGAGCAGCGCGGTACAGAATGAACATAGATCAATATCTAGATAAGTTTCCTCAACACTTGAGACACATATCGGCAATGCGCCGACAGTGGACGAAGAATGACTGTCTTATGTTCGTACTGGTCTATCTTCAAAGTTCAATCAGATTTGATGACGAAGCACCGAGTCTTGCGCAGTTTCATCTTGATCTAGCCGACTACGCTCAATCGCTATGTACCGACAAGGCAATGCGTGATGCATGGATTGCGCCACGTGAATCAGGCAAGTCCACATGGCTGTTTAAATTAATTCCGCTATGGCTAGCAGCGCATGGTCACAGTAAGTTCATCGCGGCATTCAGTGACTCAGCAACTCAGGCAGAGCAACATCTTGCAACATTCAGTGCTGAGCTACAGAGCAATGAGTTATTAAAGCTAGACTATCGAGAACTATGCAAGCCAATGATGCGCGGTACAGCTAGCCGATTCGTGTCACAGAGTCGTAGCCAAATACAGCAAGCAAATGGATTTAGTTTTGTAGCCAGAGGCATTGACGCTAAGACACTTGGTTTGAAGATCGGTAATCAAAGACCAGACTATTTGTTATTGGATGATGTAGAAGGCGATGCGTCTAGCTACTCGGAGAACGACATTGCCAAGCGTAAACATACGATCTTGTCGTCAGTCATGTTCCTAGCGTCTAGAGCTAATGTTGCACTGGTCGGTACGACTACGACACAGGGGAGTCTGATTGACCAGATTCGTACGGTTGGTGAACTCAGAGCTGAGCATGCTCAGGCGTTGGCTAGTTCGGCGGTACACAATGAGCATGACTCAGGCATTGCGACAATTGTCAAACATAAGTCCAATACAACAATGAATGTCAATGCTACCGGTAATGCGACGTATCTAATGAAGACGAATAGCCGATGATTCCGTCTGTTGTGGGGTCTGGTCGATCAGTTTCGGAACGCTGTAGGCCGCCAGGGCGGCGGAAGCCAACGCTGATGCCCCGAGCACGATGTAGGCGCCGGAGTAACTGCCGGTCCATCCTGCGACCAGGGATCCGGCCCACGGTGCTATTGCCATCGTGATCACGATGGGTGCGGACATGATGCCGTTGAGGTGCCCGTATTCGGCGGGTCCCCATCGGTCGGTGATGGCGGTGGCCTGGATGAGAGTGAAGACTCCGCGGGCGAGTCCGGCGCCGACCGCGATGGCGACCAATGCGATCAGGGAGGTGACGACGCCGAGTGCGAGGGTGGTCAGCGCCGTGGCTGCGATGATACCGACTGTTCGTCCGCGGACCCCGGTGAAGCGTTGCAGCGGTAGGTATCCGACTCGCCCGAGGACCTGGCCGAGTCCGCCGAGTCCGAGTGCGGTAGCGGCGACGGCGGGATCTGCGCCGTGCTCGATCAGCAGTGGAACCAGGTTGAACACTCCAGCGAACGCGACGAACGCCGCCAGGCTCAGCGACGCGGTGAGCATGACGAACGGCCGACTTCGAACGACATCGGCCTTGTCCATCGCGGCAGGCGCGTCGGGATGCACCGCAGTGACCTTCGGCCAGCGGCCGCGCAAACCGAACAGGTGGCCCGGCACCGTGACAACGAGCAGAATGCCGGTGAGGGCCACATATGTTCGACGCCAATCACTCTGGTCCGACAACAGTGCGGTCAGCGGTGCGAAGACGGTACTTGCCAGCCCGGCGGCGAGGGTCAAGATCATCAGCGCCCGGACGCGGTCCGTTCCCCACCACCGGGTCAGTGCGGCGAAGGCGGGTGGGTAGAGCACGGCGCCCATCGCCACCCCAGCGGCGGTCCAGCCGAGGTAGAACACGACCAGGCTCTGCGATGTGGCAACGACCACCAGGGCCGGGGCCGCGATCACGGATCCGGCGGTCATCACCCAGCGCGGTCCGTGACGGTCCAGGATCCGTCCGACCGGGATCCCGACCAGCGCTGCGACGAGCTGGCTCAGCGAGAACGCGGCCACGATCACCGACGTGGACCAGCCGGTGTCCGCCGTGATCGCCGGGGAGAGAACAGGGAAGGCGTAGTAGAGGATTCCCCAGCTGGTGATCTCGGTGAGACACAGGACGGTCAGAACCCGGCGTCGCCCAGGATGCGGTGCTTCCTGTTCCGACGCCGGGTCGGTGACCGGTTCAGTCACGAGAGGGTGCGCTGAGGCTGATCAGCTCCGGTGCTGCCGGTGCACCGCAGCATCCGCCGCTGCCGGCTGCGCCGGCGTTGGGGTCGTCGAACAGTCCTGCTCCGCCGCAGACTCCGGTGTCGGGAAGGGTCAGTTCGACTTTCCGTGCGCCGTCGTGATCGCCGGCGAGTTCGGCGGCGATGCTGCGTACTTGCTCGTAGCCGGTCATCGCGAGGAATGTCGGTGCGCGGCCGTAGCTCTTCATCCCCACGAGGTAGAAACCTGGTTCCGGTTGGGTGAGTTCGACTACGCCGTGCGGTGACACCGATCCACAGGAGTGCATGTTCGGATCGACCAGTTCGGCCACGAACCTCGGTGCCTGCAGGGTGGGGTCGAGATCGAGGCGAACCTCGGACAGCCAGGATAGGTCCGGCCGGAACCCGGTCAGTGCCACTACCCGGTCGACACCCTCGATCCGAGCGCCACCATCTCCGACCAACGTGAGTCGGTCGTCTTGCGGTGCAATCGTTTCGGTGCGGAATCCGGACACCACGGTCAGGTAGCCGTCGTCGACGGCCTTCTTCGCTCGTAGGCCCAGTGCGCCGCGGGCGGCGAGTTCGTCGGATTCGCCGCCGCCGAACACCTCGTCGGTGACACCGCGTCGCACCGCCCACGTCAGCGTCGTGCCCGGCTCTTGGGCTGCGAGGTCGGCGAAGGTGATGATCGCGGTCAGCGCCGAATGTCCACTGCCGGCGATGACGATGTGCTTGCCCGCGTACTCGGCCCGGATCTGCTCGTCGGCGAGATCAGGAACGCGGTACGAGATTCGTTGGGCGGCAGTGCGTTCGCCGACGGCCGGGAGGCCTTCACTGCCCAGCGGGTTCGGCGATCCCCAGGTGCCGGATGCGTCGACGACGGCGCGGGCCAGGATGCGTTCCTCGCTGCCGTCGCTGTGGCGGATGTGAACGGAGAGGGGCTCGGTGTCGCGGCCTGCGTCGACGACACGGTCGCGTCCACGTCGCGCGACGCCGACCACCTCGGAATCGACCCGGACGACGTCGCCCAGGACTGCCGCCAATGGTCCGAGGTAGGCCTCGACCCACTCTCGGCCCGTTGCATAGGTCTCGCCGTCGGGCGCGGTCCACCCGGTCGGCTCGAGCAAGCGGGCGGCGGCGGGGTCGACGACCTCGGACCACGGGGAGAACAGGCGGACATGATTCCACTCTGCGACGGCAGCACCTGCGCTGTGTCCGCGTTCGAGAACGAGGACCGCAGAACCGGTTTCGGTCAGATGTGCGGCAGCGGCGAGGCCGATGGGTCCGGCACCTATCACCACGACGGGGTACTCGGTCATCTTCTTACTCCCTTTCATCGATGATCATCAATGCTTATGAGGTGACTGTATCGATACTCGTCGATGCTGACAACCATCGACAGGCATCGATATACTTCGGTGATGACCGTTATCGCCCCGCTCGTCGATGCGCCGATCGATCTCGCCCCGCTCGGGGCGGGTGATGCGGCGACGTATGCCCAGTGGTTCGCCTGCCTGGCTGAGCCGATGCGGGTGCGGATCCTGCATCTGGTCGCCGGATCCGGTGCAGGGATCGCCGTCGGCAAGCTCGCCGACGCGCTCGAGATCGGGCAACCCACGGTCTCGCATCACGTCCGTAAGCTCGCCGACGTCGGCTTCGTGACCCTCGGTAAGAGAGGCACAACGACGATCGTGTCGGTGAACCCGACGTGCTGCACCGGTCTGCCGCATGCCGCCGACGCGGTGATGGGGGTGCTCACCCCTCGTCCATGCTGCCCGGCGGACCTCCCGGCCGATGTCACCGTACGCGCGATGACGGACGCCGACTGGGATGCGGTGCGGCGGATCTATTCCGAGGGAATCGCCACCGGCAACGCGACGTTCGAGACCGAGGTCCCCTCGCAGGACCAACTGGCCGAGAAATGGTTGCTGGGTCATCGCTGGGTCGCCGTCGTCGACGGCCACGTCGCCGGATGGGCGGCGTTGACGGCGGTGTCGGCCCGGGACTGCTACCGCGGGGTGGCCGAGAATTCGGTGTACGTCGGCGAGGAATTTCGAGGCCGTGGGGTGGGAAAGTCGTTGATGCACAGACAGGTCACCGAGGCTGATGCTGACGGCTTGTGGATGTTGCAGACCTCGATCTTCCCCGAGAACCGCGCCAGCATCGCCCTGCATCACGCGTCCGGGTATCGAACGGTTGGTATCCGTGAGCGGATCGCCCAGCTCGATGGGGTGTGGCGCGACACCGTCCTCCTCGAACGCCGCGCCGACTGATGTCCCGACCAGTACATTCACGACAGCGCTGTCACCAGCTCAGAGATCACGGCACGTGCGGTGCGGCCCACCCCGATCAGCGTGGCCGATGCCGCGCCGGTCCAGTCGCCGTAACCGAGAAACACCATCGTCGGCTGATCCTGAACATGATTGTGATGCAACGATATCGGCGAGGTGTCCGTCGACGGAAGATGCAAAGGACGCAGGTGCCGCAGGGCGGGCCGGAAGCCGGTGCACCAGACGATCGCGTCGAGCCTGTCCGTCTGTTCCCCATCGGTCACACCATCCGGCACGACCGCAGTGAACATTCGTCGGCTGTGCAGCACACCCCGATCACGTGCTTCTTTCACGGGCGGGACCATGACGATGTCGCCCAACCCGGCGACCCCGCCGGAATCGTCACCGCCGCTCGCCAGCACACGGGCTCGGTCGCTGGCGACATCGAACAGGACGCGGCCGTCGACATCGTCGGGCAGGAACCTAGGCTCGCGGGTGGTGAACCACAGCGTCTCGGTGACGGTCGAGATCTCCGCGAGGATCTGCGCCGCCGAATTGCCGCCCCCGACCACAGCAACACGCACACCCTCGAATCGCTCGGGGGTGCGGTAGTCGGCGGCATGCAACTGAACGCCGGTGAAGTCCCGCATCCCCGGGTAACTCGGCCAGAACGGGCGGGGCCACGTACCGGTGGCATTGATGATCGCCGCCGCACCGATCGAGCCGGCGTCGGTGTCGACGCGGTACCCGCCATCGGCGCTGCGGTGCACGGAGTCCACTCGGACAGGCCGGCGGACGGGTAGGTCGTACTTGGTCTCGTAGGCGGTGAGGTAGTCCACCACGTGTGAGGCGGGCGGGAAGCCGTCCGGCCACGGCGGCATCGGCCACCCGGGTAGGTGCGAATACTGCGCAGGTGAGAAAAGGTGCAGCGAGGGCCAGTAGTCCTGCCACGACCCACCCGGTGCGGGCTGGTCGTCGAGGATCACGAAGTCGAGTTTCGCGCGGCGCAGGTAGTAGCCGGCGGCGAGCGCGGCCTGGCCGCCGCCGATGACCACCACCTCGGTGGAGGTGGTGGTCACGGTTGTAGCAGTGTCAGGTTGGGTCACACTGTGACAGTGCGGCGCTGAGCGTCGAGCTGATGCTCCCTGACCCAGGCCTGGGTGGCCATTTGCACCGCGTCCCAGGGTGATCCGAGGGGCGGGGTGTAGGACAGGTCGAGTTCGCTGACGGCGTCGACGGTCATCTCGTGGAACAGTGCCGCGGCGTAGGTGTCGACGCGCTTGGAGATCTCGGCACTCCGTCGTCCCACCAGCTGTGCCCCGAGCAGTCGTCCGGTGGCCGTGTCGCCGGTGATACGGATCGAGATCGGGGTCGCACCCGGGTAGTAGGCCTTGTGATCGTCCGGGGTCGAGGTGGTCGACACCGGGATCCACCCGGTGCCGGCGTCGTGGGCTTCGTGCTCACGCAAACCTGTCCGGGCGGCGACCAGGTCGAAGACTTTGACCACCTGGGTGCCGAGGCTCCCCGCGAACACGGCGTCACCGCCGAGAGCGTTCTCCCCGGCGACCCGACCCTGTTTGTGGGCGGTGGTGCCCAGCGGCAGCCACGTCGACCCGAGCAGACGATGATGGGTGACCACGCAGTCCCCGGCTGCGAACACGTTCGGCAGAGACGTGCGCATACCGGCGTCGACGACGATCGCGCCTTTGTCGCCGAGCTGCGCACCGGCATCGGCCGCGAGAGAGACATCCGGGCGGACCCCGACCACGACGAGCACCAGATCGACCGTCCGCGACAGGGATTCTCCTGCCGATGTCGCGGCGGTGACCGTGAGCGCGTGACCGTCTCGGCCGATCGAGGAGACCGTCGTGCCGGTGACGACCTCGACGCCGCCGCGTTCGAGTTCGGCATGCACCAGTGCACCGAGCTCGGGGTCGACGGTCGGGAGGACTTCTGGGAGGGCTTCGATCTGGGTGACGGCGATACCGCGGGTGGTGAGACCTTCGGCCATCTCGAGGCCGATGTATCCGGCGCCGATGATGACTGCGGTCTTCGGGTCGCGGATGGTGATCGAGTCCATGACCTCGAACGTGTCGCCCATCGAATGGAGCAGGTGCACGCCGTCTTTCGGGCCGAGTGCGTCCGGTCCGGTTAGACCGGAAATGGGCGGGCGGGCGCTGACAGCGCCGGTGCCGACGATCAATGCGTCGTAGTCCAGCGAGAAGTCGTTGCCGTCCGGGCCGGTGACAGCGAGCGATTGTCCGGGGACGTCGATGGCAGTGGCGCGGGTGTCGGTGAGTACTCGCATGCCGGTGGCGGCGAGGTCCTCGGCGGTGCGGTGAGCGAGATTTGTCCAGTGTGTGACTTCACCGGAGACGTAATAGGGAATTCCGCAGATCGAGAAGTTGGGGTAGGCGTCGGCGACGACGACGGTGACCTCGGCGGTGGGGTCGAGTTCCCGGGCACGGAGGGCTGCGCTGATTCCGGCGTCGCTGCCGCCGATGGCGACTATCTTGCGTCCAGGCATGACAGGTGCTCCTTCTGAGCAGAGGCGTGCGGGCGTACGAAGGTGGAGCGAGAGCGTGCGGGATGGGAAGAAAGCAGGAGTCAGTGCTGCAGTCGTGCAGCGAGATCGTCGACGCGGGCGGCGATGTCGTCGCGAACGAGTCGCATCCGCTCGATGCCGTCGATCCCGCGCTCCGACGGCTCGTCGGTGTCCCAGTTCTCGAACCTCGGGCCGTCGATCCGGTCGACCGTGGCTTCGCTGCCCAAGGTGATGACGTAGTCCATCCGCGCAAGCAGGTCCGGGTCGATCGGCTTCGGTTGCTCGCCTGCGAGGTCGACACCGACCTCGAGCAACGACTCCGCGGACAGCGCGTTCACCGCACTACCGGGCTTGGTGCCGGCCGAATGCACCTCGACGGTGTCCCCGGCTGCTGTGCGCATCAGTCCGGCGGCCATCTGCGATTTGCCGCCGTTCTTGACACACACGAACAGCACGCTCGGTGTGCTCATCGACGCGACCCTGCACGCGCTGGAACCAGTTCAGCGAGTAGGTCCTCGACTCGGGACTTGATCTCGTCGCGGATCGGACGCACTGCGTCGACGCCTTTACCTGCCGGGTCCGGCAGGGCCCAGTCCCGGTAGCTCACGCCGGGGAACACCGGGCATGCATCGCCGCAGCCCATGGTGATGACCACGTCGGAGGTTTCGACGGCGCCCGGGGTGAGAATCTTCGGGGTCTGAGAGGAGATGTCGATGCCTAGCTCGGCCATGGCCTCGACGGCCGCAGAGTTGATGGACTCCGCGGGCGCGCTACCTGCGGAACGGACCTCGACGTCGTCGCCGCCGAGGTGGGTGAGGAATCCGGCGGCCATCTGCGAGCGTCCCGCGTTGTGGACGCAGACGAACAACACGCTGGGTGTGTCGGACATGAGATTGGAAGCCCTTCTTCAGTCGTTGGTGACGCTGCGGGATTGGCTGCGTCAGGCGGGAACGGGCGTCGTCAGTTCGGTGAGGAGTGTGCCGACGCGGGCGTCGAGGTCGTCACGGATGCGGCGCACCTCCTCGGTGGACTTGCCGTCCGGGTCGTCGAGCTCCCAGTCGAGGTAGCGTTTGCCCGGGTAGATCGCGCAGGCATCCCCGCACCCCATCGAGACCACGACGTCGGCGGCTGCGACGACATCGTCGGTCAGCGGTTTCGGGTAGGCATCGCCCAGGTCGAGGCCCAGTTCTGCCATTGCATCGACGACAACGGGGTTGATCTCGTGTGTCGGTGCGGATCCGGCGGAGCGGACATGGACCCGGCCGGCACCGCGGTGGGTGAGCAGCGCCGCGGCCATCTGCGAACGGCCCGCGTTGTGGACGCAGATGAACAGCACCTCGGGTACTTCCTTGGGCGCATCGCCCTGCGATTGAGCGAGAGCGGTGAGGCGGTCCGCTGCGAAGCGTCCGGCCAGCATCGTCAGGTGCGTGTGAATCTTCGAGGTCCGCCGCAGCGCGGTATAGGACTCGAAGACGTACCGCTCCACCGTCTGCGGGGAGAAGATGCCGGTGTACTTCTCCGACAACCTCTCCGCGGTGCGGGAAAGGACTGCTTGGGGCATGAGCAGTTCGGGTTGTGCGCGGGTGTCGTCATGGGTTGCGCTGTCGGACATCAGGACTCCTTTGTCGCTGCCGTCACGGATGGGCGAGGGGTGAAGCGCTTGCGTAGAGCGAGCGAGACGTAGACCAGGCCGACGAGGACCGGTACTTCGATGAGCGGCCCGACGACACCGGCGAGTGCTTGCCCGGACGTCGCTCCGTAGGTGGCGATGGCCACGGCGATGGCGAGCTCGAAGTTGTTGCCCGCGGCGGTGAACGCGAGCGTCGTGGTGCGTTCGTAGCCAAGACCCATCGCGGCACCGAGGGCGTACCCGCCGCCCCACATCACCGCGAAGTACACCAACAGCGGAAGCGCGATGCGGACCACGTCGAGGGGCTGCGAGGTGATTCGGTCCCCCTGCAGTGCAAAGAGAATGACGATGGTGAACAGCAGACCGTAGAGCGCCCACGGTCCGATCTTCGGGATGAACTTCGCTTCGTACCATTCGCGGCCCTTGGCACGTTCACCGAAGAAACGCGAGGCGAACCCGGCGATCAAGGGGATGCCGAGGAAGATCAGCACCGATTTGGCGATCTGCCAGGGTGAGGCCTCGATCGTCGTTTGCTCGAGGCCGAGCCAGCCCGGTAGGACCGAGAGATAGAACCATCCGAGGACCGCGAACATGAACACCTGGAACACCGAGTTGATCGCCACCAGCACGGCGGCGGCCTCGCGGTCGCCGCAGGCGAGGTCGTTCCAGATGATGACCATCGCGATGCAGCGTGCGAGACCGACGATGATCAGCCCGGTGCGGTATTCGGGCAGGTCCGGGAGGAAGAGCCAGGCGAGGGCGAACATTAGCGCTGGGCCGAGTACCCAGTTGAGAACCAGGGATCCGATGAGGAGGCGTTTGTCGCCGGTGACGGTGTCGAGGCGGTCGTAGCGGACCTTCGCCAGCACCGGATACATCATGATCAGCAAACCGATGGCGATCGGCAGCGAAACACCGTCGATCGAGATCGACGACAGTGCGTCGTTCATGCCCGGAATCATGCGGCCGAGGACAAGACCGACGACCATGGCGACGCCGATCCACACGGGCAGGAATCGATCGAGGGTGGAGAGCTTCCCGACCACAGCCGGGTGATCGGAGGTGTTCGCGGCGGTGCTCATGCGGTCACCAACGCAGCATCGTCAGCGGTAGGGTCGGCGGCCGCTAGGACCGACGACAACTGCTGTAACGCATCAGGAATCACCCAGTAGTACACCCAGGTTCCGCGGCGCTCGCAGTCCAGCAGTCCGGCTTCTCTCAGGACTTTGAGGTGGTGCGAGATCGTGGGCTGTGACAGGTCGAACGAATCGGAGATGTCGCAGACGCATGCCTCGCCGCCGGCATGGCTGGCCACCAGGCTGAGGAGCCGCAACCGAACCGGGTCGCCGAGGGCCTTGAACATGCGGGCCAGGTCTCCGGCCCAATCGGTGGACAGTGGCTCACGGATGAGCGGCGAACAGCACTCACCTGTGGTCGCTACCGCAATGGGCAGGCTTTGTTTCGACATGCGTCTATATTGATGCTTGCCGAATCAATGGTCAAGTGAACACTGAGCAAACTGGTGCCACAGTCGGACGTCCTCGAGACTTCGGCTGACGTGCTGAGCTAGGGCTTGCGACTGATCGACGCGTAACGGGCCCAGTCAGCGCCGGCTCGCTCCGCGTGCTGCATCGCGGTGGTGGCACTGATGCCGAGGGCGTCGGCGAGTACCTGCGGCGGTGCTTGCCGGACGAGTTGCTGCCAGGTGCTGTTGCGGACGGCGCGGCTCGGGATGCCGGCGTAGCGGAGTGCGTCGATGACGGTCTGTCGGTTGAGGTGCTCGCCGGGCATGGTGCCGGGGAACAACCACCTCGAGGTCGCATTGCTGGCGGTATTGGTATTGGGTCGTTTCTCCAGGTGCTGGCGCAGGAGGTGCGAGATCGGTTCGGGCAGCTCGACCCAGGTATCGGTCAGCTTCACGCTGACTGCGCTGCTTGTGGATCGGACGTCGTCGATGGTCAGGGCGACGATGCGTGTGATGGATTGGCCGTAGAGGGTGAGTAGGCATCCGGCGATGCGGTGGACGGCGGGGAGGTCGTCGTGCAGCAACAAGGTACGGATTATGTGCAGTCGCTCGGTCTCGCCGATCAGCTCGTGTGTGCCTGTTGTGTGGCGGGGAACGGCCAGCTTGGGCGTGAGTTTGTTCGAGCGTGCCCAGTAGAGGAATCGTTCCGCGTGTTGGCGGGTGGAGGGGCCGGTTGCGTACCAGGCGTCGATGTCGTGTTGGCTGCAGTCGGCCAGTGCGGTCCCACGCTCGTTCAGCCAGTTGAGGAACGAAATCGCTACTGTCGTAGACTGTTTCGCCCGCAGGAAGGATCCGGTACGCACCGGACCTGCCGCGGCGTACTCGCGTAGTTTCCGGAGGTGGTGCCACCGCCCGAACCGTTCAACGATCTTCCTCGAGTCGTCGTCGACGGTGGTTGCGAGCTTGTCGTGAAGCCATCGTTCGTAGGTGGCGAGCAGTCGGTCCCGCGGAGGCACGACGCCATGCTCGACCATCAACCCTCGGAGGTACTCAACGGTGCGTGTGCGGGGCAGCGCGTCGAGGGCTTCGTGCGTCGGGTCGACCGACCCGTCTCCCAGCGCAGCGAGTAATTCTCGGACCTTGGGATTCGCACGAATCCAGGTGACGCCACTGTTCGCCCTGGGCATGGTGACGATGGCGGTTGCCAGCGGCTCCAACGACTCGAGAACAACCCCATCTGGGCCGGACAGTAGGTCGCGGACGATGTCGTCGAGCAGGCACCGCCAGCAGGTTTTGGCTTTCGCCAGCCAGGTCTCGGTGCCGCATCGGGTGCACGTCAGATCCAACGGTATTTCGCTGCAGCGCAGACACAATGGCATGTGGTCCTCGTCCAGGCCGGGCACCATTCCGATGTGCCCGCACGCCATGCATGTGCCTTCTGCGCGTTTGGCAGCCTGGTAGCAGAAGGTGCAGACCGGGCCGTCGGGCCAGTGCGCGGCTGTGGGGTAGTGGTCCTTGCACCGTGCACAGGCGTGATGTTGGTCGGGGTCGGGTGGTTGGTTGCGCCGGCGGGGTTTGCGAGTGGGGCTCACGAATCGGGATCCGCGATGCGAGCCCGTTCGGGTCGAAGGTCGGGGTTCAGGCTGGTCACGTTCTGCGTAGGGGTGTCGCCGGCGGCTTTGGCTCCGCGGGCGGTGACGGCTTCGGGTGTGATCAGGTCGTTGGGTGTGCAGTCGAAGATATCGCACAGCGCAACAAGCACTTTCATGGACAGGCGTTCGGGTTTGTCGGTGACGAGGCGGTAGATCTGCGCGGCGGAGAGGTCGATGCCGCGCTCGCGAAGCAGCGGTGCCAGCTGGGTGGTCTTCCACATGTCGTGTGCGGCCATCTGCTGGCGGAGCTTCCAGTGGAAGTCGAGTTGGCGTCGGCGGGTCACGTGCCGGCTCCGGGATCGGGCAGTGCGAGTGCTCGCTCGATGCTGTCGTCGAGAACGGTGCGCAGTGTGCGGGTGCGGAAGTCGGACGAAACTGAGGTGTAAAGGGCGGTGGTCGATGCATAGGAGTGGCCGACCTGCTGTTGAACAAACAGTGGGTCGTACCCGTCTTCGATCAGGTGGGTGACGTACGAGTGCCTCAGGCAGTGCAGGGTCAGCTCGTCGGGTAGTCCGAGCGCGCGGCGGTATTCGGCGAAGCGTGCGCCTAGCTTTTCCTTCGACACCCGCGGTGACCGTTCGCTGGGCCACAGCGCGGCGCTGCGGGGTGTGCGGGTGTTCAGGTCGTGGCAGTGTTCGATCCATTGAGTCATCACCCGCACCGACCACGGGAACACGGTCAGGACGCTGCGGCGTTTCGGTGTGCTTCCCTTGTTGGCTTTGCCCCAGCGCACATAGAGGACTCCGTGGCCGGCGAACTCGGTTGCGTGTGGGTTGGTGCCGAAGTCGGTCGTGTCGAGCATGGCGAGTTCTTGGCGGCGCAGTCCCCATGCGTAGGCAGTTTTCATCGCGGTCGCGTCGCGCATCGCGGCGAGCCAGCCCTTGTGGCCGCTGTGACGGGCGATCTGGACCTGGTCGTCGGCGTAGTCGAACAGGTTTTGCAGCTCGGGTTTGGTCAGTGCACGCCGTGCTGGCCGTCCCTCGTAGTCGCCGGAGTGGGTGGCGGTGTTCCATTCAAAACAAACCTGCGCGGGATGGGTACCGAACAGGTTCTCGCACACTGCAGTCCATTGGTAGCGAGGGTCTGCGGCGTAGTCACAGAACAGTCGGAGCGCGTTCTGGTACGAGCGCAGCGTGGACTTCGCGCGGCCCTCGCCGCGGAGGTCGGCGAAGAATTCGTCGACATCCATCGGCCGCCAATGCCAGGGATATTCGTTGGTGAACCGCTGGAAGCGGTGCACGAGTTCGAGCCGGGGCTTGATGGTTCCCTTCCCCAGATTTCGACTGAGCTGTTGATCGCGCCATCCGGCCACCATGGCGGCGAAGACCTGCTCGTCTGGGCGCAGCAGCGGTGAGGTGCCGGCCAGGAACAATTCGGGTGCACCACCGGGGACCTTCCACCGTTCGACCACGCAATCACCTCTCACCGTGAAACTGTGCGCGAATCATGCATCAGATGATCGATCCGTGTCAACGTCGCAGGTCAAGACTGCGACCCGGTCTCGAACTTGCTACCTTCAGAGTCATTTCGATTTGTGCTGGCGGCATGGTTACGTCGCACGTCATGGGTTGAATACGCAGACAGCGCCGAGTTGTTGCATCAGATGAAATTCGTCATTGTTAGCTACCGATAATAGATTTTATGTAAAGCTGACTAAGCCTATGCTAACTAATGATGATCAACGTAGTGGCCTATCAGAGCCACTAGAAGCGAATGAAACATCGCCTAGCCACTCAGTGACCGAACGAGCTATAACATCGCCGCAATCAGATAAGCCGTTGCAGCAATGCATAGCCCAACGACACGATATGAACGACACAGATCAATCATTGTCAAGTTCGGCTGATAACACAAACGAGCGCGATAGTGTAATCGAATTGTTATCTTTGCAAGAGTTAGCAACACAACGATCAGATCACACGTTGACGACTGAGTTGACTTCTGATAATGCGCCTGAAACCGATCTTAAATTTGATAATTCTATAAACCCTATGTCTACTACTCTTACAAATACGAACGATTTTGAAAAAGTCGAGCACACCGAATTAGTTAAATTGGGTCTTGTAGACGAACCCAACCGAGCCGAACATCTATTAGACAAAGAAAAGTATGTGTCTGACACGCTAGAACTAGACGCAGAACTTCAATGGGTGGAACAACAGAACATCGACGTACATTACTATCCTGCAATTGTTGTTGATGACGATGGTAACGAACAATCATGGTGGCCTGAGTCAAAATCTATCCAAGAACTGAACAAGCAGCGTCACACCAACGAGTTCAAGCTGAACATGATGAACAAGCCGGTTGACTTGAGTGGCGCATACTGGAATGCAGACGATATTTCTATCGCTGAACCGGCTGACGGCTACAAGTTCACGATCATCAGCGTTGATCCTGCCGTGACCTCTGCCAAGTCGAGCGACTACACCGGTCTAGCTGTGCTCAGCCTGGGCTACGACGGTCTGGTCTACGTACGGCACGCTGAACAGCTCAGAATCGTCTCTACCGAGCTGCTGGAGCATGTAAACGAGCTGGTCGAGCAGTTCGAGGTGTCTGTAGTCGTGGTGGAAACCAATCAGGGCGGCGACGTCTGGCGTGACAACGTGTTCGACGGCTTGAAGGCCAAGTTTCTAGGCATACGCCAGCAGGAGAAAAAGGAGATTCGCATCAGTCGTTCGTTGGACTACTACCGCAAGCAACAGGTAGTGCATACGCGTCATTTCTCAGCTCTCGAGGCTCAGATGTATAGCTACCCGAAGACCAAAAACGATGATTTATGTGACTCAGTGGCTACGGGCATTCATTGTCTACTGTCGTCATCGGGCGGCATGTCTATCAAGAAACGTAGCTATACATAGGCGCAAGCAGCACAAATGTACTAAATAACGTATTATATAACTAATAACTACTACAGAATGGAGATTGATCAGCACTAAATGTCAGACCTAACCAAAGCAGTATCCGAACTATTATCTAAACGAGACGATTATCTTCTAGCGGAATCATATTACGAGGGCAACACAGACGAGATTCACGCGTCTAGCGCCGTCAAGCGAGCGTTACGCAAGTCCGGTGATACGTTTCGCGTCAACTTCGCCAAGACGCCAGTGACCGCCGTAGCCAACAGGCTTGAAATCACCGGCGTAACAACACTATCCGCATCGGCTAAGCAGCTCGTAGATCGAACCTGGCAGCATAATGATTTAGAGCTAGAACTCACTAAGATCATCAGCAAGACACTGATCTACGGTGACAGCTACGTGTTCGTATGGCCCAACGATGACGAGATAGAGATCTACTACAACAGTCCGTTGAGTACCATCGTGCTGTACGACGTAGAGAATCCACGTAAGCCGAGCTATGCCGCCAAGCTGTGGCCGATAGAGCTAGAAGACGGCAAGCAGCGTCAGCGCGTCAATCTGTACTACGCCGACCGTATCGAGAAGCACATCAGCAGCTCAGAGCGTCTGCCGTTCACGATCAAGCCCAGCGACTTCGAGCCGTTCATCGACGATGACACGGACGAATACGGCATGTTGCCCAACGAGTTCGATCAGATTCCGATCTTTCATCTGTCAACAGGTGACCAGTACGGCAAGCCAGAGCATCTGAGTGCCTACGGGCCACAAGACGCCATTACCAAGCTGTTGATCACCGGCATGGCCGCTGTCGAGTCGTATGGATTCCCTACGCGCTACGTGTTGCAGGGCGAACAGAGCGGTATCTCTATTGACGACGAGGGCACAGCAGACGAACTAGGCGTTGGTGCTGGTGAAGAGTGGATTCTCAGAGGCGTATCGAGCGTGGGACAGTTCAAGGCTGCCGATCCGCTGCCACTGATTGCCAACTACCGTGAGTACGTGCGCGCTCTAGCGTCCGTGACCGAGACACCACTGCACTACTTCGAGAACACGCAGACGAACGTGTCCGGTGAGGCTCTGAGAGCCAGTGAAGCGCCGTTGGTCAAGAAGGTTCGTATGCGTCAGTTGTCTATCGGTACAACATTGCGCAAGCTGTTCATCTTTGTATTGAAACTAAATAATATTGATGAAGACGTTCAGCTTGAATGGCGCGGTATCGAGAGTATTGATACGAGCGAACAGTGGTCTATCAACAAAAAGAAGCTAGAGGCAGGCCTGCCGGTAGAGCAGATTCTATTAGAGCACGGCTACGATACCGAGCTGATCGCGAAGTGGAAAGCCGCGGGTCTGCTAGAAGGCATGGTCAGACAAATATCGAATAACGATTCAGTAGCAGTAACAAAAGTACAAAATACAGAAATAGAAGGAGCAATAGAAAATGAGTGAACAAGAAACAGAAACAGCCGAGATGCAGGAACTACGCCAGAAGCTCAAGGCCGCCAATGACGAGGCCGCCGGCTATCGCATCAAGAACAAGGAATTGACCGAGCAGTTCGAGGCGCAGCAGCAGGGCAGCAGTGCGTTGAAGCAGTCGCTTGTACAGACACAGATCAGCAATCAACTAGCGGCACAGGGTATTACAAACTCAAAGTATGCCAAGATGATCAGCTCAGAAGATATAGAGTTCGATGATCAGGGCAATGCTGTCGGTCTGGCTGAGCGCATTGATCAGCTCAAACGTGACTATCCAGAGTCAGCAGACGCCAAGCGCCGAGCACCAAAGGTTGACGCGTCGGACAAACAGCCATCAGCAAAGCCGTTGAGCAGCGCTCAGAAGCTATTGCAGCAAACGAACTAGAACTAATTCAGTTATAATAGAACAAAAGCTAGATGCTTGAACGAATAAAGCTAGATGCCGAGTTCGTGGTTAGGGACGATTGTCCAAGATTGCTCAATCTATAAATGAAATAACATAGGAGATTAACATCAAACAAAATGGCAAGAGTAAACGCAAACGCATGGGTGCCTGAAGAGTATGGCTCTGAGGTAATCCAGACTGTTGAGCAAAGTTCAGCAGTAGAAGCAACAGGTCGTAGAGTCAACATGACCAGCGACACGCAGAAGACACCTCGACTAGGTGACGTAGACGTTCAGGTCGTACAAAAGGGTGGTCTGTATCCAGAAGATCAGCCAGTACTAGACAACGTGCTGCTGGACTCAGTGAAGTTCGGTGGCCGCGTGATCATCGCAGAAGAAGACTTGGAAGATGCACGCGTAGACGTGATCACCGAGTACCAAAAGGGTTGGGCCACCAACTACGCACGCAAGTTCGATCAGGCGTGTCTAGGCACGACCGGCGTAGCCAATGGCGACAGCGTGCCGTTCGAGTCGGTCTACAAGGCCGTAGGCAACGCAGTGATCAAGACAGCCGGTGTGCTGACCTACGCTCAGCTGTCCGATGTGCTGGCCAAGGCCGAGAACGGTCGCTACTTTGCCGATCCTGACACGATCATCATCGCGCATACATCGTTCAAGGGACAGCTACGCGGTCTCGTTGACGGCAACGGTCGTCCACTGTTCCTAGAGCAGGTGTCGGCATCACAGCCAGCAACACTGTTCGGCTACGAGATTCGTTTCTCGGACGGTGCGAAGACCAGTGCCACGAACACATGGAACCCAACAGGTAATCCGTTGCTGATCGTTGGCAACCGTAAGCATCTGATTGTTGGTGATCGTATTCCGATTCAGTCGCTGATCAGCTATGACGCTGGCTTTGCTACTGACGAGCCACATATCAAGATGCGTACTCGTAAGGCGTTCGCAGTAGGCCGTAAAGAAGCCTTTGGCGTCTTGGAAGTTACAGCGGGAGCGTAAGCAATTCAGTCGGTGGCAGCGTAGAGGCGTTGTCACCGGCTGGTTTCTTCTATGACAAAAATAGAAATAGAACTGGTCATGCCGCGCAAGCGTGTAGATGTGCCTTACGAACGCAAGCATGTTGAGCTGGCAATGCCGAGAAAACATATTCACGTCGTGTTGAAAACTGATGCCGTATGACAACCTATTACATAAATCAGCTACCGGTTGAAGAATTGTTGATCAAGATCGTAGACGAACGTCGTCAGCCGCGTGATCTACGTGCATACGATTCAGACGTAGCCGTGTTCTTTGCTGGTCCAGACGGCATAGTAAGAGCTGGTGGTGGCTACGGCTATATCTCTATGTCATACAAGGGCTATGTCAGCTATGAGTTCGGCAATATTAGTCCGTTCACGGTCGCCGGTGACTACAAGATTCAGTTGAAGTTGAGCCGCGTAGAGGTTGGTGAGCTGGTGCATTACGACCTTACCGACATTGCCACGTTAGAAGTAAGAAAGGGATTGATCTAATTGTTAGCAACAGTAGAAGATGTACAGCGTGTTACCGGCTATACGGTAGATGATGCCTTGATCCGTCAGGCCCAGGCTATTTTCGAGGTAGCGTCAGGCCGTCCCGAGCAGCTAATCAGCCGACCGTCAGATTTGGCCTGGTCTGTCTATGCTGTGTCATGGCAGGCGGCGTATATGGACAACTCAGATGTATTTGCGCAGGCCAACGTAGAGCAGACAAAGCAGGACAAGCTGACGGTGACGTTCGGTGATCGTGTCTACGCTCTGAGTCAGCTCACGGAACATGCTATTAAAAATCTGAGTTGGCTACGTAGTCGTTCGGTCAAATCTATGCCGTGGACGTTCGAAGAGCATAACTTGCCGTTATGGTGGACTTGGTAGTATGCCTAAGTTTCTTGTAAAGAATAAGCTCTATCCATCGTTGATAGATATTTACACTCAGCGCACGATGTACGATCCAGATACCGGCGAAACAGTGAGAGACTGGGATTATTTAGAATATGACACCGCCGAGTGTGTGATTGCTGCGGTCAATCCAGAGGATTCGCTAGAGCAGTTCGGCAAAGAATACGCCAATAAGAAGTTTGTTCGTGTTGAGCTGGCGGTAGGGGAGTGGTCGTTATCTCAGCGCGCCGGTAATCTACGCTCTAAACAGGGTGAATATTACTACCAGTCATGGAACGGTCAACGCTACGAGCAAGACCTGTTCAATGTTAGCGGTCTGAACACTCAGCTAGATTTGAATGGACGTATCGTTGGCTATGAGTTATATCTAGAATTAGCTCAGTAAATACAAAAGTAGAGCCAACCAAATAGGTTAGCTCTACTATGTTGGGTTGCCTAGACCCTCTTGAACGAAGGAGTCAACTAAGTTCATTGTATAGTATACCAAATTCAGTGTCGATTGGCCATGCGTCTGGCGTATTGAACGACGTTGCTAGCCCACGCGTTATAGCTGAATTTTAGCGGTGGTGGTTCGTTCGTGCTGCGTTCGGTAGTCGTTGCTCTAACGCCGTCGCGTTTTTCAAATAGTTCGTCGAATTCTAGGATCGTTGCGCAGGACTGCTTCATGTTGGGATACATCTTTAGGAGCAGTTTGTCGTTTGCTTCATTTGCGGCCTTAAAAGCTTCAACCGCGTATTGAAGCAAGTCCGGTGTCTGATCCGGCAGCGCTGTTAGCTGCTCTCTATACTTTTCTTTCATCTTTTTATCGAGGTCCGTCATTGCTTTTACGTCAATTTTTGGTGTGCTTACCGCGATTGTGTTTCCATCTTTATCCAGCTGCGCCGTTCCATGTATGGACACAGCTTCCATTGAGTGGTGAACCATAGTGTTCCGCAGGTGGTACATGAGTCTGTAGTGTGAGCTTTTCTCATTTAGACGATTAAGTATTTTTCTAACTTCTTTTTCTGTGTCGCTATTTTCTCCGTATAGCTTTTCGAGTTCGGTATATGTATGTTCTTGGTGGTAGTGTAACGCTGAGCAAAATGCTAGAGCAGCGCTACGCATGCGAATTCCCATGCGAACTATGTCATCAGGTTGACTGTGATTTAGTTTTCCGCTTGTCATTTCTTCCATGTCGGCCTTAATTGCCTTGATGAGGTCGCCCATCGTTTTCTTCATATACGTAAATATATTTCTGTTTAGCAGAACATCTATTTCGTGGTATGCGTCCGAGTATATGTCGTATTGATCTTTGGTCAATTCTTTGATGACCTCGAAATCTGCGGCTGTGTCGCGGCTTGAGTCGTTATGGATAATTAGTGCAGAGTAAAACGGCTCTGTGTCAGTCATGGTTACTTTCTGTTGCAAGACGGATAGTTGATCCGCTGATGTTACGGTGAGCATGCTATATCGGAGCAACAGTGGAGGATTTGCAATGGGCGTAAGAACTATAGTCGTGTCTGACTACTCGGGCGATGAGCTGCCGGACGACACTAAGCCGACCAAGATCACCATTCAACCAGCAGGTACAGCCGCCAAGGACGCCACGACACTTGAGCTGTACATGTCTGAGTCCGAGCTGGCTGAGCTGGTAGACAACATTGAAAAGGGGCAGCCGATCATCCCTAGGTCGCAGCCAGCCAGCAGGCCAGCCAGCCGTATCGCGTCTAGCAACGCTCAGACAGTCCCGGCGAAGCAAAAAGAGGCCTGGGCGAAGTTTGCCGAACTAAAGCCTGAGGGCAAGACCAATGCCGAGTTTGCCAGCATGCTTGAGGACTGGCTGAAAGAGAACCCGGTAAAGAAGCTGCGCGGTGGCGGCAGCTACGACAAGATTCAGCCGACTGAGCGCGGCATTGCTGCGCCAGTGATTGAGGCCTACGCCGCCGCTCAGTAGCGAAATCATCTTCACTCACGTCATGGTGTGATTCACGACACGCCGAATCGACGCTGTCTTCTGGTCCATCCCAAGACCGTGACCAGTAAATGACACGAATGTTGCGTGAATGCCGACTGGTAGCACCGGCGGCGTGATGACACGCAGCATGTTCGATCTGTTTTAGCTGCCAGCAAACATGAGAAATACTTTCAAGCGATCGAGTCGTTCGCCTATCGAGTGTTTCCTTTTAAGGATGCCCGTTTCATGTTGTAACGCGAGCTGTAGTCTCTTGAATAAGTCTGATTGTTTTTCCAAACTCTTAAGGGTATCTATTTTCACCTGCCACCAATCGGCGTCTGTCAAGGTTAAATCGCGTGGCTCTTTAGCGGATATTCTAAGAAGATTCGTTAGCAGTCTCGCTTTGTTGTCCTCCATCAACTTCTCTATTGATGTTGAGTTGCATATTTCCGCAACTCGTTTGGAAGCGGAAAGGCGATTCATATTTTTGTTAAGCTCGGGTTTGCGGGTTTTAAAGGTGCTTAATAGGTTCTCCGAATTTACCAGATAGTCGTAGAATATCGCTTCGATGATTTCCGTGGCTTCGATGTATTCGACGACTGTCTTGGTTAAGGTTTCTCGCCGCCACTTGACGAGTTCCCGCTTGTCCAACTGTTTTTGGACGTAGACGACGGTTCCCAAAGAAACAACCAGGGCGAGACCAGAGAAAACCAGGGACCATTCCATCTTCGGAGGGTATCGCTAGCTCTGTAACGCTCCAGTCCTAGACCTTGGCACATAGTAACGATTTGATAACGAATTGAATAGCGACCAGTGCGTACCGCTGTGGTGTTAGTGCGCATTGGTGGCAGGTTCGCGTTGTCTCGTCTCGCGAAGGTTCTGCGACAGGGTAAGTAATTGTCGTTGCTCGCCTCTAGGGTTAGTTGCACCAGGTGATCCCCACGGCAATGAAGAGCACCTGGTGCCACTGCTTGTACCCCTACGGAAGGAGATACGTCATCAACTCTAGTGATCAACCGCCAGGAGACCACAGGCCACCGACAAGAAATCGGGTAATGGAAACCGCAAACGTGTTGGCAGCGGTTGTTCTTGCAGCTCAGATGCCCAATGTGACCACGGGATTGCTCATAGCGGCAGTGTCGTTGTGTGCGGTAGTCGTCAAGCAGCCCTCGTGATGGGTGGACCTCCTTGTCAGATCATCGGCAGGGAGGTCTGCTTGAGGTCTCATCGACAAGTTCGTCTACCAGATTCGTCGAAGGCGTCATGCGCAACAACGTGCCAGGTCAGAGCTTCTGTTTCCCAAATCGGGGCAAAGCGGTCGGAAGTGTGCTGGCTGCTAGTCTGAAGTGTGTCAATGTTGAGTGATGAAGCTACACGGCCTGAGACCAGGAGCTACGAGGTTCGCACGCACGGGTGCCAGATGAACGTGCACGACTCGGAGAGACTGGCAGGTCTGCTCGAAGAGGCGGGCTACGTGCCGGCCGACGCAGGTTCCGATGCCGATCTCGTGGTCTTCAACACTTGCGCTGTCAGAGAGAACGCGGACAACAAACTGTACGGAAATCTTGGCATGCTTCGGCCTGCCAAGACGCGGAATCCGCGTATGCAGATTGCGGTCGGCGGCTGTTTGGCGCAGAAGGACCGCGACACGGTCGTCAAGAAGGCCCCGTGGGTAGACGTAGTGTTCGGCACCCACAACATCGGCTCCCTGCCGGTGTTGCTCGAGCGGGCTCGACACAACAACGAAGCGCAGGTCGAGATTCTCGAATCTCTGGAGGCTTTCCCGTCGACTCTGCCGGCGAAGCGTGAGTCCCCGTACGCGGGATGGGTATCGATTTCGGTGGGTTGTAACAACACCTGCACGTTCTGCATCGTCCCCGCGCTGCGCGGCAAGGAGATCGACCGCTCACCCGCAGATATTCTTGCGGAGGTACAGGCACTCGTCGACCAAGGTGTTCTCGAAGTGACCCTGCTCGGTCAAAACGTCAATGCCTATGGGGCTTCGTTCGCGGACCCGGCACTTCCACGTGACCGTGGCGCGTTCGCCGCACTGTTGAAAGCGTGTGGCGAGATCGAAGGCCTCGAGCGGGTGCGCTTCACCTCGCCGCACCCGGCCGAGTTCACCGATGACGTAATCGAGGCGATGGCCACCACGCCGAACATCTGCCCGACGCTCCACATGCCGTTGCAGTCGGGTTCGGACCGAGTTCTCAAAGCGATGCGACGGTCCTACCGTCAGAGCAAATTTCTCGGAATCATCGACAAGGTCCGCGAAGTGATGCCGCACGCCGCGATCACTACCGACATCATCGTCGGATTCCCCGGTGAAACCGAGGAAGACTTCGAGCAGACTCTCGAGGTCATGCGCCGAGCGAAATTCGCGAATGCGTACACCTTCCAATACTCCAAGCGCCCGGGTACACCGGCGGCTGACATGGAAGATCAAATCCCCAAGGCGATTGTGCAGGAGCGCTACCTACGGCTCATCGCCCTACAAGAGGAGATCGTTCTCGAATCCAACCGCGAGCTCATCGGCACCGAAGTCGAACTACTCGTCGCGACGGGTGAGGGCCGCAAGAATGCCGCCACGCATCGCAAGAGTGGTCGTGCCAGGGACGGGCGACTCGTTCACTTCCGAGCCGAGGACCACCAGATCGCCGCCATCAGACCCGGTGACGTCGTCACCACGACGATCACCGCGGCCGCTCCCTACCATCTCATCGCCGACACCGGCGTTGCCTCGCACCGTCGCACCACTGCCGGTGATGCGTACGAACGCGGAATACTCCCGAAGACGGCCCCCATCGGCGTCGGGTTGGGCTTGCCGGCTATCGGCGTCCCGGCTCCTGCGCCCGTAGTGACAGGATGCAGCGCATGAGCAAGTCGAGGCCCAGCAGCGAAGACGGAAGCGCCCCCGATTACGACACCGCAGAGCGGAAGATCGATTCGGAGATCGACCCGGGAGCGCGGGCGGTGGTGGTCGCCGTACTGGTTCTCGTGCTGCTGGTCACCTTCGTGTTGCCACATGCCGGATCTGCTACCGGACTGGACGTCCTGTCCGGCAGTGACAAGGGACTCGGCGAGTCCATTGCCTTGCCGTCCCGAATCTTCGTCGGGTTCGTTGCAGTGTTCGGCGTGGTTTTCTCGGTCCTCGCCCTCGTCACCAGGGTGTGGGCACTCGCCTGGATAGCGCTCAGCGGCTGCGCCGTAGCGTCGGTTTTCGGAATGCTGTCGATCTGGTCCAGGCAGACACTGCCGACGGACTCTACGGGCGGCGGACCCGGAATCGGTCTGGTCATCGCATGGATCGCGGTGGTCGTGCTGACGTTCCAGTGGCTGAAGGCTGTGTGGAACAAGACCAACGCGCAATTGGCCGCACAGGAACGTCGACGCGTCGCGGCGGCCGAGAACGAGCAGAACTCACGGTGGGGCGGACCCATTCTCGGGCGTCCGACCGACCGCAAGCGCTGACTTCGTCTTACTTCTCGCCGACGGCACCCTCTGCCGCTTCGGCCCACTCGCGCCATTGTTGCGCCTGCTCGAGTGCACGCTTGGCGTCCTTGTCCTTGCCCGCCGCTCGAGCCTTGGTGGCCTGCTCTTCGAACTGAGCGACGCGCTCGCGGAACTGAGCAGCACGGGCCAACGCCTCCGGATCGGTGCGACGCCACTGTGCGTCCACCGCGTCCCGAACCGACTTTTCCAGGGCGCGTAAGCGGCCTTCGAGTTCGGACATCTTTTCTCGCGGAACCTTGCCCAGCGCGTCCCACTTCTCCTGAAGGTCACGCAGAGCCGCGCGCGCCCCATCGAGGTCGCTACTTGGATTTATGTTGCCGTACTTCGCGAGCAGTTCTTCTTTCGCGGTCGCATTCGATTCGAATTCCGCGTCACGCTCGGACGCCGCAGAATTGCGCGCAGCGAAGAACACATCCTGGGCGGCTTTGAAGTCCTTCCACAGTGCATCGTCGGCATCGCGAGGCGCGCGGCCGGCAGCTTTCCAGTCGACGAGCAGATCGCGGAAGGTGGCGGCCGTGGGACCCCAATCGGTCGACGACGCGAGAGCCTGAGCCTGCTCGACGAGTTCTTCCTTGCGAGTTTTCGCGGCACCCCTCTCGCGATCGAGGTCGGCGAAATGAGCGCCTCTACGTCGATTGAAGTTCTCACGGGCTTTCGAGTAGCGCTTCCACAGCGCATCGTCGACCTTGCGGTCCACTCCACGGATCGTCTTCCACTCGTCGAGAATTTCTCGCAGACGGTCGCCGGCATTTTTCCATTGCGTGGATTCGCTACCGACCTGCTCGGCCTCGGTTGCCAACTCTTCCTTGCGGGAAGTGTGGGCGGCGCGCTCGATCTCCTTCTCGTGCTTCGCGACGGCTGCAGCGGCCTCGGAGTGCTCGACGACGATCTCCAGGCGGGCGTGCAAGCCTGCGATGTCACCGATCACTGCGGCCGCGGGAAGCGTTTCGAGCAAAGCCAACGCCGCTGCCTTCGTCTTCTTCGCATCTCCGGAACCCACAGTGAGCCTGGCCTCGAGCAATGCCACCTCGGTGGAAAGGTCGTCGTAGCGCCGTCCGAAGTGTGCGAGACCTTCGGCAGCATCTCCCGCCTGCCACGATCCGATCTGTCGTTCGCCGTCCGCGGTCTTCACCCAGGCAGTGCCGTCGTCGTCCACTCGGCCGAACTTGCTGGGATCGCTCGGCGGCGCGATCGTCGGGACGACCGACGGGACGTGAGAGGACACCGGATGAGGTTTGGCAACCCCGCCGTCGAGCCTTGGTTTGGGTGCTCCCGGTTTCGGGCCGCCAGGCTTGGGCGCTCCCGGCTTCGGGGCACTCGGTGTCGGTGTGGGGGCGGTCGGGGTCGTAGCTCCAGGTGCCTGGGCGGGCCGCTCGGTGGATCCGCTGGTGGTGTCGCCAAGATCGGACATTGTTCCTCATCTCTGCCGCGCGTCACGGCTGCCTCTATCGCGCTGAAAGTCACGGTGGACACATTCCGACTATCCGGTGCCACCGTCGACGCAGTGGGCACCATGGACACTCGATGCCTACCGTGCTCACCATTCAAACAGGTCAGACGCTTCTACGCGTCGCCGTCCGTCATTTCGCCGCCGTGTCGGTGGCGTGTGGATACGAGCGACTAGCGTTGGCGCCGTGTTGTCTGCAGTAGCCATCGTGCCGTCGCCCCCAATCCTGGTTCCCGAGTTGACCGGACGCTCTGTCTCGGAAGCGCTCGCGGTTCGAACCGCGACTATCGAGGCCGGTGTCGTACTGGGTGAGGTCGCGGACCGATGGATTGCGCTGGGTGTGCACGAGAAGGCCCGTACCATTCGTTCGGACTCACGTGGAAGCTTCGCCGCCTACGGCGTCGATGTGAGAGTTGCGTTCTCACCCGGTGGCGTCACGACGGAGATCGATCCGACTATTCCCTTGGCTGCGCTGGTAGCGGGGTGGATTCGCGACCACAGTGCCCCGGATGCGGTTGTCGATGTGCACCTGGTGGGGCGAGACACACCGCGCGAGAGCTGTGTGAGCATCGGCCGCGAACTTCGCAAGTCGATGGATGAAAGTGCGGAGCCGTGGGGATTGCTGGTGGTGGCAGACGGGTCGACGATGCTGACGGCGAAGGCACCCGGATCCTTCGATCCACGCGCGGAAGAGGTACAGAACCAGATCGATGATGCGCTGGCGAACGCCGATGTTGCCGCGCTCGCCGGACTCGATGGACAGTTGTGTGCAGGGGTCGGCGTGGAAGGCACTGCTGCGTGGCGGACCCTTGCGGGGATCGTGGGTGACGGCGAGGTGCGGACGAAGACTCTTTACCGAGGCGCGCCTTTCGGCGTCGGCTATTTCGTCGGTACTTGGGAATCGCTGTTCGGGGAGTCGTTGTGAGGGTGCCGATTGCGGTGATCGGCCCGACCGCGACGGGGAAGTCCGATCTGGGCCTCGATCTGGCCGAGACTTTGGATGGCGAGATCGTGAACATCGACGCCATGCAGCAGTACCGCGGAATGGACATCGGCACTGCAAAATTGCCCGTGGGTGAGCGGCGCGGCATCGCGCACCACTTGCTCGATGTCCTCGATGTGGTCGAGACGGCCACAGTCGCGAGATATCAGGACGCTGCTGCCATGGAGGTGGACGCCATCCTGGCGCGTGGCCGCGTGCCCATCATCGTCGGTGGTTCGATGATGTACGTCCAATCTTTGCTGGACGAGTGGGCGTTCCCGGCCACCGATCCACAGGTCCGGGCGAAATGGGAGCAGATACTGGCGGACGGCGGAACCGATGCGGTGTATCGAGCGCTCCAAGAACGAGACCCGGAAGCCGCCGCATCGATCCTGGCCACGGACGGTCGGCGGCTCGTCCGTGCCTTGGAGGTGGTCGAGATCACCGGCAAGCCTTTCGCCGCGTCCGCACCGAAGATCGGAAAACCGCGCTGGGGGACGACGCTTCTCGGGGTCGACCGCGACACGACCGAACTGGACGAGCGCATCGCTGCCCGGACGGACCTGATGTTCTCTTCCGGCCTGGTGGGGGAGGTCGAACACCTCGTCGGCGTCGGCCTGCGTGAGGGGGTCACGGCTCCGCGCGCAATCGGGTACGCCCAGGTGCTCGAGTATCTCGCGGGGGAGTGCGATCTGGATTTCGCGCGGGAACGGACTTTCATCGGAACCCGCCGTTATGTTCGTCGTCAGCGATCGTGGTTCCGTCGGGATCCGCGCGTCCACTGGCTCGACGGCGCCGATCCCGCCCTGCGCGCGTCGGCGCTGGCCATCGTCGGAGGCTAGAAGGAGCCACCCGTAGACTTCCGGCTATGCATTTCGCCAAGGGCCACGGAACGCAGAACGATTTCCTCGTGCTGCACGATCCGGACGTCGAGATCGAGCTACTTCGTGCACGCGTAGCGGCCCTGTGCGATCGCCGACAGGGCCTCGGAGCAGACGGGGTACTGCGGGTCTCACGCGCAGGGCGTCTTCGCGATGCAGGCGTCCTCGACCGCCTGCCCTCGGGCGTCGGATCAACGGACTGGTTCATGGACTACCGAAACGCCGACGGCAGCATCGCCGAGATGTGCGGCAACGGCGTTCGGGTATTTGCCCACTACCTGCGCGCGAACGGCCTCGAATCGCGCGATTGTTTCGTGGTCGGTTCCCGGGCCGGCGCGAGACCGGTCACGGTGCATGCTTTCGATGACACCACCGCAGACGTCACCGTCGGCATGGGCGAAGTCCACTTGATGGGTGCCAGCAATACGACCCTCGGTGGACGTCGGTACGACGGAATCGGAATCGACGTCGGAAATCCCCATCTGGCGTGCGTGGACCCGACCGCCGACATTACTTCGCTACGTGCGCTCGATCTGGCTACACCCCCGGAGCTGGACGGCAGTTTCTTCACCGCGGGTGCCAACGTCGAAATCCTCACACGACTGCAATCCGGTCGCGTCGATATGCGCGTTTTCGAGCGGGGGGTAGGGGAGACGCGTTCGTGCGGGACCGGCACGGTGGCAGCGGCAGCGGCTGCGTTGTCTTACGAGGGTCTCGATTCCGGTCGAGTGGTGGTAGGTGTGCCAGGCGGCGAAGTGACGGTGTCGATAGACGACGAGGGCGCATCGCTTCGCGGTCCGTCTGTGCTGTTGGCGAACGGCACCATCGATGACCAGTGGTGGCGCGAGCGTGCGTGAATCTCATGTGCATGCGCTGGGGATTTAGTGGATCATTGACGGGGCAGGGCCAACACACATCGAATCGATAGCGATTCCGACTCGAGGAATGACGAAATAACGGATTCAGAACAGCAGGATTCAGTGAAGCAGAACCTTACTGAGCAGAACACGGCTGAGCGCGATACCGCCGAGCCTGCCGCCTCGCAGGACAGTGGATCAGAGCAGAGCTCGTCGTGGACTCGGCAGGAGTCCGATGCCTGGTCGCGTCGACTCGCGCGATCACCGCTGCCCGCCGACGAGTCTTCGCCGTCCGCTGGTGACATGCAGCTCGAAGAACGTACTGCCTTGCGTCGTGTGGCAGGTTTGTCCACCGAGCTCGAGGACATCACCGAGGTCGAGTACAGGCAGTTGCGGCTCGAACGAGTCGTCTTGGTTGGCGTGTGGACCAGCGGCACGGCAGCGCAAGCGGAGTCCAGTATGGCGGAGCTGGCTGCGTTGGCCGAAACTGCAGGATCGGAAGTACTGGAAGCGCTCGTGCAGCGACGCGACAAGCCTGATGCGGCGACCTACATCGGTTCCGGTAAGGCCAAAGAGGTCCGCGATGTCGTCGTGGCGACAGGCGCCGATACCGTGGTGTGTGACGGTGAACTGACCCCGGCTCAGCTCAATGCACTGGAGAAGGTCGTCAAGGTCAAGGTCATCGACCGGACGGCGTTGATCCTCGATATCTTCGCTCAACACGCAACCTCGCGCGAGGGCAAGGCGCAGGTGGCGTTCGCACAGATGGAGTACATGCTCCCTCGGCTTCGCGGCTGGGGCGAGTCCATGTCTCGCCAGGCGGGTGGCCGGGCGGGAAGCAACGGCGGGGTAGGACTTCGTGGCCCCGGTGAGACGAAGATCGAAACTGACCGGCGACGCATTCGTGAGCGTATGGCCAAGCTTCGCCGCGAGATCAAGGGTATGAAGCAAGCTCGCGACACCAAGCGTGAGCGTCGCCTCGAGAGCACTGTGCCGTCCATCGCGATCGTTGGGTACACGAACGCAGGTAAGTCGAGTGTGCTCAATGCACTTACCGGTTCGGGCGTGCTGGTACAGAACGCACTGTTCGCCACCCTCGACCCGACCTCCCGTAGGTCGACTCTCGAAGACGGCCGCGCGATCGTGCTCACCGACACTGTTGGATTCGTGCGACATCTGCCGACCCAACTGGTGGAAGCCTTCCGTTCGACTTTGGAAGAGGTGACGGACGCCGATCTGTTGCTGCACGTCGTCGACGGTTCCGATCCGCTTCCCGCCGACCAGATCACCGCAGTTCGCGAGGTGATCATGGACGTCGTCAAGGAACGCGAGTCCAAGATGCCGCCGGAACTGATCGTGGTCAACAAGATCGATGCTGCAGATCCGGTGCAGTTGGTCCAGCTTCGTGGGTTGTTCCCGGGAGCGCGCTTCGTCTCTGCCCGGACGGGTGAGGGAATCGAAGAGCTGCGTGATCATCTCGGTGAAGTCCTAGCGTGGCCGGAAGCGCAGGTCGAGGTACTGGTGCCGTATACGCGCGGTGATCTCGTCGCTCGGATCCACACCGAAGGTCGGATCACGCACTCCTCGCACGAGGCCGATGGCACACGCGTGGAGGCTCGGGTGCCTACATCGCTTGCCTCGGTGCTCGCCGAGTTCGCCGTCGGCGCTGCAGTAGCTCCTGCCTGAGTCGATGCGATCGATTGTGATTGTGGGGGCGCTCTCGTGTGCGCTTCTCGGGGCCGCACCTGCAAGTGCGGCCCCTGAGGTTCGCAGCGCGCAGTTCGAAACATATTGCAGCCCTATAGATCCGGGCCTCGAAGAGCTCTCCGGTCTGACCTCGATGGACGGTGTGCTCTATGCGATCGGTGACAGCGGTACCGATCATCGGCTGGCTGTCCTCGATGAGCAATGTGCAGTCGCCCGTTGGCTCGAAGTTCCCGTCGATCCCTATGATGTCGAAGATCTTGCCTCCCACGGTGGACGCCTGTGGCTTTCCGACACCGGGGACAACCGTGCGCGCCGCGATACCGTCGCGATCACTGGCATGGATCCCTCGACCGGTGCGGGTGAACTGCACCGTCTGACGTATCCGGACGGACCGCACGACGCGGAGACGCTGCTGATCGAGCCGTCGGGAAGACCGGTCATAGTGACAAAAGAGCTTTCCGGAGTCAGCGGGATCTACGTCCCTGTCGGCGACACGTCAGTCGACCAGTTGCCTTCACCCGGTCCGACGCCCCTGCGGAAGGTTGGCGAGTTGGCCTTCGAGCGGACGGCAACTCCCGGTGGTCCGCCCTTTGTCGCTGGTTCGATTTTGGCCACCGGCGGGGCGATCAGTGCTGACGGCACCGTTGTCGCGGTCCGAACATACAATGATCTCTACCTGTTCGACGTCCACGACGGCGATATCGTGAAGGCCCTCGGCAACGATCCTGTCGTTGTCGCCGCGCCCCAGCAGCCCCAGGGTGAGGCGCTCGCTTTCGATTCCGATGGAAACCTTCTTGTCGCGTCGGAGGCTGTCGCGTCGGAGGCTGTCGCGTCGGGGGCAGTCTCGTCGGATGCAGCGAACGGTCCGCTACCGCCTATCCAGATGCTCCGTGGTGCAGCCGATCTCGTGGTCGCCGAACGTACCGATACACAACTCGCGACGGCCAGCGCCGAGTCCGAATCGAAAAGCCGATGGGTACTCGGTGCGATGGCCGTCGCGGGTGTTCTCGTTTCGTTGTCGGTCGCCTACGGTGTCAGGACCGCACGCCGCCGGTGACGCGGAGGGACGTCAAGCGTCCAGATCGGCGGCGACCAGCGCCACGATCTTGTCGAGTGTTGCCTGATCCTCGCTCTCGACGACGACCTCGGTCCCCTTGGTGGCGCCGAGTGTCATGATCATCAGCGCGGATCCGGCATCGACCGGCTCCTGATCTTCCACCGCGAGGGTGACCTCGACTCCTGCTTCGGCGACGGCGTCGGCGATGAGGGCTGCGGGGCGCGCGTGCAGGCCGATGGACGATCCGACGGCGACTGTGGTGCTGGGCATGATGTGCTCCTTGGTTGTATGTAGCAGGGTGGGCGATCAGGCTGTGACGAGATCGGGGTCGAGTTCTGCTTCGGTTGGCGAGTTCTTGCCCTTGACGAACTGCTTCGCTGCGATGACCAGCACTGCCGAGACGATCGTGCCTGCCGCCAGGGCGAGAAGGAACCACAGGATTCCGCCGACGGCGAAGAATACGAAGATTCCACCGTGTGGCGCACTGAGCGTCACGTCCATTGCCATGACCAATGCGCCGGTGACCGCTCCACCTGCCATCATCGACGGGATGACGCGCAGCGGGTCTGCTGCGGCAAACGGAATGGCGCCCTCGGAGATGAATGCAGCACCGAGGAACCATGCAGCCTTACCGTTTTCGCGTTCTGCCTCGGTGAAGATCTTGGGGCGGACAGCCGACGCCAGGGCAAGAGCAAGAGGGGGAACCATTCCTGCCGCCATCACTGCGGCCATGATGCGAAGCGACGCTGTGTCGGTGACGGACAGACCTGCGGTGGCGAACGCGTAAGCGGCTTTGTTGACCGGTCCGCCTAGGTCGAAGCACATCATGAGTCCGAGGATGATGCCGAGGATGATGATCGAGCTGCCGGTCAGACCGTTGAGCCAGTTGGTCAGTCCGCTCGTGATGGCGGCCAGCGGCTTGCCGAGCACGAGGAACATGATGGCGCCGACGATCAACGTGGCAAACAGCGGAATGATGACGACGGGCATGAGTCCGCGGAGAACCGTCGGGATCTTCCACCTGCTGAT
Organism: Rhodococcus sp. 1168; assembly: GCF_002091955.1. GTDB lineage: Bacteria > Actinomycetota > Actinomycetes > Mycobacteriales > Mycobacteriaceae > Rhodococcoides. The sequence goes on along the minus strand of NZ_MKKY01000027.1, from coordinate 18,090 downwards.
CCACAGTGCGACGAAGCCTGCGATCAGACCGCCGACGAGACCACCGATGAAGCCCGCACCGACGAGCACGGCGACAGCACCTGCCGTGAAGCCCGGCGCGAGGCCGGGTCTGTCGGCGATGGCATACGAGATGTAGCCGGCGAGTGCAGGTACCAGAAAGCTGAACGACAACGCGCCGATCTGGAACAGCACTGCGCCGAGGTAAGCGGTCAGCCCACCGGTGGGGAGTGAGGTGAGGGAGTTGTTGACGACGATGTCCTCGGCGACGTCCTTGATCTCGTATCCACCCAGCAGGAAGCCGAGTGCGATCAGCAGTCCACCCGCCGCGACGAACGGAATCATGTAGCTGACGCCGGTCAAGAGGATCTGCCGGATGCGCGTGCCCCAGCCCAGTTCTCCGGCGCCTGTGCTGGCCGATCCTGCTGCTGCGGCGGTTCCGGAAACACGTGCGGAATCGGGATTTTCGGCGGCGCGCAATGCCTCGGTCACCATGACATCGGGTTCGTTGATCGCGCGCTTGACACCCGAGGATACGACGGGCTTGCCCGCGAATCGTTCTTTGCCCTTGACGCCGACATCGGTGGCGAAGATGACGGCCTCGGCGCCCTCGATCAGAACCGGATCGAGGGGAGTGCTACCGCTCGATCCCTGCGTCTCCACATGCACGGTGACTCCAGCGCGCTCACCGGCGGCGACGAGAGAGTCAGCAGCCATGTAAGTGTGGGCAATTCCGGTGGGGCATGCCGTCACCGCCACGATGTGCTTGGAAGTAGGAGTGGCCGCTGGCGTCGAGGCTTCTGGAGCGGAAGTTGCCGCAGCCTTCGCGGGGGTCTTTGCAGGGGCCTTTGCCGCCGGGTTGATGACGCCGTCTACCAGCGCGACGATGTCGGCCGGCGTAGGGGCGTCCCGAAGTGAGGTGACGAACTCTGGCTTGACCAGGGCGCGAGCCAGACTGGAGAGCAGCTTCATATGCGCTGAGCCGGCACCCGCGGGGGCGGCGATCAGGAACACCAGGTCTGCAGGACCGTCGGGCGCTCCGAAGTCGACCTTGGGATCGAGCCGTGCGAAACCGAGGGATGCCGAGGTGACTGCCTCTGCCCGGCAGTGTGGGATGGCGATCCCGCCGGGTAGGCCGGTAGCGGACTGAGCCTCGCGAGCCAGGGCGGCTTCGCGGAGCGGGGCCGCATCCGTGGCACGACCGGCTGCGGCAAGTAACTCCGAGAGTCGTTCGATGACAGCATCTTTGGAGGCACCGAGATCGGCATCGAGGAGGATGAGCTCCTCCGCGATGATCGCGGGATCGCTTGTTGGTGTAGACATGACTTCGCTCCTAGGAGGGTATCGACGAGCGGGTGGGGGATGACGTCGGGGGGATAGTCGAGCTGCTCGGCGGTGAATCGAACGCCCGTACCGTGACCGATTCGGGGCGAGCTTGCTCGGGTGTCGGCAACGTCGTGCCGGGCAGAGCGGTAGCCGCTGTGCCGTAGGCAACGGCTCGGCGGAGCTTGTCCGCACCCGAGCAGCGTTCGATATCGGCCAGGATGTAGCCGGCGAGCGAGGAATCGCCCGCCCCCACGGTACTGAGGGCGTCGATCCGAGGTGGTGTCGCGAACCATGCGCCCTCGGCGGAAACGAGTACCGCTCCGGCGCTGCCGAGCGTCGCGAGCACCGCGCCGACTCCCCGTTCGAGGAGCACTCGGCAGGCGGCGACCGTGGCCGTCGGATTGCCCGCCGCCGCAGCGCGTTCCAACTCTTCGGCATTCGCTCCGGTGAGTTGAGCCAGCTCCTCGGAGTTCGGCTTCACCAGGTCCGGAGCCGAACTGGGAAACGAAGCAGCGAGCGCGAGGAGCGGCGCGTCGGACGTATCGACGGCTACTTTCGACGGTGTATCGCGTAGCGCCTGCACGATGCTCGCGTACCAGTCTGTGGGGATGCCGGGCGGGAGCGATCCAGATAGAACGACCCATGCGGCGTCCTGGCCCAGATCGAGAACGGCATCGAACAATTGCTGCCGGGTGCTTACGGTCAGAGTTGCTCCGGGTTCGTTGATCTTCGTCGTTGTCCCACCAGGTTCGCTGATGGTGATGTTGGTTCGTGCCTGTCCGCTCGTCGGTACAGCGCAGTAGCGGACGCCTTTCGTCTCCAACGCAGCGAGGAGCGGATCCGTCGACGCTGCAGGTAGAACGGCCATTGCCTGAACTCCGGACGAGGTCAGGACCCGGGCCACGTTGACGCCCTTTCCGCCTGGATCGCTGACCGATGCCCGCGCTCGATACACCCCGCCGCGGACGAGCTCGGAGTCGAGCACGACTGTCCGGTCGATGCTCGGATTGGCTGTCAGTGTGACGATCATGCGATCACGACCTCGATTCCGTTGTCGGTCAAACTCTTCAGATCCGTTTCGTCGATCTCGTCGTCGGTTATCAGAACGTCGATGCTGTCCAGGCGGCCGAAGCTGACGAGGTGTTCGCGGCCGATCTTGGATGAATCCGACAGCACGACGACATGGTTGGCAGTGCGCACCATCGCTCGTTTCACAGCGGCCTCGTCACTGTCGGGCGTGGACAATCCGTGCCCGACACTCAGTGCGTTGGTCCCGATGAATGCCACATCCACTCGAAGCCATTCCAACGCCGACAACGCTTCCTCACCCACGGCAGCCTGCGTCGTACCGCGGACTCGACCGCCGAGGATGCGGAGACTTACCCCCGACAGTGGTGCGACACGAGCAGCTATGGGAATCGAATTGGTGATGAGTGTCAGCTCGCGCTCGTTGTTGAGGAGGGCAGCGAGCCGGCCGGTAGTGGTTCCTGCATCGAACACGGCGCTACCGCCGTTGGTAGGGAGGTAGGCGAGAGCCGCAGTCGCTATTGCATCCTTCTGCTCGGCCCTCGTGTACTCACGCTCGCCGACGCCCGGTTCGGCGGCAGTCAAGGCCGACGCCGGAACTGCTCCACCGTGGACTCTGCGGACAACACCGAGGCGGTCGAGGACGGCAAGGTCGCGTCGAACGGTCTCGGTCGTCACGCCGTACGTGGTCGACAGGTCTGCAACGGAGACTCGACCGCGGTTGCTGATCACCTCGGCGATTGCCTGCTGGCGCTCTTCTGCGTACACCTGCGCCTCCCTCCGAACTATTGTTGGTTTATGTTGTTTTACGCCCGTATGTGTTGACATGTCAAGAGAAAAGAGTAATCTCGATCACATAAGAGGCAGTTCGACGAGTTGCACCACACTTGTTCCAGAAACCGAGGAGGACGCATGACGGGATCGCTTCGAGCCGATACGCAAGAAGGTGTCACGGCCGCAGGAGACGCCCTGACGTTGTCGGGCTCGTCGGTTCTGCATGGAACGCCGGTAGTCCCGGGTGTCGGGTACGGCCCGGTCATCCGCCCGGGAAAACGTCCGGACGTCCCGGTCGACACGACTGTTGTCGACGAGGCAGGACGAGGAACCGAACTCGAACGTTTCAGGTCGAGCGCGGCGAATGTTTCAGCGAGACTGCTTGCCCGTGCGGAACTGGCCACCGGAGCGGCGTCGGAAGTGCTCTCGGCAAATGCGGCCATGGCCCAGGACCGAGGCTGGATCGGTGCGGCCGAGAAACTTATCGGGAAGGGCGCCCTCGCAACCTCGGCAACCGTCGCCGCGACAGAGCAGTTCATCGCCATGTTCACCAAGCTCGGTGGACTGATGGCCGAGCGCGTAACCGACCTGCGTGACATCCGCGACCGGGTTATCGCCGACATGCTGGGGATCCCCGAGCCTGGGGTTCCGACTCCCGAGACGCCCTCTGTCCTCTTTGCCGACGACTTGGCGCCCGCCGACACGGCGGGACTCGATGCACGTCTGGTTCTCGCACTGGCCACATCACTGGGTGGCCCGACCAGTCACACCGCGATCATTGCGCGTCAGCTCGGTATCCCGTGCGTCGTGGCGGTCACGGGGCTCGACGACGTAGTCGAAGGTGCTCCCGCTCTGGTGAACGGAATCACCGGCGACATCGTGCTGGAGCCCGATGCGATTCTCGCAAAAACTTCGGTGGACTCGGCTCGAGCCGAATTGGATCGGGTGTCCCAGTGGTCAGGACCGGGAGTCACAGCCGACGGCCACCGAGTCGACATCCTTGCCAACGTTCAGGACGGCGCGGGAGCTCGCGCAGCGAGGAAGACTGCCGCCGGCGGGATCGGACTCTTTCGTACCGAACTGTGCTTCCTGGATCGAGACTCGGAACCGACCGTCGACGAGCAGGCCGAAATCTACGGTCAAGTTCTCGATGCGTTCGCCGGGCACAAGGTTGTCGTTCGTACGCTCGACGCCGGATCGGACAAGCCCCTGCGTTTTGCCAATCATCCGGACGAGGCCAACCCCGCACTTGGTATTCGGGGCATCCGAATCGCCGAGCAGGACAGAGGAATTCTTCATCGTCAGCTCGACGGGATCGCTGCCGCTGCCGCAGCCTCCAATTCGAGTCCTTGGGTGATGGCACCCATGATTGCTACCGCGGCCGAAGCAGCCGCGTTCGCCGCCGACGTCCGCGAAAGGGGTTTGACTCCGGGCGTCATGATCGAGGTCCCGGCCGCGGCGCTGCTCGCCGAGCACATTCTCGAGCATGTGGAGTTTCTGTCGATCGGAACGAACGATCTGGCGCAGTACACCATGGCCGCCGATCGGATGTCCTCCCAACTCGCCTCACTCACCGATCCGTGGCAGCCGGCGGTCATTGCGCTGGTCGCCCACACCGCGAAGGCCGGTACGGCAGCAGGCAAGCCGGTGGGAGTGTGCGGAGAGGCCGCCGCCGACCCACTGCTGGCGTGCGTCCTGGTGGGCCTGGGTGTCACGTCACTGTCCGCTGCGTCGGCTGCAGTCCCACACGTAGGGGCAAAATTGTCCACGGTCACGCTGGAGCAGTGCCGTCGCGCGGCCGCGGCCGCGTCGAAGACCGACAGTGCCACGGCGGCACGTGAGGCCGCGGCGTCGATCCTGAACGAGTGACAGTGCGGCAGGCCATAAGATTCGAACCCGTGAGAAGACAATTCGGATGGACCTTGCACGGAAACGGCAGGAACGTCGAGGCAGGGGCGGTCGTGGCGCCAGACCAGCGCCTGTCGTGGCCGCGGACCGTGGGTATCGGTATGCAGCACGTCATCGCCATGTTCGGCGCCACGTTGCTCGTTCCCACGGTGACCGGATTTCCCGTCACCACGACCCTGTTGTTCTCGGGCATCGGTACCGCGCTGTTCCTCGTGATCACCCGGGGACGCATCCCCAGCTATCTCGGGTCCTCGTTCGCTTTCATCGCCCCACTCAGTGCGGCACAGGCGAGCGGCCCCGCCGCGCAACTCGGCGCCGTCATGTCCGTGGGCGTCGTGCTGACCCTCGTCGGCTTGGTCGTCAAGTTCGCGGGCGGACGGCTCATCGAAGCGGTGATGCCCCCGGTCGTCACAGGTGCGGTCGTGCTTCTCATCGGACTCAACCTTGCTCCCGCAGCGACGTCGTCGTTCGAGGCGCAGCCGCTCGTGGCTGCCGTGACTCTCGCGGCAATCCTGCTGGTGACCGTCGCCGGCCCGGGACTGCTCGGACGCCTCGGAATTCTTGTCGGTGTCATCATCGGATGGGTTTTCGCTGCTGTGTCAGGGCAGATCTCGGACGTCAAACTCGACGCGATGAGGGCTGCGGCATGGATCGGTGTTCCGGAATTCCGCGGACCGACATTCGAATTGTCCGTCGTCCTCATCGCGCTACCCGTCGTCATCGTTCTCGTGGCCGAGAACGTCGGGCACGTCAAAGCAGTATCGGCAATGACCGGTAAGCAGCTCGACGACCTCGCCGGAGATGCACTCATCGCAGATGGCTTGGCGACGACGCTGGCAGGCGCTGCGGGTGGCTCGGGCACGACCACCTACGCCGAGAACATCGGTGTGATGGCGGCGACGCGCGTGTATTCGACCGCGGCGTACTGGGTGGCCGCGGTGACGGCAGTCGTGCTCGCATTCTCGCCCAAGTTCGGCGCACTGGTGTTCACGGTTCCTGACGGAGTCATCGGTGGCGCGACGCTCGTCCTGTACGGACTGATCGGGTTGCTGGGTGTGCGGATCTGGTCGGATAGCAAGGTCGATTTCACCGATCCCGTCAACCTCGTTGTCGTTGCTGCTGCCATCGTTGCCGGTATCGGCGATCTGACGCTGAAGGTCGGGTCGGTGGAGCTCGGCGGTATCGCCTGGGGATCGGTCGGCATCTTGGTCGGATATCCCGTTCTGCGTGCCCTTTCTCGCACACAGCATCGATAGCGGAAACGTATTCGGTCACCGATTCCGCGCAGCTCGGTCATCGACCGTGCGACCAGCTCGGTCGTAGGCTCGAGTGACGTCAGTTCACCGGCGGCGAACAATTGTGCAGCCGGTTGGCAACTCGAAGGAGACCGAAGTGGAACGCACGATATTCGATTCCGAGCACGACATGTTTCGCGAGTCGTACCGCAAGTTCCTCGACCAGCATGTTGCGCCGAACCACGCCAAGTGGGAAGAGCAGAATCTCGTCGATCGTTGGGTGTGGGTAGAAGCGGGAAAGCAGGGATTCCTCGGCACCGACGTGCCAGAGGAGTACGGCGGTGGCGGTGTCAAGGACTTCCGCTACAACGCCATCGTCACCGAAGAAACCACCCGTGGCGGCTACAGCGGAATCGGATTCACGCTGCACAATGACGTCGTTGCGCCATATCTCATCAATCTGACGAACGAAGAACAGAAGCAGCGTTGGCTACCTGGATTCAGTTCCGGTGAGTTGATCACCGCGATCGCGATGACCGAGCCCGGTACCGGTAGCGATCTGCAGGGGATCAAGACCAAGGCCGTTCGTGATGGTGACGAATGGATCCTCAACGGGTCGAAGACGTTCATCACCAACGGAATCAATGCCGACCTCGTCATCGTCGTAGCCTGCACCGACCCCGACAAGGGTGCGCAGGGATTCAGCTTGCTCGTAGTCGAGCGCGATATGCCTGGTTTCGAACGTGGACGCAATCTCGACAAGATCGGGATGAAGGCGCAGGACACGGCTGAACTGAGCTTCACCGACGTCCGTGTGCCCGCCGCGAACCTTCTCGGTGAGGAGGGGATGGGTTTCATCTACCTGATGCAGAACCTGCCTCAGGAACGACTGTCCATTGCGGTCGTCGCAGCAGCCGCCATGGAGTCGGCGCTCGACATGACAATTCAGTACTGCCGTGATCGCAAGGCATTCGGTAAGTCCATCGGCAAATTCCAGAACACACGATTCGTGCTGGCGGAGTTGGCAACCGAGACGACGGCCTCACGAATCATGGTCGACAAATTCATCGAACTGCTCAACGACGGTAAGCTGACAGTGCAGGAAGCCGCTATGGCCAAGTGGTGGACCACCGAGAACCAGGTGCGTCTCATCGACCGATGCCTGCAACTGCACGGCGGATACGGATACATGAGGGAATACCCGATTGCCAAGGCATACATGGACTCTCGGGTGCAGACGATCTACGGCGGAACGACCGAGATCATGAAGGAAATCATCGGGCGAGGACTGAATCTCTAGTATTCATCTGCCGACCGATACAGCGAAGGGCCGCAACCACGACGTTGGGTTGCGGCCCTTCGCTGAACGAACTCGCCGATCAGAGCTTGCGCATGACCGTGACAACCTTGCCGAGGATGGCTGCGTCATTGCCCGGGATCGGCTCGAACAAGGGGTTGTGCGGCATCAGCCATACCTCACCCTTGGTGCGCTTGAACGTTTTCACCGTGGCTTCGCCGTCGATCATGGCCGCGACGATATCGCCGTTGTCGGCGACACTCTGCTGTCGGACCACCACCCAGTCGCCATCGCAAATTGCGGCTTCGATCATGGACTCGCCGACGACTCTCAGCAGGAACAGGGAACCCTGGCCGACCAGTTCGCGGGGGAGGGGGAATACGTCTTCGACCGCCTGCTCGGCAAGAATCGGACCGCCGGCGGCGATTCGTCCCAGTACCGGCACGAACGTCGGAGTCGGCAGTTGATCCTCGGCCGGCGCCGAGCCGTCGGCGACGGCTGCCGCGTGGTCTGCCTGAACCTCGTCGAGCCCGCGGACATCCACTGCGCGTGGGCGGTTCGGGTCACGTCGGAGGAACCCTTTGCGCTCCAGCGTTCGAAGTTGATGAGCGACCGACGAGGTCGACGTCAACCCGACCGCATCCCCGATCTCCCGGATACTCGGCGGGTAACCACGCTCTGTCACCGAGGCTCTGATGACCTCGAGAACCTTGCGTTGACGTTCGGTCAGGCCCGCATTGATGTCGGTGCCTTCACCTTCGAAAGCCTTCGCCGTAGGCACTGAGGGCGCCTTGGTGGGTGTGGCGACCTTGGCGGTTCCGGCGAGCTTGGCAGCCGGCGCGGTGGCTTTTCCGCGCGTCTTCGCGCTCACTGCCGTAGCCTTCGTCTTCCCGCTCGTCCTGCCCGTGGACTTCGGTGACCCTGACGAGGTCTCTTCTCTCATTCGTGCATCCTCCTGCATCGCCTTCCCCTGCCGGGCCTTTTCGTGTGCTCGAGCGGCCCGAACGCGTGGTGTGGATGTGACGTGTGGTTTCTGACACGAATCTAGCCCGAATTCCCTGTTCGATCAAACATCTGTTCGATCCGTGTCGCGACTTCTGCTGACATTGTCCGACTCGCGTGATAGAACTTCGAACAAGCGTTCATCGAACGCCTGATCGAACAAAGGTGAATATCGCGACTTTCGCGAGCATCGTCACGGTCGATCTGTACACCGCAGTGGAGGTTCCGATGAGCATCACGACAGAGCGCCCCGGTGCTCTAACCAGTCTCGCAGCAGCAGGTCGGGGTACAGACGGTCGCGGTACCCTCGATCGCACAGCACGCTCGGCGTCGTCTGTCCGTACTTCTCGCCCGCGCACGTCGTGCGCGTCACTCGATCGTCGCCGCTACCTTCAGACTGTCGCGCCACAGGGCGGCGGCAACCGTCTCATCGATCAGAGCTCCGCCGATCGAAGCTTCGACGACGACACGCCACGTCAGACAATTTCGTGGACCGCGACTGTCGCGGGGGTGCTGATCACGGCCATTGTTCTTCTGGGCTTGATTGGGCTTGCGAATCTACGTGCCGGATCTTTCGACGGCGGCTCAGCGGGTGGTGTCACGGTCGTGGAGCAAGGTGGACTCGTCGGTTCTGCGGGGCAGGATCTCATCACGGTCACCGACTCGGGCCAGTGATGCAGCGATGCCTGAAGTACTCCTCGGTGATCGAGCCAGGTACGCGGCACTGAGTCCGATAGCACTCCGAGTATCCTCGGTACCTGCACCTCTTGCGCTACATACGAGATGGTGTGACGGCTACGACGGAGGCTCTTACATGCATTGCCCGTTCTGCAAGAACCCCGACTCCCGCGTGGTCGACTCTCGCGAGGCCGACGAAGGTCAGGCGATCCGTCGTCGTCGCTCATGCCCGGAGTGCGGACGCCGCTTCACCACGGTGGAGACCGCTGTCCTGGCTGTAGTGAAGCGCAGCGGAGTCACCGAGCCTTTCAGTCGCGAGAAAGTAGTGCGAGGCGTTCGTCGTGCCTGCCAAGGCCGCGATGTCGACAACGACGCTCTGAATTTGTTGGCCCAGCAGGTCGAGGATGCAGTTCGGGCTTCCGGATCGGCCGAGATCCCTAGCAACGAGGTTGGACTGGCCATTCTCGGTCCGCTACGCGATCTCGACGAGGTTGCGTATTTGCGGTTCGCGTCGGTGTACAAGTCCTTCAGTTCGGCAGAGGACTTCGAGAAAGAAATTCAGGACCTTCGCGAGCATCGAGAGCCAGCTGTCACTGTCGACTGAAGAACGCGTGGTCGCCTGAGGAACGCGTGCGCTCGGGGCCTCACTGTTGGCCAATGGCCTGGATTGCTTTTGTGATCCTTTTTTCCGATATCGGGTACGCGGTTCGAACTCCTTGCGCGAAAAGTTGGATTCGCAACTCCTCGATCATCCAGAAGATCTCCTGCACGGGCTTGCTTTGCTGTCTGGCTTCAGGAAGCGACTTCAGCAGTCGGTCGTATGCCTCGTAGACTCGGTCGAGTGCATTCATGCCGGTTTCGTCCCGGTTCGCACTGCTGGGTAGTGAGCCGAGTCGCCGAGTAGCGGCCGTGAGGTACCGGGGAATTTCAGCGAGCTTCGCAGAGCCGAATTCGAATACGAAGCCATTGAAAACCAGACCGGCTAGTTGTTCGCGAACGTCGTCGGCGGCGTCGCCGCCCGCTCGTTCGAGTGCGGCTCGAAGCTCCACGGCCGCAGTCAGAATCGGTCGAACCAGTGCAAGGACCCGAGAGGTGCGTTCGGTTACCTCGGCATTCACCGACTTGACCAGAGCTTCGAATTCTTCCGGCGAGCGGACAGGACCGCCGTGCGCACTCATCGACTCGTCGATTGCTGTCGTGCGGCAGTCCTCGAGTAATGCTTCGATGCTGCCGTACGGATTCTGTCCGAGCGCGATTCTTTCTTTCGTCGGGATTCCGGCGATGAGTGCCTTGGTGCCGCGTGGTGCACGCTCGCTCAACAGAGCTCTGGTTCCGTTGCGCATTGCGGCACGTTGCTGGGCCGGTGTGCTCAGTACCCGGACCGCGACGCCACCGTTTTCCGGTACGAGTGCGGGATATCCGGTGACTCGTTGCCCGCCTACAGAACGCGAGACGGTCTGCTCCAGAGTTCCCAGAGTCGAGGACGTCCATGCCAGCGTTGCTGCCCGCTCGGCTTGGCCGACGGCACTGGCGACTTCGCGGTTCACTCGCGGTGACAGGGTTTGTCGGAGGGCAGTGAGGTCCTTGTTCGATCCGAGTACGTCACCGTTGATATCCACTGCGACAAACGTCATCCGGAGATGGTCGGGGAGCTCCGAAACTTGAAAGTCTGCCGGATCGATTCGGCATGAACCCAACCGTGAGAGCTCACGGGCCAGCGCAGTGAGAACGGGTTCTGATCTCGGCTTCATCGCCGTCAGTGCGGCGGCGGCAAAGTCGGGAGCGGGTACCACGTGGCGTCGTAAAGTTTTGGGCAGCAGTTTGATCAGTGTGCTGATGAGTTCCGCTCGCAAGCCTGGGACCAGCCAGTCGAAGCCGACCGGTTGAACCTGCGCGAGCAGGGCGATCGGGATGCGGGCGCTGACCCCGTCAGCGGCGGAACCGGGCTCGAACTGATAGGTCAGCGGAAACTGGACCTCGCCTTGGCGCCACGCATCGGGATACTCCCCACCCAGTACGGATGCAGCGTCGGGATTGACGACGGTCGATGCTGTGAAATCGAGGAGATCCGGCGTCGTGCGCCTCGTCTTCTTCCACCACGTGTCGAAGTGGCGAGCGGAAACGGCTTCCGCACCGATTCTGGAGTCGTAGAACTCGAAGAGTGCATCGTCGTCGACCACGATGTCGCGTCGGCGGGCCCGATTCTCGAGCTCGCCGACGTCATCGAGCAGTGCGCGGTTCTTGTGAAAGAACGGATGCTGCGTGGTCCACTCGCCCTGCACCAGTGCATGTCTGATGAACAGCTCGCGGGAGCCTTCTGCATCGATGCTGTGGTATCCGACCGGTCGGCCGGTCACGAGGGGAAGCCCGTACAGGGTGACGCGCTCGTATGCCATGGCCGATTGGCGTTTCGTGGACCAATGTGGCTCGGAGTATGTGCGCTTCACCAGATGCGGGGCGAGTCTCTCGGCCCATTCGGGTTCGATTCGGGCCGCCATCCGGCCCCACAGACGTCCGGTCTCGACCAGTTCGGCCGCCATCACCCAGCGCGGAGGCTTCTTGAACAGCCCGGAGCCGGGGAATATCGCAAAGTGGGTTCCGCGGGCACCCAGGAACTCGCGTTTGTCACCTTCTTTGACTCCGATATGCGAAAGGAGGCCGGCCAGGAGCGCTTGATGCAACGAATCGTGCGAGCTCGGCGCGTCGGGCACAGTCCAGCCGAGACCCCTGGTGATCTGACGTAGTTGACCGTGCAGATCCTGCCATTCGCGCACACGGAGGTAGTGCAGGAATTCGTTTCGGCACATCCTTCGAAACTGGTTCGACGACAAGTCGTTTCGCTGGTCGCGAAGGTATTCCCACAGTGCTGTGTACGACAGAAAGTCCGAGTTCGGAGCCGTGAATCTCGCATGCTGCTCATCGGCTGCCTGCTGGTGTTCGGCCGGACGTTCGCGAACGTCCTGGATGGACATCGCCGAGACGACGACGAGAGCGTCGGCGAGCGCGCCCGTCTTGTTCGCTTCCACGAGCATGCGGGCCATGCGTGGATCGACTGGAAGCTGAGCCAGCTCGCGCCCGATCGGCGTGAGCTCGGACTCGCCGGTGTTCGAGGACGGCTTCAAGGCCCCCAACTCTTCGAGCAAACCGATACCGTCCCGGATGCTGCGCGGATCGGGCGGCTCGACAAAGGGGAATGCGTCGATCTTGCCCAGGCCGAGGGAAGTCATCTGCAGGATCACCGACGCGAGGTTGGTACGGAGGATCTCCGGTTCGGTGAACGGGGGCCGTGCATCGAAGTCGTCTTCGGAGTACAAGCGGATGCATATTCCGTCGGCCACACGGCCACATCTACCTGCCCGCTGACGGGCCGATGCCTGCGAAATCGGCTCGATAGGGAGTCGCTGGACTTTGGTGCGCAGCGAGTAGCGCGAGATGCGTGCGGTGCCGGGATCGACGACGTATCTGATTCCAGGCACCGTCAGTGACGTCTCGGCGACGTTCGTCGAGAGAACGACGCGGCGGCCGGTGTGTGAGGAGAAGACTCGGTGCTGCTCGTCGGCGGACAAGCGCGCATACAGGGGGACGACCTCGGTGTTGCGCAGTTGCCGATCACGCAATGCATCGGCAGTATCGCGTATTTCGCGTTCACCGGAGAGGAAGACGAGAATGTCGCCTTCGCCTTCGGCCATGAGCTCGTCGACGGCATCGCATGTTGCGTCGACGGGATCTCGGTCGACTGTCGTCTCGCCTGCGTCGACAGTCAGAGGGCGGTAGCGCATCTCCACGGGGAATGTGCGTCCGGACACTTCGATGATGGGGGCTGGGACACCGTCCCGGGCGAAATGCTGGGCGAATCGTTCCGGATCGATCGTTGCGGAGGTGATGATCACCTTCAGATCGGGGCGGCGGGGGAGTAGCTGAGCGAGGTAGCCGAGGATGAAGTCGATATTCAGACTTCGTTCGTGAGCCTCGTCGATGATGAGCGTGTCGTACTGCCGGAGCATCCGATCCCGTTGAATCTCGGCCAACAGAATTCCATCGGTCATCAGCTTGACCAGCGTCGAGTCCGAGGATTGATCGGTGAATCTGACCTTGTAACCGACTGATTGTCCGAGGGTCTCGCCCACCTCCTCGGCGATGCGCTCGGCAACCGTTCTGGCAGCGAGTCGACGGGGTTGGGTATGGCCGATGGATCCTCGAATCCCACGGCCCAGTTCGAGACAAATCTTGGGAATCTGTGTCGTTTTTCCCGATCCCGTCTCGCCGGCGACGATGACTACCTGATGTTGCTCGATAGCGGCGGCGATGTCGTCCTTGCGGCGGCTGACCGGAAGCGCCTCGGGATACTCGATCTTCGGAACCGCGGCCCGCCGATTCGCGGTCAGAAGCTCGGCGCGAACGATCTCGGGTTCGATCGCTGCCAGGGCGTCGTCGGTGCGGGCACGTTCGAGCTTGCGCCGGAGGCGGTGGGCGTCGCGCACGGAGACCGACGAAAGTCGGGCGGTCAGGGTGCGTCTGAGACTCGAAGACGGGGATGTTGATGTGGACATGCTGCCCACCAGGGTATCTGCCCGGTGGCGCGAGAGCCGGACTGCCCGACCCAAACGCAGTGAAATCGCTGCCTGTCCGTGTCAAGATCAACTATGAGGACCTCGCGGCATGCGCCCGCAGCACTCGGCACACACGTGCTCGTGAGGTCGTTCCGGCTTCTGTTCGCTGCGCTCACGTTCGCCGCACTCTCGTGGATCGTCGCAAAAGGGTTGGACAGTAGCTCGTTCTCACTCACCAACTACTTCAGCTACTTCACCGTGCTCAGCAACGTCCTGACTGTTCTCGTGCTTGCCGTGGGCGGGTTTGCGGACCCGCAGGGGAAGCGCTGGCAGTTGTTCCGCGGGGGTGTGACGTTGTACATGGTCATCACCGGGATCATCTATGCAGTACTGCTTGCCGGGATCGACGTCGGCGTCGCTGATCCGTGGACCAACAATGTGGTTCATCGAATCATGCCGGTGGTGATTCTGATCGACTGGATCGTGTCGCCGCCGCGCAAGAAGATCACCGAGGCGCAGTCGCTGATCTGGCTCGTCTTTCCCTTCGTCTATGGGATCTACACTCTGGTCCGCGGGCCGATCGTCGACTGGTATCCCTATCCGTTCCTCGATCCGCGCAGCCAGGGATACGTCGCGTTGGTGATCGGTCTGCTCGTACTCACCGTCGCATTCGTCCTGATGGCACTAGCGGTGAACGCAGTCGGCAGGCTCGGCAGCCGATGGCGGTACGGGGCACAATCGGACGCAGCTCGTTGACTAAGCTGGGAGCCATGTCTTCTGTGGCCGATACTTCCCCTGAGTCCACCCCCTCTGCGCTTTGGCATGGTTTCGCCGATATGGGTGCAGTGACCAGAACAGGCCCCTTCGTCGTCTCACGTGGCGAGGGCGCTCACATCTGGGACCGGGACGGCAACAAGTATCTCGATGCAACTGCCGGGTTGTGGTTCACGAACGTCGGTCACGGACGGACCGAGATCGCCGACGCCGTCGCCGCCCAGCTCGGATCGCTGGCGCACTACTCCAACTTCGGAGATTTCGTTCCGGAGACGACGCTGGCACTCGCGGAGCGGCTCGGGAAGATCGCGCCCGTTGTGGGTAGCAAGGTGTTCTTCACCTCGGGTGGTTCCGACTCGATCGACACAGCGGCGAAATTGGCCAGGCGTTACTGGCACGAGATGGGCAAGCCTGGGAAGACGCTCATTGTGGGACGTGAAAAGGCTTACCACGGAATGCATGTCGCTGGTACTGCGCTGGCAGGCATTGCGGTGAATCGAGAGAACTACGGCGAGCTGATGCCGGATGCGCGCACTGTCGCTTGGGACGATGCGAAGAGCTTGCTGGCGCTCATCGAGGAAGTCGGTGCCGACAAGATCGCCGCCTTCTTCTGCGAGCCCATCATCGGTGCCGGTGGGGTCTATCTTCCGCCGAAGGGGTACCTGCAGGAGGTACGCCAAATTTGTCGTGACAACGACGTTCTGTTCGTCGCGGACGAGGTAGTAACCGGCTTCGGCCGGATCGGCGGCTCGTGGTTCGCGTCGACTCGTTTCGACCTACAGCCCGACCTGATGACCACTGCGAAGGGACTCACCTCGGGGTACGTCCCGATGGGAGCGGTGTTCGTCGCGCCGCACATCGCCGAGCCGTTCTACTCCGGCGGGGTCTGGTGGCGGCACGGCTATACCTACGGTGGACACGCGGGGGCCGCAGCCGCGGCGATGGCAACACTGGACATCATGGAGCGCGAAAACCTGCTGCAAGAGTCCGCCCGTCTCGAGACGTCGCTGCACACCTATCTGGCGCCACTCGCCGAACATCCTCGCGTGCAGGAGGTTCGCAGCGGACTCGGTGCAGTAGCCGCAGTGCAGTTGGTCGATCCGGCCGAGGCGCTGCCCTTCGTCGCGACGCTCCGCAAACACGGTGTCTCCGGGCGCGCAGCAGGGCAGGGTGCGATGCAGATCTCGCCGTCGTTCGTGATGACGGACAACGAGGTAGAAGAGCTCGCCGGCCGAATCCTCAGCGCGCTCGGCTGAACCGGTCCTTCAGGCGCTGCACTCGGGTTCGCCCGGGTGCAGCGTTGAGCACTGGGGTTTCAGCTGCCTGGGCAAACCTCTTGTGCAATTGATCGCGGACCTCGTCGGGGGCGTACGCCTGCCGCTTGCGTTCCGACTTCACGACGAGGGCGCCTGTCGCGGCAATACCGACGACGCCTGCCATCCCGAGGATCTTCCACAGCTTCATCGCTTCACCGTACTGTGATCGCGGACGGTGGAGCGATCGCTGAGTTCGGCGACGAGGTCTTCGACGAGGATCTTGATTTTGTCGCGAATCGGACGGACGGCGTCGATGCCCTTGCCTGCGGGGTCGGGCAGCGCCCAGTCACGGTAACGCTGTCAGTTTCAGAAGTGGGCTTCACGTTTTCCTGGTTCCGCTCCTGCTGGCAGCGACAATGTCGTGGTACCGGCGGCGCTCACCGAGACGCTCCAGTGCCACACGCTGGCGCAAGTAGGCCACTGCAGCCGACGAGTCGACGCGCGTATCCAGATTTATCAGACCACCGGTGCCAACAAGCGCTCGATCTACGTTCATTTCGGGCCGAAGGAAGAGTTGTTCGATCTTGTGGTGGCGCGGACGCTGGCGGAAATGCCGGGATGGATCAGTTTCCGTTCGAGCCTGATGATGTGCCGGGGTATTCGGGTGCTTTGTTCGACTATCTGATGGCCACACCGGCGATCCTGCGGTTGGTGGCGTGGGCGAAGGCCAGGCTTCGCGCCCACCGCGCGATACTGACCACCGCCGCCAAGTCACTGGTAGAAGCTGTACAGCCCAGACCATGACCCTTTCCAGGCTTCCAGTCCACTGGAAGGTGGACTATTGCGCAGGCACTTCTTAGTCGTCCGATCGTTGCCCAGCAAGTCTCATCGACTCTTACAGGTCACTGTCGATGAATTCGAGCAACTCTGCAAGTAACCGATCTGCTTGCTCTTCGACCTCGTCGAGGGCCGAGATGATACCGCCGAGAATACGATGCGACTGTTTACGAGCCGCGATTCCGCGCTCGTAATAGTCGGCATCGAGTAGCCCTGTGGTCGTCAGGGCCACCGCAGCGACGGTGTCGGGGGCTCGTTGGGATCGGTAGCCAACGTGCTGTCTCCATCGCCGAGCAATGAGTCAAGAACGAAGTCGGCCGCGGTTTGCGGTTCGTCACCCTCGATTACTGGCTCCTCCACAACGACGTCGTCATCATCTTGCTCGTCCTGCTGGTCTTGGATGGGCTTATCGTTGTTGGTCACCGCAAACTCCTCTGTTCCTTTGCTTGGGCCGACTTCGGCATTGTCGAAGATGCCTGAGGTTCCCCCCGAAAAGTGGACAGTGGTCACGCGGCCATGATGGGCGCGATCAGTGACTGTTCGTACGTGGTGGGGCTGAGCATCCCGATCGTGGAGTGCCTACGGCGAGTGTTGTAGAAGTTCATCCAGTTGTCAACTGCAGCAACCAATTCAGTGGCATGAACGAAGGTGTGCCGGTAGTAGTACTCGTGCTTGAACGTCGACCACAGACTTTCGGCGCCGGCGTTGTCCCAGCATTGACCGGTTTCACCCATCGAACGCCGCAACCCGTACCGTTCACACGCCTGCTTCATGATGTCAGCAGTGTACTGAGATCCCCTGTCCGAGTGCATGATTGTTCCCGCGACATCGCCGCCACGTTCGGCGACCGCCATCTCCAACGCTTCGACAACCAGCTCGGTGCGCATGTGATCGGCCACGGCCCATCCGAGAACCTTCTTCGAGTGCTCGTCCTTGATCGCGCACAGGTACATATCCCCCTCCCCGCAGGTCAGATACGTTATGTCCGAAGTCCACACCGCATCGAGTTCACCCTGATCGAAACGGCGCTGGACCAGATCATCAGGGAACGAGGCGAACGGATCGACCACGGTGGTGCGGACCTTGAACGTGCGCGGACTGATGCCGACGACACCGAGCGATCGCATGATCTTGGCGACAGTTTTCTCGGTGATCACCTCGCCTCGGTCGTGGAGTTCGGCGGTGATGCGCGGTGCCCCGTACACGCCTTTCGACTCCTGGTGGATCGCGAGGATCTTGATCTCCAGATCGGCTCTACGCTGCTCTCGCTCTGCCAATCGGGTTGTCACACTGCGTCCTTGGTTCTTGTAGAAGCCGGAGGTCGACACCTCGAGCAGGCGCGCCATCCGGTGAACTGCGGAGTTCGCGTACTCCGCGGCCATCAACGTGTAGAGCTCTACTTTTGTTGATTGGCTGCGAAGTACGCGGAC
>NZ_MKKY01000026.1 GCF_002091955.1 Rhodococcus sp. 1168 | reverse complement strand
GACCCCGACCCCACAATTCAGTCACCGACCACAATGCATCACCTCAGTCGGTGGATCGAGGCTGAGTGGGGCGTCAGGGTCGGCGGGTGTCTGCGCGATCGGAGTCCGGGCGTAGGTGGATCGGGCGAGCCCAACTGCTCTGCACACCAATCGTTTCGACATGCTCATCGTGGTCACGAGCATGTCGACGGCGCGGCGCTTGTCAGCTGGGCTCAAAATTTTCCAGTAATAATGAGATCAACCCGCTGACGAGGCGGCCTGACCCCGAATTTTCCTGGCCCACCCGGTGCCTTCCGCGGGACGCGGCAGGCTCCTATGAGGTCACGGACTTCGCGTGCTCCACGGTGGTGTGGTGGCCTGCGGGCGAGGTCGTAGAGCGGCCCAGCAGCGCCGACCACGCGCGGGCTCGGCGAGAGTGCCAGGCCGAAAGCCGACTTCTCGACAAGGGCGCAGACCAGTTGACACCGCGACCGTGGCAGCCCGATCCGGCAACCTCGCCCTCGGCGGTAGATCTGACGCAGTACGCGCTCTGGAACTCATCCGGCGGCGAAAAAAAACCCGGCGATGCCGATGATCCACAGGGTCGTGCTGCGGGCGTGGGCGGTGAGCCAGGTGTCGAGGCGTTGTAGGGGTGCCTCGATGAGGGGGTGGGCGCAGAGCCGTGCGGCGGTGAGTGCGACCGCTGGGAGGATCATGACGACGCAGTATGCGGCGAGCACTGTCAGCACTTCGAGCCATCCGGGCGTCTGGCTGATGATGCCGGTTGCGACCAGGTACGGGAGCATCGATGCGACCTCAACGAGCACTGCGATGACAGCGAGCCAGACGAGCGTGTGTGCGGCGTTGTCGGTCATGGCGCGTTCCCGCCACCGCGTGACACGTCTCGATTGTGCGGCGCGTTCTGCTGCGCGTGCTCGGGCAGTTTTGGTGTCGAGGGCGAAACTCACGATCAGCAGGACGGCCCCGACCACGAACCGCGCAACGAGCGCAGCCGGGCTGTCCAAGAGTCCAGCCGCGCCCTCGAGAAGGACCCGTCCGCCGGCCATAAGGATGATTCCAATGCCGTAGTACACGGCGACGACGGTGCCAAGGTAGAGCAGGATACGGTGCGGGCGCATTTTACCTGGGGTCATCAGCAGCCAGACCGGGACTAGGAGGGTGCCGAAGCTCAGAGAATCGGTCAGTGCCAGTAGGAGGAGGGCACCGGCGGACTCGATGGGGATCATTGCGGTCCGATCCTCAGCTTCTTTGCACAGAAAACGGTGGCGCCTGCACCTTCGGCGCGTTCTTCTGCGACGATCTCCCCGTCCATGGTGATCTGGCACGAGATCCAACTCGCACCCGCGTCTGCGATGGCCTCGACGGACGTGCCGGTGAGAGGGAACGGAGTATCCAACGACACCTCGAAGGTCTCCGCATACGGCAACGGCATATCCGTGGTCTCGACTCGTTCGGGGTCGTTTCTCGCGTCTACCTCGACGCGCACCCCGGTCGCGGAGGCTGAATCGCTTGTCACCTCGACCTCGACAATCATCGAGTCCGACGTGCCAGTGCTGTCACCGCCGCCGAAGGGCAGGGAATCGCACCCCGTCAAGGTCACCGCGACGAGTCCGACAGTCATCGTCACTGCCGCAGCTCTCACCCTTGTGTGCCTACCCATCCTCCACCTGCCTGTTCCCGTCTAGAGTTGATACGGTCGTACTAACCAATGAGTTAGCACGACTGTATCAATAGGGGGTGTGGTGGCGATCGCGTCTCGTGAGGACCGCAGAATCCGCCTGGCAGAAGCGACCTGGAGGGTCATTGCCGAGCGCGGCATCGGTGCCGTGTCGGTGCGGACCGTGGCCGCCGAAGCCGGGATGGCGGTCGGGTCGCTTCGGCATCTGTTCCCGACTCAGCAGGAACTGTTGGAGTTCTCCGCCGAACTCATGATCGAACGCGCCACCGCAAGAGTCACCGAGGTCACGCCGACCCCCGACGTCGTGGACTACGCACTGGCGGCGATCGGCGAACTCCTGCCCCTTACCCCGGACACGCGATGCGAATTCGAGGTCAACATCGCCCTCATCGCCGAGACCCCCGCCAATCCCGGCCTCGCCGGAATCCGCGACCACGCCCACGAACAGCTCCTAGATTTGTTCGCGCGCATCGTGGCAATGCTCCAAGACGAAGACAACCTCACTGAGAAGCGCCGCCAGGTGGCGCGCCGCCTCCTGGCCCTCGTTGACGGGCTCGGCCTTCACCTGCTTCACCAACCCGCCGATGACAGCACCGCATGGGCTGTCAATATCGTCCGGGAAGAACTGGTGCACATCCAGCGTTCGGGTCCCTCAGACACAGGGCCGTCCGGTACCAGCGAAACGCGACCGGACCAGCAGTCCGCAGCTTTACACGTGAAGTAACTTTTCACGCTTAGTTGAACCAGGCGCAGCGCTCGTCGATGACGTGCCGAGTCCGGTCTGAAACTCCCGCACTCGACTCGTCATCAAACACCGCGTGCTGGTCCGTCGCGTTGTGGGTCGGGGCGGTGGGGCTCGTGTTCGTATAGATCGCAGGCTGCCGAGCGAGCCCGGCAGCCTGCCACCGCGCGTGCTCCTGTTGGGCGCGCTTGACCTTGATGCGCTGGGCGGCGTCGGCCACGGGCAGGCCGTCGAGTTCGTTGGCCTTGACACGGATCAGGGTGGCTCGCATGCGAGCGTCGTGAGCGTTGCGGTTCGGGTGATGGTGCGCATGCCGAGCTGGTAGGCGTGCTCTGCTCCGTACTTGCTGACAAGCAACGCCATGCGCTCTCGCTGGTGCTGATGCATGGTCGCCCTTCTGCTCGGCGTGTGCTGCTTCGATGGCGCCATCCGCGTCACTCATGTGGGGTCTTGTCTCGGCTCGTCGCACTGTTGCCCGCGCTGTCCATGTAGGTAACGCCTCGGTGGTGTGGGGCGCTCACCATCCCAGACATTGCGTACCTGCGCCAGGGTGGTGCGGGCGTGTTCGGTCGCGGCATGGTGTTCGGCGCGGGCCTTGCGCCTGCCCAGCCTTCCCGCCGTCGAGAGGCGGGCACTCGTGACCGTCTCGGTCTCGATGGCGGCGAGACAAGTCACGCCGTCTGTCTCGGCCTGGACGGTGGGCAGCCCGATAACCTCTGCGCGAACCCGCTCTGCCTCTGCTTCGGCCTTGCCGAGCACGTCAGCATTGTCGGCGGACTCAGCCGACAGGGGACTGATAGCGCAGATACTCCTCGAACGAGGCCCCGTTCGACCCGGCCGCGGCATGGGCGGCCTGCATTGCACTGACAGTTGTGAACGACTGGTCAGCGAAGACCGCTACCAGCACCGCGGTGCCGGATGCGATCCAAGGGACCAACTCTCGGTGCATATCCCACCTGTGTGGCCTTGCTCGCGACAATCCGGACGATCGGCCGAATCGTCGCGACGAGCCCAGCGAAACAGATTAGGCCAGACGGGCCTGCAGACTTGGTGCGAGCACACTCACAGATTCAGTGTTTGACGGGGCACCGACTTCCGTACTCGACCTCGAACTCCTTGATGCCGTTGAGCCAACCCGATCGAAGTCGCTTCGGATCGCCCAGCTTGGTGATGTCGGGCATGTGGTCAGCGATCGCGTTGAAGATCAGATCGATCTCGAGACGCGCCAAATTCGCGCCGACGCAGAAGTGCGCGCCGGTTCCACCGAAACTCAAGTGCCGGTTCGGGTCCCGCATGATATCGAATTTGTTCGGATCGTCGAAGACATCCTCGTCGAAGTTCGCCGAGGCATAGAACATCGCAACTCGGTCGCCCTTTCTGATCTTCTGACCACCGAGCGTGGTGTCAGCAAGCGCTGTCCGCTGAAACGCGGTAATGGGGGTCGCCCAGCGAATAATCTCGTCGACCGCGGTGCTTGGTCGCTCGTTCTTGTAGAGCTTCCACTGATCGGGGTTCTCGAGGAAGCCGATCATTCCGTGCGTGATGGCGTTTCGGGTGGTCTCGTTGCCCGCAACAGCGAGCAGGATGACGAAGAAGCCGAACTCTTCGGGGCGCAGTTCATCACCGTCGATTTCGGCATTCAGCAGCTGGGTGAGGATGTCATCTGCGGGACACTTCTTACGCTCTTCTGCCATTTGGTAGGCATACCCGAGGAGCTCCATCGACGCGACCTGGGGGTCACCCTCGAATTCCGGGTCGTCGTATCCGGTCATCTGGTTGGACCAGTCGAAGACCTTGCCACGATCTTGTTGCGGGATGCCGATGAGCTCCGCGATCGCCTGAAGCGGCAGCTCGGTCGCGACCTGGGTGACAAAATTGCCTGCCCCTAGGGTCAGGGCTTCTTCGACGATCGTCGACGCACGCTCGGACAGGGCGTCCTTGAGGCTGGCCACTGCGCGTGGGGTGAAGCCGCGAGCAATGATCTTTCGCAGCTTGGTGTGCTCGGGTGCGTCTTTGAACAGTAAAATGTGGCGCTGTAGTTCGATGGCCTCGCGAGGGATGTCGTCGTCGAACCGGACGATCGCGGTGTTTTCCCACGTGGAATATATGTCGTTGCGCGAGACCTCCCTGACGTCCTCATGCCGAGTAACAACCCAGTACCCGTCGTCGTGAAATCCGCCGACGGTGGGTGGTTGTGGACACCACCAGACAGGTGCTGTCTTGCGTAGCTCAGCGAACTCCGCGTGCGGAACATGCGTTGCGTAGATGTCTGGATCAGTGGGGTCGAAACCTTCGGCAATATTCGGTGTGGGCACTTCGCACTCCTCATTGGGGCTGATAGCAGTCAGCCTTCCAGCCAAACGAGTACTGCGGATTGGCTTACTTGGCCAAGGTTCCTGGATCTTTTTGTTCGGAGGGTACATATGTGATTGCGTTCGTGCCGAAGGTGTCGAAGCAATCGAGTGCCAATTTCAGGTGTACTGCGCGAGAGGTGATCCGCCGCCCGATGCGCTCCTCGATCTGTTGAACGCGATATCGCACAGTGTTTTTGTGCACCGCGAGTTGGCTAGCGGAGGCCTCGAGATTTCCCGGGCATGACAGCACTGCGCGTAGCGTCTTCCGGAGTCGCACAGACACCTCGTCGTCCACCAAGAGTCCAGGCAGTTCGCGCTCGACAAGGGTGTTCATGGCGTCGGGTCGAGATGCGAGCATCGAGACGAGTTCGATGTCTCGATAGCTGGTGACGGGGATGCGCTCTTTCGCCCGCATAGCGATCTCTTGCGCAGCCAGAGCCTCCCTGTGAGCTCGCCTGAACCCGTCGATACCCTGCCCTGGCCGTCCCACCGCGACGCGCACCCCGGGCGGCACGAGCGCCGAGTCGATCGTGGGTTCTTCGTCACGTCCGGCCACCATCCAAACCCACAACCCCCGGGCCCCTGACGGGATGCAGAGGATCTCGGTTGCCGATGCTGACCGTGCCAGCCGCGACGCAAGTGGCTCGAAGATCCGCGAGTCGATCGAGATGGCGTGGTCGGTGGTCCATAACACCAAGGCAGTGTTCACGCGGTGGACCGGGTAGCTCAGTTGTACCGATGCGACCTCGGCATCATTCAATGTGCCGTCCAGAATTTCGCGGACCGTGTTCACTCGCATCGAGAATGTCCCGCTGAGTAGCCTTTCTCGTTCGTGCGTGTAGGTGGCAGTGAGTTCCTCGAGCATCGAATTCATGATTTCGCTCGTTTGCTCCCACATCATGACAACAAGTTGCACCTTGAAGTCCGCGGGCACGTCGGCGTTGTTGACGAAATCCGTGACAAACCGCCACACGGCCCGGTGACCGGCGTGGTAAAGGTGGGAGAGAACTCGCAATTCGAGTCCCCGGCGTGCGATGGTTCGGGCAAGAGAATGAGCTTCCGCAGCTACCGGAGCATCCCACAGGGCAGTGTTGTCGGACTGCCTCACGGCAAGAATTTTGCGGAATTGGCTGCGAACAGCCAACTGTAAGTCTCTCTGAACATCTGCATCTGTAGATAGCTCCGGAACGTCGGACCCCATGGATTTCGTGACATCGTCGATAAACTTGTCAAGATCGGCATGGGAGAGGCTTTCGGCGACATAGCCCCGCATCCACTCCTCGGCCCGTGTTGCACTCACCGTTTCCAAGCCCCCCTCAGACACAGAGCCCCGAGACTCCTGATCCACCACCCATCATAAGTGCTCTTCGCACTCGAGCGGGCAGCCCGGAAACTGGCGGGCTATCGGCAAGATCGCGCGCAGTTGTTGAGCTGCTGAAATCTTCTACATCCAGATCTTTACTCCTGCACTTTATTTCACGATGCCAACGCAGAACACGGCCCCGATGTCGGGGCCGTGTTCGGAGACAATCGGGGCCAGGATAGTTGCATACCCAAGTGTGTGGTGTCCGTGGAATCCCGTCGGCGTTGTCGGTGTCTGCAGGTAGCGTCACGTTCGTGTCTGCGAGACCACCCACCGCACCAGGCGGATACCGCTACGAGTGGCAGCTGTTCGCCGATTGGTGCACCGCGAGCGATGTCGACCCACTACCGACATCGGCGCTCACTCTGGCCGAGTTTCTGGGCGATAATCCCGCCGGCGATTCCGCATCGCTGCGGCGAGTCTCGGCGATCAACAACCGCCATCGCGAGTTGGGTCTTCCTGAGCCCGGGCGCGTCACCGCGATCAGGCTCGCACTCGACTGCGCCCGCAGCAGCCGAGTTCGGCACCGCGCTACCCAGCTCGGGGCGCTGGCCACAGCGCTGCCCGTGACCGGATCTACAGAGGCATTGTTCGGGCGCCGCGACGCGATCCTGTTGTTGCTAGCGGGTGCAGGTATGTCGTACACCGCGATCGCCGGCCTCGACCGGGCCGACATCGCAGTTCGGGACGCGAGCCTGTGGATCGGGGGGCGCCATCAGCTTCTGATTACATCGACGCCTGAGGTGGATCCCGGCGAGCTGTGGAGACGCTGGCACACGGTGCTGGCGTTCTCCGACCGCTATCCCTCGACCACGCTGCTCTCCCAGCACCTGCTGGGAGATACGTTTCCGGACATGACCGCAGTCCCGAATCGTGCAGGTCCGGTCGCTGTCTCGATCGATCGGTGGGGACACATGCCGCTGCCACCGGTTGCGATGTCGCCGGCCGCGATAGCCGACATTGTGCGCGCGCATGCGACCGGCCAGCCGCCCCGCCACATTATCCGCCGTCCCCTTCGGCCCAGCGATCACCTCGACAGTGACTACCATCCGATTTCGATTGCAGCAGAATCTGTTTCAGCCGATCTCGATCCTGGCTACTACACCGCCGGTGTCGCTGCCCGCCGACGCGCGCACGAGAAGTTATCCGAGCTTCCCTCGCTCGTCGACCACGTCGAAGACCGCATCGAGCAACTCCTGCAACGCACCCTCGATTTGCTGGACGGCGCGTCCATCACCGAACAATGAGCGCCGGGCTTCGGTGCATGCATGGAGACGGCATGTCCAGAGAGTCAACATGTCTCGACGGCCGGTGATGCGTTGACCTGTTGAGACCAATATCGTTCAGGGTAGAGCTTGGCAGAGGCAGGTCGGGCAGCGAAGGTGTCGGGTTCGGCGTCAAAACATCCGCGGCCGTGCCGATTGCGGAGATACGGACTGCCAGTCACTGCAGGGCGGGTGTGAGCAACTCTCTGAGTTGTTTTCGTCCGCGGTGGATTCGGGTCTTCACTGTCGCGACAGAGATCTGTTGGTGTTCGGCGATATCGGCATAGGGCAGGTCGCCGAATTCGGCAAGAACGATGGCGGTTCGAAAGTCTTCGGGGAGCTGCATCAGTGCCCAGTGGATTGCATCGGCTGTGCTGATTCGGTCATCGAATCCGGTCGCATGCTCGGTCAGGTCGATTCCCGATCCGTCCTCGGAGCCGTCGATGTCGAGGCTGGCGGTGGGTTTGCGTCGCCTGACGATCGCGAGTGCAGCGTTGGCTGCGATGCGATGGAGCCAGGTATTGAACCGGGCGTCGCCGCGGAACTTGTGCAGATTCTGCCAGGCTGCGGTGATGGCGTCCTGCAAGGCGTCTTCGGCGTCGTGAGTGTTGCCGGTGATCTGTAGACATACGTGCCAGGCGTTGAGACGGTACTTTCCGGCGAGGTCGGCGAAGGCTCGGTGATCTCCAGCCCGACAAGCGGCCAATAGTTCCGCATCGTTCATACCGCCCCCGGTTCTCTTGCAGACTGCCCACCCGAACTGCTGCGCGGCCTAGATGCTACCTGTCGGTATGCGAAGCTGCGGAGGCAGAGTTTTCCTCTCACTGCCGAACCGGTTGGGAAAGTCTGTCGACCGATACGAGAGGGCCCGTCGGTGATCTACAGGTCAGTGTCCGAATGGCCTTGATCGTGATGGATCTCAGGTCCGTGGTCTTCGATGGCGGGGTTGATATCGGGTTCGTAGGGGGAGAGGTCCACAAGGTCATCGACGGGATTGTCGTCGTCGGTGAACTGGCGGTGCCCACCGTCCGAGGTGTCGATGTGGGTAGGGATGGCGTCGTCGAGGACGACATCACCCTCCGTACCTTCCTCGTGATCGTCGTCGTCGATCAACACGATGTCCTCGTCTACGGGCATTGCAGGTAGATCATCCTGCTCCGGTACGAGGTCAGTATCGATGATGTCGCTGGTGGGATCGAGTGCCACCTCGAGGATGCGGTCCCACACGGCGTCGGGGAGCGGCGGCAACGCGCTGGTCACTCCCAGGGATGCCAGCAAAGACTCGTCGTCGGTCATCGGTCATCTCCTGTCGTGGCGTCGTATTCCATGCAGGTTTCTGCACCGGAGATAGTGCGGCGTGGTGATGTGTTCATTGTGCCCTGTCTCGTCCGGAGAGGTCGATTACGACGGTGCGGATCGGATGCGATGCTGCAGAGGCGTGGCCGGCAGTGTCGAGCAGGTCAGAGTCGGGTTCGTCGGTCACGAGAAGCTGGCGCCCGGAATCGGACCAGGCGTCTTCGAACTGTTCGATCGAGATTTCAAGCTGACTGCCCGAGGGCACACCGGGGTCGGAGAGGATGACGACTCCGCGGTCGTCGTCGATGCCGGCGACGACGAGAACATGATCGGCAGTGTTGTCTTCTCCGTCCTCGCCTTCTGGTCGCCAGATTTCGCCGGAATCGACCATCGCGACAACGGCGTGGCCGTCGTCGAGTGAGGTGCGTACATCGTCCAGCGAACCTGTGCTGATCGTCGCGGGTACCCCTTGGTCTTCGAGGAGAATTTCGATGTTGGACAACGTCATTCCCTGCGAAGGGTCGCCGTCGACTACCAGTCCGAGTTCGACGGCCCGGTCCATCAGGTACTGGGGATCGGTGATGTTCGCACCGGTGTATTCGGCGACGATCTGGCCGACAACCGCAGGCCCGCAGTATCCGTCGATCTGTTGATAGAACCAGTTGATCGTCCAGGCGCTCGGATTACCGTGCACAGAACTCTCGTTCGTGTCGGCGCTGGCCGTTGCCGCGGTGTCAGCCTCCGGTGAGTTCTCGCTCGGCGTGCTGGCTTGATGTGATCGTGCTGTGTCGACGGCGGAATCGTGGGTCGGGCCGTCGAGGCCGTCTCCAGTGAGATCTGGGACGCTCACATCGCCCTTTGTTGCCTCGGCGGCGCCGACCGGTGGACAGAACGCTGGGTCCGGCAACGGTAGAGGTGAATCGGCGACGTCGCCGGCGAAGAGTTCTCCTGCATCGTCACCGCCCCACGCAGTGCAGGTGTCAACGAAGAAGTCGGGGCCGCCCTGGACGCCGTCGTCGGCGGCGGAGAGATCTGGGGCTGCCGCCGACCATGTGTAGTCGTCGAAGTCGTTCATCAGTTTCGATCCTTTCTGCCCCACTCGATCTCGCGTAACGCTGGCGGTGGTGGAGAAGGCGAGTCAGACCTGGTCGTAGCTGTCACAACTGGCGATGGATGCCTCTGGTTCGTATGCAGGCTCCGGTTCGGTCGGTGCATCGTATTGGGTGCTGGGCAGGAGGGCTTGCAGGTCCGCCATGCTGCCCAGTTCTACGTCGGCGCTGGTGACGGTAGTTTCCAGTGAGATGTTGTTGTCGAGGTCGGCTGCGCCCTCGTCGAACATGCCATCGCCGTCGACGTCGACCATTACGGTGTTGGTGATCTGGTCACCGTCGGTGTCGGCTTCTACGGTGTCGAGGTACCCATCACCGGTGGTGTCGATGAGAGCCACGTCAGGATGACCGTCGCTATTGGTGTCGACCATCGTCTGGGTGACGTGCCCGTCCACGAGAGTGTCCTGCTGGAGGATCTGACCAGTGGCGTTGTCCAAGTAGGTGACCTGGTCATCGTGGTAGTCGCCGTCGAGGTCCACTGAGACCTTGGTCATGCCGTTGGCCTGTTCGGCAGAGGTCTCGTAGCTGTAGTTGTCGTCGGTGTCCTGCTGGACCAGGACGATGTTGCCGTCGTCGTCGTATTGGGTGATGGTGCTGATGCCGTCTACCTTCGAGTACACGGCCTCGAGCTCGACCTCTCCGGCGACACCGACTGTGTCGTTCAAATCGACGATGGGCGCTTGCGCGCTGTACGAGTCGGTTGCGGTGACCGGCTCCTCGACGGGCGCGGACGAGGTTCCATAGCTGGCGCTGAGGGGGTCACCGGTCACGTCGCCGGTGGTATCGCCCGAGTTCAACGTGACTGGCTCTTCTGCCGGTGCGGTCGCAGTTCCGTAGCTGGCGCTGAGCGGGTCACCGGTGACATCACCGGGGACATCACCGGGGACATCACCGGGGACGGCGTCCGGGGCCGACGTGACACCGGTCTGGGGTCCGAACGCTGCGTCGACTTCCTCGAGCTCGTCGGCGACGAGCTCGTCCATTTTTTGTTCCTTCTCACTCATGCTCAGCGAGTCGTCGTCGGAGACTTCCTGCAGCTTGGCTCGGAACTCGGCGGTATCCGAGGAGTCGTACACGGTCGGATCGTCGTACACGGCAGAAGTGGACGTGGTCTCTGGAGTGGCGGAGTCGTTGCTGTTCATGGTGTGTCCTCGCTGTCATCGGTTCAGGTTGGCGCGTGGTGTTGGTAGTTAGATGCAATGAGAGGGGCCAAAGGTTCCCGCATCCTCGAAATTGGTCCCCGAGCTGCGGCACAGACGATCTCGAATGCCGCAACCAACTGCAGGGACCACCGAACTCGATTCGGTGGTCCCTGCAGTCGATAACCCCACGTGCTTCCCTGAGTTCCGGCCGGAGCTCGTCGTCGACGGACCCGCTGTAGTGCCTGGCCGTACAGCCCGACGACGCGAACCGAGAAGCTCGTTCTAACGGGCCCTCGTCGATCAGTTGATGAGACCAGCTCTGTTCAGAAAGGTTTTCGCACCGTCGAGTCCGACTGCGCCGGTGTAGAACACCATTACCCCAGTCGACCCGTTGGCGTAATTGATGTCGTACTGGTTGGCGTACTTCGGGCCGGACAGGTGCGCGGCCGCGGTTCTAGCAACATTTTCGACCACCACGTTCTCGTCGACGGCAGTGTTGTTCTGATACCCCTGCCGCAGAGCCAGCACCTCCTTCTTCGCATCGCGCACATCGACCGACACGATGACCCCCGATCGAGCGTCGGTGACAATACCGGCGGTCAGAGGACTACCCTCGCGAATGATGCACTGAATTCTCAAGCCACCGTTATCGGTTTCCCCGCTAGCGGTGCACTTTTCGACGTCCAGCTCAGTTTTGAGCGCAGGCGGAAGCGCTGCCAAGACAGCTTCCTTCGTCGCCGGCGGCGCAGTGGCCCCATCGCCGCCCGATGCTGCAGCAGGCTCGGCGCCAGTGGCGGCCGCAGTGACGGTGCTGCCGACGCTTCCCTGGTTCCACGCGAGAGTTCCGCCGGCGACAGCAATCACGAGCACTGCCGCCGCCGCGCCCGCGAGCAGGAGCTTTCGCCTGGAACCAGGCTGCCGGTCACCAGGCTGCGGTGCGTTCGCCGTAGCTGCGTAACCCGGTGCCGTGCCCGCTGGCTGCGGCCACTGCTGCATCGGCGCGCCAGTGGGCGAAGTGTTGTTCTGCTGCGCCGGGTGTGCGTAGGAGGGGGAAGCTTGTTGTTGCGGTGGAGCCGGATTGGGATACTCCTCCCCGCCCGGCCTCGGGGCCGATTGTGCAGGGTTCGCAGGAGGGAATGTCCGTGTCGAGGGATGCGGCGATCCGGTGGGGGCGGGCGATCTACCCAGGCCCCGGACAATAGGTGCCGCAGCCGCGAGTGCACCCTGCGCGACCACGGTCTTCGGGTCGTCGAGGGTCGCGATCGGGCCCAGGCCAGCGAGCCTGTCGTGCACGAGCGGTATCCGAGAGGAGCCGCCGGTCAGATACAGAGACTCGAGCTGGCTGGGATCGGTGATGTTGGCGTCGGTGAGAGTCAGACGCGCCAGGGTGACAGCTTTGTCGAGAACCGGTGCGATGAGTTCTTCGAACTCGTCGCGAGTGATCTGAAATTTCTCGGTACGCCCGTCACCGGTGACACTGATGGTGGCCGAGGGAGCCTCGGAGAGTAGCTCTTTGGCACGGCGAATCGAATCATCGAGTGCGTAACGCACATCCAGTGGTGCCCGGGTGCGCAGGAAGTTCAGCAGGTCGGGGTCGCGGTCGTCGAGCTGGCGATCGACCCAACGCCTGATGTGCGCGTCGAGGTTCTTTCCGCCCAAACCGTTATCGCCGCGGGCGGCGATGATGTCGAAAGTGTCGTGTTCGTTGGCTTCGAGGACGGCGATGTCGAGGGTGCCGCCGCCGAAGTCGAACACAGCGATTTTCGTTCCGGGAGTGAGGCTGTGGGCGCGGGAATAGTAGTGGGCAGCCGCCCGGGGTTCGGAGACCGTGGTGACGGTCGAAGAGTTCAGACCCAGTTGTGCGGCGGCATCGAGCAGTACCTGAATTTCGCGCGGCGACCATGCTTCGGGGTGGGTGAGGACCAGCTCCGAGGGTGCGGCGCCGTCGTGGGTGCTGGTGGCGCGCGCGATCACCGATTCGAGAACAGCAGCAACGGGAACAGAGGAGGAGATGGTGTAGCCGTTGACAGTGACGACGCCCTGCCCGATGGCGCGTTTCGGCGAGGGTATGTAGGCGGCGGGGTTGGATTCGGCGCGGTCGGTGGCCACGTCGCCGACCGAGATGTGGTCAGGGGACTCGACGAAGACGGCAGAGGACATGGTGGTGCGGTTGTGGCTCAGTGTCAGCGCCTCCACAGCGCCGCTGATCGGGCTGGTGTGGGCGGCAGCGGTATTGGATGTACCGAAGTCGATACCCAGGATCCACTCTCGTGCGCGCATCACTGCCTGCCCGCAGCGAGGGTGCTACGTCCGGGTGAAGCGTCGGGCTGGCGGGGCGACATCAAGCTCGAGTACATCGTCGATCGTCCTTCCACACGTCTCTCGGCGCGCATGGGGCCCACGCGCGGGAGATATTTTTGTTCTCGAAGAGTTAGATGCTCGCGGCCGGGTAAAGGTTCCCACCGATCGCATCTTTTCCTCGTCGCCCCAGGAGGGCGGGGGCCGAATACCCTGGAAAGGGTCCGCGGGTTGCTATAGGACCTGGTCAGGCATCGTTGTCAGCGAGTACCCGGTAGAGCGAGGCGACAGAGAGATGCCGGCCAGCGCTTTGGCCGGTCTTGGTGGTCAGCTTCTTCACAATGTCGGGTATCGGGGTGCCCTTCTCGCGTAGCGCGTGGGCGAAGCGCACGTCGTCGATCACCTTCGGCCGGCCGCCGCGGTCGACGGCAGCCTGCTGGCCTTTTGAGGGTCTTCTCTCGGATGTACTTGCGGTCCATTATGTGGACATTTTCTAAAATTCAAGTCCGACCGCTGTCCGAGCGCCACCGAGAGCCATCTGCGTGGCATCATCACCACCGCGGATTTCGATCCGCGTCATGCAGTCGGCAGATACGGCCCGTCTGTATTGAATCCGAGCGGAAGTGTGGCCCGCTCCGGGGCTATCTCGACCTCCGCGGCATCGGATTCGATACGGGCAAGTTGACCAAGTCTGGGTTACCCAGCTTCACTGTCAGTTTCAGAAAACGACTGCATGTGCCGTGGGTGGGGAGTGGGGTATCAAGGTGTCCCCGCAGGTTGACGGATCCAGTACTCGCCGCGTACCGTCGGTTCTTGTAAGCCCCTAGTCAGCTAGCACCTCGGTGCCGAGTCGCTAGGGGCAACTGCTTTTTACGGGCAATTTTCCTGTTGTAGCTTTGTCCGATGACCGGCACCTGCCCCGCCCATCTCCCACTTAAGCAGTTGGTGTCAGCTCCGCGCTACAACAAGTACCGCGACTACGCCACCCAAGTCTTGAAGGTGCCGGAGCATGAGGCCGATTCCAAGGCTTCTCGGCTGTACACGTGGAACGCGAGTGTTGCGGCCGCCTACATGCCGTCTATCGCATTCACCGAAGTAATCATGCGGAACTCGATCAACTCTACGATCTGCGCTCACTTCGGCGTCGCGCCTGCCGTTGGATGGCACACCCTCGTCGACTGCAACGACAGAGTGCCACCGTGGAACACCTCCGGTTCCTACACAGAGCCGCCCCTTAAGCTCACGACACGTGACGTCGACGAACTCATCAACGGTTTCAACAAAATCAAGCGCCGCTTCCAACGGCAATCCGAGCGAGTCCACGACTTACCTAACGGCGATGACATGGTCGGGGGATCGTCACTCGGGTCGTGGTTGACGCTGATCGATAAGGGCGAAGTACGCGATTCAGCTCTGAATTACCACGACAACATCTGGATTCCGTACCTGCAAAACGCGTTCCCGGGGTTCACAGGAAAACGTGGCACCTTGCTTAACCAGCTTCGAGAGTTCCAGGAGCTCCGGAACAAGTGCGCACACCACGAGCCAGTCTTGAAGAACACCGAATGGCATCGTAAGAAAGTTGCTTTGATCATCAAGCTAACGGGCTACGTGAACGCCGGCGCATCGCGTTACATCGACGACGCGCAACAGATCGGATACGTCGTCGACCAACGCCCATCATATCTCGCTGGGGAGTGCTACCTATGAGAGAGGTGGCCGCGCGGATCTACGCGATGCAGGCGAGCGGCTGCTAATCCCGGTTCAATCACGCACACCGCGGCTTCTTTCGAGGAAGCCGACTGGGACGCTTCCTGCGGGTTTGAGTGTGCGTTTTGACCGTCGTCGTCGCGGATGATCGCGAACGCTGACACCCGCACGCGTCAATTCACTTACCTCTGCGCCAGTCGATCATTTCGTTGATGTGTCGATCTAGGGCGCGCACAACGTGGTGCACCTGGACCTCTACGTCTTCGAGTGCGGTCTCCGTTGTTGCGAACTTCTCGAAGGCCTTTACGTAGTCAGCGCTCCGGCCGAGCTTGTGGGCAGACCCCTTCCACTGCCGCACAGTGCGGTAACCGATCTTTCTCGCTAGCGAATGCCCCGAGAGAATTTCATCAAGCGCACGGGCGCGCAGTTCCTCTGAGGTTCCCCCCGAAAAGTGGACAGTGGTCACGCGGCCATGATGGGCGCGATCAGTGACTGTTCGTACGTGGTGGGGCTGAGCATCCCGATCGTGGAGTGCCTACGGCGAGTGTTGTAGAAGTTCATCCAGTTGTCAACTGCAGCAACCAATTCAGTGGCATGAACGAAGGTGTGCCGGTAGTAGTACTCGTGCTTGAACGTCGACCACAGACTTTCGGCGCCGGCGTTGTCCCAGCATTGACCGGTTTCACCCATCGAACGCCGCAACCCGTACCGTTCACACGCCTGCTTCATGATGTCAGCAGTGTACTGAGATCCCCTGTCCGAGTGCATGATTGTTCCCGCGACATCGCCGCCACGTTCGGCGACCGCCATCTCCAACGCTTCGACAACCAGCTCGGTGCGCATGTGATCGGCCACGGCCCATCCGAGAACCTTCTTCGAGTGCTCGTCCTTGATCGCGCACAGGTACATATCCCCCTCCCCGCAGGTCAGATACGTTATGTCCGAAGTCCACACCGCATCGAGTTCACCCTGATCGAAACGGCGCTGGACCAGATCATCAGGGAACGAGGCGAACGGATCGACCACGGTGGTGCGGACCTTGAACGTGCGCGGACTGATGCCGACGACACCGAGCGATCGCATGATCTTGGCGACAGTTTTCTCGGTGATCACCTCGCCTCGGTCGTGGAGTTCGGCGGTGATGCGCGGTGCCCCGTACACGCCTTTCGACTCCTGGTGGATCGCGAGGATCTTGATCTCCAGATCGGCTCTACGCTGCTCTCGCTCTGCCAATCGGGTTGTCACACTGCGTCCTTGGTTCTTGTAGAAGCCGGAGGTCGACACCTCGAGCAGGCGCGCCATCCGGTGAACTGCGGAGTTCGCGTACTCCGCGGCCATCAACGTGTAGAGCTCTACTTTTGTTGATTGGCTGCGAAGTACGCGGAC
>NZ_MKKY01000025.1 GCF_002091955.1 Rhodococcus sp. 1168 | reverse complement strand
GCCCGCACCGACAGTGTCGAGCCGATCCACTGCTGCGGCAACGAATACAGTGCCCGCCCGATCTCCGCATGGAAGTCACGGTGCACTTTCACGTCCTTGAAGATCGGCACGTCGTACCCCGACGGCACCGGTAGCAGCTTCGGTAGTTCGGCTTCGTCGAACACCTCGAGCGGCCGTGCACAGGTAGTGCCGTGAATGCGCATCCCTGCGGTGCTGGTGCACCACCGCACGGCAGCCTCCTGGGCTTCGGCGAGACTGGTGAATCGTTCGCCGGCCCAGAAGTTTCCGCGCACGTATTGGACGGTGCGTTCGACCCTCGGTTTGTCCTTCGGTGACCGGACACGCGCCGGGTCGGTGATGAACCCGACGTGGCTGCTGTAGTCGAGCCAGCCATCGCTCAATCGCGGAGTGATCGGGTCCGCGGCGGTGACGACCGGTTTGAGGTTGTCCGGGATCAACACAGCGAAGACTCCGCCGAAGAACTTCCACGCTGCTTCGCAGCCGGCGATCACCGCCACCAGCGTCTGCGAATAGCTCAGCCACACGAACATGTGTCGGCTGTGGACGGCGGTGAAGATCAGGGCGTGGACTTTGCGGGCCCGACCGTCGTCGGGGTCGGTGAGCATCCCCAAGTATCCGAAGTCGATCTGGCATTCGATCCCGGGTTCGCCGTCGACGACTTGGACGGTGAGGTCCTTACGCCCGAAACCGCACATCTCGGTAGCGAACCGGTGCAACGTCCGGTACGGCAGCACGCAGCCCTTACGGGCAAGCAGCACTTCGATTTTCGCGATCGTGAGCGGCTTGCGTTCACCCTCGCCTGCCACCCATTTGGTAATCTGCTCCTGCTGGGGCACAAGTTGCTCCCATGCCGCGCCGTGACCGTGCGGCCGGTCGGGGCGCACAGCAGCGACGACCGCCGCGATCAACTCGTCACTGACCGCACCGACACTGTCGGTTCTCGCCAGACCAGCCCCCTGAGCTGCCTCGACGTAACGGCGGACCGTTTTGCGATCCACCCCGGCATGCTCGGCGATCGTTCGCAGTCCCGGAGCCGGCAGTCCAGCCGTCCCGAGCCATAGCCGTAATACTTCTCTGATTTCGTTCACACTGATCTCCCGAAAAGCCATGCTCATCGACCTCCGTGACGTGCTTGGTGCTGTCACAGACAATCGAACGAGCAAACGACGAGACCACCGGCAAGGCGCGCCGGTGGTCCCATAACTGGCAATCCAGGTGGTCCCATCACCCTGGCAGAATCAGATCACGCTGGTCCCATGCTCATGGCAGACGACATGACTGAATCTCCATGTAGATAGCGACCACACATGCGAACAGGTTTCAATGTCGAAGCCTGCCACAACAGGGCTCGCGCACCCACCTCACGCGGCGACGGTCACCTGAATCGGCGATCAAATATTCGATGGGGTTCGACTCCGAATCAACGGGTCCACTGGTGGGTTCTCGGCGTACCACGCAATAACTCTGAGTACTTTCAAGAGCGGGCGCTGGCGCGCCCTCGGCCGAGCCGGCTACGCCGCCTGCCGGCGCTTCACCTCGGCTACGGCTCCCGCTTCGCTCCGCCTTCGCCTGCTTGCCGCTGGTCAGGTTCGCTCGGCCGAACGTAGGCGTCGAGAAATTTGGAATTTCCAAGGTCTCTATTCTCCAGGTTTGAGGACGGAGTGTGTTGTCGTCCCGTTGATGGCTCACCGAACGTCGTTTAATACGGCGAATATCCGCCACGGGACTTGTAGCGAGTGCTCCAGTAGTTCCGATTGGGCCCGGAAGCGTCGACACGAACAGGTGCAACGATCAGAAGGTGCTATACCAACGATCTGAAAGCGGAAGGTCGCCGGTTCGATCCCGGCCCTGGCCACCACAGTTTCGGTACCAAGCCTCATTCGGTTCATCCGGGTGGGGCTCTTTTGGTTCTATCCACTGTTCAGGTCTGTGCAGAGGCCAAATGAAGGCTCGTGACTGTCGAGCGGCAAGGAAGATCGAAAATCCGGCACCGAAACTTTCAGACTTTCACCCAGTGAGACTTCGTCTGCATTGTGCTCTCAGCCACTGTTAGTTTTTGGCTCTACCGAGCGGGAATGTGCCGCCTTCCGAGCAGTCAAGGACGAACAATGCTGCACGACAAGTCAAGTCGATTCGAGTTCGAGGATCGAAACCGCCCGTGCGCGATGACCACTTCGGTTTCACTATTCCCACTTGGGGGAAGTCGATGACGACGATTCCAGGTCCAGTAGCTCCTGAAAAGGCGGTGCCGCAGGCCGCCCGCTACACGAGAAAGCGTTCGGCTGCGGTGATCATCCTCGTTCTCAGTTTGATCGAGGTCATCAGCGCGTTCGAAACATCGATGGTGTTTGCTGCGATCCCGACGATTATCAAGGACTTCGACAGTGACGCCGCAACGGTCGGCTGGGCCGTCACCGGATTCCTCCTGGTCGCCGCTGCCTCCGCCGCGGTGTGCGGACGTCTCGGCGACATGTACGGGCGTGAGCGGGTTTTGATCATCGTCCTGGCTATCGCCACGTTCGGCTCGTTGTTCAGCGCCATCGGCGACAGCGTGGGCGCGATCATCGGTGGCCGCGCCATCCAAGGCGTTGCAGGTGCGATACTCCCGCTGTGTATCGGACTGGCACGTGCGCATCTGCCCAAAGTGAAGGTGCCGGTCGCGATCGCGGTCATCTCGGGTACCGCCGTGGCTGCCGGCGCTGGATCGGCCTTCATCGCCGGCATGATGATCGACTACGCAAGCTGGCACATGATCTTCATTGTCGCGTCTGTATACGCGACGTGCATGCTGCTGCTCGTGGCATTCGTTCTTCCGTGGCTTCCCCATGTCGGGACTACCCAGAAACTCGACTGGATCGGCACCATCGCCTTCGCGCCCGCCATCGCGGGAATCCTGCTGGCGATCACCAAAGCCAGTTCATGGGGTTGGACCGATGGAAAGACCCTTGGCTTGCTTGCCGGCGGTGTGATCATTCTCGCGCTGTGGGTTCTGTGGGAGCTTCGAGTGACCGACCCGATCGCGAACGTGCGTCTGCTCGCCGATCGCAAGCTCGCGTTGACGATGCTCGCGACGCTGACCCTCGCGGTCGGTCCCTTCGGAATCAGCAACTTGATCGTTCCCATCGTTCTACAGTCACCGTCCAGTGGATCTTTCGGTCTCGGCATGTCACCCAGCGCTGCTGGTGCCCTGACTCTTGCGGGCGCGGTGCTGGGCTTCGCTTTCACTCCGTTGAGCGGGCGTCTTTCGCGAACGGTGGGTTCTCGCGTTTCGCTGCTCATCGGTGGGCTCATGTATGCGATGTCAGCGGTGCTGCTCTACGCGTTCAACGATGCCAAACTCGGGATGTTCGCAATGGTCGTGACGGTGTCCATCGCGACATCGTTTGCCTACACTGCGCTCCCGAACCTCGTCGTCGAGTCGGTTCCGGTCGAAAATACCAGCGAAGCAACCGGCTTGAATTCGGTTGTTCGAACCGCAGGGCAGGGGATCGGCGCATCGATCGCGACGGCAATCCTGGCATCGTCCGCCATCGCGGGGAGCATCGC
Source organism: Rhodococcus sp. 1168 (assembly GCF_002091955.1). GTDB lineage: Bacteria > Actinomycetota > Actinomycetes > Mycobacteriales > Mycobacteriaceae > Rhodococcoides. The sequence continues at coordinate 136,594 of NZ_MKKY01000025.1, read as the reverse complement.
ACCTACGGTCAGTGGATTGAACATGGTGGTTGTGGTAATCCTCATCGGCACCGCGGCTACCATCGCTCTGGCGCTGATGCTGCGGCCAGGAACGGTTTACGCCGAGGCCTGAACGATGTCGAGTAAGTCTGTAATGTGCCCGCTGGCGCGAACTCGCTAGGCTTGGCCTGTGGATGTGATCGAGGAAGCCCAGCGCGATCTTGCGCGCGGGGAGAATGCACACGCTCGGGACAGACTGTATGCGGCACTTCGTACGTCCCCCGCGTCCCAGCCGATTCTGGAGCTACTGGCCTACACCCATCTGCTGATGGGCGAACGCGCAGCAGCGGGTGCCGCCTGGTTCCTGACCTCGAAAGCAGACGGCGATCCCACCGCATCAGCTGCGTTCGCAGCGTTGGAAGCGCGCTACCGGTCGCCGATCTCGCTGGCACGAGGTCTACCGATAAACGCACCGTCCGAGTACTATCCGGCCCCAGCGCAGGCTCGACTCGAACGTTTGACCTCGGCCATCCGTGCGAACGGCCAACAGTGGGTTCCACCTCGCGACACGGTCTACTTCGACGAGGTGGGCGTCGATTCCGACGACTTTCTCGACGACGATCTGCCCGGTCCGAGCGGTGCCTACCGCGACCGAAGTCGACCGATTCGGCAGCGAGTAGTGGCATCGTTGATCATCTTGGCAATTGCTGCCACGTCGGCTTCGGTGATTCTGGCCCTCGTGTTCGGCTGACCGCTTCTTCATGCCTCCGCCGCAGTTGCTAGCTTCCGATCAGTTCTTCCTCAGTCGCAAGAGCAGTTCCCCATCGGGCCAAAGCGACCCGACGTGTTTCCGGTTCACCGCCGTCCCTGCCCTCGGCGATGGTGATCACCGTGCGGGACAGTTCGAACAGGCTGACGCGATTGTCTCGGGCTGTCGCCAACAGATCCTCCACTGCCTGCGCGACACTTCCGCCGCGAACGCCGACGAGGACACCCGTCGCGATGTCGAGATCGGTGCGTGAAGCTGGTCCCCGAGACGTCATTGTGTCGGGACTTCTATCGATCATGAACGGTTCCTTATTAGTTGGCTCGGTTCTGCTGCCCATTGCGCAGACGCGCCCACTCTCCCACACCCAGTCGACGGGTACACACGGACAAGCTCCAAGTCTTACGACGGGCTAGCTCTAATGTGGATACGTTCACCCTGGGGACCGAAGAGACTGAGTATTTCCACTGGCCGATCGTCGATCGCACCGAACCAATGTGGCACGCGCGTATCGAATTCCGCGGCCTCGCCCGGCTTCATGACGATGTCGTGTTCGCCGAGAATTAACCTCAATCTGCCGTTGAGAACGTAGAGCCATTCGTAACCCTCGTGAACGCGAGGTTCGGGTTCGGTGCGAACGGGATCGACGACGAGCTTGTATGCCTGCATCCCACCCGGGCGTCGGGTGAGCGGGTGGATCGTCACATACTCGCGCCGGATCGGCGCCGCGCGCACCCGCGGATCCGCGACGGGCGGTGCACTGACGAGTTCGTCCAAGGGAATCTGGTGTGCCCGGGCGATCGGGAGGAGTAGCTCGAGGCTCGGTTTTCGGTCACCGGACTCGAGCCGGGAGAGCGTGCTGAGCGAGATTCCCGTCGTCTCGGAGAGTGCGGAGAGCGTGGTGCCGCGTTCCCCGCGCAGTCGCTTCAAACGGGGACCCACAGCTGCGATGACGTCGTCGATGTCCGCTTCCGGGCTGGCCATGCACCCATTGCAGTTTCAGCAAAAGAATTTGTCAAACGGTGACGCGCAGGGTGAGTCGAGCTCCGAAGTAGTGATCGAGTGTGCTCTCGACCTACATACTGTTGTTGTGACCACCGACGTTACGTCGCAGCAAGTACCTATACGCCGCTCGCGTGTCGTGCGGGACGCCTACGGTTCGACGACGGCCGAGGCTTTCATGATCATCGCCATCGCGACGATCCTACTCACCCGCCTGTATCTGGAACTGACCAACTACCCACAGGTGGGCGGTAACACCCTTCACATCGCACATGCGCTGTACGGCGGCGCTCTGATGATGTTCGCCCTGTTGATCGGATGGATGTTCATCGGATTCGCGGTCCGCGCACTTGCGGTCCTGCTCGGTGGAATCGGATTCGGTCTGTTCCTGGATGAGGTCGGCAAATTCGTCACGAAAGACAACGATTACTTCTACGGCCCATCCTCGGAAATTATGTACGTGCTCGTCGTCGTAGTCCTGGTTGGCAATCGAATCGTGCGCGACATGCGACGTCCGTCGCATCAGGAGACGTTGGCAAATGCGGCTCTGATAGCCGCGCGTGGCGTGGCACACGGACTGCCGGACCACCGGCGCGCTTGGGCTCTGCGGATGGTCGACCGGGCCGAGGCGGAGGGCGAGGACGCCGAAACCATTGCCGGGCTCCGACTACTTCTCGAGAACTGCAGCATCGGATCGGCACGTCTGTACGACGCGCAGCAGTTCGCGCCTCGCTTGATCCCGAAGTTCTTCAAGAGCCCTCGATGGGTGTCCGTTTTCGCGTGGGGCATGACTCTCGTGTCGTTCCTGGGTGTGGTCTTCGGGATCGTCGAGTTGGTTCTCGGGAATCTCCATCTCGATACCCGTGACATGAATATCGAGGTCGAGAGCATGGGAGTAGCGAGCGGAATTCTGTTCCTGTCCTCCGTGCTGACTTTTTCGCTCGCATTGCCGTCGGCGATCAGGCTCCGTCGAGGAAAAATGTGGCCACTACACATGCTTCGCATTGCGGCCTTGATCTTCACGCTGTTGAACGCGTTGGTCGATTTTGCCCAGGAGGGATTCGGTGCGTTGGCCAGCGTCGCGATCGGGTTGCTGGCGCTGGCTGTGTTTTCACATCGAATCAGCGTCCGGACGGCGGAGATCGCCGAGGAGAATGCCGCACAAGGAGATGTTCTCTCCATGCCCCGCTAGGGAGTTCGAGTATGCGAGTACTGACGAAGGTTCGAATCTTCTCAGTGAACGGATCTCGGAACTCGATCGATCGAGCTAGCAGTTGCAGCGGATTCGTATAGTCGTCACCGGCGACGTCGTAGAAGTCGGGGTAGAAGTTGTCTCCCAGAATCGGCATCCCCAACGAGTTCATGTGAAGGCGCAGTTGGTGTGTGCGTCCGGTGGTGGGCCGCAAAGTGTAAAGGCCATGACGGAGGTTGTGGTCGGTGAGCTCGACATGCGTTTCGGCATTCGGTTCGCCAGGAATTTCCTCGGCGCGAAGTACGCCGCGTACCTTGATCATTCGGCTACGAAGCGTCAGCGGAAGCTCGAGTTCCGGATCGAATCGTGCGACCGCGTGATAGACCTTCGTCACGGCCCGCTGCGCGAACAATTCCTGATAGGCGCGGCGAACTTCGGGGCGGACGGTGAAGATCAGCACGCCCGCGGTCAGGCGGTCGAGCCGATGGGCGGGGCTCAGGTCGGGTAGACCCAGCTCTCTACGCAATAGAACGAGCGCGGACCTGGCGATGTACGCCCCGCGGGGCATCGTCGCCAGAAAGTGTGGCTTGTCGATGACCAGTAGGTCGCGGTCGTGGTGGAGGATGTCGATCGGGAACGGCACGACGGGTTCGAGCGGTGGATCGCGATAAAGATAGATATCGCTGCGCGGAACGAGCGGTGAGTTCGGTTCGAGGGGCACTCCTGCTGCATCCACCACTTCCCGTGCAGCGACTTTTTCTCGCAGACGTCTCTCATCGTGTGGGAATCGATCGACGAGATAGTCCACGACGGTGGGGAAGGTCTCGGTATCCGGCATTCGAATCCGGGTGGGACCGAGGCCGTCACGCAGGGGAAGCGGTGCGCGGGCCATGGAACAACTCTACCGTCGGATCTGTCGGTACAACGCAAGCGCTGAAACGAAGATGCGACGGCAGAGTCGATCCGCTGGCGTTCTAAACGGAGACGATCATCTTTCCGGTGTTCTCTCCGCGGAGCAGCCCGATGAATGCCTGCGGCGCGTTGTCGATACCCTCGACAACGGTTTCGTCCCACTCGATGACGTTGTCGGCAAGCCATGTTGCCATCTTCTCGCTGAACTCACCGGCGAGATGCTGGTAGGAGCCGGCGATGAAGCCCTTCAACATCAGTTCCTTGCCGATGGCCAGAGTCAGGTTTCGAGGCGCAGGGCTGGCTTCGGTCGAGTTGTACTGAGAGATTGCTCCGCACAGTGCAATTCGGCCGTTCTTGTTCATCGACCAAATGGCAGCTTCGAGGTGGTCGCCGCCGACGTTGTCGAAGTACACATCGATTCCGTCCGGAGCGGCCTCGGCGAGTTGCTTCGTCACCGAACCGTCGTGGTAATCGAAGGCGGCATCGAAGCCCAGCTCGAGTAGCCGAGCAACCTTGGCCTTGGACCCTGCGCTACCGATGACGCGCGACGCTCCGAGTGCCTTGGCGATCTGGCCGACCAGTGAACCGACGGCGCCCGCTGCACCCGAAACGAACACCACGTCGCCGGGCTTGAACTGTGCCACCGCAGTGAGACCGACATAGGCGGTGAGTCCGGTCAGGCCCAGAGCCCCCAGGTAGGCCGAAGGGGAGCCCTTGTCCAGGTCGACTTTCATGGCCGATCTGCCGTCGAGGACAGCGGTGTCCCGCCATCCCTTCCCGTGCAGCACCGCGTCGCCGACTGCGAAAGCGTCACTGCGGGTTTCGACGACCTCGCCCACTGCGCCGCCGTCGAGCGGTGCATCGACCTGGAACGGTGGAACGTACGACTTGACGTCGTTCATCCGGCCGCGCATGTAAGGGTCGACGGACATGACGATATTGCGGACGAGTATTTGACCATCCTGCAGCTCGGGAAGGTCGGTCTCGACGGTGCGGAAGTTCTCCGGCGTCGGCTCACCGTGTGGACGTGAAGCGAGATGAATTTCCTTGGCGCGCAAGGGAGACTCCTAGTCTTCGGTGACCGTGACGGTCACATCGATGTTGCCGCGGGTCGCGTTGGAATAAGGGCAGACGAGGTGGGCTTCGTCGGCTAGTGCCTGGGCCTCGTCGTGGGGGAGATTCGGTAGCGTCACCTCGAGCGTCACTTCGAGCTGATATCCGCCGGCGTCGTTGGGGCCGATGCCGACCTGGGCGCCGACAGCCGAGTCCGTCACATCTGCCTTGTTCGCACGGGCGACCATCTGCAGGGCGGAATGGAAGCAGGCTGCGTAACCTGCAGCGAACAGTTGCTCGGGATTGGTGCCCTGGCCGTTGCCACCCATGGCCTCGGGGATCGCGAGTTCGAGGTCTAGGCGACCGTCCGAGCTGCGAGCGCGGCCGTTACGACCTTCGCCGGTTGCCAATGCTTCGGCGGTGTAAATGGTAGCCACAGTCATCCCTTTTCTTGGTGGAGTGCCTCGGCCAGTGCGGCCAGCACGTTCTTGAGGTTGGTGAGTTCGTCGACGCTCATGCCCGTCTGCGCGGCGAGCTGCATCGGTACGCCGGCTGCCTCGCTGCGTAGGGCGCTGCCCGCTTCCGTCAGATGGATCTCGACTCTTCGCTCGTCCGAAGTGAGGCGTCGACGTTCGATGAAACCGAGGCCTTCGAGCCGTTTGAGCAGCGGGGACAACGTCCCGGTGTCGAGATCGAGGGCGGTGCAGATGTCACGGACGCCGCGCCCGTCCTTTTCCCACAGCACCAGGAGCACGAGGTACTGCGGGTAGGTGATCCCGAGTTTGTCGAGGATCGGACGGTAGGCGGCAGTGGTCGCCCGCGATGCCGAATACAACGCAAAGCACACCTGGCGATCGAGTGCGAGTTCGTTGGTCACGTGCACAAAGGTAGCGCACGTTTAAGTTGCTCGCAACCTATATGGACCGACTGCACACTATCTGGCCCTTTCGACGGGATTCCGCCGATCGAGCGAGACAGTGTGCAGTCGGGGTTCGAAACTACCGAGCGAGTGCAGCGGCCTCTACGAGGTTGCGCAGCGATGCTTCGACTTCGGCGTTGCCTCTGGTCTTGAGCCCGCAATCCGGATTAACCCACAGGCGATCGGACGGAACGGCCTTCAGTGCTGCCTCCAAGGAGACGGTGATCTCCTCCACGCTCGGAACCCGAGGTGAATGGATGTCGTACACACCTGGACCTACACCGAGATCGAATCCGACGTCATTGAGATCATCGAGAACTTCCATGTGGGAGCGGGCAGCCTCGATCGACGTCACATCGGCATCGAGTGCGACGATCGCATCGATCACCTCGCCGAACTCCGAGTAGCACAGGTGCGTATGGATCTGGGTGGAATCCGCTACCCCTGACGTCGACAGCTTGAAGGCTCGCACCGCCCACGCCAAGTAGGCGCTCTTGTCCTCTGTGCGTAGGGGGAGCAGTTCGCGTAGTGCAGGTTCGTCTACCTGGACGATCGCGATTCCCGCCGATTCCAGGTCGACGGTCTCGTCGCGGATGGCCAGTGCGACCTGATCCGCGGTGTCGGCCAGCGGTTGATCATCCCGAACGAACGACCACGCGAGGATCGTCACGGGGCCGGTCAGCATGCCCTTGACCGGCTTGTCCGTCAACGACTGAGCAAAGGCGATCCAGTCGACGGTCATTGCCCCGGACCGGCACACATCACCGAACAGGATGGGCGGACGCACGCAACGCGAACCGTACGACTGAACCCAGCCATTGGCCGTGGCCGCGAAGCCGTGCAATTGCTCCGCGAAGTACTGCACCATATCGTTGCGCTCCGGCTCGCCGTGTACGAGAACGTCGAGGCCTAACTTCTCTTGCAGTGCAATGACATCGGCGATCTCGGCGTGCATGCGACGCACGTACTCGGCGTCGTCGATCTCGCCCTTGCGCAATTCGGCTCTGGCGAGACGGATCTGGGTAGTCTGCGGGTACGAACCGATCGTCGTCGTCGGGAGCGGTGGAAGGTCGAGTCGAGCAGCTTGGGCCACCCGACGCTCTGCGGCGGGACTGCGATCGACTCTCACGCCACCCTCGAGTCGGGCGCGAACTGCACTGTCGTGCACTCGGGGGTCGGTGCGACGGGATTCCGCAGCGACGCGTGAGGCAGCGAGTTCGGTTGCAACGCAATCGGTTCCCTCCCGAAGTGCACGTGCGAGCACGGTCACCTCCTCGACCTTTTCTGCACCGAACGCCAGCCACGACCGCAGTGGATCCACGATCTGCGTCTCGGCGTCGAGCGTGTACGGAACATGAAGTAGCGAGCAGGAACTCGACACGGCGAGCCCGCCGACGCTGCCCAACAGGCTCGCCAGCGTAGCCAGCGCTCGGTCCAGATCGGTCCGCCAGACATTACGGCCGTCGACGATGCCTGCCACGAGAAGCTTGCTCGCCAGAGCGGGCACCGCAGCGACCTGCTCGACGGTTCCCGGGGCCGTGAGATCGACCGCCAACCCCTCGATACCGGTCGAGGCGAGCACGGGCAGTGCGTCCCCGAGGTACCCGAAGTACGACGCCACCAGTAGCGCCGGCCTTCTCTCGACGGCGCTGAGATAGTCGTAGGCGCCTCCGGCAGCGGTGAGTTCGGCTACGGTTCGATCCGCGACCAGAGCCGGCTCGTCGAACTGGACCCACTCGGCACCCACGTCGGACAGCTGTGTCAACAGATCCGCGTACAGCGGGAGGATTTCGTTCAGGCGGTCCAGCAGTGGAGCGTCACCGCCGACCGATTTCGAGAGCAGCAGAAACGTGACTGGACCGACGATCACCGGGCGGGCCGGAATGTTCAGTGCGCGAGCTTCGTTCAGCTCGCTGAGAACCTTCTCCGGGTGGAGTGCGAACGTTGTGCTCGGTGCAATCTCGGGTACGAGGTAGTGATAGTTGGTGTCGAACCACTTCGTCATTTCCAAGGGCTGCACGGTGTCGTTGCCACGCGCGGCGGCGAAATACCGGTCGAGATCGTCCTCGATGGCGCCTACCCGTTCGGGCAGCGCGCCGAGGAGGACTGCGGTGTCGAGCACCTGGTCGTAGTACGAGAACGTGTTGATCGGCACGGAGTCGAGCCCCGCGGCTTTCAGCGAAAGCCAGTCGTTCTCGCGTAGGTGCTTGGCGACAGCGCCTAGCGCGGCGGCATCGATCTTTCCGGCCCAGTAGGACTCGACAGCCTTCTTCAGTTCGCGCTTCGGGCCGATTCGGGGTGAACCGAGAACCGTTGCGGTGAATTCGAATGTCACTTCGTGTGTCTCCAGATACATGGCGTGATGGGTGGAACACCACCGTGCGCGCGAGTACGCCTGAGCCCAAGACGAGACTTCAGGTCTACTCGCCCACTCCACGGGGCGGTGAACCGCTACGCACGGCGTGCGCAGCACAGAAGGCAGGTATTCGGACTCGCAGGCGCGCGATCTTCTTACGAGATCTCGAGATCACTCCTAGTGGCCGTCGCTTCCCAGAGAGGCTTCTCCAGTGCTTGATGGACGGCGGTCGTTCCTGCATACCGCTGCGGGACAATCCCGGATTCTCACCGGGTTCCCTCTTGCGTCGCCGTTGCGGACTTCGGGGCTCCTCTTGGCCGCGGGCGAACCGACTGCATGCATGAGCATAGGCGCTCGGCCGCCTCCGGAGAAAGGGCTGCTACTCTCGACATTATGACGCGCGCGTATTTTTGGTTTAGCAGGCCGGCCCCGGGTGGGTCAGCCAGCGACACCATGCGCTGACACCCCACCCCACGAGCCGGAATCAGACCGGCTCGAAGTGCGCGTGGATTCACCGTGAACGAGTCGGTCTGGGAACAGGAACTTCCTCCATGACCACCGACACCAACACCACCGACATCAACACCATCGACCCAGCTCTGCACGATTCTGCTTTGGATGATCGACGGACGATCAGTATCAGTCCGCTTCTGTCTCCGCGAACCGTTCGCCGTGAGCACGCGGCAGACGACGCCGTCGCGGCCGTGGTGCGACGCGGTCGCGACGGCGTCGTCGACATCCTCGACGGACGTGACGACCGGCTGATCGTCGTCGTCGGACCGTGCTCGGTGCACGACACCACCGCCGCGATGGACTACGCCCGGAGATTGGCCACCAAGGCGGCCGACCTCGATGATCGCCTGCACATCGTCATGCGTGTGTACTTCGAAAAGCCGCGGACCACTCTCGGCTGGAAAGGCCTGATCAACGACCCGCATCTCGACGGCAGCTTCGACATCAACGAGGGCCTCCGGGTGGGCCGCCAGTTGCTCGTCGATATCTCGAGTCTCGGTCTTCCGGTCGGATGTGAATTCCTCGACCCCATCACCCCTCAGTACATTGCGGACCTGGTCAGCTACGGCGCCATCGGCGCACGAACCGCCGCCAGCCAGGTGCACCGGCAACTGTGCAGCGCGTTGTCGATGCCCGTCGGAATCAAGAATTCGACCGAGGGCGATGTTCAGGTCGCCGTCGACGGAACGCGGGCGGCGGCGTCGAGCCATGTCTTCCCCGGAACGGATCTCGACGGTCATTCCGCGTTGATCAGAACCGTCGGGAATCCCGACTGCCATGTGATCCTGCGCGGCGGCACCGACGGTCCGAACTACGACGCGGAGACTGTGGCCGATACCATCTCGCGGCTCCGGAAGTCGAATCTTCCCGAGCGAGTGGTGATCGACGCGAGCCATGGCAACAGTCGAAAGGACCACAACAAGCAGGTCGATGTCGTGACGGACGTGTCGGCACGGCTCGCAGCAGGCGAGCAGGGGATTGTCGGTCTCATGTTGGAGAGCTTCATCGAAGCCGGACGGCAGGATCTGACCCTCGGTCATGCGAACGAATTGACCTACGGTCAGTCGATCACCGATGCATGCCTGGACTGGGACACCACCGCGGCACAGCTCGACGCACTCGCAGCCGCAGTCACCGAACGCCGCGCGGGCGGAACTGCACGCTGACGCGAGGGCCGGTGGCACGAGCACTCTTGGGGACAGCGTGCTCCCACGTCCGTTGGCACGACCCGCCCATGACGATCAGATCGCCGTGGCCGAGTGTGAACTTCAACGACGCGCCTCCGCCACGCGGCCGCAACATCAATTGGCGGGTGGCACCGAGTGACACGATGGCAACCATCGTGTCCTCGGTGGCGCTGCGGCCGAGGTTGTCTCCGTGCCAGGCGACGCTGTCGGATCCGTCCCGGTAATAACACAGTCCGGCGGTGGCGAAGGGCTCGCCCAGTTCGGCCCGATAATGCACGTCGAGGGCCGACTTGGCCTCGCGCAACCGTGCCTCGGGCCAGCTCTCGTGCTCGGTGTAGAAGCGCACCAAACGCGGCACGTCGACCACGCGGTCATACATCTGGCGTCGCTCGGCTCGCCAGTCGACGTCGGTGACGAGTCGATCGAACAAGTCCATGGTGCTCGCCCATCCGGGGCGGACATCGACCCATGCGCCACAAGTGAGAGTGCGCCGCGTGACCGTGGACCCGAGTGGACCGAAGTCGTCCTCGCCGTCGGTGAACAGCGACCCCTGCAGTTCCACGCTCATGACGGCTATCGTAGCGTCATTCGAACACATGTTCCAACGATCGATCGCAAGAATTTTGTCGCCCCGTGTCTTATCGTGTGCGCATGGGATATGAAATCCAAGTCACGATCGACAGCGACAACCCCCATGAGCAGGCCGCATGGTGGGCTTCGGCCCTCGGATGGCAGGTCGAGGAACAGGACGAGAAGTTCATCGGAGAAATGGTGAATGCCGGTCATGCGAGCGAGGACGATACGCTCCTGTTTCACGGTCGGCTCGTCTGGAAGATCGGCGCCGCAATCGTCGATCCCGACCGCCCCTCGGCGTCTCGCGTGCTCTTTCAGTGGGTCCCGGAATCGAAATCGGAGAAGAACCGGCTGCATTTCGACGTGAGGGTCGGAGACGACCGCGAAGCTGTCGCACAAAGCCTCGTCGAGACCGGGGCGTCGATCCTCCATCGCGGTCAGCTCGGCCCGAGTACGTGGATCACGATGGCCGACCCGGAGGGCAACGAGTTCTGCCTCGCTTAGAGGTACTTCACCGATACGCGCCCGGCGTCTGCCCGGTCCACCGCTTGAACGCCCGTCGGAAGGCGGACGGTTCCGAAAATCCAAGCTGGTGAGAAAGGTCCTCGACCGAATCTCCGCGACTCAATCCGGAGATGGCGGCGTCGCGTAGTACTTCTTCGCGAACCTGGTTCACCGACGTGCCCTCCTGCCTCAACAGTCTGCGAAGGTGCGCGGTGCTGACCGTCAGCTTGGCGGCGATCTCGTCGGTACCTGGACTGCGGCCCTGAAGTCCCAGTTCGAGTGCTCGTCGCACTTGTGACGATGCGGTGCTGTCGTAGTCGCGCGCAGTGAACAACAAGTTCGGTGATTCGCGCAGGTAGTCGGTCAGACTCGCCTCGGTTTGCACGACCGGCGCTCGCATCGCGGCATTGTCGAACTCGAGAGCTGCTACCGACGCGCCGAATGCCACTCGGGTGCCGAACATTCGGTCGTACAGTTTGGCGGTTTCCGCGTCTGCCATCTCGTAGGGCAGTTCGACCGAGTGCAGCTTCACCCGGTTACCGATAAGCCACGCGGCGAAACGATGTACCAGCAACATTCGAAAGTCGGTCAGCAGTTGACCGGCCCGCTCCCTGGCCTGCTCCGGTAGATGAGAGTTGTCCACGGGCGGCATCGTCAAGCGCGTTGTGCTCTCACCGCGAGTGATCGTCATGGGTGGCAGCCCCGAGAGCACTCGCGTGGTTTCCGTCATCCGCTTCAAGGCCGACGCGAGATCGGGACTGTGTATGAGTGTCTGGCAGATGACGCGAAAACTGCCGCGTCGCATAGGCGTCGACGCCAATCCGAACAGCTCGTCACCGGTGATCTGCCATGCCGACTGAGTGAACAACGTGACCTGTTCGGCGGTGAGTCGTGAGCGGGGATCTTTCAACGTTTCGGGCCCGATTCCCGCGATCGACAGTGGATACGACAGATCGACGCCACTGCTTGCCGCGAGGGCAGTGGCATTGACGACGAAAGCGACGGGGATGGTTCGGGTGGTCATGACGGTTGTCAGAGTCTCAGCAGTCTGTCGGACGCTTCGGCAAGCACGTCGTCCCTTTTGCAGAAGGCGAAGCGCACCAGAGTTTTCCACGGCTCGGTATGATCGACGAACGCAGTGACGGGGACGGCTGCGACGCCGATTCTGGCGGGAAGTGTGCGACAGAATTCCAGGGCGTCGGTCTCACCGAGCGGTGCCACGTCGGCACAAACGAAATACGTTCCGCTACTGGACTTCACCTCCAGACCAGCTTTGATCAGCGCCGCGGAGAGTACGTTCCGTTTGGCGTGCAGTGAGTCTCGGAGTTCGTCCACCCAGGCGCCTTCATGGGTTAGCGCGTGCGCAACTGCAGGCTGCAACGGGGTTGCTCCGACGAACGTCAAAAATTGCTTGGCCGAGCGCACGGCATCGATGAGTTCGGCCGGGCCCAGTGCCCAGCCGGTCTTCCAACCCGTTGCGTTGAAGGTCTTCGCGGCACTGGAGACGGAGACGGTCCGCTCGAACATGCCGGGCAACGATGCAATCGGTACATGCTCGGAGTCCTCGAAGACCAGGCGTTCGTAGACCTCGTCGGTCAGGACGAGCAAGTCGTGCTCGCATGCGATCTCGGCGATCCGGGCGAGCTCGTCACGGGTCAACACCATTCCCGTCGGATTGTGCGGAGAATTGACCACCAGAAGTCTGGTGTTCACCCCGATCGCACGTTCGAGCGCATCGAGGTCCACGGCGAAACCGTTTCCGTCGGCGACGAGAGGGACCGTGGACCGACGGGCACCGGCCAAGGCGATCGCGGCAGCATACGAGTCGTAGAAGGGCTCGATAAGCAAGACTTCTTCGCCGGGCTCGACGAGTCCGAGGATCGTCGCGGCAATTCCTTCGGTGGCGCCGACGGTGACGAGAACCTCGCAGGACGGGTCGTAGTCGATGCCGAAGCGACGAGAGCGATCTGCGGTGATGGCCTCGCGAAGGACCGGCATACCCGACCCTGGCGCATATTGATTCAGGCCGCCGGCAATAGCGTCTCGAGCGGCCGCGAGCATGGACGCGGGCCCGTCGGTGTCGGGAAATCCTTGACCCAGATTGACCGCGTCGCTTGCTACGGCGAGTGCTGTCATCTCCGCGAAGATCGTCGACGCGAAGGGGCGTAGACGCTCGACTGTTCGGCTTCGGTGCTCCGCGGACATTCATGCAGCGTAGCTGGTGTCATATTCGGTATGTGCGCCTCGTCCGAGAGGTGAGAACCCTCCTACCTGTCGACGGTATTCTCGATTGCATGAGATTCGGACTGTTCATCCCTCAAGGCTGGCGACTGGATCTGGTCGGCATCGAACCCTCCGCACAGTGGGGAGTCATGCGCGATCTGGCTACGGCGGCCGACGCTGGACCATGGGAATCGTTGTGGGTGTACGACCACTTCCACACCGTCCCCGAACCCACCGAGGAAGCCACGCACGAGGCGTGGACGCTCATGTCCGCGATCGCTGCGTCGACCTCACGTATCCGGCTCGGTCAGATGTGCACTGCCATGGCCTATCGAAATCCTGCCTACCTGGCCAAGGTTGCCGCTACCGTCGATCTGATCTCGGGAGGGCGCGTCGAGATGGGAATCGGTGCCGGTTGGTACGAGCAGGAGTGGCGCGCATACGGTTACGGATTTCCGTCGGCTCGCGAGCGTTTGGGTCGTCTCGATGAGGGTGTCCAGATTCTTCAGCAGGCGTGGGCAACCGGATCGGCGACCCTCGATGGCAAGTACTACCAGGTCGATGGCGCACGGGTGTGGCCGAAACCGTTGCAGAGCGGCGGAATTCCGATATGGATCGCGGGCGGCGGTGAAAAGGTCACCTTGAAAATCGCTGCGAAGTACGCCGATTACACGAACTTCAGCGGCGGTATCGAAGCGTTCTCGCACAAGTCCGATGTGCTCGAAAGTCATTGCACAGCGCTCGGTCGTGACTTCGACTCGATCGTACGCTCGGCGAACTACAACGTCGCTATCGGTTCCACCGAGAAGGAGGTGGAGAATCGGCTGGCACAACTCGAAGATCGGCTCGGGAAACATGTCGGCGCAGACGAAGCGGCAGCCGCTCTCGAAAATTTCCGCAACGTGCCCGCTGTCGGGACCCCTGAACAGATAGTCGAGAATCTGACGGCACTGAAGTCGAAGGGGCTGTCCTACGGCATCTTCTACTTCCCCGAAGCTGCCTACGATCGCTCCGGGATCGAACTGTTCGAGCGCGAAGTCATCCCAGCACTCGCCTGAGCCCGGACTTACCGAAGGTCCTCGGGCAGGTCGGGTGGATCGACCAGGAGTTGCTGATTATCGGCCGCACGCACCTTCTCGGACAGGCCGATGTTCGCAAGCAGCAAGGACCACTCGGATTCGGTGATCTCCGCCGTGGCTCGCTCGATGACGGACGCGTCGGTGGTTCCCCAGGCGATGGGCATGGGGGAGACCATCTGCCAGGTGTCACCGGTGGTGTTCTTGGTCCGGTCGGCAAGGACTGCGATCGACGGAACCAGTTCCCCTTCGACCAGTTCGTGGCCGGGCAGGGCCCGAATACTCCTGGTCACGAGCACATAGTGCCGTGACTCGGCGCCGGGCTTCGCGATATCCAGCAGAGCGAGAATAGTGACCCCGCGTGGACGGGTCTCGGCGATGACAGCCGGAATCAGCTGGCCCTTCGCGTAGAGGTCCTCGACCGCGCCCACCTTGCGAGGTGCCCACACCGTGACCCACAGTGAGGTCGCTGCGGCGATGAGAAACACCGCACCCAAAATGTACGACCACGGGTGAGCCATCCAGAAGAACCATGCCGCGACGGCAATCAACACGACGGCCGTGACGATCGCAGACACTCTCAGCCTGCGAACATCTGCCATCGTCTCGTTCACCGACGCGGCATGGGCTACATCGACAGGGAACTGGAAACGGCGCACATGCTCATTAGTAGCACGAATATCAGATGGCAGGACCGAGCAAGTCGTCTGCGTCGGTGATTCGGTACGCATAACCCTGCTCGGCCAGGAAGCGTTGCCGGTGTGCCGCGTATTCGGCGTCGAGTGTGTCCCGTGAGACGACGGAGTAGAAGTGCGCCTGACCACCGTCGTGCTTCGGACGCAGCAGTCGTCCGAGCCGCTGAGCTTCCTCCTGGCGTGAGCCGAAAGTTCCGGAAACCTGAACTGCCACAGATGCTTCCGGTAGATCGATGGAGAAGTTCGCGACCTTGCTGACCACCAGGGTCGGGATCTCGCCCTTTCGGAAGGCGTCGAACAGTACCTCGCGTTCCTTGTTCTTCGTCGAACCTTGAATCACCGGCGCGTTCAGTGCCTCACCGAGTTCGTTCAACTGATCCAGGTAGGCGCCGATCACCAGGGTCGGCGCGCCCTCGTGTTTGGCGAGGATCGACTTCACAACCGCCACCTTGGTGTGGGCCGTCGAGCAGAGTTTGTATCGTTCCTCGGGCTCGGCAACCGCGTACGCCATGCGCTCGGCGTCGGTCAACGTTACCCGGACCTCGATGCACTCGGCGGGTGCGATCCACCCTTGCGCTTCGATGTCCTTCCACGGGGCGTCGTACCTCTTCGGCCCGATGAGTGAGAAGACGTCGCCCTCGCGGCCGTCCTCGCGCACCAGTGTTGCGGTCAACCCGAGACGGCGACGTGATTGCAGATCTGCCGTCATCCGGAACACCGGTGCGGGTAGCAGGTGGACCTCGTCGTAGATCACCAATCCCCAGTCGCGGGAATCGAACAGTTCGAGGTGCTTGTACTCACCCTTGGTGCGACGCGTGATCACCTGGTACGTGGCGATCGTCACAGGGCGAATCTCCTTACGCTCCCCGGAGTACTCGCCGATCTCTTCCTCGGTGAGCGAAGTGCGAGCGATCAGCTCACGCTTCCACTGACGGCCGGCGACGGTGTTGGTGACGAGAATGAGCGTCGTCGCCTTGGCTTTGGCCATCGCGGCGGCGCCCACCATCGTCTTACCCGCACCACACGGAAGTACCACGACGCCGGAGCCGCCGGCCCAGAACGAATCAGCGGCCATCGCCTGATAATCGCGCAGCGTCCACTTACCGCCCTCGGTGTCGAGTTCGATGGGATGCGCCTCGCCGTCGACATAGCCGGCCAGGTCCTCTGCGGGCCAGCCGATCTTCAGCAGCAGCTGTTTGAGGTGGCCACGCTCGCTCGGATGGACGAGAACCGTGTCCTCGTCGACCATCGCACCGAGCATCGGAGCGATCTTCTTGTGCCGCATGACCTCGGTCAACACGGCGCGATCCAGGCTGATCAGCGAAAGCCCGTGGACCGGACTCTTCACCAACTGCAACCGACCGTATCGCGCCATCGTGTCGACGATGTCGACGAGCAAAGGCTGCGGAACGGCGTAGCGCGAGAAGTTGACGAGCGCGTCGACGACCTGTTCGGCGTCATGGCCCGCGGCCCGCGCGTTCCACAGAGCAAGCGGAGTGATCCGATACGTGTGAATATGTTCGGGAGCACGTTCGAGTTCGGCGAACGGAGCAATGGCGGCGCGAGCGGCACCTGCGAGCTCGTGATCGACTTCGAGCAACAGGGTTTTGTCGGACTGGACGATCAGGGGGCCGTCGGTCACAGTTCCTCCTAGAGAACTTCGCGTTGCATGGAAGAAAGTGCGCAACTTCTCCATTGTCCTGATATAGCGCCCTCGGCGCCATGTGATGCTCCGCGCTCGGATAACGGAGGCCTGGACGCTAGTCGATCAGGGCCACCGAGGTGATGCGGTGCAAGGTGAACCGGCGGACCTCACCGGTGGCCGACACATATGCGTCGAGTTGGCCGCCCCCGACGTTGACCGGATCGACGATGCGTTGCGACGCGACCCCCTGCGCGTCGACATACCCGATCGACACACTTCGCCGAGCTTTCAGTGCGGTGTGGAGCAACGCCATCGTCGCCGACCCGGTGGCGCGCGTCCCGTCGGCAAGGACCGGGCGCCCAACCGCGCGAGATGCACGATCGCCGGCTCGAAGTTCCGAGACGAGACGGGTGAGCTGCTCGTCGGTGGCGATGGCAGGCTGCCTGAACGCGGGCCGAACTCTGTGCAACGGAATTCGGGCGCCGCGTGAGCGCAGATCGAGAATGATGCCGTTGGCGTCTTCACCCGCAGGTGCGAATCCTGCGGCATCGAGTGCCCGCATGACTTCGTTGAGCGGTGCCTGGGAGATCGCGACCGTCGGTGCGAGCGCGCGCAGCGCGAGCTGTTCGGCAGCAGCAGAGGTAAGTACCTCGGCAAGCAAGGCCGGATCTTCACATCGCACGAACGACGCGGCGACCCCCGCACGTAGTCGGCCGTGACGGCGGGCGACGTCGTCGATCAGGTAGGTCAATCCCTGAGGGACCGGCGTACGGGAGTGCGCGGCGAACAACGCGTGCAGCTCGGACGCACTCATACCGATGTCGAGCGCCCGACGAAGGGAGTTCTCGGTGATCCGATAGACCGTAGCGGCACCTGCGGATTCGACATCGGCAACGAGTTCGATCCGATGCTCGAGATCGGGCTCGAGGGGGCCGGGCGCGACGAGCGTGAGGTCGGCCTGAATCAGGACGTAGTCGATCGGTTCGGGCAGCGCAGCACGCATTGCGGCCTCGGCGTCGCCGCCGTGCAGTAGCGCCTTGCCTGGCGTCGACAGCGCCCCGCGGGCGACGATGCCCATCGCCGTCGCCTCGCCGATCATCTTCGACACCGGTCGAAGCGCGTATCGGGACATGGCACGTGGTCGACGCCAGGCGAGGCCGCGCGCGACCTCGCCGTCGGCGATGGCATTGCCCGGGCCGAGTTCGGCGAGGAACTCGAGAATCGTTCGACGGTCGCGGGGAGCTGCAGGTGAGCGCACCTCTTCGGACAACGCGGCCACCGGTTTGTCATTGGGGTCGCGCATCCCGATCAGCCAGGGCGCACGCTGTACATCCAGCCATGCCGCAGCGACGGTATGCCATCGGGATGACGGAGTTGCAGTGGTCCACGGTTCGACGGCGGGGGTCGGACCCCAGTAGTCCTCGCCCGAATCGTTGGGTGGCAGCGGGTCGGGGGTTCCGCTGGTGATGAGCGATGCAGCTGCCAGTATTTCTGACAGCAGGCTGACGCGTTGTTCCTCGAGCCCGGTTACCTTGGTGATGCGCTTGACTTCACGTACGCCCAGGCCACCGGCTTTGAGCGCGGGGGCAGGCGTCATCGACAGCGCTTCGATGATCAGGGCACAATGCCGAATCAGTTCCAGGGCCTCACCCGCGGCGGCAGCGTTCACATCGGTGAGGTGGTATTTCGTGCTGGCGCGCTTCGGCGGCGTCAGCGACGTCGGATCGAAGATCGGCTCGCCGCGTAGGGCTTGGCCGACCTGCTGGGGGAGTTCGACCGTCTGTTCGTCGAGCCAGATCAGCAACCCGGCGCGCAGTAGCTTCTGAACGGGACGGTCCTCGGACGTGCCCGGGGCAGCATCCCTGGTGCGCCCAGTCGGTGATGACCGGGCCAGTGTCATGAGCAGGGTGCGTTCACCTTCACCGATTCGAGCGAGCGCGTCGGTGATCCGCTCGGGGCTGAGGTCCTCGGTCGGGTCGAGTATTCGCCCGATTCGCCATGGGACCGCATCCCGCGCCGCGGGCGGCATCCGAATCGAACCTGTACCCCAGACGAGTGCTCGTTCTCGCAGAAATCCGAGGGCTTTGTCGACGGCCTTGGTCGTGGCTCGCTTGCCGACGGCAGCATCCAGTCGCTCGCGGTCGACCGGCATCTCGTGGGCGCCCTCGAGCGCAAGGATCTCCAGAATCGTCAGCGCCAACGTGTCGAGTGCGTCAGCGCAGCGCAGGATCGAGGCACGCTGTTCGGCCCGTCCGGCGAGCACGTCGATTGTGGTCGGCGGTGGCACGGTGAGGTCGGGTCGCAGCGTGAGGATGCTGACGAGCTCGCTGTCGGTCCGTGAAGAAAGCCACGCTGCGAGGTCTGGAGGCACTGCAGTATCGGTCATCGACTACCAGATTAGAGACCTGGACTGGCTTTGGGTGCAGCGCAGGTGTCAAAATGGTCCCATGGTGAACAAGTCGAAGAAGCCCTACGTAGATCCAGGCTGGCCGGAAACCGCTCGCGGCGACCATGCGGTCAGTGAATTGGCGTCCTCGCGCTCGGGAAGCTTGTCGCCGTTCGGCGAGGAAACCGAGTTTCCGTTGCCCGTGGACCAACTGCTGTATGCCCATCCAGTGACCGTCATCAACCGTTAGATCCGAACCACGAAAAAGGGCCCCCGAGTGATCGGGGGCCCTTTTTCTATGGTGTGGAGTTTTTACTGAGGCAGGAATGCCTTGTTTGCCTGGTAGAAGCTGACGACCTGCGGGTCGAGCTGGATGCCCTGTGTCGCGTTCCGAATGAACGAGGAGATCGCCGGATCGTTCGTGACGGTCTGCACGGCGCTTGTGATGCCGTCGATTACCTCGGCGCTGCCGTCGATGGTGGGGATGCTCGTGAGGTCGGGGAGCTGGGGTGCCTCGGGAGCGGACTGCGGCGATGCAGGCACGCTGCGCTCGCTAGGGGAGCTGCTCAGGCCCAGGCTCGACGAGCAGGAGGGCCATGCGCCCCATCCCTGCGAAGCGAGAACCTTCTCGGCCACGGCGATCTGCTCTTCACGGCTGGCCTGGTTCGCGGTGGCTGCATACTGCCCGCCACCGTGTGCGCTCCAGGTGCTCGGTGAGAACTGCAGGCCACCCTGGTACCCGTTGCCGGTGTTGATGCCCCAGTTACCGCCTGCTTCGCACTGTGCGAGACGGTCCCAATCGGAGTCGGGGGCTGCACTGGCGGTGCCGGTGAAGGCCATGCCTGCTGTGCCCATGATGGCACCGGTGACGGCGACCTTGGCTACGGTCCGGCCGGTGGTGGTCGGCTTGCGATGACGTCCGCTCATACGAGTTGAAATCCTCTCCACTGGCGCCTGCGAGGTCAGCTGTCGGGTTCGGGCTGAGAGGTAGCCCGGCCCAGCGCTTCCAAGTGGAAGTGCGTGGGCTTCACCCCAAGGAAATTCTCTGCCGAGGAAGTGAATTTCCGGTTATCCGAGAGGACGTGTGGGTCCCCCGTCCTCGTCCCCTGGGTGTTCTTGTGGGGGTCCGTTCCCGCGGGACGAGGTTTGGCGCTGCGGGTCCGGATTCAGCCGAAGTTTCTCAGCCGTGGACGACGGTACTGAAATTCCCGCGGAGTGTCACTATTTGGTAACTCTTGGTTTTTTGGGTCGTCCGGATGTGCGGCCCAACGCAGTTTCGGCCATCGGCCGAATGCGCAGCTAGTGGCCTTGTCGTCGAGTGAACCCCCGGTCGTTGCACGTCCGTTACCCCGCCGTTATGTGATGGAAGTCACATCCGGTCGTGAGTGGTGCTGGAGTGTCAGGAGTCGACGATGTCCTTGCCGAGCGGCATGAGTGAGATTGGAACCATTTTCAGATTCGCAATGGCGAGTGGAATACCGATGATCGTGATCGCCATGGCAATTGCGGACACCACATGCGCGATGGCCAGCCAGATACCCGCGACGAGGAGCCAGATGACGTTGCCGATTATGGACGCGACCCCCGACGTCGGTTTGTCGACGACCGTCTTGCCGAAAGGCCACAGGGCGTAGACGCCGATGCGGAACGACGCGATACCGAACGGAATCGTGATGATGAGGATGCAGCAGATGATGCCCGCCGCGAAGTAGCCGACAGCCAGCCATAGCCCGCCGAAAATCAACCAGATGATGTTGAGAACGACTCGCACGTGGTGCCCCCCTGTTTTATCTCGCCCGTCGGCCGGACAGCAATGCAAATACTATCGCCAGCACGAAGCCCAGGGGCGAGAAGATCATTGCGGTCAGATAGAGCCACAGCGGGGGGTCGTCCCCGGATATCGCAGGCACCGCGAAGATAGCGACGATCGCGACCAACCCGATCGCAAATATTGCCAACGAGATTCGAAGAAGGGTCGTGCCGTTTCGGGGTGTTTGATCAGCCACGTCGGTAACGGTAGCCCGATCAACCGACGTGCTGCCGAGCACTCCTTCGCGCTATGCTGGGGCATTCGCGTCCAGCACCGCTGTTGGGCGCGAAATTTGTGCAGAACAGGCTATTTACCGAGACAAATGGACGGGTGAGCGCAGTGCCTACCGGCAAGGTGAAGTGGTACGACGTCGACAAGGGATTCGGTTTCCTCTCGCAAGAAGAAGGAGAGGACGTCTACGTCCGCTCGTCGGCGCTGCCAGCGGGTGTCGAGGGCCTCAAAGCAGGTCAGCGCGTCGAGTTCGGTATGGCCGCAGGACGCCGTGGACCTCAGGCGCTGAGCTTGAAGGTCCTGGAGCCGGCTCCCACTCTGCGTCAGAACACCGCCAACCGTCGTGAGCCCGTCGAGCGTAAGCACACGCCCGACGAGCTGCACGGGATGGTCGAGGACATGATCACGCTTCTCGAAGCAACGATCCAGCCTGAACTGCGTAAGGGTAGGTACCCCGATCGCAAGACCGCACAGAAGATCTCCGAAGTGGTCAGGGCCGTCGCGCGCGAGCTCGACAGCTAACTGGTCGGTGTCGTCGCGATCGACCAGATCGCGTGACTGATGATCTCTTCCTGCTGGGTGTCGGTGTCGATGATGCCGGAGGGCAACCTGATTTCGACGCCCAGTAGTGCTCGTCCGTCGGCGTCCACAGGTGGCACCGTCAGACCCAATTTCTGATCAGGAAGATACAGCGAGTCGGTTTCGACGACGTCGACCCCGGCATCGTCGGAGTACACAGCGGCGAGAATCCACGGTGCCGAGGTGATCTCGGAGGGCAAAGACAGCTGCAGCGGGTAGCCCTTCCGAACCGGCACGCTCGCGCTCGATCCATCGTTCTCACACAGCGGCGCCTCGACGGGGCAGTACAGGTACGGCTCGACGGTGACGGTGTTCCCGTCCGCGAATGCCGTGATGGTCGGTCTGTGCGCTGGAGCGTCGGAGACGAGTCGTGCGAGGACGGCGACGAACGCCACGCCGACGACGATCAGTCCGGCAGTGCCGATCGCCAGTAGCTTCTTGGTCTTGGGTGCAAGATTCACTTAACTCACGTTCTCTTGGGGTGAATAGTCGGGACTGCGCTGCTCGGCGTGCTCGGGTCGGTTTCCGCCGAGTCCTGGGAGCAGTGTTTTGCCTCGGTTGGTGAGTACGGTCTGCACCAGGCCGATCGTGAGCAAGATCGAGACGACCGTGAAGCCGATCCAGTACTCGGTGGGCAACAACACGCCCAGCGTTCCTCCGAGCACCCAGCACAGCTGTAGGACCGTCTCCGAGCGCCCGAATCCGGACGCAATGGATTCGGGTGGGAGATCGGATTGCAGAGATGCGTCGAGCGACACCTTGGCGAGCGCACTCGCACAGGAGGCGACCAGTGCGGCCAACGCGGCGGTCAACAGGCTGTCGGTGACGGCCGCGACAATGGCAACGACGGTGACGGCGAACGTACATCGGATGATGACGATGGACGGTCGGCCGAGCTTGATCCGAGCGCCTGCGGCGTTTCCGGAGAAGTTGCCGATTCCTGCGCATGCACCGACCAGTCCGAGCATCGCTGCTTGCTTGATCGGCTCGTGTTCGGTCTGAGCTTTGGCGACGAAGGCTATGTAGAGCGTCAGAAATCCGGTGAGGATGCGTACGGTTCCGTTGCCCCACAGGCCGACGATGACGGCTTTGCCCAGCGGTTGGCGGCGGTTCTTCGGTGGTGTGGTTCCCGGTTTCGCACGGTGCATGACCTCTGTCTCGGCATCGTCACCGTGGTATCTCAAGGTGGCTGGAACTTCGCCTTCGGTCACTTCGACCCACGACGGGATCCGCATGCTGAGGTAGGCGCCCAGCACGGTGATGGCAGCTACGAACCACAGTGCGCCAGGCGATCCGGAGAGCCAGGCGATAGCGCCCGCGATTCCGCCGGCGACAATGGTTCCGCCGATCAGGCCGAACACTGTCAGACGAGAATTGACGCGAACGAGGTCGATCTCGGGTGGGAGCACTCGCGGTGTCACGGCGCTCTTGAGTACTGCGAAGGATTTACTGAATACCAGCATGCCCAGCGCAGCCGGATAGAGAATCCAGCTGTCGAAGTTGAACACCAGCACGACGGCCAGAACAGTCCGCAGCAGGAACGAACCAGCGAGAGCGAGCCGTCGACCATGCTGTAGCCGATCGAGCATCGGTCCGATCAGCGGCGCGATCAAAGCGAACGGAGCGATGGTGATGACGAGATACAGCGCAACCTTCGTCTTGTCCTCACCGGTCGCGGCGGAGAAGAAGAGTGTGTTGGCCAATGCGACAGCGGTGGCAGCGTCGGAGGCGAAGTTGGCCATCGTCGCGTACGTCAGCGCGGTGAGTCCCGATTTGTCGGCACCGTCTGCTTTCGCGGCCCGATGGAAAGTCGCGATGCCCTTGTTGGTGAGCTCGCGGCTGCGCATCGCAGCGACGCGAGTAACGGTCAACTTGCGGGGCATGGGCGGCGGCTTCGGACCACGCGGACGATCACCCGGCGGGGAAGTCGACGGGTGAAGAGGGGGCAGCGGGGTTCTGCGGCTGGCGGCGCGCGGAGCCGGCGGATAGTTCTCGAACCCCGGGTGGTCCTCTCCCGGCGGGGTGTCGGAGTCTCGAGGGTCTGTCACGTCGTCAATTCTGTCCTAAAACCGGAGGGTGTGAGTACACCGACTCACTGCACGGGTGTGAACTCCACCTCGAACATGCTCGGCCACAGCTTTCCCGTCACCAGAAAGCGGTCGGTGCCCGGTATCTGGGCGATTCCGTTGAGCACGTCGGCACCGTCGCGCTCACGCTCGGTCATCGAGTTCCACAGCGGTTCGGCGTCGATGATTTCCGACACCGTCCCGGTGGCAGGATCGATCTTCGCTATATCGAACGTGCGCCAGAGGTTGGCGTAGACCGATCCGTCGTCGGCGCATTCGAGTTCGTTCAACGATTCGAGCGGCGTTCCATCGAGCGTAACCTCGACGGTGCCGGTGGCCTCGAACGTGTCCGCATCTCGGAAGGACAGCATCGAGGACCCATCGCTCATCACCAAACCGTCCGCTGCTGCACACAATCCCCAGCCTTCACCGTCGTAGCCGACCTCGCGCTCGCCGGCCAGAGTGGCCTTGTCTCGGGCGAACGCGATTCCGTTCTGCCAGGTGATCTGCCAGACGGTATCGCCCGCGACGGTCAGGCCCTCGCCGAAGTAGTCGGCAGACAGATCCACCCGCCGCAGTTCTTTGCCGGTGTCCAACGACGACACGCGCACGTACGACGATCCCTTGCGGCCGGTGCTCTCGTAGAGCTGACCATCGTCGATCTCCAGGCCCTGGGTGAACGCGGAACGATCGTGCTCGAGTGTCCTGACCACGGAGACCGTCGACCTCGTTGCCGAAGAATCCGCGCTGACCTCGGGTTCCGTCCAGCACCCGGCAAGCAGAATCGGGACCGTGAGGACACCGAGCAGGCGGCGGAGCGAGGCGATCATCTGGCCCATCATGGCAGCCCGAACTGGGCACTCCAGAAGTGATGCGGCAAAATGAACATGTGAGTTTCGCATCTTTCCCAGAGCTCGACCAGATTCGTCCTGTCCTAGCGGAAGCCGCCGAGTTGGCGCGCCGTGCTTTGATCGACCTGGGTGAGGGCGGCGTCGGCGATTATCTCGGTGTCACCGCCGAGGACGACAGTGCAGCGACACATCGCTTCGTCGCCGACCTACCCGGCTATCGCGGATGGCAATGGGCCGTGGTCGTCGCAGCCCCCGCCGACGCAGACAACGCCACCATCAGCGAACTCGTCCTGCTACCGGGCCCCGATGCATTGGTGCCGCCGACCTGGCTGCCGTGGGATGAGCGAATCCGCGCCGGCGATCTGGGGCCGGGTGATCGGCTCCCACCGCGAGCGCACGATTCGCGTCTCGTCCCCGGGTACGTCGCCACCGGCGATCCCCAGATCGACGATGTCGCGTACGAGCTCGGCCTGGGCCGTCCCCTGGTGCCCAGCCGTGAAGGGCGTCTCGACGCGGCCGAGCGCTGGCACGACGGCGATTTCGGTCCGGATAGCGAGATGGCGAAAGTTGCACCGTCGACGTGCGGACTGTGCGGGTTCTATCTCCCGCTCGCTGGGTCGTTGTCGGCGGCGTTCGGCGTCTGCGGCAACGAGTATGCGGCTGACGGCCATGTAGTGCACGTCCAGTACGGCTGCGGAGCGCATTCCGATACCGAGCTTCCCACCGGCGCCGGGTCGCCTGCTTACGACCCGTTCGACGACGCCGCACTCGATGTAACCGCGCAAGCGCCGACTGTCACTACTCTGGCTCCCGAGCCCGAGAACACCTCCTCGTCGGACCATGCGTCCGAGCCGCTGCAGGACGCGCAATCGGACAGTTGAGAGATCCGTACGACACCGAGGCGTTGCGCGCCTCGACTCTGTCTGCCTGGACGGATTCGCCTACTCGGTTGCGCGAAGATGCTGCTACCGAAGCGGATCTGGTTCGCGGGGGATATCGCGACCGTCTGCTGACCGAACTCGCGCAGAATGCGGCCGATGCGGCAGCCCGAGCGGGAGTCGCGGGACGGATGCGGGTCTGGGTGTCCGGGCGTGATCTGCACGTTGCCAATACCGGTGCCCCACTGGATCTCGGCGGAGTCCACGCGCTGACGGCACTACGGGTGTCGGCCAAGACCTCCGGTGTCGGTCGATTCGGAGTGGGTTTCACCGCGGTCCGCTCCGTGAGCGAGGAGATCGAATTTCGTTCCACTGCAGGTGGAGTGCACTTCAGCGGTGCCAGGACCCGCAGCGTCCTCACCGATGCGGGCCTGGACGTACCCGATGCCGGAGTTCCGGTGTTGAGACTTGTCTGGCCTGCCGAAGAACCTCCGGCAGTTGGGTTTTCGTCGGAGATCATCCTGCGGGACGTCGAGGTGCCCGGGTTGCTCGACGCTATGCGCGCCGAGGCGATCGACTTGTTGCTCGAATTGGAATCACTGGTCTCGATCGAGATCGGTGAGGATCGGTTCGAGCGCACGATCGAGGGGGAGGGCCTCGAGACGGTGAAGGTCGGCGATCTCGAGTGGTGGCAGTTCCGCACTGCTCACGCCAGATGGCTCGTCCCTGTCTCCGACGGCGTACCGACGGTGGTGACATCGGATGTCCTTCGTGCTCCTACTCGTTCGGACGAGGAGTTGTCACTGCCTGTGCTCGTCGTCGCGGACGTGCAGATGCAGCCGGACCGGCGACGAGTACTTCCCGGTGCGCACCTGGAGCGCGTCGCCGGGGGGTACGGCGAGATGATCGCTTCTTTTCCCGCCCGGTTCAGAACTCGATTGGTTCCTGTCCCGGGCTTTCCGCGCAGCGAGGTCGACGGGATCTTGCGTGAGCAGGTTCTTCGGGAATCAGTCTCTGCCCGTTGGCTTCCCTCGGTGACCGGCGAGAATCTGATCCCCTCGCGGGCCATGGTGCTGCCTGGACTTACCGACGAGCTCGGTGAGCTTCTTGCCGATGTGTTTCCCGATCTGGTCAGGGCCGCGCTCTCGGGTCCGCGACACACAGGCGCGCTTGCTGCGGTCGACGTACACCGGATCGGCCTTGCCGGACTCGCCGAGATGCTGACGGGTATCGACCGTGAACCTCGTTGGTGGGGGCGGCTGTACGATGCGCTCACCCCGCTGGTCACCGACGGCGTGGCCGCGGAAGAGCTTGCAGCGCTGCCGGTTCCGCTGTCGGACGGTCGGACGATCACCGGTCCCCGTACTGCCGTTCTCGGAGCGGGCGTCAGTGGCGTCGGGTCGGTGCAGTGGGCTCGGCTGGTGCACCCGGATGCGGTGAGCCCACTGTTGTCGAGGTTGGGCGCGGTGGAGGCAACCGCAACCGATCTATTGTCCGACACTGCACTCGAAGCGCTACTCGAGGACCTCGACTGGGACGATTCCGACGCCGTCGGAGATACCGTGACTTCGGTGCTGGCGCTCGCCGCGTCCGCGGGGGAACTGCCTTCCTGGATAGGTTCCCTGCCGCTCGAGGATTCCGATGGTGAGCTTCGCGCCGCCGACGAATTGCTGCTGCCCGACGCCCCGCTTGCAGGCCTGTTGGTAGAGGACTCACCTTTCGGGTTGGTCGCGGATTCCGTCGTCGCGCACTATGGGCCTGCAGCATTGCGCGCGGTGGGAGTGGGCTGGGGATTCGGCACCGTGACCGACGACCTCCCGACTGGTCCGGATCACGATCTCGACGAAGAGGATTCGTGGTGGGCTTCGTTGGCGGAGGACCCGGCGGTGCTCACTGCCGTGCGCGACCTCGATCTGGTCGATGAGCAGCGGTGGCCGGATGCGTTGACGCAATTGATGTCCGATCCGGCGACCCGAGCGGCGGTGCAGGCGCGGGACGGGTATACGGCGTGGTGGCTGCGTACGCACGCCAGAATCGACGGTGAGCGGCTGGGAAGCTATCGAGCGCCCTCGGACTTCACGTTCGCCGGTCTGCTCGATCCACTCGATCACCCGAATGCCGACGATGTGGCGGCGGCTCTGGCACCTGGTTCGTGCGACAGCGCGTGGTTCACCGGCCTGGTTCTCTCGAGACTGGCAGATCCTTCGCGATCGCCGACGCCTGCGGTCATCACGCGAGCTCATCGACTCGTCGCCGACGCTGTCACTTCCGGGCGAGTGGAACTCGACGAGCTGGATGCGCCGACGAAAGTGCGTGCTGTTTCCGGCCGTCTCGTCGATCCGCCCGACGCGATCGTGCTCGACCGTCCATGGTGTGTGGCCGCGGTCCCCGCCGACATTGCGATTCTGTCGTCGATGGATACCGCGTCGTCGTTGGCGTCGATCTTGGACGTGCGCACCGCGTCGGAATCGATCGATGCAGAGGTGGTGGGAATGGGCCGAGTAAGTTCGTGGGACCGTGAGCCCGGAGCGGTACTCGCATGCGCAGAAATGGGCGTCGAGCTGCCGGTCGGGCAGGTAGTCGTGCACCGCGAACTAGTAGTGAGACTCTCCGGGGCGGTCGAGGGTGAGCATCACCTCGCCTGGTGGGTGGCCGTGGACGGAACGACGCATTGCGCGCAGAGTTGGGAGCGACCCCGTGGACGGTGACGTATTGGCGTGGATGGTCGAGCACCGGGTTGCGTGGCTGACCACTCTCTTCTGGATCGTCACTACGCTCGGAAACACAATGGCGATGCTTCTCTTGTCGATCACCGGATGTGCGGTCCTGCTGCGGGCCGGTCGTCGACCGGAAGCAGTCGTGGTGGGAGGCACCATGCTCACTGGCTGGGGGTTGATGAGCCTTCTCAAGCTGATCTTCGGGCGCGAGCGGCCACCGATACCGGAAAGGCTCGTCGAGATCTCGACGCACTCGTTTCCTTCGGGGCACGCGATGATGTCGGCGATCCTCGCCACGACGGTGACCGCGGTGTTGCTGCGGTCGACCGCGTTATGGCTCAGAAGTCCGGTGGTTCTCGCGTTACCAGCGGTTGCATCCCTGGCGATCGGCTTCTCGCGGATCTATCTCGGCGCGCATTGGACGACGGACGTCCTGGCGGGATGGTGCTTCGGTATCGCGTGGGGGTTGCTGTGGATCTATGCGCTCACCGTGCGAAGTCGCTCCGCTGTGCGATGACGAGGAGTTCATCGCGCATCGAAGGGCTGCTGACAGCGTGTGCGCGTGCGTAGAGGGCGCGTAGCGAGCGAGCGCGGGTACGACGATTGCGGTACTGCGTGACGAGCTTCATGACCTAGCCTTCGGGTAATTCATGGGATGAATCAACTGACATAACCCATACTCCCCGTAAACCAGGTGTTACTCAACCCTAATAAAGGTGAGTTTCCGCACGTCAGGCCGCTATGCGTGACTGCGGTTACGTGAGGCCGCGTTGAGCGGTCCTACTGCCGCGACGAGCGGCAGCTCTCTGTATGAGGAACAGTGCGAAACCGGCCACACCGACGGCGACGCCGGTCCAGCAGGTCGGCAGCGCATCCGCCCACCGATCACCACTGACGAGCACAACTACGGTAGCAACAAGCCAGGCGAGAATGCCGACCGCGATGACGGGCGCGGGATCTGTGAGCCGTACGCTCAGCGCGGGGGTTTCCGGCTTACTATCCACGAAATGTAGGTTACTCCCATGGCGTCGCCCAAAATTCTGGACAACTACTTCAAAATCACCGAACGTGGATCGACGGTAAGTTCGGAAGTGCGCGGCGGCGTCGTCACCTTCGTGGCGATGGCGTACATCGTCGTCCTCAATCCGCTGATCCTCGGCAGCTTCTCGGCGGACGACGCTGCGGCCAAGGCCGATGTCCTCGGTAATATCCTGCCCGTCGCGCAGGTCGCCGCGGTGACGGCGCTCGTTGCCGGGTTCATGAGCATCTTGTTCGGCATTGTTGCCAACTATCCCTTCGGTATCGCCGCCGGACTCGGGATCAACACGCTTCTCGCGGTCACGATCGCCCCACAGGTGACGTGGCCGGAGGCCATGGGGCTCGTCGTCATCGACGGCATCATCATCGTGTTGCTGGCGCTGACGGGCTTTCGTACTGCGGTGTTCAACGCTATTCCGTCCGAATTGAAAGCGGCGATCGCGGCTGGCATCGGTACGTTCATCGCCTTCATCGGACTCGTCGACGCCGGTTTCGTACGACGCATCCCCGACGCCGCAGGCACCTCGGTCCCGGTCGGCCTCGGTATCGACGGCTCCATCGCCTCGTGGCCGACGGCGATTTTCGTGTTCGGGCTGCTGTTGATGGGCGTTCTCGTGGTACGCAAGGTACGCGGAGGACTGCTGATCGGCATCGTCGTCACCACAGTGCTCGCGGCCGTCGTCGAAGCCTTCACCGACATCGGGCCGTCGAACGGAGTGGATCCGAAAGGCTGGAATCTCAGCGTTCCGATTCTGCCCGATCAGCTCATCCAGACACCGAACCTTTCCTTGGTCGGCGACGTAGACCTGTTCGGTGCGTTCACCCGGATCGGCGTCCTCGCAGCGAGTCTGCTGGTGTTCACACTCGTTCTGGCGAACTTCTTCGACGCGATGGGCACGATGACCGGGCTCGGTAAAGAAGGCGAGCTGATGGATGACAAGGATCAGCTCCCCGGGATCGGCAAAGCGCTCGTCGTCGAGGGGGCCGGCGCGATCGTTGGCGGCGGCGCATCGGCGTCGTCGAACACGGTGTTCGTCGAATCGGCCTCCGGAATCGCCGAGGGTGCGCGAACAGGTCTGGCCAATGTCGTGACCGGTCTACTCTTCCTGGCCGCCATGTTCCTGACGCCGCTCACCGCTATCGTTCCCATCGAGGCTGCTTCTCCGGCACTGGTCATCGTCGGTGCCTTGATGATCGGACAGGTTCGCGAGATCGACTTCTCCAAGTTCGAATTCGCGCTGCCTGCGTTCCTGACCATCGTTGTCATGCCGTTCACGTACTCGATCGCGAACGGCATCGGAGTCGGGTTCATCACCTGGGTGGTGCTCGCAGTGGGGCGTGGCAAGGCGAAGACGGTTCATCCCCTGCTTTGGGTCGTAGCCTTGATGTTCGTCCTATATTTCGTCGTCGGACCGATCACTGACGCGGTTACGTAGGCCATAACGCGCACCAGGGCGTAGTCTCTGCGCTGTGACGTCGGGAAACAGCGTGAAAGACAACCGTGAATTGGCAAGCGATCTATCGCTGGCCGTGGTGCGATTGACTCGCCACCTGAGGGGGAGACGTGTCGACTCGCAAGTGTCGCTGACTCAGCTGTCGGCCCTTGCGACCTTGAGCCGTGAGGGTGACATGACGCCGGGGGCACTGGCGGCCCGTGAACGAGTGCAGCCACCATCGATGACACGCGTGATCGCGTCGCTTGCGGAACTCGGACTCGTGGATCGCACTCCGCATCCCACCGATGGGCGGCAGGTGATCGTGTCGCTGTCCCCGTCCGGCCACACCCTGATCGCCGACGAGGCCAGTGCGCGTGAGGCATGGATGACCTCTCAGTTGGCCGGCTTGAACGAGACTCAGCTCGTAGTGCTCCGCGATGCGGTCGATATCATCGGCGCGCTGGTCAACGACTCCGATTAGGTAGTTCGTTACCTGAGGTTAGTATTTGTGGAGTGCCCGCTGCTTCCCCGATGTTCGCTGCATTGCGAACCCGCAACTACAGGTTGTGGGCGTCCGGACAGATAGTTTCACTGGTCGGAACGTGGATGCAGAGGGTGGCGCAGGACTGGCTCGTTCTGACACTGTCGGGCGGCAACGGCGTCGCTGTCGGCATCGTGATGGCCCTCCAGTTCGGACCGACACTGGTGCTGTCGGTGTGGGGCGGGGTCCTGGCAGATCGGTACGACAAACGAACACTGCTGATGATCACCCAGGCCTTCGCGGCGGTCTGCGGGCTCGTGCTCGGGCTCCTCGACGTCGGCAATCTCGTCGAACTGTGGCACGTGTACGTCATCGCGTTCGTTCTCGGGTGTTCTTCCGCCATCGATGCCCCGGTGCGTCAGTCCTTCACCATCGATATGGTCGGCAAACAGGCGCTGGCAAACGCAATTGCGTTGAACTCCATGACATTCAACATGGCACGCATCATCGGACCGGGTCTGTCGGGTGTACTCATCACGTTCATCGGTACCGGGTGGGTGTTCCTGATCAACGCCGCATCGTTCGCGGCGGTATTCGGCGCTCTCGTCGCGATGCGATCTGCCGACCTCTTCCACGTCGAACGAGCCGCCCGCGCGAAAGGTCAAGTGAGGGAAGGTTTCCGTTACGTGTGGGGGCGAGAGGACCTGCGCGTTCTCCTGGCAACGGTGTTCATGGTGTCCACGTTCGGATTGAACTTTCCGCTCAGCCTGGCAGTGTTGGCTCGCAACACCTTCGGCAGCGGTGCCGCCGCATACGGGTTACTGTCGACGACATTGGCCGTCGGAACGCTTGCAGGCGCGACCCTTGCGGCCCGCCGATCCGGCACGCCCCGCCTACGGTTGTTCATCGGTGCCGTCATCGCTTTCGGAGTGTTCGAAATACTCGTCGGACTGATGCCGAACTACACACTCGTTGCGATTTTGCTCGTCCCGACCGGAGCGCTGACTTTGACGTTCACCACCTCGGCGATGAACATTCTGCAGATGTCGGTGCCGTCGGAGATGCGAGGACGCGTCATGGGCATCTACATGCTCTGCTTCCTCGGCGGCACACCGATCGGTAGCCCCGTGTTGGGCTGGCTCGCCGATGTCCTCGACCCGAGAGCCCCATTGCTGTTCGGCGGCGCCGTGTCGCTGGTCTCGGGCGTCGGGGCGGCCGTCTACCTGATGAAGCACAACGATGTGCGCCTTCGGATCGACCCGTGGCGGCAAAACGAGAGTCGCCGCCACATGAGGTCTAGAACCCCCAGCCCATGACCGACGCACGGTCGGTCGAGAAGGCAAGATCCACCGTGTGCAACGCGTCCGAATCCCGGCTCCACAGGCGATTCGAGGCCGCGAATCTACTGGCACGGTGAGTGCCGAAGTACAGACTGCTCAGCACATCGAGCTTCATCGACGCGTCGGCGGGCGCATCGGTTCGAGTGACGGTGGCTCTTCCCGCACTGATCGTGACGTCGAAGGTTCCGCCGGCCCCGAGGAACGGATCGAAGACGTCGAGCACGAACTGCGCGTCGACGGCGTAGGTACGGGCTTCGAGGGCAGCTTCGACGTTCATGACACGGCTCCACAACGCGTCGTGATGACCGGTGCTCTTCGGTAGGCGATTGTTGGTCAGCAGGAACGGCAACGGCTCGTCCGGGGCCTGGCTGACCTCGATGGTGTCGACGAGATCGATCCCGACGAGCACCTGCCACATCTGGGCGTACGCGTCGTCGGTGACGGCAATGAACTCCTGGACGACGACCTTGGCGTCGCCGGATATGTTTCGGCGGTAGGCGACGTAACCGTCCGGATGAACCATGAAGAAGAGCGCGGTCAATCCTTCTCGACCGTTTTCGCGGTCGGCGAAGAAACGCTCCCAGCGGATCGGCGGCTTCGGTTGTGCACCTGCCGTTTTGCGCTGCCAGCGATGGTAGATCTCGGGAAGCAGAGTCGACGCCTCGGTGGACTCCACCAATCGGACGTCGGTCACCGCGGGTACATCTGGATGGAATTGCGCGAAGCGGCGATCGAGCACCACCCGGTGTTCCTCGGTGGCAGGCCCGTATCCGAAGCGTCGGTAGATCGTGGCCTCGCTCGCCGTCAGCAACGACAGGGGGGCGCCTGCCGCTTCGAGATTGCGATGCTGTTCGGTGAACATGCGCCGGAGGATTCCGCGTCGGCGATGTGTCGGTGCGACGGACACCCACGACACGCCCGACGCCTCCACCTGAGCGCCGCCCGGGACAGTCACGGACATGGGGAAGTGCATCGCCACCCCGACGGGCGTGCTTCCATCCCACGCCATAACGACGTGACGGGAACTGGTGAGAATCTGCGTCTCGGCAAGATCCTCGGCATTTTGGTGTTCACCGAATGCATGCGCGTCCAGAAGCGCCACGGCATCCCAGTCGTCGTCGGTTGCCGTCCTGACAGTGATCGTGCCCTCGGTATTCATCGCACTCGACCTTTCCATACAGATGCCAAGATGGACACGTGGTAAACGTAATCGACATCGACGACCCTGCCGATCCGCGACTCGACGACTTTCGCGATCTCAATTCCTCCGACCGTAGACCGGACCTCCCCGACGGGAAGGGGCTGGTGATTGCCGAGGGTGTTCTGGTGACCGAGCGGTTGTTGACCTCGCGGTTCCCCACGATCAGCCTGCTCGGCGTCGACCGCAGGCTCGTAGAACTGGGTTCACGCCTCGACGGGGTGGATGTGCCGTTCTATCGGACCAGTGCCGAGGTGATGGCCGAAGTCGTCGGATTTCACCTGAACCGTGGTGTGCTCTCCGTGGCGAGTCGGCCCCCGGAACTCGACATCGCCGACGTGGTCCGCGATGCCAGGACTGTCGTCGTGCTCGAGGGCGTCAACGACCACGAGAATCTCGGCGCTATGTTCCGTAACGCCGCAGGCCTCGGCGTGGACGCCGTGCTTTTTGGGGCGGCTTGCGCCGACCCCCTCTATCGTCGTTCCGTACGGGTGTCAATGGGACACGTACTTCGGGTTCCTTTCACGCGCGTTCCGGACTGGCCGCGGGGCTTGAAGATGCTGCGCGACAGCGGCTTTCAGATCATCTCGTTGACGCCGAATCCGTCGGCGATTCCTCTTGCCGAGGCGATGACGGGGGAGAAGGTGGCGTTGCTGCTCGGCGCCGAGGGGCCGGGGCTGACCGAACATGCGATGCGCGCTACCGACGTTCGCGCGAGAATTCCGATGGCGCCCGATACCGACTCGCTCAATGTGGCCACCGCCGCTGCGATGGCTTTCTACGAACGGGTGCGCGTGCAGTGACCGAGCACGTCGCCTATACCGGCGTTCCGGTTGCGCTCTTCGCAGCTGTTCTCGTCGGAGCCGCGCTGACAGCGTTCGGGCTCGAGCTCGCAGCCGTCAACGTCTTCTTGGCAGTGGGGATCAACTTGATCGTCGTCGGTGGAGCTGCGCCGACCGTGTTGCGCTTTCGGCACACGCCGCTGTGGCGCTGGCTCGTGTACGGAACCTGTGCCGGTGCCGTCCTCAGCTTCGTGGTTCTAGGGATTTCCGTTTCAACCACCGCATGAACGAGCGATCCGGCATCGGCTCGGGTGGCGTCGCTTCGGGTGGGGTCCGTTCGACCCGTCGGGGTTCCTGACCGGGCACATACATGGTGAAACCACACACCTGCAACGAGATCGGATCGAACTCGTCACCGCGTGGCGCGCCGGTGTAGCGGTAGCCAAGCCATTCGGAGTTGGCTGCTTCGGCAAATTCCTGTGGGTGGAACGGAAGCGAGAGTGGGTCCGGCATGACACCGGACGGATAGATCAACGGGTGCTCCCCGGCCCAGAACTCTCGCTCCCACACCAGCGGCAGACCGGAGTCCTCGTAGATGTAGATCGGAGTCGCGCTGAACGAACGTCGTAGTGTGCCGCGTTCCCAATATGCGAAGGCACCCCACGCCGTCTCCGGGTCCGTCATCACGAGATACGTGTGCTCGGACGCCAAAGGACGAATCCAGGGCTCGGGCAAAGACGACGGAGTGGCGACGGCCAAATCGGCCGAACAAACAACCGTAACGCCCGGATACGCCCCGATGTAGACCTCGTCGGGGCCGACCCCGGCCGCGGCCGACACCGGGGAAAGCTGGGTCGGAACGGCTACGCAATCGGGGAACAGGCGCCCGGCCAGCGCCGACGCAGTATCCCAGTCCGATGTCGTAGCGGATCTCAAGACTGCGATCGGGTCAGGAGTATCGACGTACCAGACAGTTGATGCTTTGGCCCCCACTCCTGGCACCCTTCTCGATCGAACGTCAACCCATCAACATGTCAATTGTGTCCGCTGCTGCGGACACCCAGCAGAACGTCCTCCCACGAGGGCATTGCGGGCTTACCCTTCTTGTCTTTCTTCGGCACAGGAGACTCGTGCTGCTTCGACTCGGCGACAGTGGGCACCGGGGGCTCGGCCACCTCTGATGCGGCGCGCTCCGGAACAGCGATCTCTTGCGCCGGGTTCTCCGGTGCGGGGTTCTCGATCTCACTGTCCGCGGTGGTGCCGTAGTACTCGTCGAAGGATTCCTCGGAAGTCTCTTCTTCGATTGCCAGCGAGCGCACCGGAGCGAGTCCGCGCAACTGCCGCCCGAAGTCCGGGTCGATCAGCTCCGCTGCCGCATCATCGAGTGCAGTGATGGTGCCACCGTGGCCGTCGGGAAGGTATTGCCAATGCGCCTTGTTGGTCGTCCGGCCCGCCTGCCACTTCAGCTGAGCTACCCACTTGTTGTCCTCGTCGCGCCACGCGTCCCACGTTGCTTCGCCGAGGTGGTGGCCGCGAGCGCGAAACGCGAGTGCGACGATCTCGGCCAGAGTTTGGACGGCAGGGCCGTCGTGACGAAGAGGGTGGCCGGCTTGCGCCATGCTGGATGCCTGGGACCGTTCGAGAAGTACCGGATGGGCGAAGACCTCTACCCGGCTCAATGCCATTCCCGATTCTTCTGCAACCTGCTCGACGGTAGCCCCGCCGCGGATACGAGCCTGGATCTCCCTGGGCCTGAGCACACTGTCCATTTGGATCTCAATCTGTCCTAGTCGAGCGATGTCGCCGCGAGAGGCCGCGCGGAGCTTGTCGTCGGCTGGAAGCCGGAATCTGTCGCCGGTGGTTGGATCTGCGCAAATGACGTGCTGACCGTCGGGTTCGAGACCGACCACACGTAGATCTCGCACCTTGACCTCCTCATCGCGCCGACTCGCGATATCGTCCAGTTCGACAGTAATCCA
This sequence comes from Rhodococcus sp. 1168, assembly GCF_002091955.1. Taxonomy (GTDB): domain Bacteria; phylum Actinomycetota; class Actinomycetes; order Mycobacteriales; family Mycobacteriaceae; genus Rhodococcoides. The sequence goes on along the minus strand of NZ_MKKY01000025.1, from coordinate 100,227 downwards.
ATCGTGATCGACGATGTGTCTCCGACACGCGTGCGGCATCACCGATGCTCGTGAGTCATGAGCGTAGTCATTGCATGGTCCTGCTGTGGTGCTTCGGCGAAGGGGCCATCAAAGGTGTTGGCGCCCTTGGCTATCGACTCTCGGTGAAACGCGCAACGGGCGCTCCCTCCGAGGTCGTTACGCTTGCGAAACGTATCCGCAAGCGCAAGCCTCTTCGGCAGCGCCCGAGCTGTGAGCGTTCTGCTAGCTCAGTGTGGAAACGACCCAATCGATGCTCTTGGTCAGTGCCGTGATGTCGTCCGGTTCGATGGCCGGGAACATCCCGACGCGCAACTGGTTGCGTCCGAGCTTGCGGTAAGGCTCGGTGTCGACGACGCCGTTGGCGCGAAGAACCTTGGCCACCTGAGCAGCGTCGACCTTTTCGTCGAAGTCGATGGTGCCCACGACCTGGCTTCGGTGTGCCGGGTTCGACACGAACGGAGTGGCGAAATCGCTCTTCTCGGCCCAGTCGTACAAGCGTGACGACGAGTCCGCTGTGCGCTTGGTTGCCCAGTCCAGACCACCCTGGCTGTTGAGCCACTCGATCTGATTGGCGAACATCAGGAGCGTCGCCACTGCCGGGGTGTTGTAGGTCTGGTCCTTGCTGCTGTTGTCGATCGCAATCGGCAACGACAGGAAGTCCGGAACCCAACGGCCCGAAGTCTGGATTTCACTGACGCGCTCGAGTGCAGCCGGGCTCATCAGGGCAACCCACAGGCCACCGTCGGCGGCGAAGCACTTCTGCGGAGCGAAGTAGTAGACGTCGGAGTCGGCAACGTTGACCGGCAGACCGCCCGCACCCGACGTCGCATCGATCGCGATGAGTGCATTCTCGGAACCGGCAGGCCGGCTCACCGGGATCGCGACGCCCGTCGACGTCTCGTTGTGCGCCCAGCCGATCAGGTCGACCGACGGATCCGACGTGGGCTCGGGAGCACTGCCTGGCTCTGCCTTGACGACGATCGGATCGCCGATGAACGGGTTGTTCTTGGCGACCGAGGCGAACTTCGAGCTGAACTCGCCGTTGGTGAGGTGCAGGGACTTCTCGCGGATGAGTCCGAAGGCCGCGGCATCCCAGAACGCGGTGGTGCCACCGTTGCCGAGAACTACCTCGTAGCCGTCGGGCAGCGTGAACAGGTCCCGCAGGCCACTACGCACCCGCGCAACGACGTCCTTGACGGGTTTCTGGCGGTGGCTGGTGCCGAAGACGGATGCGCCGACGTCGACCAAGGACTGCAGCTGCTCAGGGCGAACCTTGGAGGGTCCGCAACCGAACCGTCCGTCGGCGGGCAGAAGTTCGGTGGGAATGATCGGCAATTCGGCCATTGAGTAGCGCATCCTAGCGTCGAGGGGATATGGCACCTACAGGGTAGTCGGACCCGGTCTCAGGCGATTCGGCCCCACCCGTCGACGGATTCGGGGGTGCGGGGCGCAGGCCCGGTGTATATGGCGGCGGGGCGGACGAGCTTGCCGAGTCGTTTCTGTTCCATGATGTGTGCGCACCAGCCGGCGGTCCGGCCACAGGTGAACATCGCGGGCATCATGTGCGGGGGAACCTCGGCGAAATCGAGGATGACCGCGGCCCAGAACTCGACGTTGGTTTCGATTGCGCGGTCGGGGCGACGCTCACGCAGTTCGGCGAGTGCGGCCTGCTCCAGTGCGGCAGCGGCCTCGTAACGGGGTGCACCGAGTCGCTTCGCGGTCGCGCGCAGCACCCGGGCGCGGGGATCCTCGGCGCGGTAGACACGGTGTCCGAAGCCCATGAGCTTTTCTTTGCGATCGAGGATTCCCTTGACGAGTCCGCGGGGATCGTCGGACTTCTCGACCTCTTCGATCATCGGCAGTACTCGGGCCGGTGCGCCACCGTGCAACGGGCCGGACATGGCGCCGATCGCTCCGGAGAGGGCCGCGGCGACGTCGGCGCCGGTGGAGGCGATGACCCTCGCGGTGAACGTCGAAGCATTCATACCGTGCTCGGCCGCGGAGACCCAGTAGGCGTCGATAGCCTCGGTGTGTGCCGGGTCCGGGTCACCCTTCCAGCGAGTCATGAAGCGTGCAGTGACGGTTTCACACTGATCGATCTGTTTCTGCGGCACAGCAGGCTGGTGGATTCCGCGAGCGGACTGTGCAACGTAGGACAGTGCCATCACGGACGCGCGGGCGAGCTGGTCGCGGGCGGTGGCGTCGTCGATGTCCAGTAGCGGCTCATAGCCCCAGATCGGTGCGAGCATCGCAAGCCCTGCTTGGACGTCCACGCGGACGTCGCCGGTGTGGACCGGGAGCGGAAAAGGCTCGGCGGGCGGCAGCCCGGAGCCGAATGTGCCGTCGACGAGCAGTGCCCATACGTTGCCGAACGTCACACGCTTGGATACGAGGTCTTCGATATCGACGCCGCGATAACGCAGTGCACCACCGTCTTTGTCCGGTTCGGCGATGTCGGTGGTGAAGGCGACGACGCCCTCGAGGCCACTGACGAAATCTTCGGGGACCTGTTGAACAGCCATTGCCTGGACTCTCCTCGTAACCGTAATGCCCGGCTCCAGCCGGGCCGCGTCCGGGCTTTTCTCTCCAGGGAGAACTTTAGCCGGTCGTACTCGGGAGTAGCGTCTGGGTTCGTGCCGAACCGAGAACCACACCTTGCCGATTTGCGTGTCGACTACGGCACCGACACCGATCTGGACGTCGCCCGACTGCGCAGCGGTTGGCTGCCGGTGGCACAGGAGTGGTTGAGCGAGGCCATCGATGCCGACATTCCCGAACCGAACGCACTGGTCCTCGCCACCGTCGATGCCGCGGGGCATCCGTCGACGCGCACGGTCCTGTGCAAGGGCCTCGACGTGGACGGCGTCGTTTTCTATACCAATTACGACTCCGACAAAGGCAGGCAACTCACCCACACGCCCTACGCATCCGTGACGTTCCCGTGGATCGGTATCGGGCGTCAGCTGACCATTCGCGGCGCGGTCGAGCGGGTGCCCGCCGAGGACACGGCCGAGTACTTCGCATCACGGCCGCGAGGATCGCAGCTGGGTGCGTGGGCATCGCAACAGTCGCGCCCGGTGAGTTCGAGGGCAGAGCTCGAGCAGGCGCTCGAGGATGCGGACCGAAGGTTCGACGGCCAGGTGGTGCCCGTTCCTCCGCACTGGGGTGGGTTCCGAGTACTGCCCGATACCGTCGAGTTCTGGCAGGGGCGAACAAACCGTCTGCACAACCGAATTCGGTACACGGTCGCGACGTCGGGAGTCGAGCGACTACAGCCGTGACCTGCCTTCATTCGCTATAGAGTCGCCCAACAGGACTCCGAGCGTGGACAATGACACCCATGCCTGACGAACGAAGCGCCAGCAAGACCTACCGGCTGGTCAGTGGGAAGTATCGAGCCGAGATCGTATCCACGGGTGCAGGCCTGCGCATGCTCGAATTCGACGGCTCCCCGCTGACCGAGACCTATGCAGCGGGGAAGAAGCCCCCGCTGTCGGCCGGGCTGGTCCTCGCGCCCTGGCCCAACCGAGTCGCCGACGGCAAATTCACCTTCGGTGGCATCGAGCATCAGCTCGAGATCACCGAGCCCTCGCGCAACAACGCCAGTCACGGGTTCGTGCGACGCGTCGAGTGGACCGTGGTCGATCGGACGGACGCCCGCGTCGTACAGACGGTGGACATCGGTGAGCAGAAGGGGTGGCCGTATCCGTTGACGTTGACCGTTGCGCACGAGCTGACACCCGACGGACTGGTCATCACTGCCGCCGCGGAGAACGTCGGAAGCACTGCGGCACCGTTCGGTATGGGTTTTCACACCTTCGTTCGCGTCGGGGATGTTCCGTTGGACGAATGCACCCTCGAGTTCTCGGCGGGCACCAGATTACAGCTCGATCCGAAGCGGATGCTGCCCAACGGCCCTTCCGTGGAGACCGCCGGAACGGAATACGACTTTCGAACGCCGAAGTCGTTGAAGGGCGTCTGGCTGGATACCCCCTTCAGTGCCGAACTGCCCGACGTCGACAGCCACGCCCAGCACATTCTTCGGGCACCGGACGGGACCGCGACCGTGCTGTGGACCGACCGTGAATTCGACTGGGTGCAGGTCTTCACTGCTGATCCTGCGCACGATCAGGCATATCCGGATCGGGGTCGGGCATTGGCGATCGAGCCGATGACGTGCCCGCCCGACGCCTTGAACTCCGAGATCGATCTGCTGGTTCTGCAACCGGGACAGTCATGGTCCGGGACATGGGGAATGGAGCATCGGTCGGCGTGACGATTCTTGTCTGTGGCGAAGCGCTCGTCGACCTCGTGCCCGTGCACGAGGGCCCGTTGTTGTCGCCGAAGCTCGGCGGGGGACCGTTCAATGTCGCGGTCACTCTCGGTCGGCTCGGTTCCTCGGTCGCCTTTCTGTCACGGGTGTCGACCGATCCGTTCGGTGAGCAGATTCTCGGCAGCCTGCGCGACGCCGGTGTCGACACGTCCTGGGTGCAGCGAGGCGCGGAACCGACGACGTTGGCGATGACGACACTCGCCGACGACGGGAGTGCGCAGTACTCGTTCTATGCCGACGGCACGGCCGACCGTCTCGTGGTTGATCCTGGCCAACTCCCCGACGAGATCACCGCACTGTCTTTCGGCACGTTGTCGTTGCTGTACGAACCGGGGGCTTCGGTGTACGCCGGGTTGCTTCACCGGGCGCACACCGCCGGGAAGTTGACGATGCTCGACCCGAACATCAGGCCTGCGGCCATCGACAGTCCGAGCGGGGACATCACCGCCGACGGTTTCCGGTCGAGATTCAAAACGTGGCTGCCTGCCGTCGACATATTGAAGGTCTCGGAAGACGATTCCCACTGGCTGGGATCGGGTGCGGAGGGCACTTCGGTCGACGACTGGCTTGCGAGCGGTGTCACCGCGGTGGTGATGACTCGCGGCGGCGACGGCATATCGGTGTTCACCGCGAGTGGCGAGATCTGCGTGCCCGGCGTCGCAGTGGACGTAGTCGATACCATCGGCGCAGGTGACACCGTTCATGGAGCGTTACTCCGCTTCCTGGAAGAGGAGAACATTCTCACATCTCGCGCACTCGGTGAGATGATCGAGGAAGAGTGGGAGCGAGCATTGAGGTTCGCCGCACGGGCCGCAGCCATCACGGTTTCGCGTCCGGGTGCAGACCCTCCGTGGGCGTCCGAGGCGCCGAGAGACTAGTTTCTCTATCGACTGAAGATTATGTCCGATCTAAGTACTTGTCCGTTACCAGAGTTCGAGAGGGACCATTCGTGCCCGCTGAGAATGAAGCAAAAGCCACCCTCACCTATCCCGGTGGCGAACACGTCATGTCCATTGCCAAGGCAAGTGAGGGCAACGACGGGATCGAACTGGGAAAGTTGCTGGCTACCACCGGCTACACGACGCTCGACGGTGGTTTCGTCAACACTGCGTCGACGAAGTCGGCCATCACCTACATCGATGGTGACAAGGGAATCCTGCGTTATCGCGGGTACCCGATCGAACAGCTTGCCGGTAAGTCTTCGTTCATCGAGGTCAGCTACTTGCTGATCTACGGCGAGCTGCCCACGGATGATCAGCTCGAGATCTTCACCGACAAGATCCGTCGACACACGCTGCTGCACGAGGACCTCAAACGGTTCTTCGACGGTTTCCCGCGCAACGCGCACCCGATGCCGGTGTTGTCGAGTGCGGTCAACGCGCTGTCGGCGTACTACCAGGATTCGCTGGATCCCGACGACCCCGAGCAGGTCGAATTGTCGACGATCCGCTTGCTGGCCAAGCTGCCCACCATCGCGGCGTATGCCTACAAGAAGTCCGTCGGTCAGCCGTTCCTGTACCCGGACAACTCCAAGAGCCTCGTAGAGAACTTCCTGCGTATGACGTTCGGCTTCCCGGCCGAGCCGTACGAGGTCGATCCCGAAATCGTCAAGGCACTCGACATGCTTCTCATCCTGCATGCCGATCACGAGCAGAACTGTTCGACGTCGACGGTTCGTCTCGTCGGTTCCTCGGATGCGAATCTGTTCACGTCCATCTCCGGTGGCATCAACGCGCTGTGGGGCCCGCTGCACGGCGGCGCCAACCAGGCAGTCCTCGAGATGCTCGACAAGATCAAGGCCGAGGGCGGCGACGCAACCGACTTCGTCAATCGCGTCAAGAACAAGGAAGACGGCGTGAAGCTCATGGGCTTCGGGCATCGCGTCTACAAGAGCTTCGATCCGCGCGCGACGCTGGTCAAGGAAACTGCGCACACGATCCTTTCGAAGCTGGGTAACGGTGACGAACTCCTCGACATCGCGCTCAAGTTGGAAGAGACCGCTTTGACCGACGACTACTTCGTCGAGCGCAAGCTCTACCCGAACGTGGACTTCTACACCGGACTGATCTACCGCGCGATGGGCTTCCCGCCGCGCATGTTCACGGTGTTGTTCGCCATGGGCCGACTTCCCGGTTGGATTGCGCACTGGCGCGAAATGCACGAGGACCCGACCACCAAGATCGGACGTCCGCGTCAGATCTACACCGGTTACACCGAGCGGGACTACAAGGATCTCGGCTCCCGCTAGTCGGCAGAACCTTCGTGAAAGCCGCCGCCTCCGAAAGGAGTCGGCGGCTTTCGTCGTATCCGGCGAGGCAAGAGCCGAGGGCTAGAACTGCCGACGGTTCGCCAGTACCGGCAGCTTCGCGCGGATCGATGCTACGAGTGCGGCATCGATGTCGACGGTGAGCAGGCCAGGCGTCGCGTCGAGTTCACCGAGGATCTCACCGGTTGGGGAACTGACGACGCTGTGACCGACGCCCAGTGGGGCCGCACCCCCGTCGTTGTCGGGTTCGGCCTGATCGCAGGCGGCGACGAAGGCGGTGGAGTCGAGCGCCCGCGCTCGTGCCAGCAGCGACCATTGTTCGACCTTGCCAGGACCGGAACCCCAGGATGCGGGCACGACGATCAGTTCCGCACCCAGATCTCCAAGTCGCTGGAACAGTGCCGGGAACCGCAGGTCGTAGCAGGTAGCGAACCCGACGGCGACGTCGTCGATTGTGAGAACCAGTGGATCCGACCCTGGTGCGACGGTGTCGGATTCGGCGAAACCGAAGGCGTCGAACAGGTGGATCTTGTCGTAGTGCGCGTCCGTGCTGGGGCCGGTGATCAGCAGGGTGTTACCGACTCTGCCGTTGTCGGCCGGGGTGAACATCCCTGCCACGACAGTGATGCCGATCCGCTGCGCGATCTCGCGGACCGCGTCGGCCCACGGGCCGTCCAGGGGTTCGGCGACGCCTCGAATCGGGCCGGAGAAGCATCGCATCATGGCTTCGGGGAACACGACGAGCGATGATCCGGCTGCGGCTGCGGCGCGGGTCTGTGTCTCGATGATCTTCAGGTTGTCGGCCGGTTCGGTACCGCTGGTGACTTGCGCGAGGCTGATCCGGATTGTTCTGCTCATCTTCGATCTCCTGATTCTCGTATCTCGAGTGCTCTCCGCAATCGTATGCAATCGCGTTGTTGGCTTACCGTTATCCGACGCCAATCCGCTGACCTGCGAGAATAGAGCAAATCTCATACCTGCTCCGATCCGCTGACCTGCACAACGTAAAGTCGAGCGAATGACGAAACCAGTGATCGAGTTTCAGGCTGGACCTCCCCCCACCGATCTGGTCGTGGTGGACCTGGTCGAAGGTGACGGTGCGGAGGCTGTTGCAGGTGGCAATGTGGAAGTTCACTACATCGGCGTCGAGTTCGACTCCGGTGAAGAGTTCGACTCCTCGTGGAGTCGCGGAGAGTCGATTCAGTTCCCGCTGCGCGGACTGATCCAGGGCTGGCAGGACGGAATCCCCGGCATGAAGGTCGGCGGCCGACGTCAGCTGACCATCCCACCCGAGCTTGCATACGGTCCCGCAGGTGCAGGCCACCGCCTCTCCGGCAAGACCCTCGTGTTCGTGATCGACCTGCTCGACGTCAAATAGGCCTTTCGGGCCCGTCGACGTTCACGCCAGGGTCTGGTCTTCGAGTTCGAGAACCAACCTGGCGCCGCCCAGAGGGCTGTCGGTGAAGTAAGCGTGGCCACCGTGCAGCTCGGCCTGCTGCTCGACGAGCGCCAGGCCGAGTCCGGAACCACCCTTGGCTGCGGAAGCACCGCGGTAGAAGCGTTCGAAGACCGAACTCCGCTCCTCCTCCGGCAGGCCCGTTCCGTTGTCGTCGACGATGACGGTGACGCGGGTGCCGTCCCGTTCGATCGCGATCGTCACCGCGTCAGCGCCGCCGTGGCGAACCGCGTTGGTCAGTGCATTGCCCATCGCCAGCCGAACTCCGGTGGGGAGAGCGCGCATCGACACCGACGGTTCGGACTCGATGTGCACCGCCAATCCCGGATATTGCCGCATGGCGTCCTGGGCGGCGATGTCGCAGATCTCCACCACATCGGTCTCGACGCGGTCGCTGTCGCTGGACAACTCGCCCGAAGCCAGTCGTTCGAGTGCAGCGAGTGTAGTTTCCACCCGGCCCTGGGTGCGTTCGAGGTCGTTCAGGATCTCCTGGCGCTGAGCCGGTGCGAGATCGAGTGTGCTGAGCACCTCGATATCGGTGCGCATCGCGGTCAGCGGAGTACGTAGCTCGTGCGCAGATACGGCCGCGAAGTCGCGGGCTGTGGACAGTGCGGCATTCGTTCGGTCCTGGGCGTCGTTGACGCGTTGCAGCATTCCGCCGATGGCGACGGCGAGTTCGTCGGCTTCGCGTACCCCGGTCTTCGTGTCGGGTGGCATCGGTGGTTGTGCGCTGACCTGGCGGGTCAGCTCGACCAGCGGTCGGACCGCGCGTCCACCGAACAGCCATCCGAGTCCGGTCGAGACGGCGATCGCGCCGAGACCGACGAAGATGACTTGCTTCTGCTGCTCGTCGGTGACTTGCTGGGCTTCGATGGCGGGCACCCCGATAGCGATCGAGATATCCGGCAGGGACACAGTTTTGGTCGTGTAGACCCGAAATCGCTGACCGTTCACATCGACGGTGGCCGAGCCTTCGCCTAGATCTGGAAGTTGGATGGGTGTCGAGGCGCGAACGATATCGCCGGTTCGGATCGTCACGGCGAACGCCGCGGACAGTTGGTCGAGGAATGTTTCGAGTACAGCAGCATTGGGGATGAGCGCCTGAGACGCCGTCGTCAACCGCTCGTCGAGCTGATTGACGTTGTTGCGTGAAATGGCAACCGAGGTCACCACTGCGAGGGCTGCGACGACGAGGGTGGCGCCCAGTGCCGTTGCTGCGGCGACGCGCGCTCGCAAGGAGAACCTCATGAGGGCACCCGAAGAACGAAACCGACGCCGCGAACCGTGTGCAGCACCCGAGGCGCGCCTCCGACCTCCAGCTTGCGACGCAGGTATCCGACAAAGACGTCGACCACATTGGTGTCGGCCACGAAGTCGTAGCCCCATACGAGTTCGAGCAACCGCTCGCGCGTGAGCACTACCCCTTTGTTTCGAGCAAGAATGGCCAGCAACTCGAATTCCCTCTTGGTGAGGTCGAGTTCGCGGCCGCCACTGTGCGCGCGGTACCCGGGCAGATCGATGGACAGTGCACCGATCGAGATCTCCGACGTCGATGCAGGGGCGGGCGGGGGTGCACTGGCTCGTCTTCGCAACATGGCGTTGATGCGGGCGACGAGTTCGGCAAGGACGAAAGGTTTGGTCAGATAGTCATCGGCGCCGGATTCGAGACCGGATATTCGATCGTCGACCGACGCGCGCGCACTCAGCACGCAGATCGGCACATCGTTGCCCATCGCACGCAGGGCCTTCACGACACTCGCGCCGTCGAGAATCGGCATGTTGATGTCCAGGACGACGACGTCCGGCAACCGACTCGAGACCACGGTCAGGGCGGCCGCGCCGTCGGCGGCGGTGATCACCGTGAAGCCGGAGAGCTGAAGTCCTCGTTGGAGCGAGGACAGGACGTCGTCGTCGTCGTCGACTACTAGCACTGTCGCAGATTCGGGCACTGCCCCATTGTGCCTAGGCTGCCCAGCTGTCGACGGTCAACTGGCGGTCTTCGGGCGTTTTCGCGAAGAACTCCTCGAGCGCGCTTCGGCGGCCGAGGTCGTTGTCGAGCGACCACGCGACGGCGGGCGCCTGCGCGTACAGGGCCTGGTAGTACTTCTCGAAGGTGCAGGTGCTGTCGACCAAGGACTGTGCGCCGGGGAATCTCGGTGTAGTTCTCATAGAAGAGTTCCTCTCTTGGGGTATTTCCTAAGGTAGGAGGAGTTCTTTCAGCCTCTGTGAATATCGAGTGTGAGTTCTATGAGAATCGTTCGGCCAGGTCTGTGACGTCGACTACATTGCCTACGTGGGTTCGGTCGCCCCCCGCTTTCTTGGCGGTGTACATCGCTTCGTCTGCAGTGGCTATGAGCCGGTTCAACAACAGCGTCGGGTCGGTTGCGTGTGAGCTCGGCAACGGCACCGACAGCGATATCCCGACGCTTGCGGTCACCGGTGGCTGCGAGCTGACGCGCACGACCGTCCGGAGGAGTTCGGCTTGTCGAGTCAGGTCCAACGATCGCCCCGCGACCAGACGTTCCAGCACTACGAACTCCTCTCCGCCCACGCGGGCGACCGAGGCGTCGGGCATTGCCTCACTCAATGCCCGCGACACCGCCACCAGTACTGCGTCGCCGGCTTCGTGGCCGTGGGTATCGTTGACCGATTTGAACCCGTCCAAATCGAGAAGATAGACGACGACAATCGTGCCGTCCTCCGATCCCGGCCGTCGGATTTCACGATGAAGCCCGCGTCGGTTGAGCGTGCCGGTCAACGAATCGAATTCGGAGGCCTCGGCGTCGACGGTCAGGATGCCCATCAACATCAGAGTCATGACCGGTACCGTGCTGATCACGGCCAGGACGGTGGTGGCGATCGCGATTACTTGGATGAGCGCAGTGCCGTCGGTGATCTCTCGGACCGCGATGATCGTCACGACCGCGACGGCCGAGGCCATGGCAAATGCAAAGACGCGGGAACCGTGAAAGAACACGACATACCCGAGGATGGCTGCGTACGAGGAGCAGGCCGCCAACCCGAGAAGTGGGCCAGGCATCGTGAGCGCTGCCTCGCCCAGAAAGATGCAGCTGGTGGTGACGAAGCACAGCGACAGTCGAACGTCGAGCCAGGGCTGGGCCCGCCAGAGCAGAACGGCCCAGCCGGCGTCGACGGTGGCGATGACAATTGCCATCGCCATCAGATGCGGTTCGCTGGGGGCACTTTCCCCCAACCGGAACAGTAGGGGCTGCACGCCGATGACGAGCAACGTGACGACAACCGCGACCCGGGTGCTTCGCATGAGACCGCGGTCGACGAGGTAGTCGGTGAACATGTCGTATCGGTGCACCGTCCGCCAGATCCGAACCGACTCTGCGCGTGCCCGTGCGATCGGGGTGGCAGATCTGCGTCTCTCCGGCATGAAGATCGAAAGTCCATTCTCATCCAGCGGACCGGATGGTCGGTTACTCCAAGATTCTTCCACGATCCAGGATTGTGCGGAGCGGGGATGGGTAAGACTGAATTTATGACACTCGTGTGGTTCCGCCGTGACCTTCGACTGGGCGACCTGCCGACCATCACGGCCGCAGCGGACTCGGGTGATCCGGTGCTCGGGCTTTTCGTGCTGGACGATCGGTTGTTGAAAGCTTCCGGCGGGCCGCGTCGGGACTTTCTGTTCCGCAGCTTGGCCGCTCTCGACGAGCAGATGGGTGGCCGACTACTCGTCGTCCACGGCGATCCCGAGACCGTGGTGCCGAAAGTTGCCCACGCGATCGACGCCGAGTGTGTCCATGTCAGTGCCGACTACGGTCCCTACGGACGTGAGCGGGACGAACGCGTCGGGAAGCAGGTGTCGTTGGTGGCGACGGGATCGCCGTATGCGGTGTCACCCGGACGGGTTGTCAAGAGCGACGGCGAGCCGTACAAGGTCTTCACGCCATACTTTCGGCAATGGCTGGACCATGGCTGGCGAGGACCTGCAGATACCTCGACGTTCGACTGGATCGACCCCGCCGATGTATCGGGTCCGCGGAGGGTACAGATTCCCACCGAAGAGGACAGCTCGGATTTCGCTGCGGGTGAGAAGGCCGCGTCGACCCAGTGGAGTGAGTTCCTCGAGCAGGTGACGGGATACGACGACGATCGCAACCGTCCCGACCTCGATGCAACGAGTCGAATGTCGGTCTACCTCAAATACGGCAACATCCACCCGCGGACCATGTTGAAAGACCTGGGCGCACTACGCAGTGCGGGTTCGGCCGCGTATCGACGACAGATCGCATGGCGAGATTTCTACGCGGACATACTGTTTCAGCGACCCGACAGTGCGCGTGAGAACTATGTGAAGAAGTTCGACAAGATCGAACTCGACTCCGGAAAACAGGCCGACGAGGTGTTCGCGGCGTGGTGCGAAGGACGTACCGGATTCCCGATCGTCGACGCCGGTATGAGGCAGTTGAATTCCGAGAAGTGGATGCACAATCGCGTACGGATGATCGTCGCGTCGTTCCTCGTCAAGGACCTTCATCTTCCGTGGTGGAGAGGTGCACGCTACTTCATGAACACCCTGGTCGACGGCGATCTTGCCAGCAATCAGCACGGGTGGCAGTGGACCGCGGGAACAGGCACCGATGCCTCGCCGTACTTTCGGGTGTTCAACCCGGTCACTCAGGGCGAGAAGTTCGATCCGACCGGAGACTACGTACGGCGCTGGGTGCCTGAACTGCGTGGGGAGGAAGGGAAAGCCGTTCACACCTTGAAGTTCGGACGCCCAGCGGCTTACCCGGAACCGATCGTCGACCACAAGCACGAACGTGAGGTTGCCATCGCGCGGTTCAAGGCGCTCTAGCGTTGGAGGTGCTTCGACGTCGACGCGAGACACCGACCCCGACGAGGCAGATTGCCCCACCCACCACTGCGAGGTAGTGCGGATTCTCGCCGAGCAGAAGCCACGCCAACGCGATGGTGATCGGTGGTACCGCGTACCTGGTGACTCCGAGGTTGCCTGCGTCCATGCGGGTCAGCGCGTATGCCCAGGTGCTGAAGGCCAATGCCGTCGGTACCAACCCGAGATAGAGCAGACCGCCGACAGCGGCTCCCGACGCATCGGCGAGGTCGCCGATCAGCGCAGGCGCGAAGGGGAGTGTGCACAGAATTCCGATCGCGCAAGCCATCCACGTCACCTGCAGGCCAGGCACCGTGCGCAGTACCGGCTTCTGGCTCAGTACACCGATCGCATACGTCACTGCTGACACCAGACACAATGCGATGCCGAAGAACCCGGCGTCGGTCTTCGTCGTATCGCTCGTGGTGAGAGCGGTAGTGACCCCGACCATGACGGCACCCGTGAACGCAATGGCAGCACCGATGACGAGCCATCGGGGAAAGCCCTCGTCGAGGAGCAGGCCCGCAAACAGTGCAACCAGAATCGGTCACCTCGCCGTCAGTGTCGGAGGAGCTTCTCCAGCGCATCCAGTACCGCCGGATCCTCGATGGTCGAGGGCACGCCGTACTCGTCCCCGGCGACGATCTGACGCATCGTCTTACGCAGTATCTTTCCCGACCGTGTCTTCGGGAGCGCGCCGACAATGGTGACGTCACGGAATGTCGCGAGCGCCCCGATCTGCTCTCGCACCATGGCTACCAGTTCGGCGCGGAGTTGGTCCTCGGTGATCTGCTCGCCTGCTTTGAGGACTACGTAACCGCTCGGGCGTTGGCCTTTGAGGTCGTCGTGAATACCGATGACCGCGCACTCGGCGACCGCCGGATGCCCTGCGAGCACCGCCTCCATCGCGCCTGTCGACAACCGATGACCGGCCACATTGATGACGTCGTCACTGCGGCCGAGCACGTAGACGTACCCGTCGGAATCGATGTACCCGGAGTCTCCGGTGAGGTAGTACCCTGGGAACGTTTCGAGATACGAACGGCGGAAACGTGATTCGTCGTTCCACAACCCGACCAGGGTGCCCGGTGGTAACGGCAGTTCGATGACGATATTGCCTTCGTCCCCTGCCGCGACGGGGTTGCCGACGGCGTCGAGAATACCGACACGAAAGCCGGGCACCGGCACTGTCGGTGAACCGGACTTGATCGGAAGTGGTTCCAAGCCGAGCAGATTGGCGCAGATCGCCCACCCGGTCTCGGTCTGCCACCAATGGTCCACGACAGGAATGTTCAGGATGCGGCAGGCCCATTCGTACGTGTCCGGGTCGAGCCGCTCACCCGCGACAAACAACGTCTTCAACGAAGAGACGTCGTACTTGCTCAGCTCCGACGCCTGCGGGTCCACCTTGCGGATCGCGCGCAGGGCAGTGGGCGCCGTGAAAAGCGCCCGGACACCATGATCGGCAACGACGCGCCAAAAAGCACCGGCGTCCGGCGTCCCGACGGGTTTGCCCTCGTACAGAACTGTCGTCGCGCCGGCGAAGAGGGGGCCGTAGACGATGTAGGAGTGTCCGACGACCCAGCCGACATCGGAGGCCGTCCACATGATCTGGCCTGCCCCGACGTCGTAGATGTTGCTCATCGACCATGTCAAGGCGACGGCGTGCCCGCCGTTGTCGCGGACGACGCCCTTCGGTTTCCCGGTGGTGCCGGAGGTGTAGAGGATGTACAGCGGATCGGTCGCCTGCACCGGAATCGGGTCGGCGGCGGTGGCGCCGGCGATCTCGGTGTCCCAGTCGAGCCAGCTGTGTTCGGTCGGTATCCCGTCGCGAGTTTTGACGATGACCTTCGGCGCTGCGGCCGTGGACATGTCGAGTGCCTTGGCGATGAGGGGGAGGTACTCGATGACGCGGGCCGGTTCGAAACCGCCGCTCGCCGTCACCAGCAGGGTGGGTTCCGCGTCGTCGATGCGTGCGGCAAGCTCCTTGGCGGCGAACCCACCGAAGACAACCGAGTGCACGGCGCCGATGCGTGCGCAAGCCAGCATCGCGACCACGGCCTCGGGGATCATCGGCATGTAGATCACGACACGATCGCCGAGCCGCACGCCTTGCGCCAGCAGGACGCCGGCGAACCGTGATACCTCGCCGAGTAGTTCGGCATAGCTGTAGGTGCGCTGCACACCGATCATCGCGGAGTCGTAGATCAGCGCAGCCCGGTCGCCGTGGCCTGCGTGAACGTGACGGTCGAGTGCGTTGTAGCAGGTGTTGAGGGTGCCGTCGGCGAACCATCGCTCACCGTCGAAAGCCGTCGTCGGGGCGCTGTCCCAGTCGACGGCCTGCGCGGCGTCGAGCCAGAATTCCTCGCGTCGGTCGATGCTGTTGTCGAATGCTGTCCGGTATTCGCCGCTCATGTGGCAACCCTAGTTGGGCGTCGGTTGCATGTGGGTACTTCTCCGGGGTCGCCGAAAAATGCACACTATCGGCGCGGATCGCCGGAATCCCGTCGGATCGGGCCGATAGTGTGCGCTGAGGTACCCGAAACTGTGGATGGATAGCAGTTGTCCACAGTTTCGAGATCGCCTCTACCGCGAAGCGGTCCCGTCGGCAACGGTGTACGCCATGGGGGTTCGTACATCAGCACAACTGATCGCGGCGGGGGCGAGCCGCGGGAATATCGCCTCTCGCGTCCGCTCGGGGAAGTTGATCAGAGTTTTACCGCAGGTCTACGACGACGAGAAGCCTGACTATCTGGGCCTGTGCACAGCCGTGACGCTGTGGAAACCGGGTGCGGTGATCAGCCACTTGACCGCGGCGTGGCTGTGGGGGCTCATCGAGTACGAGCCTGCGCATGTCGAGGCGACCGTAGACCCGTCGGGTCAGGTTCGCTGCCCCGACTGGATTCGGCTCTATCGACGCACACTCCCGACGGTCACGGCATATCGGGGGTTGCGGGTCGTCACGATCGAGCAGACCTTCCTGGACGTGTCGGCGACGCTGCCGAAGCCCCAGTTGGAACAGTTCTTCGACGCTGCGATCGACATGCACATTCCTTGGGGCAGAGTGGCCGAATTCTGCGAGACCACGGGTGGAATGAACGGTATGACTGCGCTGCGAGAACAGCTTCGACGGTGCTGCCCGGGTACCCGTTCGGAACCTGAGCGGCGCGTGGCCAGGGCATTGACGGCACGCAACTTTCGTATGGAGATCAATGCGAAAGTCGGCCGGTTCTATGGTGACCTCGTGGACTTCCGTGCTCGCGTCATCGTGGAGATCGACGGGCGCGCATTTCACATCGATCCGGCGACGTTCACCAGCGATCGTCGACGGCAGAACACATTGGTACTGGACGGGTGGCTGGTGCTGCGGTATTCGGCGGCGACGGTGATGTCGGATCTCGACGGTGTGGTTGAGGAGATCATGACGGTCGTGCGGAGGAGACGAAAGTCGATCAATTCTCCACCGCCGGCCTGAGTGCACACTATTGGCGCGGATCGCCGGAATCCCGTCGAATCGGGCCAATAGTGTGCACACAGCAGTGCTGATTCGCCCCCAACCGTCAGGGCGGCGTCATAGTCGGTGCCGCCGGCGGCCGAGACGTTCTAGCGCTGGTCCCGAAGGCCTAAGGTCCGATAGCGGCTCAGCCGAGTGGTCAGCCGCGCGCCCGGATCCTGGTGACTCAGACCTTGTAGTTCGCGCGCGATGGCGCCGGCGACGCGTAGCGAGAAGTCGACTGGTTCTGCGGCCGCGTCGGGACTTTCGGGGACGATGGCGTCGACGATTCCCGCACGGAGGAGATCGACGGATCGGATGCCCTGCGACTCGGCCATGTCGGCGGCATGGCTGGTGTCGCGGTGCACGATGGCACTTGCACCTTCCGGCGGCAGTGGTGCGAGCCAGGCGTTCTCCGCACACAGTGTGCGGTCCGCGGGTAGCAGTGCCAGGGCACCACCACCGGTGCCTTGGCCCAGAAGTATGGACACTGTGGGCGTGTCGAGGGTGACGAGATCGGATATGCAGCGGGCGATCTCGGGAGCGAGGCCACCTTCCTCCGCCTCTTTCGACAGCGCTGCACCGAACGTATCGATCACCAGAACCAGCGGAATCGAGAGTTCTTCGGCGAGCCGCATGCCGCGTCGGGCTTCGCGGAGCGCGCCCGGGCCCATCGTGGCCGTGACGCTGTGGCTGCTGCGATCGTTGCCGAAGAGGACACATGCGATTCCTCGAAATCGGCAGAGTGACAAAAGAATCGTGCCGTCGGATTCGCCTTGGCCGGTGCCGCTCAACGGGACTTGTTCGGTGGCTGCATGCTCCAGCAATTCGCGAACTCCGGGGCGGTCTGGTCGGCGGGAGGAGATCACCGACTGCCACGCCGTGCGCTCTTCGATGTCCGCGACCAGTGGCGCAGGTTCGAGTGTGAGCGCCGGTGCGGCATCACCTCCGACGACGCGCAGGATCCGCACGAGCAGATGGCGTAGATTCGCCACCGGCACGACGCCGTCGATGACTCCGTGCCGATACAGGTTCTCCGCCGTCTGGACGCCCTCGGGAAAAGGTTTGTCGTAGAGCGCCTGATACACGCGTGGTCCGAGAAATCCGATGAGTGCTTCGGGTTCGGCAACCGTCACGTGCGCCAACGAACCCCATGATGCGAATACTCCACCCGTCGTCGGGTTTCGCAGATAGACCAGATACGGCAATCCCACCTGCTTGTGCATGGTGACGGCGGCTGCGATCTTGACCATCTGCACGAAGGCGAGGGTGCCCTCCTGCATCCGAGTGCCGCCGGACGTCGGCGACGCGATCAGCGGCAGATTTTCGGCGGTGGCACGTTCGATTGCAACGACGATTCGTTCGGCAGCTGCCACACCGATGGACCCCGCCAAGAAGCCGAACTCGCACGCGATGACCGCTACCCGACGGCCGTCGATCGTGCCGGAGCCGGTCAGGACCGATTCGTCGACGCCGCTCTTGTCTCGGGCTGCCGCGAGATCGGCTGCGTAGGCGGGGCCGGGGGAGACGTCGAGCGGAGTGGTGTCCCAGGAGACGAACGATCCGCCGTCGAGAACTGCATCGAGTATCTCGGCGGCGGACGTTCGTGTGCTCATGGTGGGAAGCTTAGCGAGCGAACGCTTCCTTCCACGTAACGGTCTTGCCGATGCGCAGGATGGAACGCTGGTAGATCTTCGCGGCGACGACGGCGAGGGCCGCGGTGGTCGCGAGCATGATCAGCGCGGTTCCGACAATTTGGTAGATCGGCGCGACTCCGGCGGCGATGCGTAGCGGCATCATGACTGCGGAGAACGGTGGGATCCAACTGAGCACACTGCTCAGGGTGCTCTCCGGATCGCCGACGGAATAGAAGGCGGAGAAGAACATTGCCATGATCAGCAGTAGCAGAGGCATGGTCGTGGAGTTGACGTCCTCCTGCCGCGAGACCATGGACCCGCCCGCTGCATAGAGCACTGCGAAGAAGGCGAAGCCGAGGATGAACCAGCCGAGCGTACCGGCGAACACGCTGATCGCGGCACCGGTGACGGTCAGAACTCCGGTGGCGAGGCCGGTGCCGACTCCCGCGACTCCGTACATGGCCAGTTGAAGGATTCCGACGGCGCCGATGCCGATTATCTTGCCCCACAGCAGTTGTAGTGGACGAACGGTCGACAGGAGCAGTTCGACGACACGCGAGGACTTCTCCTCGACGACGCCCATCGCGACGTACATGCCGAAGCCGATGATCTGCGCGTAGAGGATGAACACTGCGGACAGTGCCAGTGCAGTGCGTTGTCCTGCTTCGGGATCGGGCGGATCGATGGCGTCGACGGTGACGGTCGCCGCGGTGGTGGCGGCAGCCAACGCGGCGCGATCGGCACCCTGCGCTTCGAGCGCGGTATCGGTCGCCTGCGTCTGGACGCTGCTTTCGATGATGGCCCGCAGTGTTCCGGTCAGTTCGGAATCGGTGATCGCGGTGTAGGCCCCTGCATTCTCGGGCACCAGTGCCACGGCAACCTCGCCCGATTCGACGTCACCACGCGCGGCAGCGGCGTCGGAGAGTTCGCGGACCTCGACTGGATTGCCGACGGCATCCCCGGTGGCCTGCAGTACCGACGCTATCGACTGATCGCCGACGACGCCGATGACGTCCCGGTCGTCGTCGCCGCCGGAGAAGACAGAGAAGGCGATGATGCCGCCGACGATGGCGGCGAGGATGATGATGTTGCTGATGACGAAGCTCTTCTTCATCACCTGTACCGCGAACTCGCGCTTGGCGATCAAACGTACAGCTCGTGTCGAGGTCAGTTTTTCGCTCATGCCACTACCGCCTCTCGAAACAGATCACTGAGCGATGGTTTGTGGACGGAGAATTCGTGTACCGGGCCGGTGGCCAATGCGGCATGCAGGACGTCCTGATCGGAGGCGCCTTGCTTCAGGCTGAGCACGAAGTGTCCGTCGCGGTGACTCAGGGTGGTGACTCCGGCAATGCTGTCGGCCCATCCTTGCGTGGCTGCCGGTACATGCACCTGCAGCTGTGCGTCGCCGGATCCGCGGAGCTCGTCGACGGTTCCGACTGCCCGCATCGACCCGGCGGCGATGATGCCGACGCGATCGCACAATCGCTGTACCAAATCGAGTTGATGGCTCGAGAAAATGACGGGGACTCCTGCGGCGGCTTTCTCGCGTAGTACCTCGCTCATGACGTCGACGGCTACTGGATCCAATCCGGAGAATGGTTCGTCGAGAACGAGAACAGCGGGGTCGTGTACGAGGGCTGCGGCGAGCTGCACGCGTTGTTGATTGCCCAGGCTCAGTGCGTCGACGGTATCGCCGAGTCGTGAGGATATTCCGAGTCGCTCGGTCCAGCGCTGTACCGCATCCTTGGCAACGGGAGCCGAGAGGCCATGCAGCTCAGCGAGATACGCGAGCTGGGGGCCGACCTTCATCTTGGGATAGAGCCCACGTTCCTCGGGCATGTAGCCGATCGTGCGACGTACTTCGAGGTCCACGGGTTTTCCGCCGAGCAGGACCTGTCCGGAGTCGGCGGACAGTACGCCGAGCGCGATGCGCATGGTGGTGGTTTTACCGGCACCGTTACTGCCCACGAAGCCGAACAGTTCACCAGGGCGGACGTCGAAGCTCAGTGCGTCGAGGGCGATCGTGTCGCCGTAACGTTTGGAGATGGAGTCGATCGTGAGGGTACTCATGGTCCCTTTCGGTCAGAGGTCTTCCGGATCGGGGTCGGGGGTTATCCACGCAAGAATCAAAGCGGGAGAGCAGATTCCGGCCAGCAATGCGGTCAGCGTCCAGAGTGCTCCGGCGTAGGCGAGACGATCGTTCTCGATCCAGGTCGAGAGGAAGATCGACGCCATGACCGCCACCAGCACCAGGCTCTGGGTCACCGTCAGCCCGATCGATCGAGCTTCGTTGCGCTGCTGGACTTCCCACTCGTCGAGTGCGCCCACGGGAGCGTCACTGTGTCGGCCGGACACCGTCTGCAGCATCGTCCACAGGACGAGGAACGCCGCCGTGGCCGGCAGCCAGGCGATGGGGGCGTACTGCCAGAACAGGGAAAGGACCGAGATCACCAGTAGCGTGAAGAGGACGGCAACGACGGCAACTCCGAGGACGCGTCGACGACGCTGGGTGCGCCACGTCGGGAGCCAGTTGCGCGTCTTGGCATCGTTCTCGAGAAAGCGTCTGGTTCGAAATGTTTGGTAGCGGGTCAAAATGTCCGCGGCGTCGGGTGTGGTCATGGGTTCTTCTCCCTTCGGTACAACTCTGCGGAGAGCGGTCCGAACTCTTCTCGCGAGAACACTGCTTCCACGGGTAGGTGGAAGACGTCGCAAATGCGCAATGCGAGATCGAGACTCGGGTAGTGGTCACCACGTTCGAGGGCGCCCACAGTCTGAGGGTTCACTTCGACGAGTTCGGCAAGTTGCGCGCGGCTCATCTTTCGTTCTGCCCGCAGAACTCCCACCCGGTTGTAAATCGGGAGCGTGTTCCCACGCTTTATGGGGCTCATGCATCAAAGTGTTGTGTAAACCCAACGATTCGTCAACCCTACATTTCTGACAACTTTCCGTCGGACATCACCCAGCGTCGCGTACTGCGCACCGTGGAGAGCATCCGTCGATCATGCGTGACCAGCAGCAATGTTCCTTCGAAGTTCTCCATCGCCCGCTCGAGTTGCTCGATCGCCGGGAGGTCCAGATGGTTCGTCGGCTCGTCGAGTACCAGGAGATTGACCCCTCGCGCCTGCAACAAGGCCAGGGCGGCACGGGTTCGTTCACCCGGAGACAATGATCCTGCGGGCCTCAGTGCGTCGTCCCCACGGAGACCGAATTTTGCCAACAGAGTGCGGACTTCAGCGTCCGGCCAATCGGGAACTGCAGCACTCAACGAGTCCGACACCGTCGCGACACCAGTGAAAAGCTCACGTGCCTGGTCGATTTCGCCGATCGCGACACCCGAACCCAGTGATGCGGTGCCCTCGTCCGGCACCAGCTTGCCCAGCAACACCGACAGCAACGTCGTCTTACCCGACCCGTTCTCGCCGGTGATCAGAATGCGATCACCCCACTCGATCTGCGTCGTCACCGGTCCGAAAGTGAACGCCGGCCGAGTAACCACCGCACCGCTCAGAACCGAAACGACGGTGCCGCTGCGCGGAGCGCTCGCGATCTCCATCCGTAGTTCCCACTCCTTACGCGGTTCCTCGACGACTTCGAGCCGCTCGATTCTGCGTTGGGTCTGCCGAGCCTTCGCCGCCTGCTTCTCGGTCGATTCGGCACGAGTCTTGCGCGCGATCTTGTCGTTGTCGGGCGCTTTGCGACGAGCGTTGCGAACCCCGGACTCCATCCAGTTGCGCTGCATCTGGGCGCGAGATTCCAGCGAGGACTTGGTGTCGGCGAACTCGTCGTACTTCTCGCGCGCATGCTGCCGGGCGATCTCACGCTCGGCCAGATACGACTGATAGCTGCCGTCGTAGACGTCGATTCGGTGCTGCGCCCGATCCAGTTCGACGATGCCGGTGACCGTGCGCTCCAGGAACTCACGATCGTGACTGACGACGACGATCGCTGCACGGGTGTCGACGACGAAACGTTCCAACTGCTCCAACCCGGCGAGGTCGAGATCGTTGGTCGGCTCGTCGAGTAGCAGGATGTCGTAACGCGCCAGCAGGATCGCCGCCAACCCGGCCCGGGCCGCCTGCCCACCGGAGAGCGAGGTCATCAAGACTTCTCCACCGGTGTCGAGACCCAATTCTGCCAAGACCTTCTCGGTGCGCTCGGCCAGATCGGCACCGCCGAGCGCGAGCCACCGCTCCAGTGCCGGGGTGTACAGATCCTCGCCCTCGCCGGATCCGAGGGCTTCCGCCGCAGCATTCATCGACTCCTCGGCCAGAGTGACACCCGTCCGGCGGCCGAGGAATTCGACAACCTTCTCACCGGGAACACGCTCGGGTTCCTGCGCGAGATAGCCGACAGTGGCATCGGGCGGCGAAGTGTAGATATCGCCCTCGGAATCTGCAGTTCCGACGCCGGCCAACAGCGTCAACAAGGTCGACTTACCGGCCCCGTTGGCACCGACAAGTCCGATGACGTCCCCTTCGGTGACGGTGAGGAAAAGGCCGGAGAAAAGCGTTCGATCGCCGTGGAAAGCCGCAAGATCGTCCACGCGCAAGGTTGCAGTCACGCTGCAAGTATCCCGTGGGTCGTTCCGCAGGCTCCACTCCCGGTATCTCGTGGGTCGTTCCGCAGGCTCCACTCCCGGTATCTCGTGGGTCGTTCCGCAGGCTCCACTCCCGGTATCCCCGAGCCTCGGGAACAGGCCCTCGGGAACAGACTCATCCAGTCACCCGTTGGCATTCGTATGACCTTTTCTTCCGAGACCAGTACCGTCCCGACAATCGTGCTCAACGACGGGCATGCAATTCCGCAGCTCGGATTCGGCGTGTGGCAGGTTCCGGACGACGGTGCCCAAGCCGCCGTGGCCGAGGCGCTGAAGGTCGGTTACCGCAGCATCGACACCGCGAAGGTGTACGAAAACGAAACCGGCACGGGTAAGGCCATCGCGGAGTCCGGCATCGCCCGCGACGAGCTGTTCATCACCACCAAGCTGTGGAACGACGACCAGGGATACGACTCGACGCTGAAGGCGTTCGACGCCAGTATGGCCAGGCTCGGGCTCGATTACCTGGACCTGTACCTCATCCATTGGCAGCAGCTCGATCGCAACAAGTACATCGAGACGTTCAAGGCATTCCAGGCGCTGAAGGCAGACGGCCGTATCGGCTCCATCGGCGTCTCGAACTTCACCATCCCGACGCTCGAGAGGTTGATCGAGGAGGTCGGGGAGACCCCGTCGGTGAACCAGATCGAGGTTCATCCGCACTTCGTGCAGACCGAACTGCGCGCCTTCCATACCGAGAAGGGCATCGCTACCGAGGCGTGGAGCCCGCTGGGTTCCGGAACCGTCCTGGACGACCCGGCGCTCGCCCCGATCGCCGAGGCCCATGGGGCAACCCCAGCTCAGGTCGTACTTCGTTGGCACATCCAGCATGGCAACGTGGTGATCCCCAAGTCGGTGACCCCGAAGCGGATCGCGAGTAACTTCGACGTGTTCGGCTTCGAGCTGACCAACGACGAGGTTGCACAGATCACTGCACTCGACACCGTCGACGGACGTACCGGCCCCGATCCGGACAAGTTCAGCAGCTAGTTCGCCACTAGGGTGGCCCCATGGCCTTCCCGCTCGCAGGCAAGACGATCGCCCTCACGGCCGAGCGCCGGGCAGAAGAGTTCGCGGTGATGCTCGAGCGTCGCGGTGCGGCCACGGTGCACGTACCCGCGATTCACGTGCTGCCGTTGCTCGACGATTCCGAGCTGCGTGAGGTGACAGCGGGCATCATCGGGCAGCCACCGGAAATGGTGGTGATCAGTACGGCCGTCGGTTTTCGTGGATGGCTCGATGCGGCCAAGGGGTGGAACACCGAAGACGAGCTTGTCGAAGCACTCAGGGCCTCGCGCATCATTGCGCGAGGCCCTAAGGCGCGGGGCGCTATCCGCGGCGTCGGGCTTCGTGAGGAATGGTCGCCGACCACCGAAGCCTCACAGGAAGTAGCCGACCACCTCGAAGCCGAAGGTATTGCCGGCGTCGATGTCGCAGTCCAACTGCACGGCACCATCACCGAATGGGAACCGACGATTGATTTGAGCGAATCACTCACCCGCCTCGGCGCGAAAGTGCGTCCCATACCCGTCTACCGCTGGATCCGACCAGTGGATCAGCGCCCACTGGTGAACTTGTTGGGCAGGATCGTCGATCACGAAGTCGACGCCGTCACCTTCACCAGTGCCCCGGCCGTCGCGTCGCTGCTGTCGACGGCGAAGGACAATGGAATGCTCGAGCAGTTCCTTGCGGCGCTGAAGGGCCCGGTCGCCGCGATCTGTGTCGGCCCGGTCACCTCCGCGCCCCTGGACGTACTCGGTGTCCCGACGCGGATGCCGGACCGCGCGCGGCTGGGCAGTCTTGCCAAGTTCGTGATCGAGGAGCTGAGTGACCAGGCGCCCCGTCCCGCCTGATGAGACAGATGCTGGGACATGTGGAGTTGTGCGCATAACGTCACGGGCATGACTACGATCGAACCTCATACGATCAGCGCAGCTGCTGACCGCCTTGCGACTGCGACTGCGACTTCCACCCCGTGTTCACCCGTCCGGGACCTCATCGGCAGTGAGGACGTGGACGCCGCTTACCTGGTCCAGACGCGCAATATCGAGGCGCTTGTCGCGTCCGGTCGCACCGTCGTAGGGCGAAAGATCGGTCTGACTTCTCCCGCTGTGCAGAAGCAGATGAGTGTCGATCAACCTGATTTCGGTGTTCTTCTCGACGACATGGATTGCACGCAGGACGACGCGGTCGATTTCGGCCGACTACTGCAGCCGCGGATCGAAGCCGAGATCGCCTTCACCGTTTCCCGCGACATCGAAGAGCCCATCGATGCCGATTCCGCTCCGGACTACGTGAGCAAGGTTTTCGCGGCATTCGAAATCGTCGACAGCCGAGTGGTCGACTGGGACATCAGCTTGGCCGATACCGTCGCGGACAACGCTTCTTCCGGTCTGTACGTTCTCGGAGATTCCCTCGACCGCAATGACGCCCCGAATCTCGAAGAGGTCGAGATGACGCTGTACGCCGATGGGGAGCAGGTCTCGACGGGAAAGGGATCCGATTGTCTCGGGAGCCCCTGGGCAGCATTTGCGTGGTTGGCGAACACCAGCTTGTCCTACGGTTCACCGCTGCGTGCGGGAGAAGTCGTTCTATCCGGTGCCCTCGGCCCGATGGTCTCGGTGACAGCAGGATCGACCTACTTAGCTTCCATTACCGGAATCGGCGACGTCACAGCGGTATTCACTGCGTGACGTCACCGACTCGGGTGTGCGTCAGCCGGTGACGCGCGCGGCGTTTCCGGCGTCGACCGGAAGCACCGTGCCGCTGATATGTGCACTGGCTTCTGCGGCGAAGAACAGAACGACGCGGGTGATCTCCTCTGCGTCGAGCCACGGAACCGGCTGCGCATGCAGGGTCTGCAAGATGGGCGCGACGTCGTCTGCGGTCGGCTTGTCCAGGTCCGGCCGCATCATCGCGTACAGGGAATCATTGTGAATCATGGGAGTCGAAATGTTTCCCGGTGCAATCGTATTCACTGTGATTCCGTGGGGGGCCAGGTCGAGTGCGGCACTCTTGCTGAGGCCGATGACGCCCCACTTCGATGCTGCGTAGGCGGCCATGTTGGTGTTTCCGGCGCGTCCGAGCATGGACGAGATGGTGATGATGCGGCCGTATCCGCGACTGATCATTCCGGGTGCGACGGCACCGACGGTGTTGAAGACTCCGGTCAGGTTGGAGCCGATCGTTTCTGCCCACTGAGCTTCGGACATCGACTGCACCGGTGCGGCAACCGATACGCCGGCATTCGCGACAGCAATGTCGATACGGCCCAGTTCGGATTCGGCACGCTCCACGAGGGAGTTCATCGCCTGTCGGTCGTTGGTGTCGAAGGTGGCACTGATCGCCTTGCGTCCAGTGGCCTGTACTAGCCGGACCGTCTCGTCGAGATCCTCCTGTGTGGCAAGCGGATACCGCACGACGTCGCGGTCCTCGCAACGATCGCACAGCACTACGTCGGCGCCTAGCTCAGCGAAAGCTATTGCGTGAGAGCGTCCTTGGCCTCGTGCTGCGCCGGTGATCAGGGCGACTTTGCCGTCGAAACGTTCCATATGTAATTCTCCTCTTGGTTGGTCTACCTCGGTGGCCGATCACCGTCAGCGCAGTTTGTTGCTTCCGCCGTCGGCCATCAGTGTCTGTCCGGTCATATACTTGGAATCTTCGGAGGCCAGAAACACTGCTACTGGAGCGATATCGGTCTCGGGATCTCCGATTCGCTGTAGCGGGACCTTAGCGGCACTCGCTGCGGCGCGCTCCGGGTGGGCAGCCTGCCACGCACGCACACCCTCGGTTGCGGCGAAGGGGCAGAGCACGTTGACTCTGATGCCGTCGACAGCCCACTCGTTGGCGGCTACGCGGCTGAGCCCTCGAATTGCTTCTTTCGCTGCGGCATAGGAGGCCTGAGTGGGCATTCCGTCCAACCCTGAACCGGAGGCGAAGTTGATCACCGATCCGGAGGAGGCTTTCAGGTGGGGGTAGCAGGCCTGCATGAGGTGGACCGTGGGGTAGAAGCCGGTGTTGAACGACAGATCGAACATCTCACCAGTCGTATCGACAAGCAGTGCCTGCCGTGACGCGTGAGCGTTGTTGACCAGTACGTCGACGGATCCGAAGACGGCGACAGCAGCGTCGCAGATCGTCTGTGCCGAGTCGGGAAGCGATATGTCGATGCACAGGAACTCTGCGTTCGGTCCCAGTTCGGTACTGAGTGCGGCTCCCTTTTCTTCGTCGATGTCGACGAAGAACACATTGGCACCTTCGCGGGCGAAGACGGTGGTGATCGCGCGGCCGATGCCGCCTGCGCCGCCCGTGATGATTGCCGTTTTCCCTTGAAGTCTCATCGGATGCCCATCGAATCGACGGCTGCGAGTGCGGTCTTCTCGAGTTCTGCCACGCTGTATGCGGAGTAGGTCTCGTATTGGCCGCGACCGGAGAAGTACGGTGTCAGATTGTCCGAGAGCTCATCGATGGTGAATTTCGAACCTGTGGTTTGGAACGTGTTCTCGACCTTCGGTGCTGCCATCAGGGCGACCATTCTGCCGTAGACGACGAAGACCTGTCCGGTGATTTCTTCCGAAGCTTCGCTGGCGAGGTAGTGGACGAGAGTGGCGACCCGGTCGGGGGAGAGCGGATCCTCGATCGCTTCCGGATCGGTGTTCTCCCCGAATGCCTGAGCGGTCATCGCGGTACGCGCACGAGGACAGATTGCATTCGCCCGAACGCCGTAGCGCGAGAGTCCCTGAGAGGTCGAGAGCGTGAGAGCGACGATCCCGGCCTTGGCTGCCGAGTAGTTCGGTTGGCCGGCGGAGCCGAAGAGGAAGGCCTCCGAAGAGGTGTTGATGACCCGACCGTAGATCGGGCCGCCGACCTCCTTGGAAAGTGCTCGCCAATGAACTGCAGCGGCATGTGAGGTGGCCGCGTGCCCCTTGAGGTGCACCCGAATCACATCGTCCCAATCTGATTCGGTCAGGTTGAAGATCATCTTGTCGCGAATGATCCCGGCGTTGTTGACCAGAATGTCCATCGAACCGAACTTCTCTTTCGCCGACTGCACGAGTCGTTCGCCAAGAGACCAGTCGGACACGTCACCGAGAACCGCGATCGCTTGTCCGCCCGCGGCGATGATTTCGTCGGCGACGGATTGCGCATTGTCACCGATGTCGTTGACGACTACTGCAGCTCCCGCAGCGCTGAGGGCCATTGCTTCTGCACGACCGAGTCCGGCACCTGCGCCGGTCACGATTGCTGTTCTTCCGGTCAATTCGAGTGCTGTGCTCACGAAAAGCCTCCATTTCAAAATTAGAGTTAATTCTATTTCTAGCGCATATGGCCTGAATGTGCACGGTTTCGACAACCGAGACGGACAGTGACGGAACCGGGCAATCTCCCTGACTGCTACATTGCCCGGCCCCGTCCTGATCGGCCAGAAACTGTCGTGGTCAGTCCCGAACGCCCATCGCCAACAGTTCCCGAGCTTCCGCGCGGCCGTCCAGCAAGCGGTTCGTCCGTCGCGTCACCTTCCACTGTCCGTCGATCTTGGACAATTCCCACCGGTTCGCGGTGATGCGAGCGACTCGGTAAGCGTCACCGTCGTGCAGGATCAACTGCGATTTGCACGTCACGACGGCCTGGTGTCCGTCCAATTGCACGTGTCCGGGTTCGAGCAGGTGAGCGCAGCCACCATTGATGTAGCCCTGATGCGCGCGGGAGCGAACCATGGCCGAAATCTCGGCCTGGCCGTTCAGTACGCCGGTGTCGACGTCGTACACCCCGTCTTCGGTCCACAGACGCGCAACTGCCTCGACCGATCCGCTGTCGACGGCAGGACCGTAGGTGGCCAGCAACTTCGTGATCGCGAGCGTGTCCTCGAGGGCGCTCACTCGATCGAGGAGGTTCTGCAGCAGCTTGTCGGTGTCGGTCATGGTGTTGCTCCGATCTGGTTCGAATGGAAATCCACGCCCAGCTCGTCGCCGATGTCGCGGAGGGTGGAGAGTTGATCGCAGTAGTGCTCGACACTCGTTGCGTGGATTGCGGCGCTCACGATGGTGGCACCGGCCTGGCGTCGCCGCTCGAGTGAGTCGGCGACTGCGGCTCTGTTGCCGAGTGGGTCCACCGGCGCGCCTGCGCTCAAGACCACTTCGAAATCGGCTCGCTGTTCACCTTTTGCCAGTATGCGTTCGAGATCGCCGAGTGCGAGGCCGAACGGAACCCAGCCATCGCCTTGGGTTCGCGCTCGTCGAAGTGAGCGGGGGGTTCGGCCGCCGATCCACAGGGGTACCCGTGTCTGAACCGCATGGGGCTTCACCACGAGGTTCGCGAAATCGTAGTGAGTGCCGTGATACTCCGGATTCGATTGCGACAGCGATGCCCGCAGTGCTGCGAGTGCATCGTCTGCCAGGGCTCCGCGGCCCTCGAACTCGGCGCCGAGTAGGTCGAATTCCTCTCGGAGACTGCCGACTCCGAGACCGAGTATCAGCCGGCCGCCGCTGACCATGTCGAGTGTGCCGTAGCGCTTGGCAATCGCGAGCGGGTGGTGATAGCCGAGAACCAGAACCTGGGTGGCCAGTTTGATCCGGTCGGTGTACGCGGCGAGGAAGCCGAGGGTGGCAAGTGGATCCCAGTAGGTCGCCCCGCGCTCGGCGGCGACATCTACCGGTACGGCGATGTGCTCACTGCAGGTGAGGTGGTGAAAGCCGAGTTGGTCGGCCTGGCGCGCAATGCGAACCAGCTCCGCGATCCCGGCGCTGGCCTCCCAGTCCGCGGCGCTGCTCGGGTGTTGAACGACGATCGGGGACGTTATGCCAATGTGCATCGGTGACGCTCCGAGGTTGGACGAGAAGGGTGCATACCCTCATCTGTAGTACCTCTGGCGATCGGATGCGTCGGTAGTTCCCGTTCACCGGACTCCGCCTCGTGGAGGGGGGAGCTGACCCGCTTTGCGGTCCGAAGCCGAGCTGATACCATTTCAAGAATTCATTTCAATTTTACCGGCAGACCACTGCCGATTGCGGAGGCACCGGATGAACTCGGTCGGTCCAGACAGCTCGACGCCCGGTGCTTCGGAGAAGAAGGACGTACCGCCTTCGATGGTGGAACGGATGACCTTGATCCTCGACGCGTTCGACGGTCGCGCTTCTCGCCTCACGCTGGAAGAGGTGGCCTGCCGTACGAGGCTACCCAGGTCCACTGTGTATCGAATTCTCGACCAGTTGGTACGGCTGAACTGGGTGGACCACGCCAGTTTCGGTTATTGCCTCGGCCGCCGTTCGATCGGCCTCGGCGGAAGCGAGAGCAACCACAGTCAGGTCAGAGCAGCCGCCGCACCCGTCTTGCACAACTTGCATTTGCGCACCGGACTGGTCGTGCATCTCACTGTCCTCGACGGTGGCATGAGCGTGTACCTCGACAAGCTCGGCGGCCGCGGCGCGAACGGCATCCCGACCAGGGTCGGTGGACGTGTACCCGCCCACACGACAGCGAGCGGAAAAGCGATGCTTGCGTGGTTGGACCCGGAGGAAGTGGATCGGCTGCTCGGGGAACGTCTCGACCGCAGTACCGACACAACTATTTCCGACATCACCACGTTGCACCGAGAACTCAACCGCATTCGTCAGCGCCGCGGTTTGGCGTTCGAGCGGGGTGAATCCGTCCGCGGGATCGGGTGCGTCGGAGCTGCTGTCCGAACGGTAGAAGGGCCGGTAGCCGGAATCTCGCTTTCCGGCGACGCGGCAACCGTCCAGCTGGAACGGGTTGCTCCACTCGTCGTCGACGCGGTGCGCGAAGTCACCAAGGCCATGTTTCCCGCACTCGAAAACTCTCGCCGACGTTCTCTCGTTCCGCACACCCACGAAGGATCCTGGTCGACCGAAACGTTGGACCAGCTGCTGTCGGTTCAGTCGGGGCACTGGCTCTGATGTACGAGCGTCGAACTTCGATCGACGCTCGTACATCAGAGCGCTGACTCGGCATCGACGTCGCGGCTCAGTTGTTCGAAACAACGGCCGCGTCGGCGAGACCGAAGGCTCCGCGGTAGAAGACCATCGGGCGCTGCTCGTCGAGGGCTTCGAGGCCGATGACTCGTCCGATGACAACGTCATGGTCACCGGCGCGGTGGACAGTCTCCACTTCGCAATGCACGCGCGCCAACACATCCGGCAAGGCAGGAGTTCCCCAGGCAGATCGGGTCCAGCCCAGACCCTCGAACTTCGTTCCTCGACTGGAACCGAAGCGAGAGCACATGTCCCCCTGGTCCTCGCGCAGCACGTTGACGGTGAAGCGGCCGATCTCTCGGATGCGCGGCCAGGCACGGCCACGGTGATCGGCGCAGAACAGAATCAGCGGAGGTTCGAGTGAAACCGACGCGAACGACTGACAGCAGAACCCGATCGGCCCTTCATCCGAGAGACCTGTGATCACGGTGACGCCACTGGCGAAGTGGCTCATGGCGTGGCGCATCTCGTGCGGCGTCGGTGCAGTGTTGACGGTGGTGAGGACGGATTCCATCGACTCGATCGACATCGCGCACCTTTCGGTTTCGTTGTGTCGCCGAGGAATTCGGCGATCGGGCTCCAGGTTAGGCAGCGCCGTGCAAACTCCGGAATCGTCGTCTCGTTCAGTGGAATCGGTCGGTCACGCCGCTCGCGCAGATCGGGTGGTCTCGCTGACCGGGATGAGGGGCGATCCAGCGGCCTGCTGGTGGCAACGTGTGCTCACATGACCAATGTCTCGAGTGTCCAGGAAGGCTCGAAAAAGGAGCTCCGCACCGATCTCGGCGTACTTCGGTACTACGAAGCCGGCGACGGCCCACCCCTGGTGCTGCTGCACGGATCGGGCCCCGGTGTCACGGGGTGGCGGAACTTCCGCGGCAACATCGATGTGTTCGCCGAACATTTCCACACCTACGTACTCGAGTTTCCGGGGTTCGGCGTCAGCGATGACTTCGGTGGACACCCGATGGTCACCGCCATGGATGCAGTTGTGCGATTCCTCGACGGTCTCGGCCTCGACAGAGTTGCTCTGCTGGGCAACTCGATGGGCGGGATAGTCGCGACACGATTCGCGATGGAATTCCCCGAGCGAGTCTCGAAGCTGGTCACCATCGGTGGCATCGGAAGAAATATCTTCAGCCCCGGACCGGGTGAAGGTATCAAACTGCTGATGGAGTTCACCGATGATCCGACCCGGGATCGCCTCGTCTCTTGGTTGCATTCGATGGTCTACGACCCGGCCATGGTCACCGAGGAACTGATCGAGGAACGATGGACGCAGGCTACGGATCCGGAGACACTCGCGAGCGCCCGAAAGATGTACAGCAGCGCGGCGTTTGCCGCGAATGCGGCAGCGGCTGCGAAATCTTCGGAGGCGCCGTACTGGGCGCAGCTACACCGCGTGCAAGCACCTACCCTGCTGACCTGGGGTCGAGACGATCGCGTGAGTCCGATGGACATGGCGCTGCTGCCGATGCGTCTGATCCCCAATGCCGAATTACATGTATTCCCGAAGTGTGGTCACTGGGCGATGATCGAACAGAAAGCCGCCTTCGAGAGTGCAGTTATCGCTTTTCTTCTGAGAGAGGACGCCGTCCAAAAATGAGTATCGATTCGGAACAGTTCGACGAAACAGTCGATTTCCTCATCGTGGGGAGCGGCGGCGGAGGCATGGCCGCCGCAGCAACTGCAGCCAATCGCGGGCTCGACACCCTCGTCATCGAAAAGGGTGTGACATTCGGCGGCTCCACTGCAATATCCGGTGGCGGAATTTGGATTCCGAATGCTCCCACGCTCGTGGACAAGGGGGTCGTCGACTCTCGCGAGTCGATTCGTACCTACCTGGACAGCATCACCGAGGGCACGGTCGAGGCAGAGCGTCTGGATGCGTTCGTCGACAGGGGTCCGGCGTTGATGCAACTGCTGGACAAAAGTCCGCACATGAAGCTGTACTGGGTGAAGGGCTACTCCGACTATCACCCCGAGAACGAAGGCGGCAGCGCGCTGGGCCGCACTATCGAATGCCGGCCGTTCGATACCCGTGCACTCGGCGACGACGAGAAGTTCCAGCGGCCCAACAGCATGAAGGGCCCGCTCGGACTCTGGGTCACCTCGAAGGACTACCACGACCTCGCGATGGTCAAGCGGACGTGGAAGGGTCGTCGAGCATCGCTGGTCGCGGCATGGCGGGTGGCGTCGAACGTCGTACGGCGACGCCACATGGCGACCGGTGGACGCGCTCTCGTGGCGCGACTGCGGATGGTGCTCAAAGATGCCGGGGTTCCGGTGTGGCTGCAGACCTCGATGAGCGAGCTCATCGTCGATGACGCCGGCGTGGTTCGTGGTGTGGTGGCCCAGCGCGGCGACAAGACGATTCGCATCGCGGCTCGAAAAGGAGTCCTCCTCGCTACCGGCGGATTCGAGCACAACTTGGAGATGCGTTCGCGCTACCTCCCCGAGAATGGAGTTGCGGACATCAGTTCCGGTGCTCGCGAGAACACCGGTGACGGAATCAATGCCG
Organism: Rhodococcus sp. 1168; assembly: GCF_002091955.1. Lineage (GTDB taxonomy): Bacteria > Actinomycetota > Actinomycetes > Mycobacteriales > Mycobacteriaceae > Rhodococcoides. The sequence goes on along the minus strand of NZ_MKKY01000025.1, from coordinate 67,048 downwards.
GGCTGAGCATCGGCGCCGACGTCGCACTGATGGACGACGCCTGGTGGATGCCGTCGGTTCTGCACCCGATGGGCGCGGTCATCCCGTTGGTGTCCGAGCGCTGCATCCCGCCGTCGGTGATCGTCGACAGTAAGGGACAGCGTTTCACCAACGAATCCTCTCCCTACGTGAACTTCGTTCACGACCAGCTCGAAGGTGGTCACATTCCGGCTTGGTTCGTGATGGATACCAAAGCCCGCTCGCGTTACCCGTTTGCGCAGGTTCTGCCCGGAGTGCCTTTCCCCCAGGGTTTCTACGACTCAGGGGTCGTCCACAAGGCCGACACTCTCGCCGAACTTGCCGCGAAGATCGACGTCCCTGCCGACGCGCTTGCCGCCACCATCACCCGATTCAACGGGTATGCACGGTCGGGGAAGGACGAAGAGTTCGGTCGAGGTGACAGCGCCTACGACCGCTACTACGGCGATCCCACCATGAAGAACCCGTGCCTCGACGAGATCGACCGCGGCCCTTTCTATGCAGTTCGTTGTGAGCCCGGTGACCTGGGAACGAAGGGCGGGCTCAGCACCGACGCCCATGCCCGGGTCCTTCGGGCCGACGGTTCCGCGATCGAGGGCCTCTATGCGACCGGTAATACCTCCGCGTCGGTGATGGGGAACGAGTACGCAGGAGCGGGCGCCACAATCGGACCCGCGATGGTGTTCGGGTACATCGCAGCCGAGCACGCTGCCGATACACAGGGCTCGGTTTCGTCGATCGATCCAGCAGATTCGAACGGGCGCGCGAAGCACGCCTGATCCGCTCCGGAGGAACCGATCCTCCGCGGTGGAAAAAGCAGTACAACGGAGAAGACGACCGCCTGCGCACATCGGCCGGGCACCGAAGTAGAAAGCCGAGATCATCATGGGTCAGGTTCTTGACAGGATCGAACAGTTCGCCGAGGAGATTCGTGCAGAGGGTGTCGAGGGGGACAAGCTGATGCGCTTGTCCGATGTCTCGGCGAAGCGACTGCGGGACGCCGGAGTCATCCGCATGCTTGCGCCGAAGGAATACGGCGGCTTCGAGTCTCATCCTCGCGAATTCGCAGAGACGACAATGGGTATCGGTGCCATGGACGGTGCCGCAGGCTGGGTCAGTGGAATCGTAGGCGTCCATCCGTGGGAGCTGGCCTTCTTCGATCGCAAAGCCCAGGACGAGGTGTGGGGCGAAGACCCCGATATGTGGATGGCCTCGCCGTACGCACCGTTGGGAGTAGCGACACCCACCGACGGTGGCTACATCCTCAACGGGCGGTGGTCGTTCTCCTCGGGCACCGACCATTGCGGTTGGATCATGATCGGTGCTGCACTCGGTGACGCCGAGGGCAACCGCGTGATGCCTCCGACGTTGCTGCACGTGTTGCTTCCACGCTCGGATTACGAGATCGATCCGGACAGCTGGGACGTGGTCGGACTGCGCGGAACGGGCTCCAAGGACCTCATCGTCAAGAATGCGTTCATTCCGGACTACCGCACTCTGCGTGCTGAGAAAGTCATGAACGGGATGGCGGCGAAGGAGTTCGGGCGCGAGCAGACTCTCTACAACTTCCCGTTCTCGTGCATTTTCCCGCTCGGGATCACCTCGTCACTGATCGGTATCGCTGAAGGCGCCCTCGGATGCCATCTGGATGCGCAGCGCCAGCGGGTGACGGTGTCGGGTACCGCGATCAAGGATGATCCGTACGTGTTGTACGCAATCGGTGACGCCGCGGCAGAGATTGCCGCCTCCCGTGCCGCGATCCTGGAGACTGTCGATCGCTTCTGGGACATGACCGAGAAGAAGCAGGAGATCACGTTCGAGATGCGCGCGATCGGCCGTCGCACGCAGACTGCTGCCGCGTGGCGTGCCGTGCGTGCAGTGGACGAAATCTTTGCCCGCTCAGGCGGAGGGGCGCTGAAGCTGAGCACTCCGATGCAGCGATTCTGGCGTGACGCACATGCGGGACTCTCCCATGCGATCCACGTTCCCGGTTCCATTTTCCATTCCTCGGCTCTGACACAGCTCGGCGGTGAGCCGCAAGGCATCCACCGCTCGATGATCTGACAAGCCTCCTCGACGAAAGGTACTTACGATGACGGAAATACGCGGTCTGGGCTATCTCAGAATTCAGACGCAGGATGTGCCCCGCTGGCGCGAACTCGTTGTCGACGGGCTGGGAATGGCCGTCGGATCGGGACCGGAGGCCGACGGCCTCTACTTGCGCGTCGACGAGCGTCGATCCAGGCTCATCGTGTTGCCCGGTGACACCGACAAGGCTCTGGCCGTGGGCTGGGAGGTCCGTGATCAGTTCGCTCTCCAGCGCGTACGTGAAGCGGTGGAGAAGTCGGGACGAGCTGTCGAGGTCCTGTCGGAGGAAGAATCGCTCTACCGCGATGCCGAGCAAGTGATCGCATTCGACGACCCGTCGGGTACCCGTGTCGAGGTGTTCTTCGGAGCGGTTCTCGATCACAGTCCGGTGGTAACCCCGCACGGTGGACGGTTCGTCACCGGGCCGCAGGGACTCGGCCATGTCGTTCTGCCGACACCGGCAATCGACGAGACATACACGTTCTATACCGACGTGTTGGGATTCCTTCCGCGTGGAGCCATCCGCGTCGGTCCTCCCGGGGCCGGACCTGCACGGCGAGTGCGGTTCATGGGTGTCAACGAGCGGCATCACAGCTTGGCATTGTGCCCGGCCCCGCACAGCCAGGATCCAGGCATGGTGCATCTGATGACCGAGGTCGATACTCTCGACGCGGTGGGTCAGGCTCTCGATCGGGTAGCGAAGCTGGGATTCTCCATCTCCTCTACGCTCGGTCGCCACACGAACGACAAGATGGTCTCGTTCTACGTCCGCGCACCGGGTGGATGGGATCTCGAGTTCGGCACCGAGGGCAAGCTCGTCGACGAGAGGTACTACTCGTCGGAGGAAATCACCGCTGACAGCTACTGGGGACACGACTGGTCCGGGTCGGAGATGCTCGCAGCATTCGCGCCGACTCCACCCGCTGAGGCAGTCCAAGGAAACTAAGGGCGCCCAACTAAAAGCGCTGCGCATTCATATGAATGCGCAGCGCTTTCGGCGTATCGGGAGGCTTTTGCCGAAGTGAATCAGCTTCGGTTGAGGAGCTTCCGCATACCTATTGCAGCATTTTCGACGATCTCTCCGCGCGGGAAGCCGCTGCGGGTCTGCGCGGCCTCGTAGTGTCCGCCGGCGACCCAGACAGGTCCGTCGGTGATGTGCTCGAGCCCTTCATGAGCTACATCTGCAGGCTCGGATACACGCATTCCGGGTATGTCGAAGTTCAACCCGGCGCGTGCCATCGCTGGGGTCCGTGTGACCCCTAGAACCAGGTCGACGACATGCACGCCGAACGGTGCCATTTCGAGCCACAGGCCCTCGGCGAAGATGCGTCCGAAGGCCTTCGAGGCCGCGTACACACTCTGGTGCTCGGCGCCCATGTAACCGGCCATCGAGCCGACCAGGATGATGCCGCCGCGCCCGCGCTCGCGCATCGCAGCACCGAAATAGTGCGACAAATGCAGTTGCGAGGTGATGTTGAGGTCGATCACTTGCTGGAAGCCGGACAGATCACCGGTGACGAACTCATGTCCGTAGCTGTTGGCGCCTGCGTTGAAGATCAACAAGCCGACTTCGAGGTCCGCGGTCGCCGTGCGAATGCTCTCGATTGCATCGGCGGTGAGCAGATCGAGTGCCAGCGTCCGCACCTCGACGCCGTTCGCGCGAGCGAGAGTTGCTGTCTCCTCGAGCGGACCGGGCTTGCGGGCAATGAGAACAAGGTTGAAACCGGCCTTGCTCAACTGGTCGGCAAACTCCGATCCGACGCCTTCGGAACCGCCGGCGATGACGGCCCAGGGGCCGTACTGGTCGATATCGATCATGAAAGAGCCTTTCCTCGATGCGTCAATCGACAACGATCGGCGTCGGAACCGGATCGCTGTCGGTGACGACGACGTCGCCGCGTAGTGCGGCTTCGACGATGTTTTTTTTCAGTGCGTGACAGCCCCGATTGGGTGCGCCGAGCCGGCCGTCGACCGGCGCGTCGCTGTCTATTTCATGGCAAAGCTCGCGAGCCGCTGCGTCCCACTGGATCGAGGTGTGTTCCCAGCTGTTCTTCGCAACGAGTACCCGCGCACTGCACTCACTGCACTGAAGCGGTTGCATTCTGACCCTCCAGCTTCCGAGCGATGTTGTCTTCGACCTCTTTCTTCCACGCCTCGGACGGACGAGCGGTGTCCAGCTCGAACTCGAATCGTTCCGTCATCTGCGGAGTCACGTCGGCAACGTCGACGTAGAACTGCTCGTACCACCGGCGAAGCTGGTAGACGGGTCCGTCTTCTTCGCAGAGCAGTGGGTTGTCGATACGTGTCTTGTTCTTCCAGATCTCGATGTCCTGTTCGAAGCCCTTGGCGATGAACGTTCCGAAATTCCTGGCCATCTCGTCGGCAGCATCACCCTTGACCGTCTCCGACTTCTTGACGATCATGCCGTACTGCAGAACGAACTTGTTGGCGCTGACCGGGTAGTGGCAGTTGATCAGGACCGACTCGACGTCGTGCGTCTCGTACGAGTACGTCAGATCGTCGATCATGAACGAAGGTCCGAAGTATGTGGCATCCGAGCGGTTGCCGATCATCTTGGGCTGGCCCGGCACGTCCGGACGCATGTCCTTTCGCGCCTCCCCGTTCATGAACTGACTGGCTACGTGGCCTTCGAACACGTTCTTGAAGTTCGTGGGGAAGGTGTAGTGGACGTAGAAGAAGTGCGCCATGTCGACGATGTTGTCGACGACCTCGCGGCAATTGGTGTCCACCACGGTGCTGTACCAAACCCAGTCGGACCAGCCGTCATCGAGTGCACCTTCGATGCGGGGAATGGTCACGTCTGCCGGCGGGGCATTGCCCTCGGGATCGTTCCACACGAAGAGCATGCCGTCCTGGTCGAGGACATGCCACGAACGTGTACGAGCCAGCGGGGGTACGCGGCGCGCGTAAGGAATGCTCTTGCACTTGCCGTTGCTTCCCCAACGCCAATCGTGGAACGGGCAGGCGATCTCGTCACCCTTGACCGTTCCCTGAGTGAGGTCGCCACCCATGTGGCGGCAGTATCCGTCGAGGACGGCGAGCTTGCCCGAGCTGTCGGCGAAGACGACGAGCTTGGTCCCGAAGGCCTCGATGGAGTGGGGCTTGCCGTCCTTGAAGTCAGCCGACAAACCGATGCAGTGCCAACCGCGAGCGAATCGCGTTGGGGACGCTCCGGCGTCGATCTCTCGTACTTCGTCGCTCGTGTTCTGTTGGATGGTCACAGTGGTCCCGTCCTGTCTCTCGAAAAGTCAAACGGCGAGCTGGTCGTTGCCGTATCAGGGGTCACGCTAGGTGACCTCCGACACCGACATACCGGAATTCTCACTGGACGGGACTCGACGGAAGGCCGGTGTCCTCACTCTCGATGAGTGAGGCACCCGCTCGCCGGGCGCGGAAACGGAATATCGTTCGGAGTATGACAACCGACGTCCTCAGTGCTGTCCGCGATCTACTGCCGACTATTGCCGAAGCGGCAGCCAAGGTCGATGAAACCGGACGTGTGTCGGACCAGATGATCCACGAGCTGGGGAAGGCCGGAGTCTTCCGGCTGCTTCAACCCAAGCGCTACGGCGGGACCGAATCCGATCCGGCTCGATTCTTCGACGCGGTTCGAATGATCTCGGGTGCCTGTGGATCCACCGGTTGGGTGACTTCCGTATTGGGGGTCCACCCGTGGCATCTCGCACTCTTCGACGATCGAGCGCAGAGCGATGTGTGGGAACGCGACAACGACACGCTCGTGTCTTCCGCGTATGCACCGGTCGGACGGCTGCACCCTGTCGAAGGCGGGTACCGCCTCAGCGGGGAATGGCACTTCTCCTCCGGGTGTGACCATGCGGCGTGGGCGCTGCTGGGCGCAATCGTGGTGGGCGAGGAGGGGCGTCCCCTGGACTTCCTCACCGTCCTGGTCCCGCGCTCGGACTATCGCATCCGGGATGTTTGGGACGTGATGGGAATGCGAGGCACTGCCAGCAACGAGATCAGTATCGTCGATTGCTTCGTCCCCGAGTATCGGACCAAGAGCAACTACGAAACAGCGCACCTTCGTGGTGCGGGCCAGAAAGTGAACCGGGGACCGCTGTACCGGCTTCCGTTCGCCACGATCTTCACCACTGCGGTCGCGTCGCCAGGAGTCGGAATCGTGGCGGGGTGCTACGAACGTTATTTGGCCAACATGCGCGAGCGAGTGCGTCTGAGCCTCGGTGGCGGGAAGTTCGTGCACGATCAATTCGCGCAGGTCGCCATCGCGCGCGCATCGTCGGAGATCGATGCCGCGATACTGCAGTTGGAGCGCAACGTTCGAGAACTGTGGGAGTTGGCGCTCGAAGGCGAGGAACTACCGATGTCGATGCGGCTGCGTGCGCGACGTGATCAAGTGCGAGCGACCGAGCGTGCGGTCGAGGCGATGGACCTGTTGTTCAAGTCGGCAGGGGGCCACTCGTTGTTCCGCGGAAATGTGATCGAACGGGCGTGGCGCGATGTCCACGCCGGGAGCGTCCACGTAGCCAACGAGGCCGAACGGGCCTTGGCATTGTTCGGCCAAGGCGCGTTCGGCCTCCCGGTAGAGGACAATTTGGTCTGATCAGGACAGCATGGCGCGAACTGCTCGGTAGGCGAAGACCATGGCGGTGCCGAGCGGCACGCCCGGGCCTGGGTACTTGGACCCACTGAGAGAGGCACTGGTGTTGCCGGCTGCATAGAGGCCGGCGATCGGTGTGTCGTCCTCACGGAGTACCCGAGCGTCGACGTCGGTGCGCACACCGCTCTTGGTTCCCAGGTCGCTCAACACGATTCGTGCGGCGACGTACGGCCCCTTCTTCAGCGGCGTCAAGGCCGCGTTGGGCAGTTCGGGAACGGGTCGGCAGAAGAACTTGTCGTATGGGTCTTCGCCGCGATGGAACTGCTCGTCGGTACCGGTACTCGCGTATTCGTTGAACTGCTCGACGGTGTTGCGGAGAACCTCTGGGGCAACCTCGATCAGTGCTGCCAGTTCTTCGATCGTGTCGGCCATGACCCACGTACCGGCCTCGAGATGAGCGTCCGCGGCTACCGACGGAATCGAAATGGTCGGAATGACAGGTCCGCTGTCGGTCGCCTCGAATACGAGGTAAGACCGCTCGCTGCCGTGCTCGATCATTGCCCGACCGAACTGGTCGTACGGAAGCGACTCGTTCAGGTAGCGCTTGCCTGCGTCGTCGACGAGCAGTCCGCCACGGACACCGACCATGAATGCCGCCGACCCATCCGGCAATGCGACACCGGGGCAGTACCACGCCTGCCCTGCCAAAGTGGTGTCTGCGCCGATCCGGACTGCAGCCTGAATTGCATCGCCGGTATTCGAGCCTTGCGGTGCCATGCTCCACCGCGCGAGACCCGGCATCGACTCTGCATCTCGCAGTGGCTGATCCTTTTCGATGCCGCCAGCGGCGATCAGGACGCCGCGACGCGCGAGGATGCGCAATGTCTTTCCATCAGGTCCGGTCGCCATGGCGCCGACTACTACCTCGTTCTCGACGATCAGCTCCGTCAATGCAGTCTCGGTCAGCACACGAGAGTTGCCCGTGCTTTCCAGAGCCAGCAACAGGCGAGAGATCAGTGCGCGTCCACCGCCGAGCTTGCCGGCGGGGTGCGGCGCTCCTTCACGATCTGCATCGAGTTCGGGGCGGACACGCTCGAGCAGATCACCGACAGCGGAGGGCTCGATGTCGAGAGCATTGATCGCTCGTCCGGAATCCATGCGACCGGGCGCGCGGAAGTAGTCCGGGAACGGACGCCATTCGAATTCGATATTCGGGTTCTTCTCGAGCAGATCGACGACGGCGGGTGCCGTCGAGACGAATGCCTCTTGCCGATCGACTTCGTAATCGCCGACGACGGCACGAAGGTACTCGCGTGCCTTCGCCGTCGAATCTCCGATGTTCGCGCGGTCCTGCACCGCGGTGCCGGGTAGCCATACGGCGCCGCCGGAATAGGCGGACGTGCCACCGAGTAGTGGTGTCTTTTCCAGGACCAGCGTGTCCAGACCGGCTTCTGCCGCGGCAAATGCGCCGGTCAGAGCGCCGCCGCCGGAACCGATGACCAGGACATCGCACTCGATCGACTCGTGCATGGTGGTGTTCTCCGTTTCGAAGTGCCCGCGGTGATGATGCGTGTACGTCGACATGCGGGCGGGTCGAGTACACGAAGATGCGGTGGACTACGCAACAGTACTTTCGGCGGCTGCGTGCCGTGGGTCTCACTGAGCGGGCAAAAGTCGAAGAATCCGAAGTGAGGTGCCAAGATCGAGCGAACCTACCGTTACGTAGGCCCAGCGTGAGAAGTCTTGGGAGGGATGGACGAGAGTGCCGAGAATTGCCGAAGTTCGCGACGCCGCAGAGCCGAGCTCGGTTGAGCAGCACGCTCGGCACGTCCGCATGATCCAGGCAGCGGCGGCACTCGGTGCCGAGAAGGAACTTGCGCGCGTCCAGATGCACGACGTGGCCAAGGCTGCGGGGGTTGCTATCGGGACGCTGTACCGATACTTCCCGTCGAAGACTCATCTCTTCGTCGCGGTGATGGTCGATCAGATCGACCGTATGGGTTCTGGCTTCACCAAAGGATCATCTGCCGCGGCGCGGCCCAGCGACGCGGTGTACGACGTACTGGTGCGCGCAACGCGCGGGTTGTTGCGCCGGCCGCTGCTATCGACGGCCATGATTCAGTCCACGACAGCCTCCAACGTCGTGGCTGTGCCCGATGCGGCGAAGGTCGATCTGGCGTTCCGTCAGCTCCTACTCGAGGCGGCCGGAATCGAAACACCCACCGAATCGGATCTGACGGCGCTTCGTTTGGTCGTGCAACTGTGGTTCGGTGTCATTCAGTCCTGTCTGAACGGGCGCGTGTCGTTCCTCGACGCGGAGCACGACATTCGCCGAGGATGCGATCTGCTTCTCGTCGACCTGTCGCCCCGCTGAACAGTGCAACCGTAGTGCTCGAGCGCAGTGCATTTTCGATAAAATAGAATACGTTTCAGAAAATCGACGTCGCCCCGCGCGGCGGTAATTGACTCGAGGAGTCGACATGCTTGCTCAGAACACCCCGGTGATCGTCGAGGCGGCCAGAACACCTATCGGACGTCGCCGAGGGGCCCTGTCGGGCGTGCATCCCGCCACGCTCCTCGGAGCGGCGCAGCGCGCAGTTCTCGACCGATCTGCCGTTCCGGCAGCGAGCGTTGGACAGGTCGTCGGCGGTTGCGTCACCCAAGCGGGCGAACAGTCGAACAACGTCACTCGGCAGGCATGGTTACACGCCGGACTGCCCTACGGCACCGCGTCGACGACCATCGACTGTGCCTGTGGATCATCTCAACAGGCCGTACACATAGTCGCCGGTCTCATCGCATCCTGTCAGATCGACGCCGGTATCGGATGCGGCGTCGAGGTCATGAGCCGGGTCTTCCTCGGTCAAGCCGCCACCCCGGAAACTGGAAACCCGTATCCGCCGGACTGGACCATCGACATGGGTGACCAGTTCACCTCGGCGCAACGCATCGCCGATCTTCGCGGAATCACGAGGGAAGACGCCGACGCGTTGGGCCTGCTCTCGCAGCAGCGGGCCGGCCGCGCGTGGGCAGATGGGGTCTTCGACCGCGAAATCGTCCCGGTCGACGTTCCGGTACTGGGCGAAGATGGCGCCCCCACCGGCGAGAGCGTGCGTGTGGAACGCGATGGGGGTTTACGTGAGACGAGCGCGGAAGCCCTCGCCGGACTTGCGCCCGTGATGCCGAATCAGATTCATACCGCCGGAAACTCTTCGCAAATCAGTGACGGCGCGGCCGCAGTGCTTCTGATGAGCGAGGCACGGGCACTCGAGCTCGGAGTCCGTCCGCGTGCACGGATTCTCGCCTCGGCGATGATCGGTTCCGATCCCTACTATCACCTCGATGGTCCGATCGAGTCCACCGCGCTCGTCCTCGAACGCGCCAAGATGTCGCTTGCCGACATCGATCTCGTGGAAATCAACGAGGCTTTCGCTTCGGTGGTGTTGTCCTGGGCCCAGGTTCACGGTGCAGATATGTCGAAGGTGAACGTGAACGGCGGCGCTATTGCGCTCGGGCACGCAGTCGGTTCGACCGGAGCTCGGTTGATCACCTCGGCGTTGCACGAGCTCGAACGTTCCGACAAGTCCACCGCGCTGGTGACGATGTGTGCCGGTGGTGCACAGTCGACAGCGACGATCATCGAATGCATCCGGTAAGAGCGCACCCGACCGACGAGAGAGCCGAGACTTTTCATGACAATGGCATTGACCGAACAAGAACGGGACCTCACCGATGCGGTTCGCGCATGGGCGACCCGTACCGTCACCTCCGACGTCCTGCGCAGTGCAGTGGATGCAGATACCGAGGAGCGCCCCGCTTTCTGGAGCTCGCTGGCTGCACTCGGCGTGCTGGGTCTTCATCTGAAGGAAGAGGACGGCGGCGCAGGGTGTGGATTGGGTGAAACTGCCGTGGTGGCAGAGGAACTCGGTAGAGCATTGGTTCCGGGGCCGTTCCTCTCGACTGTCCTTCTCAGTGCGGTACTCGACGAAGCAGGTCGCAGCGAGGAGCTCGTAGCCCTGGCCGACGGCTCGAGGATCGGCGCTATATCGCTGCACCCCGGTTCGTTGCGCGTGACTTCCGAGTCGAACCAGTCGGTACTCGTCGGTGCATCTGATTTCGTCGTCAGTGGCCAGATCGGTGATCTCTTCCTGCTGGCCGCGCTCGATGCAGAGAACCACACGGTATTCGTCGTCGTCCCGCGGGAGCGCCTCGAGATCACTGCCGTGGAGAGCTATGATCTCGTGCGACGCAATGCAACTGCGACTGCACGCAGTATCTCGCTCGCGCCCGGTGACATCCTTTCGATCGATGCCCAACGCGTACTGGATCTGGCGGCAATACTGTTCTCCGCCGAGGCGTCGGGCGTCGCAGACTGGGCGGTGCGCACTGCAGGCGACTACGCGCGAACGCGCAAGCAGTTCGGGCGCATCATCGGCCAGTTCCAAGGCGTCAAGCACCGCATCGCGCGCATGCTCATTCGCAGCGAGCAAGCGCGCGTGTGCGTATGGGACGCCGCCCGCGCAGCGGACGCAGGTGCGCCTTCCGCAGAGGTGTCCCTGGCTGCTGCTGTGGCGGGAGCTACCGCACTCGATGCTGCATTCTCGTTGACCAAGGATTGCATTCAGATCCTCGGCGGAATCGGATACACCTGGGAACACGACGCGCACCTCTATCTCCGACGGGCACAGACCTTGCTGCTCATGCTCGGCTCGACCGCGTCCTGGCGTTCTCGGGTGACGGCTGCGACGCTGGCCGGGACCAGGCGTTCACTCGAAGTGGAGCTTCCGCCCGAAGCCGAACAAGTCCGCGCGAAAGTGCGATCCGAGCTTGCTTCGATTGCCGATTCGGCTGATGCCGACCGCATCCGGTTGTTGGCCGAAAAAGGCTATACAGCACCACATTTGCCGGCACCGTGGGGTCGAGGGGCCGACGCTGTCGAACAGCTGGTGATCGCCGAGGAATTGGCCTCGTTCTCTCTCGCTCCGTTCGACATGATCATCGGTAACTGGGTGGTGCCCACACTCATCGAGCACGGCAATCCTGAGCAGATCGAGCAGTTCGTTCCGGCCAGCCTGCGCGGCGACATTCGCTGGTGTCAGCTGTTCTCCGAACCCGGTGCGGGCTCCGACCTTGCCGGATTGAGTACCAAGGCGACCAAGGTGGACGGCGGTTGGCGGCTGCAGGGCCAGAAAGTCTGGACGTCCATGGCGCGTGAAGCGCACTGGGGGATCTGTCTCGCTCGCACCGACGCATCGGTGCCGAAGCACAAAGGCTTGTCCTACTTCCTCGTCGACATGCGGAACAGTCCCGGGCTCGACATCCGACCTCTTCGCGAGATCACCGGTGAATCGTTGTTCAACGAGGTCTTCTTCGACGACGTGTTCGTTCCGGACGAAATGTTGGTGGGGGAGAGCGGCGCCGGATGGAAATTGGCTCGAACGACACTCGCCAACGAACGAGTCTCGTTGTCGAACGATTCTTCTCTCGGTTCGGGTGGCGAGGCGTTGTTGAAACTCGCTGCCGAATTGCCCGGCGGTATCGACGCTCAGCAATCGGCAGTTCTCGGTGAAGTTCTGTGTGACGCCCAGTCCGGTGGGTTGCTCGCACTGCGGACCACGCTGCGCACACTTACCGGTGCCCAGCCCGGAGCGGAATCCTCGGTCGCGAAAGTTATCGGCGTGGAGCACATTCAACAGGTGTGGGAAGTGGCGATGGAGTGGGCCGGGCCGTCGTCTCTGGTCGGTGAGCAGCCCCGAAGTTCCGCGCAACACATGTTCTTGAATGCCCAGTGCCTGTCGATAGCGGGCGGCACCACCAACGTTCAGCTCAACATCATCGGCGAACGGTTGCTGGGCCTGCCGCGGGATCCCGAGCCGGGTAAGTGACCATCCGACAACCACACTCGAAAGATCGAAGGAATCCCCAATGGCTATAGACCTCGCTACCGCGCTCGCCGCAGAGCCGACAGTGCGCGAGATCTCGTGGACCGACCGAGATGTGATCCTCTATCACCTCGGCGTCGGTGCGGGAGAGAACCCACTCGATCCCGGTCAACTCGGCTGGGTGTACGAAAAGAACCTCTCCGTGCTGCCGACCTTTGCTCTGGTTGCTGGAGGAGGCATTTCAGCGGGTGTCTCCAAGAGCACAGGCCTGCAGATGCCGGGCGTCGAAGTAGACCTGCGCAAGCTTCTGCACAGTGGCCAATCGCTGACCGCACATGCACCGATCCCGTCTACCGGCAGCGCCCAGGTCACGACGCGTGTGGCGAACATCTGGGACAAGGGCAAGGCGGCAGTGATCGAACTCGAACATGTTGCGACCGGCAAGGATGGCCGCGCACTGTTCACGACGGTGATGCAAATTTGGGCTCGTGGTGAGGGCGGCTTCGGTGGCGAGGCCGGACCGGACACCACTGACACCGTGCCGGATAGGGAGCCGGATCATGTCCTGCAGTCTTCGACTCGTCCCGATCAAGCGGCGCTCTATCGACTCAGCGGTGACCTCAATCCACTGCACATAGACCCGAGCTTCGCCGCGGCAGTCGGCTTCGATCGGCCCATCTTGCACGGCCTCGCGTCTTACGGGATCGTGTGCAGGACAGTGGTAGACCGTCTGATGGGCTCCGACCCGAGCCGAGTTCGTAACTTCTCGGTCCGTTTCGCCGGGCCGTTGTTTCCGGGCGAGGTACTGGAGAGCTCCGTCTGGGACGAGGGCGGACGCTTGATTCTCCGCACGACGGCTCCCGAGCGCGATGGACAAGCCATCCTGACCCACGCATCCATGGAAGTAGTCTCATGACCACCGGTACGCACCCCACGTATGAAACCAGCCCGTCCGGGACGGTGCTGACCTCGGTCAGCAACGATTCCGCCGTCGATCGAGCCACCCAAGCAGCACGCCGAGTGATCGATGCTCTGCTGCGTACAGATCGTGGCAACGCGAACCTCGAGCGGGTGACAGAGGAGCTGATCAGTGTCGCCCAGCACCTGGAGAGCCATGCACCCGCGGTGGAGGAGCGACTGATCGACATGTGGAACGGTGAGGGTGTTACGCGGCACGATCCGGTGACCGGTCTCGAGAATGCGATCGCCCCTCCGCTCGTGCTGGAAGGCAAGTCCGATGGCTCGGTCGAAGGCACTGTCGTCTTGACGCTCGCATACCAGGGTCCCCCGGGACACGTGCATGGGGGAGTGTCGGCACTGCTGCTCGACCACACGCTGGGAGTCGCCAATGCGTGGGCCGGAACGGCTGGCATGACAGCACAATTGAATCTTCGCTACCACTCCCCGACACCGTTGTTCGAGCCGCTGACTGTCACTGCCAAGCTCGATTCCGTCGATGGCCGCAAGATCAACACGGTCGGCTACATCAGGACCGCAGACGGTCGGGTATGCGTATCAGTCGAGGCATTGTTCATCGACAAAACGGTGCCACGTCCACGCTGAGCTGAGTGGGCAAGCTTGTGAAACGAACGGCGTCGCATAGGGTTTCCACCCGGTGCGACGCCGTTGTCGTGACTGCTCTCACACGGTGATGTCGCGCCGTGAGAGCTTCCCGGTTGCGTTGCGGGGCAAGCTGTCTCCGGTGATACGCCAGCGGGTGGGTACCTTGAAGTAAGACAACCGCTCCGCCGTCCACTCGCGAAGTTCGCTCTCTTCGAGCACAGCGCCCGGTCGAAGAACCACCACCGCAGACACCTCTTGGCCGAGATCGGTGTGCGGTGTTCCGATGACCGCGCATTCGAGTACGTCAGGGTGTTCGTCGAGGCACTGCTCGATCTCGACTGGATAGACGTTCTCTCCACCACGCAGGATCAGGTCCGACCGCCTGCCGGTCAGCCGAAGTCTGCCGTCCTCGATCAACCCGTAGTCTCCGGTCCGCAACCACCGTCCCGGTGCGATCGCGGCGTCGGTTGCCGCCTCGTCTTCCCAGTATCCGAGCATCACGAAGGGGCTACGGACACAGATTTCGCCTTCGGTGCCGTCGGGAAGCCATTCGCCGAACGGATCTCGGATTTCTAGGCTGACGGTGATGATGGGCCGACCCAGAGTTCCGGGATACCGCTCGAGGTCCGGCCCGGCAGCGACGGCGATGGCCGTGCTGCACTCGGTCAGGCCGTAGCTGTCCACCAGCGAGTTCTTGGCGAACGGAACCTCTTGGCGCAGACGTTCTTTGAAGGCGATCGACGAAGGCGCCGAGGCAAGTGCGAACGAGGTCAGCGAACTCAGATCGAAGCGATCGAGATTGCCGTGTTCGACGAGACGGGCAGCCATGGTGGGGACCGCACCCCAGTCCGTCACTCGCTCACGTTCGACGAGACCGAGGATGGTGTCGACATCGAAGGCGCCTTCGCTCATGACGACCGCGCTACCGGTTGCGAGGCGGGGGATCACGAGATTGTGAAGGCTGGCGATGTGAAACAACGGCGAGGTGAGAAGGTACTTCTTCTCGCTCGGAACCGACGGGTCGAGCTCGACGCCGCTGAACGCTGCGATGATGGCGTCGCTGAATCGGTGGTAGTCGACGACCGCGAGGATGTTCCTCTGTGAGTGCAGGGCGCCCTTGGGCTTGCCGCTCGTGCCGCTCGTATAGAGGATGGCTGCGGGATCGTCTTCGTCGACCGCGGTGACCGGGAGCGCGGCACCGCGGTACTGCTCGATGATCTTCGGCAGGTCTTCGTGCATCGTCAGTACCGGGGTGTCGAGGTTCATCCCGGCCAGTGTGGCGGCGCGTTTGGCGTCGGCGATGATCACGCTGGGCCTGCTGTGCTTCACGCCGTATTCGATCTCGCGGGGAACCCACCAACTGTTCAGTGCGACTGTTATCGCGCCGAGCGACTGTGTAGCCCAGAATGCAATGACCCATTCCACCGAGTTCGCGCCGAGAATCGCTACGCGGTCTCCCTTGCTCACCCCGTGGTCATCGCGCAAGGCGGTCGCCAACGCCGCGACAGCGGCGGCGTGGTCCGCGTAGGACAACCTGCGGTCGGCAGTGATGAGGTAGTCCCTCTCACCCCACTTTGCCGACGCGGCCAGCAGTTCGCCCACTCCTCGCGTCCGGTTCTTCATCACGGGCATGCGGGTGCCCAGTACCGATTCCTCGGCCAGTTCGAATCTCCCGCCGGGTCCAGTGAGCCGGGTGATCACCTGATCCAGGTAGAACTGCGGATCTGTAGAAGCGGTCATCGAAAGGGCCTTTCGTCCTCGGGCAGGTGTACCGCCACAAGATGGCACGTAGCGCTCAGTGGCAGACGGTCGTTGCCACTGAGCGAGACTCCCCCCCGGGCAGTCACCATCCGCAGATACGTTACGGGAGTAATCGGACTTGGAGGACAGTTATGACCATAGATCGCGACTCGCTCACCGTGCAGCTCGATCGTTCGGCGTCGGCCATATTCGGGCGGATCACGCTGCGCAGCCGCGTCATCGAAGCAACGACGATTGCGATGCACGCATGACCCAGAACTTGGCTTCGGTGGGCAAGACCATCGCTCAGGACGACCGGGGGCAGCGCGGGACCATCGCGGAGATGCTTCTCGATCGACTGGGCGATCACCACGACGGACTACGAACCCGCGAGCAGGACTGGACGTGGCACGAGGTTGTCCTCGAGAGTGCCGCGCGCGGTGCGCTTGCCGAGTCGATGCGCGTCGACGGACCGTTCCACATCGGTGTCCTGCTCGAGAACACTCCTGAATTCGTGTTCTGGCTCGGTGGCGCGGCGCTGGTCGGTGGAACGATCGTCGGGATCAACCCGACCAAGCGGGGCGGCGAACTCGAAGCCGAGATTCGCTACGTCGATTGCCAGCTGATCGTCACCGACACTGCCGGTATGGCCATGCTCTCCAGCCTCGATCTGGGCCTGACACCGGATCGGTTCGTCCTCGTAGACGAGCCCGAATACCTGGACAGATGCGCCGGTTTCATGCAGGAAGCGCCGGTGGCAGCGCCGTCGGTCGACAGTTCGAGCCTGATGTTGTTGCTGTTCACCTCCGGGACGACGGGCGCGTCCAAAGCGGTCCGTTGCAGTCAAGGACGTCTTGCCAGGCTCGCCTACACCAACTCGGCCAAGTACGGACATTCGCGGGACGACGTCGACTACTGCTGTATGCCGTTGTTCCACGGCAATGCACTGATGGCGCTGTGGGCCCCGGCTCTCGCCAACGGTGCCGTCGTGTGTCTGACCCCCAAGTTCTCCGCGTCGGGATTCCTGCCCGATGTGCGATTCTTCGGCGCGACCTTCTTCACGTACGTCGGAAAGGCTCTCGCCTACTTGATGGCGACACCGGAATCCGAGGACGACCACGTCAACACGCTCGTGCGAGGGTTCGGTACCGAAGCATCCCCGGAGGACAAGGCGGAGTTCGTGCGACGATTCGGCGCCGAACTCTTCGAGGGGTACGGATCGAGTGAAGGCGCCGGTTCGGTGGCTCTCGATCCGAAAGCGCCGGCGGGCGCGCTCGGTCGTCCCGCTCACAAGAACATCGCGATCGTGGACCCCGAGACGCGTGAGAAGAAGGGGCTCGCCCGGTGCGACGAGTACGGCCGGGTTCTCAACCCCGACGAGTGCATCGGTGAGATGGTCGATATGGCAGGCGCATCTGCCTTCGAGGGTTACTACAAGAACGAGAGCGCGATCGCGGACCGACTGCGGCACGGCTGGTACTGGACGGGCGACCTCGGTTACATCGACGAAGATGGCTTCATCTACTTCGCCGGACGTAAGGGTGACTGGATTCGGGTCGACGGTGAGAACACCTCGGCGCTGATGGTCGAACGCATCTGCAGGCGGTACCCGTCCGTCATAGCCACCGGTGTCTACTCGGTGCCCGACCCTCGTTCGGGTGATCAGGTGATGGCTGCGCTGGAGGTGCCCGACGTCGACGCTTTCGACGCCGCGGACTTCGCGTCCTTCCTCACCGCGCAGGACGATCTGGGAACCAAGTCGGCGCCGCGCTTTCTTCGAGTTTCGGCCGACCTGCCCGTGACGGGCTCCAATAAAATTGTCAAAAATAAGCTGCAACAGCAGAATTGGCGCTGCGAAGATCTGATCTTCCGGTGGGAGGGTCGAGGTGCTCCTCAGTACCGCTTGATGACCGAAGAAGACAAAGATCTGCTGGAAAAGGAATTCGACACCTATGGGCGTCGGCGGTTCCTGTCCGCCTGAGTCGATCCACCCATTGGTAGTGACAGTTGGTAGTGACAGCCGGAGTCAGGCACGAGGAGTATTGAGATGAATCTCGAGGAAACACCAGAGCAGAGCGCTCTCCGGCAGGAGTTACGCACGTATTTTGCAGAGCTTCTGCCGCCCGAGAAGCGACGCGTCGCCGGCGAGCAAGGGGTCGGCGGCGAGCACTTTCGGGAGATAGTGCGGTTGCTCGGCAAAGACGGATGGCTCGGAATCGGCTGGCCCGTCGAGTTCGGCGGCCAGGGACGTTCTGCCGAGGATCAGTTCGTGTTCTTCGACGAGGTTCAGCGGGCCGGATTGCCGTTCCCGTTCGTCACCGTCAACACGGTCGGTCCGACGCTGATGAAATTCGGTACCGAAGAGCAGAAGGAACGCTTTCTGCCCGGCATTCTGGCGGGCGAGATCGTCTTCGCCATCGGCTACACCGAGCCCGAGGCAGGCACGGATCTCGCGTCGCTGCGGACGAAGGCAGTCCGAGACGGTGAGGACTGGGTTGTCAACGGCAACAAGATCTTCACCAGTGGCGCCAACACGGCCGACTACGTGTGGCTCGCAGCCCGCACGGACCCGGAAGCTCCGAAGCATCGCGGGATCTCGATTCTGATCGTGCCCACCGACGACGAGGGCTTCAGCTGGTCGCCCATCAATACCGTCGGTGGATTGATGGTCACCTCGACGTACTACAGCGATATTCGGATCACGGACTCCGAAGTGGTGGGCGAGGTCAACGGAGGTTGGCAGCTCATCACAGCGCAGCTCAACCACGAACGGATCGGCCTCGCCGCGCTCGGAGGCCGAACACTCGGTCTCTGGCGACAGGTATTCGACTGGGCTCGGGACAACGGTGCACTCGAAATTCCCTGGGTACGAATCGAATTCGCCCGCACTCACGCCAAGCTCGAGGCGATGCGGCTGATGAACTGGAAGATGGCTGCTGCCGTCGCACAGGACACCCTGTCCGGAGCCGACGCCGGCGCCATCAAGACCTACGGCACGGAAACGCACATCGAGGTCTACCGCGCACTGCAGGGCATCCTCGGTGCGGTGGGGCGTCTTCGGCCCGGATCTCCCGGCGCAGTTCTCGGCGGCCAGATCGAACAAATTTCCAGGCAGTCCGTGGTGAACACCTTCGGCGGTGGGGTCAACGAGGTCCTGCGCGACATGGTCGGCACGATGGGCCTCGGCCTGGTTCGCGCCAAGAGAAACGCATGATCGAGGTGAGCGCACGCCTGCGCGAATTCGAGGGCGCGGTATTGGTCCCACCGACACTCGGACCCGACCCGGTGAACGCACCGATGATCAGACATTGGACGGAGGTCATGGGGGTCGGGGATCCGAAGCATGCCGACGGGTCGGTCGCCCCCGGTGCGATGCTCCAGGTATGGACGATGAAGTCTTACACGGACAAGATGTCCGGAGTCGACCCTTCGCCGACCTGGACCGAACTGATCGCGATCCTCGACGAGGCCGGATTCACCTCTGTTGTGGCCACCGACTCCGATATGGAGTTCTTCCGAGAGCTACGTCCCGGTGACCATCTTCAGGTGTCGGAAGTCGTCGAAGCGATTTCCGAGGAGAAGAAGACCGGGCTGGGCGTCGGGCATTTCATCACCACGCTCAAGACCTACCGAGATGCCGACGGCATGGTCGTCGGCACACAGCGGTGGCGCACGTTGCGGTACCGGCCGGCGGAGAAGGCCGCTCCTCGTGCCCTGCGACCTCGTCCGGCGCTGAACGACGACAATGCGTTCTGGTTCGCAGCTGCCCTCGAACACCGGTTGGTGATCCAGCGATGCACCTCCTGCGGTGTACTCCGACATCCGACCGGTCCGATGTGTGGACAATGCCGATCCACCGACTGGGACACCGTGGACGCGTCGGGGCGAGGCCATGTGTACAGCTTCGTCGTCAACCACCATCCACAGATCGATGCCTTCGACTATCCGTTGATCGTCGCAGTCATCGAACTAGAGGAGGGTACTCGCTTGGTCGCCAACATGACCGGCATCGAGCCCGCCGACGTCACCATCGACATGGCCGTCGAGTTGACCTGGATCGACGCCGACTCGGATCTGACTTTGCCTGCCTTCCGGCCTATTTCATCTCAGGAGCACTGATGGATTTCAGTTTCAGCGAAGAGCAGCGAACGATCGGTGAACTTGCTGCCGATGTCTTCGGAGCGCGCGCAAGTACCGAACGAATCGTGGCTGTGGAAGCCTCGACGGAGCGGATCGATCGGGACCTGTGGGACGAGCTCGGCCGAACCGGTGTGCTCGGCATCGCGGTGAGCGAAGATTTCGGTGGAAGCGCCCTCGATTTCTCCGCACTCTGCGTCGTTCTCGTCGAACAGGGGCGCCGGGTTGCTCCGGTTCCGCTGTGGCCACATTTGTTGAGCGCGTTGATCATCGGAGAGTTCGGAACCGAGGACCAGAAGAGCGAGTGGCTTCCCGCCGCATCCGATGGTTCGAAAATTTTGACTGTCGGACTCGAAGGCTTCGGTCCTTTCGGTAGCGGTGCGCCGTCCATGACTGCAACCGAGGTCGACGGCGTCTGGCGCGTGACGGGATCGAAGGTGGCGGTCCCGTCGGTGCATGTCGCCGCACGAGTTGTGGTTTCCGCCGAGACGTCCTCGGGCCCTGCGCTCTTCCTGTTGGATCCGTCTTCCGACGGGGTGAGCCGCCAGGACAACGAGTCCACGACTCGCGAACTCTGCGCCGACATCACCGCCGAGGGCGCGCGCGTCGATATTCTCGGTGTAGCCGGTGACAGTGCGGTCGGCCGTCTCGAGTCCTACTCCGAAATCGCTTTGGCTGCAGTTCAGTTGGGTGTCGCCGAAAGTGCAGTGAAGCAGGCGGTGGCGTATCTGAACGAACGAGTCCAGTTCGGCCGACCACTCGCCACGTTCCAAGCGGTGGGCCATCAGCTCGCCGACTGCTACATCGACATCGAAGCCATGCGTGTCACCCTCTGGCAGGCAGCCGGGCTTCTGTCGGCGAAGCAGGACCCGGGTACATCTGTGCTGGTCGCCAAGTGGTGGGCCAGCGACGCCGGACAGCGAGTGGTGCACCGAACCCAGCATGTGCACGGTGGCATCGGCGTGGACACCGACTACCCGATTCACCGCTACCTGCTGTGGGGCAAGCAGATCGGCGCCACGCTTGGCGGCGCGGCGTCCGACCTGAATCGGCTCGGCGACCTCTTGGCAACCGGGGTCGAGGTCATCGCATGAGCAGCCCCGTGGTGAGTGTGCGAGCCCCGAGCGATTGTGCAGTTGGAGATGAGCTACCGGAGTCGATCGTGCCGATCACGCGGGCGCTGATCGTGGCGGGTGCGCTTGCGACCCGCGACTTCCAGGATGTTCACCACGACGCCGTGCAGGCGGTCGAGCGGGGGTCGAAGGACATCTTCATGAACATACTGACCACCAATGGTCTGGTGGGACAGTTCGTCAGCGCGTGGGCGGGTCCTGCTGCGACCGTGCGGAGGATAAAGGTCCGGCTCGGG
The DNA here is from genome assembly GCF_002091955.1 of Rhodococcus sp. 1168. Classification (GTDB taxonomy): domain Bacteria; phylum Actinomycetota; class Actinomycetes; order Mycobacteriales; family Mycobacteriaceae; genus Rhodococcoides. The sequence continues at coordinate 45,651 of NZ_MKKY01000025.1, read as the reverse complement.
GCGCCCAACTATCCTGGAGACGATATGCATTTGAGCGGAACGGTGTCCAGCAAGGACGGCGATACGGTCGAGGTGACGGTGCGCGGCCGCAACAGTCTCGGTGACCACGTCAAAGGGACCGTGACCGTAGCGTATGAATCCTCGGGTGCTCTATGAGTAGCCAATTATCCGGTGCTGCAGCCATTGTCGGAATCGGTGCCACCGAATTCTCCAAAAATTCCGGGCGCAGTGAACTTCAACTCGCTTGCGAGGCCATCGTTGCAGCCTTGGCAGATGCCGGTATCGATCCTTCCGAGGTCGACGGATTGTCCACCTTCACTGCCGAAACCAACGGTGAGGCGATCGTAGCTCGCAACACCGGTCTCGGTGAACTGAAGTTCTTCTCGCGCATCGGGTACGGCGGCGGGGCCGCATGTGCCACTGTGCAACAGGCAGCGATGGCGGTCGCCACGGGCGTCGCCGACGTCGTCGTCTGCTATCGCGCGTTCAACGAAAGATCCGGTACGCGTTACGGTCTGGGTCAGCACGACCGGCCGATGGACAGTACGGCCGATCGGGCCGCATATGCGTGGTTGACGCCGCAGGGCTTGTCGACTCCAGCTCAGTGGGTTGCGATGTTCGCCCGTCGTTACATGCACGAATACGGCGCGACGAGCGAAGACTTCGGCCGCGTCGCCGTGGTGGCCCGGGCACATGCCGCGGTCAATCCCGCCGCGTGGTTCTACAACCGGCCCATCACACTCGAAGATCACCAGAATTCTCGCTGGATCGCCGAGCCGCTGCACTTGCTGGACTGCTGCCAGGAAACCGACGGGGGCCAGGCATTGGTCATCGTCTCTACCGAGCGTGCACGGGATCTGAAGCATGCCCCGGCGATAGTCCGAGGTGCTGCGCAGGGCTCGGGTCGAGATCAGCACATGATGGCGAGCTACTACCGTCCCGAGATCACCGGCATCCCCGAAATGGGAGTGGTGGCGAAGCAGTTGTACGGCCAGAGCGGGTTGACGCCTGCGGACATTTCCGCCGCAATCCTCTACGACCACTTCACTCCCTTGGTGCTTCCGCAGCTCGAGGAACTGGGCTTCTGTGGGCGAGGAGAGGCGAAGGATTTCATTCGCGAAGGAAATCTCGAGATCGGTGGATCTCTGCCCACGAATACGCACGGTGGTCAGCTGGGGGAGGCCTACCTACACGGTGTGAACGGCATCGCCGAAGCCGTGCGCCTACTGCGTGGGACGTCGATCACCCAACCGAACGAAGTGAACAATGTACTGGTCACTGCCGGTACAGCCGTGCCCACCAGTGGGCTGATCCTAGGACGCGAGCAATGAGTACGACCGAGCAGACCCACAGGACCCCGGACCAGTGGAAAGGCGTGGATCTCGGCACCAGGACGGTGTCCTACGAAGAGAAGGACGCCATCCTCTACGCCCTGGCGGTGGGAGCAGAGGCCGGCGAGTTGGATCTGGTCTTCGAGAAGAACCTTCGTGTTCTGCCCACCTTCGCGTTGACCCTCGCACAGTGGGCGCCCGACGAGTTGGGCTCACGCGGCGGCTTCGACACCACCACCGCACTGCACGGGTCGCAAAGCATGGAGGTCATCGCCCCGCTGCCCGCGAGTGGTTCGATCACCATGCGGGCATCGGTGGGCGAGGTATGGGACAAGGGCGCGGCGGCCGTATTCGAGGTGAAGGTCGAATCGCCGTTCTTCGTGGCAACCTGGGCAATCTTCGCGCCGGGATCGGGTGGCTTCGGCGGCGAGCGAGGACCGGCGAAAACTACCCGACCCGAGCAGAGCCCCTCTTCGACCGATGTGCTCCGCACCAGTTCGAATCAAGCTGCGCTGTACCGCCTCACCGGCGATCGTCACCATATCCACATCGATCCGAAAGCGGCCGAGGCCATCGGTCAGCCGCGACCGATCATGCATGGCCTCTGCACGCTGGCGGCGAGCACACTCGCCCTCGCCCGCAGACTCGGTGTGCATCCGGCCGACCTCGCCAGCGTGAGCGGACGCTTCGCGGCCCCGCTGTTCCCGGGCGACTCACCGGAGCTGCTCTCGTGGGACGAGCCCGACGGCACCGCCTTCGAGTTGGTCCGCGACGGGCAACCGGTCATCGCCGGTGCCCGCGCGCGGTTCAACTCGGGAGAATGAGCGACCGAGGTCAGTGATGGGTTGCCAGGTAACGGGCGGGGTACTCGCCGCCTCCGTGCACCGCGAGGTCTGCACCGTTGACGTACGAGGCCCACTCGCTGGAGAGGAACAAGCACGCTCCGGCGATGTCTTGGGGAACGGCCATCCGGCCGATCGGAAGGGTACGAACCACAGCCGCACCGCCATCGTCGCCGTACACCGCGGCGGCGCTGTCGGTGCGGATCAGACCCGTCGTGATGTGGTTGATCCGCACTTTCGGGGCCCACTCCAACGCAAGGGCCTTGGTGAGCACCAGGAGACCGGCTTTGGCGGCACTGTAGGCAGCGGTTCCGGGTTGCGGATCGTGGGCGGACACGCTGCCGATGTTGACGATCGAACCACCTTCGGGTTGCGTCTGCATCACTGCGTTGGCGGCCTGCGACACATTGAAAGGCGCGAGGAGATTCAATGCCACGATCTTCTCGACGAATCGTGGTGAGACGGTTGCAGCATCGGCGTCCGGTGAGCCGCCGGCATTGTTCACCAGTACGTCGAGTCGGCCGTGGGCTGCGACTGCATCCTCGATCAATCCGGCGGCGTCGGCCGGGTCGCGGACGTCCGTTGCACGGAACTTCGCAGTGCGTCCGTCGAAGCTCGGCAACGTCTCGGGAACTGTGCGGCCGCAGACCATTACGTCAGCACCGGCCGCCAAGAACGCGGTGGCGATTTCGAAGCCGATACCTTTGGTGCCGCCGGTGACGACGATGCTGCGATGGGAGAAGTCGAAAGCTCGAGGGGCAGTCACAGTGAATCCTTCTTCGATGATGGTGGAATCGGTTGAATTACCGATTTTTCGATGGGAACGTATTCGGTTCCGGTCTGACGACAAACAGTAAAGAAAAATCCGATTCTAGATAACGAGGAGTGAAAATGGGAAAGCTCGATGGCAAGGTTGCACTCATAACGGGTGCGGGTCAAGGTATCGGTCAAGGTATCGCACTCGCCTTGGCGAAGGAAGGTGCGGCCATTGCCGTTGCCGGCCGCACCGAAAGCAAACTGCACGACACCTGCGCAATGCTGACCGACATCGGAGTGCGTAGCGAAGCTGTTGTCTGCAACGTGAAAGATCGTGCCGACATCACCGCCGCTGTGGAACAGACCGTGAGTGCCCTTGGTTCAGTGGACATCCTGGTGAACAACGCCAACGACTGCAAGCCCGGACCGATTTTGTCGATAGTCGACGAAGAGTACGAAAGGTCTTTCGCTTCGGGCCCACTGGCAGCTTTGCGCTTGATGCAACTGTGTCATCCGCATATGAAGGCGCGTGGGGGCGGCGTGATCATCAATATGGTGACCGCGGCTTCGGTGCGCTGGGACGCGAGCAACTACGGTGCATACGCTTCGATCAAGGAAGGAATGCGCGCGCTCACCCGGTCCGCTGCCTGTGAATGGGGCGAGGACCGAATCCGCGTTCTGGCCGTGGCCCCGCACGCGAAGACCCCTGCCCTCGAACGGTGGATGCAGAAGAATCCAGAGGAGGCAGCCGAGTTCGTCGAGAGTATTCCGCTCGGCCGGGTCGGTGACCCGGAAACCGATATCGGCCGTGCCGTGTTGTTCCTCGTCAGCGACGATGCCGGCTATCTCACCGGAGCGACGATTCCTCTCGACGGCGGACAGTCGCGCTGGGGATGATTTCTTTTCCGGCCGAGTCTCGCACAGCGGGAACGCGTCGAACCTGCCCAGACGCGCCAGTAAGGTCAGCCTGGATATTTTTCGCATCGGAAAGGGCACAACGCGATGACATTGGTCGAGGCGCCGCACAGTACACGGTCGGTGGTGGTGACAGTTGCTGCCGTAATAGAGGAAACCACGGACGCGCGCTCGTTGGTCTTCGACGTACCCGCCGAGAGTCGGGAGCGACTGAAGTACAAGCCGGGTCAGTTTCTGACGCTACGGATTCCGAGTGAACGCGAAGGGTCGGTAGCACGTTGCTATTCGTTGGCGAGCTCACCCTTCACCGACGAACTCCTCAAGGTGACCGTCAAACGCACCGACGGCGGATTCGGGTCGCATTGGCTGTGTGACAACGTCGCGGTCGGCGACAGCATCGAAGTGCTTCCCCCTGCAGGGGTGTTCACCGTCGTGGACCTCGACGAAGACGTCGCGCTCTTCGCAGCAGGCAGCGGCATCACCCCGGTGATGTCGATCCTGAAATCCCTTCTCGACCAGGGCAAGGGCAAGGTTGCGTTGTTCTACGCCAATCGTGACGAGAACGCGGTCATCTTCGCCGCAGAGCTACGCGAGTTGGCCGCAAAATATGACGATCGACTGACCATCGTCCACTGGTTGGAGTCTGTGCAAGGTCGACCCACGATCGGTCAACTCGCAACCCTCTCGCAGCATTGGACGGACAGGCGCGCATACATCTGTGGGCCGAAGCCGTTCATGGATGCCATTCACGAGTCGCTGGCGAACGCCGGTGCGTCGCGAAGCAAGATCCACACGGAAATTTTCGTCTCACTGACCGGAGATCCTTTTGCGCCGGTGGTCGAAGAACTGATCTCACTCGACGCTACCGACGGGCCTGCACCTGCGTCGGTAGAGGTCGAGATGGATGGTGAGTCTCACGAGATGATCTGGCCACGTAGCGCGACGCTCGTCGACGTGATGTTGTCCAAGAATCTCGACGTTCCGTACTCGTGCCGAGAGGGCGAATGCGGCTCGTGTGCATGCCGTGTCCTCGACGGTGAAGTAGAGATGGGAAATTCGTCCATCCTCGATCCTGCCGATATCGAAGAGGGATACATTCTCGCCTGCCAAGCACGCCCGGTGAGTGACAGGCTGAAAATCGAATTCTGAGAGTGAATCGAAAAGACCGGGAGGGTGGCAATTGCCACCCTCCCGGTCTTTTCGATTCACGGTCCTGCTATTCGGTCACGACTTCTTTTCGCGCAATTCGTTTTTCAGCACTTTGCCCGACGCATTCCGAGGCAGAGCTTCGGTGAACTGCACCGACCGGGGTGCTTTGAAGCCGGCTAGCTTGTCCTTGCAGAACGAGACGATCGCCTCCTCGGACAGATCGGTGCCTGGCCCCAGGACGACGTAGGCGCGGCCGACCTCGCCCATCCGCTCGTCGGGTACACCGATCACGGCGGCCTCGTACACCCCGGGAAGTCGCAGCAACATTGCTTCGATCTCGGCCGGGTAGACGTTGAATCCGCCGCTGATGTACATGTCCTTGAGGCGGTCGGTGATGTCGAGATAGCCGCGGTCGTCGAGGACTCCGACGTCGCCGGTATGCAGCCATCCATCCGAGTCGATGGTCTTGGCCGTCGCCTCGGGATCGTCCAGATAACCGAGCATCACGTTGGGACCGCGCAAGAGGATCTCGTCGTGTTCCCCGATCCGGATTTCGAAACCTGCGGTGGCGCGTCCGGACGAGGTGGAGACCGTGACCGGGTCGTCTTCGATGCGACACATCGTTGCCACTACCGCTTCGGTCTGGCCGTAGGCGGTGAGGACGGCATCGAAGGACAGTTCGGACTGCATCCGTTCGACCAGAGCCACCGGGACCGGGGCCGCGCCGGTGACGGCAATTCGAAGGTTGGACATGTCGTAGTCGGCACGCCGGGGGTGATCGAGAATGCTCTGGTAGATCGTCGGCGCGCCCGGGAGGACGCTGATGCGCTGCTCGGACACGATGGCCATCACGGCCTCCACGTCGAACACCGCCATCGGGAGCACTGTGGCCCCGGCGAGTAGCGCGGTGACGAAACCTGCCTTGTACCCGAAGCTGTGAAAGAACGGATTGATGATCAGGTAGTTGTCTTCTGCGGTGAGAGCGGCATTTTCGGCCCAGGACTGCGCCACTGACATGAGTTGACGATGCGCGCTCAGCACGCCCTTGCTGCGACCGGTCGTGCCCGAAGTGAACAAAATGTCGGAGACGGATTCGGCGTCGACCGCTGCGCTGCGGATGTCGGCCTCTGCGCGGGACGCGGCGGTCCCGACGTCGAAGAATTCGTCCCAGTCGGTGACGCCGGGCTTCGGTTGATCGGTGCCGCTGAGTGGGATTCGCACGATGAGCGGCACCTGCAACTCCGGTGCGGACTCCTGCAGTCGATCGAGTCGATCGGTACCGAGAAAGTCACCGACCACGACGAGGGCCGCGGCATGCACGCGGTCGATGATGTCGGCGGCCTCGGTGCCGGTGTAGCGGGTGTTGATGGGAACGACGACGCCGCCTGCCCAATGGGTACCGAGCGCTGCCACGATCCAGTGGTAGGTGTTCGGCGACCAGATCGCTACGCGCGCACCTGCTTCGACCCCGGAGGCAATGAGCGAGGAAGCGAATGCTTCTACCTGCTCGTGCAGCTGGGCGAAGGTCAGGCTGCAATCGCCGTCGATGATCGCGAGACGGTCGGGATGGTTCTCGGCGGCGCGAGTGAGCGCTGCCGGTGTGGTGCTCGGTCCTTCGATCATTCGGCTCCTAACCTAACGCTTGCTTGGCAGATTATCCTATGGAAGAGGTTCAGCGCATTTCGTTGCCGAATGGCAGATTGAACAACCAAGCACTTGCTTGGTACGCTAACACGGCAATCATGAGAGCTGTCGGCAGCTCGACCGATCGACTTCCACGTCAGCAACGTCAAGGAGACATACACGTGAATGACATGCTCGAGGGACGCGTTGTAATCGTGACCGGAGCCGGCCGCGGTTTGGGGCGTGCACACGCTTTGGCTTTCGCGGCCGCAGGCGCCAAAGTTGTCGTCAACGATTTCGACCCAGGCAAAGATGGACGTCCGACGGGGGAGAGCCCGGCTGAGCAGGTCGTCGATACCATTCGGGCCGCGGGCGGCGAAGCGGTGGTCAACGGAGACGACATCGCGGACTGGGACGGTGCCGAGCGGCTCGTGAACACGGCCCTCGATGGCTTCGGACGCCTCGACGTTCTCGTCAACAACGGTGGATTTCTGCGTGACCGCATGCTCGCGACGATGAGCGAAGAAGAGTGGGATGCGGTCATCCGAGTGCATCTCAAAGGCCACTTCGCACCGATGCGTCATGCCAGCACCTATTGGCGCGCACAGGCGAAGGCAGGCAATGTCGTCGATGCCCGCATCATCAACACCAGCTCGGGTGCAGGTCTGCTGGGCAGCATCGGACAGGGAAACTACGCGGCGGCCAAAGCCGGCATCGCGGCGCTCACCATCCAGGCCGCAGCCGAGTTCGCTCGGTACGGAATCACCGTCAACGCGATCGCACCCGCTGCGCGTACTCGCATGACCGTCGGTGCGGGAGGCGCGATGGCAGAGACCATGGCGGCGCCCGAGGAAGGCTTCGACGCGATGGCGCCGGAGAACGTCTCTCCCTTGGTCGTGTGGCTGGGCAGCACAGCTTCCGCTCATGTCACCGGAAGGGTCTTCGAGGTCGAGGGCGGCAAAGTCTCTCTCGCCGACGGTTGGCGCCATGGGACCGTCATCGACAAGGGCGCCCGTTGGGATCCGGAGGAACTCGGACCGGTCGTCGACGAGCTGATCGGTGGTGCCGCACCGCCGACACCCGTGTACGGAGCCTGAACGCTCGCACTGCCTTTGCTCATCCATCGATTTCGACTCAATCCACTTTCAGGAGCCACACGTGCCCGAAGCTGTCATCGTCTCTGCCGCCCGTTCACCGATCGGACGCGCACGCAAGGGATCACTGCGGGATCTTCGCGCCGATGATCTCGCCGCCACCATCATTCATGCTGCACTGGACAAAATCCCGGCATTCGATCCTCGGGAACTGACCGACATCATGATCGGTTGTGCGCAGCCCGCAGGCGAGCAGGGTTACGGCCTCGCTCGCGTGATTTCCGTTCTTCTCGGTTACGACACCGTGCCCGGTACGACGGTGCAGCGATACTGCGCCTCCAGCCTCCAGACCACTCGGATGGCGTTCCATGCCATTCGCGCCGGCGAGGGCGACGCCTTCATCTCCGGTGGCGTGGAAATGGTCTCGCGTTTCGGACTGGGTAAGTCCGACGGGATGCCGGACACCAAGAACAGCAAGTTTGCGGCACCCGCAGAGCGCGCTGCAGCGCAGGCAGGCAGCACGTGGACGGATCCTCGCGAAGAGGGACTTGTCCCCGATGTCTACCTCGCAATGGGCGAGACCGCGGAAAACGTCGCGAGCCTTCGGTCCATCAGCCGTCGCGAGCAGGACGAATACGCCGCGCTCAGTCAGGCACGTGCTCAGGAGTCCATCGCTTCCGGATTCTTCGATCGCGAAATCACCCCCGTTCAGACTCCGGACGGACAGACGGTCTCTCGCGACGACGGCCCCCGCGCCGGTGTCGACGTCGATTCGCTGTCGACGCTCGAGCCGGTCTTCCGCCCGGATGGAACAGTCACAGCAGGAAACTGCTGCCCGGTCAACGACGGCGCAGCGGCCCTGGTCATCATGTCCGAGCAGCGAGCCAAGGATCTCGGGATCGAGCCGCTCGCACGCATCCTGTCGACCTCGGTTTCCGGAATATCTCCCGAAATCATGGGCTTGAGCCCGGTTGAAGCTACCCGTCGGGCCGTCGCTTCGGCAGGGTTGAACGTCAGCGATGTCGACCTGTTCGAGATCAACGAAGCCTTTGCCGCACAGGTCATTCCCAGCTACCGCGATTTGGGAGTCGACGTCGATCGGGTGAACGTGCACGGCGGTGCCATTGCACTCGGGCACCCGTTCGGTATGACCGGGGCCCGGATGACGGCGACGCTGCTCAACGCTCTTTCCTGGGGCGACAAGGAGATCGGCGTCGAGACCATGTGCGCAGCCGGTGGCCAGGGCATGGCAATGGTGGTTCAGCGCCTGAAGTAATTCATGGCCGTATGGTGCCCGCTAGTTCCGTTGGCCCAGAAGGGGCATGGTGGCGGGCACCATAGAGTCAACGCTCGAACAGTGCGCTGAGCGCGGGGCCGACGTCACGATAGGTGCGGATGACCTTGATGCGGCCGTGCCCGAGGCGAGCGAGATCGCGGCCGAGGTCTACGTCGTTCTCGCCAGAGGTGTCGAGCAGGATGTCCAGGCGCGGAATTTGCGCCGCGGTAGGGCGTGGATCGGGTCCGGCGTTGTGCACGCAGTCGGACAGCAGAACCACTCGCGAGTCCGGTGAGGACACTGTCCGTAGCAACCCGGCCGCGGTGTCGAGCGCGAACTGGACGTTGGTCAGACCGCGGGCTGGAATCCGCAGGACGGTATCGAGGATTCCGAGAGGTGTCATCGGGTCACCGAAGCGAGTGAGAACGGCTGCGTCGGAACAGAATGCGACCACGGCAAGGTTGTCGCGATTCAGTTCACCCGCGAGTGCGCCGACGGTCGCCGCGGCTGTCCGTACTCGTTCGCCCTTCATCGATCCGGAGATGTCGACGACAAGAACGACGGACCGTTTGGTGTGCAGGCGTTCTCGTACCACGATGTCTTCGTCCTCCGGCATCGGAATGGCAGCGAGCACATCGAGCGTGCGGTCGAGGTCGATCTCGTCGCTGCTGCCCCGGTATCGGATCGAGGTCAGTTCACCTACCCCGCGTCGGGCATGGGTGTCGCGACGGGGACGTCGGACAGCCAAGCGAGCAGCGATCTTTCGAGCGCGTGCTCGGGTTGCGGCATCGGACGCCGATTCCTGCGCGGTGGCTTCTGCGAGTGCGATCACCTCGGCAGTTTCCTCGGTGAGCCCCGGAGTCGACGGGTTGTTCTCCCCGGTAGTCATCCCCGGCCCAGGACGCCCGTCGGCGATGAGCACCGCGCCGGCCCCACCGCCGGGACGAAACAGTGACGGCGACTCGGTGAGTTGTTTCGGCCTGCGCCGCAACGGCTTCAACGCGCCGCCGGTGCCTCGGTTCCCGGGCCTACGGACCGGTGAGTCGGCAGTGACGGCTCTTCAACCGGGTGCCGCTGCGGCGGGGCGGAGCACGAAGTGGTCCTCCCAGATGGAGCGCAGAATCATTTCCGGTGTCGCACCCGAAGTCTCGTCGACGTGGATGCGTCCGGACAGTGCGAGCAGGATCGCGTCGAGCATCACCTGCTGGTAGCTCTCCGGTAGATCACGAGGGGGTTCTACGTCGGTACTCGCGGGGAGTTCGACGGAGCGGAGCAATGCCAACTGCTGTGCGATAAAGGTCAGATCGATCGCGCCGCGCACACTGCTGCCCTGCGTGATGTCCTCGTGCTCGCGCGTGGCTCGGGTGATCGCCACCGAATCTGCAATCAAGCGCGGGGAGTCGGATTCGGTTCGTAGTCCGACGATTCCACGTTCCGCCTCGGCATTCTGGTAACCGATGGCGAGCCTGCACAAGCGATCGTGCACGCTCGTCGACAATCGTGTGGTACCGACGTTGTCGTAGGGATTCATCGATGCGATCAAACGGAACGTCGGGAGGGCGTGCACGGTACCGACACGCGGGATGGCGATGCGTCGCTCTGCCATTGCGGTGAGCAGCGTGTTCAAGGTGTCTTCCGGTGCGCGGTTGAACTCCTCGATGTACAGAAATCCGCCGGTGCGCATGGCCTCGACAAGCGGCCCAGGCACGAAGTTGTCCTCGCTGTAGTCCTCGCGAAGAACTCGGGCAGGGTTGTGGTGGCCCACGATTCGGGCGGGCGTCAGGTCCGCGTTGCCCTCGACGAACAGTAACGGGATGTTCCACTCGGCGGTGATGGCACCGAGCAGAGTGCTCTTGCTGGTGCCGGGCGGACCCTCGATGAGGAGGTCCCGCCCGGCCGCAACCGCAGCCAACAGCAGATCGAGTTCGTGCTCTCGCCCGACGACGCGCGCCGCGATCCGGCCGCGGATCTCGACGATCGACAACGGAGCGAGCTGCGTCTTGCCATCGAGCTGTGCCATGGGTTCTGCTACTTCGCCAGGTATCCGGCATCGATGGGCAGTGTGACGCCTGTGACATAGCGGGCCTCGTCCGAGACGAGCCAGGCAATGGCGTTGCTGATATCGATGGACTCGATCATCGGGACGGGCAGGAGATTGCCCGCCAGCGCAATGGCTTCGGGGTTGGCGACGAGATAGTTCTGCATGGCCTCGTTGAGCACCATCGGGGTGCTCACTCCCGTCGGATGCACGCTGTTGACTCGAATGGAGTGCTGCGCCAGCCAACTGGTGAACGTACGCATCAGCCCGACGAGGGCGTGTTTGCTTGCCGCGTAACCGTCGGCCGCGCCCGATCCGGTGCCGCCTGCACCGGACAGGCCCTGGGTGGAACTCGTCAGGACGATGGATCCGCCCTGGCCCTTCTCGATCATGGAGGGTACGCCCACGTGGACGGTGTTCCACGCGCCGAACAGGTTGACCTCGATGACGTCTCGGAAGGTTTTGACGTGATCCGGGTTCACGGCACCCAGTGGTGCGATACCGGCATTGGCGAGAATGATGTCGATCGGACCCAATTCGGCGACCGCCCCATCGACCACATTCTTCAGCGCGTCGTAGTCACGGACGTCTGCTTCCGTGGCGATGATCCGCCGGTCGAGTGCCTCGACCTCCTTGACGGTCTGCGCGAGATCTTCCGGTGTTGCCAGGGGGTAGGGGACCGTATCGATCTGTGCGCAGATGTCGACGGCGATGATGTCGGCACCTTCTTGTGCGAGCTTGATGGCGTGGCTACGGCCTTGGCCGCGTGCTGCACCGGTGATGAAGGCTACTTTCCCGTCGAGCTTTCCCATGATCGAGCTTCCTTGTTGTCCGTCGATGAAATCAGTTCGAGCGCAGAACGCTTCGCCGAAGTGGACGAGGGCGTGGTGCGGCGCGATGTCCGTGTGGACACCCGCTCGAACGTATATGACACCGAGTGCAGGAGTGGGCGGATTGCTCGAAATTTCTAACTGCTGTTCAGCGTGTCGAGTAACTCGGTTACCGCTGCCCGCCCGGCCCGATTGGCGCCGATGGTGCTCGCCGACGGCCCGTACCCGAGCAGGTGCACGCGATGGTTCGCCGCGACACGGGTCGCGAGTCGGCCGTCCATGACGATTCCGCCGCCGGGCCCGCGCAATCGTAGCGGCGCCAAGTGGTCGAGCGCGCTGCGAAATCCGGTCGCCCACAGGATCACATCGGCATCCACGCTCGTACCGTCCTCCCACCGGACCCCGTTCGAGGTGATCTGCGAAAACATCGGTAGGCGTTTCAAGGCGCCCCGATTCCGCGCTGCCTTCAGACGATCGGTGAGCAGCAATCCGGTGACGGACACGACCGAGCCGGGCGGCAGTCCGCGTCGAACTCGATCCTCGACCATCGCGACGGCAGCTCGCCCGGCCTCGGGTCCGAAGTTCTCTTCGCGGAATTCCGGTTCGCGGCGCGTGACCCACGTCGTGCGGGTGACCTGAGAAATCTCGTCGAGCAGCTGGACGGCCGAGATGCCACCGCCGACGACGATCACGTGTTCGCCGGCGAATTCGCCTGCCGTTCGATAGTCCTTCGTATGCAGTTGCCGGCCGGCGAACAACTCGGCGCCCCGATAGTGCGGGATGAACGGTTTCTCCCACGTACCGGTGGCATTGATCAATCCTCGTGCCGACAGAACTGTCTCACCGGCTTCGATGCGGAAGCGTGGTTCGCGGCCGCAGACGACGTTCACCGTGACCGGCCGTCGCACCCGGAGGTCGAACTTGTTCTCGTAGGCGCGGTAGTAGCGAGGCACGGCCTGGGCTGCCACGACGGAGTCGGGGGCCTCACCGGTCAACGTATCGGCAAATTCCATTCCTGGCAGATCGTGGACCCTGTTGACGGTACTCAGCGTCAGTGACGGCCAGCGGTACTGCCATGCTCCACCCGGTGCGGGAGACCGGTCGAGCATCACGAAGTCTTCTTCGGCATGCAACCCTGCCCGATGCAGGTGGTAACCGGCCGACAGCCCGGCCTGTCCCGCGCCGATCACGGCAATATCCGTTTCGATCACATCGACCAGTAGATCAGCCCGCGCAGCACCACTGTCGCTACCGCTGGGTAACGTCTAGGTCATGATCGGACAGACTCGTGACGGCGATGTCGTCACACTCGAACTTCAGCGACCGGAACGCCGCAACGCGCTCGACACTGCACTGTGTGTGGCCCTGCGTGAGGGAATCGAAGACGCCGTCGCCGGCGACGCCAGAGTGATCGTCATCACGGGGCAGGGCTCGAGCTTCTGTGCAGGCGCCGATCTCAGTGGCGACTCGTTCCCGAGCGACTTCCCCGAGACCCTGAACACACTGCTGCAGACGGTCCAGAATGTCCCGATCCCGGTCATCGCCGCGGTCAACGGTCCAGCGGTCGGTGCCGGTACCCAGCTCGCCATCGCAAGCGATCTCCGGGTCGTCGCGGACGGTGGCTACTTCGAGATCCCCTCGACCCGCCTGGGTATCGCGGTCAACAACTGGACCATCAAGCGGCTCTCCTCGCTCGCAGGCGGCTCGGTCGCGCGCACGATCCTTCTCGGTGGTGAACGTCTGCATGCAGATCAGGCACATCACAGCGGACTCGCCAACAAGCGCGGAGGAGTGGACGTCGCGCAGCAGTGGGCACAGTCGATCACCGCGCTCGCGCCGCTGGCATTGCGGCACCTCAAGCTCGTCTTCAACGACGACGGTGCGCACGACGAGCCGAAGCCCGAGCAGTGGGAAGCGTTCGGCGCTGCGTGGAAGAGCGAGGACATGCAAGAAGCCCGGCGTGCACGCAACGAAAAGCGCCCGCCGAAGTTCCTCGGCCGCTAGCTGCCAACTGCCTTCCCGCGTGCGTATGCTTTTCACGTGAACCGGGAGGTGTGGTGAGCACCGAAGAGAATTCGCGCCTGCAGTACGAAGGGTCCGACGGCGTGCGACACGAGGTGATCCTCTCGCCCGAGCGCGTCCGACTCACCGTCGGACGTTCCCCGCAGGCAGACATCGCGTTCGAAAACGATCACGAGGTCTCACGGCTTCACGCGGCCATCGAGTGGATGGGAACGCACTGGACTCTCGTCGACGACGGATTGTCCAGAAACGGTACCTACCTGAACGGGGACAGGCTCGCCGGTAGGCGGAGTCTGCGGCAGGGAGACACAATCCGCATCGGTGGGTCGACTCTGACCTTCCGCGACTACTCCGGACTCCGCGACGAGGCCACTCGCATCGCCGCGGATCTCCCCAAGGCCAGGACACTGACCGACACTCAACGCGCCGTTCTCGTCGCGTTGTGCAGGCCCTACAAACACAATGCGACGTTTGCGAACCCGTCGTCGAATCAGCAGATCGCAGCGGAAATCTTCCTGAGCATCGATGCCGTCAAGACTCACCTGCGGGTCTTGTTCGCCAAGTTCGGGGTCGAGGACTTGCCGCAGAATCAGAAGAGAGTCAAACTCGCCGAACGTGCCCTGCAGAGCGGTGCCATCTCACAACGCGACCTGTAGGGCGGCGCCGGTAGTCGTTGTTGCGGCGGTCTCCGCTGCCACGACGAGAGTACGGATCGCGTCGGCTACTACTGCTGCGCGTTCGAGGATCACCATGTGCCCGGCGTTCTCGATGCTCACCATTCGGGCGGCGGGCAGTAGGGCTGCGATGGCATGCGAGTGACGGATGGGCGTCATCGAGTCCTCGGACCCACACAACACGAAGGTCGGTACGACGGCTAGGGCGGCAAGGCTCTTCCGCTCGTCGAAGTCGTGCAATGAGCCGAGGAATCCTGCCATCGTGACGACGGAGGTGTCGTTGAGCATCGCTGTTGCCAGCGCGACGACCCGTGGTCTGACCCGGCGGGATCCGCACCCGGCTGCCCGGACGATGGGGGCGCACACTCCCCGGCTCATGCGCTTGGTGATTCCCATGATCGACGGGGCGCGTCGAACCGCTGATTGGCACATCGTGACCAGCGGATGCGCGAGGCAGACACCGAGGCCCTCCTCTGCCAATCCCGAGGATGCGGTGGCGACCAATCCGACGCCTACCAGGCGTTCGCCAACTTCGCCCAGGTGCTGACGGGCGTAGGACATCGTGGCCATTCCACCCATCGAGTGACCGACGATCACGTATCTTCCGGTCGGGACAACCGCCCGTACCACTGCACCGAGGTCGCGACCGAGATTGTCGATCGTGTACGACTCTGCGTCGGAGGATCCGGATGCGCCATGTCCGCGGTGGTCGTAGAAGACCATCCGAACGTCCGCTCCCCATGACTGCTCCAGTTCGTCGCGTACGTCGAACCAGGATTCCATTCGTAGACAGTGACCGTGCACGAAGACCACGGTCAGGCCGGCATCGAGGCGTCCGCTCTCGTGAACGGCCAGCGTGGTGCCGTCGTCTGTCACGACTGTGCTGTGCCTGCGCTGTTCGTTCATGAGGGACTCCGATGTCTTCGATGGCCTCTAGTGGTGATTCGCGGGAACCGTCACTTGTGTTACCTACATCACTGTGCCGCGTAGCTTCTGGCAGCGGAATGCACCTGAGGGGGGTGGGGCCGCACCCCAGGGGGCACGATTTCCACCCTCGGGTGGGTAGTGACCAAACCATCTACCGCGCAGGATCGAACTACATAGAGGCGCAGGGTGAGCAGGGAGGACGGGGCGATGACCGATGTCGACGTCGTGGAGTTGCTCGAGGCGCAGGTAGCGCTGGCGGTAGTCGGAGACCGTGTAGCACTCGGCAAGGTCCTCGAGCTGGTACAACCGCGCCTGAAGCGTTACTGCGCTGCGCGTTTGGGCAATCTGGACGTCTCGGCCGACGACGTCGTGCAGGACGTATGTCTGGCGTTGGTGACTGCCGTTCCCAAGTACCGCGACATGGGGCGGCCGTTCATGGCGTTCGTGTTCGGCATCGCGTCACACAAACTGGCCGACGCAGGTCGACGTGCAACCATTCGGCGCGCCTACTCGCTCGAAGCGGTAACCGACGAATTGGTGTCGGAAGAAACGCCCGAGGACCGCGTTCTGGAAATCGAATTGCAGAGCCACGCGCAGGCGTTGATGGATACTCTGTCGGCGCAGCACCGAAAAATCATTCTGATGCGCGTCGTGTGGGGGATGACGGCCCCAGAGACAGGCCGTGCCCTGAATATGACCGCCGGGGCGGTTCGGGTAGCGCAGCACCGAGCGCTGAACAATCTGCGCTCGTCGTTGACCAACTTTTCTCTACTGTGTGCGTGAACGTGTATCGCCGAGCTGAGTGAACAACATTTTTATCAAGTGAACCCCCAAGCTCTTCCGAGAGCAAGGGGGTTCACTCGAGAAAAAGGGTGCGCGGTCAGCGGCACACGCACCCCGGGCCGACTAGACCGTCCGCGTCAATCGATCGGCAAGCAAGCGGGAGAACTTGGCAGGGTCCTTGAGTTCGGTGCCCTCGGCGAGCAATGCTGTCGCATACAGCAACTCGGCTGTCTCTGAGAGGTTCGGGTCCTCGCTGCGATCCTCGCGAGCCTTCTTCAGACCCTTCACCAGATCGTGAGTCGGGTTGAGTTCGAGGATGCGCTTGGACGGCGGAAGGAACTGTCCCGACGCCTTGTACATCTTCTCGAGTTGCGGCGAGAAGCTGAACTCGTCGCCGACGACACAGGCAGGTGAGGTGGTCAGACGTGAAGAGAGGCGAACCTCTTTCACGTCGTCACCGAGAGTCTCGGTCATCCACGTCAGCAGGTCGGCGAAGTCCTTGTCCTGCTCTTCGCGCTGGGCCTCGGCTTCCTTCTTCTCCTCCTCGGTGTCCAGGTCGACCTCGCCCTTGGATATCGACTGGAACGCCTTGCCGTCGAAGTCAGGGACGTTTCCGACCCACACTTCGTCGACCGAGTCGGTCAGCAACAGCACTTCGAGGCCGCGAGCCTTGAAGGCTTCCATGTGCGGGGAGCTTTCGATCTGCGAACGGGACTCGCCCGTCATGTAGTAGATCTGCTCCTGGCCGTCCTTCATTCGATCGACGTACTCGGCCAGCGTCGTGACGCCGTCCTCGGAGTTCGTGGAAGCGAAAGACGAAATGCCCAAGAGGGTTTCGCGATTGTCGTTGTCCGAGATCAGGCCTTCCTTGATCGCGCGACCGAACTGCAACCAGAAGGTCTTGTACTTCTCGGGCTGCTCGGCCTGCATTTCCTTGATCGTCGCGAGCACCTTACGGGTGAGGCGACGGCGGATCGCGCGAATCTGCCTGTCCTGCTGCAGGATTTCGCGGGAGACGTTGAGCGAGAGATCTGCAGCGTCGACGACACCGCGGACGAAACGCAGGTATTCGGGCATCAACTCCTCGCAGTCGTCCATGATGAAGACGCGCTTGACGTACAGATGTACGCCGGTCTTGCCCTCGCGCATGAACAGGTCGAACGGTGCCTGCGACGGAATGAACAGCAGCGCTTGGTATTCGAAAGTGCCCTCGGCCTTGAACGGGATGACCTCGAGTGGCTCGTCCCAGGCGTGGCTCACATGCTTGTAGAACTCCTTGTACTCCTCTTCGGACACTTCGTCCTTGGAGCGGGTCCACAGTGCCTTCTGGGAGTTGACGGTTTCCGTCTCGATTGTGACGGTCTCTTCGCCACCCTCGCCGTTCTCGTCTTTCGGACTCGTGACCCGCTTCTCCACATCGATGCGGATGGGCCAGGCGATGAAGTCGGAGTACTTCTTGACGAGTTCCTTGACCTTGCGCTCGTCTGCGTAGTCGTGGAGATGGTCCTCCTCGTCCGCAGGCTTGAGGTGCAGAGTCACCGAGCTGCCCTGAGGTGCGTCCTCGACGTCACTGATCTCGTAGGTGCCCTCGCCGGTGGACTCCCACTTGGTTGCCGTGGCCTCGCCTGCCCGACGCGTCAGCAGTGTCACCTTCTCGGCGACCATGAACGTCGAGTAGAAGCCGATGCCGAACTGTCCGATCAGCTCTTCGGAGGCTGCTGCGTCCTTGGCTTCTTTGAGCTTCTTGCGTACTTCTGCGGTGCCCGACTTGGCGAGCGTGCCGATGAGGTCGATGACCTCCGCACGCGACATGCCGATGCCGTTGTCGCGGATGGTGAGTGTGCGTGCCTGTTTGTCGATGTCGAGTTCGATGTGCAGATCGGAGACGTCGACGTCGAGGTCTTTGTTCTGATACGACTCGAGGCGCAGCTTGTCGAGTGCATCGGAGGAGTTGGAAATCAGCTCGCGTAGAAAGCTGTCCTTGTTGGAGTAGATGGAGTGAACCATCAAGTCGAGGAGCTGTCGCGTCTCCGCCTGAAATTCCCGCTGTTCGGTGGTCATGGGTAGGTGAGATCTCCTTCTAGGGCAAACGGTCGCCGAATATTCTAGTGCAAGGCTACTTCTGCGCGCATATGGCGAGCCGGCCGCACCTCGCGCGAAGCGCGGCTGACCTACTGTGGTGCGGTGACGAAGAAAACGATAGTGCCGATCGCGCTCGCAACTGCCGGCGCGGCGTGGCTGACCAGGGCTGCCTGGGGTTTTCCGGCGCAGCTGGGAGCCGGGCCCGCGAAGATCGCCCCGTATGCGGCGGGCTCCTCGCGATATCGTGACCGACGTTTCCACAATTCCGAACCGAGTTCGAGCTTCACCGGCGGCGACGAGTCGATCCTGCGGTCGCTGCTGCGCGGTCGTTCGCAGGGGCGGCCGAGCCGTCCGGTTCCGCTCGCCCCGCTGATCGCCCCCGTCGATGCCGGCGATATCGCAGTGACTTGGTACGGGCATTCGAGCGTCCTCATCGAGATCGACGGAGTCCGAGTGTTGGCCGATCCAGTGTGGAGCAACCGGGTATCTCCGTCCACGGTCGTCGGACCCGCACGATTGCATCCGACCCCCGCGCCGCTCGACGCGTTGCCACGTGTCGACGTGATCGTCATTTCCCACGATCATTACGACCATCTCGACAAGACGACCGTGCAGCAGCTCGCGGGCCTGCACGATGCACCGTTCGTCGTACCGGTCGGGATCGGCGCTCACCTTCTTCGGTGGCGAATTCCTCAGGACCGAATCATCGAGCTGGATTGGGACGAGCAGACCCAGGTCGCCGGATTGACCATCACGTGCACCGAGGCGCGGCACTTCTCCGGACGTGGGCTCAGGCGGGATCTGACGCAGTGGGCGTCGTGGGCCTTCGCCGGCGCCTCGCACCGCGTCTTCTTCGGCGGCGACACCGGATACACCACCAAATTCGCCGAAATCGGTGCCAAGTACGGCCCCTTCGATCTCACGTTGTTGCCGGTCGGGGCCTACGACCCGCGCTGGGCAGACATTCACATGAATCCCGAGGAAGCGGTGCGCGCACACGGAGACCTCGGCGGCGACGTCCTGGTTCCCGTGCATTGGGCGACTTTCAATTTGGCGTTCCATCCGTGGTCGGAGCCGATCGTCCGATTGACCGCGGCGGCCGAGCCGTCGGGTGTGAAGGTTTCGGTCCCGATGCCTGGTCAACGGGTGGACCTCGCGCGAGGGTCGACCGGCGACCGTTGGTGGGCCCGGCTCGGCTGATCGACGGCCTAGTCTTACTGCCATGTCGATCGAAACGGACGCTCAGCGCAAGAACGGACTCACCGAAGCCGAGGTGGCGACACTTCGGTCCGAGGGCAAGTCCAACGACGTCCCGGCCCGCGCAAGCCGGTCTGTCAAGGAAATCGTTCGTGGCAACGTCTTCACCCGCATCAACGCGATTCTGGGTGTCCTACTGGCCATCGTGCTGTCGACGGGTTCGATCATCGACGGCATGTTCGGGCTGCTGATCGTCGCCAACAGCGGTATCGGCATCATCCAGGAGATTCGAGCCAAGAGAACTCTCGACGCGCTTGCGATCGTCGGGCAGAGCAAGCCGGTCGTCAGGCGTGATGGTGAGGCCAGAGAAGTCGCGCCGGACGAGGTGGTGCTCGGTGACATCATCGAGCTGGGTTCGGGTGATCAGATCGTCGTGGACGGGGTGGCGATCGAATCGGACAGTCTCGAGATCGACGAATCGCTGCTGACAGGTGAGGCCGACACCATTCATAAGCAGGTCGACGACGAGGTGTTGTCGGGGAGTTTCGTCGTCGCGGGGAGTGGTGCCTACCGGGCGACGAAGGTCGGTCACGATGCCTATGCCGCCAAGCTTGCCGACGAGGCCAGCAAGTTCACTCTCGTACATTCCGAACTGCGTAGCGGCATCGACAAGATTTTGAAGTTCATCACCTATCTGATGATTCCGGCGGGCACCCTGATCATCTACAACCAGTTGTTCTCGAGCGGACAGTCTCTCGGACCTGCGCTGAACGGCATGGTCGCGGCGTTGGTCCCGATGGTTCCCGAGGGCCTGGTACTGATGACCTCGATCGCGTTCGCCGTCGGAGTGGTCCGACTCGGCCGGCGGCAGTGTCTCGTGCAGGAACTGCCCGCGATCGAGGGTCTCGCGCGCGTGGATGTGGTGTGCGCCGACAAGACCGGAACGCTCACCGAGAACGGTATGCGTCTGGCCGAACTGCGGGTCGTGAATCCAGATGATGCCGAGGTCCTTCCTCAGGTTCTCGCTGCGCTGGCGAACGACGATCCGCGGCCGAACGCGAGCGTGCTCGCCATTGCCGAGGCGTACCCCGACGCTCCCGGTTGGACGCAGACCGCGGTAGCTCCGTTCTCCTCGGCCAAGAAGTGGAGCGGATTGTCCTACGGCGACAACGGGGATTGGCTGCTCGGCGCGCCGGATGTACTGCTCGACCCGGAATCGGATACTGCGCGTGCGGCCGAGGAAGCCGGATCGGCCGGTCTGCGAGTCCTGTTGTTGGCGAGCAGCAACCTCCCCGTCGACGACCCCTCCGCCCCGGGGGAGGTGACGCCCCGCGCACTGATCGTTCTCGAACAGAAAGTGCGCACGGATGCCCGTGAAACGCTCGGATTCTTCGCAAGCCAGTCCGTTGCAGTCAAGGTCATCTCCGGTGACAACGCGGTCTCGGTCGGAGCTGTTGCCAGTTCGCTCGGTCTGACGAGTTCGCCGATCGACGGACGCGATCTGCCGGAGAACTCGGAAGATTTGGCCGACACCGTAGAGAATTCGACGACTTTCGGACGGGTCCGGCCGGATCAGAAACGAGCGATGGTCGGCGCGTTGCAGTCGCGCGGGCACACCGTCGCGATGACCGGCGACGGAGTCAACGACGTCCTGGCACTCAAGGATGCCGACATCGGTGTGGCAATGGGCTCGGGTAGCGCGGCAACTCGTGCCGTCGCGCAGATCGTGTTGTTGGACAACAAGTTCGCGACACTTCCGTATGTGGTCGGCGAAGGCCGCCGGGTGATCGGCAACATCGAGCGCGTATCGAATCTGTTTCTGACCAAGACCGTCTACTCGGTGTTGCTGGCGTTCCTCATCGGACTGACCGGGGTGTTGTCGCAGATCTTCCATTTCGAACCGATTCCGTATCCGTTCCTCCCGCGGCACGTGACCATTGCGGCCTGGTTCACAATCGGTATTCCGGCATTCGTTCTCTCGCTCGCACCCAACAACGAACGTGCCCGAACCGGCTTCGTGTCCCGCGTGATGCGCTTGGCGATTCCCTCCGGCGTGATCGTCGGTGTCGCGACGTTCGTGTCGTATCTGCTCGCCTACCAGGGCGCCGACGCCACCGAAGCGCAAACCGTCCAGGCCAGTACGACAGCATTGATCACGTTGATCATGATCGCGCTATGGGTGCTCGCGGTCGTCGCAAGACCGTACGTGTGGTGGAAGATCGTACTGCTCACGGGATCGGTAGTCGGCTATCTACTGCTGTTCACCATTCCTTTCTGCCGCACGTTCTTCAAACTCGACCCCTCGAATGTCGCTATGACGACGTCGGCGATCGTCATCGGGGCCGTGGGTATCGTCGCGGTCGAGGCGGCCTGGTGGATCAGTGCCGCTCTGCACGGTGAAAAGCGTCGACTGTTCGGTGCCATGCCGGTGGGCGGCGCGACGTAGTCTTGTTGCCATCCACGAATGAAAAGGAGCGGTAATGAGTTTTGCAGATTCGTTGAAGGGCCTTATCGACAAGGGGCAGAAAGCTGCCGCCGAGAATTCGGACAAGATCGAGCAGGCCGTGGACAAAGCCGGAGACTTCGTCGACAAGAAGACCGGCGGCAAGTACGCCGACCAGGTCGACAAGGTTCAGGACGCCGCAAAGAACGCCATTCCGGACAAGTAATGAATTCTCGCCGCCCGTGTGTGCGTAGTCGGCACCGACCGAGTACACACGGGCGCTCGGTGGACGGCACAATCTGGGGTCCGTTGCAACCTTCGTCCCGGGCGTGCCACCAGAATTCAAGAACGTCAGGTGTGGCCCACGGTCGACCTTCTGCTCGAGGCGTTCGTGTTCGCGTACATGGGTCTGCAACTGAAGTTCGTCATCGAGGATGTTCGAGCCGACGGCCTACCGGTGCTGCACATCTTCGCGTATGCGCTCTTGATTCTCGCCTTCGTCGTCGCGGTCGGCACGTTGTCGATTCAAGGGCTGACGCTTCCTTACCTGATCCGTCGCTTGGACGTTGCCGACCCACACGAGAAGCAACAGAACGACGAGCAGTGGGCTCTCGCGCGGACCATTTCCCGCACAGCGGCCGAAACGTACATGAGGGGCGCTGCGCGCGAGGGACTTCCGGGTGTGAGGCAAGAATCCGTCGATGCCGTTCTCGAACGAGTAAGAAGATCCGTTCGCGCCCGAATGGACGCCGACGAAACCGAGGACCATGAGGAACGGGCAGCCGCTGCAGGGGCACTGTTCGATGCGCTTCGCCGAAACGTTCTGGTGGCGCAGCGTGCCGCCCTTGTCCAAGCGCGAGACTCCGGCGAGCTCGACGACGAGGTTCTTCGAGACGTCCTCGACGGTCTCGACGTCGAAGAGGCTGCTGCCGAGGCTCGCATCGATCGTAGGAGCAGGTAGATGCGCAGGACGAAAATGGCGGCCTTTTCGGCGCTGACCCTATCGGTGCTGACCCTGGCTGCCTGCGCTCAGCCCCAAGCGGTGACATTCCCACCCGCTCACGCTCCCGTTCCTGCTGCGCCGGTCGGCGCCGAGCGCGGTTCGATCGTCTCCTCGATC
Organism: Rhodococcus sp. 1168; assembly: GCF_002091955.1. Taxonomy (GTDB): domain Bacteria; phylum Actinomycetota; class Actinomycetes; order Mycobacteriales; family Mycobacteriaceae; genus Rhodococcoides. Next base: position 22,549 of record NZ_MKKY01000025.1, on the reverse strand, counting down.
GAGATTGGGCATACCGATCTTGCGGTCCGCGTCCTCGGTGCCACCGCCACCCGCGTCGTGTATCGGTCGACATCGCGAACGGGAGATACCGGCACCGAGGTGTCGGGAGTGGTGTTCGTGCCTAAAGGGGCTCCGCCCGCAGGTGGCTGGCCGATCGTGTCCGTCGGACACGGCACGACCGGGGTCACCGACGAATGCGCGCCCTCGCTCTACCCGAACCTGTTGGGCACCATCGGCACGGTAGCGCCGTTCCTCGAACGCGGCATGGTGGTCACGATGACCGATTACGAAGGCCTCGGGACGCCGGGGAAGCATCCCTATCTCGATCCCGATGCAGCGGCCCACAACATCATCGATGCCGTCCGAGCAGCCCGCAATGTCGTGCCCGATACCGGAACCAGATGGGGTGCCGTCGGTAACTCGCAAGGTGGACAAGCGGTGTGGGCCGCTGCCGAGCGCACGGACTACGGCGACGGTCTCGAACTCGTCGGCAGTGCTGCGCTGTCGCCTGTTCTCGATCTCGCCCCCATGTTCGATCTCGACGCGTCGAACACTCTTGCTCGAATGCTGTTGGTCCCTTTTCTGGTGGACGGGCTCCGCTCACAGCAGCCGGACGTTTCCGACTCCGATTACATCAGCGGCGCGCTGGTGACAGATCAGCGAGCCCTGACGGCGTGCACGGACCTGCTCGGTTTCCAGAAGGCGGAAGCAGCAACGCGATTGATGCCGAGTGACGCGAAGCCTGCTACCGAGGCTGCCCGCATCACGATGGTCGACTGGTTGCGTTCGGTAGCACTGCCACGAACCCCGACTGGTGCCCCGCTGTTGGTCGTCGTCGGCGAGCAGGATCAACTGATCGACCCGAAATGGACACAGGACGCCGTCACACAGGCATGCTCGATGGGTGACGTCGTCGAGCTTCGTCGATCGCCGGACCAGGGTCATTCCGATCAAGGCGCGACGAACGACGCAGTCGAGTGGCTCAGCGGTCGTCTCGCGGGACAACTTGCAAGTGATACCTGCCAGGGAGGCTGAAGGATGCTCGATCGACCGACACCAGAGGCCGCCGAGCCACTGCTGATGTTGCGCGCGCTGTGCATGGCACTGCCGGAGGCAACCGAACGCGTCAGTCACGGCGAGCCTGCATGGTTCGTCCGTAAGTCACCGCAATTCGTCATGTTCGCCGACCATCATCACGACGACCGCATCGGGTTCGTGGCAGCAGCTCCTGCCGGGGCGCAACAGGATTGGATCGCTCGTGATGGGAGCCGATTCTACGATCCACCGTACGTCGGCGGTCGCGGCTGGATCGGGGTGTACCTCGACGTCGAACAGGACTGGGAGCAGATCGCCGATATCGTCGAGGATGCGTACCGAACCGTCGCGCCGCGAACGCTCATCACCCAACTCGATGCGGAGCGGCAACCGGAGTGAGTTCTGCGCTCATGTGGTTCGCCGTGATCGTGGCGTTCGCAGTCGTCGCCATCGCTGTGATCGGCCTGCGGGGGCGCCGCGCACTGACGACGCCGGAGGAGCGGGCAGTCCATTCGACATTGCACACTGCCTCACTTGCGGCACGACCACTTCGGCAGGGACTGGCTGTGGAATCCGCAGCCGAGGCGGCCCCTCATCTACGTGCACTGACCGGGACCGACGCACTCGGGGTAAGCGACGCGGACGGTGAACTGTTGACCTGGAACGGCCCCTACGACGAGCTGTCGGAGCTCTTTCACCAAGCCGCTCGACGCGCGATCGACGGCGAGCGTCGGGTGCTGTTGGCGTATCCGCTCGGCGGGGACCATGCGGTACGTGCGTTGATCGCCCAGCCTTTGCTCATCGAGGACGTCGGGGTGGTCGGTGTTCTCGGTGCCGTCACCACGAAGGTGCCGGGACCCGGCATGCTCGGTGCTATCGCCGAGGTCGCGCGCTATGCGTGTGGCCAGATCGAACTCGCCGAACTCGACGCATCCCGCGCGAGGTTGGATCGTGCCGAGGTTCGGGCGCTCCGAGCTCAGATCAGCCCACATTTCATATACAACGCGCTCGGCACCATTGCCTCGTTCGTGCGAACGGATCCTGATCGGGCACGTGAACTGGTACTCGAGTTCGCCGACTTCACGCGATACTCGTTCCGAACCGCAGGAGAGTTCACCGTCCTCGCCGACGAGTTGCGCAACATCGACCGGTACCTGACGCTCGAACGCGCACGCTTCGGCGACGCGCTCCAGGTGACGCTGCAGGTAGCTCCTGAGGTCTTGGGCGTCGCGCTGCCGTTCCTGGCGCTGCAACCGCTGGTGGAGAACGCCGTACGGCACGGGCTCGCAGGCCACCCCGGCGGCGGCAGCATCACGATCGTGGCGGCCGACGAGGGCACCGACTGTTTGATCAGCGTCGAGGACGACGGCGTCGGGATGGATCCGGAACTGCTGCGCGCAGGTTTCCCGAGCGCCGACTCCGAAGGGTCGACCCACGCTCACGTCGGGCTGTCGAACGTCGACGACCGGTTGCGTGCTGCTTTCGGCAACGACTACGGCCTCGTCGTCGACACTGCGCCGGGATCGGGTACGAAGGTGAGCATGCGGGTGCCGAAGTTCAAAGCAGGTATTCGAGCGTGACCTTCATCTGGCAACATGAGCGGCGCCCATGACTCCAACTCCCGAAGCCCCGGCCCATCCTGGTCTGACTGTGCTCGCAGTCGACGATGAGAAACCTGCGCTCGACGAGCTTGCATACCTGTTGAGCAGGCAGGATGTCGTCGGTCAGGTCTATATGGCTTCGGACGCCACCACCGCACTGCGACGGCTACAGCAGCAACCGGGCCCGTCCTCACCCGTCGTCGATGCTGTATTTCTCGACATCAACATGCCGGGTCTCGACGGCTTGGAACTCGCTGGAATTCTCGCGAACTTCGCTCGGCCGCCTGCCGTGGTGTTCGTGACGGCACACGAGAACCGTGCGGTTGCTGCGTTCGATCTCGGTGCCGTGGACTATCTGCTCAAACCCTTGCGCGAGGAGCGGCTCGCCGAGTCGTTGCGCCGGATCGTCGCTGCGGGCCGCAGCACCGGCGGTCAGGAATCTGCGGGGAGTGACGAGATCATTCCCGTGGAACTCGGCGGCACCACAACGCTGGTGCAACGCTCGTCCGTCGGGTGGGTCGAGGCGGAGGGCGACTATGCCAGGCTGCACACCACCGGGGGGTCGCACCTCGTTCGGATTCCGATCTCGACGCTCGAAAGCCGCTGGGCCGACATCGGATTTCTGCGAGTGCACCGTTCCTACCTCGTATCCTTGGCACTGGTGACGGGCATCAAAAGCGTCGGATCGGGGCTGGTGGTCTGCCTACGAATGCAAGGCGAGCTTGCCGCCGTCGAGCTGCCGGTGAGCCGCAGACATGCCCGCGAGCTGAAGGACCGTCTCGTTCGCGGGCCATTACAGGCATGGTCCAAACAGGCTGGATCCAAACAGGCTGGGTCCAAACAGGCTGGGTCCAAACAGTCTTGGCCCAATCCATGACGGATGGCAAGCCCGCGCGGCAGCGTGTGATCCTCGCGCAACGGCGTGGGGCAAGAATCGTGCGCACCCGGGTCGAGGTGCAGGAGCAGACCGAAGTGGGCGACGCGATGGTGCGAAGCCTCGTGCGCGCTCAGTTGTGGTTGTCGATCCGATCGGCCGCTCTGGCGTTGGGTGTACTGTTCGCGATTCCGCTTGTCGGACTCTTGGTTCCAGCATTCGCCGATGCCGTGGTGTTCGGGATTCGACTGCCTTGGTTGGTACTCGGCGTGCTGATCTACCCGTTGCTTCTCGGTGTGGGATGGATCTACGTGCGCCAGGCGGAGCGCAACGAACACGAATTCACCGATCTCGTGGACGACTAGCCGTGGCAGTGCCGTGGGTAACGGTGGCGGCGTTGTTGGCTGCCGCCGTCGCTACCGTTGCGATCGGAATCTACGGTGTCCGGTTGGCCCGCACCACCTCCGATTTTCTTGTCGCGTCACGTACTGTCGGGCCGCGTTGGAACGCCGCGGCGATCTCGGGGGAGTACCTCTCCGCCGCCTCGTTCCTCGGAGTCGCCGGGCTCGTCGCCAAATACGGCGCCGACGCGCTGTGGTACCCGATCGGCTTCACCGCCGGCTACCTCGGCCTGCTGTTGTTCGTCGCCGCACCGCTACGACGAAGTGGCGCATACACCGTCCCCGACTTTGCCGAGTTCAGGCTGGGATCACTGTGGCTCCGCAAGCTTGCGATGGTCGTCGTCGTCATCATCTGTGCGCTCTATCTGGTTCCGCAGTTCCAAGGCGCGGGGTTGACGCTGAACATTCTCCTCGGCGTACCCGGTTGGGTCGGCGCAGCGTTGGTCGGTGTCATCGTCATCGCGAATGTGGTGGGCGGCGGCATGCGCTCGATCACCTTCGTGCAAGCGTTCCAGTACTGGCTGAAGCTGACCGCTGTTGCCGTCCCCGCCGTCGTCCTGGCACTGCACTTCTACGGCGACGATCGCGTGGTGGGGAGTTCGGCCCCGCCGACGGTCGACCGCGAGACCACCGTCGAGATCAGCACAGATGTTCTGGTGCAGGTGGATTCGCGCATCGAGGTGACCGTGTACGGCACTGTCGACGACGAACCGGTGGACGGCAGGATCGTCCTGGACGACGGCACACACGAACTGGGTGAGGGGACATCGCTGATTCTCGACGCGCATTCGCCGGTGCCGGTAGTCGCAGGTGCGCCGACGATCGATCGCGAATGGGCCACGCCCGGTTGGGGTCTCGGTGGAACGCATCCGATGTATCAGGTCTATTCGCTGATACTCGCGACGTTCCTCGGCACCCTGGGTCTGCCGCACGTGTTGGTGCGGTTCTACACCAACCCCGACGGACGTGCAGCCCGGCTGACCTCGCTCACTGTGCTCGGCCTACTGAGCGTCTTCTACCTGTTTCCCACGCTGCTCGGAGTCTTCGCGCGCCTGTACGTGCCACAACTGCTGATCACCGGAGCTTCCGATGCGGCCGTGCTGTTGTTGCCGGGTTCGGTGCTGTCCGGGGTGGGAGGGCAGCTGCTCGCCGCCCTCGTCGCGGCCGGTGCGATCGCTGCATTCCTGTCCACGTCCTCGGGCTTGTTGGTAAGCATCGCCGGGGTGCTGAGCACCGATGTTCTGCGGGGCAGAGTCCGAGACTTCCGCATCGCTGCGATTCTCGCGGGGGTGGTTCCGCTGGTTCTGTCCCTCGGATTGGTCTCGCTCGACTTGTCCAGGACGGTGGGTCTGGTCTTCGCCGTCGCCGCGTCGACTCTCTGTCCGCTGCTCGTGCTCGGTATCTGGTGGCGCGGCCTGACTCCGGCCGGGGCGGCGTCAGGACTGATCGGCGGCGGCGTCTTATCGCTCGGCGCCGCGTCGTTGTCGGTGTTCGGCATTCCCGATCGACTGTGGGGCGGCTGGGTCACGGCGATTCTGGGCTACCCGGCCGCGGTCAGCGTGCCGATAGCGTTCGCTCTGATGATCGTGGTGAGCAAGGTGACGTCGTCGTCGATTCCGGCCGACGTCGGCCGAATCTTCACCAGGCTTCATGCGCCCGAACGTCTCGGTGTGGGACGCGATCGTGAGCAGGAGTTGTGAGCCCGTTCGCCGTTGCCACACGACCGTTCGGCGCACAACCCGACAGCTGAGCGTGTGATCGCCACCACTACATCATTTTGTGAGCTGGCTCTCTTACAGTTTTCCCTCAGATGTGAGTCACAGCCCGTGACGAGCGAGATGAGGAGCTGACAAGGTGACACGACCGGATACTTCACCGCCGCCACCGGATGCGCAGGCATTCATCGACATGCAGGCGAGTCCGGAGTTTCAGGAGCTCCGACGTAGATTGCGCAGCTTCGTCTTTCCGATGACGGCGTTCTTCCTCCTCTGGTACCTCGTGTACGTCTTGCTCAGCACCTATGCGACGGACTTCATGTCCACTCTCGTTTGGGGAAACATCAACATCGGCTTGTTGCTGGGTCTCGGACAGTTCGTCACCACCTTCGCGATCACTGGCATCTACGTGAGATTCGCGAACCGTGAACTCGACCCACGCGCGCTGGCCCTGCGTACCGAGATGGAAGCCTCCCAGGAGTTGAAGCGATGAATCTCGCGCAAGCAGCGGACACGACAGTCGGCGAGCCAATAGTCAACATCTCCATCTTCGTGGCCTTCGTGCTCATCACGATGGTCGTCGTCATCCGGGCCAGCAAGAAGAACACCACGGCGTCGGAGTTCTTCACCGCAGGCGGTGGCTTCTCCGGACCGCAGAATGGCATCGCGATCGCCGGTGACTACCTTTCTGCCGCAAGCTTTCTCGGTATCGCCGGTGCAATCGCCGTCTACGGGTACGACGGCTTTCTGTACTCCATCGGCTTTCTCGTCGCGTGGCTCGTCGCGTTGCTACTCGTCGCCGAATTGCTCAGGAACACCGGCAAATTCACGATGGCAGACGTATTGAGCTTCCGGTTGCGGCAAGGGCCGGTGCGCACGGCTGCTGCATTGTCGACGCTGACGGTCTCGCTGTTCTACCTGCTGGCGCAGATGGCAGGCGCGGGTGGCCTCGTCGCCCTCTTGCTCGACATCTCCGACCGCACTGGTCAGTCGATCGTCATCGCGATCGTCGGTGTGCTGATGATCGCGTACGTCCTCATCGGCGGGATGAAGGGCACGACCTGGGTGCAGATCATCAAGGCCGTGCTCTTGATCGTCGGCGCCGCGTTCATGACCGTTCTCGTGCTGGCCAAGTTCGGACTCAACTTCTCCGAGCTCATCGGTAGCGCGCAGACCATGGTGTCCGGATCCGCCGACGCCACAGTCGCCGCACGCGACATCATCGAGCCAGGTGCGCAGTACGGCGGCAGTGCGACGTCGAAGATCAACTTCCTCTCGCTCGGTATCGCACTGGTTCTCGGCACCGCAGGTTTACCGCACGTTCTGATGCGCTTCTACACGGTGCCTACCGCGAAAGAAGCTCGACGCAGCGTCGTATGGGCGATCGCTCTCATCGGTGCGTTCTACCTGTTCACCCTGGTACTCGGGTACGGTGCCGCCGCGATCGTCGGACCGGACCGGATCCTCGCTTCGGCAGGTGGCCAGAACTCCGCTGCGCCACTGCTCGCTTTCGAACTCGGTGGCGTCATTCTCCTCGGCGTCATCTCGGCAGTAGCCTTCGCGACGATCCTTGCGGTCGTCGCAGGATTGACCATCACCGCGTCGGCATCCTTCGCCCACGACATCTATGCCGGTGTCATCAAGAAGGGCAAGGTCGACGAGAAGAAGCAGGTCAAGGTGTCGCGCATCACAGCCGTCGTCATCGGTGTCATCGCCATCGGCCTCGGAATTCTTGCCAACGGTCAGAACATCGCATTCCTCGTCGCACTAGCGTTCGCCGTCGCTGCGGCAGCGAATCTCCCGACCATCCTGTACTCGTTGTTCTGGCGTCGGTTCAACACCACCGGCGCACTGTTCAGCATGTACGGCGGTTTGATCTCGACCATCGTCCTGATCATCTTCTCGCCTGCGGTGTCCGGCTCGAAGACCTCGATGATCCCCGGATCGGATTTCGCATGGTTCCCGCTGTCGAACCCAGGCATCGTATCGATCCCGCTCGCGTTCGTCCTCGGCATCGTGGGCACGTTGATTTCCAAGGATTCGGAGAGTAGAGCGAAGCAGGCCGAGATGGAGGTCCGTTCGTTGACCGGCATCGGAGCAGAGAAGGCCTCAGCTCACTGACCTTGGGATTTTCCAATCGAGACGCCCGTGTGTGTGCTCCTCACACGGGCGTCTCGACGTGTCCGGCTACCATCCGTGCTGTGGCCAAGCTCAAAGTGACCGCCGACGTCCCCCTCGACCCGGCACAAACGTGGACGCATGCGTCCGATCTCTCCGACTACGACAAGTGGCTTTCCATCCACGAGGCGTGGCGCGGTGAGTTACCCGCCGAGCTCGCCGTCGGCACCACTCTCGACTCGGTCGCCAGTGTCAAAGGCATGCGCAATCGGGTGCGCTGGACCATCGAAAGCTACGATCCGCCGAACAAGCTGAAGCTGAAGGGCAACGGCAAAGGTGGCGTCAAGATCACCCTCGTGCTATCGGTGAGCGCCGCGGGAAACGGCGGTTCGCAGTTGACTCTCGACATCGATCTCGGTGGTGCACCCCTGTTCGGTCCCATCGGCTCTGGCGTTGCGAGAGCTCTCAAAGGTGACATCGAGAACTCGTTGAAGACCTTCGAGTCGCTCTACGCATAACGCGTGCAGGTCAAAGCCGCGCTACGCTTCGGCGAGCCGCGCAGCGGGGGTCTGATCGGAGGCTCTTGCTCATACGGAGAGGTTCTTCACAATGCCTGGTAGACACAGTCCAGCGAAACACAGTGCCGCGCGTTCGACGGCCGACGCGACCGGATTGGTGAAGTACGGCGTTCTCGCTGTCGTACTTCTGGTGATCGTCGGCGTCGGCGTCTTCGCCGCGCAGAAAGCATTCGGGTCCGGGTGCAAGGATCCTTCCACTTACACGCTTGCTGCCGACCCGGCGATCGCGAGCGTCGTGCAGGATGTGATAGACGACACATCGGCCGAGGATCTCGGTTGCGCAAACATCGAGGTGACGGCCACCGACTCGGGAGAGGTATCCGCCGCCGTGTCCAAGGGCGTGGATGTTCCCTCGCTGTGGATACCGGATTCGGCACTCTGGGTGGGTAAGACTGTGCGGGCCACCGGTTCGCTCGTCGACCTCGCCAGCCAATCCGTCGCGAGTTCGCCTGCGGTGATCGCCGCTCGTCTAGACGAGGTGCCCTTCTTCGATACCTGGCTCACCGCACTACAACTGAAAAGTCTCCGGATCGGAAATCCGTTGACCAACACGATCTCCGACGCCGCGATCCTCGGTGCCCTTGCCGAGGCCGGTGCAGACGCCGCCACAGTCGACTCCGTCTCCGCTGCCCTGGTGCCGATCGCACAGGCACAGGCTTCGACGAGAGGCGAAGCAGATCCGGTTGTCCGCCTCGACGACATGTCTGCCGATGGTGGCGTTTCGGTCGTCTCCGAGCAGACGCTGGTGGACTACGAGGTCTCGACCGGCACCGAACTCGGCACCACGACACCGCCGACGGGAAGCTTCTTCCTCAACTATCCACTCGCCGTCACCGAACCCGCCGGTGAATCTCACGAGAGCGCCAAGACCGTCGGCCTCGCCGTCGCCGATGCAATGGGCTCCTCTTCCGGTCTGGCAGCGCTGTCCGATGCGGGCTTCCGCTCACCGGACAACACACCTCTCAGCGACGGCCGCGGTGTCGGAAAGATCCTGACGTTGACCATCGCCGACCAGCAGACCGCCGAGGCGACGTTGCGGCAATATCAAGTCCTGGCCCTCCCGTCGCGGACTCTGGTGATGGAGGACGTCTCCGGTTCGATGGCCTACGGTGCCGGTGCGGACACTCGCATCGGATTGACCGTTCAAGCCAGCGAAACGGGAAGCAAGCTCTTCCCCAACAATGCGGCATTAGGGCTGTGGGCGTTCTCGATCGGTCTCGGTGGCGGAAGCCAGGACTACAAAGAATTGGTTCCGATTCGCCGTCTCGACGAAGACGTGAACGGGACCTCGCAACGAAATGTCATCGTCCAGCAGATCGGCACCCTACCGAGTCTCGTAGGTGGCGGCACTGGCCTCTACGACACGACTCTTGCCGCCTTCCGCAAGGTCAAAGAGGGATACGATCCCGACTACATCAACAGCGTCATCATCCTGACCGACGGTTCCAACGAGGATCCAGGCAGCGTGGGGCTAGAGGAGTTGCTCTCCACGCTCCGCTCGGAGCAGGACCCGACGAAGCCGGTCATCATCGTCACCATCGGCATCACCGACGACGCCGACGCTGGGGTTCTCCAACAGATCTCTGCGGCCACTGGCGGTACAAGCTTTTTGGCTCGAAATCCCGCAGAAATTCCCAATGTGTTCGTGAATGCTCTCAAAAGTCGATCAGGTCGCTGATTTTCTGGCTTTTTTGGGGTAAGCGTCTCCATAGGTCGCAATTTGGTGCATGATGCAGGTCGCTGCTAATTAGCTGACCAATGGGGGAGTGCGCGGAAATGTCTGGGCGTCACGGAACAGGAACTCGGAGTACTCCGGCTGCAAAATGGGCAGCGGTTGTGGTGGTCGCGGTCGTGGTCGTCGTGGGCGCGTACTTCGGAGTCCAGGCCGTACGTGCGACGGTGGCAGGCTGCGATTCCACGGGCCAGGTATCACTGGCCGTGGACCCGACCATCGAGCCGGTGGTGACCGAGGTGTTGAGCCGGTCCAGCGAGCTCGACCGCGGTTGTACCGATTTCGAGGTTCGCGCCGAAGCTCCGACCGACACCGCAACGGAGCTTGCAGGTATCGATGGCAGCCGGCCCGACCTGTGGATTCCCGATTCGACGCTCTGGTTGCTCAAGACACTCCGCTCGACGGGGGCGCTACCGGAAGTTGCGAAGTCCGCGGTCGCCAAAACGCTGCCGGTCGTGGTTACGAGAGTGGGCGAACCATCCACGGCACAGAATTGGCTGCAGGTTCTGCAGACTCCGCAGCAGCGAATCGGAGATCCACTCAACAGCAGCGCGTCGATTGCCTCGATATTGGGTGCGTTGGCCGAATCAGAGGTCTCGATCTCCGATCCGAAGGCAGTCTCGGCGGCGCTCGTTCCTATCGCCCAGGACTTCGGGCGAATCGCAAACACACCGCACGGCACGACCGACCTGATAGCGCAGGTCGCTGCTGAGGGAGGTAGCAGTGTCGCCACCGAACAGAGCGTGGTGGCCTACAACAAGGCCAACCCGCAAGCGCCTCTGCTCGCGTCGGTCCCTCCGACCGGCAGTTACTTTTTGGACTACCCACTTGCCGTGACCGCAGCAATGGGACCGGACTACGACGCCGCGAAGAAGGCAGGGACTGCTCTGGCCTCGTTGTTGGCGAACTCGACGACAGTTGACGCGCTGCTCGACGCAGGCTTTCGACAGGCCAGTGGAACTCCGTTGACCGACGGCACCGGTGTCGGGTCGGTCGCCGCCCTCGAGCTGAAAAATCCACTCTCCATCGAGTCGACGCTGCGGGACTGGTCTGTCCTGGCGCTGCCACTGCGGACCGTTGTGGTCGAAGACGTGTCCGGGTCGATGGCAGCCAAGTCGGGGGACTCGACCCGCATCGCGCTGACCGTGGAGGCCAGTCTCGGCGGTAACGCACTGTTCAACTCGCAAGCAGAGATGGGCTTGTGGGCGTTCTCGATCGGCCTCGGCGGAGGTAATCAGGATTATCGCGAACTGGTCCCCATCGGACCCGAAAGTAACGTCGTCAACGGTCTTCCTCAACGCGAAGCAATCCTGGCCGGAATCCGGACGCTACCGTCGTTGGTCGGCGGGGGCACCGGTCTCTACGACACGACGCTCGCTGCCTTCCGCAATGTCAAAGCAGGCTACAACCCCAACTTCGTCAACAGCGTCATTCTCTTGACCGACGGCGCCAACGAAGATGCGGGTAGTCCTAGTCTCGACGATCTGATCGCCACTCTCAAACGCGAGCAGGATCCAGTACGACCCGTGGTCATCGTGACAATCGGTATTACTACGGACGCGGATCCCGTTGCCCTGCAGAAGATTTCCGCGGCCACTGGCGGGACGAGCTACATCGCCGAGGACCCGCGCGACATCCCTGACGTGTTCGTCAAAGCGCTCAACAGTCGAACGCAACGTATCGGCGGGGAATAGCCGCATCGCTCACAACGCGAACGTGACCACCAGTGCTGCGGCGCAGCTGAGCACGACGACGGTGAAGGCAATGACGTCGGACAGGTGCGGTCGGCTGGGATAGGCGGTTATCTGTCCAGCGCCGCCGCGCGCGGTGATGGCTTCACCCATCTCCGTCGCCCGTCGGATGGCAATGGACATCGTCGCCGTGATGAGGTCGACGATCGAATTGTCCGCGACGCTGTTGAGGACAGATTTGGGGCGCAGGCGGCGGGCAGCGATCATGACGCGCACTTCCTCGATCAACAACGGAAGTGAACGTAGGCACAATGCGACGGTCGCGGCCCATTCGTCGACCGGCAACTTCAGCTTCTTCAGCGGTGTTCCGAGAATCGAGACAGCGGGTGCGATATCGCTCATCGACGTCGTCCACCCGATCATCAGCGACGCCCCGAGCAGCACGAATGCGAACACCATTGCACGCAGAAAGAGCAGCACAGCCGAGAACCCCAACGGGGCGTTGATGAGCGCGCCGATGAGGAACAGAACCCAGATCAGCTTCGGCGGGCGGGGTATTGCGGTAGGCGGCACGCGCGCGATGATCGCGGTGACCACCAGCAGGCCGACGACGATCCCGAGGGCGGGCCACGATGGCGCGGTCAGCAGCGTGATGCTGATGAGCACCACCGACAGCAGTTTCGTGCCGGCCCAGAGCCGGTGGATCGGCGAGTGGCGAGGAACTTGGCGAAGTACAACAGTGGTCACGACGTCACCCCGCGGTTTGTCTTTTCGGACGTGATGCGCCCGCTGGCAAGGGTAATCGTTCGGTCGCAGACGCTGTCGATACCGTCGATGTCGTGCGAAATGACTATTATCGCGATTCCCTGTCGTCGTAGTTGACCGAGCACGCCGATGATGTCGGTTCGCCCCGGCGGATCGAGCCCGGCCAGCGGTTCGTCGAGGACGAGCACCCGAGGTTTGTTCACCACGAGCCCGGCGATGACGACCCGACGCATTTGTCCGCCGCTGAGTGAATCGATCTCTCGACCTGCGAGCAGTCGATCCAAGCCGACTGCGTCCATCGCGCGTGAGACATGCACGGAACCCGCTTCTGGGCCCCCGGCGGCCGCGATGTCCTCCGCGACGGTGCGGCGCTGAAGTTGTAGCCGTGAATGTTGAAATGCCAGACCTACGACACCGACGTTGTCCGACACCGGAGAACCCTCGAACTCTGCGGTCCCGGTCGACGGCTTGGTCAGGCCGGCGAGAATCCACGCGAGAGTGGACTTTCCGGATCCATTGCCGCCCAGGACAAGTAGCCCGTCGCCCGCGTGCACAGTCAGGTCGATCCCGGTGAGGGCCAGCTGTGACCAGGGCGTGTGCCTGTTGTAGATGTGCCCTACGCCGCGAAGAGTCATGATCGGTGATCCGGCACGAAAGTGGGTGGTCGCCGGGTCGAGGAACGCCGTGCGCATCCATTCGGCGCTGTGTTGCACCTGCGCCCCGCCGTGAAGATGTACGACGCGATCGGCCGCAGCTGTTTCCAGTTCTTGATGCGTCACGAGTACGACGGACATCCGGTGTCGAGTGGGGAGATCGGCCAGCAGTGCCACCAGGCTCGCTCGGCCTGCGGCGTCGACCATCGTGGTTGCTTCGTCGGCGATCAGCAATGCGGGGCGCCGCGCCAGTGCAGCCGCAACCGCCAACCGTTGCATTTCACCGCCCGACAGAGTCGAGGTTTCGCGTGCTCCCATTCCGCCCAGACCCACTTCGGTCAGCAACGCGTCGATATCGGTTTCGGCGTCTGCGGGAAGGCCCCACACGACGTCGTCGCCGACGCGGCTGCCGAGAATCTGACTTTCCGGCCGCTGCAGAACTACTGCCGTTCCACCTGCCAGCCCCAAACCGGCGACACCGGGACGGTCCACGGTCCCGGTGGTGGGTGTGCGCCCCGCAAGAATTCTTGTCAGCGTCGACTTTCCGGACCCGTTGTGTCCGACCACTGCGACGAACTCCCCGAAATCGACGGTGAGGTCGACGCTCTGCAAGGCGGCGGTACGGGAACCCTCGTAGCTGAAGCCGACGTTGGTCAACCGGACGGGTAGCGGTGCCACCACTCCGTCCACCGCAGCAGGCAGGTGATCAGCGACGGGGATGGTCGAGAGACGGTCGAGAATTGCCCCGAGGATCAGCCATGTGAAGAACACGCCGAGGACAATGCTGAATATTGCGGTGCCGAGTATCCACCACCACCAGTTGTCCAGCACGGCACCGACACCCGAGCGCAACGTGTCCGCAGCAGGGATCAGAAATTCGGTCCTCGCCATCAGTCGGGCGACGCCCTCGATGGTGTTCTCGATAGTTTTGAGAAACAGCTCACGCAGTGGCGCCAACAGGAACAACACGCCCACCGTCACCAGGCCGATGGCGGGCCCGACGATCGCTGAGGTGACGAGCACTCGGAACAGGCCATGGCCGAGACGTTTGGCCCGCCCGACCATCCCACCGAGAAGAGCGGCCGTGGCCACGGTGACGGCCGTCGACCATCCGGCGGCAACGAACGCGACGAGAGTCCCGGCGACAGCCGCCGAGACGAGCACCCGAGTGCGATGGCGTTGCGCAACGACAGCCATCGGTACAGCAGCTACGATCTGTAACGCGGTGGCCAGCGGAACCACCATCGCAACCACCGAGAGAGCGACTGCAAAGCTGCTCATCACGGCAGCCGTCGCGAGTTCGACAGGCGTCAACGCAGTCGACGTGCGGTGTTCGGTGCGGCTTACGGTCACCGGTCCAGTGTGCCAGCACCGTCCTTACCCTCACGCCAACAGGAACCAGAGAGGCGTACCCGAGTGATCACGGTGGAAGAAGAAGGCTGGGATACCCCGGCCGGGGCGCAATTGCGAGCCGCTCAGCGGGCGGAACTGGATGCTCGCTACGGAAACAGCAGCCACGAACCGGGGATGCCACCGTCCGGGGAGGACATGCTGGTATTCGTCGTCGCGCGCGACGATTCGTCGGTGGGCATCGGGTGCGGGGGACTTCGGTTGCTAGGGGGCGAGGAAGCGGAGATCAAGCGGATGTACGTCATTCCCGCCGAGCGCGGACGCGGCGTATCGATCGCCATCCTGCGCAAACTAGAAGAGAGCGCACGAGCCCACGGCATTCGCACTCTCAAGTTGGAAACCGGATCGCGTCAACTGGATGCAGTGAGGTTCTACGAGCGGGAGGGCTACACCAGAATCGAGCCATTCGGCCCGTACGTCGATGCCTTGACCTCGATCTGCTACGCCCGCACGCTGTAACCGAGTCCGAAAACGACTGTGCGCGCGCAACCATCGGTTGCGCGCGCACAGTCTTCGTTGGATCTAGCGAGTACGGCTCGCGGCAGGCCCTGCGGGACGACGACTACGTCCTCCGCCGCCGCCGGCTGCGTGCTGGCGTGCTGCGCCGCCTTGGCTTCCCTGGCCCTGACCGCCGCCGCCGCTGCGACGCGGAGCGCCGCCGCTGCGAGGGTTGCTGCTGCGTGAGCTGCCGTTGCCGCGTGGGCTGCCCTGGCGCGGCTGCTGAACAGCCTTGACCGGTACGGGCTCGACGTACCGAGCCTGCTCGCCGACCAGTTCGGACACCTGAGGCGAGTCCGCCGTGACGCGGACCGGGGTCACCTTGATGTTGGCCTTGCGCAGGAGGATTGCGGTGTCCTTGCGCTGCTCTGGGAGAACGACCGTCACAACATCTCCGGCGCTTCCCGCGCGAGCAGTACGGCCCGAGCGGTGCAGATATGCCTTGTGCTCGGCGGGCGGATCCACGTGCACGACGAGCTGAACGTCGTCGACGTGAACACCGCGAGCGGCGACGTCGGTGGCGACGAGTACGCGCGCCGAACCCGAGGAGAATGCGAGCAGGTTGCGGTCACGTGCACCCTGAGAAAGGTTGCCGTGCAAGTCCACCGACGGAATTCCAGCTTCGGTGAGCTGTTTGGCGAGCTTGCGGGCTTGATGCTTGGTCCGCATGAACAGGATGCGACGTCCGGTGCCCGAAGCCAGTTGCTGCACGAGCTTCTTCTTGGCTTCGACGCCGTCGACCTCGAAGACGCTGTGCGTCATGGCTTCTACGTGTGAGTCGACTTCGTCGACGGAGTGCGTCACCTGGTCGGTGAGGAACCGCTTGACGAGCTTGTCCACGCCGTTGTCGAGCGTCGCCGAGAACAGGAGACGCTGACCCTTCGGCGGGGTAGCGGCGAGAATACGAGTCACCACCGGAAGGAACCCGAGGTCGGCCATGTGGTCGGCTTCGTCGAGGACGGTGATCTGCACGCCGTCGAGTGAGACGTGGCGCTGCTTCATCAGGTCTTCGAGCCGGCCCGGGCAGGCGACGACGATATCGACGCCACCCTTGAGGGCGGATACCTGACGGTTCTGCGAGACGCCACCAAAGATGGTCGTGACGCTGAGCTTGTACGCCGCGGCCAACGGTTCGATTGCGGCGGCGATCTGGGTTGCGAGTTCGCGGGTGGGCGCAAGGATCAGTCCGCGAGGGCGGCCTGGCTTGCGGTTACCTGGGAGCTGTCCGGCGAGGCGGGCAACCATGGGGATAGAGAAAGCGAGTGTCTTGCCACTGCCCGTCTTTCCGCGACCGAGAACGTCGCGTCCTACGAGAGTGTCGGGGAGTGTGTCAGCCTGGATAGGGAAGGCGTCGACCTTTCCCTGGCTGGAGAGAACTTCGGCGAGCGCGTTCGGAACGCCGAGTGAAGCAAAGGTAGTCATAACGATGTGATGCGCCTTTCGGGCAAGGTGTTGCACCACGGGCTGTGCCCGACAAGTGCAAAGGGGTGGCGAGACTGCCGGTGGGCAGTTTCGATCGCCGTAAGAAAAGCCTGTGCGCGGTGCACATGGACTACGCGGCCGGGGCCGGGCGGAAGTAGAAGCATTCCACGACGTCTGACGTGCAGCTACGCGCGTCGATGCCCAGTGTAACCGGTGGCGCTGTCGTTTCCTTCCCGGAGTGACTTATCAGGCATCTACGCCGCGTAGAGGTCGATCACCAACTCTTGCTCGACGAACGACGGGTAGCTGATGACCACGGGCATCGGCGGCGCTGTCGAGCTGTACTCATGCCCGGTCGGTGTGGTCATGTCGTAGATGTGGATGACGCCGGGCTTCCGTGCTGTTCGAGGTTCGGCACTCCACCCGTCTGCCTCCTTGGCGTGATTGCATGCGGCGCACAAGCCTGCGCCGTTGCTCGCGCTGGTGTCGCCTCCGCGTGCGTAGGACCGAATGTGGTCGTGGTGACGGATCGGTGCATCGCACCACGGTGTTCGGCACGTTCGATCACGCACGTCGATCAATCGGGCCAGCGCTGGTGAGAAGATGCGAGCTTTCGATTCCATCGCGGTGAGTGCGCCGGTCGAGGGGGTGGCATACACCCTGCGGAGCTCGACCCGTGTGGTGTCCGCACACGCAGTGCCTACCAACTTGCGGGCGATGACCGCGGGGATCTCTCCGTATCCCTGCAGGTGTGCGGGGACGGTGCTGTCGGCGAGAAGAGTCGTGTCGGCGATCACGAGGTTGACCGACACCGGCGCGCCCGCGCCCGCTGATGTCGTTCCAGTGATGCGCTCGTATGCCAGATCGGCCATGATCTGGTCCCTGGTTCGGCTCTCTTCGCCGCCGCTGACGATCGAGTCGGCGTCACGTCGGAGGGTCGCCCACATGCAGACGGCGCGATCCATCGATGTCACCGTGGTGAATTGGCACATGAAGTCCGGTTGTGGCCGAGTACTGGTGCGGCGCGCCGAGAACGCCTTTTCGAAGCGCTTCACTACCGACGCGGGATCGAGTTCAGCGGCCATCGCGCGGACCCTCGCGGCGATGGCGTCGTCACCGAGTCCATTCAGGATGTTCCCGTCCGCGCACAGCCGTCTATCGATGACCTG
The DNA here is from genome assembly GCF_002091955.1 of Rhodococcus sp. 1168. Classification (GTDB taxonomy): domain Bacteria; phylum Actinomycetota; class Actinomycetes; order Mycobacteriales; family Mycobacteriaceae; genus Rhodococcoides. The sequence continues at coordinate 4,887 of NZ_MKKY01000025.1, read as the reverse complement.
CCGGTCCTCGACCGTCAAACATGCTGTCTCTCTGGCGATCAGAATGGCGCGGTACTCGTTGAGTTCGCCGCCGCGTAGGCGGTCGAGGGTGTGCGGCATCTCGTGCACGAGTGATCGTGCCAATCCGAGGTAGGTGGCACCTTTGTTCGGGGACACGCGCCGCGCGAGTCCGATCTGCGAGGCGAGGCCTGCCCGCCACTGCGCCTTTGGTTTTCCGAGCGACTTCCGTTGCTCGCTGATCGAGGCGGCGACGGCATCGGTGGCCACCGCCTGGGCGGCAGCGCACGCACAGGTCGCGGTCTCCAGTGCGGTGATCAGGTCGATTCCGATAGCCGCGTCCGCCTCGGGTTTCAGCTCGCTGAGCCGCGCCACGAACTCCAGTACCTCGGATACCTGCATGAGATCCCCCAATCTCGAACGTATGTTCGACAATATCGAACATCGGCCAGTTGCACAAGACCCCATTGAAGTCGACGACTTACCCTTCGCTGCTGTGAGCGGATGGGCGTCGGGCATCTCCGCTCTCGGCAGAGATGCTGGTGCGCAACGGTTCTCGTGAGCAATAGTGGAGCCATGACCGACTCGACGCCACGAATGTTCTCCTCCGACCTCCGCCGACAGCTGTTGCGTCATCGAGTGCTCGTCCTCGACGGTGCACTCGACGACGACAACGGGACCGTCTTGACCACCCATCTGCTGACCCTCGCCGCCGAGAATGCCTCGGCCGACATTGCTTTGTGGATCCACTCTCCGGGCGGTTCGGTTCCGGCGATGCTCGCCATCCGTGATGTGATGCGCCTGGTGCCGTGCGACGTATCGACACTTGCCCTCGGATTAGCGTGCAGCGCCGGGCAATTCCTGCTGTCTTCGGGTACCCACGGAAAGCGATATGCCTTACCGCACGCCCGAATTCTGATGCATCAAGGTTCAGCCGGCATCGGCGGTTCGGCAGTCGAAGTGGAGGTGCAGGCGAACGACTTACGCCACACCCGTGACACGGTGCTCGGTCTCATCGCCGAGGACACCGGACAATCGCGCGAGCAGATTTTCGACGACTCGCTGCACGATCGATGGTTCACCGCCGAAGCTGCACGTGAGTACGGTTTCGTCGACGCCATCGTCGACTCGTTCGATCAGGTGATGCCGGCTCGTCGTATGCCGGTCGGGATGGGGGTGCAGTGATGAGCACGTACACCATTCCCAATGTCATCACCAGAGATTCACGCGGCGAACGCGTCGTCGATGTCTATTCGCACCTTCTCAGCGAACGCATCGTCTACCTCGGAACCGGCATCGATGCGGGTGTTGCGAATGCACTGATCGCGCAGTTGCTGCATCTCGAGGCGGACTCGCCCGACCGGGAGATATCGATGTACATCAACTGCGAGGGCGGTGACACCGCGGCCATGCTCGCGGTGTACGACACCATGCAGTTCATCGGATCTGCCGTTGCAACTACATGTGTCGGTCAAGCGATCGCGACGGGGGCGGTCCTACTTGCTGCAGGTACACCGGGACGTCGATCTGCATTGACCCACAGTCGGGTGGTCTTGCATCAACCGGCAGCGCAAGGTCGCGGTACCATCCCAGACCTAATTCTGGCAGCCGACGAGGTGGTGCGCGTGCGCTCGGAGATGGAGGCGATACTCGCCGAGCACACCGGCCGAGACGTTGCGACGCTCCGGCACGACACCGACCGAGACTTGGTGCTGACTGCGTCGGCAGCTCTCGACTACGGAATCGTCGACCAGGTTCTGAAAAACCGCTAGGCGGCGAGCGTAGTAGCGCCACCCCGGGTGAGGTCTCGGTGCGCGAGGCCCGCGATCTCGGCAATGGACGTCCCCAGCGCCCCGACGACGGCCGCGAGGATCTCGCTCGACGGATCCTTGCGGCCACGTTCGACTTCGGAAAGATACTGCGGTGAAATGCCGGCGCGAGTCGCGGTGTCGGACAATGTGTCGCCTCGGGACTGCCGGCGCTCGCGTAGTCGACGGCCCACCACCTCGCGCCACAACGGTTCCATGGCCGTCGCCCGGCCGAGCGGCGTCGCCCTGCCAGAAGTGCGCGGCGGCCGGCGCGATTGAATGCTGATGACCTCACCCATGGGCCGAACCCTAGTGCTGTTCGGAATGCGGTTTACCGGATTCTGCTCAGAGCGGAGAGACAGTTGGTCGTAAACGACCGTCGGCGACGTTTACGCCGCTACTTTCGGCGACCTTCAGGAGGATCAAATGACCACGATGCAAACGCTCGACCAGCGTGAACAAGGAAGGTCAAAGCTCAACGGCCTCAGAGTTATTGGCTATGTGCGGGTCTCGACCAGCGCGCAATCGACACGTGGACATGGTCTGGGTGCTCAACAGGACCACATGCGAAGCTACTGTGCCGCAAACGATCTGAACCTGCTCACTGTCACTTACGACGTGGTGAGTGGCGGAAGCAGCGAGAAGATGTTCGGTCGAGCTACTGCGTTGGCAGCGATCGAGTCTGGTCTCGCGGATGCACTCCTGGTCCGCGCCTTGGATCGGGCGACAAGAGACCAACTTGACGCAGCATCACTGTTCAAGCGTGCGGCCAAGAACGGGTGGCGCCTGCTCGACTGTGACCGTGCGGACAGCGGCGATCCGAGCCAACGCCTACTTGCGGACGTTCGCATTGCGATGGCTGCGGAGGAGAAGCGCCGCATTTCGGAGCGCACTGTCGAGGGGTTGCGTAGAGCCAAGGCGCAGGGCAAGCAGCTAGGCAGGCCGTCGCGGATCGACCCCGGCATTGTCGCGGAGATCATCGCCATGCGCCAAGAGGACGGTATGAGCGCGCAGGCCATAGCGAAACGGCTCGATGAGATCGGGCTGAGCACCCCAGGCAACGGCCTTCATTGGCACCACAGTACGATCCGTCGCCTGCTCCAGCGAGAGGGCGTGGCCTGATGGGCGGCATCGCAGTATTTCTCATGGTCGTCCTGCCAATCACCTTCGCCGTCATCGGCGTGATCTTCAACAGCGGAAAGAAGTAGCAATGGCCCACATCGAGAAGGCAGAGACCAAGCGGACCAAGAACAGCAAGCCGCAGTCGTCGTACCGGGTGAGGTGGACCGAGAAGGCCCGCGACGAGATGGGTCGACCGATTCCATTCAGCCCCGGCAGGCCCGACGGTCGAGCGAAGGAGGTCAACAGGCAGCGAACGTTCCGCTCGAAAGAAGCCGCGCAGGAGTACTGCGACGAGCTAAACGCTCAGCGGCATAAGGTAGTTGCCGCGTCGCCCTCAGAATTGCGTAAGCTCGGAGACCAGGCGCTCGGTTACTTCGCTCAGCAGTACTTCGAGGGGTTGGCAGGGTTGGTGAAGCCGAGGTATGCGCGGGAGACCGAAGCCGTCTACAAGCGATACATTGCAGCCACCTTCGCCACGCGGGCCGTAGCCTCGATCACTGCCGCCGACATTCGCCGTTTCCGGGCTGATTTGCTGAGTCCGCGACCGCAGCGCAGCTACCGGCCCGACGAGCCGGTGGAGATGGTTACGTTGGCGAGGACCACGATCAAGCCCGCCTACGACGTGTTGCGGCGAATCTTGGACGTTGCGGTCGTGGATGGGGCGATCCCAGCGAACCCGGTACATTCGGTCCCGCTCGGTCGGACCACCGCCACCGTCGACGCGGACACCCCGGAGTTCGAGGCACGACCACTCACCGCTGAGCAGGTAGGCGCGGTCACCGACCACATCGCCAGAGTCCAGGGCTACCCGATTTATGCGCTGGCGGTGACGACGAGCGCCTACAGTGGACTCCGCGCGGGAGAGCTTGCAGGTCTCAACGTCGGGGACGTGGGGCTGCCGGAGGTTGAGGGGCGCAATGGGTCTTTACGCGTGACGCGGACGCGGCGAGCGGTGCGGGGTGGTTTCGAGACAGGCACGCCGAAGAGCAAGCGCAGCCGTCGAACAGTGAGGTTCCCCCCGAAAAGTGGACAGTGGTCACGCGGCCATGATGGGCGCGATCAGTGACTGTTCGTACGTGGTGGGGCTGAGCATCCCGATCGTGGAGTGCCTACGGCGAGTGTTGTAGAAGTTCATCCAGTTGTCAACTGCAGCAACCAATTCAGTGGCATGAACGAAGGTGTGCCGGTAGTAGTACTCGTGCTTGAACGTCGACCACAGACTTTCGGCGCCGGCGTTGTCCCAGCATTGACCGGTTTCACCCATCGAACGCCGCAACCCGTACCGTTCACACGCCTGCTTCATGATGTCAGCAGTGTACTGAGATCCCCTGTCCGAGTGCATGATTGTTCCCGCGACATCGCCGCCACGTTCGGCGACCGCCATCTCCAACGCTTCGACAACCAGCTCGGTGCGCATGTGATCGGCCACGGCCCATCCGAGAACCTTCTTCGAGTGCTCGTCCTTGATCGCGCACAGGTACATATCCCCCTCCCCGCAGGTCAGATACGTTATGTCCGAAGTCCACACCGCATCGAGTTCACCCTGATCGAAACGGCGCTGGACCAGATCATCAGGGAACGAGGCGAACGGATCGACCACGGTGGTGCGGACCTTGAACGTGCGCGGACTGATGCCGACGACACCGAGCGATCGCATGATCTTGGCGACAGTTTTCTCGGTGATCACCTCGCCTCGGTCGTGGAGTTCGGCGGTGATGCGCGGTGCCCCGTACACGCCTTTCGACTCCTGGTGGATCGCGAGGATCTTGATCTCCAGATCGGCTCTACGCTGCTCTCGCTCTGCCAATCGGGTTGTCACACTGCGTCCTTGGTTCTTGTAGAAGCCGGAGGTCGACACCTCGAGCAGGCGCGCCATCCGGTGAACTGCGGAGTTCGCGTACTCCGCGGCCATCAACGTGTAGAGCTCTACTTTTGTTGATTGGCTGCGAAGTACGCGGAC
>NZ_MKKY01000024.1:12500-15895 GCF_002091955.1 Rhodococcus sp. 1168 | reverse complement strand
TGTGTTCGGCGGTGTCCTACTCTCCCACACCCTGTCGAGTGCAGTACCATCGGCGCTGGAGGGCTTAGCTTCCGGGTTCGGAATGGGACCGGGCGTTTCCCCTCCGCTATGGCCGCCGTAACTCTATGAAACAGTTACACACGGAACACAACAGAAAACTCACACATAATGGTGAACGATGTTGGTTCATTCAATTGTAAATACTGAAACGTGTGTTGTTTCAGATATCGCACAGTGGACGCGTAGCTTCTTTGTGGTAAGTCCTCGGCCTATTAGTACCAGTCACCTACATCGGTTACCCGACTTCCAGTTCTGGCCTATCAACCCGGTGGTCTGCCGGGGGCCTTACCCCCTCGAGGGGGTGAGAAACCTCATCTTGGAACAGGCTTCCCGCTTAGATGCTTTCAGCGGTTATCCCTTCCGAACGTAGCTAACCAGCGGTGCTCCTGGTGGAACAACTGGCACACCAGAGGTTCGTCCGTCCCGGTCCTCTCGTACTAGGGACAGCCTTCCTCAAGTTTCTTACGCGCGCGGCGGATAGAGACCGAACTGTCTCACGACGTTCTAAACCCAGCTCGCGTGCCGCTTTAATGGGCGAACAGCCCAACCCTTGGGACCTACTCCAGCCCCAGGATGCGACGAGCCGACATCGAGGTGCCAAACCATCCCGTCGATATGGACTCTTGGGGAAGATCAGCCTGTTATCCCCGGGGTACCTTTTATCCGTTGAGCGACACCGCTTCCACATGCCGGTGCCGGATCACTAGTCCCGACTTTCGTCCCTGCTCGACGTGTCAGTCTCACAGTCAAGCTCCCTTGTGCACTTGCACTCGACACCTGATTGCCAACCAGGCTGAGGGAACCTTTGGGCGCCTCCGTTACATTTTAGGAGGCAACCGCCCCAGTTAAACTACCCACCAGGCACTGTCCCTGAACCAGATCATGGTCCGAGGTTGAGGTATCCAATACGATCAGAGTGGTATTTCAACAACGACTCCACAGTAACTGGCGTCACCGCTTCACAGTCTCCCACCTATCCTACACAAACCGAACCGAACACCAATACCAAGCTATAGTGAAGGTCCCGGGGTCTTTTCGTCCTGCCGCGCGTAACGAGCATCTTTACTCGTAATGCAATTTCGCCGAGTCTATGGTTGAGACAGCTGAGAAGTCGTTACGCCATTCGTGCAGGTCGGAACTTACCCGACAAGGAATTTCGCTACCTTAGGATGGTTATAGTTACCACCGCCGTTTACTGGGGCTTAAATTCTCAGCTTCGCCACCGAAGTGACTAACCGGTCCTCTTAACCTTCCAGCACCGGGCAGGCGTCAGTCCGTATACATCGTCTTACGACTTCGCACGGACCTGTGTTTTTAGTAAACAGTCGCTTCTCACTGGTCTCTGCGACCCCACCCAGCTCAGAACGAAAAGTTCATCACCAGACAGGGTCCCCCTTCTCCCGAAGTTACGGGGGCATTTTGCCGAGTTCCTTAACCATAGTTATCTCGATCGCCTTAGTATTCTCTACCTGACCACCTGTGTCGGTTTGGGGTACGGGCCGTGTGAAAGCTCGCTAGAGGCTTTTCTCGGCAGCATAGGATCACTGAATTCGCCTCAATCGGCTACGCATCACCTCTCAGGCATCATGAACGGCGGATTTGCCTACCGTTCGCCCTACAGGCTTACACCAGTATTACCACTGACTGGCCCAGCTACCTTCCTGCGTCACCCCATCGCTTGGCTACTACCAGATCAGGTCCTGCGCATCCACCACACCCCTCACTCTCGAAAGAGATCAGTAACATGGATTCAGGGCAGTTAGTATCACTGATTCACCATGGGCGCGTTCACACGGGTACGGGAATATCAACCCGTTGTCCATCGGCTACGCCTGTCGGCCTCGTCTTAGGTCCCGACTCACCCTGGGCGGATTAACCTGGCCCAGGAACCCTTGGTCATTCGGCGGACGAGTTTCTCACTCGTCTTTCGCTACTCATGCCTGCATTCTCACTCGCACAGCCTCCACACCTGGATCACTCCGATGCTTCCATGGCTGCACGACGCTCCCCTACCCACCCACACACCTGGCACACTCCTCGTAAGGAACATGCGGGCTATTGTATGAGTGCCGCAGCTTCGGTGGTGTACTTGAGCCCCGCTACATTGTCGGCGCAGGATCACTTGACCAGTGAGCTATTACGCACTCTTTCAAGGGTGGCTGCTTCTAAGCCAACCTCCTGGTTGTCTTCGCGACCCCACATCCTTTTCCACTTAGTACACGCTTAGGGACCTTAGCTGGCGATCTGGGCTGTTTCCCTCTCGACTACGAACCTTATCGCCCGCAGTCTCACTGCCACGCTCTCACTCATCGGCATTCGGAGTTTGGCTGATTTCGGTAAGCCGGTAAGCCCCCTAGACCATCCAGTAGCTCTACCTCCGATGAGAAACACGTGACGCTGCACCTAAATGCATTTCGGGGAGAACCAGCTATCACGGAGTTTGATTGGCCTTTCACCCCTACCCACAACTCATCCCCTCAGTTTTCAACCTAAGTGGGTTCGGTCCTCCACGACGTCTTACCGTCGCTTCAACCTGGCCATGGGTAGATCACTCCGCTTCGGGTCTAGAACACGCCACTACACACCTCACGGTGATACGCCCTATTCGGACTCGCTTTCGCTACGGCTACCCCACACGGGTTAACCTCGCGACATGCCACTAACTCGCAGGCTCATTCTTCAAAAGGCACGCCATCACCAGCAACAGAACAAACTGTTCACCAGCTTTGACGGATTGTAAGCGCACGGTTTCAGGTACTATTTCACTCCCCTCCCGGGGTACTTTTCACCTTTCCCTCACGGTACTAGTCCGCTATCGGTCACCAGGGAGTATTCAGGCTTATCGGGTGGTCCCGACAGATTCACAGCAGATTTCACGGGCCCGCTGCTACTTGGGTATTCACTACGACAGTCACAGTATTTTCGTCTACGGGACTCTCACCCTCTACGACAGGCCGTTCCAGACCACTTCGACTAACACCATGATTTCTTACTGTCGGCCGATCCGGCAGAATCGACAAAGCAAACCCCACAACCCTCCATACGCAACCCCTGCCGGGTATCACACGCACAAAGTTTGGCCTCATCCGCTTTCGCTCGCCACTACTCACGGAATCACAATTGTTTTCTCTTCCTGTGGGTACTGAGATGTTTCACTTCCCCACGTTCCCTCCACACACCCTATATATTCAGGTGCAGGTAACACGACATCACTCGTGCTGGGTTTCCCCATTCGGACACCCTCGGATCACAGCTCGGTTGACAGCTCCCCGAGGCTTATCGCAGCCTCCTACGTCCTTCATCGGCTCCTGGTGCCAAGGCATCCACCGTACGCT
>NZ_MKKY01000024.1:0-10000 GCF_002091955.1 Rhodococcus sp. 1168 | reverse complement strand
TTCGGAGCAGCTCTCAGCCCATCCCGAGGAGGCACCGTTCCTCAACTCTCATTCTTCGCCACCGATCACCGCCGGCTTCCCCACTACGACGGCAACCAGCCTGAGTTCTTTCGGTACCGGGCTACCGCCTGGCTCGCACGGGATCATGGGGTATCTCGTCGCCCCTTCCGGCCATAAGCGATTGATGAACAGCCTTCAATGGAAGCTTGTGGGTGCCGGGAAGTCCGAAGGGCTTCCGATCGACCTCGTGCCCGAGAATTTTCAGCCCATCCCGACGGCCTTCGAGCGTGGACTCGATGCCGGTGTGAGGGTGGTGCATATCGGTCCATCGATGCAGAACGGTTCAGGACTAACCCGCGCTGCGCTTCGTGGGCCGTCATTTCACACGTCGGTGTCCATCGGAGATCTGGGAGCCCAGGTCGGTGACATCTTCGATTCAGCAGGTCCGACATTGGTCTACGCCTACTACGGAGATCTCGACCTGGTCGGTCATGTTCGCGGCCCGCAGTCGCTCGCGTGGCGGCTCGAGCTCGGTCACGTCGACGATCTCGCGCAAGCGATCGCCGAGCGCCTCCCACATGACGGCGCACTGGTAGTAGTGGCGGATCACGGGATGGTCGAAGTCGAGGACAGAGTCGACTACGACACCTCCGTCGAACTGCAGCGGGAAATTCGCCTTGTAGGTGGAGAGCCGCGGATGCGCTACCTGTATGCCCGCGAAGGAGCCGCCGACGACGTAACTGCGACGTGGCGGGAGCAACTCGGTGCCGGCTTTCGCGTCGTAGCAAGGGACGACGCGGTCGATCTCGGATGGTTCGGCCCGACTGTTTCGTCGGATGCCTACGGGCGAATCGGCGACCTGCTGGTACTGGCGAACGATCGGTCCGTCGTGATTCGGAGTCGCACGGAAGTGTCCGCATCGGCTCTCCGCGGACACCATGGGTCGTTGACTTCGGCCGAACTCATGATCCCGGCCCTGGTTGTCCGGGGGAAGAGCTGATGCGAACGATTCGTGTCGGTATCCCCCGCTAGGTTTTCCCCGTTCGAGAAGTTCGCGGTTGATGACGGGGAGAAACAATGTCGACGTTCGAGGTTCGAGAACTGGATAGCTCGATGGAGAAGGACTGGCGACGGTTCGCGTCACAACTGGGCGATCGACTGGCGTCCGGTGAACGGACCGCGGATTGGTCGCTGTCGCCGGCATTCCTGCCCGAGGGTGCCGACAAGCTCGAGATGCGCATGCGGACGACTACGCGCAGAACCCTCGTGTGCGTGTCGTCGGGACTGTCGAATCCGCCTTCTCCGTGGCGTCAATCCGGTGTTTCCGACATTCATGTGTTGGAAGAGCCAGTCTTGTGTGCAGATCGGTTCGCATCGACGGTTGTCACACAGCTCCGTCGCACGTGGAATATTCCGCACCCAAGCTTCCTCGCGGGTTCGCAGGACCGGAGCACCGTCGGGGGCGTCTTCGGAGTAGAACTGATCGGCGACGCCGGGAAGGTCTTCGAGCCGATGACCTCCTCGATCCATGCTGAGGAGGAAGCTCTCGCGCGAGCAGTCCGAAGGGCATCGCAGGCGCTCCCCTGGCCGGAAATGCGCCTGGCGGCGGACGGAAGCTTCACCGTGCCGTTGGGCAAGGTAACTGCTCACGTCTATGTCGCTGCTCTCGACGAGGTACGCGTCGCTGCTCCGATAGTTGAAAGAATCGGCGGTCGCACACGTGCTGCCGAAGTGGTGGCGGATCTCAATCGTCGCCATCCGCGGCTGAAGTTTCTTCTCACCGACGACCGTGTTCACCTCACCTCGAGCATCGATGCACGGCCCTTCGTACCCCAACACTTGTTGGATGCGGTCAGCCGTCTCGCGGATTTCGTCACCCGCGTCGACGATGATTTCGCAGCTGATCTCGGCGGTTGGCTCCCGACATCGGCAATTGCTACTGGTTCCGGGGATGCCCTGGACGACGCAACCGAAGACGAGGTACCCAAGCAGTTGATGACGTTGCTCGAACTCGACGCAGAGTTGGGCGGGACTATCGACGCCGAAGATGTTGTGTCGGTGTGTGGGCGGGACCAGATGAAAATTGCTCGCTACGAGAGGTTTTGCGTTGAGCAGTCTCAGTCCTGGAAGGAATGTGCACGTGAGGCCCGTCTTCGCGGCGAGGCCGCCGCTGCATCGGAGTGCGCGGAGGAGGCAGTTCCTTGGGACCGTGTGATCGAGGCGCTGCGGTCGGCGCTCCGGACTGTCGGGTTCTACGACAACGCCTGAAGCCTCGAATCCGATCGACGACCGATCGGGTCCAGCGGATGTCAGACGATCGCGACGAGGACCCTTCGCGCGGAAGGCCGGTGAACAACGGTCCCATCCGAACGCCCTGCGAGAACAGATGTGCATGCACCTGCGCACCAGGACTTGGGAAGGAGTGATGGGCATGCGGGGAACTGCCATCGCTACCGGAGCGTCCACAGACCCGGTACCGTCGCGGATGAGCACTCCGATGCTGTTCACGAATACTCGTGTTGGCCGCGGCCCTCCGTGTAGCCCTGTTCGGCAACCAAATCGAGCTCGGCAAGGTATCGATCGTCGCAATCGAGCGCCACGTACGCATGAGCCAGCGCCTTGGAGGTTTCGTCTTGATCGACTCGCATGCTGTGAACGCCCTCCGAACGAAGACGCTCGGCCCCGAACACAAGTCCTTTCCCCCGAGTGCGTGGGGACAGTCCGTCGAGCAGTTCATCAGCACCGATCCAAGACTGGCGGACTTCCAAACGCCATTGCTCACGTTGGATCGCGGGCGCATGCAGCACAACATTGCAGTCATGGCCGACTGGGCGCAGCACGCCGGAGTCCGGATCGCACCGCACGGCAAGACGACGATGGCCCCGGCACTGTGGCAACTCCAGCTCGAATCAGGCGCCAGGGCAATAACTTTGGCAACAATCTGGCAGGTGCAGCTCGCACGAGCGTACGGCGTCGAGCGAATACTTCTCGCCAATTCCCTCGTCGATCCGATAGGACTGACCTGGCTTGCATCCGAATTGGAATCTCATCCGGAATTCGAATTCTACTGCTGGGCAGATGGCCTCGGCACCGTAGAGGCAATGAATGCTGTCCTTGATTCTGGCCCGGGCTCTCGTACGGTCAACGTGATCGTCGAACTCGGTGGAGAACACGGTCGAACAGGCGCACGAACGACGGAGGCCGCTCGTGCCGTCGCTGACGCTGTGGTCGCATCACCATCATTAGCACTCGCCGGGGTCGGTGGATACGAGGGTGCACTGAGCCATGATCGCTCAGCGGCCGGTCTGGCTGCTGTCCGCACGTACTTGGACACGGTCGGCGCCCTGCACCGGGAACTACTCGATGCCGATCTCTACGACACTCATGCCATCGTGACGGTCGGTGGCAGCGCCTATCAGGACCTGGTGATCGAGCGATTGGCTGCTGTGGTGGACCAGCAGGGTGAGCGTGGCATAACCACGTCGGTGGTACTGCGCTCAGGCGCCTATATCATCCACGACGACGGGTTCTACTCACAGATTTCGCCGATGAATTCGGCTCGCTCCGACAACCCGTTGAGATCGGCAATGCACGGTTGGGGACGCGTTGTGTCCACGCCAGAGCCCGGGTTGGCACTGCTGGACGCTGGGAAACGGGACCTGCCGTTCGACGAAGGACTCCCAGTCCCCCAGAGCGTCGAGCACGCCGAGGTCACCGCACTCAACGACCAGCACGCGTTTCTGCGGATGCCCGAAGACTCTGTTGCTCCGCCGGTCGGAACCGTCGTACGCCTGGGACTTTCACATCCGTGCACTGCGTTCGACAAATGGCGACTCATCCCTGTGATCGACGACGCCGACTCAGACAATCCCCTCGTTGTGGACCTCGTCCACACCTTCTTCTGAGACATAGCCATGACCGACGTTCTCCGCGAGCATCGATCCCCACACAAGGGAAACTTTCCCGCGGAACCTCGGCCACTATGTGATTTGGTCGCCGACGAAATGTGTGTTGTCGGCGGACAGTTCACGATTTCCTGCTCGGGATACGAGGGCGTCGATTCTGTTGTCGAGGCTGTGTGCTTTCGCTGTGTTCTCCAGAATCCGCATGTCTCATGAGACATGCCAGGATCTGCGGGCCTCATGTGATGCTAGTCGAGACGCAGGGTTGGTAGAAGAAGTAGCGTGTTGGGGCTTGAGGCATCAGTCAATGAGGACCGACCTCTGCCTCCCGGCGTGTTTCGCGAACCGGGCAATCACTGATGCCTCCAAGGTCAACGCCCCCCCACATCTGGGCACTGAAAAGAGGCCGGGCCACTCTGTACCGACACATCTCAGCACTCACTCGCTGACTTCGAAGTGGGGACGTCGGTTCGTGCAGCCCACTTCTGAATGAACTATGTCAGCAGTCGTGTGCGCTGATGCGCGGATACCGTGGCCGTAGTGCAGTCGTCTTCTAAAACTGACAACCTCGTCGGCGTTCTGGCGGCCCGGCCGTATGCGGTGGGGCTTCCTCCACTGAAATCGCTGCGACCGCGACGCGTGTGTTTAGCAACCTGAACGCCGTAATGCGGTTGCTGGCAACGCATTACCCGGTACCCCGTTTCGCTGTGCCGTTAGAACTTTAGCGTTTTCGGGCATAGGCGCGGACGGCGAGGGGACAAAAGACGGTGAAGATGACCGCCGACCAGATGAGGGTCTGAGTGATCGAGTCGTCGGCGGGGGTGCCGGTGAGAAGGGCGCGTGCACCATCCATGGCGTGGGTGACCGGATTGATGTCGGCCCATGCTTGGAGCCAGCCGGGCAGGGTGCCAACGGGGGCGGCGAGGCTGCTTCCGAGTAGGAGTAGGGAGGAAAGCGATGAAGGTAAAAGCCATGACGGTGTTCTCGTCTTTGACGAGTACGCCAAGGAAGACGGCGATCCAGCTGAGGCAGAATCCGAACAGGATCGCTAGTGCGGCCGGGGGTCACTGAATGCTCGCCGGCCCGCTACGAAAACTCACCACCGATGCAGTCACGCCCATCATGCACGCGATTCCCAACGGCACCAGCAAGGCCTGTGCCCAGTCGAGGTGAACACCTACTGGGCTTCCTGTGGTGTTCGATAGTCCGGCCGCCATCTCGTGTAGCGGCACGAGCGTACAGAGCGCACCGAGTAGCACGCCGCACGCGCCGGCGACAACAGCCTCGATGACGACCACCCCACTGATCTGCCGTTTGGTGGCACCGGAGCGCGCCAGTGTGCGCACTTGGGTCTGCCGATGCCGCATGGACATCGCGATGGTGATGGTGGCTGCGAGTACGGCGTAGCCGACAGCGACTGCGATGAAGGTCATGACGTAGCGATTGAGCAGAGTCAGGTCCTTGTCGTAGCGGGCCCCGGACCAGGTGATCGCATCCGTGACGCGGGTGCCTGCGGGGGGCTCGATGGAGGTTTGGACAGATGACGAGCGCACGAACACCTCTTCCGCCACGGCCGAGGGGTCGTGTGAGCGAATGATGCCCTCGGACAAAGCCACACCGGGATGTTCACCCCTTGGTTCGTCCACAATCGTCGTGATCGTCGGGTTGAGGGTTGCCCCATCCGCCATCACCAGGGTGACGGGGTCGCCTGTTTGCCAACCATTTTCGTCAGCCAAGTATCGGGGCACCTCGAAGCCGGAAGGCTCGGCCGCGCTCGGGAGTGCCGTGACGGGGAGCGCGACGGTGGATCCGGGAACGACAAGTCGGGCTCGACTGGATACCCCGACCTCGATGACGTCGTACTTCTCGTACGCTTGGGATACTTGGTCCGCCGTGAGGTAATCGCCATCGGACACCACCACTGACTGGCCCTCGATCTGACCTGCGGCCTCCGCGGGGTAGGCGATTCGCATCGTGGGAATGAATCCACTGGTCAGGATGGCGAGAGCCCCCGCGATGATCGCCGGCGCGGCGATCGAGGCAGACCGGCGCGGGTTTGTGGTGACCTCAGCGCTGCCGACCATGAGCGGGGCGGACGGCTGTATTCGCCAGGGCAGCCACAGCAAGATTCGTGCGAGTCGCGGCACCAGTACCGGTGCGAGACATGCAGCAGCGATGGCGGTGGTGAGAGCGATGACGATCGCCATCAACACCGAGTCCAGACCCGGCACCGTGCGGCCGGCGACCACCTCGATGACGACGAGCGCGGCCAATGCGGTTCCGCTAATCGTTCGTAGCCGCCCGCTGGCCTTGCGCGGACGGGTCGACTCGGGTCGCATCGCGGCCAGCGGGCTCACCCGCGAAGCGCTCACCGCCGAGATAGCGGCGCCGATCACGGCTATGGCAATACCTCCCAGGACAGTTGCCATGGCACCGACCCAGTCGATTGTCAGGACGAGCTGGGCGGGCAGGATCCCCCACGATCGCAACATTGCAGCCAGCGGCACCGTCGCCAATACTCCGGCCACCGCTCCCGCAACCGATCCCACCGTCCCCAGCAGCGCGGCCTCCAGCAGCACCACCCGGCGCAGCTGCTTCGGCAGCGCTCCGGTTGCGCGAAGGAGACCGAATTCTTGCGTGCGCTCGTCGACCGCAAATTTCGAGGTTACCGAGACGACGAAGAGGCTCACGACCAACGACGCGAGGGCCAGCGCCGTCAGGAACTGACTGCTCAAGTAGCGGCTTTTCGCGATCGAGTCATCCTGCAGGGCAACGCGATCGGTCACCACCTCGCCACCGAACTGCGCCGCGACCGCCTGCACCGAGGCTTCTGCCGACTGATCGGTGACCTCGATACCGAGGAGGCTGGCTGCGGGGGCCAACTGCGCGGCGGTAGCGTCGTCGAAGTAAACGCCAGGGCCGTCGGTGGTGCCGGCGACTGTCACCTCGACATCGCGTTGTGCAGTCCGAAGGGTGACCGTGTTGCCCACGGAGGAACCGAATTCCCTCCCGAGCACGACCTCCGATGCCTGCTTCGGTTCCGCACCGGAGGTCAGTCGGTAAGGAGCCAGCGATGTGCTCGACCATCCGTGGCCCGCGACCTGTGGGTCCTCGCTCGGCAGTGCTCCGGCCGGCGTGACAATCTGCGCGAGGAAGCTGCGGTCCGCCACGACATCGGAGATGCCCGGTACCGAGAGGATTCGCTGCGTCAGCTGGGCGAGCTGGTCTCCGCCCCACGCGCTGCGGTCACCCGCTTGTCCCAGAACGTTCGTCGCTCGTTCGCCGGCGACTACCAACGATGCCCCCTGAAGCCGTTCCGGTGGCTGCGGTCCTGCAGCAGCCATGACTTGTGCAGTGGCAGTCGTGATCAGAACGCCGATAAACACCGCCAGCAGTACACCCAGCGCGGCCGTGATCCGGCACCGGAAAGACGCCAATGCCCAGGTGATCATGATGTGACCTCAGTCATCCGAGCAGCGATCTGAGCGGCGGTCCGGTTGTCACCCGGGACGCCCCGGCGGTGCTGTAGATCGTCTACCACTTTCCCGTCACGGAGAAACAGCACTCGATCGGCGAACGAAGCGGCGGTCGGATCGTGGGTCACCATCACCACGGTCTGACCCTCGTGATCCACCACGCTGCGCAGCAACTCCAAGACTGACCGCGAGCCAGCAGAGTCCAATGCACCCGTGGGCTCGTCCGCGAACACCACTTCAGGCTCGGACACCAGAGCGCGAGCGACGGCTACCCGCTGCTGCTGGCCACCGGACAGCTGAGACGGCCGATGATGCATCCGATCCCCCAGACCGACCCTCGCCAGACCTGCGGTGATACGGGAACGCTCAGGCTTGCGACCGGCAAGCCGCAGAGGCAGCTCGAGATTCTGGATTGCCGTCAGCGAGTCGATGAGGTTGTAGGACTGAAAAACAAAACCCACCTTGGATCGGCGCAGGAGGGTCCGTGCCTGCTCACTGAGGGATCCCACCTCCACGTCGCCAATGAAGGTCTCCCCGCCGTCCAATTTGTCGAGCCCCGCAGCGCACTGCAACAACGTCGATTTCCCCGATCCCGATGGCCCCATCACCGCGGTGAAAGTTCTGCGATGAAAGTCGACACTGAGGTCGTTCAGTGCGTTGACGGTCTCGTCGCCCAGGTCGTACCGGCGGCGCGCGGCGCGCACGCGAACCGCAGGTATTTGTGCCGGCACCGGCCGGGTGGACCACTCCGGCGTTCTCATAGCGCTCGGTGTCCGGCGTGATCCGCCTGGCGGCGAGCCCGCAATCGCATGGCTACGAATACGACGAAAGCAATTGCGACCGAAGCGATGACGATCTTCTGAAGGATTCCGGCATAGCCCTCTACGAGGTGCCAGTTCTCACCTAGCTGATATCCCGCAGTGACAAATACGGTGTTCCAGATCAAACTACCTATTGTTGTGAGTACGAGAAACTTCAGCATTCCCATTCGCTCGATGCCGGCAGGCAAGGATATGAAGCTACGAAACAGCGGAACCATACGTCCGAGGAAAACTGCCTTCGAGCCGTGCTTTGCGAACCACGCCTCAGTCCGGTCGAAGTCACCGGCTTTGATCAGCGGGATCCGTACCACCAGTGCCCGTGTGCGCTCCCGCCCGATGAGTGCGCCCACCGCGTAGACGATGATCGCGCCCAGGACCGAGCCGAGCGTCGTCCAGAAAAGCGCGGCACCGAAGGAGAACACGCCCTGACTGGCCGAGAACCCAGCGAGAGGCAGGACGAGTTCGCTCGGGATCGGGGGGAACAGGTTGTCTGCACCGAC
The DNA here is from genome assembly GCF_002091955.1 of Rhodococcus sp. 1168. Lineage (GTDB taxonomy): Bacteria > Actinomycetota > Actinomycetes > Mycobacteriales > Mycobacteriaceae > Rhodococcoides. The sequence continues at coordinate 1,301 of NZ_MKKY01000024.1, read as the reverse complement.
AACGACGGCGGCACCGGGGCCGCCGAGCGCTTCCATGATCCCGACTGCCCATCCGGCCAACCCATCGAGTGGCTCGGCCTCAGCAGCTGCAGCGATCAACAAGTCGGACATATCAATTCCCCTGTTCGTCGGTGACGTCGCTCGTCAAGTAGGTCACTGAAAACGTTAGAAATTTTTCGGATGGGGAACATCGAGGAAAGCCATCGACAATTGAAAGGAACTACACCGTCAAACCCTGCGGTTTACCGCAATATCGGCGGCCACATGCTCGGCTACGCTGCTCAAGTGCTGGTTAACCATGCCGTATCCCCACCACCCGACCTGGCGGCTCGAACGTCGATCATCTCTTGAGGTTCCCCCCGAAAAGTGGACAGTGGTCACGCGGCCATGATGGGCGCGATCAGTGACTGTTCGTACGTGGTGGGGCTGAGCATCCCGATCGTGGAGTGCCTACGGCGAGTGTTGTAGAAGTTCATCCAGTTGTCAACTGCAGCAACCAATTCAGTGGCATGAACGAAGGTGTGCCGGTAGTAGTACTCGTGCTTGAACGTCGACCACAGACTTTCGGCGCCGGCGTTGTCCCAGCATTGACCGGTTTCACCCATCGAACGCCGCAACCCGTACCGTTCACACGCCTGCTTCATGATGTCAGCAGTGTACTGAGATCCCCTGTCCGAGTGCATGATTGTTCCCGCGACATCGCCGCCACGTTCGGCGACCGCCATCTCCAACGCTTCGACAACCAGCTCGGTGCGCATGTGATCGGCCACGGCCCATCCGAGAACCTTCTTCGAGTGCTCGTCCTTGATCGCGCACAGGTACATATCCCCCTCCCCGCAGGTCAGATACGTTATGTCCGAAGTCCACACCGCATCGAGTTCACCCTGATCGAAACGGCGCTGGACCAGATCATCAGGGAACGAGGCGAACGGATCGACCACGGTGGTGCGGACCTTGAACGTGCGCGGACTGATGCCGACGACACCGAGCGATCGCATGATCTTGGCGACAGTTTTCTCGGTGATCACCTCGCCTCGGTCGTGGAGTTCGGCGGTGATGCGCGGTGCCCCGTACACGCCTTTCGACTCCTGGTGGATCGCGAGGATCTTGATCTCCAGATCGGCTCTACGCTGCTCTCGCTCTGCCAATCGGGTTGTCACACTGCGTCCTTGGTTCTTGTAGAAGCCGGAGGTCGACACCTCGAGCAGGCGCGCCATCCGGTGAACTGCGGAGTTCGCGTACTCCGCGGCCATCAACGTGTAGAGCTCTACTTTTGTTGATTGGCTGCGAAGTACGCGGAC
>NZ_MKKY01000023.1 GCF_002091955.1 Rhodococcus sp. 1168 | reverse complement strand
GCGGCGCCGACAACTCGCTTTGCGATGGCCCAGCGATGGACCTCGGACGGGCCGTCGTACACCCTGAAAGGGCGGATTTCACGCGAGAGTCGCGCGAGGGGAAGGTCGTCGGAAACCCCGAGGCCCCCGCACATTTGGATACTGCGGTCGACGATCCGGAAGACGGCTTCGGCTGCAAATGTCTTCGCGATCGACGTCTCGTTACTTGCCGTCGAGCCCTGATCGAGCGCAAAGCAGGCCTGGACCAGCAGCGCTCGCGTCGCGGCAATGTCGATTTCGTTGTCGGCGACCATCTTCTGAATCATGCCCAGATCGCCGAGGACAGAGCCGAACCCTTCACGCTGCGCAACTTGCGCGACAGCGACGTCGTGTCCGCGTCTGGCTGCACCGAGCCAGCGCATGACGTGTGTCATGCGGGCAGGTCCGAGACGCACCTGCGCGTAGCTGAATCCTTCGTCGACGGCACCGAGCACGTTCTCGTCGGGGACGAAGACATTGTCGAAGAAGACCTCGCAGTGGCCACCGATCGTCGCTTGGTCGAGAGTGCCGATGTGGCGGCCGACCTTGATACCTTCGGTGTCGGCGGGCGCGAGGAACATCGTCGCTCCTCCGCGGTCACCGGGCTTGCCTGCGGTGCGGGCCATGATGATGAAAAATCCTGCGCCATCGGCGCCGGTGATGAACCATTTATGCCCGTCGACGCGCCAACCGCCCTCGACCTTGATTCCGGTGGACCGCAACGCCGAGGGGTCCGAGCCTGCACCCGGTGCGGGTTCGGTCATCGCGAATGCCGATCGGACATCGCCTGCTGCCAGCGGTGCCAGGAACTGTTCCTTCTGTGCGCCGGAGGCAATATGCGCCAACATGTGCACGTTTCCCTCGTCGGGCGCACCGATGTTGAGCGCGGCAGGCCCGAAGAGCGAGTATCCGCCCTCTTCGAACAGGGGTGCGCGGTCGCTCATGTTCAGGCCTGCGCCGCCGTACTCGACGGGTGCGTGGGGCGCGAACACGCCCGCCTTCTTCGCCGCCTGTTGCAGCGAAATCCGCAGCTCATCGCCACCTGCGTCGGTAAAATTTCCGAGGAATTCGTCTTCGATCGGGAGGACCTCTTCCCGTATGAAAGTCCGCGTTTTGCCGATCAGCGCCTGGACGTGGGGTGAGTAGGTCAGATCGACAGCCACAGACATGCTCCTCGAAATCTCAGACCGAGCGATCGCTCGGTCGGTAATATGGAACAGACTCGCATGGACATGCCCCTTCGTCAAGAGGCGTGCACACTCCAGACGAGGGCCGCCTCAAACCGAACTTTGATTCATCCACATCGGCAAACCAGTCGGACTCGAGCACACAATCCGGACTGTGCGTCACGGAATCATCAAGATTTTCAGCATGGGCATACAGGTGTCGTATCTTTCCGCCCAACGGTCCTGTCGGTGTCGTAGACCTGACCCAATGGATGAAGAACCCGTCACGCGAGGGTCGGCAGCGGGACACCCCCACCGCCGTCCCGAAGCGGCACCGTCGGCGACACCCAGTTCTGCCCGTCGCCTCTGGCGCCACCTTCTCGACGGCGAAAGAACCTGGGGCTCGGTGGACACCTGGCACTCCCGCCACGGCATGACCCGCCACCGACTCGTCGTTTTTCCTCCGGGCACCAACCTTGCCGAGCGTAGACGCCTGCGCCTATGGCGAGGGTGGCCCTTGTGGGGTGCGATGTTGTGGATCGTCAGCGAGGTGGTGCTGAGCAATCAACTCGCTCCGATTCCGGCAGTCGCCGCGTCGACGACCGTCTACCTGCTCAGCGGGTACTTCGCATTCGTGATGGCGGGCACCACGCGAACGCACGTTCGGATAGAGGTAGCGATCACGATGACCGATCTACCCGACCTCGACTCCCTGGCTCGCCGCGAGGACATCGGCCGACACGCGAAACTCCTCGTAGAGGCCGACAACCGGTTTGCAACACAGCACATCACCGCAGCCGAGCACGAATTGATCTGGAGCGAGGTCTACCGGCAACTGTCGGCAGGCAAGTACTGAACGTTCGATGCGAGCGAAACGATCGTCCGCAGGTGCAACAATTGGTGAATGTCTCAGGAGCGTCGGCGCGGGCCCGGTAGACCTCGGGATGCGGACATGGAGGTTCGCGTCTACGACGCGGTGCTCGAAGTGTATTGGGAAACCAGTTGGCGCGGATTCACTTTCGACGCGGTTGCACGCAAGGCGAAGGTGGGTCGGGCCGCGCTGTATCGGCGTTGGGACAGCAAGGAAGATCTGTTGGTACAAGCACTCGAGGCTCGATCCCCGCTGTCGACGCCGATCGATACCGGCAATGTTCGCGGCGACCTCATCGAACTTTCCGAGCAACTGACGCACGGCTATGCCGAACTGTCCGGCTTGGTGTCGCTTCGGGTGACTCTCGATGCGATGGTCAACCCTGACCTCCTGTCTCATCTCACCGACACGCTCAACCAGAGCCGCTTCGTCACCACACGGCAGATCGTTCAGCGCGCAGTGACGCGAGGGGAATTGCCAAGCGAGACTTCGACGACGCTACTGCTCGAACTCGTGACCGGCGCCGTACTCACACGTGCGCTGTTCGCGCAGGCACGTGCGGACGCGGGAATGCCGGATTCGCTAAAACACTCGACGCTGATCGTCGATACCGTGCTGCGCTCGCTGACCTGACCGAAGCCCTACGCACGTCCCTCCACATTGCGGACAAATACTGTCTGTATTACCGTGGCACTTATGACAGACCCCACGACAGTGCCGGTGATCATCGGCGTTGCCGATATTCGCTCGGGGCGGGCTGGAGCACCCGCTTCGCCGCGGGATCCCCTGGATCTCATCTCCGAAGCAACGATCGCGGCCCTTGCCGACACCGGAATCGAGACCATCGGCTCCCGCGTGGACACGATCTACGCGGTGAAGACCGCGAGCTGGTCCTACGACGACCTACCTGGCCTGCTCGCGAAACGCATCGGCGCAGACAGCCCTCGAACCTGGACCAGTTCGATCGGCGGCCACTGGCCGACAGCCTTACTCGACCGCATCGGTTCCGAGATCGCCGACCGATCCTCATCGGTAATGCTCCTGGTAGGTGGTGAAGCCCAAGCATCACTGAATGCGCTGATGAAGCTCGGCGTCGATCCGACCACTCGGGGCTGGCTTGCTGAGCCCGGGGGTCCGCCCACCTTCACCTCGGACGACCTCGGCAGCCCCGAGATGCAGCACGCCGGGGTACTCGCGCCGACCCGTGTGTACCCACTGTTCGAGAACCGGTTCAGCTACGACATCGGCGACAGCCCCCAGCAGTCACGCGAATATTCGGCTCGGATGTATGCACAGTTCTCCGAACTTGCTGCCGCACACCCGTGCGCGTGGATGCCCACCGCGCGGACATCGGAGGACATCGCAACCAGCGGACCCAAGAACCGGTTGGTCAGCGACGCGTACCCACTGACGATGAATGCGATGCCGTTCGTCGATCAAGCTGCCGCAATCGTCGTATGTTCACTCGCCGCCGCCATCGAATTCGGTGTCGCGAAGGATCGCATCGTCTATCTGTGGGGCGGCGCGGGCGCAACCGAATCCGCGGACGTCCTAGCGCGCAAGGACTTCGGTCAATCGGTAGCCCTGACATCCGCCGTCGACCGCATCCTGAAGCAAGCCGAGGTGACGGGTGGTGATTTAGGAATAATCGACGCCTACAGTTGCTTCCCCGTGGTGCCGAAGCTGCTGATCCAGACTCTGGGTCTTCCGCACTCGACCGTGCCCAGCGTCCTGGGCGGTCACTCCTTCTTCGGTGGACCGCTCAACAGCTACACCCTCCACGCGATCGCCGAGGTCACCCGGCTGTTGCGCAGCAACGACGTCGACGCACCGGCGCTGGTCCATGCGAACGGTGGCTATCTCACCCATCAGCACACCGTGCTGTTGTCACGCAATCCTCATCGCAACGGGTACATCGGCGATCCGAATTCTCACGAGATACCTGCAACCGGTCCGCCCATGCTGCACGGCTACGTTGGCGATGCCGATATCGTCACCGCAACAATCGATTTCGAGCGGGACGGAAGCACCAGATCTGCATTGATCATCGCAGTGACCGACGATGGATCACGGGTCGCAGGCCACACCGACTCGAACGACGCCGCAGCACTGCTGCGCTACACGCAAGGCGGCGCTCGGTCGCTCGTCGGCGCGCGAATATCCATCACCGACCACGACGGCCGGGTCGCGGTCTCGTTCAAAGAAGAGGTACAGCCATGACCGAAGTCGTACTCACCGAAACACGTGGCCACACACTGCTTGTGACCATCAATCGACCGGCCGCCGCCAACAGTATCAACGCCGATGTGCACCGCGGTCTCGGTGAAGCGTGGGAACTGGCACAAGACACCGATGAGATCCGAGTGGTGGTGCTGACCGGGGCTGGAGAGGCAACGTTCTGCGCCGGCGCAGATCTCAAGGCCCTCGGCACCTCCGGACCGGACGGGGTGACGCCGCCCGAAACCGCACATTGGGGTTTCGCCGGAGTTGTCAAACACCACATCACGAAACCGATCATCGCTGCAGTCAACGGCAACGCACTCGGCGGCGGGACAGAACTAGCGCTCGCAAGCGATCTCGTTGTGGCAGCGGATACGTCGACCTTCGGGCTACCGGAAGTCAAACGCGGTTTGATCGCAGGTGCCGGCGGAGTGTTTCGACTCGTCACCGCCATCCCACGCGCGGTCGCGTTGGAACTGCTGCTCACCGGCAACGCACTGAGCGCCGAGGATGCGCTGCGTTGGGGCTTGGTCAATCGTGTGGTCCCGCAGGCCGAGGTACTGGCCACCGCTCTTGCACTCGCCGAGACCATTGCCGGCGGTGCGCCGTTGGCGGTGCAAGCCAGCAAGACCGTTGCCCGCGGAATCGTCGACGGGGCAGTCCCCAGTGAGGCAGAGGGCTGGGCCCTCACCGAACAGGCCTTGGCGCAGTTGAGTGCTTCGGCCGACACGATGGAAGGCATCATGGCTTTCCTGGAGAAGCGTGACCCGATCTGGAGTGGAAAATGACTGCTGCGCTACTGAATTCGTGGGACACCGACGACCGTAGGGCATTGCGCGATCTCACCCGACAGTTCACCACCAAGCACGTCCTTCCCGACCTCGCCGCTTGGGAGCGCAATGGCGAGGTTCCCCGCGAGCTACATCACACTGCGGCCACCTTGGGTCTCCTCGGGGCATCGACTCCCGAAAGTGTCGGCGGGTCGGGCGGTAATGCACTCGACATGCTGGCAATCCTCGAGGAGATCATCCTGTCCGGGGGCTCCTCGGGTCTGATATCGGCGCTGTTCAGTCACGGGATCGCAACCCCGCATATCGTGTCCTCGGGCAACGACGATCTCATCGACCGATTCGCAAGGCCCGCTCTGGAAGGACGGATGATCGGGGCGCTGGCAATCACCGAACCGGGTGGCGGATCCGACGTCGCGAACATCTCCACCACTGCCACCCGCGATGGCGACTCCTACGTCATCAACGGCTCCAAGCTCTACATCACCTCCGGTACTCGTGCAGACTTCGTCACCACCGCTGTGCGGACCGGCGATCGTGGACACGCCGGCATCTCCCTCATCGTGGTCCCCACCACCGCAACGGGATTCACCGTGTCTCGACGGCTGGAGAAGATGGGGTGGCTGTGTTCGGACACCGCCGAACTGTTCTACGACAACGTGCGCGTCCCGGCCCAGAACCTCATCGGCGAAGAGGGATCAGGTTTCGGACAGATCGCCCAGCAGTTCCAAGGTGAGCGACTGTCGTTGGCATTTCAGGCCGTCGCAACCGCCCGTCGATGCCTGAATTTGACCACGGAATGGGTGCGCTCACGCGAGACCTTCGGACGACCATTGTCCACCCGCCAGGTCGTACGCCATCGTATCGCCGAGCTGGCGACCGAAATCACTGCAGCCGAGGAGTTCTGCCGGTCGGTAGCAGTGCGGTGGGTCGACAACGGAGGCATGCTGGCCGAAACAGCGATGGCCAAGAACAACGCGGTCAAAGTGTGCGACCATGCCGTATACGAAGCAGTCCAACTGTTCGGCGGACTCGGTTGTATGCGCGAGTCAGAGGTCGAACGGCACTACCGCGATGCCCGGGTCCTGGGCATCGGTGGTGGAACTACCGAAATCATGAACGAGATCATCTGCAAGATGATCGGACTCTGAGTCACCGATCAGCTGTCAGTAGACGACGCAGATCGATCGGTTGGCCGTCGGAGGGGAAAGGCAGCGAGGTGAAGTCGAGTGGTGCAACGTAATCCGCGTCGACGTGCCAGTCGAATCGGAGCAGCAGGTGATGCATGATCGTCTTGATCTCGGCACCGGCGAAAGACATACCGAGGCACTTGTGTACACCGCCGCCGAACGGCTCCCAGGCGTATCGGTGCACCTTGTCTTCACGTCTGTCGTCCGCGAAGCGCTCGGGATCGAACCGTTCGGGTTCGGGCCAGTATTGCGACATGTGATGGGTGAAGTGTGGGACCACCGCTGCGTAGCTTCCCGCAGGGACGAAATGCCCCTGAATTTCGGTGTCGTGCACTGCTCGGCGCGCCATCACCGGCACCGGTGAGACAAGCCGAAGGCATTCCTTCATGACCAGATCGAGGCTGCTCAGTTCATCGAGATCGCCATAGCTGGGCGCTGAGGTTCCCAACGCGAGCGACTCCATCCGGCATCTGTCCTGCCACTGTGGGTGCTGACCCAGGTACTGCATCATTGTGGAAATGGTGATCGTGGAGGTGTCGTGGGCGGCCATCAGAAGGAAGATCATGTGATCGATGACCTCGTCGTCGCTGAAGCGTTGACCGTCCTCCGACTCGATGTAGCAGAGCACGGAGAACAGATCATCCGTTTCGCGGGCTCGACGTGCCGGTAGGTAATGCCGGAAGAAGTCCTCGAGCACCCGACGGCCATCGAGCCCCCGCTTCCACCTCGTACCCGGGACCGGGTAGCGGACCACCGAGGTAGCCGCCTGCACACAATCGACGAAAGCTTCTTTGACCGAGGCTATCTCACTGGCGGTGGAGTCCTCCGCGCCGCCCATGAAGATTTCGGTGGCGAGATCGAGGGTGAGGGTTTTGAGGGCAGTGTAGGCACGGAATCCGGTTGCCGGAGCCCACGCGTCGAGCGCCGAGTCCAGCGCCGGGTTGAGCACGTCGACAGTTTTTTCGAGCCGCGATCGGGTGAACGCCTGCTGCATGATGCGACGATGCCGCAGATGTTCCTTGGAATCGAGCAGCATCAGGCCACCGTGAAAGAAGGGGCCGATCAGCACCGACCAACCGTCGCCATTTACGAATGCCCGGTCCTTGTTCTGCAGCACTTCCTGGCACGCATCCGGCCCGAGCACCGCAACCCAACGTCGCCCGACCATCGAGAACCAGGAGACCTCGCCGTAGCGGTCCCATTGCTTTTGCATCAATGCCAGTGGGTCGCGGATGTATTCGAACGAGTGCCCGACGCCGGGGATCCCGGATCGCCCCAAGATCGGGTGCATGTTCGAGCCAGCGGGTGGGGCGGCCAGGACCTTGGACATCACGAAACCTCGACTTCGTTCCTATCTGACAGCGCGTCCTGTCAGATAGGCTCACTCTGCGTTACCAAGGTCACATCTGTCAAGATCCGCTCCCCTATGCTCCGACGAGTCCGTTCGAATCGACCGGACCGTAGGCGTCGGCGTACTCGAGCGCGAGTTCCAACTTCAGCCGGTTCGGTCCGATTGGACGTCCGAGCAACTCCTCGGCGCGTTGAATGCGGTATCGCACGGTGTTCTTGTGGACGCCGAGAGCCCGCGCGGCCGCGTCCGGACTGCGATTCGCCGCCAAATAGCTGCGCAGCGTACGACGGAGCATCACCGAGGATGCATCGCTACCGTCGAGGCCGCGGAGTTCACGGGACACCATTGCCCTGGCCGCGCCAGTATTACCTTCGAGCAAGTGAAGAATCTCGATGTCGGCATAGCGCATCAGCAGGGAACGGTCCGGTCGAGACTCTGAGATATGCTGGGCAGCAATAGCTTCCGTGTGACTCTGACGAAATCCATGCATTCCGACGCCGGGATTACCGATTGCTACCCGAATACCGGTCGGAACGTCGTCGCCGATAGCCAGCGCCGTGAGATCTGGTTCGCAATCCGCAGACATCCATGCCCAGAGACCCCGCGATCCGGATGGCACCGTCAGCAGTTGCCGAGCCCCGATTGTTGCGGCGAGCGAACGGGCAGCGGAATCCAAGACCCCGATACCGTCTTCAGCAGGCTCGGGCTGCGAGTCTTCGAACCACAGCACAAGGGCAGTGTTATACCGGAGCAAAGGGTAGTCCAACCGATTCGACGCCGTCCCGACGTCCGCGATCTCACCCCGCATGATCGCCTGAACGGTTTCCGCCCGCCGGGCGAACGCGCCACTCAATCCCCGTTCCCTCTCTTGCCCGTAGGTGTCGGCGAGCACCTCCAGTGAGACGTTGAGCCAATGACTTGCCCGCTGCAGCAATCGAATCAGAACTTTCGGTTCCAGCACCGGGTCCGTGATGCGCTCACTCGCGGTCTCCGCCGCAAACTTCAGCAGCGCCTTCTGCCCGACGCGGTAGATCTGCATCAGCACCCTCAGATGCATACCCCGGCGAGCGATTGTGCGCGCAAGATCATGCGCCGCCGGCGGGGGCGCTACCTCCAAGGAATCACCGGTGAGCCACACCAGCAAGGCGCGTCCCTGCTCACGAGTACTGACGCCCAAATCTCTTCGAAGCTCTCGGTCCGCGGACACCTCGGGGACCTCGGCTTCGATCGCGGCGGCGAAGCGCACGACGAGGCTGTCCAGCGTTTCCGGCATCAGGGCCTCCGCTGCGAAGTCCCGGAGCCAAGCCAAGACAATGTCGTCAGCGGACACGGAAACACCCCTTCCATTTTGGATTTCGCACACAAATTGCATCGCTCCATTTAGCCAGATTGGCCAAGAATCGGTGTGACAATTGTGCGATCGTAATAGTTAATGTCTTACATCACAGAAGGCGGGGCTCGCATGACATCGGAGGCCACAGTGCACACGAACCATCCGAGCATCGACGTGCACTGCCCCGCAGACGGCCGGTTCGTCGCATCTGTCCCGGACAAGGGTGCCGCGGCGGTAACCGACACGGTCCGAGGATTGCGCACCCACCAATCCGAGTGGGAGGCGCTGGGGCCGGGAGGAAGATCCACGTGGCTACGGAAGCTGCGGGACTGGCTCCTCGACAATGAGCACCGCATCATCGACGTGCTGCAGTCCGAGACTGGTAAGCCACGCGCTGAAGCAGCCATCGAACCTGCGCTTGCATGCGATCTGATCAACTATTTCGCTGACAACGCCGGTAAGTTTCTCGCCGATGAGCGGGTAAAGCCGCACGGCCCTCTGTCGATGAGCAAACGACTGATCAAAACCTTCCGCCCGTATCAGGTAGTGGGTGTGATCACGCCCTGGAATTTCCCGCTCGCGATGCCTGCGATGGACATCATTCCGGCTCTGCTTGCTGGTGCAGCTGTGCTGCTCAAGCCATCCGAGGTAACGCCGCTGGCAGCCGTAGAACTGGCGCGAGGATGGTCGGAAATCGGCGCTCCCCCAGTATTTTCGGTAATCACCGGCCGTGGCGACACCGGCGCATCGGTCGTGGATTCAGTGGACTTCGTGCAGTTCACCGGGTCCACTGCAACCGGTCGAGCGATCGCGATACGGGCTGCCGAGCGACTGGTGCCCTGCAGCCTCGAACTCGGCGGCAAGGATCCTGCCATCGTGCTGGCGGATGCGGATCTGGACCGTGCAGCCGCCGGAATCGCTTGGGGCGGATTGTTCAACGCCGGACAGGTGTGCGTGTCGATCGAACGCGTCTACGTCGAAGCACCGGTCTACGACGACTTCGTCGCACGACTCGCGAAGCTCGTAGGTTCGCTGCGTCAAGGAGCCGACGACGACGGGTATGCAATCGACATCGGCTCCCTGGCGACCCCGGCCCAGCGCGACCTTGTCGCGCGGCACGTAGCCGACGCTGTGAAGGGCGGAGCCACTGCCCTGACCGGCGGCAAGGCTGGCAGCACCGGCACGTTCTTCGAGCCGACAGTCCTCGTCGACGTCGATCAATCGATGGCCTGCATCCGAGAAGAGACCTTCGGGCCGACGATCCCAGTCGTGAAGGTCGCCGATGCCGATGAAGCCGTGCGCTTGGCCAACGATTCCGAGTACGGACTGTCCGCAACCGTGTGGTGTGGGGACCGAGCCCGCGGCGAGGAGATCGCCCGCCGACTCGAGGCCGGCGCGGTGAACATCAACGACGCCTTCTCCAACCTGTTCGCGCTGGGACTACCACATGGGGGCTGGAAGCAATCCGGTCTCGGCGCACGGTTCGGTGGCGAGTACGGAATTCGGAAATACACTCGGCAGCAAGCGATCACAGTGCCACGCGGACCCAAGTTGAAGCGCGAATTGCTGTGGTACCCGTACTCGCCGATCCGCGGTCGACTCGTAGGCCGCGTCCTGCGCGCCCTCGTCGCGCGTGACCCACGCCGTCGCTTGTCGGTGACAAGCCGCTCGAAGTCCCTATAACGACCATAGAAGGACGGAACATGACCAATTCTCTACGTGGTCGCGTCATCGCGATCACCGGCGGTGCCCGAGGAATCGGATTCGCTACTGCCACGGCCCTGACCCAACTCGGCGCAAAAGTAGCGATCGGGGACATCGACGACGTCGAACTGAAAGAGTCCGCGACCGAACTCGACCTGCTCAGCTACAGCAAGCTCGACGTAACGGACTCCGAATCGTTCGAGGCCTTCCTCGACGACGTGGAAGCAAAGCTCGGACCTATCGACGTGCTCGTCAACAACGCCGGCATCATGCCTGCGGGCCGAATCGTGGACGAGCCCGACGCGGTCACTCGCCGGATCCTCGATATCAATGTCCTCGGCGTGATCACCGGTTCCAAACTGGCGGCTCGGCGAATGTTGCCGCGCGGCCGTGGCCACGTGATCAACATCGCCTCACTTGCAGGCGAGATTTACACACCGGGTCTGGCCACCTACTGCGCCAGCAAATATGCCGTCGTCGGCTTCACTGACGCGGCCCGGGTGGAGCACCGCGGCACCGGAATCGAGTTTTCCGCAGTGCTACCGTCTTTCGTCAACACCGAGCTCACTGCCGGCACCAAGGGGATTCCCGGACTCAAGAACGCCGAGCCGGAGGATATTGCACGCGCCATCGTCTCACTGATCGAAAACCCCAAACCGAAGGTGCGGGTGACCAAGCTCGTCGGTGCCCTCGCTGCAAGTCAAAAGTTCTTTCCGCGTCGGATCGGCGAAGCCCTCAACCGTGCGCTCCACACGGACAAGGTATTTCTCGACGACGTCGACATCACTGCTCGGCAGGCCTACGAGGAGCGGGCTCGTCACGGCTGAAAGTCCGCCCGAAACGCAGCTTCGTCGAAACAGCCAACAGTGCCCGTCCTTGGAGAGTCAATAGTGCGTGAGTTCTCAGTTCCTCAGTCGTTCTCGATTCCGGCCGACGTGTCGATGGCCGACTCCGTATTCCGTCATGCTGAGGAAGACCCCACATTCACACCGTTCAAGCGGCCATCGAACGGTGGATGGATCGACGTCACCGCAGCTCAATTCGCGAAGCAAGTGTCCGCAGTCGCAAAGGGCCTGATTGCGTCAGGGCTGGAGCTCGGCGACCGCGTCGCCATCCTCTCTTCGACCCGCTACGAGTGGGTCGTTTTCGACTACGCCATCTGGACTGCCGGCGGATGCACTGACTCGATTTACGAGACATCCTCACCCGATCAGGCACAGTGGATCCTCGAGGATTCCGCCACAACACTTCTCGTGGTCGAAACGACCGGGCACGCGGAAATCCACCAGGAAGTCACCGACGGCGCCGCCACTCTCCGCGAGGTTCTGGTCATCGAGTCGGGTGCGATCGACGAGCTTGCCAACCGCGGCTCCACAATCACCGACGAAGAACTGCACACTCGTCGTCACCAGGTCACTGCCACCTCACCCGCGACCCTGATCTATACCTCCGGCACAACGGGACGCCCCAAGGGTGTCCAGCTGACTCATGCCAACTTCTATGCGCAAGCGGCCGTTTGCCAGCTGGCACTACCGGATTCGATGATCCCGGGCAAAAGGACTCTGATGTTTCTGCCGCTCGCCCATGCGTTCGCGCGAGCGATCTCATTCGGCGCTTTCGAGTCGAAAGTAACCGTTGCCCACACTTCGGATTTGACGACGCTCCTCGACCAGTTCGCCGATTTCAAGCCCACCTTCATCCTCTCGGTGCCCCGGGTCTTCGAGAAGGTCTACAACTCGGCGCGCCAAAAGGCCGTGGACAACGGCAAGGCCGGCATCTTCGACAGAGCCACAGCAACGGCCATCGAATATAGCGAATCCCTCGAAAAGCGCGGCCCAGGAATAGCACTCAGAATCAAACACGCGATATTCGACAAGCTCGTCTATTCGAAGCTGCGCTCAGCTCTCGGTGGAGAGTGCAAGCAAGCATTCTCCGGTGGCGCCGCGCTCGGCGCACGCCTGGGTCACTACTTCCGTGGGGCCGGTATCCCGATCTATGAGGGATACGGACTCACCGAATCGAGCGCCGCCTTCGCGATCAACACCTCCAATGCGCAACGCATCGGCACGGTAGGCAAACCGGTCGACGGCCACACCGCGCGTATCGCCGACGATGGCGAACTTCTCCTTCGCGGTCCGGTCGTATTTGCCGGCTACTGGAAGAACGAGAAGGCAACTGCCGAATCGATAATCGACGGTTGGTTCCACACCGGCGACCTCGGCTCGATCGACAATGAGGGATTCGTCTCGATTACCGGTCGTAAGAAGGAAATCATCGTCACCGCGGGTGGCAAGAACGTCGCGCCGGCGGGCCTGGAAGATTCGATGCGCGCACACCCACTGATCAGCCAGTGCATCGTGGTCGGTGACGCTCAGCCGTTCATCGGCGCACTGATCACACTCGACCCGGAGACCTTGCCCGCTTGGGTCGAGCGGAACGGCCTTCCTCCCACCACGACAACCTCCGACCTGGTGACCAACGCCGATTTGATCGCTGAAATCGATACGGCCGTGGCAGAGGCGAACAAGAAAGTGTCCAACCCCGAAAAGATCAAGAAGTACACGATCCTCCAACGCGACTTCACCCAGGAGAGCGGCGAACTGACGCCGACACTCAAGCTCAAGCGCAACATAATCCACGAAGTTCACCGAGCCGACATCAGCGATCTGTATTCCTGACCCGTCGACTCTGCCCGCTGGGATCCGAATCGCACCGGCGGCCTTCTCACAGGCCGTATGCCTTGCATGACTCACCGGCCGCACTTCCTCTGTACGCAGTGTGGCGAATCAGAGCAGAAAACAGTCTCAGTATCCAGGCGTTGATAGCAGAACTTGCTTCCTAGCTGCGGCTGGTTCAGTGGCGATTGTGCACCCGGCGTCGTAGGCGCATAACACCACTACCGAGGACTGCGATCAGAAAGCCGACGATCGCGGCTAGAAGTAGTGACACACCCTGAGCGACATCGAGGTTCAATCCGAGAAATTCGACGTGGGCCTTTTCGGTGTTCTGCAATACGAATATCACCAACGCGATCACCAAAAATACAGCGGCAACTCCGGTGAGAATTCGCGTTACGCTAGGAGAGGAACGCGCCGCGGGTTGCGTAGAAGTTGTTGTGGTGGTCTCGGGTTGCTGAGGTCGATCGCTCATCGTGGCTCCTTGTCGAGGTGGCGACAGGTAGCTACCCGGCGCATGGCGAGGCGAAACCGACGCCTTCACTTGGATACCTTTCGGTCGGCCGCTTCGATTCGGCGTCGAGCGTTATCGACTCAACACGCTCAACGACATCGACATGTAGATGACCATCGAGGCCAACAAGGCCCATCCAGCTCCCTGCCAAATCGGCCAAGTGCCACCTTTTCGCCACACCCGGTATGTCTGAACGAACGCGAACAACCCGCCGAGCAGCAACAGAGCGGACGGAACAACGAGAAGAATCGTTCGCTCCGGCTCGGCGCACACCGCAAACGCTGCGTCGCGACACTGACCCGAGTGCGGCCCCCAGGCCGCCCACATGATGCATCCGACCATCACCACCAGCGCACTGACGATGACCGAGACGGTGAACAGGGCTGCACGGCGGACACCGCCAGACCCCCCAGGGTCATGCCATCGCTTTTCCACATCATCGGTCATACTTCCCAACCTAATCTCCCTGCTCGGTCGCGAGGTCGGGTTCGTGGATCAGATCTTCGTCAACGCGCTGCCCTTGTGCATCGCAACGTGGTCGGTCTTGTCACTCTTGATTTCATACTGAGGCTCGTCCGGGCTGCAGCGGCGCATATGCCCCTTGTAGTCGACGTCTTCGGTGTGGACTCGCGTGATCGTGCCTTGCACGTACCCTGCTTCGGAGTTCCAACGCACGTGGTCGCCTACCGAGAACTTGGTTGCCATAACTTCTACCCCTGCCGAATGGGTGGGCGTGCGCAACGGCATGGTCGGGTAACCATGCCGTGGCGCGCCCCCGCGATTTCGCTGACTACCTCGAAGTTACGCGGTCAGCCGAGTCATGCGACGACCATCGGCTCTCGGCTCGTCGTGCGCGGATATTCGTCGTCGTCGAGTGGTTCGTCTCGATGTTGTTCGATCACATCGATTGTCGAGCATTCCCGTACCCCTGGGTCGAGAATCGAGAGCCACCACTCGTCACGATCCGGAGTGTCCGGCCACAGTACTGTCTCCATCACAGATCACCTCGTTTCCGTAACAGGCTCGGTACTGAGTATCCCTCAGGTGGAGTGTGTTTCGATCGAACGCTGTGTTTCCCCGTGGGCGATGTCGATTTTGCGGGGCTTTGCACGTTCGGCGAGCGGAATCATCACCGACAGGACGCCGTTATCGTAGGTAGCCGAGATATTTTCGACGTCGATTCCCTCACCCAGGGAAACCTGACGGCGGAACGTGCCGGCAAACCGTTCGGAGGAAATCCATTGCACACCATCGGTTTCCGGTGCAGTTCGATGCGCGGTGAGAGTCAGTGTCCCGCGGTCCACATCGACATCGATCGAGCCAGGATCGACACCGGGTAGATCGGCGCTCAGAATGTAGCGATCGTCGACCTTGTACAGGTCCATGGGCATGAACCGCGGAACACGGCCCGAGCCACTCGATGCTCCGAGCATGTTCGCGGCGAGAGAATCGAAGTCACGAAAAGGATCGAAGCGCAGCACAGCAACCACCTCCTGAACTCGTGTCGCCCGCCCCTCTAGCGGGCGCTTCCTCACTGTGCACGGAACAATTTAGCACTCTCGACCGCCGAGTGCCAGACCCCATCGATAACTTTTCGAAAACATCGACAACTCAAACATGCTGCACGGCAGCACAGCCGAGAGTTCAGCGCGAGTAGTCGATCGAAGTCGACGAACCCCGAAAACCTACGACGGCATGACTTCCGTCGAGCAGGATTGCAGTGCATTCAGTAGTTCTTCGCGGTCGTCGAACGGTAAGACAGTGTCTCCGAATACTTGTTCGGGGTCGCATCCGCGCTCGGCCACGACGATCAGGTCACCGGGCCGCGCGTTGGCCACGGCCAGATCGAAAGCGCGTCGACGGTCGGGTTCGACGACGAATATCGGCTGCGTCTTCGGAGTGAGGGCTTTCGCCACTGCCGACCACCACGTCGGCCAGTTCGCCGAAGATCTCGGCTCGGATATCGGCGGCAGACCAAGTCCAGCAGGGTATCTCGACGAAAGCTGCGAGTCGACGGCCATACTCGTCATCGATCCCGATCGCCGCCGCAGCCGCTCGTTCCGGTGAGAGCAATTCCGATTCACCGCAAAGTACTTGTCCATGGAACCCTAGAAATCGAGGTGATCGGGAGAAAGATTGGTGAAGCCCACAGCTGCGAAACGGGTTCCGTCGATCCGGCGAGGTGCAACAGCGTGCGAGGACACTTCCATCACTGCGGCTGTTTCCCCTTCGTCGCGAAAACGTGCGAGCGCTTTCTTCAGCGGAACCGCCTCCGGCGTTGTCCGGGTCGCCGGGAAAACGCTACCCGGCCCGGAGATCGAGATCCCGGTGAGAGTGCCGCCTTTCTCACCTGCGGCAGTAAGGTCCGCGTCGAGCAGATAGGTCGTGCTCGTTTTGCCGTTGGTGCCGGTGACTCGCCGCGGGCACATGCTTGGGCTTCGAGATCGAGCCCGTGCGCATGCGCCGGGGAGCCCCAAATATAGATCTCCCGGTTCCACGGCACGTGAATCGCTGCAGACTCCGGTCATCGTCACTCCCTACCTACGCGATGATGTGGGCAAACAATGCAGAAGCAACGCGTCACGACTGTGTCCTTCGAATCCGCGCAAGACCGAATCTGCGGCACCGTGGAGTCCCAGATGCGGTGGTGTCCGACGCGCCAGTGGCGTAGGTTGGACTCATATCGTTTAAGCCGTCAGGCGTATTGACCGTGCAGGTACCGCAGTCAATCAGTAACTCGAATTCGCTGCGGCACTCTCGATTAACTGCAGCGGAGGGTCGTTGATGGAACCGATCGTGTGGCCGAGAACAGATTCGATGGACGACTGGTGGAAGGGCGTAATGGCCCACGAAGGCGTCGGACACGCTCCCACCCGCAGCTACCCGCCGGACCCGGACATCGACGACACGCGCCCTCCCCCGCCGGACCACATGATGGACAACGCCCACGCGAAACCTCGCCGAACGAGCTGACCGGCTTACTATGTCTGACCGGTGTCGCCCGCCTCGAACCTGCGCGAGCTGTCCGTGCCAGCTCCCCTGGTGGTACTACCGCGGTGACCGGTCTCGGGCTCTGGGAAGTGGACCTCCTACCCATTTTTTGTTCGAGGCGGCGCGTCATCGGACCGGAAACCACAGTGTGGGTAAGGCCCGACGACTGCAACTATCCAGTTTCAGCTTCATGACCATTCAGTTGCTGGCGCACCGTCGTCGCGATCAGGACGAGCGCGGCACCGAGATCACGCTGCTGTGCCCCGCTAAGAGGATCGAAGACCAGCTCTCGCACGCGTTCGACGTGGCCGGGCGCGCTCTCGACGACCTTCTGCAGTCCAGCATCGGTCAGCGTGGCAAGCGTGTAGCGTCCGTTGGCCGGGTCGGATCGGCGAGTGACCCAATGACGCTGCTCGAAACGGACCATCACCTTCGATAGTCGGGGTTGACTGCTGTTGCACTGCGCAGCCAAGTCGCTGAGTCTCATTGTCAGGTCATCGGCCATGGACAGCCGCGCAAGGACGCCGTACTCGAAGTTCGACGTCTCGGAGTCCCGCTCCAACTGACGATCGAGCAGCGTCGGCAGTGCGATGACGACGGTGAGTAGGTCCTGCCACATCGCTTGCTGGTCTTCGTCGAGCCATCGCGGCGGGGTTGTCATGACGTCGAAGCGTACATCGTTCGCTACTACTTGACTTGTCAAGGCAAGTCAGCCATCCTATTCAGACTTGCCTAGGCAAGTCCGCCGGTTTCGGCCGGGGCAGAGACCCAGCAACGACACACACGAGGAGAGTCCGTGAAAGCGATTCGCTACCACGAGTTCGGCGGCACCGAGGTTCTACGAGAAGAGGAGGTTGCACGCCCGGCCCCAGGTCCCGGCCAGGTGCTGATCAAAGTCGCGGCCACGTCGTTCAACCCAGTAGACGACCACATTCGCCTCGGGGTGCTTGCCGATGCCATTCCCACCCCGTTTCCGATCACGCCCGGTCTGGACGTTGCAGGCACGGTCATCGAGGTGGGCGCAGAGGTCAGCGGCCTGCAGGTCGGCGACCAAGTGGTCGGCATGTTCCCTCTGGACCAGCACGGTGGGGCGGCAGAGTACGCAGTGATCGCGGCCGATCTTCTCGCCACCGCACCCAGCGCTGGCGCCTTGATCGATGCCGCAGCTCTTCCGCTTGCCGGACTCGCCGCGCGCCAGGCCGTCGTCGAACTCGCCGACATTCAGAAAGGGCAGAGTGTGCTCGTCAACGGAGCTGGTGGCGCGGTGGGCAGCCTCGCTGTCCAGCTCGCGGTCGATGCAGGCGCTACCGTCACCGCAGTCGACGGACCGCAGCACGCCGATCGCCTCCGCGGTTACGGTGCCACGAAGGTTGTCGGCCCCTTGGATCTCGCTGATGGCCCTGCCGTGGTCGGCGGCCCTTTCGACGTGGTCGTCAATCACGTGCGTTTGGACGCGGACGGACTTGCGAAGCTGTCTTCGTACGTCGCCGACGGCGGGATTGCAGTCAGCTCCGCCGGAGCCATGCCCGCCGACGACGAACGGTCGGTGCGGACTGCGAGCGTGTGGGTGACGCCCAATGGCGCCCACCTGGCCGACCTGGTCTCCCGTCTCGACGACGGCCGACTCGAGCTGACCATTGTCGATCGACGGCCACTACAGCAGCTGAGGGCCGTCCACGAAGACGCCGCGAGCGGCAAGCTCGCGGGTAAAACCGTCATCACCGTCGACTAGACCACACGAAACCGATCATTGGATTCCGGGGCCTCCGGTGACGGTGCGCCTCGACGCCCAAACCGGCATCTGCGTCTACGTCGGCCCGGCTCCGGAAAATCCAAGGTACGAGTGCGATCTCGATCCGAAGATCGTCGCCGTCGACGCTCGAATGGACGACAGCCTGTTCGTCCGCGCAGGCCGCTAGCCCGTGCGGATCCCCCGCGGGAGGAACGTATCGGTCGACGTCGGCACCGCCTTGACATCACTGGGCAACACGAGCAAGGTAATTGGCATAGCGCCAACAAGCTTGTTTGCCGACCAAGGAATGCCCATGACTGCACTCGCCGACCGCACCAGCAGCGAACTCGCCACCGAACTCGCTGACGTGCGACAGCTTGCTCGAGGATTCTTCGAGAAAGAGGTCGTACCGCACCGAGAAGAATTTGCTGCCGCAGGCCGCCCGAGCCGCGAGGTATACAGTGCCGCCGGGCAACTCGGCTTGCTCGGCATGTCGATCCCGGAGATATACGGCGGTGGCGGTGGCGATTTCCGTCACGAGGCGGTGCTGTTCGAGGAACAGGTTCGCGCCGGCGACTCGGCCATGCAGTTGGGCGTGCACAGCGGCATCGTCCCGCACTACATCCTTGCGTACGCATCCGAGGAGAATCGGCAACGGTGGTTGCCTAAGCTGTGCTCCGGTGACTGGATCGGCGCGATCGCGATGACCGAGCCGGGAACCGGCTCCGATCTCCAAGGAATCGCCACCCGAGCAGTTCGCGACGGCGACGACTACGTGGTGACCGGCGCAAAGACCTTCATTTCCAACGGAGCCCACTGCGATCTGCTCATCTTGGCGGTGAAGACGGATCCGTCCGCCGGCGCGCGCGGATTATCATTGCTCGTCGCCGAGGTATCCGACGACACCCCGGGATTCTTTCGTGGACGAGTACTGCACAAGATCGGCCAGAAGGGGCAGGACACCGCCGAGCTGTCGTTCGACGGCATGCGCGTTCCGGCCGCGAACATACTGGGTGAATCGGAGGGCCGCGGCTTCGCTCAGTTGATGCAGCAGCTCCCCCAGGAGCGTCTGATCTGTGGGATAGCTGCAGCCGCGATGATCGAGACTGCAGTGCAACAGACAGTCGAATATACCAAGTCCCGCAACGCTTTCGGAAAAACTTTGTTCGATCTGCAAAACACGAAGTTCGAACTCGCGGAATGCGCAACTATCGGACGAGTGGTGCGTACGTTCGTCGACGACGCCGTCGCAAAGCACCTCGTATCCGAGCTCGACGTCACCACTGCCGCAATGGTCAAGTACTGGACCACGGACCGTCAGTTCGAGGTGGTCGACAGGTGCCTGCAGCTCTTCGGAGGATACGGCTACATGGAGGAATACCCCATCGCCCGAATGTTCGTCGACGGCCGCATAGCCCGCATCTACGCCGGTGCCAACGAAGTTATGAAAGACCTCATTTCCCGCTCGCTCTAGTTCGACCTGTGCGACGGAGTCCCCTTGGTCGCCGACAACCACCATCACGATGCCCGAAGGACGCCCATGAGCAGATCGACTGCTGTGCAAACATCCACGATCAACGGCGAGGTCGGTGACGACCGAGTGCTCGTACTGACGATCGACGATCCGACACAGGCCACCAACACCATGAACGACGCATTCGGTCAGTCACTTGCGTCGACGATCGACTGGCTCGAAGCACACCGCGACGACTTCGACGGCGTCATCGTGACCTCGGGAAAGGACTCGTTCTTCTCCGGAGGCGATCTCGAGTTGCTGCGCGACGCCGGCCCGAATGATCGTGCAGCGATCTCGGGCGCTCTCGATTTCACCAAGGACAAGTTCCGTCGTCTCGAGCGGCTCGGCAAGCCGGTTGTGGCTGCACTCGGCGGCACTGCGCTCGGCGGCGGATACGAAATCGCGCTGGCATGCCACTACCGAATCGCTCTGGACAAGAAAAGCTCTCGCTTCGGACTTCCCGAAGTTACCCTCGGGCTCCTGCCCGGCGCAGGCGGAGTCACCAGGACAGTCCGAATGTTCGGCGTCGTCGAAGCTTTGACGCGGGTGGTCGGGCAAGGTCAGCGGTATCGGCCGGCGCAGGCCCTCGAGTTCGGATTGGTCGACGAGGTAGTCGACACCGAGGAGGCGATGATGGCAGCGGCCCGCGACTGGATCGCCGCTCATCCCGATGCTGCGCAGCCCTGGGACAGGGACGGGTTCGAGATCCCAGGCGGTACCGCAGCGTCGCCCGGGTTGGCGGATCGACTGCCCGCTCTCACCGCAGCCGCCAGCGTTCGCTCACCGGTCAAAGGCGCACCGATGCCTGCACCCCTTGCGGTGATCGCCGCCGCGGTAGAAGGATCGGTCCTGGACTTCGACTCTGCCTCACTCGTCGAGACCGGGCACTGCACGTCCCTCGCATGCGGACCGGTGTCGGGGAATTTGATCCAATCGATGTTCTTCGATCTCGGTTCGATCAACAAGGGTGTCTCGCGTCCCCCGGCCGAGCCACAACGGGTTCCGGAAAAAGTCCTGGTGATCGGCGCCGGCATGATGGGCGCCGCCATCGCCTACGTCGTCGCCTCGGCAAAGGTGCCCGTCGTGCTGCGCGATGTCTCGATCGAATCAGCGGAACGCGGAAAAGATTACGCTCGTTCGATTCTCGGCAAGTCTGTTGCCAAAGGCCGAACTACGCAGGAGGCCGCAGACGCTATCCTCTCGCTCATCACGGCGAGTGCCGACGCGGCAGACACCGAGGGCTGCGATCTGGTCGTGGAAGCGGTGTTCGAGGATCCAGCCGTCAAGCAAGGCGCGTTCGAGGCAGTGGACAAGTACCTCACCGCCGACGCCCTTCTGTGCTCGAATACCTCGACGCTTCCCATTACCGCACTGTCCGAGGGAGTCTCCCGTAAAAGTGACTTCGTCGGGACCCACTTCTTCTCACCGGTGGACAAGATGCCATTGGTGGAGATCGTGGTGGGAGAACACACCAGCGACTCGGCGTTGGCGCGTGCATTCGACTTCGTCCGACTGATCGGCAAAACCCCCATCGTCGTCGGAGACAGTCACGGGTTCTTCACGACTCGGGTGATCGGCCGCTTCATGGACGAGGCGATCTCGATGGTTGCCGAGGGCGTGGACCCGTCGACCGTCGAGCAGGCCGCCCTGCAAGCCGGCTACCCATCCGGGGCGCTGGCCCTGATGGACGAGATATCCTTGACGCTCTCACGCCATATCCGCGAGGGGATGGCCGAGGCCGCCCGCGCCGACGGCCGTGAATGGATCGACTCGAAATCCTATGCGTTGGTCGATCGTATGGTCGACGAGTTCGAGCGTCCCGGACGCAAGTCGGGACGCGGTTTCTACGACTATGCAGAGGACGGTTCCAAGGCAGGGTTGTGGCCCGGTCTCGTCGAGCACTACCTCCGCGCCGATCATGGA
This sequence comes from Rhodococcus sp. 1168, assembly GCF_002091955.1. Taxonomy (GTDB): domain Bacteria; phylum Actinomycetota; class Actinomycetes; order Mycobacteriales; family Mycobacteriaceae; genus Rhodococcoides. Next base: position 16,186 of record NZ_MKKY01000023.1, on the reverse strand, counting down.
ATTCCGTTCGAGGACATGATGGATCGAATGCTGATCGCACAATCGCTGGACTCGATCGCATGTCTCGACGAGGGTGTGCTGCGTACGGTTGCGGACGCCAACATCGGGTCCATCATGGGAATCGGCTACCCCGCGTGGACCGGGGGTGTGCTCCAGTTCGTCAACCAGTTCGACGGCGGCCTGTCCGGATTCGTCGAGCGCGCCGACGAACTGCGGGCACGCTACGGTGATCGCTTCATCGTGCCGTCCTCACTGCGCTCGCGCACCGAGCGGTACCTCTGACGTCTCGCACCCTCGGTGCGATGCAATCATGAGAGCTATGGCGGCTGTGAACACACCCAAATGGAGTCGACTGGAACCCGACGAAAGACGGACACAAATACTGGCCTGCGCGGTTCGTTTGTTCGGCGACAAGCCGTACGCCGAAGTGTCGATGGCCGACGTCGCCGAGTCCGCGGGGGTTGCCCGCGGACTCATCCACCACTACATCGGTGGCAAGCGCGACCTGTACCTGGAGAGCGTGCGATTCCTGGTCACGGTCCCGCCGATCGAGGCAGTGAACCTTCCTGCCGGGTCGCTCGAGGAACGCGCCAGGGGCAGCGTGCACTGGCTGGTGGGGGTCATCGAGACCCACGGCACGGCCTGGGTGTCCATGGCGAGCGGTTCGGGCGTCGACGAGCAGGTCGCCCAGATCCTCGACGAGGCGGACGATCTCGCCGCCGAACGAGTCCTCGACGCAACAGCATTCGAGGGTGGACGCGGCGACCGCATTCTCACCACGTCGGCGGTCCGTGCGTTCGGTGGAATGGTCAAGGCCGCCGGGCGTGAATGGCTGGTCCGCGGCACTTTGACCAGGGATCAGGTCGAAAAATTGTTGACGGACGTCCTCATCACCGTTCTCGCCACGGCGCAGTCCCTCGCCGTCGACGACAATCGAGAGCAATAGCAGCACAGTACCTTTCGGTTTGTTCCAGCATCCGCGAGACATCTCCATACCGTTCCTATTGACACTGTGCCAACAAGGTGGGACTGTGACCGTATTCACTCCGGGCACCTGCCCCCTCTCGTCACAAGGACTCCGCCATGTATCTCACTCAAGGCCTCCACCGATCCGCAGCAACGACCCCGCAGCGAGCGGCCACCGTCGTCGGCGACCGAGTACGCACCTTTGCCGAGCAGATCGACCGGGTTGCTCGATTCGCCGCCGGTCTGCACTCGATCGGCGTCGAGAGCGGCGACCGGGTGGCCATGTTGGCTTTCAACAGCGACCGCTACTCCGAGTACCTGCTGGCCGTGCCCTGGGCCGACGCCGTGCTCAATCCTGTCAACATCCGATGGTCCCCGGTCGAGGTCGCTTACGCGCTCAACGATTCGGACACCAAAGTCCTCCTGGTAGATGACACCTTCGCCGCCATGGCACCTGCCCTGCGCGCAGCGTGCGCGAACCTCGAGACCATCGTCCATTGCGGCGACGGCCCCACCCCCGAAGGCATGGTCTCGTACGAAAACCTCGTCGAGTCCAACGACCCCGTTTCCGATGCGCGACGCAGCGGAGACGAACTCGCCGGATTGTTCTACACCGGCGGCACCACCGGCTTCCCCAAGGGCGTCATGCTCTCGCACGCCAACCTCGTCACCTCGGGACTCGGAACCGTCGCCACCGGTCAATTGCTCGACGACGCGTCGATCCTGCTGCACGCTGCGCCGATGTTCCACCTCGCCGATCTTGCGGCATGGGTCGGTCAGGTCATGCTCGGCGGAACCCACGTCATGGTTCCGTTCTTCGAACCCACCGCGGTGCTGGAGGCTATCCAAAAGCACTCCATCACAGACGTTTTGTTGGTGCCTACGATGATCCAGTTACTCGTGGACCACCCTTCACTGAGCACCTTCGACACCTCCTCGCTCAGCCGGGTTCTCTACGGCGGCTCTCCCATCTCGGCCGGGGTGCTGGAGCGCACCCAGGCGCGACTTCCCGCCGCCCGGCTCACCCAGGCATACGGCATGACCGAGCTCGCTCCGGTTGCATCACTTCTATGGCCCGAACATCATGTGGGAGAACGTATCGGCTCGGCGGGCCGGGCAGCACCACACTCCGAAACTCAAATTCTCGATCCCGACGATCGCCCTGTAGCCACCGGGGCAGTCGGCGAAATCTGCGTCCGCGGTGGACATGTCATGCTGGGCTATTGGAACAAGCCCGCGGAGACGGCAGCCGCCATTCGGGATGGGTGGATGCACACCGGCGACGTCGGATACCTCGACGACGAAGGTTTCCTGTTCGTAGTGGATCGACTCAAGGACATGATCATCACGGGCGGCGAGAACGTCTACAGCGCCGAAGTGGAAAGTGCGCTCAGCCTTCACCCCGCAGTATTGGCTTGCGCGGTGATCGGCGTACCGGACCCGGAGTGGGGCGAGCGAGTCCATGCGTGTGTGGTTCTTGCAGAGGGCGTTTCACCGTCTGTGGAGGATCTCCGCGCGCACACCCGAACCTACGTCGCAGGCTACAAGACACCGCGCACCATCGAGTTCGTCACCGCGCTACCGATGAGCGGCGCAGGCAAGATCATGAAGCGTGAACTCCGAACTGCACACGAATCGAAGATCGGGCTCGAGGTCTCCCGGTGACTCGGCAGACTTCGACTGTCCAGGCATCGGCCGGCCAGACACCGAAGTCGACGAGTTTCGATTCGGTCTCACCGATCGATGACCGCCACATCGGCACCTTCGATGTGGCGTCGGCCGAGGCCGTAGCTGCGGCAATAGCAGACGCACGCCGCGTCGAGCATGAATGGTCTTCGCTCTCTCCGAAAGCACGGATTCGGCACCTGAAGGCCTGGCGTCACGAAATATGGAGCCGAAGAGACGAATTCGTCGATCTGATCCATCGGGAAAATGGGAAGCCCGCTGAAGACGCTTTGCTCGAGATCGTGCTCGCTCTCGAGCACATCGCGTGGGCCGAGGGCCATGCACCGCGGCTGCTGCGCACCCGCAGGGTCAATCCCGGCCTGCTGTTGGCCAACTACTCCGCCCGGGTCGACAAGGTGGCGCTCGGAGTCGTCGGCGTCATCGGGCCATGGAATTACCCGCTGTATGCACCGAACAGTGCCATCTCCTCGGCCCTGGCAGCAGGCAACTGTGTCGTGTTCAAACCGAGCGAATACACCCCGGCTGTCGGTGCGAGATACGTTCAGGCCTTCAACGACGCAAATCCGACCTTGCCTACCGGGGTGCTCTCGGTGGTCACAGGGTTCGGAGACACCGGTGCCGCGCTGTGCAGAGGCGGAGTCGACAAAATCGCGTTCACCGGTTCGACCAGCACCGGTTCGAAGATCATGAGGACGTGCGCCGAGACGCTCACGCCAGTCGTCATGGAGTGTGGCGGTAAGGATCCCGTGATCGTCGCCGCGGATGCCGACATCGCGGCTGCCGCTGAGGCGGTCGCCTGGGGCGCATTCACCAACGGCGGCCAGACATGTGTCGGGGTCGAGCGCGTGTACGTCGAGCGCGGCGTCTCCGCTGAGTTCACCGCCGCACTCGTCGAGGATGCGCGCCGAGTTCGACCGGGTGGTGACGCGTCGGCTACCTACGGGCCGATGACGATGCCCGCCCAAATCGACATCGTACGAAGACATCTCGAGGATGCTGCTGCGGCGGGAGGCAGGGCGTTGATCGGCGGGCTCGATTCGATCGGGCCGCGGTTCATCGGGCCGACCGTACTGGTCGACACCCCTGAGGACTGCTCGGCCGTTCGTGAGGAGACATTCGGTCCCACCGTCACAATCTGCGAAGTCGACGATCTCGACGAGGCGATCGGCCGCGCCAACGACCATCGATACGCGCTCGGCGCGTCGGTCTTCTCACGCCGCCGCGGAAACGAGATTGCGGCCCGGTTGGTGTGCGGTCAGGTGACCGTGAACTCAGTGATCGCGTTTGCCGGAATGGGCTCGGTCCCGATGGGCGGCGTCGGTGCCAGCGGCTTCGGCCGCGTACACGGCGACGAAGGATTCGCAGAGTTCTGCCGAACCCGTAGCCGCGTGAGCAAGATGTTCGACATTCCTGGTTTCGAGTTGGTCACCCTGCGTCGCAAACGCTGGGTCGCGCAGTCGATCGACCGCCTGCTCTGGCTCCGCCACCGCGCGTGATCTGCCGTGGTTCCTATGACTCCGATTCGGTGCGCCCAGCCACGAGCAGCGGGACTATGTTGCGGTGGGCAAAGGTGAGCAGGTCATCGTACGTCTCGAGCGGCGCGCCCGCCGAAGGCGTCAACAGGATCGAATGGACCACGCGTGCAACAATTTCCGGTGCATCAGGCACTGCGAACGCGTCCGTACTGGATTCACCTCGTGCGATGTGCGTTGCAGCCCTTATCGCAGGCTCGAGCAGGGCCGACGCATTGATGGTGAGCTGTTCCAGCACCACGGGGCTCTCGGAATCGAACATCTTCAGCAACACAGGATTGGTCCTGACCGAGTCGATCGTCGTCGCGAAACCATGCGCGACGCGGTCGGCTCGCGAAGATTGCTCTGCGGCCGACTTCGCCAACGACGCAAAAAGACGTGACGATTCACGTGCCATGACCGCTTGCACCAACTCGTCCTTGGACCCGATCCGGCGATAGACGGTCACCCGGTTGATCCGGGCTCGCTTCGCGACGTCTCCGATCGTCGTCCGAGCGATACCTACCTGCCCGAACAGCTCGAACGCGGCATCGAGGATGGGCCCATCGTCTCCGTCGGGATGCATTGCTCGATCCTAGCGGCCACCCGATTGTCGGCCACCTGCTCGATGCACCATTGCAACACGAACTGTTGCAATGTAACATCGGAGCCAACATCACCCGCAGAAATGGAGTTCGGATGTCCCGAAACAAGGCGGTCGTCACCACCGGTAAGCCGCATACCGACGAGTCCTACGCGATCGTCGCGCGCGCGGTGAAATTCGATTGGTCGAACGTCCCGCTCCAATACATCCCCGGGGAGTGGTACGCCACGCACTTCTGGAACGTGATGCACCTGGTACTCCCCGAGGGCGAACGCGCCATGGCCGATGTGTTCGCAAGCGCTCTACCCTTCATCGACGATCCTCGACTGCACGAGGAAGTGGTCGGTTTCGTTGGACAGGAAGCCACTCATGCCTCTTCGCACGAAAGCTTCCGCGACTACCTCGTCACACACGGAGTGGACATCGAACCCATCCTGCGACGTATCCGATTCGCAGTGGGAGTGGTCTTCGGAGACCATGGCCTGACGGGCCGAGCAGGCAAGGCATGGCTGAACGAGCGCCTGGGAATCTACGCGGCTGCCGAGCATTTCACCGCCGTCGTCGGTGAATGGTTGCTCGACAACACCGAATTCGACCGACTCGGAGTCGACCCGACGATGCTCGATCTGCTGCGCTGGCACGGTGCGGAAGAACTCGAGCACCGCAACGTGGCATTCGACGCATTCCAGTATGTGGACGGCGGCGGGTTCCGACGCGCCCGGACTGCCGTCGCGGCCAGCGCTGGGTTGGCTCTGTTGTGGTTCAGTACAGCGGTATATCTGTACAAGAACTCGGTCGCCACGCCGCGCTCGAGCAAAGGGCGCCTCCGCCGTCGCATTCAGATGCCGTGGCCACTGGCGTTCGCGAGAGCCTCACGCAAACAACTGATTCCAGGCCTGTCATTTCTGTTCGTGCAACTCGCCCTCTACATCCGTCCTGGATTCCACCCATCGAAGATGGGCGACATCGACAAGGCTGTGCAGTACCTGGCGAAGTCACCCGCGGCATTGGCGACGCAGCCGTGAGGACCGAAAGTACGAATCCAGAACCGACATCGGTCGAAACCCGTAGTCATCTGGGCGACATCACCGTTGTCGAGCCAGGTCTCGGGTTACGGGCCATCGGGGCCGTGTCCCGGATCTACGCCAAGCTGGTAGCGGATTCGTCGATCATCACGGCTCTTTCTCCTGCGCGACCTCGGAGGGGCACCGGATACGAGTTCGCAACAACCATCGACGATATCGTCGTCGAAACAGAGGACGTCCGCTCGCTTTTACTGCGGCGCAACGACGGCGTTCCGCTTCCTTCGTGGCTTCCAGGCGCGCACATCGACATCATCACACCGTCGGGGGAACTGCGTCAGTACTCACTCGCCGGCCATCCCTCCGAGGGCGAGCACTACCGGATCAGCGTTCGGAAGGTCCCCGGCGGCCGAGTATCCAGCGAGATCCACGGCCTCGATCGCGGCGACATCATTCGAGTCAGAGGGCCGCGCAATGCCTTTCCGATGGCACGAGCGGACAACTATCTCTTCGTCGCAGCGGGAATCGGCATCACCCCTATTCGCTCGATGATCGAGCGCGCCGTAGAGGACAACGCTCGTTGGACGCTCTATTACCACGGTCGATCACGCGCAAGCCTGCCTTTCGTCGCGGACCTCGGTCGGTTGGCTCTTGCTTCGGGTGGGCGTCTGATTTTCGCGGCCGACGATGTGGACGGTATGCCGGACCCTGCCATGATCGTGGACCTCGCAGAAGTCGACTCCGCGATGTATGTGTGCGGACCGGCGGCGCTCTCGAAGAGGCTTCGTGACGAGTCGATACGAAACCACAGAATTCAGGAGTTTCATACCGAACTCTTCGCACCGCCAGCAGTAATCGACGGTAAGCCCTTCACGCTCCATTTGAACCGCTCGGGTGAAACGATTGCCGTTGGCGCACAGGAGACTGCACTCGATGCGCTACGCCGGACGAGGCCCGATCAACCGTACTCGTGTCGTCAGGGGTTCTGCGGGGTCTGCGTCGTCGGCCTCGTCGAGGGCCGCGTAGATCATCGCGACCGTGTACTCGACGCCACCGAGCGGCAGACCACGCTCACCCCGTGTGTATCGCGAGCTGCCGTCGACAACGAAGTCGTCGTCCTCGATCTGTAAGAAGGAGTCGAAAAACTCATGACCACAACTGTTTCGGACACATCTGCCAATGAGCACGACGACCCCGACCACCTGGCAGTCTCCCTCATCGACGTCGCGATCATCGGGGCCGGATTCGGCGGCCTCGGTGCAGCGATTCGTCTTCAGCAGGAAGGTCGTGGTGACTTTCTGGTCTTCGAGCGCGACGATGCGGTCGGCGGAACGTGGCACGTCAACACTTATCCTGGTGCCCAGTGCGATATCCCCTCTGCGCTGTACTCCTTCTCTTTTGCGCCCAACCCGGACTGGACCCGCCTTTACCCTCTTCAGCCCGAGATCGAGGCCTACCTGAACGACTGCACCGACCGGTTCGACATCCGAAACCGCATCCGCTTCGGTCACGAGGTGCTGGACGCAACGTGGAACGACGACGAGGCCAGGTGGCTGGTGACGACGTCGGAAGGGGCCTGGTCGGCGCGCATACTCGTCGGCGCACTCGGACCCTTCAGCGAACCCGCCAAGCCGAATATTGCTGGTCTGGAGTCTTTTTCGGGATCCGTCTTCCATTCAGCAGAGTGGGATCACGAACACTCCGCTCGCGGTCGGCGAATTGCGGTGATCGGTACCGGGGCGTCCGCGGTGCAGTTCGTACCGCGGATCGCACCCGAGGCCGCTCATCTGACCGTGTTCCAGCGGACTCCGACGTGGATACTGCCGCACCCCGACCGGTCGATCTCCGAATCCGGACGATCGACGCTCCGAAAGTTCCCCCCGCTGCAACGCATGATGCGGCGCACGTTCGACTTGTTCCAGGAAGCGTTGGTGCCCGGCCTCATTCACCATCGATCACTGCTCGCACCCCTGACCGTGCTCGGACGAGCACATTTGCGTCGCCAGGTGAAGGATCCGGTCTTACGCGCGAAGCTCACTCCCGATTATGCGTTCGGCTGTAAGCGACCGACGTTCTCGAACAAGTTCTATCCCGCACTGTCCCGGGACAATGTCACCGTCGAAACAACCGGCATCGCAGAAGTTGTGCCAGCGGGCATCGTGACCACCGACGGGCGAACTCACCCGGTGGACACGATTGTCCTGGGAACTGGATTCACCGTCGCCGGCCATTCGGGGTTCCGTCGCATCCGCGGCCGCGAGGGACAGTCGTTGGCAGATGCGTGGCCGTCGGGAGAGATGTCTTCGTACCGAGGTACGACCGTGCACGGGTTCCCGAACTTTTTCATGCTGCTCGGCCCCAATTCGGTCGTCTACACCTCACAGGTAGTCACGATCGAAGCGCAGGTGAACTACATCCTGGAGGCACTGCGGGTCATGGACGCCAAAACTATTGCGGCGCTGGAGGTCAGCCGGCAAGCGCAGAGCGAGTTCGCCGACTACACCGATGCCACGCTCGAAGGTTCGGTATGGAACTCGGGCGGATGCAGTAGCTACTACCTGAGCCCATCCGGGCGGAACGTCACCTACTGGCCGGGCTCGGTACGAAACTTCATCCGTCGCATGTCCACGATCGAACTCGGCCACTACGAGTACCGCGTCGGTAGCGTTTCCGTTCCGAAAGAACCGAAGACTGGCGACGACCCCGCACTGTCGAAGGACCGCTCATGAGCCGACACATCTCTCTTCCCGACAAAGTTGCGCTGGTGACAGGCGGAGCGCGGGGCATCGGTGCTGCGACAGTGGAGAAATTGCTGGCAGCGGGTGCATATGTCGCAGTTGTCGATCGGGACATACCTTCACAGGCGCGTTCATCCGAACGAGTTCTCTTCCTCTCGGCCGACGTGACCGACTCCGAGGCGATGGTGGAGTGCGTCCGTCGAACGGTGGCGGCCTTCGGAGCACTCGACATCGTGGTGGCCAATGCGGGCATCACTCCGCCGCCGGCAACGATTCGGACAGTCGAACGAGATGTCTTCGACTCCGTGATGGCCGTCAACTTCGGCGGCGTGCTGAACATCGTGCGAGCGGCGGCAAACGAGATCGTCGCCAGCGGTGGGCACATGCTGTTGGTGTCCTCGTGCGCGGCGTTCACACCTGGCATGGGTGGGGTTCCGTACATGGTGAGCAAGGCAGCCGTCGAACAGCTCGGACGCGGATTGCGCATCGAACTGGCTGCGTTCGGAGCCTCCGCCGGGCTCGCGTACTTCGGCGTGGTGGACACCGGCCTGGCTCGCGACACACTCGACAACGACCCGATGGGCAAGCGAATCGGTCAGCTTCTCCCCTGGCCACTGAACCGAAGACTGTCTGCTGATCGAGCCGCAGATCTGTTGGTCGACGCCGCCCGAACTCGCCGTGCCCGGATAGTCGCCCCAACGGTGTGGCTGCCGTACTTCTGGCTCCGCGGGATCCTCAATCCCGTGCTCGAGTGGAAGCTGGCGCGCGACCGGAAACTCACTGCTCTGCTGCGCGAAGTGGAACAGGCGCAATACCCGGGATAGCTGCTGCCCGATACGACCCACTACTCGGTGGAAGACGTCAGTAGTCAGGAAACTCGGAGGTGGGCTGTGAGATCTCGACTGGTCAAGATTCAGCTCGTAGCATTGGTGGTGGTTACCGTCGCCGGCATCGTCTTCGTCGGCGGAAAGTACGTTCGGATCGATAACCTACTCGGATTCGGTCAGTATCGGGTCCACGCCCAATTCGAGAATTCCGGTGGCATTTTCCGCAATGCGGAAGTTACCTACCGAGGGGTTCCGGTCGGCACCGTCGGGACAATGTCGCTGACGCACAACGGGATCGACGTGGAACTTCTCCTCGACAGCGAAGGTCCGGACATTCCGGATTCGGCGAGGGCCGTCGTCGCCAACCGGTCGATGATCGGTGAACAATACGTCGATCTGCAGCCGACCAGTGAGGACGGGCCTTACCTCGACGACGGTTCGACGATCACTTCGGAGAACACCGAAACACCTGTGCCTGTCGAGGAAGTGCTCGCCAGTGTCGATCGGCTCGTGAAAACGGTTCCCCTGAAAAATCTGACGACAGTCGTACGTGAACTCGGTGATGCTTTGAACGGCAAGGGTGACGACCTGCAGGTGTTGGCCGATACGCTTGGGTCTCTGTCGGAGAGCGCCGACGACGCTCTGCCAGAGACACTCTCACTCATCAGGGACAGCAGGGCTGTGCTCGACACCCAGTCCGAACAGTCCTCGGCAATCGGTCGGTTCAGCACCGATCTCGACGCGGTTGCCGCCCAATTGCGTAGCAACGACCCCGACATCAGGCGCCTCATCGAGACCGGCACGGCAGCAAGCGATCAGGTGGGTGCACTGATCGCCGACGGCGGACCCTCCCTGACGACCGACCTTACGAATATCAACTCGGTCACCGAAATAACTGGCCTGAAAGCCCTCGCGCTCAGACCGCTGCTGATCTTCTTGCCCGCCCTCGCCGCAGGTGCTGGAACTATCGTGCCCAACGATGGCACAGCTCATTTGGGACTTGTGCTGGAAACGAACAATCCCCCACCATGCACCATCGGCTACGAGGGTTCGCAGGAAATTCTCGACGAGGAGAAAGCGAATGATCCCAACTTCGACCTCACCGAAGAGAACTACCCGCTGAACCTTCGGGCGAACTGCGCAACACCCCAGGGCAGTGTGACGGGCGTCCGCAGCGCCAACCGGATCGTCTTCGCAGATCCTGAAACACCGCAGCCCTGGGATCGCAAGCCCAAGGTGGATCCGGACAAGCTCGACCTCAACCCGATCGCATCGCAGCTCGCCCCCCTCGTCGGTGCATCGCCGAGGTGATCGCTGGCATTGAGGCGAGAGGCACTTTCAGTCGCGGAGGGTAGATCAAGCTCGCCGATCACACTGTCAGTGCGGGAACGCATGCATCAGCTCCGGGACCGACATGAGGTGCTGATTGAGGATCCGTACTGCGCCCTTGTCGTCGTCAGCATCGAGCGCGTCGACAATTTGGCTGTGCTCCAGTTCGATGATCTCGCGCCGATGCGGCGCTTCGGTAATGGTCCGAACAGACAATCTGATGTGTCGCGGTCGCATCGCGGAGTAGAGCTCGGTCAGTACCCCGTTTCCGCCGTGGCTTACGAGCGACTGGTGGAACCGCTGGTCGAGCCGAGCAAACTCGAACCACTCACTCCGCGCCCCTGCTACTGCCATCGCGTCGAGAATCGAGGGGGCCTCCGAAGGCGCGCCGCGACGCTGACGGCAGATCTTTACGAGGGCCGCAGACTCGATGACCAACCGAGTTTCGTAAATCTCGTGCATCTCCGTTGCCGTGGTGACGCGCACCTGCGCTCCACGCCGAGGGACGAGGTCGACATAGCGCTCGGAATGCAACCGCCGTAGCGCCTCACGAACCGGAGTACGAGAAGTGCCAACGCTCCGCGCGAGACTTGCTTCGTCGAGGAACTGTCCCTCGGGATAGACACCCTTGAGTATCGCCTCGCTGATAGCGCGATATGCGATGGCGCTGGCAGAGAGAGACTGAGGGTGGTCCGCGTCGGCAACGTCGGCGGGCATTGACATGACCAGAGCGTATCTCTAAAGTCGCGGTAAGCGTGTTTCAGGTCACTATCTTTGCTATCCCAGCAAATTGTATACAACTAGTGCACACAGCGTGTGCACCGTATTCTTCCACCTGAAATCCATATTGCAAGGAGTTCCCAGCGTGCCCAACACCCCCCGCCACGCAGTCTGGCTGTCCGAGCCTTCCAGCGCCTCCGTCGAGATCGCTGGCCTGGCTGGCTACGACACCGTGGTGCTCGACGTCGAACACGGCACCTTCGATCTCGCCGCTCTCGACTGGATTCTTCCGCTGATTCGCGCCCGTAAAATGGAAGCGATCGTCAAAGTGCTCGGCCCTGAGCGCGGCCCCATTCAACAAGCGCTCGATCTCGGAGCCGATGCGGTCGCAATCCCACACGTGGAGTCCGCTGCCCATGCCGCCGAAGTCACCTCCTTCGCCAAATTTCCGCCGCTGGGGCTGCGCTCCTTCGCGGGAGGCCGTACATCCAACTATCGCGGCTTCACCGACGAGTGGGTGACCGACCAGGACGCCTCCACGCGCTGTTTCCCCATGATCGAGGACGCTTCGGCGCATGAAGAAATCGAACAGATTCTCGCCTTGCCAACCGTAGATGGCGTCTTCATCGGGCCATCGGACCTGTCACTGCTCCGGGGCCGCGGCGCCTACACGGGATCAGAAGATGATTTCGCTGATCTGCGCAGAATTGCCCGTGCGGCTCGGTCAGCAGGCAAACCATGGATCCTACCTGCCTGGAGCGAAGCAGAGAAGCGATTGGCGGTGCAGGAGGGCGCCGAAACAATCATCGGCATCATGCAATACGGCGCAATGCTGAATGGCTTTGCTGCAGCCCTGGAATCAATACGCACAATCGAGAACCAGGAGAATTCCTGATGGTTGTTGTCGCTGCCGCTCAATTCGCCCCTACTGGAGACAAAGCGGCGAACCTTGACGAGATCGACCGCCTTGTGCGCGCCGCGCACTCGCGCGGTGCCCGCCTAATCGTCTTGCCGGAGTATGCCGTGTTCACCGTCGACGCGATGGACGATCGATTCGTCGAAAGCGCGGAACCGCTGGACGGCCCATCGGTACAGCAGATAGCTCGGCTGTCAGCCGAACTCGACGTGACGATTGTTGCCGGCATCAACGAGACCGCGACCGACGACCGAATTTACAACACCCTCATCGGGGTTCAGTCGGGGTCGCTTCGGTCGGTCTATCGAAAGGTGCACCTCTACGACGCGTTCGGCTATCGAGAGTCGGACAGGGTGCTTGCCGGCGACCCACAGAATCCCGAACTGCTCGAGGTCGATGGCTTCACTGTGGGTATGCAGACCTGCTACGACCTCAGGTTCCCCGAGACGACGCGCACCCTCGTCGATGCTGGAGCCAATGTCGTTGCACTACCTGCAGAATGGGTTCCGGGGCCTCTGAAGGAATTCCATTGGACCACGCTGTTGAAGGCACGCGCGATCGAGAACACCGTATACGTGATCGCCGCCGACCAATGTGCGCCAACGGGTGCCGGAAACAGCATGGTGCTCGACCCGATGGGCAATACGCTCGCCGGAGTGGGCGAAGCAACTGGGATCGCCACCGCCACCCTGGATGCCGAGCGACTTGCTCACGTGCGTGCGGTCAACCCAGCCTTGAGCTTGCGTCGCTACCGCGTGACACCGTGGAACGAGTGACGATGCATAGCCTCAGACGCGTAGGCGCGGCACTCGGCGCGGCAACAATTTTAGCCGGCAGCCTCACTGCGTGCGGCAACACCAGTGGATCTGAGTACGTATTGCACTACTCCACGTACTCCAACGCAACCTCCGACCAGTCCAAAACAGTTCAACGTTGGGCAGAGGACGTCGAACGCCTCACTGACGGTGCAGTGAATGTACGGTTCCATTACTCCGAGAGCCTTGTCGGCGCCGAAGAGTCGGTGGCAGCCACTCTCGACGGTCGCGTCGATCTCGCCCAGGTCGGATCGCTTTACGCCGCTTCCGATCTGGCGATGTACACCGCCTCGGAGCTTCCGTTCGAATCGACGAATCCGGAATCACATCTGCGAGCCATCAACCGGATGTACCACGAGAACGAGACCTTCCGTGAGGACTTCGATCGCCAAGGCGTGAGGCTGTTGTTCCCGCTGCCCATCGGCAACGCAACACTCGGATCCACGGTGCCTACCCAGAGTCTGGACGACCTGCGTGGCCGGAGCATCAGGTCCGGAGGTCTGCTTTCCGAGGTCATGGTCGCTGCCGGAGTCAACCCGGTCGCGATGACGGCGACCGATGTCTACGAATCGATGGAGCGCGGCATCATCAGCGGATACACCTCGTTGGGAATGTCGAACCTGCCGACGTTCGGCCTTGCTGATTCGACGCCCTACATAGTCGATCCGGGTGTCGGTGCATACGCATCGTCGATCGTTGTCGTGAACGAAGACCTCTTCCAGGAGATGCCCGAGAAATATCAGAAAGCGGTGCTCGAGGCCGGACAGCGGGCAATAGGCTATGGACTCGAGGAGCTGGATGCGCTCGGCTCGCGGGCCTGTGAGCAGCTACTCGACTCCGGAGCAGAGTTTTCAGCGCTGCCGTCGGACGAACTCGACAGATTGCGCGAGGAGACAGGTGCGGACCGCCAGTGGGTGTCGCGCTACGAGGCACGCGGGTACGACGCTCAGTCGGTGCTCGACGACTACCGAGCCCTCATCGCCGAAGAAAATGCCAAGTCCGACTATGTCGATGCGCTGCCGCGCTGTCTGCAGGAGGCGCAGTGAGCAATCCGGTGACTTTCCCTAAACCTGTGCGGGTACTTGCCTCGGTCCTGACGATCGTGGCGGGCCTGGTCTTGTTCGGGTTGGCCGCACTGACTGTGGCCGACGTCGTGAGTAGAAACTTGCGCAATCAGTCCATTCTGGGTGCTGTCGAAATCTCCACTTTGCTGTTGATCGTGGTGGCATTCTTCGGGTTGGCCGCGGCCGAAATCGACGGCAGGCATGTGTCGGTCAGCCTTGTCGAGGAGCGCCTCGGACGGCGTGCACGTATGGCATTGAGCGCGGCACGGGTGTTGCTGCTCGCGGTCCTCGGAGTCGTCCTAGTGTTCGGGATGTTCGGTGTGGTCGACAGCGCCCTCGACCGAGGTGAGACAACCAACGACATCCTGCGACTCCCAACGTGGCCCGCCAAACTCGCGGTTCTGCTGTCATTCGGTCTGTTCTTCGTCCTTGCGGTGTGGAAGCAAATTCTGGTGTTTCTCACATTGCGCTCGGGCGAGAACGTCCCCGCACATGACCTCGATGTACTCGCCACCCAGGGCGAGACCGTTTCTTCGGAAGGTCCCCGTGACTACTGAATCCGCTCTCATCCTGCTGCTTGTCCTGGCTTTGTTCCTGGGCATGCTCGCAATTCGACTCCATGTGGGTCTATCTCTCATGCTCGCCGGTCTGATCGGCGTGTTCTTGATGCGAAGCACCAACGCCGCCGTCGGGACGGCCGCCAACCAGCCTTACTCGACAGCGGCGAACTACTCGCTGACGATCATTCCCTTGTTCATCGTCATGGGAGTACTGGCTGTCAATGCCGGACTAGCGAAGGCAGGCTTCGATTTCGCCTCGCGTGTCCTGCGACGTGTACCCGGCGGCAGCGCCCTGGCCTCGCTAGCTGGTTCCGGCCTGTTCGCCGCAGTAACCGGTTCGAGCGTCGCGACGGTCGCGACGATGGCACGTGTCTCGACCGACGCAATCGTCAAAGCCGGCTACGGGTTGCGTCTTGCGGCCGGTGTCGTTTGCGCAGGTGGAACGCTCGGCGTCC
The DNA here is from genome assembly GCF_002091955.1 of Rhodococcus sp. 1168. GTDB lineage: Bacteria > Actinomycetota > Actinomycetes > Mycobacteriales > Mycobacteriaceae > Rhodococcoides. Next base: position 973 of record NZ_MKKY01000023.1, on the reverse strand, counting down.
TCATTCCCCCGTCGATCGTTCTTGTGCTCTACGGCGTCGTCGCCGAGGAAAGTATCGGTCAGCTTCTGCTCGCCGGCATCGGACCTGGACTGCTGACAATCCTGGCGTATGGAGCGACGGCCATGATCATCGTTCTGCTGCAACGGCGCCGCGCGAGCGCACGTGTGGTCGAAGTGAACGAAGGAACCACATCGGGGCAAATAGGTGGCGGCACAACGACAGCTGTGCGCACGACCACCCCCGAGAAACTAGACATCACCGGAGTACTCTTCCTCGGAGTGATTTTCGGAGTCTCCATCGGAACGATCTACTTGGGCGTCGCGACACCGACGGAAGCAGCATCCTTCGGCGCCATGACGGCATTGATTGTCATGCTGATCCGAGTACGTCCTCCGGAACTGATCGCACGACTACGGGACACGATCACGGAGGCAATCGGGTTGACCGCTATGACCTTCCTGCTGATGGTGGGGGCCGGCGTGTTCACATACTTCTTGGCACTTTCGGGCGCAAGTTCGGCACTCGTCGACCTAGTCGTCGGAACTGAATTACAGCCCTACATCGTGCTTGTGCTGTGCCTACTGCTGCTGCTTCCACTCGGCATGTTTCTCGACGGCATCTCGATGGTCCTCATCGCCGCCCCTTTGCTCCACCCAATTCTTACCGGGTATGGCTTCGACGGAATCTGGTTAGGCATCCTCATCGTGAAAGTGGCAGAAATGGCACTGATCACCCCGCCTGTCGGAATGAATGCATTCGTTTACTCCGGTGCAGTCCCAGAAGCGGGAATTGGCAAAGTGTTCCGCGGCATTTGGCCATTCATTGTCGCTGACATTGCGGTAGTTGCATTGCTCATCGCCGCTCCCAGTATCGTCACCTTCCTTCCTGGGCTTTCGTCGGCCGCTTAACATCAATACCGTTCAGTTAGTGTCCGTTGAGGTAGGGTGAGGTGTGCCTCGTAGTGGATGGGTGA
>NZ_MKKY01000022.1 GCF_002091955.1 Rhodococcus sp. 1168 | reverse complement strand
ACAGGAAGACCAAGGGTATGAATCAGGGTACGACAGTGCTGTTCGGGCTGCCCGGAGTACGCGTGCATCGCGTGTCCATGGACTCGAATGGAGTTCGGTTAGTGGAGTTCTTCACCGACGACGATCGGGCCGCGGCGTGCCCGTCGTGTGGAGTGGTCTCGACGTCGATCACGGGCAACGCGATCACGAAGCCTAAGGATATCGCCTACGGCGAGCAGTCAATTCAATTGCAGTGAAACAAGACCCGGTGGAGATGCAGAGAAGACTACTGCTCGCGTGGGTCGTTCACGGAGAGTATCGAGGAGATACCGCCGCGGGCGAGACTGACCGGCCGGCTCGGGCGCGCAATGGGTTATGCGATCGGCAACGCCGCCCGATCGGTTACGGAGGTCGCCGCAGCGCATGGTGTGTCGTGGCCGACGGCGCATCGACGGTTCGTCGCTCTGGCCGAGCAGGTACTGACCGAACCGGATCCGGTTCGAGTGTTGGGGATCGACGAGACCCGACGCGGCAAGCCCCGGTGGGATCGCTGCGAGAGGACCGGAACCTGGGTGCGCACCGATCCGTGGGACACCGGATTCGTCGATATCAGTGGCTCACAGGGCATGCTCGGGCAGCAGAGCGGCCGAACCACGGCGGCAGTAGTGAAGTGGCTGAACGCTCGCTCTGAGCGGTTCCGGGACGGCATCGAGTACGTCGCGATCGATCCCGCCGCTGTCTATGCGGCTGCGGTCCGAACCCCGGATCTGCTACCGAACGCAGTGTTGGTGGTCGATCACTTCCATCTTGTCGCCAAAGCCAATGACGCGGTCACCAAGGTCCGCCAGCGAGTGACATGGGATCAACGAGCCCGCAGGGGGCGGGCGATCGACCCCGAGTGCGCGAACCGAAGGCGACTACTCCGAGCGCGGGAATGTATGTCGGACAATGGTTTCACTCGAATGTGGAACGAGATCGATGCCCAGGACCCAAGCGCACAGATCCTATCGGCATACATCGCGAAAGAGGAACTACGGACCCTGCTTTCGACCGTCCGTGACGGCGGGGATCGGCATCGAACCTCACATCGACTGCACCGATTCTTCATGTGGTGTGCCGATTCGAATATCCCGGAATTGATCACGCTGGCGAATATGGTCGACACGTGGTGGCCCGAGATCAACGCGTTCATCACCACCGGCATCACCAACGCCAGAACGGAAGGCTACAACCGGCTGGTCAAACAAGTGAAACGATCCGCCGGCGGCTTTCGTAACGTCGACAACTCGGCCCGTCGGATACGATTCCACACAACCCGCACCGCGCGGGCCAGCATTCAGACTTCCTGCTGAGCTGCCCGGTCAAAGTCGAAGAGCCCAGAAACCAGCGACTTCTACGAACTGATAGTCGAACGCCACCGCAAGAAGACCACCATCGTCA
>NZ_MKKY01000021.1 GCF_002091955.1 Rhodococcus sp. 1168 | reverse complement strand
GGCGGTTTCAAGTGGTTGTTGCAACGACTAACTCGTTGATCACTTTTGCTGGTGATTTCCAGCCTAGTGTTTTCCGGGGGCGGTCGTTGAGTTCAGCGGCGACCGCTTGGAGTCGTTCGGCGGTGTGCACGGACAGGTCGGTGCCTTTTTTGAAGTATTGCCGCAGGAGTCCGTTGGTGTTTTCGTTCGTTCCGCGCTGCCAGGGACTGTGGGGGTCGCAGAAGTAGATTGCCATGTCGGTGGCCATAGTGATTTCTGCATGCCGACGCATTTCGAGACCTTGATCCCAGGTCACCGACTGTTTGAGTACCGCAGGCATCGACCGGATTGCCTCGATCATCGCGTCTCGGACGGCGTCGAGATTGTGCGAGTGCGGCAGGTGGAGCAGCATGGTGAACCGTGACGTGCGCTCGACGAGGGTGCCGATCGCCGATTTGTTGCCGGCACCGAGGATCAGGTCGCCTTCCCAGTGCCCGGGTACTGTGCGGTCTTCGACGTCGTCGGGTCGTTCGGAGATCAGCGTTTTGTCGGGGATGTGATGAGCGTTGCTGGGTACCCGGCCGTGTTTGCGGCGATGCGCCCGCCCGGTCCGTAGTGCATCGGCGACTTCGGCTTTGAGTTCGCCTTTGGCTTGGACGTAGATGGCGTTGTAGATCGTTTCGTGCGACACGTGCATCTCCGGTCGATCGGGGTAGTCGATCTTCAGTGTCGCCGAGATCTGTTGTGGTGACCACTTTTTGCGGAGTCTGCGGACGACTTCTGTGCGGAGCTCACTGTTGCGGTCGGCGAGTTTCGCGGCCTTGGGTCGGCGGGCGCGTGTGTCCGCTCGCTGGTGTGCGGACACTGATCGGTAGGTGCCGCCAAGGTTGGTGTTGCGTTTGAGTTCGCGGGAGACGACGGACTTGTGACGTCCGATCAGGTCGGCGATATCGGTCTGGGTTAGTCCCATCGCGGTGCCGATCGCGATTTCCTCTCGTTCGGCTTGCGAGAGGAATCGTCCGCTGGGTTCGGGCCGGACCCGTTTGGCCCCGCGGACGATTCCTGCCTTCTGATCTATCCACCGCTTGCCGGTGGTGCGGCTGACGCCGGCAGCGGCCGACGCGTGGATCACTGAAGCACCCGAATCTCGCATGGCATGGAACTTAGCGACTACTTCTGCGCGATTCGGGACAACACGTCGTGGCATCTGCTCGACATCTCCTCAGGTCAGGAGCTGTGTTGCAACGACCACTTGAGATTGCCCTGCCGGGTACGAAGGTCCAGTTCGGGGCGGGCGATGATCTCACCGAAGGCGTACTCGACGATGGAATGCCCGAATCGCTCGTCCACTGGTGCCACCGAGGCGATGACGGCGTCGGGGTCGATGCCGATGCTGCGCATCACCTCGCGTCCGCGGCGTTCACGCTCGCTCGGGACGTGTTGATCGGGACCAGTCATGTCGATGCGTCTCCGCGGGCCGAGCGGGTGTCTGGCAACGTCGTGGCCGGGTACCGAGCGCCCTGAACGTTGTCCGGGCGAAATGCTGCATCCAGCGCCTCGAGTTGCTCGGCGGACAGCGAGATCGCGGCGGCGGCCAAGTTCTGGGCCAGGTAGTCGAGTCGTTTGGTGCCCGGGATGGGGATCACGTCCTCGCCTTGGGCGAGGACCCAGGCCAACGCGATCTGACCGGCGGTGGCGTCGTGCTGCTCGGCCACCGCGCGTAAATAATTGAGCAGGGCGAGGTTGGTACCGAGGTTGCCGTCGGCGAATCGGGGCATGACCCGGCGGACGTCGTCGGCGGCAAGATTGTCGAGTGCAGCGATCTCGCCGGTCAGCATGCCGCGACCCAGCGGGGAATATGCCACCAATCTGGTGTCGAGTTCCCGCGCGGCGGCGAGCACACCGTCGGTGATCACATCGCGGGTCCACAGCGAGAATTCGCTCTGCAGCGCAGTGATCGGGTGTATGGCGTGCGCGCGGCGCAGGATCTGTGCGCTGACCTCGGACAGTCCGAGGTAACGCACCTTGCCTGCATGTACCAGGTCGGCCAACGCGCCGATCGTGTCTTCGATCGGGGTGTGCTCGTCAAGGCGATGCAGGTAGTACAGGTCGATCGTGTCGACTTCGAGCCGTCGCAGGCTGGCATCACACGCCGAACGTGCATAGTCGGGGCTTGCGTCGTGCCACCGGTGTTCGCCGTCACGGCGGATGCCGAACTTGGTTGCCACGAACGCCTCATCGCGGCGGGCGCGCAGTGCGCGGCCGACGAGTTCCTCGTTGTGGCCGTCGCCGTACATGTCCGCGGTATCGAGCACGCTCACACCGCCGTCCAGGGCGCTATGGATGACTCGGATGGATTGCGTGTCGTCGGCGCGGCCGTAGAACTCGCTCATACCCATGCAGCCCAGCCCCAGTGCACCTACCCGGTCGCCGAGTAGCCGGCGTCCGAGACTGTGCTGATCTTGCGTATCGAACGAAGAAGTCGATGTCATGTCTATCCTTATCGCGTCGTCGTCGTCTTGGTGGATGGAACGAGATTGACTTTTGCTCGAGATCGGTGGGGCAACCAGGACGCACATCACCGGGGGAGCGGCGTTCCTGGGAGTCACACACCCAGGCAGCGCGGTTGCCGCGCTCGTACTTGCGCTGACACCATGGCGGCATGGCCCAGACAGAGATCAGCACCTTTCTGCGCTCACGCAGGGCCCGGGTACAACCATCGGACCTCGGGCTGCCCCCCGGGACAGGGGCTCGCCGAACCGCCGGACTGCGCCGCGAAGAGGTGGCTGCAATCGCCGGCGTCAGCGTGGACTACTACACCCGTCTCGAGCAGGGGCGCGAACGGAACCCGAGCGAGGCGGTCCTCGAAGCGCTGGCCAGGACACTGCTCCTCGGTGTCGAGGAACGCGAGCACCTCTTCCGCCTCGCCGCCCACGCCGGAAAACCCCGACGAGCGCGGACGGCCTCCACCCCCACGCGTCAGGTCCGACCCGCCGTGCGCCAGTTACTCGACACCGTCGGTGCCGCACCCGCATACGTGCTTTCGAGGACCAATGATCTGCTCGCGTCGAACCCCGCCGGCACCGCCCTCCTGGCGGGGATCGACCAGTGGCCCGCACCACGGTGGAACACCATCCGTTATATCTTCCTGCACCCCACGGCGAGAACACTGTTCGTCAACTGGAACGCGATCGCGCATGGCGCGGTCGCGCATCTACGGGCGATGGCGGGGATCGCCCCGAACGACCGCGAGCTGGCAGAACTCATCGCCGAGTTGGACACCAAGAGCGAGGAGTTCCCCCGAATGTGGCGGCTACACGACGTCCGTAGCCTTTCCGCCGGACGCAAACTGTTCGACCATCCGAAGGTGGGACGAATGGAACTGAACTACGAGGTGCTCGACGTCGCCGGTGCCGATCAGCGTTTGGTCGTGTACCAGGCCGAACCCGGAACCCCCGACTACGACGCAATGCTGCTACTGAACATGCTCGGCAGCCCGACCGTGAAGGCACTATCACGCCTCGCGGTACCATCGGCCGACACTCTCACGCCTCGCACCGCACTGTCCTAGCCGGCACCGTCCGCAGCGGAGTCCCCGATCAGAAGATTCCACCGATTGCGAGCCGACGGTACACCAACACAATTTGGGAAGACCGGATCGTGTCGAATGAAGGCACAAATCAAAGGCGCTCGATATCGGTTGGGACCCAGGTCTTGTCGAACCAGGGCTCGAGGGGACCGTACAAACGAAGGATGGCGTACCAGCTTTTGCCGGGCACCGTCTCGATCCAATTGCCCCGGCGCTCACTCGGTGGCTCGGAACCGAAAGTCAGATCGATCGAGCCGTCGCTGTTGTACGTGAGCTCGTCCTTGTTCTTCTCGCTGCTCCGGCTTGGAAACGGCTGGCCGGTCTGCAGCTCCGAGCGGGTCTGGGGGTCGTAGACGACCAGCGACCAGAAATCCTTGGCTGGAATGCCCGCCGGAAGTATGAGCCGGTAAGTGTTGTTCCCGCTCAGGTATTCGCCCGAGGCGTCGTGCTCGGAGACCGCGTACTGGGAACCGACACCGACCATCTCCAGCGCCATCGCCGGCGTATTCAACGTCGCCTGGTAGAAAAAAAGCGTCCGTGCGTCGAAGTTGCGTCCCCCTCGGCCATCTCCGTCGAGCCACCGATAGTCGCCGCCCACGAAGCCGGTCTTCCACTTCCTATCCGCGTAGTAGTACGCGCGAGTATCCCTCGTCTTGAAGCAGATTGCGCGAGCAGTGGCATTGCCGACCGCAGCGCCGTCGCGAAGTATGCCGCGCATCCGCTCGTCGGGATCGAATGGCAGATCCTTGTGAATGCCGATCGAAGCGAGCAGGCCCCGAGTCTCGGGATCGATCATCCCGATCGGCTCGCGCGTGATCACAGCTGCGAGCTCTTCGTAGAAGTCGCTATCGTTGGCGTGGATCGTGTTGAAAGTCTTGCCGGAGATGGAGGTGAATTCCATCTTCGGCTGATCGTCGGCAGCCGACAACGGATAGATCTTGACCCCGTCCTCGAACATGGCCTTCGCTGCGTCGGTTTTGCCGTCGACGAGAAATCCCCGCAGCGCGAGCAGATTGACGCTGCTCGGAGACTCGGCCACGTGGTACCCGTCAGGACGCTCACCGGCATATCCGGTGGGGACCAGTAGATAGCGGCCGCCAGCTCCGCGGTCGGGACCGGGCGCGCCCATATCCGTTACGAATCTGAACCAGGCGTCGTTGACGGTGCCCGGCCCGCACCCTGGCGGAACTTCCACAACGGTTGGGCCGTCGCGGTCGAGATCGAGCATCGCCAACGCGTAGACGGTGTCGGTGTTGCCCGTCAAGAACAGTGGGTTGGAATCCAACAACTGGTCAGCGAGTGCGACCTTGTGGGCGGCAACGCAACCCACTTCCATCGCGCCACGGCGCATGCCCTCCATCGAGGCCGCCGGGATGCACTGCAAAAACACCTCTACCGCACGCGAGAAGTCGAGATTATCGAATACCTTCGCCGCAGTCTCCTCGCTGGGGAAGCCGTCGGCGAACTCGAGAGTCCCGAGCCGCGTATCGACGCTGTCGGGTGTCATGATCCGGTCAGGGACGGGAGTGTTGTAGCCGGCAGGAACTTCCGCGGAGGAATTCATGTTTCGAGGGTAGGCGCGTCGGTTGAATTTTTAGGGCTCTTTGGTCAATTGTTAACTCGGCGTTAATGGTTCCTCGATGCGCGAGCACCTAGAGAGCCCTGCTGTGTCAGTTGGAGAGCACTGCCTTGAGGAATGCCTTTGTTCGCTCCTGCTTCGGGTTCGTGAAGATGTCCTCGGGTGTGCCTTCTTCGAGGATTCTTCCGTTGTCGAAGACGAGTACGCGATCCGCGACGTCACGTGCGAAGCCCATCTCATGGGTCACGATGAGCATCGTGATGTCCGTTGTTTCGGCGATGTTGCGCAGCACGTCGAGAACGTCGGCGACCAACTCGGGATCGAGTGCCGAGGTCACCTCGTCGAGAAGCAGGATGTCAGGATCCATCGCGAGTGCACGGGCGATGGCGACGCGCTGTTGCTGACCGCCCGACAGCTTGGTGGGATGACTGTTTTCCTTGTCCGCGAGGCCCACTGTTTCGAGTAGTTCGCGTGCCCGCGCGATCGCGTCGGCTTTGCTCTTCCCGAGAACGTGGATCGGTGCTTCGGTGATGTTTTCCAGCACGGTCATGTTGGGGAAGAGATTGAATTGCTGGAACACCATGCCGATCTTGGTGCGCACGGATCGGAGGTGCTTCTCGGAGGCGACGACGAGCTTGTCACCTTTGTATTGGTGACTCAGCGGTTGATCCTCGATCCAGATGACGCCTTCGTTGACTTTCTCGATAGTCATGAGAAGGCGGAGGATCGTGGTCTTTCCGGATCCGCTGGGGCCGATCAGGGCGACGCGCTCGCCACGTGCGACGCGAAAGTCCAAGTGGTCCAACACGACGTGACTGCCGAATTGTTTGACGACCTTGTCGAACGAGATCATGGTCTGCGTGCCGTCAGTAGGCAAGTCTCTTCTCCAGTCTTCTGATGAGGATCGACGTCGGGTAGCTCGCGATCAGGAAGATCACACCGGCCATCGTGATCGGCTCCAGATACTGGAAGGTTCGCGCTCCGTATTGTTGAGCAGCTGTGACCATTTCGACGACGGTGATCGCGAACAAGAACGGCGTGTCCTTGAACATCGAGATTGCGTAATTGCCAAGGGCCGGGATTGTGATGCGAATTGCTTGGGGGAGCACAACGCCGCGCCACGTGCGTGTGGTCGGCAGCGACAATGCGCGCGCTGCTTCCCATTGGCCCGGTGGCACTGCGTCGATGCCGGCTCGATAGACCTCGGCCATGTAGGTCGAGTAGTGGATGCCGAGCACGGCGATACCGATCTGCAAGGCAGAGAATTGCGGTAGCAGGTAGTAGGCGAACAGCAGCTGCACCACCAAGGGCGTGAGGCGGATGAATTCCGACATCATGCGTAGCGGCACCGTCACGAACTTGGGTGCCGCGTGGCGGACGACAGCAATGAGCAGTCCGAGGGTCGCCGCCACGAAAAAACCGATTACGGTAGCGAGGACCGTGATCTTGAATCCTTCGAGCAGGTAGGGGATCGAGTCCCATGCTCGTTCCCAACTCCATTGCACGCTCATCGGCCCACCCCCACATTCTCGTTGATGTTCTCCGGCCGCAGGCTCAGCACTTCACGCAGCGAAGGTCCGGTGCCGAGCTTTCCCTTTGCGCGCACTTCGAGAACGTTCATCAGCAAGGTCAGGATGTAGGCGATGATGAAGTACAGAACGAGCCCGATTCCGAAGGCGAAAAGGGTGTCGCCGGTGCCTCGTCTGAGTTGTTCGATCTGGTACGTGAGATCTTGCAGGAGAACGAAGCTCGCGAGCGCACTACCTTTGAGTAGTTGAATCAGAAGGTTCGTCAGCGGCGGGAGCATCTGTACCCACGCCTGTGGAAAGACAACTCTGCGAAGCCGTTGGGTCGATGAGAAGTTCAGCGCGAGCGCGGCTTCCCATTGCGGTGCCGGAACGGCTGCGATCGAACCCCGGACGACTTCAGCGCCGTAGGCGCCGTAGTTGAGACCGAGTGCGAGGATCGCGCAGAATGTCGCATCCAGCTGGTAGCCGAACAGCGGCAGAACGTAGAAGAGCCAGAACAACTGGACTAAAAGTGATGTGCCACGGAAGAATTCGACGATCACACGTGCGGGAGCTCGAACCGACTTGAGTCGACTGCCTGCGGCAAGTCCGAGAATCAAGGCAAGAACGAAGGCCAATGCTGCCCCGCCGAGCGTCAGGAGAACGGTGGTGGTGATGCCTTCCTGGATTCGTGGCCACGAATCCAGGAAGGTCTCGATGTTGTCTTTCACGATCGGATTACTCGGCCTGCGATCAGGAGTCCGCCTCGCAGAGTTGCGCGGTGGTCAGCGAGGGGTCCGGCAATTCTTCCGCCGTGAATCCGTATTCGCCGACGATGGAGAGGTACTTGGCGGGGTCCGAGGTGATCTTCGCGAGCTCTTCGTTGTACGCGGCGAGGAGTTCGGTGTCATCGGTGCGGAACACCGTTGCGCCTGCGCCGACCTGAGGCTTGCCATCGATGACGGCGACGAAGGACTCGGTGACGTCCACGGGAGCGTCTGGATTGTTCGTCTTCATCCAGTTCAGTGAGATCGCGGTGAGCGCGAAGACATCTGCGCGACCGGAAGTCACCGCATCCATCCCGTCCTGCGGGGTGGCGACCTGGGTGGACGGGATATCGAGGGCCGCCGCGTAATCGGACTCGACTGCGCCGGTCATCGTCGACAGCTTCAGGCCGCTGTCCTTGACCGACTGCATGTCCGTCAGATTGGCCGGGTTTCCGGCAGGGACCATCAATGCCGTCGTGTAATTGAACTCGGGATCTCCGAAGGCTGCCTGCTCACAACGCTGGGGGAGGATCGACATTCCGGCGCTGACCACATCGAATCTGTTGGCCTGCAAGCCTGGAATGAGTGCGCCGAAGTCGGCATTGACGCCTTCGACGTTGTCGATACCGAGGTTGCCGAAGATCTCGCGGTGCAGAGCGACGGTGGCGCCCGTCAGCTGACCGTTCTCTTCGAAGCTGTACGGGGCCTCGCCCGCGAATCCGACTGTGATCGTTCCCTTGTCCTGCAGGGACTGAAGTCGATCTTCGCTGCTGGTGGAGTCGGTCGACGTGCAGCCGACGAGCGAGGCGGCGGCTAGTGAGACTCCGGCAAGCGTTGCTACGAGCCTTCTGTTCGAAATGTCGTGAAGCACTGTTCGTGCCATGTTGCGAGGCCTTCCGATCACCGTTCGGCAACGACACGGATACAGCGGCCACTACCGCCGATGAGTTCCCCGGCGGGAAGCGGCGCGGCTGATTTCGCGCATATTTGCCGACCCTTTGAATGTTCTTCGGTTGACGAAACTTAACACGCTCACAGGTTGCACATCGGGTCATTGGGGTCGCATCTTCGGGTTCCACGACCGCTGGCATGCGTCGAATTGCCTGACCAATGCGTGTATTTGCTGGTCTTGACACGAACGGGTAACGATCGGCACGTCCTGGTCAGAATGCCCGACACGGATAGGCATTTCGGCTCTCGAGCATCTCGGCACGAATCCCGTCAGTCGCAGCACTCGCAGTCGGTCTCGTCGGTGGTGAGTCGGCCAGATATGGGTGTTGCGCAGCAGATATCGCCCTTCCACGCGCCGAGGCCTTCCTTGACTGCGAGACCTGCGACGACGAGGGCAGCAATGGGGTCGGCCCACGACCACCCGAAGAAACTGTTGAAGAGTAGGCCGACGAGCACGACGGCCGAGAGGTACGTGCACAGGAGCGTCTGTTTGGAATCGGCGACAGCAGTTGCCGATCCCAACTCGCGGCCGGCCCGACGCTGTGCCCAAGACAGAACGGGCATGACGGCCAGACTCACGGCGGTCAGAGTGATACCGACCGTCGAGTGTGTCGCCTCTTCCGATCCGAACAGTGCGTGCAACGCGTCCATCGCCACATAGGCAGCGAGTGCGAAGAACGAGAAGGCGATGATGCGGAGCGCGATCTTCTCCCGGGACTCCGGGTTCGTGGCCGAGAATTGCCATGCCACTGCTGCGGCGGACGAGACCTCGATGATCGAGTCCAAGCCGAAACCGATCAACGCGGTGGAGGATACTCGCGCGCCCTCGATGAGGGCGACCGCAGCTTCGACGACGTTGTAGGTGATCGTGGCACCAATGAAATATCGGATGCGACGGCCCAGCACCGCACGGCGTTGGGCCGATGGAGAGGCTGTGGGAAAAGGCATTCCCAGTTCTGCGGACATCAGCAGCATCCGTCGACGTCGGAGTTGGGACAACACGTCGGATCCACGGCGAGTACGACGGCGAGCAAGTCGTCGAGGACACGGCCGATGTTGGCGTCTGCCAACTCGTATCGAGTCCTTCGGCCGTCGGGAACTGCCACTACCAGGCCGCATCCGCGAAGACAGGCGAGGTGGTTGGACAGTTTTTGGCGGGTCACGCCTAGTGAATCGGCAAGTTCGGCCGGATACCGCGGCTCGGTCTTGAGCGCGAGCAACACTCGCGTGCGCGTCTCGTCGGAGAGGGCGTGCCCGAAGCGTGACAGCACGGAAATATGGGTCAGTAGGTCCACGCCGTCACGGTACATCCAAATCTGTATTCAGAAAAGGCTGAATCATCCTGGGTCGAGATCGGTTCGCGGTCAGCAGCAGGCGGGTGTCGATGCCGTCGCGCCCGCCGATGAGTCTCCGCCGCAACACGTAGGCCCATCGGTGTTCGATTCGTTCGGCAACGACGGACTGGTTCCGAAAGTGTCCGAGTCGGCGAGGACGGTATAGACCTCCCAGCGTTCACCGGCGGGACCGCTGACCCAGACTTTGTCCTGTGTCGCGAAACAGCACGTGGTGCCGATCTCTTCGTCGGTGAACAGTCCTTCGCCGGTCAACCGGGCAATCTCGTCGTGAACCTGAGTCGAGGACTCGACTTCGATGCCCAGGTGGTTCAAAGTTCCTCCCTGTCCGACGTTTTCGATGAGAACAAGTTTGAGTGGTGGGTCTGCGATGACGAAGTTGGCATAGCCCGGCTTGACCTTCGCCGGGGTGGTTCCGAAGAGTTTGGTGTAGAACGTGACCGCCTGATCGAGATCGTCGACGTTGAGGGCGAGTTGGGCGCGTGACATTTGGAGTACCTCCACCTGTGAGACGTATGTCGAATTACTTGCTCGACCACAATGCGCGCGGATTCGACATAAGTCAAGAAGGTAGTAACCTGGTGTGCATGCCCAAGACGCTGCCGCTGATCGATGCCACGGCCCCACTCTGCTGTGCGCCAGTCTCTGCACAGCCGATGGCCGACAGTGAGGCCCTCGAATTGGCGGTGCGGTTGAAGGCGCTCGCGGATCCTGCGCGCCTGAAGTTGCTGTCGGTTCTACTGACCGACCCTGCGGGGGAGATCTGCACGTGCGATCTCGCTGCAACGATAGGGCTGGCCGAGTCGACGGTCAGCCATCATCTCGGCCAGCTCAAGAAGGCAGGCATGGTCGTTGCTGTCCGTCGGGGCATGAATGTCTACTACTCCGCGCGTACCGAGGCGCTCGACGCGCTGCGTGTGGTGCTCGACCCCCATTGCTGCACCTGATCGGCGGTGCCGACATTTCGGCTGCGGCGGCGAGATGCTACCGGTCAGTAGGGGTCGTATCCCGCTACTGCTCCGCACGGCGCCGGATCGAAAGCTTAAAGTTGGGGGGACGTATCCAAAAGACGACGTTGAAAACTGAGGCAAAGGCGAAACATGACTGCGAAACAGCCGACCATCATATACACCCTGACCGACGAGGCGCCGATGCTTGCGACGCATGCGTTTCTGCCGGTCGTGCGTGCGTTTGCCAGTGCGGCCGACATCGACGTTGCATCGAGCGATATCTCCGTGGCCAACCGCATCCTTGCCGAGTTCCCCGATTACCTCTCCGAGGATCAGAAGGTGCCGGACAACCTGGCCGAACTGGGTCGCCTGACGCAACTGCCCGACACCAACATCATCAAGCTGCCGAATATCAGCGCTTCGGTGCCACAGCTGATCGCGGCCGTGAAAGAGCTTCAGGACAAGGGTTTCGCGATCCCGGACTTCCCGGGGAATCCGAAGACCGACGAAGAGAAGATCATTCGTGATCGCTACACGAAGTGCCTCGGCAGTGCGGTCAACCCCGTTCTCCGCGAAGGTAACTCCGACCGCCGCGCGCCGAAGGCAGTGAAGGAATATGCCCGCAAGCACCCGCACAGCATGACCGAATGGTCGATGGCCTCGCGCACCCACGTGGCTCACATGCGCAGCGGCGATTTCTACCATGGCGAAAAGTCCACGGTCGTCGACGGCGATCGTGAAGTGAAGATGGAACTCCTGACCGCCGACGGCGAGTCGATCGTCCTCAAGCCGAAGGTATCGCTCAAGGACGGCGACGTCATCGACTCCATGTTCATGAGCAAGAAGGCCTTGCTCGACTTCTACGAAGAGCAGATGCAGGACGCCTACGAAACCGGCGTCATGCTTTCGTTGCATGTGAAGGCCACCATGATGAGGGTCTCGCACCCCATCGTGTTCGGACACGCTGTCCGTGTCTTCTACAAAGACGCATTCGCCAAGCATGGCGACCTGTTCGAAGAGCTCGGCGTCAACGTCAACAACGGCCTGTCCGATCTGTACAGCAAGATCGAGACGCTTCCCGCCTCCACACGTGACGAGATCATCGAGGATCTGCACAAGTGCCATGAGCATCGGCCGGAACTGGCCATGGTGGATTCGGCACGCGGAATCTCGAACTTCCACTCTCCCAGTGACGTCATCGTCGACGCATCGATGCCCGCGATGATCCGGGCCGGCGGCAAGATGTGGGGTGCCGATGGGCGTCCCAAGGACACCAAGGCAGTCAACCCCGAGTCCACGTTCGCGCGTATCTACCAGGAGATGGTGAACTTCTGTAAGACGAACGGCGCGTTCGATCCGACGACGATGGGCACCGTCCCCAACGTCGGACTGATGGCGCAGCAGGCCGAGGAATACGGCTCGCACGACAAGACTTTCGAGACACCGAAGGCCGGCATCGCCAACATCACCGATATCGCCACCGGTGAGGTACTGCTGACCCAGACCGTGGAAGAGGGCGACATCTGGCGCCTGTGCATCGTCAAGGACGCACCGATCCAGGACTGGGTCGCGCTGGCTGTGCGACGCGCCCGCGAATCGGGAATGCCGGTGGTCTTCTGGCTCGATCCGTACCGCCCGCACGAAAACGAACTGATCGCCAAGGTGCGTACGTACCTGAAGGACCATGACACCGAGGGTCTGGACATCCAGATCATGTCGCAGGTTCGCGCGATCCGCTACACGATGGAGCGTCTGGTCCGCGGGCTCGACACCATCTCCGCGACGGGCAACATTCTGCGCGATTACCTCACCGACCTGTTCCCGATCCTCGAATTGGGCACCAGCGCGAAGATGCTCTCCATCGTTCCACTGATGGCAGGTGGCGGATTGTACGAAACCGGTGCAGGTGGCTCGGCGCCGAAGCACGTCAAGCAGCTTCTCGAAGAGAATCACCTGCGGTGGGACTCGCTCGGTGAGTACCTGGCCTTGGCCGTCAGCCTGGAAGATCTGGGTAGCAAGACCGGCGGCAAGGCAACTGTTCTGGGCAAGGCTCTGGATGCGGCGACAGGCAAGTTGCTCGAGAACAGCAAGGGGCCCTCGCGGAAGACCGGCGAACTCGACAACCGTGGCAGCCAGTTCTATCTCGCGCTGTACTGGGCGCAGGAGCTCGCCGAGCAGACCGAGGATGCAGAACTGGCGAAGCACTTCGCCGGATTGGCAAAGTCGTTGGCGGACAACGAAGAAAGGATCGTCAAGGAATTGAACGACGCGCAGGGCAAGGCCGTCGAGATCGGTGGTTACTACTACCCGGATCCCGAAGCCACCGCTGCCGTCATGCGGCCGAGCAAGACGTTCAACGACGCGTTGGCGGCTGCGCAGCAGTAGTTTCTATCGCTTCAATGGTCCATTCATACGACGCAATCGTATGAATGGACCCCTGTATCGATCGGATCGGACTTGTGTCGATCGGATCGGACCTGTATCGATCAGTTTTGACCCATGGCCGGCACGCTCATTCTGAATCGACGGAGTGTGCCGGCGAAAACGGCTACGGGGCAATGATTTCCGACGTCCGACGGTGGTCCGCCGGATCGAGGTACTTCTTCGACCAGCGGTCCCACGAGATGTCGACGGCGGCCTGCGCTTCGTGCGCTTGCGGAGCCAACGCACGCGCAAGAGCACCGGAGCCTGCCAGCCGCGTCTCGTGCACGCCCTCGGCTGCTCCGGGCCGTGCTCCGACGAGTAGCACCGACGCCATCGTGCGATTGCTGCCGAGAACCCCGGGGAGGTCGCGATGCGCAGTGTCACGCAGATCGAGGTCCTCAACCAACAGGGGCTTGCCTACGTGATCAACTCGCATCGTCGAACGTAGGGGCCCGCCGCCGTCCTCGTAGGTGCGTCCGAGGACGAGTGTTTCCGAGATCAGGGCGCGGGCGCCGTCGCCGAGGCCGATCTGGGTATGCCTTCGCACGTTGGCTCCGGCGGTCACAACGAACGGAGCAGAGCGCCATACCAACTGCGCATCCTCATCGACCCGGATAGACGCTGACCACGACGCCGAACCGCCTTGTGCATGATAGGCCACCGTGCCGGACGGTTCGACGAGTTCGAGCCACACTCCAGGGCCGACGTGGATGTCGAGTCGGAGATCGTCTCCCGCCAGGAGCATCGCGTAGCTGCCGATCAGTGCCAACCGCGCAACCGGTCCGTCGACGTGCAGCGGTTGCGCGCGAAGGAAGGTGCCAGAGCGCATTTCGGTGAATCGCGCCCGCCCATGCACCAACTCCACATGGACCTTCGTCGTAACCGTTTCGGTCACGTATGACTGTGCTGCGTGCCGTCGGAGTGACTGTGCGGCGCCATCGGACCCGGATCGCGGGGCACGTGTCGGCCGTTCCTGTGATCTTCGAGGATCTGACGTACCCATTGCGCGAGTCTGGCGATCGCGTCGGAGTCGTCCCAGCTCAACGCCAACACTGGAAGCCCATCCCGAGCTTCCTTTGCGTCGGCCACCATCTGCTCGACGTCGACGCGCACGTACGGGGCGAGGTCCACTTTGTTCACGAGCAGCAGGTCTGCGCGTTCGATGCCGGGGCCACCCTTGCGGGCGACGTCGCCACCTCCTGCGACGTCGAGGCAGAAGATCTGGGCGTCCACGAGAGCGGGGCTGAACGTCGCGGTGAGGTTGTCACCGCCACTCTCGACGATCACCAGATCGAGTGGTGCGAACTCGGCTTCGAGATCCTCGACCGCAAGGAGGTTGGGGGTGATGTCGTCGCGGATCGCAGTGTGCGGACATGCACCGGTCTCGACGGCGTGGATGCGTTCGACGGGAAGCACACCGGCCGAGCGGAGAAGTCGGGCGTCCTCGTCGGTGTAGATGTCGTTGGTGACGACGGCGATTTCCATCTCGTCGGCGAGAGCACGGCAGATAGTGGCGATCAAAGTACTCTTGCCGGTGCCGACGGGGCCTGCGATGCCGAGTCGCAAAGCACGCCGCGGTGGAGCACCGGCGCTGTTGGTCTGTTCGGTCTTGTCAGGCAATGAAAATTCTCCTTGTTCTACCAGCGTGGTTCAGTGACCACTGCTCGGCTTCCGGTGCGGTGGCGGCGAGCATGTCGTCGACGGATTCGACGGCGAGCACGTTCTCCACCAATGTGTCGATCAGTGGTTCGAGAGAAAGTACCCACGCCACCGGGTCGACGGGATCGATGGGCGCAAGTTTCAGCGTTGCCGAGGCAACTGTTTGGATGTCGTCGTAGAAACAGACGCGAGCAACGGCCGCCTCGCCGATACCCATGACCGCTGCGACGGTGCCCAGGGCGACGGGACGCATCGGTGCGCGATCGATGGCCACCAGCGCAGTGACCGCAGGATGATCTGGCCACAGTCTCAGTGCCATCCGGACCAGTCCGCGCCCGAGCATTCCCGAGACGTTGCGTAGCGGTTCGCTCGTGGTCCGGGCGAGAAGAGCATCGTGAACCGATTCGATTCTCGACGGGTCGTCGGATTGTGCTGCACGATAAGCCAATACGGCAGCCGACGCCTCGACTGTCGCGACCGTCCGGCACCGCGCTCGTATATAGTCCGGAACCCGCTCGGGCGGCATGCCCGCCGCTAGAGCTGGCTCCAAACCACCCGAATAGATGTGTCCGCCGGTGGGCAACCGCGCGTCGCCGAGGAGGAGCGCTCCGATATGACCGGTCATCGATTCTTCTAGAACATCGTGTAACGCTGCGCGAGCGGCACGACATCCACCGGCTTCGGCCGAACCAGTTCGCCGTCGATGGAAATCGCGAACGTCTCCGGGTCGATGTCGAGTTTCGGCAGCGTCGTGTTGTTGGGCATGGACGCTTTGCCGATATCGCGAGTCGGGCGGACAGCGGCCAACTTTCGGGTCAGTCCCAGCCGGTCGGCCAGTCCGTCGTCGAGTGCTGCCTGCGAGACGAAAGTCGTTGCCAGGTGTGCGGCGGAGGCAGCCTCAGCCGGCAACGTCGGGCGAGTCAGGACCGGCTGCGGATTCGGTACGGCACCGTTCGGGTCGCCGAGCGGCGCTGCGACGATCGCCCCGGATTTGATGACCGCCCATGGGCGAATCCCGAAGAACGCCGGATCCCACAGCACGAGGTCCGCCATCTTGCCGCTCTCCACCGATCCGATCTCGTGATCGATACCGTGCGCGACGGCGGGGCAGATGGTGTACTTCGCTACATAGCGGCGTGCCCGCTCGTTGTCGGCAGGTTCGGAGGAACCCAGTGAACCGCGACGGTTCTTCATCACGTGAGCCACTTGCCAAGTGCGGCAAATTACTTCGCCGATCCGACCCATTGCCTGCGCGTCGGACGAGGTGATCGACATTGCGCCCATGTCCTGCAAAATGTCTTCTGCAGCCATCGTCGAGGCCCGAATTCGAGACTCCGCAAATGCCAGGTCCTCGGGCACCTTCGGATTGAGATGGTGAACGACCATGAGCATGTCGAGATGCTCGTCGACGGTATTGACGGTGTACGGGAGCGTCGGATTGGTCGACGCGGGAATCACATTCGGCTCGCTGACCACAGTGATGATGTCGGGGGCGTGGCCACCGCCGGCGCCTTCGGAATGGAACGCGTGGATGCCGCGTCCGGCGATAGCGTCGAGAGTGCTTTGGACATACCCGGTCTCGTTGAGGCTGTCAGCGTGCAGTGCGACCTGGAGACCGAACTCCTCGGCGGCGCGCAGCGATGCGTCGATCGCGGCCGGAGTTGCGCCCCAATCCTCGTGGATTTTGTATCCGCCGGCACCTGCCAGTGCGTCTTCACGCAATGCTCCCTGCGACACGGTGCTGCCCTTGCCGAAGAGGATGACGTTGAGCGGGATGTGGTCGAGCGCTCGATGCATCATCGTGAGCGCCCACGCCCCGCCGGTGACGGTGGTCGCCTTCGATCCCTCGGTGGGCCCGGTACCGCCGCCGATGACCGTTGTCGTTCCGGTCGCCAGCGCCTCACGCATCTCGATTTCACTGAGAAAGTGCACGTGCGTGTCGACGGCTCCCGCGGTGAGTATTTTTCCTTCTCCTGAGATGACATCGGTAGCGGGACCGATCTGCATGTCGGGGCGGATCCCATCCATGATGTCGGAGTTGCCTGCCTTGGCGACGGCGACTATTCGACCGTCGCGGATTCCGACGTCGGCACGGACTATGCCCCAGTGATCGAGAACGATCGCGTTCGTGATCACGACGTCGAGCGCACCCTCGGAACGTATCGAAGAGCCTTGGCCCATGGATTCGCGGATGGTCTTGCCTCCGCCGAACGTAGCTTCGTCGCCTCCGACGGTGCGATCCTCGGCAACCTCGATCCACAGGTCGGTGTCGGCCAACCGGATCTGGTCACCCGTCGTCGGACCGTACAGCTGGACGTACTTGAGGCGATCGATCCAACTCATGACTTCTCTTTCGGCGACGGAGCGTTGGTATCGGTCTTGATCTGGAGGCCCGGTACGCGTTTGCGGCCGCCCAAGGCTACGAGGTCGACCATCCGGCTCACCCCCGGTTCGAGTCGTACCGACGTGCCTGCCGGCAGGTCGAGACGGAAACCCTCGGCTTGGTCACGGTCGAACTGTAAGGCCGAGTTTGCATCGGGTAGATGCACATGCGAGCCGACCTGTATGGGCCGGTCTCCGGCGTTGACCACCAGGAGTGTGCGGCACTCCCGGCCGGCATTGAGTTCCACAGCCTCGGGGCGTAAGCGAAATTCGCCGGGGATCATTGGATCGGATCCGTGATGGTGACCAGCTTGCGACCGTCGGGAAAAGTCGCTTCTACCTGAATGGCACCGATCATCTCCGGGACGCCTTCCATGACCTCTTCCCGGCTGAGCACATTCCTGCCCTCGGTCATCAGTTCGGCGACGCGTTTACCCTCGCGGGCTCGCTCCATTACCCAGCAGGACAGCAGTGCTGTCGCCTCCGGGTAGTTCAGGACGACGCCTCGTTCACGTCGGTCGCGGGCCACCATCCCCGCCACACTGAGGAGCAACTTCTCCGTGTCCGATGGAACCAGTTGCATTGATCAACCTCGTGTTTCTTTGCAGGAACTTTCGACCCTAGCCATTGAGACCAAGGATTCGACCGACCGCTCGGTTACGTTCTCTTTACATTTATCGAGTGCCAGGATCTCTCGGTGGCTCAGGCAGAAGCGCTCCACCCTCGTCGGCCCAACGATCGAGCTGCTTGGGCGCGGGATCGGGAATGGCCTTCTTCCGCTTGAATAGTCCTTCTACTGCATCCTTGAACTTACCCATGGCCGAAGCATAGCGTGACTGGCCGAGCGCATCGGGGTATGAGAGCTCTTCGACTTCGACTGGGCAGTGTGCCGAGAACGCTAGATTTTTGCTGAATCTTTTTTCCGCGGTGAATGCTTGACGCTCAAAGTTTTGTTGGCGACGCGTGATTTTCGACCGCGGCCGGCATCCGTTGTCGATCGCCCCGTCCAGCCGGAATCGGTCCGATACTTTGGACACCATGGATGTGGTCGAATCTGTTCTCGCGTCACCTCGGGGCCGCTTCTTCTGCGCGAATGTCGCCTACAAGTGCAGTACCGACGATCCCGAGGGTTACTACTGCAGGCCATCGTCACCCGAGGACGTTCGTGAGGTGATCGAAGGCGTCGATGTTCGACTGATCGCGCAACTGTCCGAGTTCGATTTACTCGATGCTCTCTCCTTCGCGACGGATTGGGCCCGTTACTGGCAACCGCCGGATGAGGAGGACGTGATGTTCGCCCGCCCGCACATAGTGAACGCTCTGCGGCCGATCGCCGTCGCAGTGCTGAATTCGCCGCATGCCTACTGGTGGTCCGATCCGGTGGATCTCGACAATCAGCGCTTGGTGGTCCATCCGTGGTCGAATGACGGGTGGCCCGAGTCGACGTTGCCTTATCGGCCGCTGTCCACCGGCCTCGATGTGTGGCGTGAACACGTCGTGGCGATGGAAGAACGGTACCGCCTGGATCGTGTCGAACGCCCGGACTCTCGGGTTGGTGGGGAGTGGTGGTCGATTCCGTCACCGAGCAGTGCGTTGTCGACTACCCGCGCCAGGGAGGGGTTGGGTGCGTTGGAATTGATGTTGGAAGAGGATTCGTCCGGTGGGGGAGAAGCGCGAGTGTGGCCGGTTCACGTTGTCGGCGAACCAAGGATGTACGAGATCAGCAACCCGACGGATTGGGCGCGACTGGTCGACTCGTATCCGTTGGCAGTGCCGGAATCCAAACGATCGGATTGGTTCGAAACCACAGGTGAGTATCGCCAGTGGGTCATCCCGGATTGGGTTGCTGTGGCCGGAGACTACGACGCTGTTCATCTCAGCATCCACGGCTATCTCACTACTCCCGGACTCGCAATTCCATTGTCGGACAGTGATGGTGCCACCGTCCTCGGTGGTTGGGATCCAGATGCAACATGGTGGCTCGATCGCACTGTCACCACTATCGAGGACAAGCCGACACTATGGCGACGCGAGGACGGGCGATGGACGCGGCCGCAGTAATGCAGACGCGAATTCCAGGACAAAGCCGGCAGGCGATATTGGTCAATTCACTTGCTGGACAGAATCAGTAGTCAAGGGCCGTGTGGGTAGCTCGACCGGGTACAGCTGAAAGGCGCCCTTCATGCCCTTGAGTTCGACCTCGCGCGGTGTGCCGAGCGAAATATCGTGCACCGTGTCGATTGCTTCTTGAACCGTCTCGCTGACAAGTATTTCGCCGCCTTCGGCCTGGCCCGCCACCCGTGCGGCCATGGCCACATTGAGACCGAAGAGGTCGTCACCGCGCCGTACCGAGCTGCCGACATGTATCCCCATGCGTACCCGGATGTTGTCCCAGCGCTCTGGGTTCTTGTGCAGAACCTGTTGCACTCGGATTCCGCATCGCACGGCCTGGGCCGGGTCGGAGAACGCAATCATGTAACCGTCGCCCTGGCACTTCACCACGTGGCCGCCGTGGTCTTCCACCTGCTTGCGGATGAGCTTGTTGTGTTTCTCGAGCAGCTTCACCCAGCCTCGATCACCCAACTCCTCGTTGCGCGCGGTGGATCCTTCGATGTCGGAGAAGAGGACGACGATATCGCCGTCGGCAGTCATTCTGGCAAGTTCGGGGCGTTCGACTTTGGCCCAGCCCGCGAGGTCTTCGACGGAGTTGCGCACGGTCGCGCCGATGCCCTTGTTGATCAGCGAGTCCGCCGTGTGGAAGGCCCTCCTGATCGCGAACGGGGCAACGCCACGTCGCCGCCGGCGAGGCGACACCTCACGCTGGGCACGTTCGAGTGCGCGTCGAGTTTCCTGATGCTTCCGACGCGAGACGATGAGGAGGACACCGAGCGCTATTATCGCGGCAAGCTCGACTCCGGCTGCAATTATCCACAGGGTCACCTCGCTCATCTTTGCCTTCGGCTGTCTGTGGGTGTGAACGGCCCCGGTGCTTGGGCGGATACGAGCTCCGCGACGGTGGTGACTGCAGCCTCCGGTGGTCCGGCTCACCGGTCGTGCGAATGCTGGACACCCAGGCTCTGGGGCATGATCGATGGATGACTTCGTACCCGACTCTCGACCTGACACCCGACGAACTGCTGACCACGACGCGTACCGTCCGCAAGCGCCTGGACCTGACGCGGCCGGTGCCGTTGGACTTGATCAAGGAGTGTCTCGAGATTGCGTTGCAAGGTCCGTCCGGATCGAACCAGCAGGGCTGGCAGTGGGTGGTGGTCACCGATCCAGACCTGCGTTCACAGATCGGCGCGATCTACGGAGAACTGTTCGCCGAATATCAGGCGTCCAAACACTCGGCGAATGCTCTTTTCGCCGATGACCCAGAACGAGGTCCGATCCAGAAGCGTGTCGGAGACAGTGCCGGGTGGCTCGGTGAGCACATGGGTGAAGTGCCTGTGCTGTTGATCCCCTGCATCAAGGCAGGTAAGAATCTCCCCAGCGGCAATCAGGCCGGACTATGGGGTTCATTGTTGCCGGCCGTGTGGAACTATGCCCTGGCTGCGCGTGCGCGTGGACTCGGAACTGCTTGGACCACAATACATCTCGCGCGTGAAGCAGAGGTAGCCGAGATTCTCGGAATTCCGGAGGGATTTCATCAGGGTGCGCTGATTCCGACGGCCTACTACACGGGTGAGACCTTCAAGGTTGCACCGCGCGATCCTATCGAGACTGTTCTGCACGTAAACGCCTGGTAGCCAGCGATTCCCGGCGTAGTGAGGCGGGAACGAGAGTGTCGGCTACCTCGGTCCGTCTTGGCCGATCGATGCCGTGTTCTGCTGGTCGACGTCCTCTGCGGCTACGAAGAATTTTCGGAACACTGCTTGCATCGCCGTGACGACGTCGATATGGCTTTGCAGGACGTCCACTAGATTGTTCGGGCCGCCCACTGCCTTCTGTGAGAATTTGCGGGCAAGTGCGATTCCGGACTCGAAAGTACCCATGCCCTCCATGTTTTCCAACCGATGAGCTGCGGTCTTATTTCGCTCGAGCGTCGACAGATACTCGGTACATGCCTTGTCGCAATGTTGTGCGGCGGCGGGATCGAGGAACAGGTCCCCATCATCAGCCGCGATTGCGAGGCTGTTCCAATAGTCGATCGGAGATTTCAAGGCCATTGCGATCCTTCAATTAATCGAGGGTGGGAAGTACTGTCGAAGTTCGGTCGTGTGTCGATGGAGTACTTCGCACGGGTCACCCCGAGGCGGGGCAGTTCCGACTGCGTCGACCGAGAGCATCACGACGCCTTCGGTGGTGTCGAAGCTCGTTCCGCAGCTTCCTTCCGGCGACCGGTTCACAAACACATATTCGAGGGCGGGTTTTCCCCCCATGCTGACGTCCTTGAAATTTTGAAACGCAGGGTTGCGGCGAACGTCGTCGAGGGTGAAACGAACCGAGAACATGACGTCGAAGTGGTACCAGGGATTTTGTGTCGGGCCGTCCCACCCACAGACCGTCCAAGCCTTGGCGCTCATTCCTTCCATCCATCCGGACCCGGTTTCCGGATTGAGCCCGGTCGCGGCGATGGCGTCGTCCGGGATGCTGCAGGGTTCGAATTGCTCTGCCTGCCCTGGCACCCCTGCGACGGCTACTCCCTCCACCGGTTGGCTGCAGGCTGTGAGGACGGAGGCCACCGCTAGAAGTGGTAGCCATCGGCGCTGCATCGGACCCCCATCCGTTGGACTCGTCGTTAGGTTAGACGCATGGATTCCGAATTCGGTTCCGTCAATTGAGCAAGGGTTGCGGCGACGGTCATCCGGATTTCGTCGCAACGTGGTTCGAGTCAGCAGGGAAGCCAGCGGGCGAAACTTACATGAGCTCGGTTACCGCGGTCCGTTCTGACCGATCGATGTCGCGTTCTGCTGGTCGATGTCCTCTGCGGCTACGAAGAATTTTCGGAACACTGCTTGCATCGCGGTGACGACGTCGATATGGCTTTGCAGGACGTCCACTAGATTGTTCGGGCCGCCCAAGGCCTTCTGGGAGAATTTGCGGGCAAGTGCGATTCCGGAATCGAAGGGACCGAACCCCTCGACCTTTTCCAGGGCACGGGCGTCGATCTTGTTTTTTTCGAGTGTCCATAAATATTCGTTGCATGCCTTGTCGCACTGTCGTGCGGCTGTGGGATCGAGGAACAGATGCCCCTCGTCGGCTGCGGTGGCGAGACCGTTCCAGTATTCGATCGGAGAATTTGAAGCCATTTCGATTCCATTCAGCTAGATCGACGGCGGGAAGTATTGCGAAAGTTCGATGGTGTGTCGCCGAACTAATTCACACGGGTCACCCTGGGGCGGGCCGGTTCCGAGAGCCTCGACCGTGAGCATCACAACTCCTTCGGTGGTGTCGAAGCTGGTTCCACAGCCTTCGTCTGGATCCATAGATGTGAGTCCGAATTCGAGGGCCGTCCTGCCCCCTAAGCTGACGTCTTTGAAATCCTGAAATGCGATGTTGTGCCGAACTTCGTCGAGGGTGAATCGAATCGAAAACAGCACGCCGAAGTGGTACCAGGAATTCTGTGTGGGACCGTTCCAGCCGCAGGTTGTCCAGGCTTTGACGCTGATTCCTTCCATCCATCCGGACCCGGTTTCCGGATTGAGCCCGGTCGCGGCGATGGCGTCGTCC
>NZ_MKKY01000020.1 GCF_002091955.1 Rhodococcus sp. 1168 | reverse complement strand
GGTCGAGGGCGAGTTGCACGATAGCCAGCCAGATGCGGTTTTGATCGAAGCCGTGCAACGGGAAGTTGGTGAGACCGGTGTCCTTCGCGACGCGGATCCGGTCCTCGCAGCGCGCACGGCGACGGTGACGAAGTTCGAGATCCTGGACCTTCCCGCCGACGGTGTTGGTGGCGAACGCAGTCAACCGCAGGCCGTCGGCATCGGTGAACCGTAGTTGAGCACCGGGGTGTGGTCGTTCTTTTCTGATGACCACGCGCATCCCCTCCGGCCAGGCGGTGAGGTCCACGATGCCGGTGGCGTCGATGACCCAGGCACCGTCACGGACTTTCTTCTGTGCGTCGACGGCGACCGACCAGGCGTCCTCGGGAGCGTCGGCGAGTGCGGTGACCATCGCATCGGTGAGCCCGAATCCGATCGAATACGAGACCCGTTGGTTGTGGAGCCAGGTGAGGTATTTGTGGCTCGCGCCGGCACCGTCGGTACGAATGAGCACCTTCTTGCCGGGGCGTGTGCTGCTGGTGGAGGGTAACTGTGCCAACGCTTTCCGAGTGACCTCGATATGATCTGCCGCTGTGTTCGATCCGGCGTTACCGGGCCGCAGCAGCGCCGCGACAGGTTCACCGGTCCCGCTGGTGCCGTGGTCGACGAACGCCATCAGGGGATGAAATCCATAGCCTCGTTTGTACGTCGGTGCAGCAGACTCCTTGTCCGAGTGGGCCGCGACGAGGGTGGCATCGAGGTCGATGACGATCGGATTCTTGGCGGTGATGTCGTGATCGGGAGCGTGCTCGCCGGCGTGTTTCCACGCCGCGGTGCGAGCGGATGCTCGGGCGGTGTCGATCGCGGTGAGCACCGAGGCGGTGTCGGTGGTCAATGCCGTGATCAGGCGGGAGACGGTGGGATCGGAGGGAACTCTTCCGAAGACGGCAGCGTGTTCACGCAGGGTGGCGATGTCGGCGAGGCAATCCCCACCGAGGGCCAGCGACACTGCGAGGTCGAGGACGATCTTGCCGGGGTCGAACTGCGCCAACGGTTTCCGCCACGACACGAGCTGCTTCGACAACGCTGCGGTCAATCCCGTCACTTCCGCCGTGCGCAGCAAAGTCACTGCACCGGCGTGCGACACGACACCGGTTCCGGTGGCATCAACGGACAGGGTGGGGTACGACGACGTAGACTTGCTCACCAGAAGGGTGCTCCTTGTTCCAGCGTGTATTCAACCTTAGACAAGTCGAATTATCGCAGGTGGGAGCACCTTTCTTCGTTTTCGACACAGATCAGATCCTCACCTCTGTGAAAGCACGAGGCTAGATCCGTTGTAGGGCAGGGCAACGCAGTCATCGAACGCATCTCCGGCCGAAACATCCATGCGCGCCGTGCGGAACGTGGGCTCGAAGCCAGTCCTAGCCCAAACTCGAAGGTGCCAATGGAACCCATTTCTTGCCGGTGTGCTCCCACACAGCGGGATTCGCGGGAAAGGACGGTGCCGCCTTCGCTACCGTCGGTCGGTATGACTGTTCAACGTAGTGAGTGGTCCGATCGCCAACAGATACACGATGTCGTGTTGCGGTACTGCCGCGGGATCGACCGGCTGGATTTCGATCTGGTCCGGTCTACCTACCATGTGGACGCCATCGACCATCACACCGGCTTCGAGGGCACGCGTGAGGAATATATTGCCTGGGTCGAACCCAAGTTGAGGGCTCGGCGCGGTGGGACGATGCATATCCTCGGCAATCATCTGGTTGAACTGATGGGTGATAGTGCGATCAGCGAGACGTATGGGACGTCGGTTCATTGGGGCGAACCTACCGACGATTCCCGGGTGAATTTCACCAGCGGCGTGCGATTCATCGATCACTTCACTTGGCGAGACGGTCGGTGGGCGATCACCGAGCGGTGGGCTGTGCGGGAATGGACCCGTTCGGACGCAGGCCGGCTGATGCCCAAAGAGGGTGCGGGGCCTTCTGGAAGCAGGGACGGGGACGATCCGTTGATTCGACTACAGCGAACGCTACAAGTAACGGAGGCACAGGTATGAAGGTAGGAATCAGCTCGCCGATCGTGGCGTTGGCAGGTCATCGTCCCGCATGGGAGGCTGCGGCCGGTACTGCCGAGCTCGTCCGGGTGGCTCAGGCTGCCGATCGACTCGGGTACGAACACATGACGTGTGGTGACCACGTGGCCGTACCGCCTGGGCTCCCGCGTGGCGAACGTTTCTACGACCCGCTGGCGACATTCTCGTTCCTGGCGGGGCAGACGCGCCGACTTCGGTTCACGCCGTACGTGTTGGTTCTGCCCTTCTATCACCCGTTGGAGATCGCCAAGCGGTACGGGACACTCGACTACCTCAGCGATGGGCGACTGATCCTCGCGTTCGGAGTGGGGAATTTGAAGGAGGAATTCGACATGCTCGGGGTCCCCTTCGACGACCGCGGGCCGCGTGCCGACGACGCCCTCCGGGCACTGCGGGCAGCGTTGTCCGGAAGAAAGGTGTCGTATGACGGTCCTTACTACTCGTTCCAGGACATGGTGGTCGACCCGCACGCCGCTCAGTCTCGGGTGCCGATGTGGATCGGTGGACACAGCGAGCGCGCCTTGCGCAGAGCGGTGACTCTCGCCGACGGTTGGGCCCCGGCGCCGCAGGCCTTCCGTGGACCGACTCCGGAACTGATGCGGCAGATGCTCGACCGGCACGACTTGCCGATGGGTTTCGATGTTGTCTTCTCCCCGGGCAAAGCCCTGGACCCGACCGACGCGCCAGGCCTGGTGGCCGAGGTTATGGCCACCGCAGAGAAGGCAGGAGCGACCCGAATGAACTTGACGGTCCGTCATGAATCGCTTGCTCACTACCTGGAGCAGCTCGAAGCATTCGCGGAGATTGCCGGCCTCGACATTCAGTTGGTCTAGGCGGCGGACTCCAAAGGTCGTTGCACTGAACGTACGTAGTTCGACCCGCTGTCCTGTTGTGGAGGGCGCTGGGTCGCTTCAGCTTCTGAACGAGCAGCTATAGCCACTTCTGTCGCTTGAAGGTCACATATAGTGCACTCGAGCAGAGGACCATTGCCAGTAGTGCGAGCGGGTATCCGATGTGCACGCTCAGTTCCGGCATGACCTCGAAGTTCATGCCGTAGATCGCGGCGATCAGTGATGGCGCGAACAGGATGGCGCCCCACGACGAGATCTTCTTCACTTGCTCGTTCTGTTCGAGGCTGACTTGCGTCATGGCGCGAATTTCATCGTTCTGCTGCTGGGCGACCATCGTCGCATTTACCGAAAGTGCGTTCTGCAAGTTCGACCGGAATGTTTCGACGCGTTCTGCGATCAGAACACAGTGGTCGAGTACGTCGCGCAGATTGCGTTGAAGTTCGATGTCGACGTGGTACTTGTCCGAACCTTTTGCGAGGTGCTCGATCATTGTCACCAGGGGGCCGGTTGCGCGTTGGAACTCGGTGACCTCACGGGAGAGGGTGTAAATGCGTCGGGACACCGATTCGTCTCTCGAGAACAGTTGGTCTTCGATTTGGTCGATGTCGATCTGGAGTCCTTCGACCACGGGTTCGTACTCGTCGACGACTTGGTCCAGGATGGCATAAAGCACAGCCTCGGTACCTTGGCGGAGTAGCGCGGGTGTCTTCTCGAGTCGTTCGCGCACCACTTTGAGGTCCGGTGATTCAGCGTGCCTGATGGTGATGACGAAGTCTGGGCCCAGGAAGATGTGGAGCTCACCGAATTCGACTTTCTCGGTCTCGTCGATGTACCGAGCAGGTCGAAGTACGACGAATAATTGGTCGTCGTAGCGTTCGAGTTTCGGACGCTGGTGTGCGGCGATGGCATCCTCGACGGCCAGGCGGTGGAGGCTGAATTCTTCTGCAACGGAGTCGATTTCGTCGATATCCGGGCGGTACATGCCGATCCAGGCCATCCCTTCGCGTTCCCGCATCACCTCGTAGGTGATGTCGAGACTGCTTGGGTTGGCTGTCCTTTTGCCGTCGACGTACACGGCGTTGTCGACGATCGGCAACGTGAACCCAACCTTTCCTGTGGCGCTCCTCGAATGAAGTCAGCGTGCCATAGCAGTGGCGGATGCGCCCATGGGACGCTTACCGGGTGCTCGTGGATGTGTTGGGTTATGTGGGAATCGCGGCGTTCGCAGCGTCGGGCGCTCTGATCGGTGTTCGTAAACGCCTCGATCTCTTCGGAGTGTGTGTCGTCGGAATCACGACGGGAGTCGGCGGCGGCATCATTCGCGATCTTCTGCTCGGGATCCACCCGCCGACGTCGCTGGATCGGTGGCCCAATCTTACGGTCGCGCTCGTCACATCGCTGTTGGTGTTCGTCGCGCATCCGGTCATCGATCGCGTTTGGAAAGGTGTGTTGCTCTTCGACGCGTTCGGCATGGGGTTGTTCGCGGCGACGGGTGCGACGATTGCGTTGGAGAGCGGGGGTAGTTCACTCGCAGCCTGTCTCATCGGTGTGACGACAGCTGTGGCGGGCGGCGTCATTCGAGATATTCTGGTCAACGAGGTTCCGTTGCTACTTCGACGCGATCTGTATGCCGTCCCGGCATTGTTGGGTTCGACGGCAGTTGCGGTGACCGAAGCGATCGGATGGTCCGAGAATCTCGGCCTGCTCATCGGCACCGTTGCCGCGACGGGGCTGCGTGTTCTCGCCCTGTGGCGACGGTGGAATCTACCGATTGCTCGACGCCTCCCCGTCGAGGAGTAGGACACATCGGGACCCTTCTCAGACATATCTCAGTCCTTCAGGACAAACTAGACGAATGCGTATTCTGGTTGTCGACGACGATCGAGCGGTCCGTGACTCGCTCAGGAGATCCCTCACCTTCAACGGGTACACCGTCGACATCGCTGTCGATGGTCTCGATGCACTCGAAAAAATCGCAGCCGATCGCCCGGATGCCCTTGTCCTGGACGTGATGATGCCCCGTCTCGACGGGCTCGAAGTGTGCCGGCGCTTGCGCAGCGTCGGCGACGACTTACCGATTTTGGTGCTCACTGCCCGCGACTCGGTGTCCGAGCGCGTGGCAGGTCTCGACGCCGGGGCCGACGACTATCTGCCCAAGCCGTTCGCGCTCGAGGAATTGTTGGCTCGACTGCGTGCGCTGCTTCGTCGCACGGCGATGGAAGCCGACGGAGAATCGGAGGCAATGGAGTTTGCGGATTTGTCGCTGGATCCGGTCACCCGCGAAGTGACGCGAGGGGAGCGGTCGATCAGCCTGACGCGCACCGAGTTCTCGCTGATGGAAATGTTGATCATGAACCCGCGTCGAGTGCTGACGCGCAGTCGAATTCTCGAAGAGGTGTGGGGTTACGACTTCCCTACGTCGGGGAACGCCCTCGAGGTGTACGTCGGTTATCTGCGACGCAAGACCGAAGCAGAGGGGGAGACTCGGCTGATTCATACGGTCCGAGGAGTCGGCTACGTGCTCCGCGAGACGCCCCCGTAATGGTTGCTCCCTTCGGGCGTCGGCCGCCCGCGCAGGCTGTGTCGGACCCGTCGGCGATGCGTCCTCCCATGCCGTTGACACGGACGGTGTCGTTGCGTTGGCGGGTGACGTTGTTGGCCGCGTCGGTGGTGGCTATCGCCGTGGCGGTGATGGCGATTGCGGCCTATGCCGTCGTGTCGCGAGCGTTGTACGGCGATGTCGACAACCAGCTTCGTACCCGTGCAGATGCGTTGATCAACAGCAATCTGGTGACGTTCGACCCCCGCTACGTTGCCGGTGCGACGCTGTACAGCACCGACGTCTCGGTTGCGTTGATCTATCCCGATCTCACCAAATATGTGCCGCCAGGTTCCAAAGTGCCGATCGGGGCCGCGGAAGTCGCTGTCGCCGAGGGGGAGAGTGATCTTTCCTTGCGAACGGTCGACGGGCAACGGGTGCTCAGTCAGCGCACGCAGGACGGCAGCACAATTGTCATTGCGCAGCGGCTTTCGCCCACCGGTGAGGTGCTGGATCGACTCGCGTGGGTTCTGCTGTTCGTCGGAGGTGGTGGTGTCGCACTCGCAGCCGGCGCTGGAATGGCCGTGGGCCGCACCGGTTTGCGTCCGATTGCGAGATTGACCGCAGCCGCTGAACGGGTCGCCCGTACCGATGATCTGACGCCGATTCCTGTTACCGGCGACGACGAATTGGCTCGTCTCACCGAAAGTTTCAACACGATGCTCCGAGCCTTGGCCGAATCCAGAGGTCGTCAGAGTCGACTCGTCGCCGATGCAGGTCACGAACTCCGCACGCCGCTGACTTCGCTGCGCACCAACATGGAATTGCTGATCGCCTCGGGCCGACCGGGCGCCCCGTCGATTCCGGACGAGGACATGGCCGAGTTGCGCACGGACGTCGTCGCGCAGATTCAGGAATTGTCCACGCTCGTCGGAGATCTCGTCGACCTCGCCCGTGAAGACACACCTGAGACGGTGTTCGAGCGCGTCGATCTTGCCGATGCCGTCGCTCGCAGTCTCGAGCGTGTACGACGGCGTCGCAACGAAATCGACTTCGTAGCGACCCTCGAGCCGTGGTTCGTCTATGGGGATCAGGCGGGGTTGTCGCGAGCGGTGCTCAATGTTCTCGACAACGCTGCCAAGTGGAGTCCTGCCGGCGGTGAGGTTCGCGTGGTGATGCGCAAGATCGGTGATGGGCTGATGGAACTCACCGTCGACGACGGCGGTCCGGGAATTCCTGAGGAGGATCGCGAGCTCGTGTTCGATCGCTTCTACAGATCGACTGCGTCGAGGTCGATGCCCGGGTCCGGGCTAGGGCTTGCGATAGTGCGGCAAGTTGTGGTCAAACACGGCGGCACTATCGGTGTGGAGGTGTCCGAACGTGGGGGTGCGCTGATTCGAATTGTGTTGCCGGGTGAAGTGGATCCGCAGATCGTGCCCACGACTTCGGAAATTTGACCTTCTGGCCAAGAGCTTTACAGAGAGGGAATTGGATCTGGAGAGTCTCGGGAAATCAATAGGTGCATCTCAGCACGCTCTCAGAAGCAACCGGCATTGTTACCCATAACAACGGCGGGCGACCTCTACCGAGGTTTCTACTGAAAGAAGCACCACTGATGACCGATGATCGCACAGGCTCTGGGCAGAACCCCGAGCGTCCGGCGGCTGAGCAACCCACTGCGCAGAGCCCCTCGGATCAGCATTCCACCCAGCAGTTTCCTCCGCAGCAACCTCCATATGGTCAGCAGCAGGCCACCGGACAGTACGGCAGCCCGTCCTACGGTCAGAATCCGTACGCGCAACAGGGGTACGGCTACAACCAACACGCTGCACCACAGCATCACGAGGCGACTACCCAGGCGCCCGCTGCGCTCCAGGCCAGGCCCGGCCGAACCACCCTTGTCGCTGGAGCTATCGCACTGGTTCTGGTCGGCGGCGGAATCGGTGGCGCGGTAGGCGCATTGGCTACCAACAACGCCAACGGCACTGGCGGCGTGTCCAATTCGCTCAACTCGACCGTCACCGCGGCGCAACCGGCCGCCAACTTTCCCGACGGCTCGGTACAGGCTGTGGCAAACAAGGTTCTGCCGAGCGTCGTGCAGATCCAGGTCAAGGGCAGCCAGGCCGAGGGGGAGGGCTCCGGCGTCATCTTGTCTTCGGACGGGCTCATCCTCACCAACAATCACGTCGCGACCGGTGCCGGAGCCAACGGCAAACTGAGCGTAGCTTTCTCGGACGGGTCGATTGCAGACGCCACGCTCGTGGGTGCGGATGCAGTGTCGGACATGGCGGTCATCAAGGCGGAAGGCAAGACAGGCCTGACGCCGATCGAACTCGGCACTTCGTCGAACCTCGAGGTCGGGCAGCAGGTTGTGGCAATCGGATCACCGCTAGGGCTGGCCGGAACTGTGACCACGGGCATCGTGTCCGCGCTGAACCGCCCGGTGTCGACCAGCGGTGAGTCGGGTAATCAGAACTCGGTAATCGATGCCATCCAGACCGATGCCGCTATCAACCCTGGCAACTCGGGTGGCGCACTGGTCAATACCGACGGCCAGCTGATCGGAATCAATACCGCCATCGCCTCGCTCGGCGGAAGCCAGTCCTCGGGCGCGCAGAGCGGTTCCATCGGCCTCGGCTTCGCGATCCCGGTCGATCAGGCCAAGCGCATTGCCGATGAGCTGAGTAAGACCGGTAAGGCGACGCAGG
Source organism: Rhodococcus sp. 1168 (assembly GCF_002091955.1). GTDB lineage: Bacteria > Actinomycetota > Actinomycetes > Mycobacteriales > Mycobacteriaceae > Rhodococcoides. The sequence continues at coordinate 107,414 of NZ_MKKY01000020.1, read as the reverse complement.
CCATGATCGGCGTCCAGGTTCCCTCGAAGGACGACGCGAACGGTGCGACGGTAGTGGAAGTGACCGAGGGCGGCCCAGCAGCAGCAGCGGGCATTCCGAAGGGGGCTGTCATCACCAAGGTCGACGATCGAGTAATTTCCAGCGGTGACGCGCTCATCGCGGCCGTACGCTCACACGCTCCCGGCGATTCGGTGAAGATCACCTACACCGAAGGCGGCCAGGACAAGACCGCCGACGTCACACTCGGAACCGCCGAGTCGCAGACTGCCGCCGTCCAGATGCCGTCCGAATCGGAGTCGCAGTCACCGCTGCAAATTCCCGGATTCCCCGGTGGCCGCTGATGTTGTCCGATACCGATCTCTTGGCGACAGTTGCAACGATTTACGCACAGCGTGAGACCGAGCAGCGCGCTACTACTACGGTAAGCACTATGGAAATAGAGGCACCTCTGGCTGGACGGGCGTTGGTCGTGATCGTGGACGATCGGACCGCAAACAGCAGCGAACAGGACTCGACCGGCCCATTGGTCACAGAGTTGCTCACCGAAGCAGGATTCTTGGTCGACGGCGTGGTTGCTGTGACGTCGGATGAGGTCGATGTGCGCAATGCACTCAATACCGCTGTCATCGGTGGCGTCGATCTCGTCGTGTCGATCGGCGGGACCGGCGTCTCGCCGCGAGATGTAACGCCGGATGTCACTGCCGAGGTTTTGGATCGAGAGATTCCGGGCATCAGTGAGGCTCTTCGGTCGTCCGGGATTGCGGCCGGCACTCTCGACGCGGGCCTGTCCCGTGGGCTCGTCGGAGTTTCCGGTAGCACATTGGTGGTGAATCTCGCGTCCTCGAGGGCTGCGATCCGCGATGGCATGGCGACGTTGACCCCGTTGGCCAAGCAGGTCATCACTGACCTCTCTGGCCTGGACGCCTGAGTAGGAGGCCTTTTCATGGCCGAGCAGCACAGCGACAAGCATGACGAGGAGAGCCGGGCCCGAATCGAACGGGCTCGGCTCACTCGTATCTTCGGGGACGTTCTGCCGGAAACGACTGGCGACGATCGGGCGGGCGCAGAGGACACGAGATCGGACGACTGGTTCGACCGGGAGCGACCGCCACACCATTATTAGTGTGATCTGAGACACGTTTTGCAGGTTGAATCGAACGTGCGTTCACCGTTTGTTTACGTGTTATTAGCACAGTACGTCAGCCCGAAATGGGTGTCCCGCTTCCGATCACGATGATTCCAATCTCCACTTTCGGGTCCTTCGGCGGCGGTGTGAGTGGTGTTACTTGAGTGTCTGCCCACTTCAGGCCCTGTTTGGTCTTCGGTGAGGTCTATAACGGATCGGCCACGGACGTCAAAAAATGTGTTCTGCACTACCCGTCAGTATGTTGTCAACGTCCTTCACCCGCTCCAAACACGTAACGAACGGGACACCTTCGACGGCCAATCCTAGGGATTGTCACGATCCGGCAACTCCTCTAATGTTCCCCTCAGCTTCCGGCATCGAGGACGTGGAATCACACGTTCGACGCTCTTGGGCCGGAACTGACAATGAACCCGATCCAAGGATCGAAGTTCTGCTCGGGGATTCTCGGCAATGCTGCCGTCGTGAACCGAGGGTGAAAGCCACAAGCTTCCCGTGCGACTGTGCTGGGACTGAACATGATGAGGAAGTAAATGACGGAGATCCAGAAGTCGCGGCGTAGCCGTGGGTTCAAGTCCATGAGTGTTGCGGTTGCAGCAGGCGCTTCGGTTATCGGCCTGGTGCTCGGTACCGGTACCGCATCCGCCGCTGTCGACAGCACCAACACGGTCGTCGACGCCAACGGAAACACCATCACCGTGTCGCTGTCCGACACCTTCATCAACAGCGTTTCGCCGCTCGACGGCAACCCGCTCACCCGTGAGTGGTTCGCCAACGGTGTTGCAGGCTGGACCGTGACCGGACCTGACGCCGAAGACTTCGAAGGCACTGTGGCCATGGGCTACCAGGTCGGCTACCCGGCCAGCATCGGTGGCAAGGTGACGTTCGATTACAAGACCCCGAAGGTCGGCGCGGACATAACCCTGGGCTCGGACGCAATCAAGTTCGGTATCAGTGACATTCTTCCGCAGGCCGGTTTCTCCGCCGATATCGCTCCCGGACCCGGCATCGTCGACGCCACCGCTGCCTCGGGCAACGTCCAGGGCACCGAGGGTGACGCCGAAGGCGCTTCGGGAACCATCCAGATCGCCAACGCTCACGGCACCGCGACCGGCATCCTCGGTAACGTTCGCGTTCGCCCGTACGTCTCGGTCACCAGCTCCACCGGTGACGTTGCTGTCACCTACGGTGACCCGTGGACCTTCAACTGATCTAGATCGGTTGATCGAAAGCTTCACACCCCAGCGCTGACGCGCTGAACCTGATCGGGCCCGTCCGGAATTATTCCGGACGGGCCCGATTTGTTCGTCCCCAACTTTCCTCTGGATGCGTGCACCGGACCCGGCAGGCTCTGGGTGTACGAGAAACGGCTGATAATCGATGCGCTTCACTCTAATTCCCGTAGTCGCTTTTGCTGCTTTGGTTGCTCTAGTCGGTTGCAGCAGTAGCGATTCGGCGGACGGCTCGGTATTGGGCGCGAACGCTGATGTCTGCACGAAGTTCAGTGCTGCGCACGACGAGCTGGCGGCACTCGCCACAACCGGCCCCGGCGTCGGCGGGGACACTGTCCGGTGGACTGCGGACAAGGACGCTGCGCTCGCAAAGATCTCCCCCCTCGCTGACCAAGCAGAGGGGCAGGTGAAGGCGAACATTCAGAAGCTCGTCTCCGCACTTCCGAAGGATTCGCTCGAACTCACAGAGGCGGACAGCGTCTCGGGTCAGGCGTTCGTCGACAATTCGGAGGCAGTGGCAACCTCGTGCGACAGTAGCGGTACGACTGTCGAGTTGGCTGAGTTCCCTCTGCAAAAGTTCTGATCTCGGCAAAAATCGGGAAGCCCCCGGTTTCATGTGATTTGAATTACACTTGCTCCGTTTAGTTTCCCGTTCATCATGGTCGGGTCTAGGAGTGCAGATGTTCAAGAAGACCATGTGTGCAGTCGGCTTCGCGGGGTGTGGTTTGTTGGGATTCGCGGCGGTGGCTCATGCAGGGCCGCTGGTTCCGCCGCCCAACGTGGTGGGGATGAGCGAGTCGGAAGCCAGGGGCGTGCTGGCAGACGACGGCTACAAGCCAAAGGTGATATCGAGGAATGGCGGTGGCCCGAACTGTGTGGTCTTCCATCAGAGTTCGGTTACGGATTTCGCGTATCGCCAAAATGATGACGAAGACGTGTATCGCGTTTATCTGGCTGTGAACTGCTTGGCGTAAGAAGTTTGAATCTCACTATCCGGGGGGTGTAAGCGGTACAGCCCTGGATAGTTCAAAAAGCCGAAAGGCCCGTTTCTGCTGAGGGGATCAGCAGAAACGGGCCTTTCGCCTGGAGGCTGTGTCTTACTTGCTGTGCAACCCGCCGCCCGAATCGTCGGAATCGCCTATCGCCTCGCCGCTGCCGCCGGTATCATCCGCGGGTGTCGAGAGCCTGCGGCCGACGTCGGTTCCACCGGCCAGCATGTCTCGGATCTGAACGAGGACATCGACGTCGCTGAGTTCCTTGTCGGGCTTGCTGACGAACCGCTTCTTGGCGGTGGTCACCGGCAGGATGAGTACGAAATACACCACCGCGGCGAGGATGATGAAGTTGATGATTGCCGTAATCACCGCGCCGATATTGACGAATGTCTCAGGGCTGGAGGTGATTTTGAATCCCCAACCGTATTCGTTGGAACCGCCGAGGGCCGCGATGATCGGGTTGACGATATTGGTCGTGAATGCGGTGACGATGGCAGTGAACGCAGCTCCGACGACCACCGCGACGGCCAGATCGACGACATTTCCGCGGAGCAAGAAGTCCTTGAATCCTTTGAGCATGATTCTCCTCGAGTCCAGTCGAGCGGATGGACGACAAAGCATTGTTGGAAAAGGGTAACGGAATGAACGGCTCTCGGGGCGGAACTTGGCTGGTCTGTCGATTCTGTTCTCTATAACGGTCTCGTAAAATTTCATTCCATTTGTTCGTGTCGGCGGGCAGAACGTCCAGTACCCTTCGCCAGGAAACGTTTCGCTTCATGTGGGCCGTCGGATTCGAAGTCTTTCAGTTGACGTTGTATGAGGGGAACCATGAACGAGTCTCGCTTTTCCGCGCTGCGCAGGTTCGGCCGGCTGGTCGCACTCGGGGCTGTGGCGTCCGTCGGTATCGGGATGCTGTCCACCGGTGCGGCCAACGCAGAAACCTTCGTCCCATTGGCCAACGGTGAGAAGGTGGCCGGCCCCTACAAGATTGCGCACTTCGACGAGTCTGCCAAGGTTGCGCCTCAAATTGCCTTCAACGGACTGAACCGAAACGCGTGGGCCACCGGCACCGCACTGTCGGAGGTCCCCGAAGGCTCGACCGGAACACTGAAGACCGGCTACTTGGTCGGCTGCCAACTCGATATGACCGATCTCGAATTCGGGTTGAATTTCGATGCCGGTATCGAAGGTGGCAACACCAACATCATCACTCTGTTTCCCATCCCGTTCTTGATCGGCGGAGAAGGTAAGACCGAGAACAAGATCGGTGGCGGCGTCGACTTCGACATTCCGCTGCAGGACCGCGAGGTCGCCGCTGTCGAAATAGCATCCAAGGATGTGTCGGGACCGACTACGGCCATCCAGTATCAGGACGTCGCGATCTCGGTCCAGAACTGCGGAGGATTTGCGCAGGCGCGGTCCTACACCACACTCGAGCTCACCGGAAACTACCGATACAAGGGAACTCTGTACGGCCAGCCGTTCAGCCTCGGCTGAGACTTTCGAAACTTCGTAGGACCTAGAGGGGAACAGACACAGTGAAGAACAACAGAACTGTTGCTGCGCGCATCGCAGCACTCGGGGCCGTCGGTGCCATCGCAATCGGATTCTGGTCGGCAGGTGCAGCGAGCGCAGATACCTTCGTACCGTTGCCGGACAACGAGATCAGCAAGACCCTGATCGATGGAACAGTGGTGACCGTCAAAGGCTTCGGTCAGAGCGGGCTCATCTCTCCGTCCATGGGCGCCACCCCGACACAGCGCAATGTATGGGTGACGGGCAACTACACCGTAGAAACCTCCAATCCCGGTGGCGGAAAGATCGAACCAGGCTTCCTCGTCGGGTGCCAGGTGGATTTCGCAGCCGGGATCGGCGGCGGAGTCGGTGCCACCTTCGGTCAAGGAAATACGATTTCGCTCGAACCGGGTGACTTGAGTTCACTGAAAATCGACCGTACGCAGCCCAACACCTACGAGATCGGCGCAGGCCTCAACCTGGAGCTCGCGCCGGGACAGCTCAACGACGTCAAGCTGATCGCCGACGAGACAGATGCGAAGATCGATGGCATCACCGTTGCGACCGAAACGGACAACGACTTCCCGTTCGAAGGCAATGGCGGCGGGTTCACCTTCGCCGATGAAACCTTGAGCGTGTCCGGCTGCGCAGGCTTCGCGGAGGCCCGTTCGTACGTAGATGTCACCATCGAGAACGATGCAGTGACCTCGACCGTCACTCTCTGGGGACAGCCTTTCAGCATCGGTTGATGCGGGGGATCAAGATCTCACGAGTCTCTATGATCTATCTCAGGATCCGATGCTCAAACCAGCGGCGGGATAGGATGCCGCTATGAGTCGTCACAGAGCCGCTGCTTGTGCGCCTTCGAGCGACTGGATCGAAGGCGTACTGAGCAAGCGGTACAGGTTGTCGGAGTTCTACGATCCGGCCGCCACGGGCGCAGACCAATCGGACCTGTTGTGGATGTTTTCCAAAGCCGGTGACGTCGAGGACACTGCGCACAGGGCAGACGCGCAACGAAACCTGTCGACGTCTGCGGCTTCATGTGTGCTCGGGGAAGTCTTCGCGGAATTCGACTCCTATGTCCTGAGCCTGACCGAGCAGCGCACCATCGAGCATCGACCTCTGCGCTCGGAGGACAGTCTGCACAGCGATGTCTTCCTCGAGAGCCACGGCCGTGAGAACAACGCGGACACCTTCGGCGTCAAAATCGTCTTCACCGATCGGATCGGCGCACTGGTATTTACCACTTTCGCGACCTACGCCGGTCACCTCGATGCCAGCTCGGCAGACGTCGACAACACAGCGGCGTCGGATATGAAGGATCCGCCGTCGGAAGGCATGCACGGGCTCACCGTCAGTGAAAAGTCACGGTCAGTGAGCTGACCAGGGAAGCGGCGGCAACATCCGTCGCATCCTCCGGTGACATCGCCACCAGCACCACTCGGTCGCTGCTGCGTTGACGCGCGTCCTTGTCCGAAATCAGTACGACGACGGAATCGGTCGTCAGTATCCGCGCATTCTGTTCACCGCCGTCCCCGTCGGGCTGGACAGTGAGCACGTCGACGATGTCGCCCTCGCGTAGGAGATCTGTGACCGCGGCGTCGGTCAGCCGGACGGGCACGATTCGGGCGTCGGCGGAACCGAGAGCTGCCCCGGCCAACCGCGGAGTGAGTAGTCGTACATCGGTGAGGGGCTCACCGGCACGGATGGGACCCGCCACTGTATGGGCCGTCGCGTCATCGACATCCGTGATCGCGCCCTCCGGGACAGCCCCCGGCTCGTAACCGGTGATTCGAACGTCCTCGAGCTGGATTGGCCTACCCGGAGCCAGATCGCGGGCCGCAACGACAATCGGTACGCGATCTGTAGCTGCAGCATCCCTGACGAAGAGCACAGCCGCCAGAAAGGCAAGGGCCCCGGCGGCCACGCGCCGGACGAGGATCGTACGAGTCCATCCCGGCCGAACAAGGAGTCGATCCAGCATTGTGGAATCGAGTCGGGCATATCGCTGTGGCATGAAAGTGACGGTAACGGCGGACAGTCCGCACCAGCAGCCGAAACAGGCCTCGGCTGTGGATAACGCCGAGGCCTGTGGACAATCGAGAAACTACGAGGTTGCTGCTGCCTTCGACGGAGTGGACGAGGAGGTGCTCGGCGTCGAAGACGCGCTGGTCGAGCTGGATTCCTTGGCCTTCGTATCCGTCTTCACCGGTGCGGAATCGCTCTTGTCGCTCTTCGATTCGCCCGCGCTTTCGCTGGCTGAGCTCGCTCCGCTACGACTGTCGGTCCGGTAGAACCCGGTTCCCTTGAAAACGATTCCGACCGAATTGAACAGCTTCCGCAACTTGCCGCTGCACTGCGGGCACACGGTCAGCGAGTCCTCGCTGAACGACTGCACAATGTCGAACCGGTTCTCGCACTCGGTGCAGGCGTATGAATAGGTGGGCATCGATGTTCCTCCGCGCTGGTCCACTGGTCAACTGGTCGACTGGTCACCATGGAGATTTCGCCATTGCTCGGTCGAGACCACTGGTGTGCCGAAAAAACTGCTGGAACTTCTCCGAGTAGGAGAGAGCATTAGCACTCTACAGTCATGACTGCCAACGCTGCCATTCAGGCAGCTATTCCCAATTCAAGGCAATGAGACCGCCGGAAGGCGTCAGGGCATGGGACGCGCGTCGATCATGCGGTTCCTCGGGAAGTTCGTCAACCAATTCCGAGTCGCGAACGACAGCAACGACAGGGATTCCCGGAGGCACCAGATCGAGTGTTCGATCATAGAAACCGGCGCCCCGACCCAACCTGACTCCGCGCCGATCGACGGCCAACGCAGGCACGAACACCACATCGCACGTAGCGACTCGCGCGGGAGGCAACAGCGGTCCGGTCGGTTCGGACAAGCCGTAGGAAGCAGCCTTCAAGTTCTCGCGCCCTGTGTACTCCGCCCACTGCAACGGCCCTGGCTCCCTGGCCACAGGAACCAGTACGACCGCGGATCGAAGGGCAAGCGCGTCGAGCATGTCGAGCGACCCTGGTTCGCTTCCTACCGGGATATATGCCGCAACAACGGACGCGTCACACACCGTTTCGGCTGCGGCATGACAGAGTTTCAGCGACTCGTCTTCATGTGTGAGCGCACTCGAGGCCCGACGAGACGCGAGGACGCGTAGGCGCCACTCCTTCTTGGAGATCGGTTTCACAGCATTGCCAGCAGCATCGTCTCTAGCAGCATGGGTCGAGCTTAGGCACCTCGGGAACAGTCGGCAGGCGCGGAGCGAGATCCGCGGTGACCATGGATAAGGTGGGCAGCATGACAGAAGCCGCAGCAGACGCTCCGACAACGCATGTCGGGCATCAAGGGCACTTTCGGACAGCGATCGTTCCGGCCGCCGGCATGGGGACACGCTTCTTGCCTGCCACCAAAACCGTTCCCAAGGAACTGCTTCCGGTCGTCGACACGCCAGGAATCGAACTCGTTGCAGGTGAAGCGGCCGATTCCGGTGCCGAGCGTCTCGTGATCGTCACCTCGCCGGGCAAGGACGGTGTCGTCGCGCACTTCGTCGAGGATCTCGTTCTCGAGACGAAGCTCGAGAAGAGCGGCAAGTTGAAGATGCTCGCGAAGGTCCGCGTTGCTCCCTCGCTGCTCGATGTCCAATCCGTTGTGCAGTCCGAGCCGCTCGGGCTCGGACATGCCGTCGCATGTGCCGAGGAAGTGCTCGACGACGATGAAGACGCCGTGGCAGTCCTGCTGCCCGACGACCTTGTTCTTCCCCGGGGTGTGCTCGACGTGATGTCCCGGGTGCGGGCCAAGCGTGGCGGCACCGTGCTGTGTGCCTTCGAAGTACCCGAAGAAGACGTCTCCTCCTACGGAGTCTTCTCCGTCGAAACCGTCCCTGATGCGGTGAACCCGAATGTCCTCAAGGTCACCGGCATGGTCGAGAAGCCCAAGCGTGAAGATGCTCCGTCACTGTTCGCCGCGGCAGGCCGCTATCTGCTCGATCGAGCGATTTTCGACGCCTTGCGACGCATCGAGCCTGGCGCTGGTGGCGAGATTCAGCTCACCGACGCCATCGCATTGTTGATCGATGAGGGTCATCCGGTTCACGTCGTCGTACATCGCGGTTCCCGACACGACCTCGGAAATCCCGGGGGATACCTACGCGCTGCGGTTGACTTTGCACTCGAACGCGATGATTACGGTCCGTCGTTGCGTGAATGGCTGACCGAACGACTGAGTGACGATTGGGCGCCGCAACTCACCACGTATGAATAGGCCCGTAGTACAGAGATAGAGAAGGGGCCAGATGCGCTCGGTTGAAGATCAGCAGACCAGAGTGACCGCTGCGGCGGTCGCTCCACGGCCTGTCCGAGTGGCGATCTCGGAAGCGCAGGGCTTGTTGTGCGCCGAGGAAGTGGTCACCGAGCGTCCACTGCCAGGCTTCGACCAAGCAGCCATCGACGGTTACGCGGTGCGCAGCGTCGATGTCGCATCCGCCGGAACCGACTTGCGCAACGAGGACGACGAGCGGATCGAATTGTCGCTGCCTGTGGTCGGCGAGGTCACCGCCGGCTCACGGCAACCCATTCGGTTGCAACCGCGGCAGGCTGTTCGGGTGGATACCGGTGCACCGCTCCCGACGCTCGCCGACGCGGTACTCCCGCTGGACCGGACCGATGGAGGACGGGCGCGAGTGCAGGTCTATCGACCGGTGCGCTCGGGCGAATACGTCCGGAAAATCGGGGACGACGTACAACCGGGTGACGTTGCCGTGCGGGCAGGCACCATCATCGGCGCAGCTCAGGTCGGTCTGCTCGCTGCAGTCGGGCGTGACAAGGTGCTGGTCCATCCGCGCCCGCGCCTGTCGGTCATTTCCGTGGGCGGAGAACTCGTCGACACCGATAGAACCCCGGGACCCGGCCAGGTCTACGACGTCAACTCCTATGCCCTCGCGGCCGCGGCACGTGATGCGGGCGCAGACGTCAACCGCGTCGGAATCGTCAGCGGTGACCCTAAACGGTTACGTGAAGTCGTCGAAGGCCAACTCATTCGCTCCGAGATCGTCGTCATTGCCGGCGCCGTCGGTGGCGGTGCCTCCGACAGTGTCCGGGAGGCATTGTCGGACCTCGGCGATCTCGAAGTCGAACGCGTCGCGATGCATCCAGGTTCGGTACAGGGTTTCGGACAACTGGGCCGCGACGAAGTACCGACGTTTCTGCTTCCAGCCAACCCGGTCAGTGCACTGGTGGTGTTCGAGATCATGGTTCGGCCGTTGATCCGCATCGCGCTCGGACGTCGCCAGCCGATGCGTCGCATCGTGACTGCGCGAACGGTCGCGCCGATCACCTCCATCGAGGACCGCAAAGGTTTTCTGCGCGGTCAGCTGATGCGTGACGAAGGCTCCGGTGAGTACCTCGTACAGGCGCTCGGTGGCGCCCCCGGATCCTCCTCTCACCTGCTCGCCACTCTTGCCGAGGCCAACTGTCTCGTAGTCATCGAGCCGAATGTCACCGAAATCAGAACGGGTGAAGAAGTCGACGTAGCTTTCCTCGCCCAGCGGGGGTAGCCACTCCGCGGGGATGGTGCAGTGTCCCCGCCGGAGGCGCTAATGTCGACAGATGCCGCGCACGTGGTCGAGCCACCCAGGTTGGCCGGCGAAACTGGGACCTCTGACTGTGGCCGGGGGTAACGTCACCCTCCGCCCTGTGAAGCTCCGGGATGCGGGCCCCTGGAGTCGGCTCCGGCTCCGCGATCGCGACCACCTCGAGCCCTGGGAACCGACAGGTGAGGGCTCGTGGGCCGCGCGACACCACATTTCGTCATGGCCCGCCTTGTGCACCGGTCTCAAGTCCGAAGCACGTAAGGGCCACATGCTGCCGATGGCCATCGAGGTCGACGGTGAATTCTGTGGACAAATTACTGTCGGCAACATTATTCGCGGTGCGCTTAAATCTGCATGGATCGGGTACTGGGTGGCCAAGGACGTCAATGGTCGCGGCGTCGCCACTGCAGCGTTGGCCATAAGTCTCGATCATTGCTTCGGTCCGCTCGGACTCCATCGTGTCGAAGCGACAGTGCGGCCGGAGAATCTTCCGAGCCAGGCTGTACTACGAAACGTCGGGTTCCGTGAAGAAGGACTCCTGAGGGACTACCTCGACGTCGATGGACGATGGCGCGATCACCTACTGGTGGCGCTGACTTCCAACGAGGTTCAGGGGTCCGTCGCAGACCGTCTGGTGCGTACCGGACGGGCGGCTTGGGCATAGAACCAGGACGTGTCCACTCGTGACGGATGTGACTGGAGTTGCCTGTGTGTAATCTGGTGTCGGCGCGTCGGCGAGGTGCGGCAGCAACTTCCGCATAGCCTGAAGACGTCGTAGATGTCGGACCCAACAGGCATGAGAGGAGAACGCCGATATGCCCAACTCGATCATCTGGATCGGTCTTGTCGCAATCTGGGTGTTCGTCCTGCTGCCGATGATGATGAGTAAGCGCCCACGCATCATGCAGACGTCCGATGTCGCCCTCGCGACCCGCGTCCTGCACCGCGGCGGAACCTCGAGGCCCCAACGGGGACCTGCCGCCGGACACGCAAGCGACCCCGACTGGCGACCCGAGTACGACGAGCGCACATCGGCACCCGCCGGCGTCGTCTTCGGACGTAACGCACCAAGCACCGACGCGGAGGACCCGATGGACACTCACGCAGAAACCGAAGAAATCGACACACGCGACGTCGAACGTGCCTACGTTCCCAGCCGTCGAGGACGCGGCGGCTTCGACGCCGAAGCCGATGCGATTGCAAGCGCCGCTCGATACTCCTTCCGGCAGCGTGCCGTACTCGGGTTGGTCTTTGCCATCATCGCCACTGGCGCGCTCGCACTCATCATGACGCCGATGCTGTGGTGGGCGTGCGCCCTTTCGGTCGCAGCCCTCGCTGGATACCTCGCCTACCTGCGTCGGCAGGTCCAGATAGAGCAAGAGATCCGACGGCGGCGGATGACCCGAGCGGGTCGCTCACGCCTCGGTGTGGAATCACGCACCGACGAAGAGCTCCGGCTCGTTCCGCAGCGACTGCGTCGACCCGGCGCTGTAGTACTCGAAATCGACGACGAGGACCCGGAGTTCGAGTATCTCGATCGCTACGACGAGCCATTTCAGCAGTCGGCGCGCGAGAGCCATGGCGTGCGGCGGGCATCAGGGGCCTGAGGTTCAGCGGTTTCCGATCCCTTTGATAGGGTTTGCCCAGCAGTGATAAACGTTGCATCAGGGGCTGTGGCGCAGTTGGTAGCGCGTCTCGTTCGCATCGAGAAGGTCAGGGGTTCGATTCCCCTCAGCTCCACCCTTGAAATCGCAGGCCAGGCCCCATTCCGAGCTTCTCGGGTGGGGTCCTTTTTTGCTTTGGGCACAATTTGGGCACCGGACTGCGGAGCCTTCGGTCCGCTCCCGCGGTGCTGCCTTCGAGTGACAGGTGAGCGTCGTGTCAAAAAAGGGGTCTCCGACCGGTAGTCTTGCTGACAAGATGAGATCAAAGTCGGTTGTCGACGTCTACCGGGAAACGTCAGCCCGTCCCAGCAGTCTCGAACGTGCGCGCTGAGCTATGTGGAGAATGAATGACTTTCGAGATTGTCGACCTCGAGGAAACTTGGGTTGCAGGTCTTCCTGTACGTAGCCCCAAGCGGGCGTTGGGAAGGTTGAACGATCCCGCTCTGAATCGTGCGTGGTCTTCTGTACTCAAGCAGGAAATCTCCGGTCCGCTCGCATCCATTTATACCGACTTTGCGCCCGGTATCGGTTCCTATAACACCCAAATAGTCGGTTATCGATGTTCTTCTTTGAGTCACGTGGCCCGGGGGCATCTCGTAGCCAGGGTGCCACGCGCCAAATATGCGAAATTCTCCGCGGTGGGCTATTTCCCCGACGTTATGACGCGGTTGTGGAAACAGATCGACCATGCGGAAGATCAGGGCGAGATCAAGCGGTTGTTCACTGCCGACTACGAATGCTATCCACACGCGTACAAAATCGATCTGTATTTGCCGATCGCGTCTCCCGGACAGTCGGCATGACGCACAGCGTGACCGCGCGAGGTGCCGAGGTGTTCGGAGGGTTGGTAGCCCCGCTTGCCGTTCTGGGTTCCGAATCCAGCGGTAGCGAGCTGTTTCGCTTTCTGCGAGAACGCATTCGAGACAGATCGACCGATCCTGTTGCTGTCAGTACTGTCTTCGTTCCCGACGAGTTCGGTGACTACAACGTGCTGATCGGTCTACCGTATTCGTCACCGAGTGATGTACCTGTGGGTGACGTGTTCTTGCAAGTCCCGAGCGGAGTATTCGCAAAGTTCGTACCGAGCGGTAATCTTCGCGATCCCATCGACGATGTCTGGGCCCAGGTCGATGAGGCAACTGAATCCGGCACGCTATTCCGGGCATACAAAGAAGATGTCGAAGTCGTTACACAGTCCGGCGAAGTGGAACTCTTTGTCTCCGTTGTTATCTGATTCCGTGAGGTGTTCGCCGCATTGGGGCACCTTAAATCACATTTCGAACCTAGTTTGTGGTTATCATTACCCTGCGAGTACGGGTTCAGTGAGTTCGAGACTACGGATTCCTTGTGACTCGGATGTCCACGCTGGACAGCGTAGGTGTCATGTAGGCAACTGGGCAGGGGTGAACGATCATGGTTAGGCAACTGAGAGCGGAAGCAACACGAGCAGCCGCGCTTCGGGCAGCAGCGGATCTTTTTCTCGATGTCGGGCACGCGAATGCGACACTGAGTCAGGTGTCCGCGCAATCAGGCGTCACGAAGGGTGCACTGTACTTCCACTTCGCGTCGAAGGAAGAACTCGCCCGCGCCATTGTCGACGAGGGTCACGAACGCGTATCGACTGCGTGCGCAGGATTGGTCGATAGCCGATCGCCTGCCCTCGAGTCGGTCATCGGAATTTCGTATTCCGTTCTCGAGTTGGCGGCCTCCGATCCTTTGGTCCGAGTGATGTACCGGCTACAGATGGAGATCGACGGATCCGAAACCGCACGAGGCAGTGTCTTCTGCACCTGGGGAAACATCTTCGAGCATCTCTTCGATCGGGCGATCGAACACGGTGACGTCGCCGATCACCTCGACTCCGGAAACGCTTCGCTTCTCGTCTGCGAGATGCTCGCCGGTGTTCTGATGGTGTCCGAGGCTCAGTCCGCACTGGAGAGTGCACCGTCCCGTATGGAAAAGGTGTGGAACACCGTACTTCCGTCGCTCGTGCCGCCGAACAAGCTCGGATACTTCCGCGAGTTCGCAGCGCGCAGTCTGTCGAGTTTCGTGCCGTCCGAGGAATTCTCCAACGTGTAGAGCCCCTCTGGGCAGGCTTGCTAAGGGTCGGCGTCGGGCGGACACTGTGTGATATGAGCCACACAACGAGTTACCGCGTAATGTCCGACACCGAGCTTCGAAAAGCAATCGGTACCCTGCAGAGTCGAGCTGACGACGCACGTCGGCGCGGCTCTGAAGCGGACGCCGAGCGGATCGAGCAAGCAGTGAACGAGTACCGCGACGAGATGTCCCGGCGCTTGTGAGTCACCGGTTCAGCTCGAACCGAAACGTTCCGTTCGGATCCGATACGGTGGGTGACCTAGTTCGACGAGCATGTCGGCAGTCGACTCCACGAAACCGGTAGGACCGCAGACAAAGCAATCCGACGAGGAGTCTGGCTGCCACGTGTCCGACGCCAAGTCCTGAGGGCTCAGTCGACCCACGCGGCCGTCATATTCTGGCGGTGCCTCACGGGTGAAGCGGTAACTGACGTCGATTCCCTCCGGCAGTGACCGGAGCTCCTGGGCGTAGATCAAGTCGACCGGAGATCTGACCGAATAGATCAACCGGAACGGGGTCTTTCTCGCGCTCCGACTGCGGGCCCGCGTCATCGCCATCAGCGGCACGATGCCAGACCCTCCCGCTACGAGCAGGATCGGTGCCGGGCGGGCCTCGTTCCAGACGAACCAACCGCCGATCGGCCCGCGCAACTCGATCTGCTCACCGATCTCCAACATGGACGTCAGGAAGGGCGATACCTCGCCGTCGGCGACGGTCTGCACCGTCAACGCAATTCGGTCACCGTCGCTCGGCTGGGCGAGAGAATAGCTTCGTTGCGCGCTGTACCCATCCTCTGCGGTGAGACGCACGTCGACGTGCTGCCCTGGCTGGTGACCGGGCCAACCTTCGACGTCGTAGATCAGCGTGCAGGCAGTGTTCGTTTCGTGAATCTTTTCGACCAGGGTCGCGACGAGCCACTTCATGGTGTGCTCAATCTCCTTGGTATCGCTGTTCCTGCCAGGGGTCGCCGTAGTCGTGATAACCGTTGCGTTCCCAGAAACCCGGCTCGTCCCGCATGAGTAGCGTCAACTTCTCGATCCATTTCGCGGACTTCCAGAAGTACAGGTGCGGCACCAGGAGTCGAGCTGGACCTCCGTGTTCGGGAGTCAACGGCTTACCGTCGAACGTGTATGCAAGCCAAGCTTTTCCGCCGCGCAAATCGGTCAGTGGGAGATTGGTGGTATAGCCGTCGTGACTGTGTGTCATGACGTGCGTGGCCTGCGTCTCGATACCGTCGAGAAGCGTGTCGAGCGAGACTCCGCGCCACCGAGTGTCGAGTTTCGACCACTTGGTGACACAGTGAATATCCACTGTCGGCTTCTCTTCCGGCAGCGCACGCATCTGCGGCCAACTCCACTGATGCTTGACGCCCATCTCGTTGGAGATGGTGAACTGCCACCGATCCGGGTCCACCCTGGGCGTCGGGCCGACGGACAGGACGGGGAAGTCGTCGACCAGATACTGACCTGGTGGGGTGCGGCCGTCGTTGCCGCGACGCTTTCCGTGGAATCCTCGGGACACCAGTGCCATGGTCAGCTCCTCGTCTTGTCTGCTCTGGAAGTGTCCTCCGATTTTGTGTCCTGTGACAACTCGGTGTTTCCTGTGACAACTCGGTGTTCCCCGTGACAACTCGGTCGACGCGTAAGGTGCGGCTAGGAACGCACAGCAGGACGCCACCGAGAGTGGGGGAGAAGAGACACCGACATGGGCATCACCGATTTAAGCGGTAAGAAGACGTTCATCACCGGTGCAGGGAGCGGGATCGGCCGTGCGACAGCGCTCGCTGCCGGTGCGGCAGGTGCCGAACTCGTACTCACCGATATCAACGACGTAAGTCTGAAGGGTACCGTCGACGCCGTCCGGGGCGCGGGTGGAAACGTCTCTTGCTCAAAGGCATTCGATATTTCCGTGTTCGAAGATGTGACTGCATTCGCAGATGAAGTCCATTCCGCTCTCGGCAGCCTCGACATCGTCATGAACGTCGCTGGAATTGCCGCGTGGGGAACCGTGGAAAATCTCGAGCATCGGCACTGGAAGTCCATGATCGATGTAAATCTGATGGGGCCGATCCATGTCATCGAGAACTTCCTACCGCCGATGGTGAAAGCCGGCCGGGGTGGGCACCTGGTGAACGTCTCCTCGGCGGCCGGGCTGATCCCCTTGCCTTGGCACGCCGCCTACAGTGCGAGCAAATACGGTCTGCGCGGCGCATCGGAGGTGCTCCGATACGACCTGAAGCGGCACGGCATTGGGGTAAGTCTCGTCGTGCCAGGTGGAGTCAAGACAGGATTGGTCGACACCGTGGACATCGCGGGCGTCGACCGTGACGATCCGCGAGTGCAGAAGCTGCAACATCGGTTCGAGGCGCGTGCCGTCGAGCCGGAGAAGGTAGCCGAGGCGATCCTTGCGGGCATAGTGAAGAATCGCTATCTGGTCTACTCGTCCAACGACATTCGGTTCGCCTACTGGTGGGCTCGCAAGTTCGCACCACCGTACGAATTCGTGCTGCAGAAGGCCAACGATCAGTTCAGCAAGCTGCTTCGAAAGTAGTTCGGCAGTTCAGCGAATGACCCAAGTCTGCGCACAGCGCATTACGGTTGAGTGATGACTGCAGAACTCGGCGCTGATTCCGAGGTCGGAACGCTACGTACGGTGATGCTTCACCGCCCGGGCGACGAACTGCGACGCCTCACACCCCGCAACAGTGATCAACTGCTGTTCGACGGCATCCCGTGGGTCGATCGAGCGCAGGAGGAACACGACGCATTCGCGGAACTGCTACGCGGCCGCGACGTCGAAGTGCTGTTGTTGGCGACGTTGCTCACCGAGGCGATGACGGTCAGCGGAGCAGCGCGAATGCAGGGCATTTCGGCGGCGGTGAACGAGCGGCGTCTCGGTCGCGCGTTGGCGCACGATCTTTCCGTACATCTGCGAGAGGTCCCTGCAGCGGAGTTGGCGCAGATCCTCATGGCAGGCATGACGTTCGACGAACTTCTGGAAGCGGAGAGCGGTAACCCCGAACTCAGTGGGTCGTCACTGGTGCGTCGGATGCACCATGGAGCGGATTTCATCATCGACCCGCTGCCGAATCTACTGTTCACGCGTGACTCGTCGTTCTGGATCGGGAACCGCGTCGCGATCACGTCCCTGGCGTTGCCTGCACGTCTTCGCGAGACGACCCTGACCGATCTGATCTATGCGTTCCATCCGAGGTTTCTCGGTATTCGGCGCGCCTACGAGTCGCGGACCGCCCCGGTCGAAGGAGGCGATGTGCTGCTGCTCGCCCCGGGTGTGGTGGCCGTCGGGGTGGGGGAGCGCACCACTCCTGCCGGTGCAGAAGCATTGTCTCGCAGCCTGATCGAGGATGACTTGGCACATACGGTGCTGGTCGTTCCGATCGCGCAGGAGCGTGCATCCATGCATCTGGACACCGTGTGCACGATGGTCGACGTCGATGCCGTCGTGATGTATCCGGCCATTCAGGACACCCTGTCGGCGTACACGATTCGTCGAGAAGACACCGGCGTTTCCATCCGCGGTGCCGATCCGTTTCTGGAGGCTGCAGCGGACGCGATGGGAATCGGCAAGCTCCGAGTCATCGATACCGGACTAGATCATGTCACTGCCGAACGCGAGCAATGGGACGACGGCAACAACACCCTCGCCCTTGCCCCCGGTGTCGTCGTCGCTTACGAGCGCAACGTCGAGACCAACGCCAGGCTGGAGGCGTCGGGCATCGAGGTGCTGCGGATCAGTGGTTCGGAATTGGGCTCCGGACGTGGCGGTCCGCGGTGCATGTCCTGCCCCGTGGCGCGGGATTCGCTCGAGCACCCTGCCTGAGTGCCGTCCCAGGCAACGAGGCGTACGAGGAACCGCGAATCAGAGAATTTCGCGGACCTTGTCCGCTGGCCGCGCCAAGACCGTCCCCTGGTCCGTCACCACGATCGGCCGTTCGATGAGAATCGGGTGCTCGACCATTGCCTTGATGAGTTCGTCCTCGGAGGCGTGCGCCAAGTCGAGTTCTTTGTAGACAGGCTCCTGCTTGCGGATTGCTTGCGACGCTGAAAGGCCCGCGTCGTCGAGAAGCTTGCGGAGACCGTCCTTCGTCGGCGGGGTGTCCAGGTATTTCACGATCGTCGGTTCCAGTCCGGATTCTTCGATGATCTTCAACGCAGTCCGAGAGGTGTTGCAGCGTGGGTTGTGGTAAATAATCGCAGTAGATGCCATGTTTGTTGATTCTGCCACCAGGGTAGGCGACTGGACATGACGGATCTGAGAGTAGTTATCGCTGGAGGCCACGGAAAGATCGCTCAGCACTTGATTCAGGTGCTCACTGCGCATGGCGACCGCGCGGTCGCATTGATTCGCAACCCCGAACACGAGAGTGCGGTGGAAGCGCTGGGTGCGCTTCCCGTGGTGCTCGATCTGGAAACAGCGACGGTCGACGAGGTAGCCGAGGTTCTCGCTGGCGCCGACGCGGCCGTGTTCGCTGCCGGATCGGGTGGATCGGGCGGGGCCGCGAGAAAGGATTCGGTGGACCGAGCAGGTTCGGTGCTGCTGGCCGACGCCGCGGAGAGGGCCGGAGTCAAGCGTTTCGTTCAGATCAGTTCCTTCGGCGCAGGTGAGCCGGTAGCCGATGACGCCGAGGACAGCTGGAAGGAATACATGGCTGCCAAGACGGCGGCCGAAGAGGATTTGAAAGCCAGATCGAAACTCGATTGGACCATCCTTCGTCCCGGCGGATTGACCGACGAGGACGCGACGGCGCATATTGCCTTGTCCGAGCCGCCGCTCGAGCGAGGGACGGTGCCGCGCGGGGATGTTGCAAAGGTGATTGCCGCGTTGATCGAAACGCCGTCGACGATCGGGAAGACCCTGATGTTGACTTCTGGTGGTGTACGCCTGGAAGATGCCCTCTGACTGTCCTGGTTCTGCAGGGGCACCAGAGCAAAGGATCCATATGCGAGTGCACCTCGATCCAGCATCCAAAACCCCACTGTACGAGCAGCTCCGCATTGAAATTCTCGATCTGGTGCGAAGCGGAGAATTGATCGCGGAGACGAAGATTCCGACGGTCCGGGGCCTGGCCGCGGAGCTTTCCATAGCGCCGCACACGGTCGCGAAGGCTTACCGGGAACTGGAGCAGCAGGGAGTCATCGAGGCTCGAGGCCGGCTCGGCACATTCATCGCTTCCGGAGGTGATCCCACCGAAGACAGTGCCGCCCGGGCGGCGATGACGTACGTGGCAGAGCTTCGGGCATTGGGTTTGTCCGACCAGCGAGTGCGAGATCTCGTAGATAATGCACTGGCTGCAAGTTGACGCTTCAACCTGATCGTGACAAAGTCTCCGTGTCTCGCTGCCGCCCCGAAGGAATTGATATATGAACTCGAACATCTTCCGTGACGTCGCAACGCTGGTTGCCCGAATCGGGCTCGGCATCGTTTTCATCGCACACGGTTGGCAGAAACTCAACGCCAACGGTCTCGACGCCACGAAAGCCGGCTTCGACGGAATGGGCGTGCCTCTACCTGGGCTCTCCGCCTATTTCGCAACCTTCGTCGAGCTCATCGGCGGAGTCGCACTGGTTCTCGGCATCTTCACTCCGATCGTCGGCATTCTGCTCTTCGTCGACATGCTGGGTGCATTCTTGTTCGTGCACTACGACATGGGGGTCTTCGTCGGCGAGGGTGGCTACGAATTGGTAGTAGCGCTCGGGGTCGGATCTTTGTTGTCGGCGGCAGTCGGTGCCGGACGATTCAGCCTCGACGGGGTCTCCGGAGGTAGAACGAGCTTCACGAAAATGCGCAAACGCCGCTAGCGCCAACTCGGCAGCCAGAGTTGTTGCTGCCACAGCTCCGGCGAGATCGGCATCGCGGTCAGAATCGGCCACAACCAGATGAAGTTCGCGACCACCAGACCGACGTAGAGGCACACCAGTAGTAGTCCGGTGCCTCTACGTTCGGCGGACGCGCGTGCGCGGCCGATGATCTGCCCGAGTATCAACGCGAACCCCATCACCATGAATGGTGCCATCGCGACTGCGTAGAAGTAGTACATCTGCCGATCGAGCGTGATGAACCATGGCAGAAATCCTGCGGCGTACCCGACGATGACTGCGGCGAACCGCCAATCTCGCCGGACCAGGAACATCCACAATCCCCAGGCGAGCATCGGCACCGCGAGCCACCACATAGCCGGCGTGCCGATGAGCATGATGGCCTTGACGCACGACGACGTCGAGCAGCCCTGTACTTGCTCACCGTCGGCGAAGTAGTACAGCATCGGGCGTAAGCCCATCGGCCACGTCCACGGCTTCGATTCCCATGGGTGACGGTTGCCCACCGAATTGGTGAGACCCTCGTGAAAAGTCAGTACATTGCCGCTGTAATACCACAGTGAGCGCAGTGCATCCGGTACGAACGAGAACAGCCCGCCCGTACCGATCTGATTCCCGACGGCATGGCGGTCGACTCCGGTCTCGCTGGCGAACCACCCTGAGTACGTGCACAAATAGACGATCAACGGCACCACGACGAGGGCGTACAGAGACGGTCCGATGTCTCGAATTGCGGTACCGATCCATGGCCGCGACACTCCGTTCGCGCGGCGGGCCGCGACGTCGAATCCGACGCACAACAGTCCGAAGAACGCGATGAAGTACATCCCGGACCACTTGGTTCCGCAGGCGAGACCGAGCATGATTCCGGCGCCGAAACGCCACCAGCGGACACCGAGCCTCGGCCCGAATTCGCTTGCCTTGATACGTCCTTCGCTTCGCACCTTCGCCATGCGTTTACGGACGTCGTCTCGATCGACCACCAGACAACCCAGAGCCGCCGTGACGAAGAACGCCAAGAAGATATCGAGCATGCCGACGCGTGAGGAGACGAATGTGACGCCGTCGGCGATCAGTAGGACGCCGGCGATCGCTCCCACCAGCGTCGACCGCGCCATCCGCCGTACTATCCGAATCACGATCAGTACCAACAGGGTTCCGAACAGGGCTGCCGAGAAACGCCAACCCCAACCGTTGTAGCCGAACAGTGCTTCCCCGGCTGCGATCAATTGCTTGCCGACGGGCGGATGCACCACGAGTCCGTAAGCGGGGTTGTCCTCGACCCCGCCGCCGGTGAGTACCTGCCATCCTTGCGGGGCGTAATGCTTCTCGTCGAAGACCGGTGTGCCGGCATCGGTGGGGTAACGCAGAATCGCGAAACGGGTGATGGCGGCGATGGCAGTGAGAACGAGCGTGACGATCCATCCGCGTCGCCGATCGGTGTCGCGGTAGAAGTCGGCCGCCGCAATGGTGGGCCCAGGACTGACGACGGGGCGCGCATCGGTCGACAGGGTCACATGCCGATCGTAGGCGGCGCAGCGGAATGCGAGAAGGTTGGTGTGGGGGATGATGGGTGCATGCTGATCCTTGCCGCAACACCCATGGGCGATGTGGGTGATGCGTCCCAGCGACTGCGCGACGCACTGGCCACGGCCGACGTCGTCGCAGCAGAAGACACCCGAAGAACCAAACAGCTGGCGAGTTCGCTCGGAGTGGCCATCACCGGCAAGGTGATCAGCTTCTATGACCAGGTCGAAACCGCGCGTCTTCCCGGACTGCTCGACGCGGTTCGTGCCGAGAAGTCGGTCTTGTTGGTCACCGACGCGGGCATGCCATCGGTGAGTGACCCGGGGTACCGGCTGGTGGCCGCCTGCGTCGACGCCGACCTTCCGGTCACCTGTCTGCCGGGCCCTTCCGCGGTGACCACCGCACTCGCGCTGTCCGGACTACCCGTCGAACGGTTCTGTTTCGACGGGTTCCCGCCGCGCAAGCAGGGCCAGCGGCGAACCTTTTTCGAGTCCTTGCGGACGGAATCGCGTGCCTGCGTGTTCTTCGAGGCGCCTCATCGACTCGCTGCCAGTCTCGACGACGCCGTGACAGTCCTCGGCCCGGATCGACGTGCTGCGGTCTGCAGGGAGCTGACGAAGACCTACGAGGAAGTCAAGCGCGGCACGCTCGGCGAGCTGGCAGCGTGGGCCGCCGACGGGGTTCGCGGCGAGATCACCGTCGTGCTCGCCGGAGCGCAGCCCGTCACCGCGGAACCGGAAGATCTGATCGGTGAAGTAGAAGAACTGGTTGCGTCGGGCATGCGGCTCAAGGATGCATGTGCCGAGTTGGCGGTCGGCGGCGTCAGCAAGAGAGAGCTGTACGAGGCCGTTCTCGATTCCCGTAAATCGGCGGAGGAAACACTGCCGTAAGTTTTGGGCCGAGCCGTCAGCGGTGGGCCGTGGAGGTGAATTGGTAGGTGGCCGCGTCGACGATCTCGTCGGGCGTGATGGCGATCTCGTCGTTCAGCCATGCAGTGACCAGCTCGGCCAAGCCGCCGACGAACAGCAAGCCGTTGATTTCTCCCTGGTGTGGTGGCCACGCTCGATCGCCGTACATTCGGGTCGCTTCGTCTGCGACCATCTGAGCGAAGCCCCGTAGAGCTGCACGACGGTGGGTTCGTAGGGGCTCGAACGCAGCGGATTCGATCATCGCAACTCGACCCTTGCGCGGATCTTCAGTGAGGATGGTGACGAAGGAGGAGATGGCATTTCGTACGCGTTCCTCCAGTGTTCCGGTGTTCGATCTAAGCGCTGCCAACCCCGCCTGTCGAACTTCGTCGGCGATGCCGTCCAGGACTTTCTGTAGGAGATCGTCTCTGCCAGTGAAGCTTTCGTAGAAATATCGTTCTGTCAGCTTGGCGCGGCTACAGATGGCAGTCATCGTGGCACCGGTTTTGCCGGTAGCTGCAAACACGTCCAATCCTGCTTCGAGCAAACTCGCGCGCCGCTGGACTGCCCGTTGGTCTGCGCTCATGCCGCCGTAACGGCGTGGCTTGGATGGAGTCATGGAGTGATTTTGGCAGACGCATCCCGGCGCGACGCAGAGTGAGCTTCTTCGACAGTGAGTGCTGTCGACTCAGCGCCGCTTCGATCGGCGATCAACCGACGACCTGCTGACGCAGCCCCTCGGTCGCTGCTTCGAGGATGGTCTTGGTGCCCTTCCTGACAAGAAAACCTGGAAGCGGAACCTTCGGGTCGATGGTCAGCTCGAACGCCACATGAGTGCCCTTGGCTGTCGGCGTCAACGTGTACTCACCGTGCTGCGCCTTCTGCTGCGAACCCTCGACCAGGTCCCAGCTGACAGTCGTATCGGTCCAGGTGTACTCCACGACCTGTTCGTCGTTGATTCCCAGGACCGATACCGCCATCTTGACGTGATGGGGCCGGCCGTCGTCGAAACGGTCGATGACCTCGATCTTCTTGTGGACCGGCGACCACGACGGGAGCCCTTCCACATCTGCGAGGACCTCGAGCACCGCCTCGGGAGCAGCATCGATATCGACGTCTTTGTTCGCTGTGACTGCCATGGGGACAAGGTAACTCAGGCGGAGCGGTCCGCGACCGGAATCGCGCCATGCGAACGCACGAAGTCACCGATCCGTTGCAGCGCGCGGTGCGACTCAGGCAGGAAATCCGCCACCTGAAACACGTGCACCTGATCCGCCCACACCTGCAGTTCGCAATCGACGCCCGCAGATCCGAGCCGCTCCATCATCAGCTCGGCGTCGGCGAGCACTATCTCGGCGGAGCCGGCCTGGATCAGCACCGGCGGAAGTCCGCGGAGGTCGGCGTCGACCGGTGAAACCCTCGGCCCCTGTTGTCCTTCGACCACGATCCGGGCATCGACCTTGTCTGCCAAAGCTGTCAACGAAGGCACCGCATTGGGCGGAAAAATAGCGCATTTCGACGCGTTCTCGTGGTCGAGCTTGTTCGTCGGGTCCAGGTCCGTCAACGGCGACATCGTAAAAATGCCTGCAGGCATCGGTAGATCCAGAGTCTGCAAAGCCAACGCGACCATGAAGGCGAGGTAACCGCCGGCAGAGTCGCCGGCGATGAAAATTTGATCCGGACGGTATCCAGAATCGAGAAGGAAACGATAGCCGTCGACGCCGTCCTCGACCGCGTGGGCGATCGGATTGCGCGGCATCATCCGATAGTCGACCGAGAGTACGGGGGCGTCGACGTACTGCGATACCCGCGAGGTCAGCCTGCGATGAGTATTGAGGCCACAGCAGATGAACGCTCCGCCGTGCAGGTACAGCACCACATTGTCGTTTCGGACGCCTTCGGCACGGATCCATTCGGCGTAGCAATCGGCCAGCATGATCCGATTGCACTGCGCACCCTTCACTGCAGGCAACAGCATGCCTGCGTAGTCGACGAGTCCCATCGGCCACGGAAGGTGTGGCGCTTTGGCCCACAGGGACAACAACGGTCGAATGGAGTACTGCAAACCCGTCGAAAGGGCTCGTGAGCTCAAGCTTCCGCCAGGTAAGTCATGCCTGCGGGGTGCGCGGGTCGGCGTCGACTGTGGCTGCCGCAGTGCGGTAAGCGCTGTGTTCATCGTGCTCGCCTCGATTCGGCAGTTGTTTGGAACTCCTACTAACGGACCTTAGCGTGTGACATATATCGCTCGAACGTAAGGTCGTGTTCGATGTCACACCGTGATCGAAACTAGGCTCAAAGGTGATCCACATGGCGCTCATGCCCGTTACCGAATCCATGTTCTTGATCGCGGAATCGCGTGAGCATCCGATGCACGTCGGAAGTCTTCAATTGTTCGTACCACCAGGGGAACCACATGACTTCGCACAGGAGGTCCATGGCAAGTTGACGATGGGTGAAGTCCACGAACTGTTCCGAAAGCGCCCCGGTCGCCCCGTCAACGTCATGGGCAGCCTCGCGTGGTCACGTGAACCGGACATCGACTTCGACTACCACGTCAGGAGAGCAGTTCTGCCCTCCCCCGGGCGGATCAGAGAGCTGTTCCAGTTCTTGTCGCTCAATCACAGCACTCCGCTCGACCGGTACCGGCCGATGTGGGAAGTGCACATCATCGAAGGCCTCGCAGATGGCCGCATCGCGCTTTACACAAAGGTGCATCACTCTCTCGTCGACGGTGTCTCGGCCCTGAAGCTGACGCTCAACGCACTCAGTTCCGATCCCGATGACAGAAACGGTGTCGCCACCTGGGATCCGTCACTGTTCCGCGAGAAAAAACCGCGTGAAACACCGTCCGCACGCCAACGAATAATCGGTGGGTTGACACTAGGCCGCACAATTGCCGCTGACCTCGTGGACTTCCTCCCTGCCGCAACCCGAATCGGATTGCGCGCCATACGAAACGAAGGTGCACAACTACCTCTGCGCGCACCCCGCACGATGTTCAACGTGCCGATCGGCGGTGCACGACGTTTCGCGGCCGAAAGCTGGTCCCTCGAGCGAATGACGAAGGTCGCCAAAGCCAGAGGGGTATCGCTGAACGACATCGTGCTCGCGATGTGCTCCGGCGCGCTGCGGTCCTACCTCATCGACCAAGAAGCTCTACCTGAATCACCCTTGATCGCAATGGTTCCGGTATCGCTCCGTAAATCAGGGGAGGGCACAGGGACCGGTAACTCGGTCTCGGTGATTCTGTGCAATCTCGGCACCCATGAATCCGACCCGCTTGCCAGGCTCGACGCCATCACCGACTCCACCGCCAAGGGCAAGAACATGATGAGCGAACTCAACACCCTCGAATCACTGGCAATCGGCGCAGTAACCGTGGCGCCGTTGCTGTTCGGACCGGTACCCGGCTTCGTCAACTACACACCCCCGCCGTTCAACGTCATCATCTCGAACGTGCCCGGCACCGCCGAGGAACTGTACTGGAACGGAGCCAAACTCGACGGCATCTACCCGGCTTCGATCGTCTGCGACGGCATGGCATTGAACATCACCGTCGCCAGCAACGGAGATTCGGTCAACTTCGGGCTCATCTGCTGTAGGCGCAGCGTCCCGCACCTTCAGCGGATGCTGATGCATCTGGAGAACTCCCTGGAGGAGTTGGAAAAGACGATGTAAGGAGACGTTGCTGTGCGCCGGCCGCCGCTGGCTCCCGCCTACCGCCGTCGCCACAGCCCGCCTACCGCCGTCGCCACAGCCCGCCTACCGCCGCTTGAATGGACCCGTCAAGTTATCTGATCGTATGAGTGGCACATTCAAGCGATCCGGGTGCATGCTCCGCCACCGCTTCAATGTGCGCTTCAAGCTAACTGATCGTATGAATGGACCATTCAAGCGATGAGGGGAGCGGCACGACACCGCCGCCGCCACCCTGCGCGCTACTTGACCTCGTACTTCGGGAAGACCGGCGACGGGGCGGGTAGAGGCTTACCTGCGAGAATTCGGGTGCCGATATCGGAGAACTCGCGCGCTGGACTGCCGAGCAATTCGAGGATCCGGGCGGCCGAGTCGGGCATGATCGGCTGTACCAGAATGCCGACGATGCGCAGCACTTCCATCGTCACGTAGAGCACGGTTGCCATGCGCGCCGGGTCGGTCTTGCGCAGCACCCATGGCTCTTGCTGCGAGAAGTAGCGGTTGGTCTCGCCGAGCACCGACCAGATCGCCTCGACGGCCGAATGCAGTGCCTGCACGTCGAATTCGCGTCGGCAGATTTCGAGCAGTTCGTCTGCGCGTGCCAGCATCGCGGAATCCTCGGCCGTGAATTCGCCCGGCGTGGGCACCACAGCATCACAGTTCTTGGCGACCATTGTCAGCGAACGCTGCGCCAGGTTGCCGAGTTCGTTCGACAGGTCTGCGTTCATTCGCGTCACGATGGCCTCGGCGCTGTAGCTCCCGTCCTGGCCGAACGAGACCTCGCGCAACAGGAAGAAACGGAGCGAATCGAGTCCGAACTCCTCGACCAATGCGAATGGGTCGACGACGTTGCCGACCGATTTGGACATCTTCTCGCCCTTGTTGTTCAAGAAGCCGTGCACGAACACCCTTTTGGGCAGTTCGACGCCGGCGGACATCAGGAACGCAGGCCAGAACACGGTGTGGAAACGCGTGATGTCCTTGCCGATGATGTGAAGGTCTGCGGGCCAATATTTCTGGTACGTCGCCGACTCGGTGTCCGGGTAGCCGACGCCGGTGATGTAGTTGGTCAACGCGTCGACCCACACATACATCACGTGCTCGGGATCGTTCGGTACCTGAATGCCCCAGTCGAAGGTCGTCCGAGAAATCGACAGATCTCGCAGTCCGCCCTTGACGAAGTTGACGATCTCGTTGCGTCGCGAGACCGGTGCGATGAAGTCGGGCTGCGCGTCGTAGAGGGCGAGGAGCTTGTCCTGATATGCCGACAGACGGAAGAAGTACGACGCTTCCTCCGTCCACTCGACGGGAGTGTTCGTTTCGGTGGCGACGCGGGTGCCGTCGTCGGCGACGGTGGTCTCGGCCTCGGTGTAGAAGGCCTCGTCGCGAACGGAGTACCAACCGGAGAAGGCGTCGAGGTAGATGTCGCCGTTGGCCTCCATACGCCTCCACAGCTCCTTGCTGGCGGCGTGATGGTCTTCGTCGGTGGTGCGGATGAACCGGTCGTGGGAGATGCCGAGAGCCTTGTCGAGCTCCTCGAAGGCATCGGAGTTGCGGGCAGCGAGATCGACGACGTCGATGCCTTCTTTGGCCGCTGTCTGCTGCATCTTCAGGCCGTGTTCGTCGGTTCCGGTGAGAAACATGACGTCGAAACCGTCGAGTCGCTTGAATCGGGCGATCACATCAGTCGCGATGTACTCGTAGGCGTGTCCGATGTGTGGAACGCCGTTCGGGTATGCGATGGCAGTTGTGACGTAGAAGGAAGGCCGTGAGGCATCAGCTGGCGCAGTCATGGTTCGCCTACTCTATCGGCGTGAGCAAAGACCGTCCTGCACCACCATTGCCCGAGCCGCTCGGCCACCTCGTCGACGCCCATACCCACCTGGACGCATGTGGTGCCGTCGATGCAGCCGGCGTGGCTGTCATCCTCGACCGAGCTGAGTCCGTGGGCGTTTCTCGCGTGGTGACCGTTGCCGACGATCTCGCTGCCGCACGCTTCGCTGTCGACGCTGCGCACTGGGATCGACGTGTGTGGGCGGCTACGGCGATACATCCGACGCGAGCCAACGTGCTCGACGAGACGACCCGCAGCGAAATCGAGCAGCTTTCTGCCGATCCCCGAGTCGTCGCAGTGGGGGAGACTGGCTTGGATTACTACTGGCCCGGCAAACTCGACGGGTGCGCGACGGTCGCGGAACAGCATGAGGGATTTCGCTGGCACATCGATCTGGCAAAGCGGCTGCACAAGCCGCTGATGATTCACAATCGCGAGGCCGACGACGATCTTCTGGCGGTCCTGAGATCCGAAGGTGCCCCCGAGACGGTGATATTCCATTGCTTCTCGTCGGGGCCGGAAATGGCGAGGGCCTGCATCGACGCGGGGTACGTGCTGAGCCTGTCCGGGACCGTCAGTTTCAAGAACGCTCACGCTCTGAGGGAAGCGGCCGCACTGATCCCGGATGCGCAGTTGCTGGTGGAAACCGACGCACCCTTTCTGACACCCCATCCGTATCGCGGGGCGCCGAACGAGTCCTACTGCCTGCCGTACACCGCCCGGGCGCTCGCGGATATCCGGGGCCAGGACCCTGGTGAACTGGCCGCCCACGTCACTGCCAATGCAGAGAGGGTGTACTCGCTCCAGTCTGGGCAGTAGCGGAAGGCCACAGCGCGGCTTCATTTGCAACCGGCTACTTGCTTGGGTTGCGAGATATCCATCAGTTCGTTACCGTATCGTGACCGACCGCCGGGCGTTTCGAACAGAAGGTAACGCTCCAGAATCCAGGAATCGCTTGTGTCTAGTATTGCCCGCCTGAACTCCACCAGGTCTTTGACCTTTTACCTGGTGGTCGCCGCGCTGCTGACGACGTTGATCGTCGGGGGCGTCACCGCCGTCGCTCGTCACAAAACCGTGACAATCGACGTCGATGGCGAGATGATCACGCTCAGCACGATGACGTCCGACGTCAACGGCGCGCTGGGCGCGGCTGGATACGAACCGAGTGACAAGGATCTTGTAGTGCCTTCCGGCGATTCGTCGCTGTCCGACGGCGAGACGGTCGTCCTCCGGCGCGCTCGCGAACTGAGCGTGACGGTGGATGGCCAACCCCGAGCCGTCTGGACCACAGCGTTGACGGTCGACGAAGCTCTTTCGCAGATGGATCTGGCCGAGGACGTGCACGTTTCCGCTTCTCGCGGTGAACGACTGCCCCTGGAAGGCACGTCGCTGGAAATCGCACTGCCCAAGCAGGTCTCGCTCGTCGACGGAGCTGCGCCTGCCGCACCGGTGACGCTGGCCGCACCTACGGTTCGGGAACTCCTCGAGCAGGCAGGCGCGCCACTCCAAGAAGCCGACACGGTGGTCCCTGCGCCCGACGAGATCGTCACCGAGGGCGCGTCGATCGTCGTCACCCGAGATCGAACCGAGACCAAGTCCGAGACCGCCGATGTGGCGCCACCCGAGCAGCGCATCGAGGATCCGACGATGAACATGAGCCGTACCGTCGTCGAGAATCCCGGCGCACCCGGCATCTCCGACATCACCTGGGCGATCAATACCGTGAACGGCAAGGAAGTCGACCGCGAAAAGGTAGCCGAGACCGTCAAGGTCCCGGCACAGCCGAAAGTGGTTCGAGTCGGTGCCAAGCCGGGTACCGAGGTCCCGCCCGTCGAGAACGGCAGCACCTGGGACGCACTCGCACAATGCGAAGCAACCGGCAACTGGGCCATCAACACCGGCAACGGATTCTTCGGCGGAGTGCAGTTCGACCAGAACACCTGGGAGCGCCAAGGCGGCCTCAAATACGCGCCTCGCGCTGACCTTGCAAGCCGCGAAGAGCAGATCGCCATCGCTTCGGTGACTCAGAAGTCACAGGGATGGGGCGCGTGGCCGGCATGCACCTCCCGCCTCGGCTACCGATGACAGGTGCGTAGAGTTTTCACAGTGCAAGAACATGTGCGGGAACCCGCGGCGCTGCTAGGGCCCGCGGAGGTGCGATCTCTCGCCGCCGAATTGGACGTGCGTCCTACCAAACAACTCGGCCAGAACTTCGTGCACGACGCCAATACGGTGCGACGCATCGCGGCCGCAGCCGACATCCGTGGCAGCGATACCGTCCTCGAAGTCGGCCCCGGCCTCGGCTCGCTGACCCTGGCTCTGCTCGACGTCGCAGACGCAGTCATTGCCATCGAGATCGATCCGAAGCTGGCATCACGTTTGCCGCAGACAGTTGCCGAGCGAGCACCGTCGCTGGCCGACCGTCTCACCGTCGTCGAACACGACGCGCTGCGAATCAGGGCTGCCGACATTCCGGGGGAGCCGGCTGCCCTCGTTGCGAATCTTCCCTACAACGTTGCGGTTCCGGTTCTGCTGCACCTGTTTTCGGAACTGCCTTCGCTCCGCACCGCTTTGGTGATGGTGCAGGCAGAAGTAGCCGATCGACTCGCCGCAGACCCCGGCAACAAGATCTACGGCATCCCCAGCGTCAAGGCAGGCTTTTTCGGAACCGTCAAACGCGCAGGATCCGTCGGGCGTTCGGTATTTTGGCCGGTACCGAAAGTGGAGTCCGGGCTGGTACGGCTCGATCGCTACGCAGAGCCACCGTGGTCCATGAACGACACCCATCGACGTGCCGTATTCGCCGTCATCGATGCCGCATTCGCGCAACGTCGCAAAACCCTACGTGCCGCACTCGCAGGTTGGGCCGGCTCGCCGGTCATCGCGGAGCGCCGGTTACGCGAGGCCGGGATCGACCCATCCGCTCGCGGGGAAACTCTCGACGCCGCTGCCTACGTGCGGTTGGCGGCAACCGAAGCCTGACCTGACGGTTGCGCGGGCGGTCCGGTATCAGTCCGCTCCGCATCGCTTCGATGGTCCACTCATACGATCAGATAACTTCTGTGGTTCATTCAAGCGCCCAATGGGTGGGCTTCAGCGGGTGGGCTTCAGCGCGCCCCGGCAGGTCACACTCCGTCAGCACCCGCTCGGTACCGACGGCTGAGCATTGTGTGTCGCTCCGCGAGCACCCGGCACTCGTCGGCGAGTTGCGGCGGATCGAGGACCGTGAAGTCGGTGTCGAAGGCGGACAGCCATCGAGCGATCGAGGGTAGAGAATCTCCGGCCAACGCGAGGATGCAGGTCTCGTCGCTTGCGGACTCGAGGGTGCCCCATTCCGCGTCGACCATCGGTGCGATCGTCTCGATCGGTGAGTGCAGCCGTATCCGTGCCTGCACCTGAGCGAGTGCACGGTCGATTCCCCGCGCGACGAATGCCGCTGCCCCGCCGTCGGGCAATTCTCGTGGGGTAAAACGCGGACCTGTCGGGATCTTGGGTTGCAGTCGGTCGACGCGGAACGATCGCCAGTCCTGACGGGTCAGGTCCCAGCCGAGTAGATACCACCGCGAGCCCGCCCGCACCAGGCTGTAGGGCTCCACCTCGCGTCGGGTCTCGGTCCCGTCGTGGCTGCGGTAGTCGAATCGCAGTCGTTCGTGGCCATGGCAGACGCCCGCAACCGCCGACAGCACCGCAGCGTCGACGGCGGATCGCGCAGCTGGTCGATCTACGACGTCGATGCGCAGGGCGTCGAGTCGGTGCCGAATGCGCGACGGCATCACCTGGCGCAACTTGGTCAGCGCGCGCAACGACGCCTCCCCGATTCCCGCTACCGAGCCACCGGCCGCGGATTGGAGTCCGAATGCCACTGCGAGTGCTTCGTCGTCGTCGAGCAGCAGGGGCGGCATTTCGGCGCCCGCACCCAGCTGATATCCGCCGCCAACGCCTGCGGTGGCGTGGACCGGGTATCCGATCTCGCGGAGCTTGTCTACATCGCGTCTGACGGTGCGCGGGGTGACGTTCAGTCGGTCCGCGAGGTCGGCCCCTGCCCAGTCCCGTCGTGTCTGGAGCAGGGACAGCAACTTCAGAAGTCGTGCCGAGGTTTCCCGCATACCCCGATAATGGCAGTTATTGCGGACCGATGCTGTCCGCAGTCGGGGTGATTCGGGAGTTAGGACGGCCACACGAATGTGGGGTCCCTCGATTTCTCCACTACTGTTGACCCTCGTGCTCTCAGTCGTCCCCAGCCCCGTAGTCGTCAGGGCTCCATCCAAGGTGAATTTGCACCTCTCGGTCGGTGACCTGCGCGAGGATGGCTATCACGAGCTCACCACGGTGTTTCAGGCGCTGTCGTTGGCCGACGAAGTCTCGGTGGTGCCGGCACGGGCCTTGCGAGTGAGCGTTTGCGGCGACGATGCGCGGTCGGTTCCGACCGACGAGCGCAATCTGGTGTGGAAGGCCGCGGTGCTTCTTGCCGACGCTGTCGGACGTGAGCCGGGCGTCGAGATCACCATCGACAAGGGCATTCCGGTGGCGGGCGGTATGGCTGGTGGGAGCACGGACGCAGCGGCGACGCTCGTCGCGCTCAACGCCCTGTGGGATCTGGATCTCTCCCGAGCGGAATTGACCGACCTGGCCGCCAAGCTCGGCAGCGATGTCCCGTTCGTATTGCACGGCGGAACTGCGATGGGTACCGGCCGAGGGGAGAAGCTGCTTCCTATCCTCTCGCGCAACACATTCCATTGGGTACTCGCCTTGGCCAAGGGTGGACTGCAGACCCCTGCCGTGTTCGCCGAGTTGGACGAGTTGCGCGCCAAGGGCAACCCGCCGCGCCTCGGTGAGCCCGAGGCTCTGATGCATGCGCTCGCGACCGGTGATGCGAATGCGCTTGCGCCGCTTCTCGGTAACGATCTGCAGGCTGCTGCGCTGTCGCTGCTTCCGCAACTGCGCCGCACCTTGCGCGCAGGGGTGAACGCCGGCGCTCTGGCAGGGATAGTCTCCGGGTCCGGTCCCACGTGCGCTTTTCTGTGTGCTGACGCTGATACCGCAGTGTCGGTCAGTGCTGAACTATCCGGTGCGGGTGTCTGCCGCACCGTACGTGTCGCGAGTGGCCCGGTTCCCGGCGCTCGCGTGGTAACTAGTGAATCGATTGGTTTCTCCTGATGGTCAATCTCGTCAATCTCGAAAACGTCTCCAAGTCTTTCGGCGTCAAACCGCTACTCGACGGAGTGTCCCTCGGTGTGCAGGAGGGCGAACGCATCGGCATGGTCGGCCTCAACGGTGGTGGCAAGACCACCACGCTCGAGGTTCTCGCCGGCATCGAGCCGCCCGACTCGGGGCGGGTCAGTCGGGTCGGTGGACTGCGAATGGCCGTCGTCACCCAGCGCGGTGTGCTGCCTCCGGGCTCGACGGTCGGGCAGGTCGTGCTCGACCCGCTCGGCATGGCCGAGCACGAGTGGGCGGGCGACTCGCGCGTACGAAACATCCTGACCGGCATCGGTATTGCCGACCTCGGTCCGACCGGTAGCTCGGGGCTCGACGCGTCCATCGACAACCTGTCCGGTGGTGAACGCCGAAGAGTCGCGCTGGCGGCGGCCCTCGTCCAGGATCTCGACCTGTTGGTGCTCGACGAGCCGACCAACCATCTCGACGTAGAAGGCGTGCAATGGCTCGCCGCGCATCTGGTGTCGCGTCGGAGCGCTCTCGTCGTCGTCACTCACGATCGTTGGTTCCTCGACACGGTGGCGAACAAGACGTGGGAGGTCGTCGGCGGCGGCGTCGAAACCTACGAGGGTGGATACAACGACTGGGTGTTCGCCCGTGCCGAGCGCAGCAGGCAGGCAGATGCTTCCGAGGAGCGTCGCCGCAACCTTGCGCGTAAGGAGCTGGCATGGCTGCGTCGCGGCGCACCGGCCAGGACCTCGAAGCCCAAGTACCGGATCGAAGCGGCCGAAGCGTTGATCGCCGACGTGCCTGCGCCGCGCGACTCCGTTGCATTGGCGTCGTTCGCGCAGCGTCGCCTCGGCAAGGTCGTCATCGAACTCGAAGATGCGCGACTGGAAACTCCGGACGGCCGGGAATTGGTCCGTGACTTCACCTGGCGCCTTGCGCCAGGTGAGCGAGTGGGTCTGGTCGGGGTCAACGGTTCAGGTAAGACCACGCTCCTGCGCACCCTCGCCGGTGAGTTGGAACCCGCCGCTGGCAAGCGTATTCAAGGTCAGACCGTCAAGATCGGTTGGCTCAAGCAGGAATTGGACGATCTGCCCAAGAAGCTGCGAGTTCTCGACGCAGTCAAAGAGGTAGCTGAGCGAATTACCTTGGGCGACAAAGAGGTATCGGCGGGCCAGCTTGCCGAACGCCTCGGGTTCACCCCGGCCCGTCAGCGCACTCCGGTCGGCGATCTGTCCGGCGGTGAGCGTCGACGGCTGCAGCTCACCCGGGTATTGATGGCGGAGCCCAACGTGCTGTTGCTCGACGAGCCCACCAATGATCTCGATATCGACACACTGCAACAGCTCGAGGACCTGCTCGACGGCTGGGCCGGGACAATGGTGGTCATCAGCCACGACCGGTACCTCATCGAGCGGATCTGTGACTCGACCTGGGCACTGTTCGGTGATGGCAAGCTCACCAACCTGCCCGGTGGCATCGAGGAGTACTTGCGTCGGCGCGCGGTGATGGCGGCCGAGGCCACACCGGATTCGCTGACCACCGGCGGTGTCGTCAAGACCGCTGTGCGTGACGCCGGATCCGAGAGGGCTGCACGGAAAGAGCTCAGCAAGCTGGAGAAGTCCGTCATACGCTTGTCGAAGCGGGAAGCGGAGCTCCACGCCGAACTGGCCGAGGTGGCCACCGATACGGGCAAGCTCGTGGCGTTGGATACCGAGCTCAAGCAGGTGGTGGCGGACAAGGACGTCGCCGAGGAGCGTTGGATGGAACTGGCCGCCGAGCTGGAGTGACCTGCACATGATGGCGGGGCCCGACGGCGGTAGGTACTTTCGAAAGCAGGACGGTTGGGCGGATCGCGCAGACCGGATACGAGAGGACCTACGAGTACATCGTGTCCACACTTTTCATACCGAGCTTCCAGCCGAGCGCCGAGATGGGGTCCGCTCAGTGACGTCCGTGGTGCGCACGGCCATGGGTGATTCGTTCGAGGATCTACATCCCAAGGTCCAATGGCGCTTCGGACTGTCCGCGGCGGACGGGCTCTGCCAGATCGGCGTCGGCGTCATGGAAGAAATGACCCATTCTGCATTGGTGACGCGGCCAGTTCTGGCGCTCGGGGCCCGGCGAGGATTGTTCCCCGGGGGCCGAGGAACCGGTGTTCCCTTCACCGTCGCGAACTACGCGTACACCGACGATCTGGGTCGGGAAACGATGTCGTTCGTGCGCCGCTTTTCCTTCGTCGGAAAGCCGCAGGGCATGAACTCGGTGATGGTCACACCGGCCGTGTCACAGGGGCACGAGGTTGCGCTGGACTATCTGGGATACAGCTCGGACATGCTGGTACACACCCGATGTAGCGCGGACGCCGATGGTGGAATCCTGCTCGAGAGCGGCGCTCCACGGATACGCGGGATGCGCGTCCCCGCGTTCGCCTCTGCGTTGACAACCGGACGCGAGTGGTGGGACGAGGGCGAGCAGCGGCATCGCATTCAGATCGACGTCACCAGCCCGACATTGGGTCGGCTGTTCCACTACCGTGGCTGGTTCACAGCCGAGGAACGTCCGTGCGCTCCCGCTGACATTCCTGAAGATGCTCGGCCGTCGCGCCTGGAAGAGCGCGAATAGCCCTGAAGGAGTTGGAACCCTCTGGTACTGGACATAGTCGAGCCAGAGGTGTTCCGTCACGTGTTACGAGAGATCAGCGGTAGCCCTTGGCCGGGTTGAGCAGATCGAGCACGATGGTCTGACCGTTGGACCTGACATGTATTTCAGGGTTCTGCAACCCACCGGAGGTGAGGTACTCGCCCAGGAGCTGGAGTAGCTCGTCGGGGCCGACCGAGGTGTCCGGGGTACGGATGTCACCGGTGCGGCTGCCCAGCTCGTTCTGAGTGAGTCGGCCCGCTATGCGTACCGAGGCAACACCCATCGCGGTCCGGCGGTCAGGTGCAGCGCCGCGTGCCGGGCTCGACGACGTGCCGCTGCCGGCGCCGTTCGTGGCGTAGGTGCTCGATCGGCCGTTGGTCGGCAGGCCGTGCTCGGAGATCTGATCGCTAGTAGTCACTTCAACCTCGTTCGAATCTTTGGACGGCTGCTCGGGGACGGCACTTACGGGTTCCTGCTTCATGCCCGACTGCTCTGCTTCCTGCGTGATCGCAGGCTTCGTGGGCGCAGTAGGTGCCATCTCGACGGGAGCCTTCGCCGGGGGTGTGGCGGTCTTCGGATTGGTCGATGCCGGCGACTCTGCCCAAGGTGGCAAAATGTCCGCGGCCAATTTCGGGGTCGGCGTACTCAACCGGTGAGCCGGTGTTTGGCCGATCTTGATTCCCGCCTGCGGATAGCTGGAACCCTGCGTCATAGAAGACCTCACGTCGTGAAGAACCTGTATCGAGCCACGTCTCGGCGTGCAAAGCGTCACACTCGAGTATGAAACGTACCCGAAGCCCGTTCGGACTTCGGAAGCGTAGCACTATGACTGTTTAGCCGGTCCGGTTGCGAGTATTTTCCCGTTGTGGGTTACTCACCCGCAGCGACGAGGGGCTCCAGCGTCAGTTCGGGCATCTCCTTCTGGAGATACTGCAAACGCCACTTGTCGCTGACGAGAGCGAGCAGGACGCCGTCCGTCCGCGTGAAAACCTCCACGCCGCGCTGGCGACCCAACTCGACCGCAGACTCGGTGTCGGTCCGACGAGCGAGCGAATAGCCCAGCGGTTCCAGACGAGCATCGACACCGAACTCGGCTTTCATTCGGGCCATGACGACCTCGAACTGCATGGGACCGACAGCTGCGAGAACCGGCGAAGCGTCACCGCGAACATCGTTGCGCAACACCTGAACAACACCCTCGGAGTCCAATTGCTCCACACCGCGACGGAACTTCTTGTACTTGTCGGCGCTGTCCACGCGCAACAGTGCGAAGTGCTCGGGCGCGAACGAAGGAATCGGCGGATACTCGACCTTCTTCTCCGTGTACAACGTGTGACCGGGTGCGAGAGCGGTGGCGTTGACGAGTCCTACGACGTCGCCGGGATACGCGTGCTCGACGGTGGTCCGCTCCCGGCCGAAGACGGTCAAGGCGTACTTGGTGGTGAAGGGCTTACCGGTCTGCGAGTGCGTCACGACCATGCCGCGCTCGAATACGCCCGACACGACGCGCATGAACGCCAGCCGGTCCCGGTGGGCTGTATCCATTCCAGCCTGCACCTTGAACACCACCGCGCTGAACGGATCGGTCACTTCCCTCGCAGTGCCCTTGACGTCTTCCCGCGGTCCGGGCTGCGGCGCAAGCGCCACCAGGGTGTCCAGGATCTGGCGAACCCCGAAGTTGAGCATCGCCGAACCGAAAATGACAGGCGACGTCTGGCCGGCGAGGAACATTTCCTGATCGTGGCCCTGGCCGCTTGCAACCAGGAGTTCGCTCTCTTCCACCGCCGTGTCCCACTCGATGCCCTCACGCGCAGCGGCAGCGTCGGCATCCATCAATTCCTCGGGGGCGATAGTGGCGCCACCAGCGGTGCGAGTGAATCGGATGTAATTGCCTGCCCTGACGTCGAGCAGGCCCCGGAAGTCTCCTGCGATGCCGACAGGCCAGTACAACGGGGTCGGTGTCAGTCCGATGCGCTGTTCGATCTCGTCTAGGAGTTCCAACGGCGACTGGCCCGGCCGGTCCCACTTGTTGATGACGGTGATGACCGGAATGCCGAACTGGCGGCACACCTGAAAAAGCTTGAGCGTCTGTGGTTCCAGGCCCTTGGCTGCATCGATGAGCATGACTGCCGCATCGACAGCGGTCAGAACCCGGTAGGTGTCCTCGGAGAAGTCGGCGTGGCCGGGAGTGTCCACGAGGTTGATGACGTTGATCTCGTCGACGCTCGGGTCGAGTTGGTAGTTGAACTGCAGCGCGGTCGAACTCACCGAAATGCCGCGTGCCTTCTCCATTTCCATCCAGTCCGAGACCGTGGCGCGGCGACCGGCTTTGCCGTGGGTGGCACCCGCCTCAGAGATCACTCGGGCGTGCAGCGCGAGGGCCTCGGTGAGCGTGGACTTACCGGCATCGGGGTGGGAGATCACGGCGAAGGTGCGCCTGCGATGGACCTCGTGGACGAGTTCCTTGTGCGGATTCTTCGGCTGCGCCGTCGACTCGGTGGCGGTACTGCTCTTGTCGACCGGAGCGTCTACCGAATCGGGCGGCGTACTCAAACGAACCTCAATCTCACGTTGTGCGGCATCGGGCTCGTACCAGGGTACTCGGACGAATCAGCGGTAACGGTTCACCTCCGCGCGAGGATTGAATAACCTGAACACCACCTGCCGCGACCACGCTCGCTCGACGAGGAGATGGCATTGAGTAAGTTCACCGAAGAAATGTTCGCGACGGCAAAATCCAGTCGTCGCGGACTCGTGACCGGCGAGCCTGGCCAGCCGCTGCGTCAGTCCTGGGGTGAGATCCACCAGGATGCGCGCGCGATGGCAGGCGCTCTGGCCGAGGCAGGCATCGGGCACGGAGACGCGATCGGCGTACTCGCCGGGCAGCCGGTGGACATCGCACCCGCCTGCCAGGCCACTTGGATGCGCGGCAGCTCGGTCACGATGCTGCATCAGCCGACGCCGCGGACCGACCTTGCCGTATGGGGGCAGGACACCGAATCCGTGGTGAAGATGATCGACTCCAAAGCCGTCGTACTCGGCGCCCCGTTCGACGTCGCCGCCCCGATTCTCGAGGAACGCGGCATCACCGTGTTGACGATCGAGGACTTGCGTCGTGGCCTTCCCATCGATCCGATCGACACCTCGGAGTCCGACATCGCGCTCCAACAGTTGACGTCGGGGTCCACCGGGTCACCCAAAGCGGTGCGGATCACCCATGAGAACTTCTACGTCAACGCGTACGCCATGATCGACCGGATCGAGTTCGATGTCGACCGCGACGTCATGGTCAGTTGGCTGCCGTTGTTTCACGACATGGGTATGGTCGGATTTCTCACCGTGCCCATGCAAGTCGGGGCCGAGGTCGTCAGCATCACTCCACTGGACTTCCTGCGTTCACCACTGCTGTGGGCCAAGCTGATCGACAAGTACCGCGGAACTGTAACGGCGGCACCGAATTTCGCCTACTCACTACTCGCTCGACGGCTCCGGCAGGCAGAGGACGATTTCGATTTGGATCTGAGCTCACTGCGCTACGCCTGGAACGGCGCCGAGCCGGTAGATCCGGACACGATGACGGCGCTCGCCGAGGCCGGGCGGCCGTACCAACTCGATCCGCTAGCCCTTGCCCCTGTCTACGGTATGGCGGAAACGACTCTGGCCGTGTCCATTCCGGACCCACATCAAGGGCAGATGCTCGACGTCGTCGACGCAGACCTACTCGAGGTGATGGGTCGGGCAGTACCAGCCACCAAGGGCAACGTGCGGACCCTGGCGACGCTCGGGAAGATGGTGCCGAATCTCGAAGGGCGCGTGGTGGACAAGGAAGGACAGGTACTGACACCGCGTGGTGTCGGCATCATCGAAGTACGCGGCAAAGCGGTGACCCCCGGATACATCACCGTCGACGGCCCGGTAGCAACCCAGGACGAAGACGGTTGGCTCGATACCGGTGACGTCGGGTACTTCACCGAGGACGGTCTGGTTGTGGTGTGCGGGCGCATCAAAGACGTCATCATCATGGGCGGCCGCAACATCTATCCCACCGACATCGAGAGGGCTGCAGGGTCGGTGCGCGGAGTGCGCCCGGGCAACGCCGTCGCAATCCGTCTGGACGCCGGTGACAAGCGTGAAAGTTTCGCAGTTGCCGTGGAAACCAACGATTTTCGTGATCCGGAGGAAGTCAAGCGGATCGAACGCGAAGTGGTCCACGCAGTGCATTCGGAGGTAGGCGTTCGGCCCCGCACAGTCGCCGTCCTGGGACCTGGGTCGATTCCGAAGACGTCCTCGGGCAAACTGCGTCGGGCCAATTCGGCTGCGTTGCTGTGGTAGCGCGCACCCTTTTTGTAAAGCGCACACACGTGCTCGGACGTGAACAGGGCGCGAAGGTTCGCAAAAACGGTGTTTGCTTCAGCGCGGATGAACGTGGTTCTGCGCAGCTTCGAGCCCGTCGCGTAGAAGTAGTTCAGCCGCATCGGCAGCTTCCTCGCAGATCACGCCGAGATCTTTGCGTTCGGCTGCGGAGAACGGCTTCAGGACATACGCGGCAGCATCCATTCGGCCCGGCGGTCGGCCGACCCCGACCCGCGTGCGCAGGTAGTCCTTGGTGCCCAGCTGCTGTGAAATCGAACGAAGGCCGTTGTGTCCGCCCTCACCGCCGCCGAGCTTGAGGCGAATCGATCCGAACTCGATGTCGAGTTCGTCGTGCACGATCACGATGTTGCTCGGATCGACGGAAAAGAACCGTGCAAGGGCGGCCACCGGCTGACCCGACAGGTTCATGAACGTGCGCGGCTTGGCCACCACCACCGGACGATCGCTCAGGCGCGCCTGAATCACCTCTGAATTGGACTTCTTGTGCGAAGAGAACTTTGCACCGATACGAGCGGCCAACACGTCGGCGACCATGAAACCCACGTTGTGCCGCGTCGCCTCGTACTGAGATCCGGGGTTCCCGAGTCCGACGATCAGGGCTGGCTCTACATTCACAGCGACCATGCTTCCATTTGTGTGCAAACAACAACGCGCCGCTCCCAGTGCAGGGAACGGCGCGTCGGTAGTAAAGGGCTGAGATCAGCTCGCGGACTCTTCCGAGCTGCCCTCGGTTGCTTCCGGAGCGGCCTCTTCGGCAGCATCGCCTTCGAGGTCCGACTCGGACGGCGCCTCGACGACATTGACGAGCAGCAGTTCGGCGTCGGACACCAAGGTCACGTTCTCAGGCAGCGTGACGCCGCCTGCGAGGATCTGGGATCCGGCTTCGAGGCCCTCGACCGAAACGGTGATCGACTCGGGGATCGACAGTGCGTCCGCGTCGATTTCGATGACGGTCGAGTCGGTGTAGACCAGGGTGCCTGCAGCGGCGTCGCCCTCGATGAGGACGTTGACCTCTACGGCAACGCGCTCGCCCTTCTTGAGGACAAGGAGGTCGGCATGCTCGATGCTGCGGCGGATCGGGTGCACGACGATGTACTTGGTGAGCGCGACCTGCTCTGCGCCGTCGATGTCGAGCGTCAGGACGGCGTTGGTGCCGTGGTTACGGAGAACGCCGGCGAAGGCACGCGAATCGAGCGCGAGGTGCTGCGGATCGGTTCCGTGTCCGTACAGAACGGCAGGAACGAGGCCGTCGCGACGTGCGCGGCGGGCTGCACCCTTGCCGAATTCGGTGCGAACGATGGCCTTGAGGTTGTTAACAATTTGCGCCATGTGGTGAATGCTCCTGGTGTATCGCTTGTGGCGGATAAGACTCGTCGGGGCTGACACGTACGAGCAAGGCCAGGGGCCGAGCCG
This sequence comes from Rhodococcus sp. 1168, assembly GCF_002091955.1. Lineage (GTDB taxonomy): Bacteria > Actinomycetota > Actinomycetes > Mycobacteriales > Mycobacteriaceae > Rhodococcoides. The sequence goes on along the minus strand of NZ_MKKY01000020.1, from coordinate 65,766 downwards.
CGTCGATCACGGTAGATCCTGTGTAGGTTCTACCCTCGCCGAGACAACCCGGAAGACTTTACACGACGGCTCCACCAGCCTGTCCAGCGCATCCGGAACTCAGCGGGTGCGGAGTGCCTCGACCATGTCGTCCAGCTGCGCGAACGTGAGGAAATAGTGCGGTGACGCCCGTACGACGGCGACGAGTTTCCGATGCGTCATGTCGAGGAGCGTCGAACTGCGGGGACTCACGGTGACCGTGACGCCCTTGGCTGCCAGGAATTCGCGGACGTCATTCGGCGCTAGATCGTCGACTGTGAAGGACACGATGCCGCTCCTGCGGTCGCCCAGATCGTGCACCGACACACCATCGAGACCCCGTAGCGCGGTACGCAGGTATTCGGCACGCTGGGATATCGCTTCTTCTGCACTGTCGATGCCGATATCGAGCAGGTAGTCGACGGCGGTACCGAGCGCTAACCGAGCTGCGACGTCGCATTCCCAGAATTCGAATCGAGTGACGTCGGGCGCGAGCCGATATTCTGAGGCACCGACCCACTGGGCGCTGTGTAGGTCGAGGGCCGGCGGCTCCAAGGATGCGGACAGTTCTGGGCGCAGGTACAGGAATCCGGTTCCCCGAGGCCCTCGTAGCCATTTTCGTCCGGTTGCGCTCAGAGCGTCCACTCCGAGTTCGGCGACATCTACGCGAATCTGACCGATCGACTGGCACGCGTCGAGCAACACGAGTGCGCCGAAGCGATGCGCAAGATCGGCCACGGCGCGAGCCGGATTGATCAGACCGCCGTTGGTCGGAGCGTGCACGAGCGAGACAATTCGGACGCGTTCGTCGAGCATTTCTTCCAGCGCGAGGAGATCTATCTGCCCCGTCGGATCACTCGGCACGATCTCGACCCGCGCGCCCGTCGCCGCCGCGCGTTGCAGGGCTGCGATCGCGTTGCTCGCGTACTCGACTTCGCACATCAGAATTCGATCACCCGCAGCCAGCGGAATCGAATAGAAAAAATCACTCCATGCGCGGGTTGCGCTGTCGCTCAACGCAATATCCGACGCCTGAGCACCGATCAATGTTGCGATCGAGGTCTTGACGGCGGCGAGATCGTCCTTGCGCTCGATGGCAGCGCGGTAGCCCCCGACAACGGCTTCTCGACGTAAGTGTGCAACCGCAGTCTCGACGACCGGGGTCGGAGACAACGAGGACCCGGCGCTGTCGAGGAAAACTGCGGTCTCTGCGGCAGGGGTGTCGCGGCGAATTCTCTCGAGATCCAACACCGTAAGTGAGCCTTCCTGTACGAGAAAGTTGTCGGTGCGCTGTGATGCACTTCTGGTTATTGTCGATGCAGGATTGCACAGCATTCGCGTTTCGTGCAGCACGGCCTTGGGTAGTTCCGTCCCCTGGGTAGTTCGATCCACATTCGTACTTGGCGAGTGCGGATCATGCAAGGAGGCACTTTGTCGTCCAACGAGAAGTCGCTCGGGTTGAGTTCTCGGCCTGCGGCCGAGGCCTATGTGGCGAGGGTCTGCTTCAAGCTAGGGCCGCCGCAGCTCATCGGCGCCGAATTGGAATGGTTGACTTACGCCGAGGACGGAGACAGACCGTCACTCGAACATCTTGCCGCCGCGCTGGGGGACTACGCACCGCGCAGCATTGCACCTGATTCATCCGCCCTGACGTTGCCGGGCGGAAGCGCCGTCACGATCGAACCGGGCGGCCAGATCGAACTCTCCAGCTCACCGCATGCATCGGTGACCGAACTGCAGAACGCATTGGATTCGGACTCTCGTTTGGTCACTTCTGTCATGGAAGCGGGCGGCATCTATATGGCATCGGTACCCGCAGACACCGAGCGTGAGGCGCACCGAGTGCTGGTCCTGCCGCGCTACTGCGCAATGGAGAATCGCTTCACCACCATCGGCCCTTTTGGGAAGCTGATGATGTGCAACACCGCTGCAGCTCAGGTCAGCGTCGACGCCGGGGTCGATCGCGCCGAGGTTGCTGCACGGTGGGAGATGTTGGAGGCCATCGGACCTGCATTCGTTGCCGCGTTCGCATCTTCGCCTCGTCTCCGGGGCGCACCGGAAGGCGCTTGGGCTTCGCAACGCATGCGCACCTGGCTCGAACTCGATGACAGTCGCACCGAGGTGCCCGCCACCGGCGACCCCGTGGCGGATTATGCGAGATGGGCGCTCGACGTCCCTCTGCTGTGCATTCGCAGCGAAGGGGAGAGCTGGGAGGCACCGTTCGGTGCGACGTTTTCGGATTGGCTTGCAGGAGATGTCGCGGCACTGTCCGGGCGGCAGCCGACTACCGCTGACCTCGACTACCACTTGACCACGCTGTTCCCGCACGTCCGCGCCTGCGGGCACCTCGAGATTCGCTACCTCGACGCCCAACCCGATGGCCAATGGGTGGTTCCGGCATCGGCGTTCGAATCGTTGTTGTCGACTCCGAATGTCACCGAGGCAGCAACCGCCCTCGCCCACCGGACTGCAGGCCGATGGATCGATGCCGCACAGTCCGGGTTGGCGGATGCCGACCTGCGCGAGACCGCCGTCGAGCTGCTGCGGTTGTCGGCAAGCGTGGGAGGTGATCACTCGGCCTTGTTGTCAGCGGCCTCGGAGCGATGTCGCAGGGGTGAGTCACCCGAACCAGGAGACGCAGTAACCCGTTCGATGAACGCAGGCCATTCCACGAGCAAGGAGACGGTGTCGTGACGGTCGAGCAGCTCCGTGATCGAGTCGAAACTGTACTCACGCGTAGTCGTGCGCGGAGTGCGCTGCTGACCGAGAGCGTCGACGAAACAGATCTGACCGCGCAGCACTCGCCACTGATGAGCCCGCTGGTGTGGGATCTCGCGCACATCGGCAATCAGGAGGAGTTGTGGCTCGTCCGCGACGTCGGCGGCCGAGATCCGGTGCGCCAGGACATCGACGAGCTGTACGACGCGTTCAAGCACTCGCGGTCGAGTCGCCGGTCGCTGCCTCTGTTGTCGCCGGATGAGGCTCGCGCCTATGTCGGCACCGTGCGGGAGAAGGTGTGGGACATTCTTGCGTCCAGCCCTCTCGATGGGCGCAGGCTCGAGCGAGATGCGTTCGCGTTCGGCATGGTTGCGCAACATGAACAGCAGCATGACGAGACCATGCTTGCCACGCACCAGCTACGGCTCGGACCCGCGGTCCTCTCCGCGCCCGCGCCTCCCGCCCCTACCGTCGAAGCTGCCGGCGAGGTCGTGATCGAGGGCGGCCCGTTCACGATGGGCACCACTTTCGATCCGTGGGCTCTCGACATCGAACGGCCTGCGCACTCGGTGTTCGTTCCCACGTTCGCCCTCGACGTCGCGCCGGTCACCAACGGTCGGTATGTGGACTTCATCGAAGACGGTGGTTACGACCGAGAAGATCTGTGGAGCAAGCGCGGTTGGTCGCACCGGACCACAGAGGGACTCCGAGCGCCGATGTTCTGGGAACGTGACGCAGGCGGTGCGTGGTGGCGTCGACGATTCGGTGTCACGGCTCCGATTCGGCCGAGCCAGCCTGTGGTTCACGTCGGCTTCTTCGAGGCCGAGGCATACGCGCGCTGGGCAGGCAAGCGCCTACCGACCGAGGCCGAGTGGGAGAAAGCGGCGCGTTTCGACTCGTCGACCGGCTCGGTCCGCAAGTACCCGTGGGGCGACGCAGAGCCGACGGAAGCCCACGCAAATTTGGGTCAGCGGCATCTGGAACCGGCCGACATCGGGGCCTATCCAGCGGGGGCGACACCGCAGGGTGTGCAGCAACTCATCGGAGACATGTGGGAATGGACGTCCTCGGATCTCGAGCCCTACCCGGGCTTCGAGCCCTTTCCTTATGCCGAATACTCCGAGGTGTTTCTCCGCGGCGACTACAAGGTGTTGCGCGGAGGTTCGTTCGGTACCGACGAGGTCGTGTGCCGGGGCACGTTCCGGAATTGGGACCACCCGATTCGTCGGCAGATCTTCGCAGGCTTTCGGTGCGCACGCGATGTCGAGGCACGCTGAATGTGCCGTCATCTCGGTTACCTCGGCCCGCAGCGCAGCGTCGCCGACGCTGTGACGGCGGGTGGCAATTCGCTGCGCGTTCAATCGTGGGCGCCAAAGGACATGCGGGGCGGGGGCACCATCAATGCCGACGGCTTCGGTGCCGCGTGGTGGGATGCGGATACCGTGCGCAGCTACCGAAATCCGATGCCGATCTGGTCGGACCCAGCTGTCGACGACGTCCTCGTAGCCGCACAGTCGACGGCAATCGTCGCTGCGGTGCGCTCGGCTACCGTCGGAATGCCGGTGGAGCGCAGTGCATGTGCCCCGTTCACCGACGGCACCTGGGCTTTCAGTCACAACGGCGTCGTATTCGGTTGGCCGGAGGTGATGACAGACCTCGCCGAGCAAGTCCCGTTGACGGACCTCCTGCGACTGTCGGCACCAACGGATTCAGCAGCATTGTGGGTCATCTTGGCGAACCTTCTTCGTGAACACGAACCGGACAAGGCGTTGCGCATCCTGGTGAACCGCGTCGAATCCGTATCGCCGAGTTCACGACTGAATCTTCTGCTCTCCGACGGGCAGACGCTCTATGCCACGACCGTCTATCACTCGTTGTCCGCGCTACGAGGCGAAGACGCGATCACCCTCGCGTCCGAACCGCTGGACGACGATTTGTCCTGGGAACCGATTGCGGATCACCAGCTTGTGGTGGCCCGGCCCGGTTACCTCGATGTCACCGACCTCGATTGAAGGAGCTTTTTCGTGTCAGACAGTGCATTGGATGTCCATATTTCGCCGGAACGGCTACTGGAGGACCTGCGATCGGACGTGAGGCAGGGTCTGACTGCATCGCCGAAGTGGCTGTCGCCCAAGTGGTTCTATGACGCTACTGGCAGTGAATTGTTCGAGCGGATCACCGAGTTGCCCGAGTACTACCCAACTCGAACCGAGCGGGCACTCATCGAGGCGCATGCCTACGACATCGCCGAGCGCACCGACGCGGCGATCCTCGTCGAACTCGGTTCCGGTTCTTCGGAGAAAACTCGATTGCTGATCGAGGCCGGAATCAAACACGGTTCGCTTGCAAAGTACGTTCCACAGGATGTCTCGCCGTCGGCGTTGTCCGGCGCAATCGAGCAGATTTCGCACGAGTTTCCTGCGCTCGAAGTCCATGGGATCGTCAGCGACTTCACTGACACCTTGCAGAATCTGCCCGCCGACGGGCGGAGAACCATCGCTTTCCTCGGCGGCACGCTCGGCAATTTGATTCCCGAGGAGCGCGCGGGGTTCCTGTCCGACATCGCCGGCGCACTGATTCCCGACGAATTCCTCGTCCTCGGAGTGGGTCTGGTCATCGACCCGGACGTTCTGATCCCGGCATACGACGACGCAGCCGGTGTGACGGCAGAGTTCAACGTCAACGTGCTGTCGGTACTCAACGATCGGCTAGGGGCGAATTTCGATCGCTCTCAGTTCGATCATGTTGCCGTGTGGGATGCAGACAACGAGTGGATCGAAATGAGGTTGCGCGCACGATCCGCTCAGCAGGTTGCCATCGGAGACCTCGACCTCGATATCGAATTCGCCGAGGGCGAAGAGGTGCGCACCGAGATCTCTGCCAAGTTCCGCAGAGAAGGGATCACCGCGGAGCTTGCCGACGCCGGGTTCGGTGTCGACCAGTTCTGGACGGACCCGCAGGAACGATTCGCGCTGATCCTTGCTCGTCGCGGCCGCTGATCCTTTTCCTGCCCGCATCGCTCGTCCCGACCGCCCGTGGCCGGCGCTGGTAGGAATGAGAGTAGGTACCACGCGATAAAAGATCGGACGAGACGATGCCGAACAAAATTGTGTCCACGATCGGCCAGGTGGCCAAGTCAGCCTTGGGCATCGTCGGTGTTCGCATTGGCACCGAGGAACCTGCCTATACCAGTCGGCGGTTGACCGACATGGTGGAGATTCGTCGCTATGAACCGCGAATTGCCGCACAGACCACGGTTGACGCGGATGAAGAACAAGCACGCCGGGACGGGTTTCGGCGCCTCGCCGGGTACATCTTCGGTGGCAATACGGGCTCACAGAAGGTCGCCATGACAGCGCCTGTCAGTCAATCGTCCGCTGACTCCCAGCGAATCGCGATGACGGCGCCGGTGTCGAGCACCGCCGACGGCGACAAATGGGTAATCCGGTTCTTCATGCCGTCCTCATGGTCGATGGAGACGTTGCCAACGCCCAACGACGACCGCGTGAAGTTGGTCGAGGTTTCGGCGGAGACAGTCGCCGTGCTGCGCTTCAGCGGTAGCCGCGCCCGAGGCAACGTTGAGCCGCAGATGGAAAAATTGTCAGAAGTGTTGCACGCCAACAGTATCGAGATGTCGAGTGAGCCGATGATGTGGTTCTACGATCCGCCCTGGACGCTGGCATTCCGGCGTCGCAACGAGGTTGTCGTGTCGGTGCCCGAAGGTTCCTGAGCGTCGACTCAGGTGTACCGGCACGCCAGCGCACTCCGTAGCCGACCAGAACCACCCTCCCCTCGGAACACACGTGCTTCGGTGTGAGGAGGGAGTGGAGTCAGCTGGTACGGCGACGAGCCTTTTCGAGGGCGCCCAGTGTGCCCATCACGCTCGTGCGCTGACTGTTGAGGTCCTTGAGCCGCGCACGGGCCGGCAATCCGGAGCTGCCGTCGAGTGCGGCGATCTTTTCGTCGATGCTCGCCAACTGCTCGAGGAGCTTCTGTCCACGTGACTGAAGTTCGATCAGGTCGACACTGGTCACACCTGCCTGGGATTTCTTGGGAGCTGCTTTTCCTGATGCAGACGCCGACGCCGACGCCGACGTCGGCGCTGCGGCAACTGCGGCAGCTGCCCTCGGACGCAATGCTTTGCGCACGGCGGCAGGATCGGGAAGCTTCTCGAGGCGGATGCGATTGAGAACCTCGCGTGCGTCGCGTGCGGTGACGCGGTACTCGCGCTCTTCCTCGTCTTCGGACGCGAGGGTGCCGCCGAGGGGGCGCAAACCATACATTCCGATGAAGTGCTTGGCCTCGTCGATGATGGCTTCGTGTTCGCGGCATTGGCCGCAGCGTGGCTCGTTTCGATACATTTCGATCGAATCGGTGCTCCCACACCACACGCACGCGCCCGGAGTCCAGCGGGCGATTCGGACGGTAGAAGTTGCGGTCGGGCTGTCCATAGTTTGTGCGTCGATCACGACGAGTCATCCTAGGTTACAACGAAACCCGCCCCGCACACCCCTCCCTGTCGAACTGCGGTTTTCGAACCTGCTAGTGACCAAGTTCATGCAGTGGGGAGAGATGGCGGAGCGGGTGTAAAGAAACTGAGCCTGCGAACAACCAAATAGTGCTGGGTGCTAAGCGACGCCGTTGAAGAGGCTTGTCACCGAACCGTTTTCGAAGACCTCGTGGATGGTGCGAGCAAGCAGCGGAGCGATGGACAGCACGGTGAGCGTGTCGAAGCGCTTGTCTTCGCTGATCGGGAGGGTGTTGGTGACGACAACTTCCTTTGCCCCGCATTCTGCGAGACGTTCGGCGGCAGGGCTGCTGAGGACGCCGTGGGTGGCTGCGATGACGACGTCACCGGCTCCGGCTTCCTTGAGCACCTTCACCGCACCGGCGATCGTTCCGCCGGTGTCGATCATGTCGTCGATCAGGATGCAGGTGCGTCCTTCGACGTCTCCGACGACGCGGTTCGACTTGACCTGGTTGGGCACCAAGGGGTCGCGTGTCTTGTGAATGAAGGCCAGCGGTCCGCCGCCGAAGCTGTCGGCCCACTTCTCGGCGACGCGAACGCGCCCCGAGTCAGGGGAGACGACGGTGATGTGTTCGAGGCTGTACTTGCTTCGGATGTGCTCGGCCAACTGGCTGTGCGCGTGCATGTGGTCGACGGGGCCATCGAAGAAGCCTTGAATCTGATCGGTGTGCAGATCGACCGTGATGATGCGATCGGCGCCGGCGGTCTTGAGTAGGTCGGCCACCAGACGCGCCGAGATCGGCTCGCGTCCGCGGTGCTTCTTGTCCTGACGGGCGTACGGGTAGAACGGCAGAATTGCGGTGATGCGCTTGGCCGATCCGCGCTTGAGCGCGTCGATCATGATCAACTGCTCCATCAGCCAGGTGTTGAGCGGGAACGGGTGACTCTGCAGAACGAAGGCGTCGGATCCGCGGACGGATTCCTCGAAGCGAACGAAAATCTCCCCGTTGGCGAAGTCGCGTGCGGTCTGCGGGGTCAGGCCGATTCCCAGCTCCTTCGCCACCTGCTCGGCAAGCTCTGGATGTGCACGACCCGAGAAGAGCATGAGGTTCTTCTGGTTGTCGATCCAATTGGGGGTGGTCACTGCTGTTCGCCATCCTTTGATTCGTGCGCGTTTGTCGACTTGGCAGCCACAGCCCGAACCGCAGCTTCCGCCGCCGCCGTTCCTGGCCGTTTCTTTTCGACCCAGCCCTCGATGTTGCGCTGGGAACCCGCGGAGACGGCGAGCGCCCCCGGGGGTACATCGTGTCGGAGCACCGTTCCGGCTCCGGTGTAGGCCCCGTCGCCTACTCGGACCGGGGCGACGAACATGTTGTCCGACCCAGTCCGGACGTGCGAACCGACGATGGTGCGGTTCTTGTCGACGCCGTCGTAGTTCACGAAAACGCTCGACGCGCCGATGTTGGAGTACTCACCGATGGTCGCGTCGCCGACGTAGGTCAGGTGCGGCACCTTCGAGTGGTTTCCGATTGTCGAATTCTTGGTTTCGACGAAGGTTCCCACCTTGGCGCCGTTCCCGATGTCGGACCCTGGACGTAAGTACGCGAACGGGCCGACAGTGGCACCGGAGCCGATGGTTGCGAGATCGGCTTGGGTGCGTACCACCGACGCGCGCTCGCCGACGACGACGTCGCGGAGCGTGGTGTCGGGTCCGATGACGGTGTCCTCGCCGATGTGAGTGCTTCCCAGTAACTGAACGCCGGGTTCGAGACGGACATCTGCCCCGAGAGTGACATCGACGTCGATCCAGGTAGTGGCGGGATCGACGACGGTGACACCCGCGCGCATGTGTCGCTCGATGATGTGACGATTGAAGATTGCGGTGATGCGGGCGAGCTGAACTCGGTCGTTGACACCCAGAACCAGGTCCGGATCGGCGAGCTGAGTGCCGTAGACCGCCAGGTCGCTGCTCTTGCTGATCTTGACCACGTCCGTCAGGTACAGCTCGTGCTGAGCGTTCTGGGTGCTCAGCTTGCCCAGTGCAGTCCGCAGTGCGACGGCATCGAACGCATAGATCCCGGAATTGACCTCGTCGATTCTGATCTGTGCCGGACTCGCGTCGGCATGCTCGACGATTTCGGCTATTTCACCGTCTTCGGTACGTACGATTCGGCCGTACCCGTTGGCGTCGGAGGGCACGAATGTCAGGACCGTCGCCGCGGCAGGTTTGGGTGCGCTCAGGTGCTCGTCGAGCAACGCTTTGAGGGTGTGGCCGTCGAGCAGGGGCACGTCGGCAGCTGTGACGAGGATGGTGCCCTCGAAGTCGTCCGGTAGTGAACGTAAGCCGCACTGCACTGCGTGGCCGGTACCGAGTTGTTCGTCCTGAACGGAGGTGGAGATGGTGCGTCCGAGCTGGACACTCAACTCGTCGACCGATTCCGTAACCCGCTCACGATCGTGCCCGACAACGGTGACCAGGTAGTCGGGCCCTAGATCGGCAGCGGCATGCAGAGCATGGGCAAGCATCGTGCGGCCGGCGAGGGGGTGGAGGACTTTGGGAGTCTTGGACCGCATCCGGGTGCCTGCTCCCGCTGCGAGAACGACCACGGCGGTGTGCAACGGCAACTGAGCTCCTCGCGAATTGCTGGTTACTTTCTCGACAGAAATTCTTCTCGCTCCGCCGCCAGGACTCGAACCTGAACTATCTGAACCAAAATCAGAGGTGCTGCCATTACACCACGGCGGATCGTGGACCAGCGGTTTCTCCGAAGACTGAAGACCTTTGTGAATCAGGTCGACGGCCACGGTTCTTCCACCGAGCGCAACGAGTCTCGCATGAACGGTAGTTGCCAGTCGAACCGCGCCCAAAATTGACCACTAGGCTGGCCGGACGAGGCTCCTTGCAAGCAAGCGAGCGAAGAATTTCGGTGGGAGGCAGTTTGTCCGAACCCGAGCGGGTAACGCGCGTCCGTATGACGGGGACGCAGCGACGTGAGCAGTTGATCGAGATCGGGAGGTCTCTTTTCGCCGAGCGCGGGTACGAGGCGACGTCGGTGGAAGAAATCGCAGGTCGGGCACACGTGTCCAAGCCTGTCGTGTACGAGCACTTCGGCGGGAAAGAGGGCCTGTATGCGGTGATCGTCGATCGGGAGATGTCGACGCTGCTGCAGATGATCACGTCCTCGCTCGAACAGAATCGCTCTCGAGTTCGCGTCGAGCGAGTCGCGCTTGCCCTGCTGACCTATGTGGAGGAACGCACGGACGGCTTCCGGATCTTGGTTAGGGACTCGCCGGTCGCTGCGGTCGCTGATGGCAAGTACTCCTCATTGTTGAACGATGCCGTCTCTCAGGTAGGCCACATCCTGGCCGGGGATTTCACGCGGCGCGGGTTCGACGCCGGGTTTGCTCCCTTGTATGCGCAAGCACTGGTCGGGATGGTCTCGATGACGGCGCAGTGGTGGCTCGACGTCCGAGAACCTTCGAAAGAAGTTGTTGCGGCTCACGTTGTCAACTTGTGTTGGAACGGGTTGACCAATCTGGAGGCTGCGCCGCAATTGGGGGGCAAATGAGCGGTCGATTTTCGCACTACCGCTCGAAAGAGCGGGTAGGGTCAATTTTGCAGCACTGAGAGTTACGTCACAGGCGCTGGTTTTATTTGTTCAGACCGTTAGCAAGTTGACCGAGGCGAGAAAACCACTGGATGGTACCGTTCGCAGCATTGCGCAATGGCAGTCCCAGTATTCCTAAGGCGGATCCAATGGTCAGACAGGCCCGCGCTGAGATTACTCGCGACACGGTGTTGTCCGGTGCAGCGAACGTGTTTCTGCGTCTCGGATACGCGAACGCGAGTCTCAGCGAAATCATCTCTCAATCACAGGTCACCAAGGGTGCTCTCTACTTCCACTTCGGGTCGAAGGAAGAACTCGCGCGGGCTGTGATCGACGAGGGCAACGCCAGGCTCACCGCCGCGTGCCTGCAGTTCAACGACGGCCGTATCCCGGCTCTCGAAGCTGCCATCGGCATCTCCTACATCGTCGTGGACATGTCGGTCACTGACCCGATGGTCTCCGCGATGATGCGTCTGAGCCACCAGATCGGTGACTATAGAGGTACACAGGGCAATGTCATGGCCGGTTGGAGCGTCGCGTTCGATGCGCTTGCAGCCAAGGCGATCAAGCAGGGCGATATCGATCCGGATGCGGACCCGCACACCATCGGATCTCTCGTTCTCGAGATTCTTACCGGTGTGCACATGGTTGCCGTCGCTACCGGGACCACCGAGGAGTTGCCCTCGCGCATGGAGCGCCTCTGGTACTACCTGCTTCCCTCGCTCGTCACGGCAGGCAAGCTCGACTACTTCCGCGAATTTGCGGCACGACGGGTCATCCGGCACTAGCTCCGACGGCTCGGTGGGCACGCCCAGCCGTCGCCGGGTCGGTGTTCTCCCATAGAATTGGCCGCGACCGCCGGTTCGTTCGTTCGCCATGATCTTGGTGCACTTCGAACCGGGCTGCCTTCGTGTCGTCCTTCGTTCAGGAGCCCTGCTGTTGTCTTCCGATTCCTCGCTTCACCTGTCGGGCGTCGCGCGCGTCGCTCTGGCAGATTCCGCTTTGATGACCGTGAGCGAGGCTGTCGGGACTGCGGAGTACACGCTCGTCGCGCCGAACTCCTCGCGCCCCTTCGTCGCTGCCGCGATAGCGCAGCAGGCGCAGGTGCTCGTCGTCACCGCGACGGGACGTGAAGCGGACGATCTCACCGCTGAACTCGGTCAGATGTTCGGCGACGCGGTGGCGCAGTTTCCGTCGTGGGAGACCCTGCCGCACGAGCGGCTCTCGCCTAGCGCAGACACCGTCGGCCGGAGACTCGAAGTATTGCGGCGGCTCGCGCGGCCGGATGATCAGGACTACGGCCCACCCCTCCAGGTGATCGTCACCACGGTGCGATCGCTCGTTCAGCCGATGGCCCCGGGGCTCGGCGAGATCGAGCCGATCGGATTGAAGGTGGGCGTCGAGATCGACTTCGACGGCCTGATCCACCGACTCGTCGAGTTGGCGTACACGCGCGTCGACATGGTCGGCAAACGAGGCGAATTCGCCGTCCGTGGCGGCATCCTCGATATCTTCTCCCCGACGGCCGATCATCCGGTACGTGTCGAGTTCTGGGGTGACGAGGTCACCGAACTCCGCGCTTTCTCCGTTGCCGATCAGCGCTCCCTGCCCGACGTCGTCATCGAGTCGGTCATCGCACCGCCCTGCCGTGAACTGATTCTCACTCAGGACGTCCGCGATCGTGCGGCGGTGCTCGCCGGTGACAATCAGGCCGATGCGGCACTGGTGGAGATGTTGGACAAGATGTCTGCCGGGGTACCAGTGGAAGGCATGGAAGCGCTGCTTCCGCTGCTGCAGCCTGGCGAACTCGAGCTACTGGCCGATGTATTGCCGAAGGGTGCACACGTCCTGCTGTGCGATCCAGAGCGAATCCGGACGCGTGCAACAGATTTGGTTCGTACCGGGCAAGAGTTCCTCGAGGCATCGTGGACGGCGGCGTCCGTGGGTGGAGCGGCACCTCTCGACACCGCGACTGTGGACACCAGCAGCCTGGGCGGGACGAGTCTCGACCTCGGAGCGTCCGCATACCGTTCGCTACGCCAGATCCGCGAATCCGCGCAGGCGCTCGGGCGGCCGTGGTGGACCATCAGCCCACTGGCTTCGGGGAGTGAGACCGAGGTCGAGTTGGCGATCGAGACCGTCCCTGAGGTCCGTGGTTCGGAAGAGCTGCTCACCGGACTCTTCGCCATGCTCCGAGCGCATGTCTCCACCGGCGGTCGCGCCGTCATCGCCGTCGCGGGCGCGGGAACCGCAACGCGCATCATCGAGCGGCTCGGCGAGGCCGAAGTGCCCGCTGTCGCAATTGATTCGGGCACCGAGCCATTGCCCGACGTCGTCAGCGTCCTGTGCGCCTCGCTCCATGCCGGACTGATCCTGCCCGACGCGAACCTTGTGATCGTCACCGAAAGCGACCTGACGGGCAACCGCGTTGCCGCCGCCGAGGGCCGAAAGCTACCGGCCAAGAGGCGGAATCAGGTCGATCCGCTTGCATTGAAGGCCGGCGACAGTGTCGTGCACGATCAGCACGGTATCGGCCGGTTCGTCGAAATGGTCGAGCGGACCATCGGTGGAGCTCGCCGCGAGTACCTCGTCGTGGAGTATGCACCCAGCAAGAGGGGACACCCGGGGGATCGACTGTTCGTGCCGATGGATTCTCTGGATCAGCTCTCTCGCTATGTCGGCGGGGAAATGCCGTCGCTGAGCAAGCTCGGTGGTTCGGACTGGTCGAACACGAAACGCAAGGCGCGCAAGGCTGTTCGGGAGATCGCCGGAGAGCTCGTGCAGCTGTATGCAGCGCGTCAGGCGGCGCCCGGCCACGCCTTCGGCCCCGATACTCCATGGCAGCGTGAAATGGAGGACGCGTTCGCGTTCACCGAGACGATGGACCAGATGACGGCCATCACCGAAGTCAAGGCCGACATGGAGAAGCCGGTCCCGATGGACCGTGTCATCCTCGGTGACGTCGGTTACGGCAAGACCGAGATTGCCGTTCGTGCCGCTTTCAAAGCCGTTCAAGACGGTAAGCAGGTCGCCATCCTCGTGCCGACGACCTTGCTGGCACAACAGCATCTGCAGACCTTCACCGAGCGAATGGCGGCCTTCCCGGTGACGGTCAAGGGGCTCTCTCGCTTCACCCACGGTTCCGACTCGAAGCTGGTCATGGCAGGGCTCGCCGACGGGACGGTCGATATCGTCGTCGGTACTCACCGGTTGCTGCAGACTGGAGTGGCGTGGAAAGACCTGGGGTTGGTCATCGTCGACGAGGAACAGCGATTCGGCGTCGAACACAAAGAGCACATCAAGTCCTTGCGTACGCACGTGGACGTCCTGACCATGTCGGCGACACCGATTCCTCGTACTCTGGAGATGAGCCTTGCCGGCATTCGTGAAATGTCGACGATTCTGACTCCGCCGGAAGAGCGTCACCCGGTGCTCACCTATGTGGGCGCCTACAACGACAAGCAGGTCGCTGCGGCCATCAGACGTGAACTGCTCCGTGACGGGCAGGTCTTCTTCGTACACAACCGAGTCAGCTCGATCGACAAGGCAGCGAAGAAGATTCGTGACCTCGTACCGGAAGCTCGGGTGTCCACCGCGCACGGTCAGATGAACGAGGAGACGCTCGAGCGAACCGTACAGGGGTTCTGGGAACGCGAAACGGATGTACTCGTCTGCACCACCATCATCGAAACCGGTCTCGATATCTCGAATGCGAACACTCTGATCGTCGAACGCAGTGATTCGCTGGGCCTTTCGCAGTTGCATCAGCTTCGTGGTCGGGTCGGGCGTAGTCGCGAACGTGGCTACGCGTACTTCCTGTATCCGCCCGAGAAGCCGCTTACCGAGACTGCGTACGACCGTCTGTCCACCATCTCGCAGAACTCCGACCTCGGTGCCGGTATGGCCGTGGCGATGAAGGATCTCGAAATTCGCGGTGCCGGCAACGTTCTCGGTGCCGAACAGTCCGGCCACGTGGCAGGTGTCGGGTTCGACCTGTACGTGCGATTGGTCGGTGAAGCTGTCGAGGCCTACCGGGCAGCTGCCGACGGAAAGCCCATCACCACCGACGAAGCCCCCAAGGAAGTTCGGATCGACCTGCCCGTCGACGCCAACATTCCGCCGGACTACGTCACCAGTGATCGGCTTCGCCTCGAGGCTTACCGGAAGTTGGCCGCTGCTACGGATTCCGAAGGCATCTATGCCGTCATCGAGGAGTTGGTGGACCGCTACGGTCCGCTGCCCGAGGAAGTCGGCAGGCTCGTTTCCGTCGCGAAGCTGCGGCTTATCGCCAAGGAATACAACCTGACCGACGTCAATGTCGCTGGTACGCAGGTGAAGTTGGCGCCGATGGATCTCCCCGATTCCAAGCAGATCCGGCTCAAACGTCTCTACCCGAGCGCGCAGTACCGCGCGACCACCGGCGTCGTACAGCTACCGCTACCGCGGGTCGAGGGTGGGGGAGTCGGAGCGGCCAGGGTCCGTGACGTCGAATTGGTGCAGTTCATTGCCGACCTGATCCTCTCGCTCGACAGTAAGCCGTCTCGATCGGTTCTGTTGGAGCACACTGTGGGGGTGTGATGACGGTAGTGCTGCTCGACCCGACCCGGCCCGGTCAAGTCCCTGCAGAGGCCGTCGAATTCCTCAGTGGAGTAGTCGAATTCACCGAGGAAGTGCCGGTCAGTATTCGATGGATGTTCGCCGGAACTGCACGCTCCGACAACTCCGGAGGGGTGCTCGTCAGTACCGACCCGCACAACGGTCGAGTCCTCGCGCGTATTCGGCGCGGCGACCGGGTCATCGCCTCCCCGAAACTGCCCGGTGACGACCTCATCGCAGCGGTCGTTCTGATGGATCGACTCCGATCGATCGGGGGCTGGGAAGCCCAACAGACGCATGCCTCGTTGAGCGGCTACCTTCTGGAAGAAACCTACGAGTTACTCGATGCGATACACAGTGGGAACCTCGTGGATCTGAAGGAAGAACTGGGCGATCTCCTTCTGCAGGTCTTGTTTCATTCGAGGATCGCTCAGGACGCAGAACCCGGCGGCTTCGACGTCGACGATGTCGCTGCCGGTCTGGTCGCGAAGCTGACCCACCGCACACCCCACCTGACTGACGGATCGACGGGACCCATCGACGTCGCGACGCAGGAACGGGCGTGGGAAGAACGCAAGGCGGCAGAGAAGGCGCGCGGATCATGCCTCGACGGCATCGCGATGGCGCAGCCCGCACTTGCATTGACGCAGAAGATCATTGCGCGCGCAGCCAAGGCCGGTCTGCCGGACGAGCTGGTGCCCGACAACCTGCGAACAGTGCACATCGGCCTCGATCACAGCAGTGGGGGGGAGAGCGCGGAAGATCTGCTCCGCCGTCGGGTGTTGGAGTTCGCCGAGCGCATCCGTTGTGCCGAAGTGTCGGCCAAGGATCGCGGGGCGGTTCCCGGGCGGATCTCCGCGATCGAGTGGATCGAAAACTGGGGTCTGCGGGCGTAAGTTGTCCCCGCCCCCAGCTTGCCCGCACGCCCCAGCTTGCCCGCCCCCAGCTTGCCCGCACGCCCCAGCTTGCCCGCACGCCCCAGCTTGAATGGCGCATCCAAGCTATTTGATCGTATGAATGCGCCATTCAAGCGATTATGCGAACAGCGTAGAACCCCAGTACTCCGATTCCCCGAGACCCGGTGGGCACGCGAACACCGCGGAGCCGACGTGCTGGATGTACTCGTTGAGTAGGTCCGTTCGCGCCAGCGCGAGTTGCAGCGGCACGAACTGGGTCAAGGGATCACGGCAGTAAGCGATGAAGAACAGTCCGGCGTCGAGGTGCCCGAAACCGTCGGAGCCGTCGGTGAAGTTGTAACCGCGCCGCAGGATCTGGATACCACCGAGTTCTTCTTTGGACGCCAACCGGACGTGCGCGTCGGCGTCGATGAGGGGCCCGTCCGGACCCTTCGAATCGAGATCGAGCGCATCGAATTCGTCGGTCAGGCCCAGTGGAGCGCCGGTTCCCTTGCTACGTCCGATGACTCGTTCTTGCTCTTTGAGCGTCGTGCGGTCCCAGGACTCGATGAGCATACGTATTCTTCGTGCAACGAGGTAGGAGCCGCCACCCATCCACTCCTGGTCGTCGGCAGGATCGACCCAGACGTTCTGGTCCAGCATCTGCGGATCCTCGGCCTTGAGATTGGCGGTCCCGTCCTTGAAGCCGAACAGGTTTCGAGGTGTGGCTTGAGTTGTCGACGTCGAAGAGGTGCGTCCGAATCCGAGTTGCGACCACTTGACGGACACCGTCCCGAATCCGACGCGAGCCAAGTTGCGAATGGCGTGCACGGCAACCTGCGGATCGTTGGCGCATGCCTGAATGCACAGGTCGCCGCCCGATCGCGCAGGATCGAGGTTATCGGCCGGGAAGTGCTGGAGGTCGGCCAACGACGCGGGCTTTTTGTCCGCGAGACCGAACCGATCGAACAACCCCGGACCGAATCCGATGGTCAATGTCAGTGATGAGGCCGCGAGCCCAAGGGCTTCGCCGGTGTCGGACGGCGGCTTGTATTCGCCTGCCCCGACGGCGCCGCCCTCGAACGTCTCTTCGCCCTTGGTCAGTCGCTCGGCCATATCGGTCCACTTGCGAAGCAGAGCGACGAACTCCTCGCGCGAGTCGGTGGTGATGTCGAAGGAAACGAAGTGCATGCGGTCCTGTGCAGGCGTGACGATGCCTGCCTGATGGTCACCGCGGAACTCGACGACGTCGGACGTCGGGGACTCGGAACCGGCTGCTGTTGCGTTGCCTGCGATGGCTCCGACTCCGACCAGCGCGGCACCCGCCCCGACGGCACCGAAGAGGCGCCGTCGGGAGAAGCCGGAGGCGGACGAACCTGTGCTCTTACTCTCCTGCGACGACACTCTGTACCTGACTTACTTCGGCGGACAGTGCGTCGATCTTGTTCGAAAGTTCTTGGCGCTGTGGTTCGGTCACGGTGTCGTAGAACACGAAGCCGTCGCCGACGCGGTACTTGGCGAGCTCGGCGTCGAGTGCGGCGAAGCGAGTGTCGATCGATGTTCCGAGTTCGGGTCGACGCTCGTCGATGATCGGACGCACTGCGGCGATCGCAGCCTGCGCGCCGTCGACGTTGGCCTGGAAGTCCCAGAGGTCGGTGTGCGAGAAGAAGTCTTCTTCGCCGCTGATCTTGGTCTTGGCGACCTCGTCGAGCAGACCCTGCGCGCCACCGGCGACCTGGATCGGGTCGACGGTGAAGTCGTCGGCCCTGACCTTCTCGGCGAGTTCGTCGATGTTGGCCTGAAGCTGATCGGCCATCGCGTTAGTGTCCGGCTGCAACCCCTGTGCCCAGAGATCTTTTTCGATGCGGTGGAAGCCGGTCCACTCCGCGCTTGGCTCTACGTCGGGCTCGCGGAGGTCGATGCGGGGGTCGAGCTCGTCGGGGAAGCTCTCGGCGACGGGCTCGATACGCTCGTAATAGCTACGCGCGATGGGGAATTGAGCCTTGGCGCCCTCGACATCGCCGGCCTTGACAGCTGCCACGAAGCTAGCCGTCGTCTCCTGTAAAGCATCGATCTGGCTGAGGACGTAGCGCTTGTAGCCGGATGCGGCTTCGGCAAGCAGACCACCTTCGTCGGCCTGGCGGACGGCGTCGCCGCTGACGAGGAAGTCTGTGCGGATGCCGTCGCCCACCATGCCTGCCTTGCAAGCAGTTTGGTATGTGCCGGGGTCGGGCAGCGCAACGATGAGCTGGCGCGTCAGGCCGGGGCCGATGTTCTCGACCTCACCCATAACTCGATCGCCTTCGCCGTAGACATAGAACTCGGTGACCTTGCTGCCGTTGTTGGTGATCTGGAAGGTGGAGTTTCCAGTGGCGCCCTCGGAGGCGCTGATGTCACAGCCGTTGTCGGTCGCGGTGACCGTGATGTCCCCGGCACTCGTCTCGGAGGACGACTTTTCGGTACAACCGGCCAGAGCCAGCGGAAGAACCGCAACCGCTGCCAGAGCGTAGGTGGTACGACGCATTTTCTTCAGTGCCTTTCGGAAGCGTGGAGAACAGGCTCTGGTGTCGCGGGGACGCGAACCGGCCGGAGAAACAGAAACAGGACGATGACGAGATATGCCAACCAGCCGACGGACTGCAGGACCGTCGGCTCGGGTCGGAAGTTGAAGATGCCCGCGAGCACGGTGCCGTACCAGCTCGAGGCGTCGTAAAGCGCTGTGATGTCGAACGCCACCGAAGATCCGCCGGGGAGCACTCCGCCGATCTGTAGGGCGCGTATGCCGTAGGCGAGGATTCCGGCGGCGACGACGATGAGGAAGATGCCGGTGTATTTGAAGAACACGGCGAAGTTGATGCGAATCGCACCGAAGTACAGGAATATCGTCAGGATGGCCGCGACTACGATGCCCACGAGAAGACCGAGCAACGGCCACAGGCTGCCGTTGGCGTTCTCTGCGTAACCGACCATGAGAAGCGCGGTTTCGATTCCTTCACGCCCGACCGCGAAGAAGGCCAGTGTCAGAACCGCAATCGGACCGACGGTCAGTGCACGTTCCATTCCGCCCTTCAGTTCACCGGAGATGTCCTTGGCCGCTGTGCGCATCCACAGGACCATGGCGGTGACAATGGCGACGGCGACGAGGGATGCGAACCCGGCGATGATCTCGGCGGTGAGACCGGTGACCGTCGACGTACCGTAGTGAATGACGAAGAATACGACCGCGACCATGGCGACGGCAGCGCCGACTCCGAGCCATACCCATTTGAGTGCATCGCGGCGATCGGCTTTGACGAGGAATGCCACGAGGATCATCACGACTATGCCGGTTTCGAGCCCTTCACGGAGTCCGATCAGTCCACTGCCGAACATCTGGGTTGCGATCGATGGCGCAGTTCCGGCGGCAGCGAGTACGGACACGGGTGACCTTCCCTGGAATGGCACTGAGTTCGGTACGCCTTCCCTTCTGTAGGGTAGGCGACCCTCATCTGTTGACTATTACAGGAACATACACCCAGATAGCCAGAGCAAAAACACCACAAACGAGCTCTTACATAGAGCTTTAGGTTTCTATTACCTTTGATGTGCAGGATGGGTGGTGTGACCCATCGACCCCGCCGAGCCGCGATCTTGCTGTCCACAGCTTTGGCAGTGACGATCATGGCCAGCGCATGCGGTTCCTCCGAACCCCCGCGAGTCATTCCCGAGGGCATACCTCCCGGCCCAGGCGCTCCCGTCCCGGACATCGATTTCAATGCTCCCGGACGCACCGCAGATCTACTGCTCGCGTGGGCTGCCCCGCAATCGGATGCGCTGAGCATTTCCGAACCGGCGCTCGCGGCGTACGCGCACGCCGCCGCGGTCATGTCCGCCACGGCGCCGGACTGCGGGATCGCCTGGACCACTCTCGCGGGCATCGGATTCATCGAGAGCCGCCACGGTACCTACCAAGGCTCTGCTGTCGCGCAGGATGGCACCGTTGCGCCGACCATTCGCGGAATTCCGCTCGACGGGGCTCCCGGCATCGCCGAGATCCCGGATACCGATCGCGGAGCCCTCGACGGCGACGACATTCACGACCGCGCGATGGGACCGATGCAGTTCATTCCCGAGACATGGAAGAAATGGGGTGTCGACGCCAACGGCGACGGTGTCCCCAATCCGGACAACCTGGACGACGCGTCCCTTACTGCAGCCCGGTACTTGTGTGCGCGCGGGGGCGACTTGCGCACCGCGGAAGGGTGGGAGCGGGCCCTGATGGCGTACAACCAGTCGGGTGTCTATCTCCGTGATGTCCGCGACGCTGCCGCGGCCTATTCGGTGGGAGCCGGCGCCTAGCTACATGTCGTATGCGGGTGAGTGAGCGAAGCGGCTAGTCTGACACACGGCACAGTCCGCAACTCGGTCGTGGCGTCGTAAACAGCGGCGTTGTCGGTCCCCGTTTATAGGAGAAGCATTCGTGGCCATCATTGAGCAGGTCGGAGCTCGCGAGATCCTCGACTCCCGTGGCAACCCCACTGTCGAGGTCGAGGTCGCATTGGACGACGGAACTCTTTGTCGTGCGGCAGTTCCCTCCGGTGCATCCACCGGCGAGCACGAGGCCGTCGAGCTTCGTGACGGCGGCGAGCGGTACGGCGGCAAGGGCGTGGAGAAGGCCGTCAACGCTGTTCTCGACGAGATCGCACCGGCGGTCATCGGCCTCGACGCCATCGAGCAGCGCACCATCGATCAGGCCCTGCTGGACCTCGACGGCACCCCGGACAAGTCCCGCCTCGGCGCGAACTCGCTCCTGGGTGTTTCACTCGCTGTCGCGAAGGCTGCTGCAGAGTCTGCGGGCCTCGAACTGTTCCGCTACCTCGGCGGACCGAACGCGTACATACTTCCCGTCCCGATGATGAACATCATCAATGGTGGCGCGCATGCGGACAGTGGCGTCGACGTCCAAGAATTCATGATCGCTCCGATCGGTGCACCGACGTTCAAGGAATCCCTGCGTTGGGGCGCCGAGGTCTACCACTCGCTCAAGTCGGTTCTCAAGGCCAAGGGCCTCTCCACCGGACTCGGTGACGAGGGCGGTTTCGCTCCTGATCTCGCCGGTACCAAAGAAGCACTCGACCTCATCCTCGAAGCCATCAAGAAGACCGGACTCGAGCCGGGACGCGATATCGGTCTGGCTCTCGACGTCGCGGCCACCGAGTTCTACACCGCGGGCACTGGCTACGCCTTCGAGCGTGACACCAAGACCGCAGAGCAGCTCTCAGCGTTCTACGGCGAGCTCGTCGACGCCTACCCACTCGTGTCCATCGAGGATCCGCTGGACGAGAACGACTGGGATGGCTGGGTTGCACTCACCGAGTCCATCGGCGACAAGGTGCAGCTGGTCGGCGACGATCTCTTCGTCACCAACCCCGAGCGTCTGGAAGACGGCATCGTTCGCGGCGCCGCCAACGCACTGTTGGTCAAGGTCAACCAGATCGGCACCCTCACCGAAACCCTCGACGCAGTCGAGCTGGCGCATCGCAACGGTTACAAGACCATGATGAGCCATCGCAGCGGCGAAACCGAGGACACCACCATCGCTGACCTGGCAGTTGCCGTCGGAAGTGGTCAGATCAAGACAGGCGCACCCGCTCGAAGCGAGCGAGTCGCCAAGTACAACCAGTTGCTGAGAATCGAAGAAGCTCTCGGTGACGCGGCGCGTTACGCAGGCGAGCTGGCCTTCCCCCGGTTCAATTACGAGGGATAGTTTTCTCACGCAAGCGTTGAAGGTGGGTCATGGCGGCAGGACGAGGTAGACCGGGGACCAGCCCAGGTGGGCGCGATCCTCGGCCTCGCGGCCGTTCGGCTTCGCCACGCAACCGGCAGACCGAAGCTGCGCGCGGCGACGCGCGCAGCACCGGTCAGCTGCCGCCTGAGCCGTCCGATCAGGCACGCGATGCCGTCGTGGCGGGCCGGGCAGCGCCACGACGCGTCGGCGTCCAGGCTTCGACCCGTCCGGATCGAAGTTTTTTCGGGCTCTCCACCGGTCGCGCTGTGATCTTGGCGATCGTGGTGTGTGCGTTGGCGTTGACGCTCGCGATGCCGCTGCGGACGTACTTTTCGCAACGGACCGAGCTCGCTGCGGTCCTCGCGGAGCGTCATAGCCTCGAAGACGATGTAAAGAATCTCGAGCGCGAGAAGTCACAACTGAACGAACCAGCACGCATCGACGCCGAGGCACGCAGTCGGCTGCGGTGGGTTATGCCGGGGGAGACGCCCTATCAAGTGCAGCTACCCGGTGACATGGCGAAGTCCGACGAAGAAGCAAAATCGATCGAGCAATCCGAGGGCCCGTGGTATCGGGATCTTTGGGAATCAGCAGTGCAGCCGCAGCAGAGCGACGAACCGGAGCAGCAACCACTGCCCGCACTCGTTCCTGCGCCTGCACCGGTACTAGAAGGAGGACCTGTCGGGTGACCGGTGCAGGAAAATCGGCAGTCTCGCCGGAGGATCTCGAGGCGGTTGCGACCCAGCTGGGGCGTGAGCCTCGCGGGGTACTCGAGATCGCCTACCGATCCCCGGACGGCAGGCCCGGTGTGGTGAAAACTGCACCCAAACTCCCCGACGGCACACCCTTCCCGACCCTGTATTACCTGACCGATCCGCGGCTGACCGCAGAGGCGAGCAGACAAGAATCTGCAGGCGTCATGCGTGAGATGACCGAAAGGCTGGGGACCGATACGGAGTTGGCAGCCGGATATCGGCGAGCCCACGAGTCCTACTTGGCCGAACGCAACGAGATCGAATCGTTGGGAACAGACTTCACCGGCGGAGGCATGCCGGACCGAGTGAAATGCCTGCACGTTCTCATCGCGCATTCGCTCGCCAAGGGCCCAGGTCTCAATCCACTCGGCGACGAGGCAGTTGCCCTCGCCGCCGAAAACCATATGCGCGGCAAAGCCATTCCAGCGGACTGGCCGACCATCGCAGAACTTCGCGGGGAGACACAATGACCAGAGTTGCCGCCATCGATTGCGGAACCAACTCGATCCGGCTGCTCGTCGCCGACGTCAAGGACGGTGTCCTTACCGACGTCGCACGTGAAATGCGCATCGTGAGGCTGGGCCAAGGGGTCGACGCGACGGGAGCGTTTGCGTCGGAAGCCATCGAGCGAACCCGAGATGCTTTGCAGGAGTACGCCGGAATCATCCGTGAGAGCGGAGTGTCGGCGCTACGCATGGTGGCCACCTCGGCTACACGCGACGCGTCGAACCGTGAGGACTTCTTCGCGATGACGCGTGAAATCCTCGATCCGATAGTCGCAGGCTCGGTCGCCGAGGTCATCACCGGCGACGAAGAAGCCAGACTGTCCTTTGCCGGAGCCGTCGGTGAACTCAACGCTGCCGGTGCACCTTTCCTGGTCGTCGACCTCGGTGGCGGATCCACCGAGCTGGTACTCGGAGACAACAAGGGTGTCAAGGCTGCGTTCTCGGCGAACATCGGATGTGTGCGGCTGACCGAGCGGTTCTTGCACAGCGATCCGCCCACCGCAGACGAGATCGCCAGTGCCCGTGAATATGTGCGCGCAAAGCTGGAAGAAGCCTTCGAGGAAGTGTCGATCGGAAACGCGACGAGCTGGGTCGGCGTCGCGGGCACGATGACCACCATTGCCGCCATCGCCTCCGGACTCACGGAGTACGACGCCGAGAAGGTGCACCTCACCCGTGTGCCGTTCGCGGACCTTTTCGAGGTGTGCGACCGGCTGGTGAACATGACGCGTGCCGAACGAAGCGAGTTGGGCCCCATGCACCCAGGACGGGTCGATGTCATCGGCGGCGGTTCCATCGTCTGCAGCGTCTTGGCCGAGGAATTCGAGCGCCGCGGAGCCGTCAGCACACTGATCGTCAGTGAACACGACATTCTCGACGGGATTGCCCTATCGGTGAAGGTCTAGGCAGGTAGAACTCCCCGGTGGTGCGGGTATTTTTCCGTGTTGCTGTTCGGTCGGATGACCTTGCAGTAGTTCATCTTCCATCTTCTGCTGTGAAGAGAATCCGGAATTCTGGCGCCGATGATTCCAGGGTCGATACTGCCTTATAAGATGATCGACGCGGACCTGCTTGTCCGCGGTGGCCCCTATAGCCCAATTGGCAGAGGCAACGGACTTAAAATCCGTACAGTGTCGGTTCGAGTCCGACTGGGGGCACTCGGGGCGATGTGGATCCATAAATGTGCACCGCAGACGTTCGATGGTTGGGTGTACCCGCTATGCAGTCATCCGTGATACCTCCTCGGGCTATCGATCATCGAGATCTGCACATGCCGAAGTCGTTACTTTGTCCGTCTGCGACAACTACCGTCCGAGTAGCTCCTGTGCCTCGGCCAGAGTGAGGACGTCTGCGTACTTGGCCTGCAGATCGAGCAGGTTCGACTCGTGCATTCCGAGCTCGCGATCGCCGCAGGCATCGGAGACCACCAGCGGCCGAAAGCCATGTTGCAGAGCGTCGGTGGCGCTCGCGCGGATGCATCCACTGGTGGTCAACCCACAGATGTAGAGCGTGTCGATGCCGCGGGCGGTGAGCGTCGCGGCGAGTGAGGTACCGAAGAAGGCGCTCGCGTACTGCTTGGTCACCACCGTCTCGCCCTCGAGAGGCCGTGGATCGGGCGGAAAGTCGCCGAGTTCCGAGCCCTCCTCGAACACTGTCAAAGCGGGAATTTTGTGCATGAACAAGCCGCCGTCGAGACCACCGGTCTGATAGCTGACCCGGGTGAAGACAACGGGGACCTCGGCGTCCCTCGCCGCCGCGACCAGTGTTGCGGCGGCGCTCACGGCGGCCTCGACGGGGGCGCGGAGAGGCGACCCGTCGACAAGGTAAGCCTGGACGATGTCGACGACCAGCACTGCGGCACTGCGCCCCGGCCCCAGGTCTCCGGCGAACCCCGACTGCCGATACGAACTGAGGGCATCGTTCATGCGCGCACGGCTTTGCGCACGTTCACCGGCGGGCGAGGTGCAGGCAGGCCTGTCTCCTCTTCGCACCGTTCGAGTAGTTCCTCGATGGATGGACCTTTGTCGAAAACTTGGATCTCTCCGCGATCGGACACCATCTTCTCGCGAAGGGTGATCGATGCCGCCGAGTCCACTGAACCCTCTGCGTCACAGACGATTCCGTACCCGGTACGGGCTCCTTCGGTGCTGACGAGGCCGCGCCGAACTTCGAGACCGACCAGCTCTGGATCGCGAGCGAAGGGGTCTCCCCATCCGCCGCCGCCCCAGGTGACGAAGTGCAGAACGTCGCCACGTGCGACCTCCACGTCGTGGATCTTGCTGGGCAGTATCTCGATCTCGCCCGACGCCCGGATGAGCCACTTCTTGCCGCGCGCACCGGGTTTGCCCCCGTTCACGCCCCACGGGTAGGTGAGCCAGCGATCATCGTGGATGGCGATCGTTCCCGGCTCCTCGAAGTAGTAGGCGACGTCGACACCGTTTCCGCCGCGGTGCAATCCCGCTCCGCCGGTGTCGGTCACCGTCTCCCAGCGCTCGATGCGCAATGGGTAGTACGACTCGAGGTACTCGCACGGGATGTTCACGAACGACGGCCACAGCGAATGTCCGTCCGGCCCGTCGCCCATCGGTCGACCGGGAATGCCGCCGAATCCGATGGAGTACAGCTGGAACCACTCACCGTCACGTGATCCTCCGTCGTAATGACCGGAGTACATGAAGTGGGGTGACGACGAGAAACCCGCGGCATTGAGGATCTCCGGATTGTTCTTGCCCAACAGTCCACCGAAAAGATCGAAGACGCGGCCGATTCCATGGTTGCGGCCGTTGAGTGCGGCGGGATAGCGCGGTTTCCAGAACGAGTCCTCCGGGATGGTCACCTCGATCAGCGGATAGAACCCGTCGTTCCACAGAATCTGCGGGTCGGCGACCGTGATGACGTAAATGCCGAAGAACATCCGGACCAAGTTTTCGTTGATGAAATAGTTGATCGGGCCGACCGCCTGCGGCGCAGCCTTGCTGAAATCAAGGTGGACCTTCTCACCGTGCCGGGTGAGAGTGATCGCGAGTTCGTAGGGGCCGTAACCACATCCGTCGTCGCAGATGAAATCGCTGAACTCGATCGTCTCGCCGTCGACGAACAGCATCGCCAGCAACACCTTCATGGCCTGATAGTTCCGCTCGAGCAACGCGTCGAGGGCAGAGAGATACACATCGACACCGAAACGGTCACACAGTTCGACGATCCGCCGCGACGCGGTGGTGCACGCGGCCACCAAACCATTCAGGTCCGCTCGGTTCCAATCGGGCTTGCGTACCTGATTCAGGATGATGTCGAGCGCGGTCTTGTTCAGCTGCCCCTGGCTGTAAAGCTTGAAGGGCGGGATGATGACGCCCTCCTCGAAGATGGTGTGCGCGTCGGTCGGCATGGACGAGGGTGTCTTGCCCCCGACGTCGGACATATGGCCGAACATCGACGACCATCCGACTACGCGACCGCTGTGAAAGATCGGCAGGACGATGAGCCAGTCGTTGGCATGACTGATCGCGGCACCACAGGCGTACGGGTCGGAGGTCAGCAGGATGTCGCCCTCGCCGACGGTTCCGTCGTAGTTGTCGAGGAAGTCGGGGACGGACAGACCGAACTGACCGACCACCATCTTTCCTTTTGGATCGGCAATGAGGGGGAATTCGTCGTGCTGTTCGCGGATGCCTGGCGACAGTGCGGTGCGGAAGAGGACCTCGTCCATCTCGGTCCGGGCGTTTCGTAGAGCGTTCTCGATGATGTCGAGCGTGATCGGGTCGACCGGAACCGTGGTGAACGGGGTTTCCGAGGTCTCGATGATCGTTGCCATCAGTTCTCCTGAAATCGAGGGGTGCGAGGAAGGTTTCGGTATTCAGCGCCGATCAGACGGGATTGATGAGCAGACACGCACTTGAATGCACCGTCGCGGCGTGTCCGGAGAGCACTAGCGTCGTCGAGTCCATCTCTTTGATGACCGCCGGGCCGGTCACGATGTTGCCCGCCAGCAACTTCGAGCGGTCGTAGATGCCGGCCGAGCAGAATTTTCCGTCCATCCACACCTCGTTCGTCGATTCCAGAGCCGCGGACGGATCCTCGTCTCCAGTGTCGAGCGCCTGAAATGCTACGTCGGGTCGCGGGCCGCTGACGGAGACGCGGAGGTTGATCACCTCGCGTTCGTTCTCGAGCAAGAACGAGAACAGACGCTGGTGCTCCTCGTCGAACGCGATCCCCAGCGTCGACAACAGATCGCCGGACTCGAGTGCTGTCGCGTCCAGATCGACAGGAATCTCGAACCCCTGTCCCTGATAGCGAAGGTCGACTTGGTATTTAGCCGTCTGTTGTTCCGTGGCAACTCCCTCCGTCGTCAATCGTGATGCAGCCGATTCAGCCAATTCGGCGAGCGCAGTGCGTAATTCGTCATTGTCGATGGCGGAGAACGCCCGGATCATGGTGCGTGCACTCTCGTCACGAAGACAAGTGGTGGCGTCACCGTATGCGCACAACACGCCGGGAGACGGTGGCACGATCACCGGCCACGATCCGGTGAGGCGACCGAGGGCGTTGGCGTGGAGTGGTCCCGCGCCGCCGAACGAGACGAGCGCGAAGTCGCGGGGATCGAATCCCTGCTGCACACTCACCAGTCGCAGCGCGCCGAACATGTTCTCGTTGACGATATCGACGATGCCCGACGCGGCCTCCTCTGGACTACCCAGGCCGATGGCATCGGCGATGGTAGCAACTGCTTTTCGGCTTGCCTCGACGTCGAGTTCGACCTCGCCGCCGGCCAAAGCGGTCGGTAGATATCCCAACACCACGTTCGCATCGGTGACGGTGGGGTCGGTTCCACCCTGGCCGTACGCAGCCGGTCCAGGATCGGCGCCGGCGGACTGTGGGCCCACGCGAAGTGCGCGTGTCAACTCCGGCACGTGCGCGATGGAGCCACCGCCCGCTCCCACCGTCCGGACATCCACACTGGTTGCGCGAACGGCGAGGTCGCCAACCTTGGTCTCACGTCCGATGCGTGGTTCGCCGTCGAGCACCAGGGCCACGTCTGTGGACGTTCCACCCATGTCGAAGGTGAGGAAGTTGGAGAATCCGGCCTGCTCGGCAAACCAGACTGCGCCTGTGACTCCGCCCGCGGGGCCCGACAACAACAGGGACACCGGTGCTTCGGCGGCTTTCGCCGATTGCACCAATCCGCCGTCGCTACGCAGGATCGACAGCGGAGCGGTGATGCCCTTGTTTTGCAACGATGTGTCGAGGTTCCGTACGTAACGCGAGACCTCGGGTTGAACGTAGCTGTTGGCAACCGTAGTGAGTGTTCGCTCGTACTCTCGCATTTCGGGCAGGACCTGGCTCGAGATGGAGATCGGGATGCCCGGTAGTTCGACTTCGGCCCACTTCGCGACCTGCTTCTCGTGTGCGTCGTTCGCGTACGAATTGATCAGCGAGATCGTCAACGCTTCGATGCCGGAACCAGCCAGACGCTGGAGTTGTGCGCGGGCCTGCGTCTCGTCGAGAGGCGTGATCTCACCGCCGTCCGCGCCGATACGGCCGATGATCTCGACCGTGTTCTCGAGTGCTGCGAGCGGCTCCGGTTTGGGCCAGATGATCCATCCCGCAAGGCCTCCAGGCACATAGGATCGCGCGATCTGCAGAACTTGCCGGAATCCGTCGGTGGTGACGAGCCCGACACGGGCGCCCCGCCCTTGCAGGATCGCGTTGGTCGCAACCGTGGTGCCGTGCAGGACCTGACTGATCTCCGAAGGCTCGATATCAGCTTCGGAACACACCTTGGCGATACCGTTGAGTACTCCGACGGATTGATCCGCGGGGGTCGACGCAGTTTTGGCTCGGTAGGTGATTCCAGTGGTCTCCTCGAGTAGCAACACGTCGGTGAATGTCCCGCCGACGTCGACGCCGAGTCGATAGCGCATAGGTGTTCTCCCGTGATGTGCGGTGTGTGAGTGGTGGGCGTGGTCGAGCTCAGATGATGCCGCGCTCGGCGAGCGCAATCCTGTCCGATTCGGAGATGCCGAGCAGCCGTCCGTAAATTTCGGAGTTGTGCTCTCCCAGTTCGGGTCCGGGGTGGTTGACGGAGCCCGGGCTGTCACTGAGTTTGGGTACGACGCCGGCCATCGGAATTTCACCGAAGTCGGGATGCGCCAACCGGACGATGGCCTCACGGGCCTTGAAATGCGGATCGTCGAACATGTCGCGCGCGGTATAGATGCGACCCGCGGGAACTCCGGCCTCGTGCAGGACGTCGAGGACCTCGTCGGTTCCCCGCGTCGCCGTCCACGCCCCGATGATGTCGTCGAGCTCGACCATGTTCGCTCCTCGCGCAGCGTGATCGCAATACAAGGGGTTGTCGATCAGGTCTGTTCGATCCATTGCCGTAGCCAGGCGCCCGAAGACTGAATCCTGGTTCGCCGCGACGAGGATCATTTCCCCGCCCTTGGTGGGGTACACGTTGCTCGGAGCGATGTTGGGGAGCACCGAACCGGTACGTTCTCGCTGGTAACCGCCGATCGCGTACTCCGGGAGCAGTGATTCCATCATCGCTAGTACCGCTTCGTAAATTGCCGAGTCGACCAGCTGCCCCCTCCCGGTTCGTTCACGGTGATGCACCGCGGTGAGGACGCCGATGGTCGCGAATACGGCGGCCAGTGAGTCGCCGAGCGAGATACCGGCCCGTGATGGTGGCATGTCCGCATTGCCTGTGACGTAACGGATTCCGCCCATGGCTTCGCCGATCGAACCGAAGCCGGCACGGGGGGCGTAAGGCCCGTTCTGGCCGTACCCGGTGACCCTGGCCATGATCAGTCGTGGATTGATTTCGCGCATCTCGTCGAAGCCCAGCCCCCATCGTTCGAGCGTGCCCGGTCGGAAGTTCTCGACGACGATGTCGGCATCAGCGATGATCTTGCGTGCGAGCGCTTGTCCTTCCTCGCTGCGGAGGTTGCAGGTGACCGACTTCTTGTTGCGCGCGACGACGGGCCACCAAAGGGACTTGCCGTGCGACTTCTCTCGGCCCCATTGACGCATCGGGTCACCGGTGCCGGGTGGCTCCAGCTTGATCACCTCGGCACCGAAGTCTGCGAGCAGTTGTCCGCAGAAGGGTCCTGCCAAAAGTTGGCCCATTTCGACCACGCGCAGGTCCGATAGTGGTCCAGCGGGTCTCTCACTCATGTGCTGTTCCTTCTTTCATCGGCCTCGAATGATTGCAACAGAACATGTTTCGCGGCGCGTACGTGTGCACGCATGACGGAGTCGGCCCACGTCTCGTCGCCGGCGCGCAGGGCGGCGACGAGATCGCGATGGTGCGCGTGGCTACGGGTGAGATCCTCTGGTGCGTAGCGGTGAAAGGTGCGCAACACCAACGGAAGTTGAATCACCGCCCCGAGCATCGACATCAGTCGAGTGCTCGCCGCTGCCGTTCGGACGATGGCATGAAATTCATCGTTCAGCTGCGCCATCAGGTCGAGTTGTTGCGCTGCACCACTTCTCGCCGCAGTCTCCATCAGATCGCAGAGCTCACAGAGGCGGTCGACATCCTTCTCGCCGATGCGCGTGGCTGCACGCGCCGCGGCCATCGACTCCAGATTCATCCGGAGATCGTAGATTTCGTCGAGATCGTCGATCGTCCATTCGTATACCCGGGCACCCCTGTTGGGAAGAACTTCGACGAGCCCCTCCATTTCCAGTTGCCGTAACGCCTCCCGGACCGGTGTGCGACTGGTCGAGGTCAGCTCTGCAAGCTCGACCTCGCCGAGGCGGGCGCCGGGTGCAAATTTTCCTGACACGATGCTGTCCCGAATGTGGGTGTACACGCGGTCTACGGCCCTCGTCATCAGTGCCTCCGATCACATATCGATGAATTGCTCACAATTTATTCCTACGACCTGGCATTTGTCCTGGCTATTCGGAATAAATATTTTGTTTCGCGCAGGTATTGCATGCAATTGGTTCAGGGGAGAGGATGGCCTGTATGAGTGCGGTAGAACTTGTGGAAGTAGGTCCTCGTGATGGGTTGCAGAACGAGCAGGCCCTGTTGTCGGTGGACGAGAAGATCGAGCTGATCGGTCGGAGCGTGACCGCGGGTGTCCGCCGAATCGAGGCCGTGAGTTTCGTCAACCCGAAGCGTGTGCCGCAGATGGCCGGTGCGGAGGAGGTGATGGCCGGTGTTCCTCGTCCGGACGGTGTCTCTTACATCGGGCTGGTCTTGAACCGTCGCGGTCTCGACCGAGCGCTGGCAGCGAGCGTCGACGAGGTCAACGTCGTGGTCGTGGCATCCGAGGAGTTCAGTCAGCGCAACCAGGGATGTTCGGTGGAGGATGCTGTGAAGACTGCACGAGAGGTAATTCGTGAGGCTCGAAAGGCGGGTGTCCCCGGCACGGTGACCATCGCTGCTTCCTTCGGGTGCCCGTTCAGCGGTGAGGTCGATCCTGGCTTTGTGGGCACTATCGTCGCGCAGATCGCCGAGGCCGATCCCGCGGAGATCGCTTTGGCTGACACAATCGGAGTCGGGGTTCCGGCTCAGGTTCGCCGATTGGCAGAGATCGCGACTGCGAATGCTCCCGGCGTTCCCCAGCGTTGGCATTTCCACAACACGCGAAACACCGGTTATGCCAACGCATTGACTGCGCTCGATACTGGTGCACGTGCATTGGACGCGAGCATCGGTGGGTTCGGTGGATGTCCGTTCGCGCCTGCTGCGACAGGCAACATTGCATCCGAGGATCTGATCTACGCGCTCGATCGCTCCGGAGTTCACACCGGTGTGGACGGACGAGTGCTGATCGACGCCGCCAACTGGCTTGGCGGTGCTTTGGACAAAGACGTGCCCGCTCTACTCGGCCGTGCGGGTCGGTTCCCCTCTGCGTGAGTGCGTTCGTACCGACCCATCGCCGGGGTTGGCCAAAGTTGCCCACGGTCCGCCGGTTTCGTAGATACTTTTGCGGTGACTGCGTCCAAACGAACCTGTTTCTCCGAACTGTCGACGGCGCCACTTGTTGTCGCAGCATCGTAGGTCGCAGCCCCGGGGAGCAGTGCTGCACCAACAGGCTCGCGATACACGATGGTGGCGTTCAGCAACGCGAGTGACCGCGACATGGATGTGTACGAGTCGGGTGACGCTACTTCGTTGGAAAATGGGATCGCGCTTGCCGTGGACCACCAGAGTGGGTATCGCAATCGCGGGTAGGCGTTCCCGCCAACGAGGCGTGCACTTCAAGTGCGCAAACACGATTCCCATCTGATTGGCCATCTGCACCGCAGCGTCGGTACCTGGCGTGCGATCCCAGATATGTTCGGCAGTTGCGCGAGCAGCGGCGGGGTCATCGCGGAGAAGGTCGGCGCCTGCGGCTGCAAACTCTCCCACGGCAGAGCGGTCGGTCCAATCAGGCATCGGGTGGCTGAAGAGTTCTTTCATGGTCGCCGCGTCATGATCGGGCAGATCTTCATCGACCGGGCCTGGGGCAACGGGTCTGGTTCCGACGAGGGTGAGCGCTTGAAACGCGGACGGATGGTCGAGTGCGGCAACCTGGGCGACCATGCCACCCACTCCGATACCTGCCAGGTGGGCCGGACGAGAATCGAGTTCGTGGGCGAGCGCAGCGGCGTCGGCCGCCAAATCTCGCAGCGTGTACGAGGGTGCAGCAGGCTGTGCGGTGGTCGACGCTCCCGAATCGCGTAAGTCGTACCGGACGACATGACGTCCGCCGCTCGCGAGCACCGCACACAATTCGTCCGGCCAGGAAAGCATGGTCGTTCCACCGACGATCAAGATCAGCGGCGCCGCAGGGTCGCCGAACTGCTCGATCCCCAGAGTGACGCCGTTCGTGTCAACCGTTGTCCTCATGTCCGTCATGTACTTCCCCTTGTCGATAGCGTCGGCCATAGTGCTGCTCGTCGAACTTGCGTGTACGAAACGGACCCGTCGGGAACTGCGGATTCATAGCTCACGAGCCTGATAACGCTGCCCCTGATGGGCACCGTGAAGCTCATGGCCATCAAACTCGAGAATGTCGGTATCGCAGTCCGTGCGCGTCGCCTTCTCGGTCGACGATCTCGACGCGGCCCTCGAGATCGCTGCGAGGCACGGCTGTTACCCGCTGCGTGGGGTCGCGAGATACGGGGACGTCTACAAGCTCACCTACGTCCGCGGCCCCAGTGGCATCATCGTGATGCTCGCCGAGGAGCTGAACAAGAGCTGACGCACCGTCTTGGTGGATGGGGGGTGACGGCAGGCCCCTGGTGAAGCCTGCCGTCGCGTAAGTTGTTTTCCCGTTGGCACCTGCGCTCCAGGTGTCAGGCGATCACCGGCGTTCGCGATTCCCGTCGGGCCGCGGCTTGGAGCGCAGTCAGTGCCGCCACGGCCAGTGCCTGGACCAGAACGAACAGCACACCCCAGCCGGTAAGCCCGCCCCAGCCGCCGATGGCGAAGGTGACGCTCGCGGCAACCCAGACCAGGTTGAGGACGACGACCTCCAGCACCATTCGGCGCTCTGCTGCGGCAGTGGCGATCTCCTCGACGAGTGAGTCAGCTCGAACTGTCGAGCAAGGCCGGGGTGTCGACCCGGCATTTGAAGCTTCGTCGAAACCGGCCGATCCCAACCCAGCCGTGAGATGGTGCTGCGGATGTGTGTGCACCTGGATGTGCCTCTGCGCGAGCGCAATCGGCTGCTGCTCGCCGCGGGCTTCGCGCCGGTCTATCCCGAGAACGACTTGACCTCACCGGAGATGGAGCCGGCTTGTATCGCAGTACGCGAGGTTCTCGAAGCGCACCTGCCCTATCCCGCTGTGGCAGTGGACCGAACCTGGAATATCGTCGACGCGAATGCCGCGGTCGCTGTCCTCACTCAGGTCGTTTCGCCTGCCCTGCTGGCAGACCAACCGCTCAACGCGCTCCGGCTCACCCTGCACCCAGACGGCATGGCGCCGCACATCACCAACCTCGGCCAGTGGCGCGCCGCGGTCCTAGCTGCGCTGCTGCGTAGTGCCCATGCTCGTGCCGACGCCGAGATGCTCGCACTGCACGACGAGCTTTTCGCTTACCCCGGGGGTGACTCGGATAGTGATCACGCGGACACCGACACAGGTGCCGTGTACGTGCCGCTGAAACTTCGTGTCGGAGATGCCGATCTATCGTTTTTGGCGATCATCGCCACCTTCGGAACCGCATTGGACATCACCTTGTCCGAGCTCGCAATCGAGTCGTTCTTTCCTGCAGACCCCGTCACCTCGGAGTATCTACGCGGGTTCGACAAGCCAGACGACCGGCCCCAGCCAGCGCTGTAGGTAGCGCCGCAGGTCTTCCTCGCTGCGGGGCGGGTTTCCCGGGGAGATGAAGAACGACTGCATGGTTCGAAGTTGATGTTCGACGAGTTCGCGGAGGGCCTGCTCGTCGTAACCGTGGTGTTCCCAATCGACGTCGAAGCGTCTGATCATGGTCATCCCGAAAGCCATGGCCTCGTCCGAGGCGATACCTTCTGTGTGTGAGTGCGCACCCGAAAGCATGATGGCCAGGTGGGGGGTTCTGGGGACGTCGCCGAGTGCGAACATGACGGCTTCGACGACGGCTTCGGCCGGATCGTCGATGCCACGCACGTGTTCGGTGAGGCGATCGAGGAAGGCACCGACGGACGCTATGGCAGCGGCCCGGAAGAGAGCGTCGGCGCTGGGGAAGTACCGGTAGACAGTTTGCCGGATGACACCGAGAGACTCCGCGACGTCGGCGATGGTGACTTCACCCTCCGTGCTGCCGATGAGTTCGACGGCAGTATCGACGATCCGCCGCGCAGCGTCGTCGTCGCTCTCAGGTGGTGCCCCACCCCACCCGCGCCTGCGTGCCACTTTTGGTGTGTCCTCGTTTCGCCCGTCGGGTCGTCAGCGTTCGTTGCCGGAATCCCGAGGATATCGCGAATAACTGCGCCTCTGTGGCACCTCACTGCTCGGACCCACGCGGATTCAGCGGATTACTCAAAGTCAACATACGTAGCGACACCTTGATGTATGTTCGTCGCAATATGTCAGCAACAGAGAGGTGTCGTACATGACCGACCTTCATCCCCGGAAGATGGATTTCGGGTTCGAGGACGCGGACGTCCCATTCGTGTGGAACCCGGAGAACCCGGCATGGTCGAGCATGTCGAACGCGGTGTCGTTCCTGGCAATCGGTTTCGAAAAGATGATCGTGAAAGCGATCATCCAGTCCAAGCCGTTGATGACCGACCCTGTGGTCGCGGAGGAGGCCATGGCGTTCATGCGTCAGGAAGGTCATCACTCGACCGCTCATCGGCAGCACGTGAAGGCCCTGATCAGGCGCTATCCCGGATTGCAGAACACGCTCGATGCAGTACTCGGTGAGTACGACGTACTTACCGAGGCGACCTCGTTGAACTATCGACTCGCCTACACCGCGGACCTCGAAGCGACGTTCACCCCGGTGTTCAAACTGATGCTCGACAACGAAGCCACCTTGTTCGCACCGGGCGACGACCGTGTTGCGTCGCTGTTCCTATGGCACTTCGTAGAGGAAGTCGAGCACCGCAGTTCCGCGCTCATCATCTTCGATGCCCTCGTGGGCAACGAGGGCTATCGCGTGCGGATGGCGCCGTCGATTTTCGCCCACGTGATGAAGGTGATTCGGATTGCCTGCGCGGGGTTCAACCAGCATGTTCCGCTCGAGGATCGGCAGGTCGACTCGTTGTCGATGTTCGCTTCCCACCGCGCCAAGCAGAAAGTGCTCACCCTCTTCGCTCCCTACCTGAGCAAGGGGACGATGCCGCGAGCGTTCGACGGCCTGCCCCTCAAAGAACAGTTCACTGCCCTCGCGGGAGCCGCCCGGAGTCAAATGCCCCGGCACAAGCCCGAACACGAGAAGCTCCCGGCGCTTGCCGACGCATGGTTCAAGCGTTACGACGAGGGTTACGACTGCACACGCTGGTACAGCGCTGCGCCGTCCGATCAGTCGATCGGATCGAGGTCCGACCGATGACAGACCTCTGTACGTCCACCTTCGATCAGCTCTCGACTGCGCTGGGTTTCTCATGCGAAGAAGTCGGGGGACTGTTCGAGCTTCGCAGTCCGGGCGGGTTGGAGAACTGGACTCTGCCGGTGCTCGAGCTGATGATCGTGCTCGGATCGGTGATCGCGCTCGTGTACGCGGTCGTGCGCCTTCGTCGGCATGGGGATCCCACCAACTTGGTGCTGTGGTTCGGTGCGACGGCGTTCCTGTTCATCATCGAACCGCCGCTGTACTTCCCAGCCGCTTTCGGGATAGAAGAACAAGTCGACACGATGTTCGCGCACAATCTGTTCACCGTCGAGTTCATGTGGGGACGACTCCCGCTCTACATTGTCGCGATTTATCCGCTGATGGCGACGCTCGCCTTCGAGATCGTCCGGATGCTCGGCGTGTTCCGCAGGTACGGCGTTTTTCTCGGTGCGGTGTGCGTCGGATTCGTCCACCACGCCTTCTACGAGATCTTCGATCAGCTGGGCCCGCAGCTGCGGTGGTGGGAATGGTCGACCGACAACCCGATCAACCAACCCATGTTCGATTCCGTCCCGATACCGAGTGTCGTGGTGTTCGCTGCGCTGTGGCCGATGTCGTTGGCGTTGTGTGTCCAATTCTTCGTCGGCCGTCACGTCGATCAGGGCAGACGCTTCACCGGACTCGAACTGTTTTGGCGCACAGTGGTAATCGGATTGGCGGCGTCGGTCGGCACGTTCGTCCTGCCACTTCCGGCGACGGTTTTCGGGATGGGTAGCGATACCGTCCGCGGTTTCCTTTACGCGGCCGAGCTTGTGGCTGTGACGCTCGTGGCGATCCCACTTCTCGTTCGCCAATGGCGCGCAGTGCGGGCTGGACAAGCGCGCGAGCCTGCGTATTCGAACGACTTGGTCCGTATCTACAGCCTCGTCTACCTCGGCGTGATGGGGTTGCTGTGGGCGAGCGCGTTGCCGGACTACTTCTCCGCAGTCGACGGCGTCACCGACAACGGCGATCCGATCGGCAACCTCTGGTACACGCTCGCATGCTTTGCGGTCGTAATCGGTTGTATTGCCGCGATATTCACTATCCCACGCACGAGTTCAACCGGCCTACGCGCTGAACCGGACTCCGCAACCCAGTCGCATATCGACGCGCAGTAGGGCGGCCAACTGGACGATTCAGGTGCGGCCTGGGGACTGCGAGATGTACGGGTACGGCAGGTCCGTGTCGACGTTGTCGTCGACGACCAGGGGCCGTCCCAACTGGGGGAACGCGCGTTGGGCGCAGGAGGTACGTTCGCATACTTTGCAGCCCGGCCCGATCGGGGTCGACGCGCTGGGCGAGTCCAGGGGGAGACCGTCGGCGTAGACGAGCTTGTTCGCGTACGCGACATCGCATCCGAGGCCGATGGCGAAACTCTTTCGTGGTGAACGGTATCCGAGTCCACCGCTGTCGGTGGTCCGCGCTATCCAGAGGTAGGACCGGTCGTCGGGCATCGTCGCGATCTGGGTGAGAATGCGGCCCGAAGCGGCGAAAGCGTCGTGCACCACCCACAGCGGACAGCTGCCGCCCACACGTGAGAAGTGAAATGCGGTGGCGGACTGTCGCTTCGAGATGTTGCCCGCGCGATCGGTGCGGACGAAGAAGAAGGGGACACCCTTGGTGCCCGGCCGTTGCAGGGTGGAGAGCCGATGGCATACGGTTTCGAAACCGACCTCGAACGTCAACGACAACATTTCGATGTCGTAGCGCAGTGATTCTGCGGCCGCCAGAAACTGTCGGTACGGCAGCAGTAGTGCGCCGGCGAAGTAGTTGGCCAGGCCCACGCGGGCCAATTCGCGTGACTGGGTACTCATCACCGTATCGGAATCCACCACTGCGGCGATCGTCGACGAATGCGAAACGAAGGCCAACTGTGTAGCTATCTGGTACGCACGCTGTCCCGCCGTCAACCGTCGCGCAAGTGTCAGCGTCCGCGTTGATTCGTCGAAGACCCGCTTGGGTCCCAAAGCGCCAGGGTCGTCGTCGCGGATAGCGACCGAAATGCCGTGATCCTCGTAAATGAGCTGCGCTAGTTGCAGATCCAGTGCGCCGATGGTCAATCGGCGACGGAAGAACAACTCTTCTGCGGCCACGTCGAGTTCGGGGATGTGGTTGCGACGATCGTAGAAGAAGTCTCGGACCTCCTCGTAGGGCATCGGTGCTCGGCTGTCCAAAACAATGTCGGGCCCGCGGCCATCCAGTCCCGCTGACAATCGCTCCACCTGGTCGGTCGCAGCATGTAGGCGCCGATGCAGCGCAACCAGGGTTCGGCCGACATCGGGCATACGCGAGACGAGTTCGTGTACCTCGGACATCGAGACTTCACCGCGATCGGAGGTCTCGGTGAGAACATCGTGAAGGTTCGCGACCAGTCGAGCATCGGTGTCGGTAGCGAAGAACGCTGGATCGAGCTCGAACATGGTGTTCAACTTCAGCAGTACCTGGACCGTGAGCGGACGCTGATCGTTCTCGAGCTGATTGAGATAGCTCGGCGATAGTTCGAGCGTCTTCGCCAATGCCAACTGTGTCAGATTTCGACTCTCTCGCAGGCGACGCAGACGACTGCCGGCGTAAATTTTCTGCACCTCGATCACTTCCTCTCGACGAGAGCACACTGTACTCGGACCGCATTCGCAAGATTCGCTGATTTGCAACAAAAGCCTCGCAAAAATAGGCAATTGCAAGACCTTCCGCAGCTCCGAGCGTGTACGTAAGGTTGCGAATCAAGCGTAGTCACCACCAGTATGGAGGGTTTTGTGAAGACTCATCTCGTTCGTACCCATCGATCCGCCGAGGATTTTCCGCAGTCCGATCACCTCGCATGGAAGATCGCCGAGGTAGCTACCGATGCGGTCGAGGTCCCCGCCTCCACCTCCGAGATGATCGTGAACCGCATCATCGACAACGCCTCAGTCGCGGCCGCCTCACTGGTGCGACACCCGGTGACGAGCGCCCGCGCACAGGCGATGTCGCATCCGTACAGCCCCGGTGCGACGGTGTTCGGTGTCGCCGGGAGGTACTCACCGGAGTGGGCAGCGTGGGCCAACGGCGTGGCAGTGCGTGAACTCGACTTCCATGACACCTTTCTCGCAGCCGAATACTCCCACCCTGGCGACAACATTCCGCCGATCCTCGCTGTCGCGCAGCATGCGGGCCGTAGCGGGCGCGATCTGATTCGCGGCCTCGCCACCGGCTATGAAGTTCAGATCGATCTGGTACGCGCAATCTCGTTGCACGAGCACAAGATCGACCACGTGGCCCATCTGGGGCCGTCGGCGGCTGCCGGCATCGGAACGCTCCTGGGTCTCGACACCGAGACCATCTACCAGGCGATCGGCCAAGCACTTCACACCACCACCGCTACACGCCAGTCACGCAAGGGGCAGATCTCGAGCTGGAAGGCCTATGCCCCAGCACTCGCAGGCAAAGTAGCAGTCGAAGCAGTCGACCGTGCCCTGCGCGGCGAAGGTGCACCGTCGCCGATCTGGGAAGGCGAGGATGGCGTCATCGCCTGGCTGCTCGGCGGGCCCGACGCGGAATACCATGTGTCACTGCCCGGACTTGGAGAGTCCAAGCGCGCGATCCTCGACAGTTACACCAAAGAGCATTCCGCCGAGTACCAGAGTCAGGCGCCGATCGACCTCGCGCGCCGGATGCGCGAGAAGATCTCCGATTTCGAACAGATCGAGAAGATCGTCCTGCACACCAGCCACCACACGCACTACGTCATCGGCACGGGATCGAACGATCCGCAGAAGTTCGATCCGACGGCATCACGCGAGACTCTCGATCACTCGGTCATGTACATCTTCGCTGTCGCGCTCGAGGACGGAGATTGGCACCACGAGTATTCGTACGCCCCCGAGCGTGCGCAACGACCTGACACGATTGCACTGTGGAACAAGATCTCCACGGCCGAGGACCCGGAATGGACGCGTCGTTACCACTCGATCGACCCCGATGAGAAGGCGTTCGGAGCACGCGCCGAGATCACTTTGAAGGACGGCACTGTGATCACCGACGAACTCGCTGTCGCCGACGCACATCCGTTGGGAGCGCGGCCGTTCGCTCGCGAACAGTACATCGCCAAGTTCCGGACTCTCGCCGACGGAGTCATCGAGCCGGCCGAGCAAGACCGCTTTCTTGCTGCTGCTGAAAACACACCGAACCTCGCTGCCGGAGGACTCGACCAGCTGACCTTCACCGTCACCGACGATGTCCTCTCGCGAGCACCGAAAACCCCGAAGGGGATCTTCTGATGGCGGGCTTGATCGCAGCGTCGACACCGGCGGTCGACAAACGCGTCGCATTCCGGGCGAGCCTGATATCGGACAAGATCACCCGGCTCCCCGGCGCGATCAACCCGTTGACCGCCAAACTGATTCAAGAAATCGGTTTCGAGGGTGTGTACATATCGGGCGGCGCGTTCTCGGCCGGACTCGGTCTGCCGGATATCGGGCTCACCACCTTGACGGAGGTTGTTTCGCACAGTGCGCAGATTGCCGGCGTCACCGATCTTCCGGTCTTCATCGACGCCGACACCGGATTCGGTGAGCCGATGTCCGCGGCACGCACGGTCCTAGCGGCCGAGGACGCAGGCGTCGCCGGTCTTCACCTCGAAGACCAGGTCAACCCGAAGAGATGTGGGCACCTCGACGGTAAGTCGATCATCCCGACCGAGGAGATGGTGCGACGACTTCGTGCAGTCGTCGCCGCTCGTCGTGACCCAAATTTTGTAATCTGTGCTCGGACCGATGCCGCGGGAATCGATGGCATCGATGCCGCGATCGAGCGCGCGAAAGCATATGCCGACGCCGGTGCCGACCTGATCTTCACCGAGGCTCTGCACACCGAGGAAGACTTCACCAACTTCCGGGCAGCTGTGCAGACGCCGCTGCTCGCGAACATGACCGAGTTCGGGAAGTCGAATCTGATTCCGGCGCAGACGTTGCAAGATATCGGTTACAACGCCGTGATCTACCCGGTCACCACCCTGCGGCTTGCCATGGGTGCGATCGAGTCCGGTCTGCGAGAGATCCACGCGAAAGGTACTCAGGAAGCCTTGCTCGACCGGATGCAGACGCGGTCGCGACTGTACGAGCTGCTCGAATACGAGAAGTACAACGAGTTCGACACCGGCATCTTCAACTTCAGTCTGGGAGCGCAGACATGACCGATTCGATTCCTGATTCCCGACCGGCCTCCGGCCTTCCCACAGCGATCTACAAGGGTCTTGCCGGTGTCGTCGTCGACACCACGGCGATCTCCAAGGTTGTGCCCGAGACGAATTCGCTGACCTACCGCGGATACGCCGTTCAGGATCTGGCCGCGCACTGCAGTTTCGAACA
This sequence comes from Rhodococcus sp. 1168, assembly GCF_002091955.1. Taxonomy (GTDB): domain Bacteria; phylum Actinomycetota; class Actinomycetes; order Mycobacteriales; family Mycobacteriaceae; genus Rhodococcoides. The sequence continues at coordinate 24,062 of NZ_MKKY01000020.1, read as the reverse complement.
GGTGGCATACCTGTTGTGGAACGGAGAGATCCCCTCGGTGCAGCAACTCGAGTCGTTCACACAACGTGAACGAGCGCTGCGCCGGGCGGACAGGTCTCTGTTGTCCCTGGTGACGAAGATGCCCGACAACTGCCATCCGATGGATGTCGTCCGCACAGCGATCAGCTACCTCGGTGCCGAGGACCCTGCCGAGGACGACAGCAGTCCGCAGGCCAATCTTCAGAAGGCATTGCGGATGACGGCGGTACTGCCGACGATCGTGGCTGCCGATCATCGCAGGCGCCACGGCCTCGATCCGATTGCACCGCATTCACATCTCGGATTCGCCGAGAACTTTCTGAACATGTGTTTCGGGAAGGTTCCTGAGCCGGCGATAGTAGAAGCGTTCGAAGTCTCGCTGATTCTGTACGCGGAACACAGCTTCAACGCGTCCACGTTCGCAGCCAGGGTCGTCACCTCGACACTGTCGGACATCTACAGTGCTGTGACCGCTGCCATCGGAGCGTTGAAGGGGCCATTGCACGGTGGCGCGAACGAGGCTGTCATGCGAGACATGCTCGGGATCGACGACCCGGATCTCGCGGGAGCGTGGCTGAAGAACAAGCTCGCCGCGAAGGACAAGGTCATGGGATTCGGCCACCGTGTCTACAAGCACGGTGACTCCCGCGTCCCGACGATGAATGCGGCGTTCCGTGATGTAGCTGCTGTCACCGGTGGCGAGAAGTGGGTCCGCATGTACGACATCCTCGAGAAGACCATGGGTGACGCAACCGGAATCAAGCCCAACCTCGACTTCCCGACTGGCCCTGCCTACTACCTGATGGGCTTCGACATCGACGTCTTCACACCGATTTTCGTGATGAGCCGGATCACCGGCTGGACCGCCCACATCATCGAACAAGGCGCATCGAATGCACTGATCCGACCGCTGAGCGAATACTCGGGGGTGCCGCAGCGCGCTGTCGTTGCGTGACTCTCGGCAGGGCAAGTGAAGGTCGCCGGACATCGTTGGCCCTCGTTGTGGTCGAGAGTCACGACGGCGTGGTTAGGCTCTAGTGCGTGACGCCCCCCGCCGACGACCCCCCTGAGAAGCGTCGATGGTTCGTAGACGCTGCGAAGTTGACTCCGGTTCGTTTCGTTTCTCTGGGATTTGCGGTTGCTATCGCGGTCGGGACGGGTCTTCTCAGCATCCCCTGGGCCAGCCAGCCAGGATCGGGCGCAAGTCCGCTGCAGGCATTGTTCACCGCGACGTCGGCGATGTGTCTTACCGGTCTCGTCGTGGTGGATACACCGACCCAGTGGTCGGGTTTCGGACAAGGCATCATTCTGGCGCTGATCCAGCTCGGCGGGCTCGGCATCATGACCATGGCCTCGTTGGTGGGGTTGATCCTCGCCGATCGAATCGGGTTGCGGAGTCGGCTGAACACGGCCGTGGAATTGCGAGCAACGGGACAGACCGACATCCGCAGTGTCGTTACCGGGGTCGTGCGCACCAGCTTCATCATCGAAGCCGTCATAGCAGGAGGTCTTGGACTTCGTTTCTGGCTGGGATACGACGAACCGCCGCTGCGAGCGGTGTGGCTGGGCGTTTTTCATTCCATATCGGCATTCAACAATGCTGGATTTGTTCTCTTTCAGGGAAATATCATCAGCTTTGCCACCGACCCTTGGATTTGTCTACCCCTGATAGTCGCCGTCGTGCTGGGAGGACTGGGCTTTCCAGTGCTGTTCGAGGTAATTCGGCAAATTCGTCGCCGTCGGTCACAGTTGCCGCGTCGGTGGTCTCTGCATTCTCGACTGACGCTGTCGGTCACCGGAGTGCTTCTGATCGTCGGTCCGGCGCTGGTACTGGCACTCGAATGGTCTCGGACCCTGGCACCCTTCGGAGTCGCAGACAAAGTGCTGGTCGGCAGTTTCCAAGGGGTCATGTCGAGATCCGCGGGCCTGAACAGCATCGACTGGGCTGAGGCCGACCAGGCAACGTTGCTCGTCACCGATGTGCTGATGTTCATCGGTGGGGGAAGCGGCGGCACGGCCGGCGGCATCAAGGTCACCACGTTCGCAGTGCTGTTGTTCGTCATCATCGCCGAAATCCGTGGCGATAGGACAGTGACGGCCTTCGACCGACAGATCAATACACGCGTGCAGCGGCAGGCCTTGACCGTCGCATTGTTCGGTATCGCACTGGTGGTGATTCCGACCGTAGTCCTCTTGGCCGGGACACCTTTCGGTCTCGACGAGCTGTTGTTCGAGGTCATCTCCGCTTCCGCGACTGTCGGGCTGTCGACCGGGATCACCGGCCAGCTTCCGCCATGGGGACAGTTGGTCCTGATTTTGCTCATGTACGTCGGCCGAATCGGGTCGATCACCTTGGTCAGTGCACTTGCAGCGCGTGATCGTGGGCGCCGCTACACTCTCCCCGAAGAAAGGCCGTTCATTGGTTAAGAAACCTTCCTCCAACGTGGTCGTCGTCCTCGGGCTCGGTCGATTCGGCAATTCCCTTGCACTCGAGCTCATGTCGCAAGGTACCGAAGTTCTCGGAATCGACTCCGACGAAACGCTCGTACAACGGATGTCGGATCGCCTGACTCACGCAGCCGTTGCCGATACCACCGACGAGGAGGCGCTTCGGCAGCTCTCGGTGCACGAGTTCGACCGCGCGGTGGTCGGCATCGGTTCGAAACTCGAAGCCAGTCTGCTCACCGCGTCGGCCCTGATCAATCTGTCGGTCACCAACATCTGGGCCAAAGCCACCACCAATGCGCACGCAAAGATCTTGACGCAGATCGGTGTCCACCACGTGGTGCGACCCGAGCACGACATGGGTAAGCGGGTAGCGCACCTCGTTCGTGGACGAATGATGGACTACATCGAGTTCGACGACGAATTTGCGATGGCCAAGACCTCGCCCCCGAAGTTCGTCATCGGAGTGGTGTTGGGTGACAGTGCTGTTCGTACCAAGCACAAGGTGACGGTGGTCGCAATCAAACGACCTGGCGAGGGTTTCACTTACGCTGCCGCTGACACGATCGTCGCTGCGGGGGATACCATCATCGTCTCGGGCAAGGTCCGCGACATCGAACGATTCAGTGAATTGCTCTAAAAATGGGCCGACATACTGTGGGCCGGTCCAGCAGAGGTGTCGTGCATCGAAGGAGTCGTAGATGAGTACAACTAGTTCTCCCGGTGAGAGTCCGTGGTGAGCGCTTTACGTGTCCGGCTTCTCCGGGCGCGTGAATCGTTCTGGTTTCTTCCCGCGCTCCTCGGTATCGTGGCCCTCGTTCTGGCGCAACTTTTGATCATGCTCGACCGCCGTCTCGACGGTACCGATTTCGGCGCGTGGGGTTTTCTGCTCTACCGGGTCGGAGCCAGTGGTAGCCGTGACATCCTCGGTGCCATCGGTGGCTCGATGCTGGCGGTGGCTGCGACATCTTTTTCCATCACGATCTCGGTACTCGCGACGGCTAGTTCCACCTATGGTCCGAGGCTCGTGCGAAATTTCATGTCCGACAGAGGTAATCAGTTCGTGCTCGGAATTTTCGGCGCTACGTTCCTGTACGCATTGATGGTGTTGCGTTCGATCCGCTCCGAATCGAACGACGGGATCTCCTTCGTTCCCGATATCGCCGTCAATGTCGCAGTCCTATTGGCAGTGCTCGACGTCGCGGTATTGGTGTATTTCATTCACCATATTGCGAATTCGATTCAGGTATCCACGCTCTCTGCACGGGTTCGCGGTGAGCTGGTCGCGGTGGTCGATTCTTTGTACCCGGAGACCCCGCCCGACAATGCCGTTGCCGCGCGTACTCGTCCTTCACCTTCGGTGGATGTGCTTGCGCAATCGTCGGGGTTCGTGGTCGGCGTCGACGAACAAGCGCTGGTGTCAGCGGCGCGCGCCGGTGACTGCGTCATCGAACTGCGCATCGGGCCCGGAGACCACCTGATCGCGGGTGAGCCGATCGCCACCAAGAGTGGCGACGTGGATTCTGATGTCGACGATGCAGTCAGGGCAGCACTCGATCTAGGGGACACCCGTACCCCGAATCAAGACATCCAGTTCGCAGTACAGCAACTGACGGAGATGGCGGTGCGGGCAATGTCGCCGAGCACCAACGACCCCTACACTGCCCGAAACGCGCTCGCCGAACTTGCCGTTGGACTGGTTCCGCTCAGCACGCGGCCGGCACCCCTTCTCGGACGCGTCGACGGTGCGGGGAATTATCGAGCTACCGTGACTCGCGCGTTGGCGACGGACTTGATCGACCAAGTCTTCGATGCCATGCGTCACTACGCTCTCGGTAATCCGCTTGCAGTGACTGCAGCTGCGGAGTTGGGTCAGCGCATCGGGACCGCCACAGTGCATTCCGATATCCGAGAAACTGTTCTGCGTCAGTTGGCGGCCCTGAACCGCGCCTACAGCGGTAGTGACAGCGACCCGATCGACATCGAAGCCGGTCGAACGCGCATCGTCGCGGCAACCACGGCGATCACCGCCAAGCGCTGATCCCAGCTCAGCGTTGATCAGTACCGGCAAGGTCGAATTACGCTGGTGGAAATCCGGATACCAAAAGAAAGAAGTACATGTCGACACGCGCATTCGTCATAGCAGGATCCGAAGCCACCGGTGGCGCCGGACTGCAGGCCGATCTCAAAACATTCGAGAAGCTCGGTGTCTACGGCGTCGGGACCATTACCTGCATCGTGTCGTTCGATCCTGCGTCGGGTTGGGGGCACCGATTCGTTCCGATTGCAGGCTCGGTCATTGCCGATCAGATCGAAGCAGCAACCGGGGCGCACCACCTCGACGTCGTCAAAATCGGCATGCTGGGCACGCCGGAGACCGTCGCGACCGTCGCGAAGTCCCTGGGCAGACAGTCGTGGCGTCACGTCGTCGTCGATCCGGTTCTGATCTGCAAGGGGCAGGAACCGGGCGCTGCCCTGGATACGGACACCGCGCTGCGTTCCGACATACTGCCGCTGGCCACCGTCGTTACTCCCAACCTGTTCGAAGCCCGAACACTGGCAGGGATGGACGCTATCGAGACTGCCGAAGATCTGGCCGAGGCGGCAAGGAGAATTGCCGACCTGGGTCCTCGATATGTAGTCGTAAAAGGTGGAACCGGTCTGCCCGGTGACGACGCCGTGGACGTGCTCTACGACGGCCAGGACGTCACCTTCTTTCGGGCGCCGAAGATCGGGAACGAGCGGGTATCCGGTGCAGGATGCGTCTTCGCGGCCGCCATCACCGCCGAGCTTGCCAAAGGCGTGAGTGTTCTCGAAGCAGTGTCTACGGCCAAGGACTTCGCGCGTGCGGGCATCGTCGGCCGAATCACGACGAATGCTCCGTTCGCCGCTGTCGGTTGGCACGACTGAGGACGGGCGAAAGTATCATTCAGTCACTCGTCATTGCCGAGTCGACCGGATCGGGATGGATTGCGAAGTAGGGTCGGACACGCCAGGCAAGTTCAGGTGATGGGTGGGGACGATGAGTTTTGAGTCATCCGATCAGCAAGCACTCGACAGCGCGCTGAGCCGAGTGATGTCGGAAATGGCGCGTGTCCTGCAGCAGAACTACGCGAGTATCGAAGACACGCTGGTCTCGATCACCACCATGGCAGTCGGGATGGTCCCAGGTACTGATCACGCTGGAATAACGCTGGTTACCGGACGCCGCACGGTCGAGTCGAGGGCCTCCACGGGTGAGTTGCCGCGTCGACTCGGCTCCCTACAACAGCAATGTGGGCAGGGCCCCTGCCTGGATGCCGTGTGGGAACAGCGGACGGTACGCGTAGTGGACATGAGATCGGAACGTCGATGGCCGCAGTTTGCCTCAGCGGCATGGGAACTGGGGATGCGTTCGATGTTGGTGTTTCAGCTCTACATCGGGCGTGACAATTTGGGGGCCCTGAATCTGTACTCCGAGAGGGTGAACGGGTTCGATTCTGCCAGCGAAAAACTCGGCTTGGTGGTGGCCACGCAAGCTGCCGTCGCGCTGATCGCCGCTCAACACGAGGATCAGATGCAGTCCGCGCTGACCTCGCGTGACCTCATCGGCCAGGCGAAAGGCGTGATCATGGAAAGATACGGCATCGACGCGGTCCAGGCGTTCGACCTACTCAGCAAGCTTTCGCAGGATTGGAATATCGGCGTCGCCGAACTGGCGGGCCGAGTCACGCAGCGGCGGTGATCGTAAGAGATTGCGCAGTGAACATTCGGTAGTGGCCGCCCTGCTTCGTCCGAGAACCAGGGTGCCCCCCGACTGCTCGGCGGCCCAGTGTCAGAATGTGCTGGTGAACGCGCGCGTAAAGAACAATGTGACGATCGTCGGAGTAGACGACGGTCCGGTGATAATGCTTGCGCACGGGTTCGGTTGCGATCAAAGTTTGTGGCGATCGGTCACCGAACGCTTGGTGGATTCCTTCAAGGTGGTTCTGTTCGATCATGTGGGTGCAGGTGGGTCGGACCCGCACGCATGGGACGCCGGAAAGTACGGTGACCTCGCACAATACGCTCGCGACGTGCTCGACATCGTAGAGGAACTCGATCTACGTGACGTCGTGTTCGTCGGCCATTCGGTGGCGTCGATGATCGGCGTCTTGGCCGTCGCCGAGGCGCCCGAGCGATTCGCGAAGCTGATCTTGTTGACGCCGTCACCGTGTTATATCGACGACGGCGACTACCGAGGTGGATTCACCAGGGCCGACATCGATGAGTTGCTCGAGTCTCTGGACAGCAACTACTTGGGTTGGTCAGCGGTCATGGCTCCGACCATCATGGGTACGCCCGATCGACCCGAGCTCGAAGCGCAGTTGACGGACAGCTTCTGCCGAACTGATCCCGCGGCTGCCAGAGTGTTCGCGATGGCGACGTTTCTTTCGGACAATCGTGCCGACCTCGAGCGCGTCACCGTGCCGACTTTGGTGGTCGACTGTGCACGTGACACGCTCGCCCCGCCCGAAGTCGGTCGTTTTGTGCAAGAGAACGTGGTCGGCAGCATATTGCAGACACTCGACGTGAGCGGACACTGTCCACAGGTCAGTGCTCCTGAACTGACGGCCGCCGCGATAGCAGGGTTCGCGGCGCGGCCGTGAGCGCATCGAAGGAACCCGCCACTGGCGATGCCCTCGAAGAAAGTCTGCTCGATCTGTACGAGAACGCGCCGTGCGGGTACCTCTCGTTATGGCCGGATGGAACCATCGCGAAGTTGAATTCGACGATCGCCACATGGCTGGGGCATCAACAGGACTCGATGATCGGGACCTCGTTCACGCAACTGCTCACCGCGGGCGGTCGAATCCACTACGAGACGCATTTTGCACCGATTCTTCACCTGAACGGGCACATCGACGGTGTCACTGTAGATCTCGTCACCGCGGGCGGTGGCCGGTTGCCGGTGTTCTTGACTGCGAATGTCAAGACCGACGATTCCGGTGAACCAGTGTTGATTCGGATCACTGCCCTCGACGCTCGCCATCGGCGGGCCTATGAGCGTGAATTGCTCGAGGCGCGCAGACGTGCAGAGGAAAGTCGAGCGCGAGTCGAAGTGTTGGCAAAGACATTACAGCGATCGCTACTGCCATCTTCGTTGTCTCCACCCGCGGGAATGGATGCCAAGGCCTCCTACCACTACGCGTCGGCGGAGGATGTCGGTGGTGACTTCTACGACCTCTTTCCGCTCGCGGTCGACCAGTGGGGTTTCTTCCTCGGCGACGTCTGCGGAAAAGGTGCGAGCGCGGCGGCGGTGACGTCGTTGACGAGATACACGCTCCGCGCAGCTGCGGTGTACGACCGAGACCCAATTGCCGTGTTGCACAATCTCGATGCCGTGCTCGAGCAGGAGTTCCGCGCAACCGAACCGCAGTTCTGCACCGTGATTTTCGGCGTCCTCACGGTCGCCGACGACGGTTTCGAGGTGGAGTTGGCCGGCGGCGGACATCCGCCGGCGCTCCTGTTTCGCGCAGACGGCAATGCACGCTACTTGGAGACGACAGGTGGCCAATTGGTCGGCATACTTCCCAATGCCAGGTTTGTCTCGACCCGATTCTCCCTGAGGCCGGGCGACACTCTCGTGCTCTACACCGACGGATTGACGGAAGCGCGTGTCGGGACCGGGCGCGAACGATATGACGACACCGGTGCGCTACTCGACTTCGCGCGGTCGCATTCCCCGACGACCGCCGAGACGATCATCGAAGACATCCGAGCCTTGCTGGACAGCTTCGGGTCGGGTCTCGAGGACGACGCGGCGGTACTGGCGCTCGGTGTGCCCGCCTGACCAGATGCTCAGTTCGTCGAGTCGATTGCTGCCAGCGCGGTAGGCAGATCTTCGTAGAGAGAGAAGACCTGATCCAGGCCCATCAGCCGGATCGGACGGCTGGTGGCCGGCCCGTCGGCCACCACGGCGAACTGCAGTGTTTCGCCCAGCTTGTTCTGAGCGATAGTGAGCACCGTCATCGCGGCCGAGGCCACAAATGTCACCTTGGACAAATCCACCACCAAGGCGTGCGGTGCCGTGAGTGCACCTTCGGAGATGGCTGCGTCGAGAGCCGGCGCGGTGCGCATGTCCAAGTCACCGGACACAGTGAGAACGAGCGTGGACCCGTCTAGATGTTGCGCAATATCGAACTGCGCTGCCTGGGTCTCGTCGACCGGCATGGGCACTCCTCGCTCAGAAGCGGTCCGGAGGTGGCCGCTTACCGGTCGATTAAACCAGGCCCATGTCGCGGCCTTCAAATACACCAGGGCGGAATGATTCTTTCGCTCTGCGTGGCAGGTCAGAGGTGCCCTTTCAATATCGAATACCAGTAGATGCGAGGTAGCACGTACCGATCGAATGCCCAGGCGATTCGGCGGGGAGCAAGCGGATCGAGAGATGACGGAAGTGACGAGGTCACCGCACCGGTTCGGTCGAATTCTCCGGCAATGAGCCGGTGTGCGTCGACTGCCACCGGGGCAACGGTGTACCCATCGTACGAGGACAGTTCGGTGCCCGCGCGAGCCGCCAGAATGTTGTCCACCAATATCGAAACCTGCTGGCGTAAAGCGCCACCCGACGGATCTGTTTGCACGGCCGCACCGTCTCCGACCGCCCATACACTCGGGTGTTCGCGGTGCGCGAAGGTCAGCGGATCGATGGCCACCAATCCATGTTCGTTCTCGCCCGTCAGGTTCGAGGATTGCAACCACTGTGGGCCTCGGAAGGGCGGCACCAGGTGAAGGAAGTCGTACTTCAGTTTTTCGGTATTGCCGTCGACATCTGTCACGGTCAGTCGGCATTCTTCCGGTTCCAGTGACGTGACCGCCGTGCTTGCCAGTACCCGGACGCCGAGTTCTCGCAAGCGGCTCAGCAGCCGAGCATCCAGATCAGGCACCCCCAGGAGGCGGAGGCGATCGACGACGAGAGTGATCTCGATGCTGTCCAACCGGCCGGTCCGCTGCCAGTGAGCGACTGCGAGGAACAAAGGTTTGAGCGTCGTACCGGTACAACTGACAGGAGCTTTGGGAACGGTGAATACCGCGTGACCGGCACTGGGCATCGCCTCGATCAGCGCCCAGGTCTTCTCGGCACGGTCGAGGTAGTTGCTGGTCACCGCAGGCGAGTCGAGTGCGCCGTAGATGCCCGGCAAGGCGTCGAGATCCGGAACCAGACCAGGACCCAGCACCAGGTCGCGGTATCGGTAGCGCCTTCCCGACGCGCACGTCACGGTGCGCTCCGCGGCGTCGACTACGGTGACCGAGTCCTCGATCCACGTGCATCCGCGCGGCGTCACCGATCGTTGGGTACGTTGCGCGCTGCTCAACGAAGCCTGGCCGCCACCGACGTAGGACAACAGCGGTCGGTAGGTGTGAACTTGCTGAGGTTCGATCACGGCGACAGAATTGATCCCCTTACGGATAAGACGTGCGGCCGCGCTGGTACCGGCGTTTCCACCGCCGACGACCACGACATCGAAGAACGTAGGGGTGTGGTCTTTCACGTGGGGTCTTCGTGGGCCAAAGCGCGATATCCGTGTGCGCCTGCTCGATCGATCGCAGCTTTCACCAGCCCGAATACGGCGCCATGCACTGCCGCGGCGATCAATACCTCCCGCGCGGAGCGTCCGAGATCCTTCGCGTCCGGGGCTTTGTCGTCGTCGTCCCCGATACGCTTCCACACCTGTTTGAACACCATGCCGGCAACGACTCCGCCGAGCACGCTCATTGCCAACGACAGCGGCTTGTACATCGTTTTCGATACTGTGCTCATCGGAGGGCTCCTCGTCTCGACTTGCGCCGCCGGACGACGACGTATGCAATCACTGCGCCGATCGCGGCTGCTGCCAGCGCAGCGACGATCCCCGGATTCGATTCCGCAGTGGTCTTGGCCTTCTCCACACTTGCCGACGCGCTGTCGTGGACGCGGGTCGGAACATCCGCCTTCGCTGCGAGCGCTGCCACGGTTTCCGAAAGTTCGGCACGCAGATCGTCGATGTTGGGTGTCTGCTCGTTCGGTGGCTGGTGTTCGTTGGAGTGTTTTCCGGTCATCGGATGCCTTTCTTGATTGCGGTGATGTCCTTGTCGACGCTGGCGACGGTGTCTTCGGGAACGGGAGGAAGCGCGTTCTTCGCGCGCTTGGCCCCGACGAGCGCGAGAATTGCACCGACAAGGGTCACTGCCGCAGCGATGATCAACGCGGCGAGCCAAGGGTCCAGTACGGTCGCCAGGCCGAGAATCGCCGTGGCAATGAAGGTGGCAAGGCCGAAGAACAGCAGTAGCGCGCCGGCGCCGGAAATCCCGATTCCGATTCCCAAGCGGGTGCCCTTGGTTTTCACCTCGTCCAGACCGGCCGAGATCTCGGTGCGAACCAGGGTCGAGACCTGCTGGGTGAGCCGTTCGACGAGCTGGACGGTGGACAGGTCTGCAACCTCGCTCCTACTTGCCTGCCGTAGATGGTCGGGTCGGTCGGTCACGGTTGCTCCTTTCGTGCCGATGGGAGAGTCGGCGTCACCTGACTGGTCGGGGTTGTGTTGTGTGCGCAATAAGCGGCCCTGTTCGACCGCTTCGGCATCTTTCTCGGCGTTCTTGTCCGAGACTCGCGTATCGCGTGGCGGTAACTGAAGCTGCTCCTCGGCGACCATTCCTGCCTGTAGCTGACGGCCTCGCTCCAATTCGGAATCGAGTTCTGCTCCGAACAGCAACGCCAGATTGGTGATCCACAGCCACAGCAAAAATATGATCGCGCCTGCGAGCGACCCGTAGGTCTTGTTGTAACTGCTGAAGTTGGCGACGTAGAAGCCGAAACCAGCCGATGCCAGAATCCACGCGACGATGCCGACTGCAGCGCCAGAGCTGATCCAGCGGAACTTCGGTTGTTGGACGTTGGGGGTTGCGTAGTAGAGAACGGCTACGGCGACAACGACAAGTACCAGGACGATCGGGAAGCGGGCGATGTTCCAGACAGTCAACGCGGTTTCGCCGAGTCCCACGGTCTCGCCTACCGCTTTGGCGACAGGACCGCTCAAAGCCAACATGACCGCTGCGCATGCCAGCAGGGCCAGAGCTACCAACGTCACCACGAGCAGGATCGGACGCAGTTTCCAGACGGGCCGGCCTTCGTCGACCTCGTACATTCGATTCATCGCTCGCCCGAAAGCTCCCACGTAGCCCGAGGCCGACCACAGCGCACCCACCAGGCCGGTGGCAAGCGCGAATCCGGCAGCCGGAGCCTGAACCAGCTGCTCGATGGGTCCTCGCAACGTGTCCACTGCTGACGACGGACCGAGATCGCCGACGACCTCGAGTACTCCGTCCACCGTTGCCTGGCCCTGGCCGAACACTCCCAGTAGCGACACGACAGCGAGCATCGCCGGAAACAGTGACAACACAGCGTAATAGGTGAGAGCCGCAGCGAGGTCCGTGCATTGATCGCGCGAAAACTCTCTTGCAGTCTTGCGAACGACGAACAGCCAGGAGGGCTTGGTCAGCTCGGTCGGTGACTCCGGCTTACGAGGGTCGTCGGGGTCGGCGTCGACCGGGGCTGGTGAATCGCTACGTACGTGCACAGCTCGGGCATACCCGTCCGTCGATTCCGGAAACCGTGATGTGGCACCAATAATGGAAGACGGCCCGAGCTGATCAGCTCGGGCCGTCTTCCACTGTTCGAAACATCATCGATCAGCGCGTCGAGACAACTTCTTTGGCAATTGCAGCCACCCGTGTCTGGGCCGCGGAGACGACCCCATGACGATTCTTGTGCGCTTCTTCGTAGGCGAGCACGACGCGAATGTCCGAAGGATCATCCAATTCCTTGATTGCAGAAACGGATTCGGAAACATTCAAATCTTCGTAACCGTCGATGGGGAGCTCCTCGGGCTCGAGTATGCCACCGGCCGCACGTGCGGAGTGAATGGCGTCGGCTACTCCGTCGGCGCCCTCGTTGCGAGTGACGCCCTCGGCGGCTTCCAGTGCTGCGTCGCGGCTGGCGGCTAAAGTCTTCGCTGCAACATCGCCTGCGTGCGCCCCTCTACCGAGTAGCTCGCTCACACGGTTGGGTGTGCCGCGGGCCGCGTCGAGTGCTCGGTCGAGACTGCGGGCGGACCACGTCGCGGGCGCATTGACCAACTTGACGGCGCTGCCCGCCGCAGCCTGCAGCGGTGACCGTCGCAATGCTGCGGGGCCGCCCAGTGCGTCTTCGGCGAGGACGGTTTCGAGCCAATCCACCGTGGCACTGTGTGCGGTGATCACCCACGTAGTCAAGTGGCACTCCTTGGTCCGTTACCCGTCGATATCTGTAACAAACACCGACGTCATGAGAGTGATGCGCATCACTTGCAGCTATCGATGGGTATGCAGGAGCATGTGTTCGCGGGGTGCTGTCGAAATGTCCCATTTCGAAGTCGATGACGGGGGTGGTCGTCACTTTTGTGAAGGGTGGTTCGTTTCATGTATTCCATTGCACTGCAGTGGAAAACAGACCCACCGGCGACGTGCCTCGGTTCAGTCGATTCGCAAATCCAGCACAAACATGCGTGACCGGGGTTGACGTGTACATCGTGGCAGAGCGCGGGGCCAGACCCCAGGTTTCGATGGTCCGCAGAACGATGCTGAGAGCGGTCCGTTTGCTGTTCAATCCGCTGAGGCCGGACGACTATCTCTCGATGATCAATCCGCTCTGGACCACCCGTGAGCTGCGCGGCAAGGTCGAGCGAGTCTCTCCCGAGGGGTCGGAGGCAGTGTCGGTCTACATTCGACCAGGCTTCGAATGGGCCGGCCATACTCCGGGGCAGTATGTGCGTCTCGGCGTGCTCATCGACGGCCGGTACCACTGGCGAGCGTATTCGATCACCTCCGATCCAGACCCGATAGACGGCCTGGTGAGTGTCAGTCCCAAGCTTGTCTCGGAAGGCACCGTATCTCCCTACTTGGTCGGCACCATCAGGACACAGCATCGACGGCGAAATCGTGGAAGCACTCACACAATTACGTACACCACACGTACACGAACATTCGCGGCAAGGACGAAGATCTCGGGTACGAGATCATGCGTATCGACCCGCGGTAGAAGTGGCACCCAGTCTATCTGGCGCAGCCCTTCTACAACGTTCTCCTCATGGCGTTCTTCGAATGGGGTGTGGCGCTGCTCGATCTGGACCTCGATGCGTTGCGACACGGCGACAAGTCGCCGAGGGAACTGCTGACAGATCTCGAGGGCATTGCAGGTAAAGCACGTCGGCAGTTCGTCAAGGACTATATCGGCTGGCCGGTTGTCAGTGCGGGCGCATTCGGTTTGGCGCAGCTGATGTCCGGAGGGCATCTGCGCGAGAGCAAGAAGTCGAGAGTGGCCGCGCGGCTGCGTAAGTCGACACGATTCGGGAAGAACAACGCCGTATCCGATGTACTCGATGCTCGCTTCAGTGGCATCGAAAGCACGTTCGTCGCGACGTTTGCCGCGAATTTCTTCGCGAATATCATTCGCAACGTCTGGTCGCACGGCATCATTTTCTGCGGGCATTTCCCGGATCAGGCCTACACGTTCAGCGAAGAAGAAGTGGAGAACGAGACCCGCGGCGGCTGGTATGTTCGCCAGCTCATCGGGGCGGCCAACATCGATGGCGGGCCACTGTTCCACCTGATGAGCGGAAACTCGAGTTACCAGGTAGAGCACCATCTGTACCCGGATACGCCGAGTACGAGGTATTTCGAAGTGTCTCCGAAAATCAAGGACATTTGCGAGCGTTACCAACTTCCATACAACAGTGGACCGTTGATGCAGCAGTGGGGGATGGTGCACCGCACGATCGCCCGACTCGCTTTGCCCGGTGGCAAGGTTCGGCCGAAGCCCGGGGCCCTACCGGCCCGAAGAAGCTGGCGTAGGAAGTTCAACGAGAGCGAAGCCGCGAATTCGCGCAGTCGTGTTCCCGCGGGCCATCCCGACGCGGGGCCGGAGCACCGGGGCGGAGGCGTGGACGTCGAGCCGCCACCACGCGGCGACGACTGACTTCGTCGACGGTGCGGTGCCCGATCGAGTAGAACAGGTACCGCACTGTTCGGTCTATCCCTGGTGAGAGTGCTGGGGTGAGAGTGCTGGGGTGAGAGTGCTTGGTGCGAGTCAGCTTTCGGCCACCCGATCGCTTTCCGACATACCTGTGGCGGAGAGAGCCGATTCGAGGTCGGTATGACGGAAGATCGACGTGACGTGGTCGTGGACGACTCGGAAGCTGGCGGCCTCCATGGTGGCTCCAGCCGACTCGTCATCGCTGGTTGCCGATTCTTCGACCACAACGACGCCGTCCCGGTAGAACATCGCACCTGGAGTGAGCGTCACCCCCGGAGTGCGCACCCACTCCTGCAGGTGCTCGAGCCCCTGCGCGGCGCCGTCGGCCGAGCCCACCTCGATATCGTCACTCGACAGAGCCAACACCGTGTCCACGTCGTTCCCGTTGAGTGCGTCGTGCCAGGCCAATACAGTCGCGATCTCAGAAGTACTCACCGATCGAGTATAACGACGTCCTCCAGAGTTTTCGCTGATGCAGACAGTCTTCGGTGCCAGTCGCGGGTGCGTCGGGGACTGCGTGCTGCGAGGTCCTCGACGAGCGCGTCCACAGTCAGTTCGGCGTCGACCTTGTTGTCGCCGATTCCGCCCGTGGCGCCACGCTTGGCCCAACCGACCACGTAGCAACCGGCTACGAGTGTTCCGTCATGGTTCGTCACTCGGCCGTCGACATTGTTGATGGTCCCCGAATGTTCGTCGAAAGGAACTCCTGCAGAAGGTGTTCCGCGGTATCCGATCGCGAGAAGCACCAGCTCGGTGGAAATCGATCGGGAGTCGTCCTCGGTCCCGACGAGGACCGAGTCGACACCGTTGTCGCCATGAACGGCCAGTGGTGCCCGCCCGAAAGCGAAGACGATTCGACGAGCAGAATGCGGCGACCCCAGTTCGACGAGGTCGGCGCCGCGCAGCGCCGAGGCAGGGGCAGCGGGGGGAAGCGCATCGATCGTCGAGACCGTTTCCGGCGATCCGGCGACAACCACATCGACGTGTGGGCGGTCGAGAAGCGCCTTGCACTCGGAACGAGTGAACGCAGCGAACTCCGGACCACGACGAGCGAGGACAACCACTTCCTCGACCCGGTTCTTTCGGAGCGCCGCCAGGGCATGGGGCGAGATGGAGGTGGATGCGAGATCGTCCGGGTCGGCGGTGAGGATGCGCGCCGCATCGAGGGCCACGTTGCCATTGCCGATGATCGTGACGCTCCGGACTCCGGTCAGGTCGACGGCGTCGGCGGCGACGTCGGGATGGCCGTTGTACCAACCGACTACGGTGCGAGCGCTGATCGAACCGGGCAGGTCGAGGCCGGGAATGTCGAGGGGGCGATCGTTCTCCGCACCCACGGCGTAGACGACG
Organism: Rhodococcus sp. 1168; assembly: GCF_002091955.1. Taxonomy (GTDB): domain Bacteria; phylum Actinomycetota; class Actinomycetes; order Mycobacteriales; family Mycobacteriaceae; genus Rhodococcoides. The sequence continues at coordinate 8,179 of NZ_MKKY01000020.1, read as the reverse complement.
GCGTCGTAGCGTTCGGACAGCGTCTGCTGGTCGATGTCGACGCCGACCTCGACGCCGAGCTTCATGCTGACGCGGGGATGCGCGAAGATGCTGCGAAAATGCTCGTTGATTCGACGGGTTCCGAGGTGGTCGGGCGCAACCCCGTAGCGAGCCAGTCCGCCTACCGTCTTCAGACGGTCGTAGAACGTCACCCGGCTGCGCGGAAGCCGAAGGAGTGCCTGCGCGGTGTAATAGGCAGCCGGGCCGGTCCCGATGATCGCGACATCGATTTTTCGAAGCTCGCTCACCGCCGGGGCTGGGAACCGTGGACGTGCCCAAGCGGGATCGGTCGGCTTGTCCTTGTAATAGTCGGCATTGATATCGGCGTAGATCGACTGCTCCGGTGTCAGACGCGACACGGGGGTTATCGCGTCGACCGGACATGCATCGGCGCACGCCCCACAGTCGATGCAGGAGCGTGGGTCGATGTACAGCAACTCGGTCTTGCCGAAATCCGGCTCATCAGGTGTCGGATGAATGCAGTTGACGGGGCAGACCGACAAGCAGGACGCGTCGTTGCAGCAGTTCTGGGTGATGGCGAAGGCCATGTCAGCTATTCTTTCTTCACAGCATGTGCAGCCGACGATAAATTGCCTCCGCCGGCTTGGTGATCAGACCGCAGTCCAGCAGGAAAGCCATCAGGTGTTCGCTGCTGGTCCGCATCATGGCGTGGTGGTGGGCGTTGTTCTTGGCTTCCCTTATTGCACGATCTGCGTCGAGACCTGCAGCCTCGTACACCCCTTTGTTGACCATGTTCGAGACGATGATGCGAGCGGCGATGGCAACGACCAATGCACTCGACTTACGTCGCGCGACGCTCTTGCCTTGAATCCGTTCACGCATCTGCGCACGGGCGAAGGTCATGTGTCGTGATTCTTCGACTACATGGATATTGCTGGTGGTGCGCACCAGCGGAAGTACGTTCTCCCCGCGCATCCAATCGCGCTGCATCACGTCGAGAACTTCTTCGGCCACAAGTATTCCGCCATAGGCTGCTTCGGCGGATGCCAGGGCTTTGAAGCCGCGGCCGAGTTCGATGCTCGTACGGCGCGGTAGGTAAGCCTTGATGCCCATGGTCTTACATGCGCGAGCGAACATGATGGAGTGTCGGCACTCGTCGGCGATCTCGGTCAGGGCGAACTGGAAGTCGGAGTTCGACGAGTCCTTGCAGTACTGGTCACGAAGAACCATCTGTTGCAGGATCATTTCGAACCAGATGCCGGTGCTCATGATCGAGCACACCTCGTGGCGGGTGAGCAGGATGCGCTGTTCCTGCGTCATTTTCTCCCACATCGCCGTGCCGTAGAGGGTGCTCCATTCCGGATTGAGGCCGAACAGGGTGGGGTCGAGGGGTTCGTCCCAGGCAACTTCCTCGGCCGGGTCGTACGACAATTGCGCGGCGGAATCGAGCAGCCGTGCTGAGACGTCCTCGGTTTCGATGGTGTCGATCGAGCTGACGGTGCTGGTCATCGCAGGTTTATCCTTTCATCCTTCGCTCTACCAATCTAACTGTTACGCAGATTACCAGTTACTTGAAGAGACGGGTAGAACTTCGAGGCGTCGGCCCGCAGGAAGGGGTGGCGTTCAACCTGTATAGATAATGGTTATCATTTTCATATGAAAATGGTGGAAATGGACGCTACAGGCGACGGGTTCAGACGGGCGGTGCAGTTGCGGCGGCGCGTCATCGTCGCCGGGTTGGCGGCACTGACGCTTGTGTCGGTCACGAGCGTGGGAATAGGGCCAGTCGGTATCGATCCCCTCACAACGGTGCAGATTCTCTGGGCTCACCTCGTGCCCCGGACAACGTCGGTATCGTGGTCGATCGTCGAAGACCAGATCGTCTGGGACTTTCGGGTTCCGCGGATACTGCTCGCGTGCCTGGTCGGCGCAGCCCTCGCGATAGTCGGGACGATTCTGCAAGCAGTCATCCGAAACCCTCTGGCGGATCCATATGTTCTCGGAGCTTCATCCGGCGCATCGCTCGGAGCGGTCGGAGCAATGGTCCTGGGCGTGTCGGTTCCCGGTCTCCTAGTTACCGGATCGGCCTTCGCCGGAGCTGCGATTGCCGGATCCACAGTCTATTTGCTCGCCGCGCGCGGACGCAGACTCGAACCGCTGCGGCTCGTTCTCGCTGGCGTCGCACTGTCCTACCTGTTCAGCGCCGCCACCGGATGGATCACCATCACCGCCGAGCACGGCAAACTTCCCGGCTTGATGTTCTTTCTGCTCGGCAGCATCAGCTCCGCAAGTTGGAGCCTTCTCGGATTGCCGACCCTCGCACTCGTTGCAGGCTTCGCGTATGCCATGTGGCGGGCCGACCATCTCGACGCCGCAATGACTGGGGAAGAAACCGCAGCGTCTCTCGGCGTCGACATGACGAGGTTGCGAGTCGAGACTCTCGTGGTGACCTCGGTCCTGACCGGTTCGGTGGTCGCGGTCGCGGGGGGTATCGGCTTTGTGGGAATGGTGGTGCCCCACGTGTGTCGCCTCATCATCGGAGCCGGGCATCGGGCGCTGATCCCGCTGTCCGCCGTAAGTGGCGCCGTACTGCTGGTTCTCGTCGACACGATCGCCCGAACTGCAGCCTCACCTCGCGAGATTCCTTTGGGAGTGGTCACGGCACTCGTGGGCGCCCCCTTCTTCCTATGGTTGCTACGCCGCCGCACGATGGGCCAGGAGCAATGAACGGTGCCATTGCGGTCCAAGACCTCTCCGTCACTATCGCGGGCAAAGCGATACTGAGCGGAATCGACCTGGAGGTCGTGCCCGGCGAGGTCGTCGGCCTGCTGGGTCCCAACGGGAGCGGCAAGTCCACTCTCCTACGCGCCATCAGCGGGCTGTTGCCCATGGCTGGAGGCCTGATCAACCTCGACGGAGTCGACGTCGAGACCTCCAGCCGACGCGCCATTGCACGCAAGTGCGCGGTGCTCTCACAAGACCACGCAACCGACATCGAACTCTCTGTCCTGGAGGTCGTACTGCTCGGTCGGATACCACACCACCGCAGGACCGGAGACGGTGCAGAGGGTCTTGCCCTCGCGGCAGAAAGCCTACGCAAAACAGGTGCAAGCCAGCTGGCCGAACGCGCTTTCCCCACGCTCTCCGGTGGAGAACGCCAACGAGTACTGCTGGCACGCGCTCTGTGTCAACAACCGCACGTCATGCTGCTGGACGAGCCGACAAACCACCTTGATGTCGCACACCAACTCAGTCTCCTGGAGCTCGTCAGATCTCTGGGCGTCACCACGGTGGTGGCACTGCACGACCTGACTCTTGCCAGCACGTATTGCGACCGCGTCGCACTGCTCCGCAACGGGCGCCTGGAGGCCTTCGGCACACCGCGCGAGGTCCTGACGGTAGGCCTGATTCAAGACGTCTACAGCGTCGACTGCGACCTGCTCACCCATCCCCGAACCGGGCGCCCGATCGTCGCTCTCACCCACAGGCCACCACGCAATACCGTCGCCGACGCCTCAACCCTGAATCCCGTACGAACTCAATAGGAGAACAATGACCATCCGACACCGCGCCACCACTCGCAGCGCGCTCATCGCCGCAGGATTGCTTGTCGTCCTTACTGGATGCGGCACGCTCGCGGTCCCCGACAGAACCGCCGACGACTTCTCCAACACCGGGTCGGGCTATCCCGTCTCGGTCACGAACTGCGGGCGCGCGGTGTCGATCCCGGCACCGCCAGTGCGAGTGGTCAGCATGCACCCGAGCATCACTGAACTCCTTGTGCAACTGGACTTGGGGGACAGGGTTGTCGCCCAAGCACAAGACGGGCTGGGCGAGCCGTCTCCTGAGCTAGCGGTCGCGGTGAAGCGGATACCCTCGCTCAGCGTCGACACCCCGCCTACCCGCGAGGTGCTGCTCGCCCAGCAGCCAGACCTTGTGATCAGCGGTACCGAGTACGAGTTCAACACGGAAATGGGGTTCGCCGGCTACGACAATCTCGAAGCTGCGGGAAGCTCGACCTACGTAGCCACAGCAGGATGCAAGGACAGGAGGTCCAGGGGGACGGTAGCCGACACCTTCGAAGACCTACGGACCCTGGGTGTGGTGTTCGGCGTCCAGGAACGTGCTGCCGAGGTGGAGCGTGAGGCCCGAGCACAGTTGCAAGCCGTCGCGGATATCGTCGGCGACACGAGGCCGGTCCGCGCAGCGCAGGTGTATGTCGAGGGCGGCAAGCTTTACGCGGTGGGAGGGGCAGTCGAGATCGATGTCCTACGGATTGGTGGCGGCGAGAACCTTTTCGCCGCCGACGGCCGTTTCGCAGACTTCTTCGCCGCCGAGGTCAACCCCGAGGTGATCCTCGACAAGCGCCCGGACGCTCTCGTTTTCGCCGTCAACGACGCCGAGCACGAGGCCGAGACCCGCGCGTTCCTGCGTAAGAATCTCGCGGATACTCCGGCTGTGCACGACGACCGGCTCGTCGCAGTGGACAACACCTACGTCCAGCCGGGCACCTTGTCGGCAATCACTGGCGCACGAATCGTCGCCGAGGGTCTTCATCGGTGAAATCTGGCGTGCTGGGACGTGACTTCGTCCTGTTCTCCGCCGCGCGGATGGTGACCGTCATCGGGTCGGCGGTCACCGCAGTCGCCTTCCCGATTCTCATGTACCAGTTGACGGGGTCCGCCGCTTGGACGTCATTGGTCGCCGCGTTTCACGTTGCCCCCTACCTGTTGTTCGGACTGGTTGCGGGGGCTGTCGCCGATCGGCAATCGCGTCGCCGCATCATGGTCGTCGCGAATGTCGTTGCCGCCTCGGCTCTGTTGACCGTGCCTGTTGCCGGGAACGCTGGAGCGCTGCACGTCGGTCATATCCTCGCCGTTGCGGGCTCGGTGTCCTCGGCTTTCGTCTGGTTCGACGCAGCGGCATTCGGGGCGCTCCTCACCCTCGTCGGAAGAGAGCAGGTGGCGCGGGCGAACAGTGTCATGTGGACCGCAACTACCCTTCTGGGCGTAGTCGGCCCCGCACTGGGAGGGCTTCTCGTTGCGTGCACCGGCGCGAGCATCTCGGTCGCGCTGGACGCCGTCTGCTATCTTGTCGCCGCGATATGCCTGATTGTGGTCGCCCGCCCGATGGGACCAGCTCGGAGGCCGGGCCACGAGGCCACCGCCTCAAGGGGGCTGGGCGCCGCTATAGGCGAAGGTGTTCGGTTTATCCTGGGCCACAGCGCTATCCGTTCCCTTACCCTGGTAGGGGTCGCAAACTCGGTGGCAGCAGGCGGGCTCACTGGCCTGCTTCTGGTCTTCGCGGTCGAGCGATTGGGGTTCAACGCACGAGGCAGTGGCTACGGCGCGCTACTCGGTCTGATCGCCGCCGGGGGCTTTTTCGCCGCCGCCATCCTCCCTACTCTGAGCCAGCGCTTGCCCGTCGGGAGGATCACGATGGCTGGCCTAGCTGTCTGCGTCCCCTCGATACTCGTGCTTTCGACAACGACCTCCGGAATCGGCGCCTGCGTCTGCCTTTTGATTTACAGCGGCGGAAACACCGTGGTAATCCTCAACGGCATCAACCTCCGGCAGCAACTCACCCCTGACCACTTGCAGGCCCGCGTCAACACCACAGCCCGTATGGCGGCATGGGGTGGTACCCCTTTCGGCGCGATCGCCTGCGGACTGCTCACCAAGGTCGTCGACGCACGCATTGCCTTGGCGGCGACCACTATCGTTCTTGCCTTTGGGCTTGCCTACGGACATCAGGCCGGATTGTCGCGACGCGATTTCGGCACAAGCTAAGAATCGAAACCAACGCAGCTTGAGTGGACATCGCAATGACGGGCAGTGAGTGGGGCAACCCTCCTTATTCGAGGGACACCCTGGCCTTAGACTGCCCGACGTGACGACACCGCCCGCACGGCCATCCCACCTCGACTCACCGATCGTCCCCTCGGTGATGAAATACGGCGCCAAGGCGCAGGTCTGGTTGTATCGACGCACCGGCGGCCGGATCGGTGGGAAATGGCGTATCGGCAGCGGATTCCGCAAGCCGGTGCCGGTGCTCCTGCTGGGGCATCGAGGCCGAAAGTCGGCCACCGAGTACACCACTCCGCTGATCTATCTGCTCGATGGCGACAACGTGATCGTGGTGGCTTCGCAGGGCGGAATGCCCAAAAACCCGCAGTGGTATTCGAATCTGATGGCGAGCCCCGACACCTGGTTGCAAATCGGCTCCGAACGACGCGACGTGCATGCACGCACAGCAGACTTCGCCGAGCGCACTCGGCTGTGGCCGTTACTGGTCGAGAGGTATGCAGACTTCGCGAATTACCAGGCGTGGACCGACCGCGAGATCCCGGTGGTCGTTCTCTCCCGCCGCTAGCCCATCGGCGAGGTGGATCATTTCCCGGCCGCACCGAGGCTCGCGGCCTCCTGTTCGCTAGATTCCTCGGTATGACGTCGCGTCCCGACAAAGAAGACCCATCGACCCTTGTGTTCCCCACGCAAGCGGTACACGCGGGTATTCGAATGGACGGTGGATCGGGAGCGATCAGGCAACCCATCGCCATATCCATCTCGTATGCATTACCCGAGGATGCGTCCTGAGTTGGTCGTCCATCGATGTACCGCCCTACACGCGCATTTACGGTGCGAATCAGATTCTGTCGCAGGAGAAATTGACGGCACCCGACCAAGGCGCGGACGCCGTCGGTCTTGCATCCGGAGTGGCCGCGCTGCATGCGGTGTTCTTCACATTTCTCTCGTCCGGTGACTACGTGGGGGTCGGCGATGTCACGTACGAAACGGCCTTCCGGTTGTTCTCGGAACTACTGCCGCAGAAGTACGGAATCGACGCCGAGTCCGTTACCGACAACGCGTTCGTCGCGAATCTTTGCGTGATCACCTCGGCGGTATCACTCGGCCACGATCGCCGATCTTCGGCAGCTCTGGACCTCATATTTGCGTGAAGTTCTTGACTACCCCGGCTCGATCGGTGTCTGGGGAGTCGGAACGACCGGGAGGCTGTGTGCTCAACCTGCCCGGACGCTCCGGCGGCGAAGTGAATCAATACGGCCCCGCCTGCCTATCGCACTACCCGTTCCGTCGGTCATTACAAACATCGTGCTTTCCGCCGTGGGTGGTGTGATCTCCGATAGTGGAAGGGACTCTCGATAAGTTCTGTCCAGTAGGGCCGCAGCCGTTCCTCGTGGACTAAGCAGGAGGCGGCGCGCGACAGTGGCGCCGGAAGTGCGGATTTCGAGTGCGTAATTCGCAAGGCTGATGGCGAGACCCGAGACGGTCATCTCCGAGCGACCTGGTGTTTTGTCGGGGATTTTGGGCAGACTTGTGCCCCCAGATTGTGAGTGGGCGTTTTCTGCTAGTCCCGCTGACGGTTCGCCCTGGCCATACCCATGGGGTGACTTGGCATGTGGATAATTTCTGGGGACTTCCCAAGGCATCACCCGAACAGTGTGTCTTCGTGGGGTTTTGACACTTCGAACTTCGATCGAGCCGGTCACTGACTGTTCACTTGACGATTGAATAGAGAAGCGTCAATATAGACATATGTCGAATCAAGACTACCCGAGCGCTGTGAGCGCCAGCGGCCAGTGTTGTTCCCCGCTCACCCGCGAACCGTTGAGTGCCGATTGGGCCGGCGACCTGGCTCGGATGTTCAAAGCGCTCGGTGACCCGGTCCGCCTGCGTCTGCTCAGCTTGGTCGCCAGCCACGACGGCGGTGAAGCATGCGTCTGCGACATCTCCCCTGCATTCGATCTTTCCCAGCCCACGATCTCCCATCACCTCAAGGTGCTGCGCGAAGCGGGGCTCCTGGGCTGTGAACGCCGCGGTACGTGGGTGTACTACTGGGTGATGCCTGCTGCATTGCAACAGCTCTCGTCTGTACTCGGCGCCGCCGATCCGAGCTGCGACGACGCTGAGCTCGTGACCGCATGAGCACGACGACCGACACCGATGGGGCCGTCGCGGGCAAGCTCTCCACCCTCGACCGGTTCCTGCCCGTGTGGATCGGCGTGGCAATGGTTGTGGGCCTGCTCCTGGGCCGGCTGATCCACGGGATGAACGACGCCCTCTCCGCCGTCTCGATCGACGGCGTCTCACTACCGATCGCTATCGGCCTGCTGATCATGATGTATCCGGTCCTGGCGAAGGTGCGCTACGACCGACTG
>NZ_MKKY01000019.1 GCF_002091955.1 Rhodococcus sp. 1168 | reverse complement strand
CCACCGACAGCCCAGCAGCGCAGCCAGATCCAGAAATCAGCAGCAGGCCAAGCCTCATTTTGCCTAGCGCCGGTTTTCGGTCATCTGGCCCTCACCCCCCGTAACCAGGTCTTATGACAAGCTGGAGTCAGAGGCGGCCCGGTACCAGCCCGAGAATCACTTCCTCCGATCTACTGTCCGTAAATGTCTAGGAACAGATACTGAAGCGGGGGCCGTCTCGGCCACACAGCGGATGGCGTCCAGGCTGTCGAGATCGCGCAGCATCGCCTCGCGAGCGAGTGCGGTCCGGTTGGGTACGCCTAGTTTCAACAGGACAGACTCGATATGGCTTCGAGCAGTGCGGACTGAAACGCCCAGCGAAAGCGCGATGTCGTCGTTGGTCCATCCTCGGGAGGCAAGCCCCACCACGTCCAGCTCACGAGCGGTGAGGTGGACGTCTGGTTCGACTTGCATCAGTCGGACCAGCACCCCCTCGCGTGCGGAATCGGTGGTGACATGCCACCATCGTCCCGTCGCGTCACGGTGCCGAAATCGCAGTCCCGTGCCATCTCGCGAATGTAGGGCCTCGATTCGGGCCACTAACTTGTCGGCAAATGGGGCGGCAGCACGGTCCCCAACCCGCGACTCAACGCGGCCCTGGCCTGCCCAAATGACCAGTTCCGCGGGAGGCCGACACTGTTCGGGGTGGGGATCAGTGAGAATAGACAATTCCGCGGCGAGCATGGTGAGCGCCAGCCTGGCGGCATTATCCAGCGGTCGTCGATGGATGGAGCTCAGGGCAAGGAAGCCCGGACGGACGATTCCATGTACGGAACCCAATGGAAGAGGCAAGGGCACGGTGAGGCCTTCATGGAAGCCGCAGGGTTTGAGCGCTTCCAGATAGGTACGTGAGTCACGGAAGTCGTAGGGCAGGTCGATAAACCGGCGGGCCACGCGGTTCTCGATGGCGTAGCGATGGGCCGGGCATTGTGTGGCATAGGTGGTGGCAATGTACTGCACGGCTTCACCTGGGTAGTCGAGGTTGACCACCACGGGGTGACTGTCCCCGACAACAGCCCGCGGCGGACCCACCAAGGTGGCGCAATCAAACCCAAGCCCATCGCGAATCATCCGAATCGGCTCGTCCAAGGCCGTGCCACCACTGCCAGCATCTCGGATGGTGTCGGAAAGACGGACCCACCATGCCATGTCGACTGCCATGCACTCCTCCGACGGGCACCCTTTGGGCCTCGTGTCATTGGCCATTCAGCCGATGTAACTTGAAGCACATAATGCCACGGTATGGGTGCCGGTGCACAAGCACCACCGCACAACCCAGGAGGAACTGTGAACTTCGAGGAATACTGCGCTCACGATGCGACAGGCCTAGCTGCGCTCGTTGCCGATGGCGACGTCACTGCGGATGAGCTGTCCGCGCTGGCGACGGACGGGATCAACGCAGTCAATGACGAAATCAATGCGGTGGCCTCGGGACCATTTGATGCACCGCTTGACTACACACGAGATGGCCGGTTCTCCGGCGTGCCATTCGTCATCAAAGACCTGATCTGTCACGCCGAGGGCGTGCCCACGCGAATGGGCACCCAGATGCTCGGAGACGGCATCGTCCCGCCCGCGGACACGCACCTCATGGAGCGATTCCGGGCAGCGGGTCTGGCCACGCTGGCCAGTTCCACCACGCCCGAGTTCGGCTACAACGCCAACACAGAGGCCCTCGTCTACGGCCCCACCCGCAACCCGTGGGATACCAGCCGCAGCGCTGGCGGATCTAGCGGCGGCTCGGCCGCATTGGTCGCGGCTGGCACCATCCCGATGGCCCATGCCAACGACGGCGGCGGCTCCATCCGCATCCCCGCGGCCGTCAACGGGCTGGTCGGACTCAAGCCCAGTCGCGGACGAGTGCCCCTCGGGCCCGACATTGACAGCAACGCACTCAGCGGCAACGCCATCGAATTCGCAGTCACCAGATCCGTCCGTGACGCGGCCACCCTCCTCGACGAAGTCGCGGTGAACTACCCGGGCGACAGGTTCCTCATCGCACCCCCACAGCGTCCGTGGGCGCAGGAAATCGGGGCCGATCCCGGCGCTCTGCGCATCGCGCTACACACCGACTCGTGGTCCGGCACGTCAGTTGACCCGGAGGTGGTAGCGGCGACCGAACTGGTCGCCCGGACCCTGGAAGAGGCTGGCCACCATGTCGAGCGCGCAACGCCGACCTTTGACTGGGACGAGTTCCTCGAAGCAACCGCCAAGGCATGGGCGGCGTTCCTCGCCGAGTCCGTCGCAGGTATCGAGGCCATGACCGGCACCGGCGCCGGACCAGAGAACCTCGAGACCACCACCTGGGCGTGTGTGCAGTACGGTCGCGGCCTGTCAATGCTGGAAATGGCGGCGGCCAACGCCACCTTCAACACAATCTCCCGCGAAGTTGGGCGATTCTTCCAGAACTACGACGTCCTGCTCACGCCCACCACCAACCACCCCGCCATGAAGCTGGGCTACCTGAACGCAGACGCCAACCTCGATGCCCTCGGCTGGACGCGGCGGATTTTCGAAGCGTTCTCCTTCACCCCGCTGTTCAACACGACCGGAACACCGGCAATCAGCCTGCCATTGGCCCAATCTCGCGACGGCCTCCCCATTGGAATGCAGCTCGCCGGGCCAATGTGCTCAGAATCAATCCTGCTGCAGCTGGCATCGCAGCTCGAGACTGCAATGCCATGGTCCGAACGTCGCCCCGGCGTGCACGTCACGCAGATCTAGAACTCCGCAGTGTTGCCCTTCCCAGACACCACGGGGAGGGCAACACGCCAGAGCGTCGTGTTTGACGATCCCCCAACGCAATGCTCGCGAACCGGTCCGACGACACCAGGATGGGGACTGCCCAGGCTTTGCTTGACACCTGACCTGTGAGGATTTCCTCGCTGGAAGGATGTTGACCATGCCCAAGCTCTACCTGTGCGCGGTCAAGGCCTGCTACTCGGGGCGGATCGTGGGCTACTCGATCGACTCTCGGATGAAGTCCGCACTGGCCGCCTCAGCGATCCGCAACGCGACCCGGCCGGCACGATCTGCGACTCGGATCGAGGCAGCCAATTTCGTTCCAAGAAGGTCCAGCGACTCTTCAAGAACAACGGCCTGAAAGGTTCGATGGGCCGCGTCGGGTCCTGCCTGTTGACCGGCTAATCCACCCAATTGTTACCGCGAATCGACACGCCGACCCGCGAAATGCCAGTCGAGTTTGAGACAATCATTCAGACCGCACACGCGGCCTGAATCACTCAACCCGACGAGTCAACACTAATAATGGTTGAAGCGTCGAGCAGCGTCGTCTGACTCGAATGTCAACTGACTGAACCATGTCCTCGTTTGGATTTGTCGGCGGCCGTTGCTCGACGCTCCCGCCTCGACACCGCTGCCGAAGTGGGGCGTCGCCGAGTCTCGGTTGTGTGACCTCATAGGAGCCTTGACCTCATCGTTAGTGTTTTGTCCGCTAACCGCGCCCGGTGGCGACACGACAGGACGACAAGTCGTGGCGCCCGGTGGCGACACGACAGGACGACAAGTCGTGGCGCCCGGTGGCGACACGACAGGACGACAAGTCGTCCACCGAGTATGGGATGGGGTAGAAATTGTCCGAAAAGTCAGTCGCCGACGCGGTCTACGCGGGAATCGACACGCACAAGGATTTTCACGTCGCCGCGGTCGTCGACCATCTGGGTCGACTGCTAGACACATTCACAGCCGCGACGACGGTCGCCGGGTATCGAACTCTGCTGCAGTGGATTACGTCATTCGGCGACGTGGACCGGATCGGAGTCGAAGGCACAGGCTCCTACGGAGTCGCCGTCACCCGACTGCTTCGCGACCGAGAACTCGAGGTCGTCGAAGTGAACCGGCCAAACCAGCGATGAACGCACCCGCACTTACGTGGCGCGGAGGACCGCCGAGGGGAAATCGCCGCGGGAAATCAGGCGTTGCCTCAAACGGCACATCGCCCGTGAGGTCTACACCCTACTTGTCCACCCGCAGTCCGTCCCCGGCACCGATGACCTTCGGCCACTACGCCACCGAGTCGGTCTGTCGATGCAGTCCTGCGCCGACCACTTCGCGGTCTCCCTCACGACGATCTCGCGCACAGAACGGGCTATCAAACCGAACCACCAATTCGCCTCTCGCTACCGCGAATGGTTGATGGGACAACTTTCCGATTCCGCTTGACACCAATAGGAGCATCTGAACTCGGGGCGGTCCCCATTGATCGGCGCTGATCTGTCTGGCCAGGCGACGCACGAACGTGCTCTACACGATGCTGAAGGCGGGGGCTGCGTATCAACGTCGTGAAGACCGCCCAACTCCCACTGCGGCGTAGCACCTCGGCGCGAGGCCGTGGAGAGTTCAGGTGTCGTCACGGTTCAGACGTAATGCTGCCCGGCTGGTTACGTAAGCTATCCGCCGTCGTGGTTCAGTGATGTAGTTGCTCTAGCGAGATCTCGAATGCGGCGTCGAGACGTACGTGGTCGTTCGTCAGGAGCAGGTCCAGTTGCAGGCCGCGTATTTGAGCCAGAAACAGTGTGGCCCGCAGGATGGCTTGGTCTTTGGTCCATCCATCTGCTTGGAGTTGTTCGGCGATCATTGCCACCCATTTCCCGACCATGGACTCGGACAACTGGTGTGGATCTACCGTGTTCCTGTTCCTGCTGCGGTTGCTTGCGAGCTCGAACAGAAGGGCGAATTGACGGCGCTGATGGGGATTGCACAGTTTGCGCCATACTGCGCGGGCGAGTTCGATAGATGACTCGGCTGTTGTGAGCTGCGGGTCTGTTGTCAGATCATGCTCGAAAGACTCCCGAATATGTTGCGCCACTGCAGATATCAAACCCTCCTTAGTCGAGAAGTGCCGCAAGAGAGTTGCGTGGGTGACTCCGACCGCGACCGCGACGGGCCGAAGCGACAATTCAGCCGCGCCGTGGTCGAGAACATATTGGGTGACCGCATCCAGCAACTTCGGCCGCCTGTCTTGATAGCGGACCGCGCGCCCGTCGACCTTCTTTCGGTCGGTGCTCATGCTCGATACTCCACCGAACGAGCATAACGTCGCCAAAGTGGTAGTACCGATCGGTTGATCAAAACGCTTGGGGCTGCTACTTTGGTGCGATTACTTGTGCATCGACCGAGGAGTCAGCCTGTGCCGTCGACCAGAGACACCAATCGACTGTTGTTCACATTGCGGTATCTCGGTCGCCGGGCCTTCGTCCGTTCGCGACCTGCCTCGTTGGCGGAAGCCGGACTGTTCACCGGCAAACCCCAGCACGAGAACTTCGCCCGCACGGACGCCCTGGCACCCGTCAGGCGTATGCCGGCATCGTCGTCACCGCAGAGTTGGCCGGTAGGCGAGAGCATCGAACTTCCCTCGACCTACCGATTCGACGGTGAGAATCGCTCGACTGCGGAATTCCTCGATGTCACCGATACCGCCGCCCTGCTGGTTCTCGTCGACGGCGCGGTCCGGTACGAGCGGTACTGGCTGACCGGCGGACCGACCGTGAATTGGTTGTCGATGTCGGTTGCGAAGAGTTTTGTGTCGGCGCTGGTCGGAATAGCGGTGCAGGAGGGGCATATCGCATCGGTGAACGAACCCATCAGCAAGTACGTACCGGTAGATCCCGATTCGGCGTACGACGGGGTCGCCATTGTCGATGTTCTTCAGATGTCGTCCGGTGCGCGGTGGAACGAGGACTACAACGACTCTCGATCCGATGTTCACCAACTCACGAAGGCCATGATGGGACTCGGCGGCGGTCTCGACGGCTTCGTCGCGCGCATGGTCAGGCAGGATCAGCCGCAGACAGTGTGCCGGTACAACTCGGGGGAAACGCAGATACTCGGTGCCCTGATCGCACATGCCACCGGTCGGACCGTCTCGGACTACATGGCCGAGAAGTTGGTCGAACCACTCGGGTTCGAGACACCGAGCTACTGGCTGACCGATATGCGCGGGACCGAGATGTCTTATGCCGGATTGAATTTGACCGCCCGTGACTACGCCCGGCTGGGGGAGCTCTACAGAAACGACGGGATGTGGCATGGACGCCGCATCATCGATCAGCAGTGGGTACGCAGCTCCACCACTATCGATTCTTCCAGCCGGGAAGCCGGTCGGCCGATCGTGGGAGGACATGAGATCGACTTGGGTTACGGCTATCAGTGGTGGGTCCCTGCCGGTCACTACGGTGATTACTGCGCAGTCGGGGTGCTCAATCAATTGATCTACGTCGACCCCGACACGCGAACGACCATCGTCAAACTTTCCGCCAACCGCGCCTACGGCACCTCGGCCGAAGAGAGCACCAATCGAGACATCGAGAATGTCCACTTCTTGCGCGCCGTCGCGCAGAGCTTGTAGTTGTACGAAGATGGCCACAGCACAAGGGGGTCGGTCAGCCGGGTCCTCGTTCGAGAGTTCGGTCGGCCTGTGTTCGTGGAATGCGACGGTGCGAGGTTCGCTCGCGGATGAACGTCGTACGACGAGGCGAGTGGCTTGTGCGTCAACGACGCTAGCGTGATCGATCATGGATCTTCGCTCGCTGGAGCACTTCAGGGCCGTCGCCGAACAGGGTTCTGTCAGCGCCGCAGCCCTCGATCAGTCGATCTCCCAACCTGCCCTGTCCAGGCACATTGCCGGTCTCGAGCGAAGTCTGGGTGTCCGGTTGTTCCAACGAACCCCGCACGGGATGGTCCTCACCGCAGCGGGGGACAAGCTTCTGGGGTTTGTGTCCGACATTCTCGCCGGGGTCTCTCGCGCCGAAGAGGTGATAAAGACCTTGTACGCAGGCAACCCCGCCTTTCACTTCGCATGTATGGAAACTACAGCCCAGTACGTGATCTCACCTTTCGCTGCGGAGACAGCCGCTCCGGTTGTCGACATTAGAACCGCGCGCCCGGACGAGCTGTACGCGACCCTCACCTCGGGCACCGACCTTGTGGTCAGCACTTTTCTTCCACCTGCGCACCTTGCCTCGATCGAGCTCGCTGACCTCCCGATATCGGTGCAGAGTACGCCTGCTGTGATCGGGGAACCAGCCGTCGACCTTCTCGACTCCGTCGAGTTGGCCGCGCTCGTCGGTCGACCGATAGCGCTGCCGGGCAACGGAAGCGCGTTCGAGAACACGGTGAAGCGTGCAGCCTTGGCTGACAGAAATTCACTCGAGCTGGCCTAAATTTCGCGCAACGGCACCGTCGCTCAAGCCATCGCAGCCAGCGGACGTGCTACCGCGCTGGTCCTCGAAGCGCCCAGGTTCGGCTTGCATCGAGCACAGTCGACACACCATGGCGTTGCGGTGACGGTGCCATTGTTCGCCGCGTGGCCGGTCGATCACTACGCAGCAGAGGCTCTGGAAATAACGGCACGACGCTTGAAAGCGTGGCTCGAGAATGGGTACGTGTCCGTCTTTCGCGGTGTCGAGGGTCGTCGTTTTGATGACTTCCTCGGCGGTCACCGAGACGATGTTGTCGGTTCCGATTCCGGTGGCGCGGTCCAGGAGCAGTGCACGGACGCGTCTGTCGATGTTGTCCCCGGGTTCGAAGGCGTGCACCACGGATTCGTCGAGGCCGACGTACACGAATTGCGTGGACGCGGTCACCAATCCGGCTCGGTCCAGAATCTCTCGTGCAGTGGTGATTTCGCTGGCTGTCAAGGTGCTCAAGGGGTGGGTGACGGTCCGTTGGGTGGTGTCGGAGTCGAGCAGCGTCATCGCGAGGGTTCCTTGTTCTGTGTGGGATCGATGGAGGCAGCGTGTGGACGAAGGACCGCGACGGCGATTCCGCGATCCGGGCCTGCCACAGCGGCCCTTCTGTCCGCCTGGAGGAGCACTCCCCTGCAAGACCTTTGCTCCGCCTTGCTGAGCACCAGAAGTCAGTCCGGTCGGCACGCGTCCGAGACAATCGTCGTAGTAACAGTGGGCTCAGATCCCACCTACGCAAGCGTCGTCAGCTCTTACTCTTCGCCTCGACGCGGCCGACGAAGTGATCCATGGTGTTGTTGACGCCGAGCTGGTTCATGAGTTTGTCGAACCAGCGAACCGGAAGTACGCGGGCGGGCGACAGGAGGTTCACGAATCGGGGCATGATCAACTCGTGGCGGCCCTTCTCGATCGCTGTCAGGGTTTTCTCCGCAACGGACTCGGGCGTGAGAATCGGTAGCAGGAGTGGGTATTTCGTCTGCACGCCCTTGAACATTCCGGTGCTGACGAAGTACGGGCACACAACCAGCGAGTTGACACCGGCGTTGGCTTTCGAGAGCTCGACACGGAGTGATTCAGCGAAACCGAAGGCGGCGAACTTGCTCGCGGAGTAGTCGGTTTGCTTGGCGACCCCTACAAGCCCCGCAGCACTGGAAACGGTGACGACGGTACCGCGACGGTTCTCGATCATGTTGCCAAGGAAGGCCCGGGTGACCCAGAAGAGGGAAAGCGTGTTCACGCGGATCGTTCGCTCGATGGCTTCGTCGGAGGCGTCGAGGAGGTTCTTGCCGGTGACGATCCCCGCATTGTTGATCAGGACGTCGACAGGCCCAGTTTCCTTCGCAGCGGCCTGGACGGAATCGCGATCGGACACATCTACGGTGTAGGCCTCGGCGGGGTGACCTGCGGCTACGATCTCCTTGCTGACATTGCCTCCTGCCTCTTCGGACAGATCCCACACGATGACCCGGGCACCACGCTCAGCAGCGCCCAAGGCGAGAAGCCGGCCAATACCATTGCCGCCGCCGGTGACCAAGACGGTTTGGTTCCTCAGGGAATGAGACACAATTCTTCTCCTAGCAGTCGAAATCGATGAAGCAAAACCAATACCTCCAGTATTGACCAGCTGGTCAATACTGCGCAATGTGACTCTGGACAACCTCATACCTGCTGGCCATACACCTGCCCTGGTCTAGGCTCCCGAGAGTGGCCGGAGCAAAGAAGTCAGAACTCGAGCGGCGCAGCGACATCCTTGCCGCCGCAAAACTGGTGGCGCTCGATGGCGGACTGGAAACGGTCACAGCCCGGACTGTCGCCGCAGAAGCTGATCTCTCCAGCGGCCTCGTCTACTTCTACTACCAAACCAAAAACGGACTACTACACGCACTGCTGGCGCGACTGCTCGAAACGACCTTGGACGGGCCCGAAGACGGGTTCGGCGAGGACCTTCCCGCAGACGTCGCCCTCTACGAGATGATCACCACAGAATTGGAAGGCCTCCACACTCAGAGTGATGAAGTCGACCTACTTTTCCAGTTCTATTTCTTCCGAAGAAGCATCGATTTTCGTGACCAGATCGACGCGGGTCTCCGTTTGTATACCGACGCGATTCACCCCGTCACCGACCGATTCGCCCGGGAACACGATCTCGATGCCGACGCATTCCGATCCACACTCGTCGCTCTCATCCAGGGAGCTGCGATAGACGTCGTACGTAGGCCCGAAAGCTTCAGTGCCGCGAATCTTCTTCAAGTTGTTGCTGCCCTCGCAACGTCGACACCTCGCCACTCCGAGGGCGCCATCTGAACTCGTCCGCACTATCGATGAGCGAATCAGCCCAGCGTCAGGTGCGAGTGTTTCGCTTCACCCAACCCCACGCAGCGGTTGCTGCGAACAACACGATCCCAATTATCGCCAACCAGAGCAAGCCTTTGACAACGAACCCGAGGATGACGAACACCAGCCACACGACGAGCAACAATCCAATGAGTCCAAGCATCCCCCGATCATGACAGACCCTTACGTCCGCTCGGACGGAACCCATCGAAAACGGACACCCTGAGCCCTCGGAATCGAAGACAGAAAAATAGCCTCGCACTTGCGTTTCCGCAAGTACGAGGCTATTTTCTTGTGCGCCCGAAGGGATTCGAACCCCTAACCTCCTGATCCGTAGTCAGGTGCTCTATCCGTTGAGCTACGGGCGCATGTTCAATTGTGTTGATCCTTACGAATCAACGGTCCTGCGTCAAACTGGCTGGTCCTTGCGGATCAGCTTGGCGGAGGCGAGAGGATTTGAACCTCCGGACCCGGTGAAGGGTCAAGTCATTAGCAGTGACTCCCATTCGGCCGCTCTGGCACGCCTCCTAGGCTGCCGGCCCTCTCGGACCGCCGAGGAACGAGATTACACACGGTTGAGAGGAGAACGCAAAACGCCTGGTCATATCCCGTTCACCTGAGGAACGAGTCGAACCAATCGAAGATTCTGGCCTGAGCTTCGATCAGGGCCGCCGCCGCCGGGTCGCTGTCTTCGGTACTGCCGGGTGACGGCTGCGGTTCGTCGGCGCGGTGGCGCAATCCGCTATAGCTGACGACGTTGGTGGCTACGGACGACCGTGTGGCTGCGTCACGTAGGCCCTCGATGTGCTCCGGTGGGGTCCTGGGGTCGTTCTCGCCGTACAGACCCAACCAGGGCGCCTGGAGCGAGGGCGCGGCTTCGATCAATGCGATGGCGTCGGCGTTCAGTGGTTGGACGATGCCCGCCGCCGCGACACTGACGGCGGCACCGATCGGCCGGTTCGTTGCGACGATCAGCGCCGCAGTTCCGGCGTCGTCGAATCCGATGACACCGACGCAGTCCGGGTAGACACCTCGGGAAGTGAGCCAGTCGAAGGTTGCGTCGAAATCGGAGAACAGGTTTTCGCCGAAAACTTCATCACCCTCGGTGCCTCGATGGAACAAGTTCGGGGCGACGGCCAGCCATCCTTCGAGTGCGAGCGCGCGCAGCAAGTCCAGTAGCGATTCCGGTAGTTCGCGGGATTCGTGCAACACCACGATCCCGCCTCGGACGTGCCCTTCCGGGGAGATGGCCGTCAGCGGCACCTTGTGCTGCACAGGCGGTTGCTCATCGTCGTCCGCGTCGATTCGGAGCACTGCCACATCCGTGAAGATTCCCGACATGACACCAAAATAGTGCGGCGGGGCACGCCCCGCTGGATTACCGGCGGACGCACAGGAAACGATCAGCTCCACCTGGCGCATAATGTGAGCCGTGACCGCTCGCATCCGCACCGACCTCGACGCAATTCCCGCCTACGTACCCGGACGCAACTTCCCGGGTGCGATCAAGCTGGCCAGCAACGAGACGACGCAAGGACCACTCCCAGGCGTCCGCGAGAAGATCGCCGAGTCGGTCGTCACCGTCAACCGTTACCCCGACATACGCGCCACTGCCCTTGTGGACGCCGTCGCCGCGCACGTGAAGGTCGACCCGGCCAATGTTGCAGTCGGTAACGGATCGGTCGCGCTGTGCCAGGAAGTCGTCCAGATCATGTGCGGCCCCGGCGACGAAGTGTTGTACGCGTGGCGGTCCTTCGAGGCGTACCCGATCATCGCGCGCGTCGCCGGTGCGACGCCGGTAGAGGTCCCGCTGAACGCGGCGCACGTGCATGATCTCGACGCCATGCTCGCCGCGATCACCGAGCGCACCCGCGTGATATTCGTCTGCAACCCGAACAACCCGTCCGGCACCGTCGTGGCCAGATCTGCACTCGAACGATTCCTCGACGCGGTGCCCGCGCATGTCCTCGTGGTACTGGACGAGGCCTACTTCGAGTACGCCCGCGACAACCCGGAGGGTGAGTACACCGACGGTGTCGAATTGGCTCGCGACCATCGCAACGTACTGGTTCTCCGCACCTTCTCCAAGGCGTACGGGCTGGCCGGGCTACGCGTGGGATATGCCGTCGGCGACCCGGCGGTGATCACCGCGATGAGCAAAGTTCGCATCGCATTCGCGGTGAGCTCCGTCGCACAGCAAGCAGCTCTGGCATCACTCGAGGCGAAGGACGAGCTCCTCGCCCGTACCGATACCCTTGTCGCAGAACGTGAACGGGTTCGCACTGCACTGACCGAGCTGGGCTACGACGTCGCACCTTCGGAGGCGAACTTCGTGTTCTTACCACTCGGGGCCCTCTCCGGCCCCTACACCGAAGCCGCGGCAGAAGCTGGAATACTGTTGCGCGCCTACGGAAATGACGGGGTTCGTATCACAATCGGCGACCCACACGAGAACGACGCGTTCCTGAAATACGCAGCTACCGCCGCTCATCGATGACCCGTGCCTGCCGAGGGCTCATCCCGAACTCGTCACGGAACACCGCGTTGAAGGTGCTGACCGAGCCGAAACCCGACTGATGGGCGATCTCGGCGACCGTTCGGTGAGCTGAGCTGGATCGTCGAGCCGAGCACGAGCACGAACGAGCCGGCTGGTCCGGATCATCTCCGAAGGGTTGGTGCCCACCGACTGTGTCACGGCCTGCACATGCCGCAGCGACCAGCCGCGGCGTCGAGCAAGCGTTTTCGGGGTAAGAGTCGGGTCGTCGGACTGCGTTTTCACCAGCGCCGACGCGGCCTGCGCGACATCCGGCCACCGGGACAAATCGGATGCGACACCGACCAGCATCCTGGTGAGCGCATCGGAGATCTCACGAAAACTGCTTGCCGAGAGGGCATCTCGTTGCATCGATAGCTGCTCGGTCACTACAGCTGCCACCGGCACCCATACCCGAGGCAAGATCGAGAACCCGCGGCTTCACGGGAACGACCGAACATGGCCAGGCCGACTCCGGGACGCTCACCACCCATGCTCGCGCGCCTGGGCCGTGCTCGATGGAGAAGGGAGCGGCCATCGACATCGCGACCGCGGCACCCGGGCCCACGATGGCGCGATCGTCGCCGTGAGCAAAACGAAACGTGCCCGCGCGAGGGACCACTACTCGCAGGGTCCGGTCGTCGTCGGAGCGCGCAGATGCGGCGCTTCGTGAGTAGACGATCGCGTCGGAACTGAACTCCACCAGTTGAAAGTCTTCGGACCGCTGAGTAATACCTTTCGCGCCTTGATCCGTGCGCCCGGCCGTCGATTCCGTGCGCGTCACCGGCAGACCCGTCGCATACGTGCGCCCTATCGTCCAGAGAGTATACGTGTCCCCCATCACAGCGGAGGGGTCACGACGGCGGCAAGATTCTGTCAGGAGTCCGACATGAACACGATCCAGGTCAACGGCGCGAGATTGTCCTACGCGGTATCAGGACCGGAGGACGGCACCCCTGTCGTTCTCAGTCATTCACTGTTCTTCGATCATCGAATGTTCGACGCGCTGGCCGAACTCCTGGCCTACGCAGGGCACCGCGTCTTCGCCTACGACCACCGTAATCACGGCGAGAGTTCGACGCATCCGCGCGCCGAGGTGTCCGTGGACATCCTGACCGAGGACGCTGCTGCGTTCATCGAAGAACTGCAACTGGGTCGCGTGCATTTCCTGGGAAACTCGCTCGGCGGATTCGTCGCGCTTCGATTGGCGGCGAGGCGACCCGAGTTGCTGCTGTCCGCCGTCGCAATGGGCTCTTCGGCGGAGGAGGAGCATCAACTGGAGGCGTTTGCTCCCCTCGTCGAGCGACTGGCCGACATCGGGGGAAGCGAGAATACCGACATCGTTTTGTACATCATGTTCGGCGACACCAGCTTGTCCGCGGGCACACCCGCCGTCGAGGAGTGGCGCGGCCGGATCGCGGAACTGAAGCCCAACATCGGCGGCTCTGCCTACCAGGTGATTCACCGGTCGCGAATCGTCGAAGAATTGAACGGCTGCACGGTGCCGGTGCTCGCAATCTCCGGGACGGAAGATCACGCGTACCCGCCGCCCATCTCGGACGTCAACATCGCCGAGGCATCCGGGGGCAGCTACCGGAGCGTCGAAGCTGCGGGCCACTCGGTATCTCTCGAGCAACCCGCTGCCGTCGCCGAGCACGTGCTCGCACACTTCTCGGCGATCTGACCCCGTTGCGCGAGTCCTAGATGTTCAGAGCGTCGCGGAGCGTCGGCCAGGACTCGCGCAAATCGTCCTGCCAATACGGCCACTGGTGGATGCCGTAAGGCCGATAGACGAACTTGGCCGGGATGCGGATAGACCGAAGTTTGGTATCGAACAAAGTTGTGCAGTAGAGCGCGGCAGCCTCGAGCGGTCCGCCCATGGCGGCCGACTCTATGCCGGTGCCACCCGGTCCGAGTTCGTACGGGCCGGGCAAACCGGTGCCGACGGAAATATAGATATCCTTGCCGCGCAAGGCTTCTGCGTTTCGAGACGGGTCATGCTCGACCCACTTCGGATCGGCGTTCTCACCCCACATGTTGCTCGCATTACCACCATTGGTTGCGACGGTGGCGCGAACGGCATCTTTCAGATTCGGCTGCGAGTTGTCGTAGCAGCCGCTCAGGCCTGCCACACCGGTATAGAGATCGGGGTGACGGGTAATGAGATCCATCGCGGCTTGCGCACCCATGGAGACGCCCGCGATCGCGTTGGTGCCGTTGCCGGAGAACTGAGCATCGATGAGCGGGGGAAGTTCCGACGTCAAGAACGTCTCCCACATGTTGACGCCGAGGATTGGGTCCGGCACATTCCAGTTGGTGTAGTAGCTACTCGAACCACCTACGGGAAGCACGACGTTGACGTCTTTGTCGGCGAAGAAGTCCACGATGTCGGTCTTCTGCGTCCACGTGCTCTCGGCGTAGTCGGACTCTTTGCCGGCACTGACGCCGTCGAGCATGTAGAGAGTCGGGCGCGGACCGCCCCTTGCAGGCAACAAGACCTGAACCTGAACGATCTTGTTCATCGAAGACGACTGCACGAACACGGCAGCACGACGGGGCGTGATCATCTCGATATGGTCGATCCGAGCCGAGGGCGACGGTGCGGACTCACCGAACGGCGTCACGGCAGCATCGGAGCTTCCGGTCCCGGGCAGCGGTTGAGCAGACACCACACCGGTCCCCAGTATCGACAGCGCAATGCTGGTTCCCAGCGCTGCCAGAACACGACGGTGCATTTGACTGATCCATCCTCCCCCGCCGCACCCCTTGGGGCGCAACACGAACAACTTCTGATTCAACCTAACCCACCAGTAGGTAGACCTACTGCAGTTGCGGTTCCACCCACAGTAGCCGCGATAGAGGTCGTACAAAAGTTCTATCGATTCTTTGGGACATATCCAAGCAAGCCGCATGAGCAGGGGCTCCGTAGAGCGATGGAGAGATCGCTCACACCACGGTTTCGTTCGAATCCTCAGCACGCGCAGGTAGATGGGTTCTCGAACGCGTCATTCGGTCGAATGACCTCGGTTTCGTCCAGGAATGCTCGATCCCGTTCACGAGATCAATCGGGATGGCGATCGCGCTCCGACTTCACTAATTCCTTGGTTCGCACCAGGCGTAGGGCGGTGACCAGCACGACGCCACCGATGATATTGAAACCCACCGTGTATCCGAACCAGTCGATCCACGCTCGGTAACCGATGTCTGCGCCAGCGTGGATGGCGCCGAAGATCAATAGGGAGTCCAGGATCGAGTGGAAGAGCTGCAATCCGGCCAGCAGGAATGCAGCCGACATCGCCGCGATGATCTTCGCGACGTCGGAATCGGTTCCCTGCTGCATGCGGGTCAGCAGGGTCATCGTGCTGCCGCCGAGGATGGCCAAGCAGATCGACTGTAGGTTCAGCGGAGCGTCGACGAAGTGGTGCGCGGATTCCGACAGTACCGACAGCCATTGCGGGAAGGCGTGCGCGACCAGCCACATCACACACCACCCGCCCATCAGGTTCGCCAACAACGTCCCGATCCACAGCTTCGCCAACTGCGCGGGTGTGCCGTTGCGGGAGACCAACGCCGCGATCGGCATGAGGAAGTCCTCGGTGAACAACTCACCGTGTGCCAGAAAGATCGCCACCAGACCGATTCCGAACGCAAGCCCCGCCAGTAGCTGATTGTCGGTCTCGTACAGCACCGCCAGATAGGCCATGACACCCAGAGCAACTTCGAGACCGCCGAAGAATCCTGTGATCAGAACCGTGCGCACGGTTCGGTGGAGACGCTCACCGCCTTCGGAGACGACGGCGTCGAAACTCTCCTCCAGTTCCTCTTCGAGCGGACCGTCGTTGTCACCGTCGTTACGTCGCGCTTCTTCGCTCATCCGCAGGTAGTACCCGCTCGTCCCCATTTGATACCCACACCCGTCGATGCAGGGCTACATGCGGCCGGATTTGGTTCATCGAAATAATCGAGTCTCCAGCATCCGACACCGAAGATGCATCGTAAACAGGGAAAAAGTTGTTTAAGCCCGGACTTTGAAGACCGCAAACCTGATAAATCGACATCATTCTGTTACGGTTCGAATCGCTTTCATTCGACTGCATTGGTCGAAGGAAAGTCGATCAGTGTCCAACCGGGGGACAACAGATTTCAATGGCAGACGCGAAGAGGCATTGGACCGCATGAAAGACGATGCACAGACAACCTCGTGGTGGTCGATCGGCGAATGGCGCCTCGGCTGGAAGGTTATCGCAGTTTTCGCGGTTCCGATGCTCGTCGCCGTTCTGTTCGGTGGCCTCCGGATCCAGAGCGAACTGACCGACGCCGCGGACCTCAATACGTCAGCCGAGCGTGCATTCGCCGTTCCTGCGGCACTTCGGCTGGAACAAGCTCTCAAGGCAGTGACAGTTGCGGCTGCTTCCGGCGCCGACACCGCCACAGCGACCGCACAAGCGACAATCGCGCTGCAGGATTTCACGGTTGCCGCGAATGTGTTCCGAACCGACGCTAAGCTCAGTGACCTGGTCGACAAGTCCGTGCAGAACAGCCGGGCACTCATCGACGAGGTTCCGACCAGCTCCGAACGGCCTATCCAACTGGTCGCTCGCTACAGTCAGGCGTCGACCGAGCTCTGGATCCCGTTCGCCGATCTCTTGTCCAAATCCGAGCTACCCCTTCTGCGTGAGCGTGGTGCCGAGTTGGCGCCTTTGTGGGGAGCCCGTCGAACATTGGCCAATCAGCACATTCTGTTCGGCAACGGCGACGTCGATCCGCAATCGCGCACCATCCTTATTTCTACTGCTGGTGCAGAACTTGGCAGTCTCGGCGGTCTCATGCCACTGGCTACGCCCGGTGGAGTACTTCCGCCAGTCGAGGCGGACCCCTCGCAGGACCCCTTGGCCGCGCTGAATTCTCTACGCGCATCCACTCAGAGTCGTCTGGGCGCAATCGCGGCCACACCCCCGGGATCCCCTTTGAGCAGGGAGATCGGCCTCGGGCTCCAAGCCAGTAGCGATCAGTACGACGCCATCGCTGATGCCGCAATCGCCCGGTTCGTCCCCACCGCGAACTCCGAAACCGGCGCCGCCCA
The DNA here is from genome assembly GCF_002091955.1 of Rhodococcus sp. 1168. GTDB lineage: Bacteria > Actinomycetota > Actinomycetes > Mycobacteriales > Mycobacteriaceae > Rhodococcoides. Next base: position 22,456 of record NZ_MKKY01000019.1, on the reverse strand, counting down.
ATCCGCAGCGCTTCGAGACGCCGCGCTGGTCGTCGGCACCGTCCTCGCAGCCCTCGTCCTCGCGCTCGTCATCAGTCGCTCGTTGGTCGAACCTATCCAGCGCCTACGTTTTGCCGCGCTCACAGCAGCACGTCATGGACTCCCCGAGGCGATCGAAAGAATCCGCGCCGGCGAACGAATAGTCGACCTCGAGATACCTCGTGTACCTGTAGAGACACACGAGGAGATCGGGCAACTCGCACGCGCGGTCGACGACATGCACGGGCAGGCGATCACACTGGCCGGCGAGCAGGCAACTCTCCGCCGCCAGGTCAACGACATGTTCGAAACGCTTTCCCGTCGAAACAAGTCCCTCGTCGAACAACAGCTCGTGCTCATCGAGCAACTCGAGAAAGACGAAGACGACCCGAATCGCCTCGAGAATCTCTTCCGCCTCGATCACATCGCCGCCCGAATGCGACGCAACAGCGATAATCTCCTCATCCTCTCCGGCAACGAGGGAAGACGCGTCCGAACCGCACCGATCGCACTTGCCGACGCTCTACGCGCCTCAGCTTCCGGTGTCGAGGACTATCTGCGTGTCGAACTCGGACAAATTCTGTCTGCTGTCGTCAGTGGCAAGGCCAGTGCAGACGTAGTGCACCTCGTCACCGAACTACTGGACAACGCCCTGCGCTACTCACCGCCCGAAACTACAGTGACGATCGACGCCGCACGCACCAACGACGGTTCCGTGCTCGTAGAGATTGCCGATCTGGGTATCGGAATGTCGCCGGACGACCTGGTCGACGCCAACAGGCGCCTCTCGTCGGGCGGCGAGATGAGTCCTGACACCGCCCGCCACATGGGGCTGTTCGTCGTCAGTCGTATCAGCAGTCGATACGGTATTTCGGTACGTCTACGCCCGTCCGCGGGCACATCTGATCGCGGTGGCATCACTGCGATGGTTCACCTGCCGATTGCACTGCTCGAGGCGCCACGCGACACCGCGATCAGAACGTCGACGGCTGCACTTGCCTCTCAGGCTCGCGCAGCATTGTCGGTTCACTCCGTCGCGGCGGGAACACCTACATCGAGTCAAGGCGCTGTCGCATTCCCGGTAGCAGGCGCCCATAATCCCGATGCTTCGGTGGCATCAGGGAACTGGCTACCCAATCGTCAATCTTCACACCCTGTTGCTTCCACTGTGCCGCCAGCTGTTTCAGGTGCGTCCTCTGCGTTTGCTTCGCAGACCAACTCCAGCGCCCTTCCCATGGCGAGCGGACTTCCACGCCGCACCCCAGGGAGCAGTGGGGTACCCGGTACCGCCAATGCCTTCACGACCCAACCGATAGCTCCGCCGCCGCCCAAGGCGGAAATGGTTGCCGACCAACCGGATACAGGCGAGTTCCCCGCCGCTGGACCTGTGCCTAGAGCCCCGTTCGGCGCTCCGAACCCGAACGTCACAGCGGCGTTCTTCTCGTCCCGGCCGCGCGACTCGACACCACGTCGCATCCCGACTCCACCGCGCGAAACGCCACCACCTCGCGACTGGACTCCACCCCGAGACCCGACCCCACCGCGCGAAACCACACCACCTCGCGACTGGACTCCACCCCGAGACCCGACCCCACCGTCCGTGGGCGTCTTCAGCGCGAACGCTCCCGAGGCCGGCTCTGACGTTCCACCGGTTGCGTCACCGATCTTCGCCGGAATGGTGTCCGAGTGGCTTATCGACCCCACGGACGACGAGTCCGGTGCCACAAACGGCAGCATCTGGACAACCGAGGCTGACGAGGGATGGGTTGCCGCTCACGCGTCGACGGACATGCCCTCCAGCAAGATGGCCGATTCGGGACTCCCGATCCGGGACCGCGGTGCGCGGTTGGTTCCCGGAACTGTCAGGCCCACCAATAGCTCTGCCCGTTCCGGATCCCACCGTCAACGCGTCGACCCGGAAACGATCAGGCGCGGGTGGAGTGACTACCAATCCGGCCTCAGCCGGGGACGCCGACACGTTGACAGCGAGAACAACACAGCGTTGCACTCGATAACACATGTTCAGAAAGACGAAGGAGAACAGTGAATTCTGTCGGAGCCCCAGAAACTCCTCGCGCACTCGACTGGTTGGTGTCGGGTTTTGCACGCGACGTTCCGGGAGTAAGCCACGCCATCATCGTCTCTGCCGATGGATTGCTGAGCGCGGCGAGCTCGCACCTTCCTCTGGATCGTGCGGACCAGTTGGCCGCCGTCACATCCGGACTCGCCAGTCTCTCTGCCGGCGCGTCTCGGCTGTTCGACGGCGGCGCAGTTCTGCAATCGGTGGTCGAGATGGAAAACGGCTACCTGCTCCTCATGGGCGTCGGCACTGGCGCCTATCTTGCTGCGCTAGCCGTAGCGGGATGCGACATCGGTCAGATCGGTTTCGAAATGGTCACTCTGGTCGATCGAGTCGGAACGACCATGGACATCGCTCCTAGATCAGGTCGGGATACCTGACGTCGATGCCCCAAAACTACTCCGAGCACGCTGATCCCGAACCGAGTCTCGTTCGCTCGTACGCCATCACCGAAGGTAGGACGAAGCCGTCCATCGACCTTCCGCTCGAAGCGATCGTCGCAACGGTAGAGGATGTCATCGCAAGCGGCCTGGCGCCCGAAGACATTCGCGCGTCGATTGTCGCGCTCTGCGGGCAGCGCATCTCGATCGCGGAAATTGGGGCATACCTCGGTGTACCGATCGGGGTGGCTCGGGTTCTGGTGGCGGATCTCGTTGTCAGCGGGGCATTGAAAGTGCAAGCCACTCTGCGAAGCGACGCGACTGCGGTCGAGCGCCGCGAATTGATCGAAAGGACCCTCCGTGGACTTCGGCAACTCTGACGCGCCGTCTCGCGTCACGTCGACAAAGATCGTGATCGCCGGAGGATTCGGCGTCGGCAAGACCACCCTTGTCGGGACGGTCTCCGAGATCGTCCCCTTGCGCACCGAAGCGATGGTGACCGACGCCAGTGACGGCATCGATCACCTCAGCTCGACACCGAACAAAGAGACGACAACAGTCGCAATGGATTTCGGCCGCATCTCGCTCGCCGACGACCTGGTTCTCTACCTGTTCGGCACACCCGGTCAGCGGCGATTCTGGTTCATGTGGGACGACCTCATCACGGGCGCGATCGGCGCGGTCATCCTTGTCGACACGCGCCGTCTCGAAGACAGCTTTGCCGCTGTCGACTTCTTCGAAGCCCGTGGTTTGCCGTTCATCGTGGCAGTCAACCGTTTCGACGATGCTCCCGTACATGCAACAAATGACCTTCGTCAGGCTCTCGCGTTGTCCGACCACGTACCGATGATCGACGTCGACGCGCGTAACCGAGAATCGTCGAAGCAGGCCTTGATCACGATCACCGAGTACGCGCTCGAACGTATCGCGGCGACAGCGCCCTGCTGACACCCGGACAACAACAAATCTAAGGAACTGGCATGTCGGACGAAATGAACCATTTCTCCATGGGGCTCTGGCTGCTCGGGTTGGCGTTCGCGATTGCAGTCTCGGGATCGGTCATCGGTTTGGCGTGTGCCCGACATGGCATGTCGGCAAGGCACCCCGCGGCGCGAATGCGCTGGTTTTTCATGGGCGCATTGTCCATCGGTGGTGTCGGTATCTGGTTGATGCACTTCGTCGCAATGCTCGGGTTTGCGTTACCCGGCAGTCCCCTTCGCTACAGTCTGTCGTGGACGATCATCTCGGCTCTGATTGCCGTAATCGCGGTCTTCGCCGCGTTGTACATGCTCGGAACCGAGTTCAGTTGGTCGCGGCTCATAGCCTCCGGCTCCCTCGTCGGCATGGGGATCACCGTCATGCATTACACGGGCATGCAGGCCGTGCAGTTTCAGGGCCAGATCAACTACAACACGCTCTTCGTCGCACTCTCACTCGTGATCGCTGTCGTTGGCGCCACAGCCGCATTGTGGTTCATGATGGCGATGGGATCCACCACGCTGCGATTGATCGCCGGTCCGATCCTGGGGATCGCCATAGTCGGCATGCACTACACCGGAATGGCCGCAGTGGAAATTGCCCGCGACACATCCGCACCCGCACCCGTCGGACTTGCGTTGTTCCCGTTCATCTTTCCAGTCTTCGTCCTCGGGCTTCTCGCATTGGCAGTACCGATCGTCGCCATCATGACGGTTCGCGACCGCGAGATCGCCCGTATGGACGCCACTTCAGACGATCTCGCTCACGAAGCACGAGAGTTGGCTGAGCGGTAGGTCACAACCTTCGATCGCGGAGCCTGCCCGTACCTGCGAAGGCATGGGCCGAGAATGTCTCGATCGCGAGTAGCGCATCGTGGACTTTTGCCTACACCAGGCGATACTGCGCAGCCTCCGCAGTAATCTGCGGAAACTGAGCACCCATCGCCTCGGACAAAGCGATCGCTGCGGAGAGCGGGCGGACCATCACCACGAAGTCGTCGATCAAGCCGTTCTCGTCGAGATGGAGAAAATCGCATCCGTTCATCTTCTTGCCGTCGACCGTCGCTTCGAAAACCAGCGCATGGTCGCGTCCGTCGACGCTCTCGATCGTCTTCGTGTAACGAAAATTTTCGAATACGCGGAGGACGCCACGCAAGATGGCCGACGTGATCGCCTTGCCGTCATAGGGTTTGAACGCAACCGGGCTGGTGAACCGTACGTCTTCGGCCAAGAGCGTCTCCACTGCGCTGTGATCGCCGGACTCGACTGCATCTGTGAACTTCCGCATGATGGATAGACGACGTCAGTTGACGGTCAGCTTTCCGACGTTCGTCGTGCAGTAGATCGGAACGGCAATGTTGATCAACGTGCGGGACTGGGCGTCGTCGAGTCCGGTCGTCTCCGCAATCTTGACTCTGGTGGCGTCGAGGCTGGTGTCGCCGGACAACTCGTCGCAGGCGGTGCGAGCGGCCGCGACCTGATCTTCGGTGCTCCCGAAGCTGATGTTCTGGCTTTCGAGCGCCTGAAGGTACGCAGTGTCCTGGACGTTGCCCACCGCAGCCGACGCGGTGGCCTTGACACTGCTGGCCGCAGCCGAGGCACTACCCTGCACCTCGCTCGCGACACTGGACGCAATCTCGCGAGTGCTACTCGCCGATGCGTCGGTGGAGTTCGCATTGTCGGTGTCGTTGTCGCTGCACGCCGCCGCGAACAATACGAGTCCACAGAGCGCAGACATGGCCACAGTGCGCTTCATCGCCGCGGTGCGTTTCATGACGTCGAGCATCCCGCCGACCGCCGCCCGCCACATCATCCGTCGCGGATGAAACAACGGCCGACTGGTCGTTCTCGTCTTGGAGCTGAAAAGGCCCTGACCTACACCGACTGGTGAGATCAGGGCCTTGATGGCGGAAGCGGAGGGATTTGAACCCCCGGACGCTTTTACACGTCTCTCGCTTTCAAGGCGAGTGCATTGGGCCGCTCTGCCACGCTTCCGTAGAAGATACTAAACGCCCCGTGCGCCGCGGGGCGAATCGCGGTCGGTCAGCGCACCTGTACCTCCGACTCGCCCATCGCCGCGTCGACCTCCTCGAAGATGTCGCCGAGCACTGTCAGCTGCCGCCGTGTCAGCAGATCGACCAGATGCTTCCGGACGCTCGACACATGTGTCGGAGCCGCTTCAGCGAGCCTGCGGGCGCCTTCGTCGGTGATGGCGGCAAGCACGCCTCTGCCGTCGTCGGCGCAGGTGTTCCGCGAGACCATCCCGTCGCCTTCCATCCGGCGAATCTGGTGGGTCAACCGGCTGCGCGAGGACAGGACGCCGTCGGCGAGGTCGCTCATACGTGCCGATCCGTCGGGTGATTCGGACAGCATCACCAAAATCCGGTACTCCGCCATCGTCAGGCCATGTGCGTCCTGCAAATCTTTGTTGAGCACCCCCATCAATCGTTGGCCGCCGTCTACATAGGCGCGCCACGCTCTCATTTCCGCAGCATCGAGCCACTGCGGGTCCCCCCCTGGACCAAAGGATCTTTCGGCCGTCACCCGTCCATATTAGGCAAGGACTGCTACTCGTTAGTAGATCCCTGCCATTGATGTCCGATTTGTCCTGACAATGTTTGCCGAAACGAGCCGGGAATCACACACCGCCGGGACGTTGAATGTGGCTGCGTCGCCACGCCTACGCTGGAAGCCATGCACGCAATAACACTGACCGAGTTCGGGTCCCCCGACGTCATGGCGTGGACCGAGGTCGCTGATCCGCGTCCGGGCCGTGGCCAAGTCGTCGTCGACGTCGCTGCCACCGCGATCAACCGCGCCGACCTCATGCAGCGGCAAGGCCACTACCCACCGCCTCCCGGTGCGAGCGAAATTTTAGGGCTCGAATGTTCGGGCGTGATTTCCGAGCTCGGTGAAGGCGTCCACGACTGGAACGTCGGCGACCGTGTATGCGCACTACTCGCGGGTGGCGGCTACGCCGAACAGGTCGTCGTGCCGTCGACCCAGCTGTTCCCCATTCCCGGTGAACTCGATCTACATGCGGCAGCGGCACTTCCCGAGGTGGCGTCGACTGTTTGGTCGAATCTCATCATGTACGGCGGTATGCGATCCGGACAGGTCCTGTTGATCCACGGTGGCGGCAGCGGCATCGGCACGCACGCCATTCAGGTCGCAAAGGCTTTCGGCGTCACCGTCGCAGTCACGGCCGGCTCGACATACAAACTCGACTTTTGTAGGACGCTCGGCGCGGACATCACCATCGACTACAAGAACCAGGACTTCGTCGAGGTGTTGCGATCCGAAACCGACGGTCACGGCGCCGATCTGATACTCGACAACATGGGCGCAAAATACTTGCAGCCCAACGTGAATGCGCTGGCAATGGATGGCACTCTCATCACGATCGGCATGCAGGGCGGAGTCAAGGGTGAGTTGAACTTCGGCGCACTGCTCGGCAAACGCGGAACTATTCACGCCGCTGGGTTACGCGGTAGACCCGAAACCGGACCTTCGAGTAAAGCGAACATCGTCTCGGACATGACAGCTCGCCTATGGCCGATGATCAGCGAAGGACAGATCAGCCCCATCATCTACGCCGAAATTCCGATTACCGATGCGGCACAGGGACATCGAATGCTCGACGCCGAAGACACAATCGGCAAGGTAATCCTGCGAGTGCAGTAATGGTGCAGTAGACGCCCGGCGGCACCTACCTCGTGCGGTCGGGCGTCTACGCCAGCTTCGACAATGCTTCGACGAGCTGATCGATCTCATATCGCGTCGTATACGGAGCGAGCCCGATGGTGACGGCACCGCCCTCGTCGTTGACACCCAACGCGTCGAGCAATCGGCTTCCGCTGTGGATTCCGCTGGCCGTACCGATCCGGGCCTGAGCGAGGTGCTCGGCAACCTTTTCGGCAGAGGTTCCCGAGACCGTGAAGCTGAGCGTGGGAATGCGGCTGGGAGAGTCACCGAGAACCATCACATGATCGAGCGTTGCCAGTCGCCGGATCAAATAGTCGAACAATTTGTCGTGGTAGTCCTGCAGCGAACCGATGGACAGCTGGAGGCGTTCGCGTCGCGTTCCAGCGGCCTCTTCGTCGAGATTGGCGAGATAGTCGATCGAGGACACGACACCGGCAAGCAACGCGTACTGGTGCCCACTGACCTCCAAGCGCTCGGCGCCCTTCGCAAACGGGTCGAGCGACATCGACGGGATGCGGTCGATCAAGCTGGGATCTCTGAACACGAGCGCACCGACCTGAGGCCCACCCCACGCGGAAGCGTTGATGGCAAGGACGTCGGCGCCGAGTTCTTCGATATCGACGTGGGCGTACGGTGCCGCACCCGCAGCGTCGACGACGATGAGGCCGCCGACGGCGTGGACACGATCGGCCGCGACCCGGACGTTGGGAGCCGAGCCGACGATCGGTGACGCAGCAGTGACAGCCACGAGTCGGGTACTGGACGTGATCAGCTCCTCGAACTGCCAGCTTGGCAGCTCACAGGTGTCGATCTCGACCTCGGCCCAGCTCACACGTGCGCCGTAGCGATTGGCGATGCGTAGCCAGGGTGCAACGTTCGCTTCCTCGTCGAGCCGAGAGAGAACCAGACCGGTCCCGAGACCGAGACGGGGCGACAGCGACTCCGCGAGCCACGCCAGCATCGTTCCACGATCGGGCCCGAGCACTACCCCTGCCGGGTCACCGCCGACGAGGTCGGCAATCGCCTGCCTGGCTGCTTCGAGGAGCCCGGCGCTGCGACGCGAGGACATGTGTCCGGAGGTGTGATTCGGCGCACTTCCACGAAACGCGGTCGACACCGCGGTCGACACACGATCGGGGATCTGCATCCCGTTTTGTGGATCGAGGTGGATCCAGCCGTCGCCCAGTGAGGGAATCGACCCTCTGACACGTGCGACGTCATACCCCATGCCGGACACTCTAAGCGTCGATTTCGTGAGCGTGTTTTCCACATCCCTTATTCGCATCCGCCGCCCTGTCGACTCGCACGGTTGTTTCCCCCGATCCCGCCCCACAAACAGGATAATTGGACCCGCTCGTCGCGCAATACCTGGCAACGCGCAAGGATAGCGTTATGACGCAATCGGACTCGAACTCGAATCCCGAAGCCGGTGACCATGTCGTCGTGATCGGCCCCAATGGAGAGCCTCTCGCACTGAGCCGCGCGGAGGCAACCGCTGCAGCCGCACGGGCAGCCGACAGCGGGCCGCATCAGAACGTCGATCCGACCGACGCCGACCAGCCTCTTTCGGACATGGTCGAGCAACCCGCCAAGGTCATGCGCATCGGCACAATGATCAAACAGTTGCTCGAGGAAGTGCGCCTCGCGCCCCTCGACGACGCCAGCCGAACCCGACTCAAAGACATCCACCAGTCGTCGATTCGCGAACTCGAACAGGGCTTGGCGCCCGAACTCCGCGACGAACTCGAACGCCTCGCGCTGCCCTTCGGGGAAGACGCCATTCCCTCCGACGCCGAACTGCGCATCGCACAGGCCCAGCTCGTCGGATGGCTCGAGGGTCTCTTCCACGGAATTCAGACGGCTCTGTTCGCTCAGCAGATGGCCGCACGCGCTCAGCTCGAGCAGATGCGTCAGGGCGCACTTCCGGCCGGGGGAATTATGAACCCCGGCATGGGAGGCCCTGGTGGCGGAGGCGGTACCGGTCAGTACCTGTAAACGGGTAGGGTCGACCGTCGTGTCGGCCCCACCGAAGAATTTCGAGAGCGAAGCAGGAGAGCGCGTGCCCGTTCCCGTTCCTGTTTCGGACTCACAGACGTTCAAGCGCGCTTTCGGCGATCTGACGACAGGACTCAGCCAGCGAGAGCTGTGGCTGCATCTCGGTTGGCAGGACATCAAGCAGCGCTACCGCCGATCGGTGATCGGACCCTTTTGGATCACGATCGCCACCGGGGTCCAAGCCGTCGCGATGGGCTTGTTGTATTCGGTACTTCTGGACGTCGACCTGAAGACCTTCCTGCCGCACGTCACCGTCGGCCTCATAATCTGGGGTCTGATCAGTGCATCGATCCTCGAAGGTGCCGATGTGTTCGTCGCGAACGAGGGGCTGATCAAGCAGCTGCCCAGCGCGCTGAGTGTGCACATCTATCGGCTGGTGTGGCGTCAACTGCTGCTGCTGGGCCACAACCTGCTGATCTACGTGATCATCATCGCCGTGTTCTTCCCGCCGAACGGTTTCCATTGGTCCGATCTGGCTGCTATCCCGGCTCTCGCACTGATCTCACTGAACGCGCTGTGGGTTGCGATTCTGTTCGGCATCGTCTCCACCCGCTACCGCGACATCGCGCCGATTCTTGGCAGCATGGTCACGCTGTTGTTCTTCATGACTCCGATCGTGTGGACCACGGCAGGCCTCGAATCGATGGGCGGCGACGCCGCAAAGCGGGCCAAATTGGTCGAGCTCAACCCGCTCTTTCACTATCTCGACATCATCCGGGCACCCATGCTCGGCGAAACTCAGGAGCTCTACCACTGGTACATCGTGATCGCGTTCACGATTGTCGGCTGGCTGCTCGCCATCTTCGCGCTCAAGAAATACCGGGCCCGCGTGCCCTACTGGGTTTAGGGGTCTGAAACTTTGTCTGTCAGCATCAGAACGCATGACGCTTGCGTCGACTTCCCCATCTTCGACGCCAAGACGCGTTCGTTGAAGAAAGCATTCCTCGGCAAAGCCGGTGGGGCCATCGATCGGAACTCCTCCGACGTCGTCGTGGTCGAGGCGCTCAAGAACATCACGATGGACTTGAAGGACGGCGACCGGATCGGGCTCGTCGGACACAATGGTGCAGGCAAGTCGACGCTGCTGCGACTGCTGTCGGGCATCTACGAGCCCACCCGGGGCAGCGCTTCGATCCGCGGCCGCGTCGCACCGGTGTTCGATCTGGGCGTCGGAATGGACCCCGAGATCTCCGGCTACGAGAACATCATCATCCGCGGACTCTTCCTCGGCCAGACACGCAAGCAAATGCTCGCGAAGATGGACGAGATCGCTGATTTCACCGAGCTCGGCGAGTACCTCGACATGCCGCTACGGACATACTCGACGGGCATGCGGGTGCGCGTCGCGATGGGCGTCGTCACCAGCATCGACCCAGAGATTCTGCTGCTCGACGAAGGTATCGGTGCCGTCGATGCCGAGTTCATGAAAAAGGCTCGTATCCGCCTTCAGGAGCTGGTCAAGCGCTCCGGGATTCTGGTGTTCGCCAGCCACTCCAACGAATTCCTGGCCCAACTGTGCGACCGCGCAATGTGGATCGATCACGGACAGATCCGTCAAGAAGGCGGAATCGAGGAGGTCGTCCGGGCCTACGAGGGCGACGACGCAGGCGATCACGTCGCGACGATTCTGAAGGAACTCGAGCGCGACAGTGCCTGAGAAAATTGTCGGGGTGATCGTCACCCACAAGCGTCGTGAGCTCCTCGCGCTGTCGCTGGACGTCATCTCGCATCAGAGTCGGCCGCTCGATCATCTCGTCGTCGTCGACAATGCACACGAGGATGCGGTCCGCACACTGGTCGAGTCGGCGGACATCCCGACCACCTATCTTGGGTCACATCACAATCTCGGTGGAGCCGGCGGCTTCGCACTCGGCATTCTTTACGCGCTGTCCCTCGGGGCCGATTGGGTCTTCCTCGCCGACGACGACGGCAGACCCGAGGGGCCCGACGTCCTCGCGACGCTCTACGCCTGTGCACAGAAGCACGGCCTCGACGAGGTCTCCCCCGTCGTCTGCGACATCGACGATCCCGATCGGCTCGCGTTCCCACTGCGCCGCGGAACCTCGTGGCGACGCCTTCGTTCGGAATTGATCGACCCGCAGAATCCCGAAGACGATCTACTCGAAGGCATCGCTTCGCTGTTCAACGGCGCACTATTCAAGGCGTCGACCATCGATGCGGTGGGGGTACCGGATCTACGACTGTTCGTCCGCGGCGACGAGGTCGAGGTGCATCGACGGTTGCAGCGCTCGGGCTTGAAGTTCGGCACCTGCTTGACGACGGCGTATGTGCACCCCAACGGTGCCGCAGAATTCAAGCCGATCCTCGGCGGACGTATGCACACGCAGTATCCAGACGACGCGACGAAGCGGTACTTCACGTACCGAAATCGCGGATACCTGATGTCGCAACCCGGAATGCGAAAGCTGCTGCCGCAGGAATGGATTCGATTCGGCTGGTACTTCCTTGTGACGACTCACAACCCGAAGGGACTCGCCGAGTGGTTGCGGCTTCGGCGCCTCGGCCGGCGGGAGCATTTCCGGCGGTAAGTCGGGGGCCCTGAGCATGTGACACCGTGCCATCCTCGGCTACCGTGTGCGCATGACGGAACCTCGGAAGCTGACGGATCGACTTCGGCATTCGGCACGCGAGAAGATCCAGCGAACAATCGGCGAAGTTCTAGACAAGCAGACGGCCCAGTTGGCCGAGCAGACAGGCACTCAGCAAGCCAAGCTTCTCGAGATCCTCGACCGTCAACGCCGAGAGATCGACGACCTTCACGCGTTCATTCGCGGCCTCGAAATGCGTATGCGACGTGACATCCCGTACGCATCCGACGTCGAGGCAGCGGCGCAGAGCGCCGAGTTCGCCGAGGAGGTCATGCCCAAAGCACCGACCTTCCTCCGTCCGCACGCGACGCTCCGCTTCGCGCTCGGTGAGGTGTCCGTCCCCGGCATGGCACTCGAATTCGGGGTAGCCAGCGGCACCACCCTGGAAATCATCGCCGAGGAGTCCGCGTCGAACAAGGACGTGACGATCGTCGCCGGCTTCGATGTCTTCTCCGGGTTACCCGAAACCTGGCGCAGCGGATTCCCGAAAGGCCTGTTCGAGCAGGAGAACCTGCCCCAGGTCCCCGGTGCCGAAATCGTGCCTGGTTTGTTCGAGGAATCGCTGCCCGAGTTCTTGAAGCACCACGACGACAACCTGGCGTTCCTGCACCTCGACGCGGACCTGTACTCGTCGACGATCACGGTGCTCGACCTGGTCGCCGACCGACTCGTAGTCGGGACCGTCATCGCCTTCGACGAGTACTTCAACTTCCCGGGCTGGCGCAACCACGAGTACCGCGCCTGGACGGAGTTCGTCGCACGCACGGGGACCGAATTCGACTACCTCGGTTACACCGCGGACAACGAGCAGGTGGTCGTGCGGATCCGTCGAGCTCCAACGCTGCCGGCAAGTAGTGCCGATCAGGCCTGAGAAATTCGAACGAGGTTTCCTGCCGGGTCACGGAACGCGGCGTCACGGACACCCACGGCTGACTCCCGGGTTCCTGCAAGATTTCGGCGTTAGCCGCTGCCCGCACCTTTTCGAACGTCGCATCGAGGTTGTCGGTACGAAACAACACGCCGGGAAGGCTGCGACAGGACGATCTCTATTTCGGGCTGGGCGGCGGGAGTCCACGTGATCCAATGGAACCCGTCGTTGGCAACCTCGTCAGCTGTAGAGCCGGGCCCAGTTCTCGCGACTCGTCAGTTCGGGCATTGCGATTCGGTAAGCGTCGGACACGTCGGCGGTTTCGGTCCGCAGACGACGCAGCGCCTGCACTCCGCGTTTGAACAGCATCTTGGCAGCATTCTTGTCGCGCTTGCGAACTCGGACACCTTCCTGTGAGCGATCCGTAACGACTGCATGCGCGAACAGGGACACGTGCCACCAATGTGCGTCTTCCGCCGAGATCGCGACCGGTCCGGGGTGAACTCGCCCACGCCACTGATTGAGAACCCGCTTGGCCAGCACAGCCCATTCCAGCTTCTTGTTCGGAGTCGGACCTGCCGGGGTGATGAACATGTCTGCTGGACGAACGTCGGGCACCGCATTTGCGTTGTGCCGCTTGGTCTCCCCGTACGCTGCCCGCTCACGGCGAATCGCCCCGGCGGCTTCCATGCCGCCGTCGACAAGATTGCTCGGGCCGCCAAGGAAATCCTCGATGGCCTTTATCAAGGTGAACGCCATCCCGTACTGCATCGAGACCAGGTAGCGGAACAGATCGGTACTCAGCTGGCGCGCAAGCTTTCTACCGTCGAGGCCTCCGTGCAACGCAGCGGTGATCATGCCGTTGCGGAGATTGAAGTACCTGTGCCACTCGTCCCAGTCCTTCCACGCGAAGTCCGCATGCCACACGGCAGCGCCGGGCAGGGTGACAGTGGCAAAGCCGTTCGCGCGAGCGCGGTAGCCGTACTCGATGTCGTCCCACTGGAAAAACAAAGGTAGCGGGTAGCCGATCTGCGAGACGATCTCCGACGGGATCAGGCACGACCACCAACCGTTGTAACCGGCGTCGACGCGAATGTCCTGCTTCTTCTTCAGCGCGCTCTTGTCCGAGATCGCGTCCTTGACGTGGAGACCTGCTTCGATCTTCTGCAGATTGGCAACCTCGGCGCCTACGTGCACGCGATCGGGATGCAGCAGATAGAGCATCTGCGCTCCGATGATCGCGGGCTCGACGGTCTTGTTCGCGAATGCATTCATCCGGACGAGCGCCTCGGGCTCACACAGCACGTCATCGTCCATGAAGATGACGTTCGCGGGATCCCCGCCCTTACCTTGCACCTCGTACAGGCCGCGGGTGAATCCGCCCGCCCCGCCGAGGTTGGGCTGGGTTATGTAGACCAGTTGGTCGCCGAGCTCGGCCGAAACTCGTTGGAACTTCGTGCGTGTCTGCACCTGATCCGTGCCCTGATCGACCACATATACGTTGTCGACTCCGTTCAGCGCGATCGGATCGTCCGCCATCGCGGCCAAGGTGTTCGCACAGTCGTCGGCGCGGTTGAAAGTACAGATGACAACCGAGGTAGGACGCAGCTTCTCCGGTGCGTCGACCGACCACTCGGCGCTTTCCACAGTCAGCTCGCCCGAGCTGGTGGTGAACCTGACGAACAAGGCACCGCCGTCGAGAAACTGCTGAACCTTCACCGCCATACTGAGACGGCTCGACTGCCCGTCCGTGTCGACCGTGGTGCTCGAAACCGTCCGCCTACGACCCTTCGAGTCGGTTGCGACGATGTCGATGCGCCCTGCCCCGGTGACCGCAGCTTCGAATCTGACCTCGGTGACGTCGGTCCACCGCTGCCAGTAGCTGGCCGGGAACCGTCCGAAGTAGCTGTTGGTGTCGACGGTCGTGCGCTTGGAGAGTACGGCCACGTAGCGCGAGCGCTCGGCATTTCCCTTCGCGACGTTCGCATACATATCGGCACTGACCAGTGGGGAAGGTCCGTCGAAGAGCAGACGCTGCGCGGTCAATCCGCACGAGCCTGCGGCAACCGCGGTGCCGAGGCCGCTCGATGGTGCATCGAGACGATTGAGAGCAGTGCCGTCCATACCTAGAAGAACCCCATCTTGTCGAAGAATCACTGTCCATGGTCGCACAACCCCCGCCGTCAACGGGTCGACGCACGGTGCGCACCGTTTCTGCTGTGAGGATGCAGCGCGATACAGTCGGTTGTCGTCAACCAGATTCACGGAGTGAACAGTGATCCCCAGCCGAGCCGAGCACGTCCACAGCGCTGCGCTCGGCAGCCGCAAAGAGCGTGCCCTGTGGGCAGCGGCCGTCGCTGCGGTCGTCGTACTCGGGTATCTACTCGTCCTCAGCGTGGATCCGCGGTTCTTCTATATAGACGACACCGAATCCGGTGCCGTGCCCAATTGGTTGCAACTTGGACGGATCATGCGCGAGGGCCAGTTTCCTTCGCTTGTGTTGGACCAATGGATGTCGGGCAACTATCCCGTCGAGGGCCAGGGCGGGCTCTGGAACCCGGTCCAGATGGCTATCAATTACCTCTCTCCCTCGATCGACAACCTGGCGTTGCTCGCGACTGGTGTGAAACTCGGGTTCTCCATCGTGCTGGCGTGGGGCGTATACCGCGTCGCCCTCGCCTACGGTTCCCGACCGTCGTGGGCCGCGGTCGCAGGTGCCAGTGCACCATTCGTCGGATTCACACTTTTCTTCGAGAACACCTCGTGGGTCACCGCGCTCATAGGAACCGCGTGGATCATGAACGCGTGGGCCAGCTCGGTGTCCTACGCACGTGGGCGCTCCGGCCCGATCATGCCGTTTGTATTCCTGTATCTCGCTATCAGCGTGGGATACGTACACGCCGCCGTCATGGCAGGGGTCGTTGTCGGCTCGGTGGCAATCGGAGAATGGGTCTTCCAGCGTCAGTGGAGGCCTGCTTTGAGAGTGGCCGGGGTCGGGATTGCTGCTGCATCGTGCGGGGCCATCACCTTCCTGCCCGGTGTCCTGACGTCATCGGTGACGTGGCGCAGCGGAGAGGAAGGCACCTTCAATGACAACTTCTTGACTGCCCCATGGTCGGAGACGCTGACTGCGAGCATTCCGACGTCGGTGACAAGTATCGAATCCTGGTCGGGCGAGACGACCGCTTCACCTGTCACGTATATCGCCTGGTTCCTCGTCCCTGCCCTGGCGTTCGTAGCGTGGAGGCGCGTGCCCGCCGCTCTCCGCGAGCTGACGGCCCCCTTGATTCTGCTTGTGTTCGCCCTTGTCTTCACCGCAGGTCCGAGCGATATCGGGCCGATACGTTGGCCAGCGCGCATCCTTCCGTTCGTCGCTATTGTCGCGTTGATCCTCGTAGCGACGTTGGTGAGCAGGTACGGAACCTTGGACAAGCTCCGCCCGCGCCTACTTGCCGCATCCCTGCTGACCGTGATCCTCGTGCTCAGGGCAGGTTCGTCAGGTCCCGAACTTTTCGGTCGTCACGTCGCGTCCGGTCTACTGATCGCCGCCTTCGGCGCCGTGGCACTGTTCCTCGCCCACCGGTTTTCCACCCGCGCAACGGCAGCGTTGCTCCTTCTCACCATCGCGCCCGTTGCGATGTATCAGGTTGCCGCGTACGACCCGCCCTTCGCGAAATGGTGGCTTCCGACGACACAGTCCGAGGCCAGGTCCGAATTCCCGCAGTGGGAGGGCGAGACGCTGCAACTCGGCAGCCGTACGTTGACAGAAACCAGCGCCGACAGCGCCGACGACCCTCGGCTACCGTGGCACTCGCAGGTTTACGGAAACTCTGCCAAAGTTCTCGGTCTCGACTACGTCAACGCTTACACCCCGGTCGGTTACCTCGACTTCGCCAATCTGCTCTGCCTCCAGCACGAGGGATCCACCTGCCCTGACGCGTTCCGGCGACTTTTTCAAGTGGAGATCTACACAGGTAAGACCTACGCCGATCTGATGCGTCTGGATCGCGTCGTCCTCCAGGAGAACCAGTACCCGCTCGCGAATTCGCAACCTGCCCCTCCCGGATGGAAGTGGGTCACCCCTCCGACGGCTGAAGCCGAGCGTCAGACCTACGTACTCGAACGTATCGACGGTCTCATTCCCGAAGACATCGGGCGGGTGGTGGCAACAGTCGACGCCACAGCAGTGCCGCAGTCGTCCAGCGCGAACTCCGAAAAGGTGAACGTGAGCTCGCCGACAGGCGGCAGCGTCGTCTTCGCGCGGTTGGCCTGGCCCGGGTACAGCGCGACGTTGAACGGTGAGCCACTGCAGACCAAAGGTCTTGGTGACATCTTCCTCTACGTCGACCTGCCTGCCGGGACCGACAACGCCGACCTCTCGATGTCGTTCCGGCCCCCCGGTCAGCGACTAGGCCTGGTCGGGGTCGCGGGCGGAGTTCTTCTGCTGGCTGTACTCGTCGTCTTCGACCTGCGTCGACGCCGTCCGAGACGAGCCGGCGACGGGTTGTCGGTCGAGAACATCACCGAACCCGAGGCGTCGGACCGCATCAGTTCCGCAGACAGCAGATAGGCTCACACCCCGTGATGCCACAGCCTGACGCCGCCCCCGATCCGCACCGCATCTCTATCGTGGTGCCGGTCTATCAAGGTGAGCAGACGCTGCGCACGCTCATCGGCGAAATACTGCCGCTTACGTCGGTGACCTACTCCCCGGGTGGTCGCCCGCTGATCGTCGAGGAAGTATTGCTGGTCTTCGATCACGGACCCGACAACTCGGCCGATGTGATCCGCGCACTCACCGAAGAACACACCTTTGTCCGCGGCGTATGGCTCAGCCGCAACTTCGGGCAGCATCCCGCCACCCTCGCAGGAATGGCGTCGAGCGGCGGTGAGTGGATCGTCACCATGGACGAGGACGGCCAGCACGATCCGGCAGACATCGGTGGCCTGCTCGACACGGCTCTCGATCTTCGAGCGTCTGTCGTCTATGCCAAGCCGACAAACGCTGCGCCGCATGGATTCTGGCGCAACGCCGCCTCACGCGGATCCAAATGGCTCATTGCAAAGGCGATGGCCGCGGACAACACTGTGAGCTATCAGAGCTACCGCCTCGTCCTCGGTGAGGTCGGCCGCTCGGTGGCTGCATATGCGGGTTCCGAGGCCTATCTCGACGTCGCGCTCGGTTGGATCGCCGGCGAAGTCACCACCAGCCCCGTAGAACTTCGGGAGGAGCACGGCCGTCGCTCCGGGTACCGACTGCGAACTCTTCTGTCGCATTTCTGGCGCATGGTCCTTTCCAGCGGCACGAAGGGTCTGCGACTGGTCAGCCTCATCGGGGTTGCCTTCGCTGGGCTCGGTCTTGCGCTCGTTCTGTATGTCCTCGCCTCCTATCTACTGTTCGATCTCGGATCCGAGGTACGCGGTTGGGCCTCGACGATGGTCATCCTCTTGTTCGGCTTCGGCGCCACACTGTTCTCTCTGGGCGTGGTCGCCGAGTACGTCGGCGTCAACGTGAAGACCGCGATGGGTAAACCTCCGTACCTGATCGTTGCCGACCCCGCCGACGGTCCGCTGGGTCGGACCACGCCGACAGTCGACCCACCTCTACCCACCTCGTCGGCGTGAGCCCGACGTATACGTGGATTGTCGGCAGCGGTGGGCTACTGGGCTCCTCGGTCAACCGCGAACTTCGGCGCCGCGGGAACATCGTTTACACCAGCAATGTGCCGTGGTCCGATCATGAATCAGCCAAAGCGACTCTGATGCAGGACTGCACGAAGTTCTTCGGATCCTTCAGCGACGCCACCTGGAACATTGTCTGGGCCGCAGGGGCAGGCGTAAACGGCACTAGCGCAGCAGAATTCGCTGAAGAGAACGCTCTCATCGCGGACGTCCTCGAGCAGATTGCAGGCAAGCAATCCGCCGACGGTACATTCTTTCTCGCCTCCTCCGCAGGCGGCGTCTACGCCGGAGCCGTCGGCGCGCCGCACAACGAGGAAACACAGGTAGTTCCACTGGGCGACTACGGCCGGGCAAAACTCGATTCTGAAAGCATCGCCGTGAACTTCGGCATACGCAGCGGGATCAATGTCGTGATCGGGCGGTTCGCCAACCTCTACGGGCCCGGCCAAAACCTCAGCAAGCCACAGGGACTCATCTCGCACCTGTGCCGTGGATATCTGATGGCGTCACCTGTGTCGATCTACGTTCCTATGGACACACTTCGCGACTACCTCTACGTTTCCGACGCGGCAGAGATGGTGGCCGACACGCTGGCCCTTTCGGCTCGACGAACCGCCCCACCGACGACGAAAATATTCGCCTCCGGGCAAGCCGTCACAATCGGTTCGATCCTCGGTGCCTGTCGAACTGTGTTTCGTCGACGACCGAATGTGGTGCTCGCTGCGTCGCCGCTGGCCGCGTTCCAAGGACGCGATCTCAGGCTGCGCTCGACCGTGTGGCCAGAGATTGACCGGCGAACCCACCGGACATTGCCCGCGGGAATCGCATCTACGCTCCACGCGACTCGCCAGGCACTGGGTGCCGGCAGATGACCGAACCCGAAACTCCCTCTCCTCCTGCAGGAATGACCGGCTCACCTGGCCCGCTCATGCGCATAGTGAAGAACCAGGCGCTCGCATTTCTCCTGGTGGGCGGTATCAATACTGCCCTCGGTACCGGCTGGTTCATCCTCTGGCAACTCGTCATCGGTGAGCGGTACGGCTACCATTCCGCCATCGTCCTGGGGTACCTGTGCAATGTGCTCTGTGCATTCGCAATGTACCGCTACCTGGTATTCCGAGTGCGCGGGCACTTCCTTCGAGATCTGTCGCGATTTTTCGTAGTCAACTTCGGTGCGTTTCTCGCAAATATCTCGTTGATGACCGTAGCGGTATCGTTTTTCCACTTTCCGCCCATCCCTTCACAATTGGTCGTCACAGCAGTGATGGCAGTCGTCAGTTTCTTCGGCTACCGCGACTTCTCGTTTCGCAGAAAGACAGCCTCATGAGCCCACGCGTATCCGTCGTAGTTCCGGCATACAACAACGCTGAGTACATTGGCGAGACGATCGAATCGATTCTTGGACAGACGTTCACCGATTTCGAACTGGTCATCGCTGATCACTCGTCCACCGACGAGACGATGGCGATCATCGAGAAGTACGACGACCCCCGGATCAGAGTGCTCACCACCGAAGCGGGTGGCGGTGCGAAACGAAACTGGGATCGCGTCACTGCCGAAGCCACCGGTGAATTGGTGAAACTGGTATGCGGAGACGACACGATCTTTCCGACGTCGCTCGACGTGCAAGTTGCTGCATTCGACGCCAACCCTTCTGCTGTACTCGTCGCGTCACAGCGAACACTCATCGATGCAAACGGTAAGACCGTGATCGCAGCCAGAGGGTTGGGAGGGCTCAGCGGGCTGGTGTCAGGCAGGGAGGCCGCACGCACCGCTGTCCGCGCAGGCGCCAATATTTTCGGCGAACCCGGCTGCGTACTGATGAAGCGGAATGTGTTGCAGGCAATTGGACTGTGGGACAACAGTCATCCGTACCTGATCGACCAAGCCACATACATCAGCGTGGCATTACACGGCGACATCGTCGCGATAGCGCAGCCGCTCGCGACGTTTCGGATCAGTTCCGGTCAGTGGAGCGTGGAGCTGGCAACCCAGCAGGCTCGCCAGGCGGCGGACTTCCACCGATCGCTCAGCTCCGATGTGCCGGACCTGTTGTCCAAGAACGATGTCCGCCTCGGGAATACGAAAGCCCTGGCGACGTCGTTCATGAGGCGCGCAGTGTATCTACTCCTGCGCCGCCGCATGTCGAAGAGCTAAGGAAGTACTGATTCCTTGGCCGCGTAGACGCTCTCGGTAGCATCCTTCTGCGGACGCCACCACTGCTCGTTCTCGCGGTACCAGTCGACCGTCGCCTTCAGGCCGCTACGGAAGTCCACGTACTCAGGTGTCCAACCCAATTCGGTTTCAAGCTTGGTCGAGTCGATCGCGTAGCGCAGATCGTGGCCCGGTCGATCGGTGACGGAATCGAATGCGTCGGCGGCCTGCCCGGTTTCCTCGAGGATCGTCTCGAGGACCTCACGGTTGTTCTTCTCCCCGTCGGCGCCGATCAGATACGTTTCGCCCATCGCGCCCTTTTCGATGATCGTCCACACCGCGTGGTTGTGATCGTCGACGTGGATCCAGTCCCGCACGTTGTGACCGTCGCCGTACAGCTTCGGCCTGGCACCGGACAAAATGTTGGTGATCTGTCGGGGAATGAACTTCTCTACGTGCTGGTACGGGCCGTAATTGTTGGAGCAGTTCGAGATCGTGGCGCGAACCCCGAACGACCGCACCCACGCCCGCACCAGAAGGTCGCTCGATGCCTTCGTCGAGGAATACGGACTCGACGGGTTGTACGGAGTCGACTCGGTGAAACGCGCCGGGTCGTCGAGCTCGAGGTCCCCGTAGACCTCGTCGGTGGAGATGTGGTGGTAGCGGATGTCGTGCTCGCGGACGGCCTGCAGCAGCGTCGTCGTACCGATGACGTTGGTGTGGACGAACGGCCACGGGTTGCTCAAGCTGTTGTCGTTGTGCGACTCCGCGGCGAAATGAACCACGAGATCGGCATCCGCGACAAGCCGGTTCACCAGTTCTGCATCAGCGACGTCACCTTCGACGAAGTCGATATTGTCTGCCACCGAGTCCAGCGACGAGCGGTTACCCGCATAGGTGAGGGCATCGAGCACCGTCACCTGCGCGTCGGGTCGCTCGGCCACGGTCTGATGCACAAAATTGGCACCGATGAACCCGGCGCCACCGGTAACGAGCAGTTTCATAAGGGCAACCATACCGGCCCGACTGCTTTCGAGCCGACCTTGTCATTGCGTCGTGTTAGCGTTTCGGCGACTTCGGGGGGAGTGCCATGGGGCTACGCAAAAAACTTTCAGGACTGGCAGTAAGCCTGGCCGCCTTCAACGCATTGCTGTGGGGACTGCCGAAAATCGCGCCGGAGGTACCGGAGCGATACGAGGGTGTGATGGCTGCGACGCCTCCACCGGGGACAGCTGCGAAGACCACCGCGCCTCCCCTGCCGCCGGGTTTCCCGTCTATGGAACGGCCGCCCCCGAAGATCGTGGTACCCGACGGGCAAGCTCAACCCATCGCAACCAAGTTCGGATTGACCTACGAGGTTCCTACCGGCTGGGACGTCTGGCAGACGGGCGTTGCGGGGTGGACCGGCGATGACGGGACATCAGCTAGGTACGGCGCCCTCGGCTTCTACGGCAGGACAGAGTGTTCGGACGGCGAGCACTCGGAACGCGCGATGACCGGCATCACCGGACGGCGCACTCTGGATCTGAATGCGACCGCTTTGGCCGAGGTCGAGAAGGCAGAAATGATCTTTTCGGGTGCCAATGAGTCGCAGAAGCCGACCGTGTCGATCAGCGGCCCCGAGAAATTCGTGATCGACAACCAACCCGCTGTCCGATACCGGGCCACGGTGAAAGATATCCCCGAAGCCGAGGAACATTGCGCCTCGAGAGAAGCAACATTCGACGTCGTCGCCACTCCCGGATATGCGACCGCCGAGGTCGTGGTCTTCATAGTCCGAGCGGAACGCAAAGTTGACAATGCACTGAGCGATTCCGAGATCGACGACCTCATTTCAACACTTCGAAAGAGCTGACTTGAGAGAAGTGGCAGGTCCCCGATAGTCGGACCACCGCGTTCTAGAGCCACGGTGTGATTGATGTCAGTCG
>NZ_MKKY01000018.1 GCF_002091955.1 Rhodococcus sp. 1168 | reverse complement strand
GGCGGTTTCAAGTGGTTGTTGCAACGACTAACTCGTTGATCACTTTTGCTGGTGATTTCCAGCCTAGTGTTTTCCGGGGGCGGTCGTTGAGTTCAGCGGCGACCGCTTGGAGTCGTTCGGCGGTGTGCACGGACAGGTCGGTGCCTTTTTTGAAGTATTGCCGCAGGAGTCCGTTGGTGTTTTCGTTCGTTCCGCGCTGCCAGGGACTGTGGGGGTCGCAGAAGTAGATTGCCATGTCGGTGGCCATAGTGATTTCTGCATGCCGACGCATTTCGAGACCTTGATCCCAGGTCACCGACTGTTTGAGTACCGCAGGCATCGACCGGATTGCCTCGATCATCGCGTCTCGGACGGCGTCGAGATTGTGCGAGTGCGGCAGGTGGAGCAGCATGGTGAACCGTGACGTGCGCTCGACGAGGGTGCCGATCGCCGATTTGTTGCCGGCACCGAGGATCAGGTCGCCTTCCCAGTGCCCGGGTACTGTGCGGTCTTCGACGTCGTCGGGTCGTTCGGAGATCAGCGTTTTGTCGGGGATGTGATGAGCGTTGCTGGGTACCCGGCCGTGTTTGCGGCGATGCGCCCGCCCGGTCCGTAGTGCATCGGCGACTTCGGCTTTGAGTTCGCCTTTGGCTTGGACGTAGATGGCGTTGTAGATCGTTTCGTGCGACACGTGCATCTCCGGTCGATCGGGGTAGTCGATCTTCAGTGTCGCCGAGATCTGTTGTGGTGACCACTTTTTGCGGAGTCTGCGGACGACTTCTGTGCGGAGCTCACTGTTGCGGTCGGCGAGTTTCGCGGCCTTGGGTCGGCGGGCGCGTGTGTCCGCTCGCTGGTGTGCGGACACTGATCGGTAGGTGCCGCCAAGGTTGGTGTTGCGTTTGAGTTCGCGGGAGACGACGGACTTGTGACGTCCGATCAGGTCGGCGATATCGGTCTGGGTTAGTCCCATCGCGGTGCCGATCGCGATTTCCTCTCGTTCGGCTTGCGAGAGGAATCGTCCGCTGGGTTCGGGCCGGACCCGTTTGGCCCCGCGGACGATTCCTGCCTTCTGATCTATCCACCGCTTGCCGGTGGTGCGGCTGACGCCGGCAGCGGCCGACGCGTGGATCACTGAAGCACCCGAATCTCGCATGGCATGGAACTTAGCGACTACTTCTGCGCGATTCGGGACAACACGTCGTGGCATCTGCTCGACATCTCCTCAGGTCAGGAGCTGTGTTGCAACGACCACTTGAGATTGCCCAAATCGTATGAATGGGCCATTGAAGCGGTGGGGGCGGACGGAGCGGTGGGGGCGGACGGAGCGGTGCACCCATCCCGCTGACGACGAAGCGGGCCGTACCCCTTTCGGAGTACGGCCCGCTGAGTCGAGACTACTGAGTCGAAACTACCGACTAGTCGCTGTCACTGTCGCCGGTGGCCTTGGCCAGGTCGACGGGCAGTTCGTCAGGAACACTGATCGGCTTCTTCTCGCCGCGGAACGTGAACTTCGCGTCCTCGCCCGAGCCTTCGCCGTCCCAGTTCTCGACGTCGACCAGGATGATCTGGCCGGCTTCGACCTCGCCGAACAGGATCTTCTCCGACAACGCATCCTCGATCTCGCGCTGGATGGTGCGACGCAGCGGCCGCGCACCCAGTACCGGATCGAATCCTCGCTTGGCCAGCAGGGACTTGGCCTTCTCGGTGACCTCGATCGACATGTCCTTGTTCTTGAGCGCACCTTCGACTCGGTTGAGCATGAGGTCGACCATCTGGACGATCTCGTCCTTGGTGAGCTGGTGGAACACGACGATGTCGTCGATACGGTTGAGGAACTCCGGGCGGAAGTGCTTCTTCAGCTCGTCGTTGACCTTGAGCTTCATCCGCTCGTAGTTCGATCCGGTGCCTTCACCCGAGGAGAACCCGAGCCCGACTGCCTTCGAAATGTCCGCGGTACCGAGGTTCGAGGTGAAGATCAACACGGTGTTCTTGAAGTCGACCGTGCGTCCCTGGCCGTCGGTGAGACGGCCGTCTTCGAGCACCTGCAGGAGGGTGTTGTAAATCTCCTGGTGTGCCTTCTCGATCTCGTCGAACAGAACGACGGAGAACGGCTTGCGACGGACCTTCTCGGTGAGCTGGCCGCCCTCTTCGTACCCGACGTAGCCGGGAGGTGCACCGAACAGCCGCGATGCGGTGAAGCGGTCGTGGAACTCGCCCATGTCGATCTGGATGAGGGCGTCGTCCTCGCCGAACAGGAAGTTCGCGAGTGCCTTCGACAGCTCGGTCTTACCGACACCGGACGGGCCGGCGAAGATGAACGAGCCCGACGGACGCTTCGGATCCTTCAGGCCTGCACGAGTACGACGGATTGCCTTCGAGACGGCCTTGACTGCCTCGACCTGGCCGATGATCCGCTTGTGCAGTTCATCTTCCATGCGGAGCAGACGAGTGGTCTCTTCCTCGGTGAGCTTGAACACGGGGATACCGGTCCAGTTTCCGAGGACCTCGGCGATCTCGTTGTCGTCGACCTCGGCAACTACGTCGAGGTCACCGCTACGCCACTGCTTCTCACGCTCGGCGCGTTGGGAGACGAGCTGCTTCTCCTTGTCACGCAGGTTCGCGGCCTTCTCGAAGTCCTGCGCGTCGATCGCAGACTCCTTTTCCCGACGTGCGTCCGCGATCTTGTCGTCGAACTCACGCAGGTCTGGTGGAGCAGTCATTCGACGGATGCGCATCCGCGCGCCCGCCTCGTCGATCAGGTCGATCGCCTTGTCCGGCAGGAATCGATCGTTGATGTAACGATCGGCCAACGTGGCAGCGGCAACGAGTGCACCGTCGGTGATGGAGACGCGGTGGTGCGCCTCGTACCGATCGCGCAGACCCTTGAGGATCTCGATGGTGTGCTCGACGGTCGGCTCGCCGACCTGCACCGGCTGGAAACGACGCTCGAGAGCGGCGTCCTTCTCGATGTACTTGCGGTACTCGTCGAGGGTGGTGGCACCGATGGTCTGCAGCTCACCGCGGGCCAACTTCGGCTTGAGGATCGAGGCCGCGTCGATAGCACCCTCGGCTGCGCCCGCACCGACGAGAGTGTGGAGCTCGTCGATGAACAGGATGATGTCGCCGCGGGTGTTGATCTCCTTGAGGACCTTCTTCAGGCGCTCTTCGAAGTCTCCGCGGTATCGGCTACCGGCAACCAGCGAACCGAGGTCGAGGGTGTAGAGCTGCTTGTCCTTGAGTGTCTCGGGCACCTCACCGTTGACGATCGCCTGAGCCAGGCCCTCGACAACAGCGGTCTTACCCACGCCGGGCTCACCGATGAGGACAGGGTTGTTCTTCGTACGACGGCTCAGCACCTGCATGACGCGCTCGATTTCCTTCGCGCGACCGATGACCGGGTCCAATTTGCCTTCGAGTGCAGCCTGGGTCAGGTTGCGACCGAACTGATCGAGAACCAGCGACGTCGATGGCGTACCTGCATCGCCGCGTCCGCTACCGCTCTCGGACGGCTCCTTGCCCTGGTAACCGGAGAGCAGCTGGATAACCTGCTGACGCACCCGGTTGAGGTCGGCTCCGAGCTTGACCAGTACCTGAGCCGCGACGCCTTCGCCTTCGCGGATCAGACCCAGCAGGATGTGCTCGGTGCCGATGTAGTTGTGGCCGAGCTGCAACGCTTCGCGCAGACTGAGCTCGAGTACTTTCTTGGCGCGCGGGGTGAACGGAATATGACCGGACGGAGCCTGCTGGCCCTGACCGATGATCTCCTCGACCTGGCTGCGGACTCCTTCAAGGGAGATACCCAGCGACTCCAGAGACTTCGCTGCGACGCCCTCACCCTCGTGGATGAGCCCGAGCAGGATGTGTTCCGTGCCGATGTAGTTGTGGTTGAGCATCCGGGCTTCTTCTTGAGCCAGGACGACAACACGCCGCGCGCGATCGGTGAACCTCTCGAACATCGCTCTCCCTCACTTCTCGGTGGGTGGTAGCACTCCGCCCACCAGGTCTTCTAGCACCACGGTATTTGGTAAATCGGGTTCGCCGGCATTTGAAGGTAAGTCTCGAACGTAGATGCCGAAAGGTATCCACGCCTCCAGCCTTACTCTAGTTGGCCGAAGGTTCACTTGCCGACCCTCGACCCCCTCTACAGATCATCTCTGATCTCCAGCGACGGACCTATGTGCCTGCTTACTGTTCATAACGCACCGTCGGGGCAATTCGTTTCCCCTCGGGTGTCCGCTGTTGGCGAACAATAAACTTTGCGCGCAAGTCAGCCCTGAGACGGCTTCACGATCGGAAACAGAATCGTCTCTCGGATACCCAGTCCGGTCAGCGCCATGAGGAGCCTGTCGATTCCCATACCTGTGCCCGTGGTCGGAGGCATGCCCTGCTCCATCGCTGCCAGGAAGTCCTCGTCGAGAACCATGGCCTCGTCGTCGCCGGCCGCAGCCTGACGTGCTTGATCCTCGAACCGCTCCCGCTGGATGACCGGATCGACCAGTTCGGAGTAACCCGTCGCCAGTTCGAACCCGCGAATGTAGAGATCCCACTTCTCGGTAACGCCCGGCTTGCTGCGGTGCTGACGAGTCAGCGGAGACGTCTCGACCGGGAAGTCACGAACGAAGGTCGGCGCAAACAAATCGTTACCGATCTGGTTCTCCCACAACTCCTCGACGAGCTTGCCGTGGCCGTAGATGGACTTGCCGTCCTTGAGCGGGACGTCCACCCCGATCTTCTCGGCGATGGCAAGTAGTTCCTCGACTGTGGTGTCTGGCGTCACGACGATTCCGAGCGCCTCCGACAGCGACGGGTACATCTCGAGTGTCGTCCACTCACCGCTCATGTCGTAGGTCGTGCCGTCGGGCAGCAGGATCACCTGAGTTCCGAGCGCAGCTTCGGCAACCTCTTGGATGAGCTCACGGGTCATCTTCGCCGAGTCGTCGTATGTTCCGTACGCCTCGTAGGTTTCGAGCATCGCGAATTCGGGAGAGTGCGAGGAGTCGGCGCCTTCGTTACGGAAGTTGCGGTTGATCTCGAAAACCTTCTCGATGCCGCCCACTACGCAGCGCTTGAGGAACAGTTCCGGTGCGATGCGGAGAAACAGGTCGGTGTCGAGTGCGTTGGAATGAGTTACGAAGGGGCGAGCGGCGGCGCCACCATGCAAGGTCTGCAGCATCGGGGTCTCGACTTCGAGAAAGCCCCGTCGCTCCAGCGCGTTGCGCAGTTCGCGTACGACGGCGATGCGCTTACGGGCGACCGCGCGTGCTTCCGGGCGCGTGATCAGATCCAAGTATCGCTGCCGGATACGCGTCTCTTCGTTCAGTTCCTTGTGCGCCACCGGGAGCGGCCGAAGAGCCTTCGACGCGATCTCCCACGAATCTGCCATCACGCTGAGCTCGCCGCGGCGGGAGCTTATGACCTCGCCGTGTACGAAGACGAAGTCACCGAGATCGACGTCCGACTTCCACGCCGCCAATGCGTCCTCACCGACACCCGCGAGGCTGATCATTGCCTGGAGTTGAGTTCCGTCGCCTTCCTGGAGAGTGGCGAAACACAACTTGCCGGTGTTGCGGACGAAAATTACGCGACCGGCGACTCCGACGAGCACGCCCGTCTTCGCATCGGCTTCGAGGTTGGAGTACCGGTCACGAATCTCGAGCAACGTGTGCGTCCGTGCCACGGACACGGGGTACGCCTCACGTCCCTGTTCGAGCAACCGGTCCCGCTTGGCGCGACGGATCCGAATCTGTTCCGGAGTGTCGTCGGCAGTGGAGGAAGCTGAATCAGTCACAGACGCACACTTTATCTGTCGAACCCCTCAACAGGAGAATCAGTGCGCACTGACGGCCTGTGCTTCACGCACGGTGTGCTTGGCGTTGGTCAGCACGCCGAGCAGGCCGGCCGACTTCAGTGCCTGATACCCACCGACAAGGTCGGTGGCCTTCGTGAGACCCAGATCTTGCAACGACGCCGCGGCGAGGCTGGAGGTGTAGCCCTCGGAGCAGATGACGATCCACTCGACCTCGTGATCGACTGCGACGGCGAGCCGAGCATCACTCGTCGGATCCAGTCGCCACTCCAGCACGTTGCGCTCGATGGCAAGCGCGCCGGGCAACGTACCCTCCACGGCACGCTGCGCCTGAGGCCGAATATCTACGACGACGGCACCACGCGCAACGGCGTCGCGAAGCTCGAAGACGGTGGTGCGCTCGATGCGGCTGCGCGCCTGATCCAACATTTCGACGATCGTCATTTCGATGCACCTTCGGGTTCGTCGGTCAGCTCGGTACGGGTTCTTCGGATCGAGGAGTGCTCGGTGACCTCGTAGTAGGACATTGCTGTCAGCGGTGGCGAGTACGCGTGAACGCTGAGCGTCGGGCCCGGCGCGGCGGAGCCCGATGCGTGCACGACGTCGTGGACCCACCCGAGCGGGAACGACGCTTGATCCCCGGCATCGAGATGTCGGCTCTTCAGTTCATTTCCGGCCCAACGAGATTCGACGAGGGAGCCACTGAGGACGGTCAATGCGCCGATCGAGCCCGCGTGATCATGAAGCTCGGTGGACCGGTCCGGTACCCAGCTGATGAGCCAGACATCCAGGTCGTCGTCGGCGTGCAAACGAGAGGCCCAGCGTTCTTCGGCCGGCCAGAGCCCGCTCTCGGGCAGGATGTCGTCGAATCGGCCGTCCAGGACGTCCGAAGCGCCCTGGTCGGTGATACGCAGCAGGTCATGCGGCCTGAGCCGAGTAGGTAGAGAAAGACGAGGTGCGGATCGGTCGCGGTTGGACACAGAACGCACGGGTGGCGAAATAAAGACAGGTGTGGAAAGCACGGGGAGTACTCCAGAGTAGATGTTCGAACGAGGCAGCGATCAGCCTCGACAACACTCCTGGGGTCCCATGCACGTCATCACGAGAAAGATTGTTACACACGCAGCCCGCAAGCGCTAGCGCACACGTCGTTTCGCGAGATTGCGCTCGTAGACCAATCGCAGGCCCTCGAGCGTGAGGTCGGGTTCGTGATGCTCGATTGCACTGCTCTCCCCCATGATGAGCGGGGCACTGGCGCCGGTGCCGATCACTGCGACGTCCGAACCGGAGAAGTCGGTGAGTTCACGACGAATGCGTCCGATCAATCCGTCGACCAACCCGGCGAACCCGAACACGGCACCGGACTGCATGCATTCGACGGTGTTCTTCCCGACCACCGACCGCGGTCGCACCAGTTCGATCTCCCGCAATGCTGCCGATCTGGAAGACATTGCTGCAGTAGAGATCTCCAAGCCAGGCGCAATGGCACCGCCGAGGAATTCGCCTTTGGCAGAGACGACGTCGACGCAGGTAGTGGTGCCGAAGTCGACGACGATGCAGGCACTACCGTACAAATCGTGCGCGGCAAGGGTGTTGACGATCCGATCGGCGCCGACCTCCTTGGGATTGTCGACCAACAGCGGAACACCGGTTCGCACACCAGGTTCGACGACGACGTGCGGAATATGCTCCCAGTAGCGGGTAAGCATCGTCCGCATTTCCCGCAGCACCGAAGGGACTGTCGACAGGGCGCTCACACCGGTGATCTGATCCACGTCGTCGCCGAGGAGACCGCGGAGCATCAATGCCAGTTCGTCTGCCGTGATTCGCGAATCCGTACGCATCCGCCAATCACGCAACAACTTTGCATGATCACCACTGCCGGTGAACAGGCCGAGCGTCATCGATGTGTTGCGAATGTCGATCGCAAGCAGCATTTTTACACCAGTACGGAATCGGCACGGAGCGTGCGAGGGGTGATCAGGCCCGAACCTTCGGGTGCATATGCAGGGTCGGTACCGAGTTCTACGGGCTTGTTCTTCTCGTCGACGAACACCACGCGGGGTGCGTAATCCTTGCATTCCTGCTCGTTCATCACGCCGTAGGCAATGAGAATGACCAGATCACCAGGATTGACCAGATGTGCTGCGGCACCGTTGATACCGATCACCCCGCTGCCCCGCTCGCCGGTGATGACGTAGGTTTCCAACCGTGCGCCATTGTCGATGTCGACGATGGTCACCTGTTCACCTTCGAGCAGATCGGCCGCCTCCATCAGGTCCTGGTCGACGGTCACCGAACCTACGTAGTGCAGGTCCGCGTGAGTTACGGTCGCGCGATGAATCTTGGACTTCATCATTGTGCGAAACATGTTCTATCCCTTCAATTTTTCGGGTCGTCGGGGTATTCGAGAAATCCGGTCCCGACAGCGACACCGACGTTGTCGATGAGTCGGGTGGTGCCGAGCATCGCGGCCACGAGAAGTCGACCATCACCACGCTCGGGAGCAGGTCCGAGATCGACACCTCGAAGTTCGAGATAGTCGACCTTCACCTCCGGTACCGCCGCCAGCACTTCGCCGGCCGTAGCCAGAATTACTTCGACTCCGCCCGCTGCGGCGTGAGCCCCGGCTACCAGCGCCGCCGACAATGCCATCGCCGCCGAACGCTGGGCGTCGTCGAGATAGCGATTGCGAGAAGACAATGCGAGACCGTCCTGCTCGCGCACGGTGGGAACACCGAAGATCTTCACGTCGAAGTTCAGATCTCGCACCAACTGTCGGATCAATGTCAACTGCTGGTAATCCTTCTCGCCGAAGAACGCTGCATGCGGAGAGGTGATCTGCAACAGCTTGGTCACCACGGTGAGCATCCCGGCAAAGTGCGTCGGCCGGCTTGCACCCTCCATCTCGCTGCCGAGCGGGCCGGGAAGAACGGTCGTACGTGGCCCGGCCGGGTACATGTCCGACACCGAGGGAGCGAAAACGATCTCGACTCCTTCGCTTGCCAGCAACTCCACGTCCGCGTCCAGGGTGCGTGGATAGGCGTCGAGATCCTCCCCTTCACCGAACTGCAGGGGGTTGACGAAGATCGACACGAACACCACTGCCCCGGTGCGTTTGGCCTGCCGAACCAAATGGATGTGCCCGGCGTGCAGCGCACCCATGGTCGGCACCAGCGCTATCTGTCTTCCGACACCGCGCAGTGCCTTCGACACCGCGGAGACGACAGTCGGATCGTGATGAACCGTCAACTCCCCCGCCTTGTAGCTACCTGCCAGGGTCATAGCTCGCCTTCCAGAATCTCGATGAGTTCGGGCTTCGATCCCATGCGTTGGGCGGATCTGAGCGAGAGCGCGCGGTATCCCGCTGCAATCGCGGGATCGACGTCGCTGAGCACGTCCAGATGCTTCTGCACGGCGGCAACGTCGCCGCGCGCCACCGGCCCGGTAAGAGCGCTCTGACCGTGCCGCAACGCGTTGTCCAACGCTGCGCGCACGAGCGGACCGAGAACTCGCTGTGCTGCTTCGGGGTCGGAATCGATCCCAGGAAAGCCTGGGCCGTCGAGTGCGACTCGCAACGCGTCGACGGCGTCGGCAACGAGAGTGACGAGGTGATTGGCCCCGTGAGCCAACGCCGCGTGATAGAGCGCGCGATTGTCTTCGGCGACATGAACCGGTTCACCACCGAGTTCCAGAACCAATGCTTGCGCGACGGCATAGCCGATCTCGTCCGCTGCGGTGATTCCGAAGCATGCAGCAGCCAGGCGATCGGTGTCCTCGGGCCCGCCGGTAAACGTCATGGCCGGGTGAATGGCCAACGGGATCGCACCTTGCGCGGTCAATGGGGCGAGGATGCCGATGCCATTCGCGCCGGAGGTGTGCACGACGAGCTTCCCGCGGGCGACGACGCCAGTTGCCGCCAACCCTGCGGCAATGGATGCCAACTCGTTGTCGGGAACTGCGAGGATCAGCAACTCGGCACGTCTGGCAACCTCGTCGACCGGCAATATCTGCGAATCCGGCAGGCGCGTACGTACGCGCTCCTTGGACTCTTCCGATACTGCGGCACAGCCGAACACCACATGCCCGACGCGCTCGAGGGCCTCGCCGAGGGCGGTACCCACGCGTCCTGCGGAAACGATACCCACGGTCAAACGCGCAGGTGCCGGGTCGGCAGAGACTAGGGGTATTCCGCGGGCACCACTCCTGAACTCAGGTGAGGTCACCGAAACTTCCTCTCGTTCGTTCCAGTCCCGCTCGGCGGGTACCAGACGTCCTGAACGAAGGATAGCGGCACCGAGATACCTCGGGCCACGACCTGAGCAGTGATCTATTTCACCCTTCAGCGCCGCGTCCAGCGTTCGGACGAGATGTCAGCAGGTCAGTCCGCGCGGCGTCGGTGACGACGTGCGCTCGGTTCGGTGTCGCTCGACTTCATTCCTGCCATGATCTCGGCAACCGAACGGCCGTTGGAGTGCGCACCCGCGCCATCACCATCAGGCTCGGCCCGACGCCGTCGCCTCGGAAGTTCGGGAGCCGGCTCCGAAGCGTCGTGACTTCCGATGTCCTCGGTGTTCGACTCTGGCGCAGGTGCCACAGGTTCCTCGGGAACCGGTAGCGGCTGTTCCGTCGTCTCCGGAACGACCTCCGGTTCGGACACCGGGCTCGAATACGACTGCGAACTCGAATAGGGCTGTCGGCTCGAATTCGCCTGTTGGCTCGAATACGGCTGATCATTCGTTGCCGATCCCTGGGCTGCCGCGAGCGGTTCCTCGGCTACGACGGCCGTAGACCGATCGGACGAGTAGCCGACGGGCTCGCTCACCAGCGGTGGAGTGGGAGCCGGGGCGTGCGGCGGAGCCGGGGTGTGCGGCGGAGCCGGGGTGTGCGGTGGAGCCGGGGTGTGCGGTGGTGTGGGTACTCGTCGACCGTTGCCCGGCAATCGCGACTCTGCGCCAGGGGCCGGCTCGCTCGGCACAGAACCCGCGCCGGGCATGTCCTCGCTACCGATGGGGACGTCGGGGTAGAGCACCGAGGTCTCGGCTGTGACTGGCTCGTCGTACGGCGTTCCGAGTCCGGGCACGGGGGCGCTCGGTCCCTCGGTGCTCGGGGACGAGGACTGCGAAGATTTGCCGGGAACGAACAAGCCCGAGGGTGCCGGCTGGTAGCTGGCGTAGCTGCGACCGCCGAGCTCCTGCACACGCGTCGCATCGGCTCGCAGCGCCACCCGTTCGGTGGGCAGGTTGCCGTCGAAAAGTAGTTGCAGGTTGTTGCGTAGGTGTGCCAGTTCTGCTCGAAGTGCCGCAATCTCGCTGGTCTCGACGGCCACTTCGCTTCGTACGCGGGATTCGACGCCGAGTTCGTATTCCCGCCGGGCGGAAATCTCACGAGCAAGCTGGAGTTCGTACACGGTCTGCAGGTCCTTGGCCTTGGCTTGGTCGGCCACTGCTTCGCGGCGGTACTTCGTCATCGCGAATGCACCGATGATCGCGGCCCACAACGCTGAGACCAAGCCCACACGTAGCCATTGCACATTTTCGCTGAACAACATCAACATGCTGGCGATGATGCCGAATACGACCAGCGCTGCAATGAAAAGCTGGCTCGCACTCCGCCGCTGACGGCGTGACGCTTTCGCGCGAGTCTGTTCGGTCATGACGTCCAGGGTAGCTGGCGAACCGTCGACAAACGGGAAGCCTGACTATGCTTGTCGCTTCGGTGGTGACGATCCGGCGCCGGAGACGGTAAATGCCTTCACCGTTCGGGCCGCTCGCCGGAGTCGGTCGGGGTCCTGCAGCAACGCTCGAGCCACAGGGCCGCACCCACAAGAGCGAATGCAGCAACGAGTCCGACGATGACGCCCGCCCGGTCCGAGGACGCGGCGCGTACGGACGACGCGAGCGGGACGATGTGGAGCAAGAATCCCAACCACACCCCGGTAGCTGCTGCGCCGACCAGTGCAGATGCCTTGGCCAGGGCCAACGCTCGGGCCGCAGTGATCGGATGGAGCTGGTTAGGCCCGTCGCCGACCCGCAGTTTCTCGATACGCGATCGGATAACGAAGCCGAGCATCGCCTCGGCAATCGCGACGACGTACAGCGATGCGCCGGCGAATGCGTGAATCGGAGGAAGCGCCCCGTA
Organism: Rhodococcus sp. 1168; assembly: GCF_002091955.1. Lineage (GTDB taxonomy): Bacteria > Actinomycetota > Actinomycetes > Mycobacteriales > Mycobacteriaceae > Rhodococcoides. Next base: position 70,773 of record NZ_MKKY01000018.1, on the reverse strand, counting down.
GAACGATCGCACGAGCAGCCACGTTGCGAGAGCGGCGAATCCGGCGAGGCCGAGGAGATCTCTGATTCTCGTGGCCGTCATGAAGTGCTGTTCGGTGTGTGAAGTGTCATCTCCGTGCGGTGTACGCCTGCCCGTTCTTCCTCGCTCAGCGATTCGATCCATTCGCCCACCGGCCGAGCCTCCCCGGCTACTTCGAGTGTCGCTTCCGGGTCGACCTCGAGCCAAGGCACCAGGACGAACGCTCGCTGGTGTGCTCGAGGATGCGGAAGAAGCAGTTGTGGATCGTTACTGGAAATGTCGGCACACGTAATGATGTCGACGTCGAGACTTCGTGGTCCCCACCGCTCGACTCGCACTCGGTCTGCTGCCTTTTCCAATTCGAGAGCGACTTCCAGCCAGTCGTACGGGCCCCGTCGGTCATCGTCGGCGACGACGATGGCATTGAGAAAGTCCTGTTGTTCGACGCCTCCCCACGGCACCGACGAGTACACCGACGAGACCGCAACGACGCGGTCGCCGAGCGCGGACGTCACCGAATGCAGATGCGCATACGAGTCGCCGACATTGCTGCCGATCGACAGCACCGCCCGCGTCACCGACGACTCCGCGAAGCGACTACGGCCACATCGTCGAAGGCAAGAGGGATCGGCGCCGACGGTTTGTGCAGCACCACCTCGACTGCATCGACGCGCGTGTCCATCATGACTCCGTCGGCGATTTCGGCTGCGACGGTTTCGATCAGGTCCCGCGACGGCCCCGCGATGATCGCCGCTGCCGCTTCCGCAAGCTCGCCGTAGTGCAACGTGTGCACCAAATCGTCCGTCTCGGCGGCAGGCCGCAAATCCATCCAAACGGTGATGTCGACGACGAAGTCCTGACCGTCACGTTTCTCGAAGTCGAAGACCCCATGATTGCCGCGAATCTTCAACCCGCGCAACTCGATTCGGTCACTCATCTTGCAAACCCCTGCCATGCTTTCACCACGGCTACCGCGTCCAGTGAGGCCTGGGCGTCGTGGACGCGAACACCCCACGCCCCTCCCGCGACCGCAAGCGCGGACACGACCGCTGTTGCGACCTCACGGCCGTCGGGCGGTCTCGGTTCACCATCGGATTCGAGAAGTGCGCCTAGAAAACGTTTACGCGACGCGCCGATCAGAATCGGCATGCCGAGTTCGACGAACGTCGGTAGCGCACGCAGCAGTTCCCAATTGTGCTCGGCGTTCTTCGCGAAACCGAGACCTGGATCGAGGATGATGGCAGCCGGATCCACTCCAGCCGCTACCGCACGGTCGACTTGCTCGAGCAGTTCGCGTCGAACATCGGCGACGACGTCGTCGTAATGCGCGACTGTGCCACTGTTCGGATGAGCGGCTGCACCCCTGTTCCGATGAGCGACTGCGCCATCGGGGACGTAATCGGCTGCCGAGCGCCAATGCATGAGAATCCACGGCAGACCGGCATCGGCGACCACCGACGCCATCGCCGGATCTGCGCGACCACCGGAGACGTCGTTGACAATCGATACCCCCGCCTCGACAGCCGCCGCCGCCACCGATGCCCGCATGGTGTCGACGCTGGTGGGGATTCCGCGCGCCGACAGCTCTGCGATGACGGGCACAACTCGGCGCGCCTCGACGGCAGGGTCGATCCGATCTGCACCCGGACGCGTCGATTCACCGCCGACGTCGACGATGTCGACACCTGTCCGGTGCAGTGTCGTTCCGTGTGCAACTGCTGCGTCGACGTCCAGGTACCGCCCCCCGTCGGAGAACGAGTCGGCGGTCACGTTGAGGACACCCATGACGACGGGTGCGACGGGCAAGGTCATTTGCGCAGGATTAGATCCAACGCTTCGGACCGAGAGGCTGCAGAAGATTGGAACAAGCCCCGCACGGCCGACGTCGTCGTACTCGCTCCGGGCTTGCGGATGCCCCGCATCGCCATGCACAGGTGCTCTGCCTCGATGACGACGATCGCGCCGCGTGGGCTCAGCTTGCGCATCACCGCGTCGGCCACCTGGCTGGTCAGACGCTCCTGAACCTGTGGTCGTTTGGCATAGAGGTCTACCACTCGCGCCAGCTTCGAGAGGCCGGTCACCTTGCCGTTGCTACCGGGGATGTATCCGACGTGCGCGACTCCATGGAACGAGACGAGATGATGCTCGCAAGTGGAGAACATGGGGATGTCGCGGACGAGAACCAGTTCCTGGTGGCCTTCGTCGAACGTGGTGTTCAGTACATCGTCCGGGTCGGTGTAGAGGCCCCCGAAGATCTCCTTGTACGCGCGCGCGACGCGGGATGGGGTCTCGAGCAGCCCCGGCCGATCCGGGTCTTCACCGACTGCAATGAGCAGTTCGCGCACTGCGGCCTCCGCGCGCGGTTGATCGAACGCGTTTCCGGTCGCCACTGCGACGAACTCGTCGCCGGGTATTAACCCGTCCTGGTCGATCTGCCTGACTGACACTGAGCTTGTACCTCCGGTTGCGGGGCGCCGATGCCCCGAGGTTTGACAGTCAGCCTATCCGGCGGCACCCCGGGCCGACCGAACTAGTGCTGTGCGTTCGGACCTTCCCAGCGTTGGGTGCTAGGGCCCTCGTTCTGGTCGCCGTCCGGATTCGGGGTCTCCCAGGCTGGATTCGGTTCTTCGTTTCCACTGCCGCGAACAGCGCTATCAGGCAGGGCTCCGTTCAAAGGATCCCATCGCGGGGCATCCTGACCCTGAGACTCCGGTTCCCGGTATTCGGGCCGACGGTTGTCGGGCTGGTGGTACTCCGGGGGCTGATATTGCGGCGGCTGGTAGGAGGGGTCGGTGTAGCGATTGCCCTCCGAATAGCCTGCTGGGGGTCCACCTGGAACGGGACCGAGCGGATCCCGCGGAGGCCAGCCAGGGGCGGACCATCCGGCAGGGGCACCGTAGTCGGGACGCGAGCTCTTCGGTGGCTCCGGCTTGCGATACGACCCACCGTTGTAGGGCGCGCCGTCATTGTGTGCTCCGGTGGAGGGTGCACCACCGTTGTAAGCACCACCGTTGTAAGCACCACCGTTGTACGGGCTGTTGTTCTGGGCACCACCGTTCTGGGCACCACCGTTCTGGGCACCACCGTTCTGGGCACCACCGTTCTGGGCACCACCGTTCTGGGCACCACCGTTCTGGGCACCACCGTTCTGGGCACCACCGTTGTACGGGCTACCGCCGTAATTGCCGGCTGGGTTGTTACCTGCTGTGGGCGCACCGTTGGCGTAACCACCGCCGTAGTTGCCCGGGCCACCCTTGGAAAGCTGGGGCGAACCTGCGTACGTGGGCTGCGGAAACTGTTGTGGCGGAACTACCTTCGGGGCGATTGGCTCCGGCGGCCAGGGCTCACCGCGCTCGGCTGCGAGTTCGCGTGGTGTTTTCACCGGCGGCTTGTCGGATGGGATCCGCGCGCCGAAATCGTTGAAAGCAGTGATTCGAGGACGTTTGCTGACACTGGTGAAGATCTTTTCGAGATCCTTGCGAGTGAGGGTCTCGCGCTCGAGCAGTTCGGTGGCGAGAATGTCCAGGATGTCGCGGTACTCGTTGAGAATCGCCCATGCCTCGGTGTGCGCGGCTTCGATCAGATTGCGCACCTCCTCGTCGATCTCCCGTGCGACCTCGTGCGAGAAGTCGGACTGCATACCCATCGAGCGACCGAGGAACGGATCACCCTGCTCCTGCCCGTATCGGACTGCACCGAGCTTGCTGCTCATACCGTATTCGGTGACCATTGCCCGCGCGATCTTGGTGGCCTGGTCGATATCGGAAGACGCACCGGTGGTCGGCTCGTGGAAAACGAGTTCCTCTGCTGCGCGACCACCCATTGCCATGACCAGACGAGCAATCATCTCGGACCGTGTCATGAGGCCCTTGTCGTCCTCGGGCACCGTCATGGCGTGGCCACCGGTTCTACCGCGAGCGAGGATCGTCACCTTGTACACGGGCTCGATATCGGGCATCGCCCACGCTGCGAGCGTGTGCCCGCCCTCGTGGTAGGCGGTGATCTTCTTCTCGTGCTCACTGATGATCCGGCTCTTGCGGCGGGGGCCACCGACGACGCGATCCACCGACTCCTCGAGAGCGGCCTCGGTGATGACCGTGCCGTTCTCGCGTGCTGTCAGTAGAGCTGCTTCGTTGATGACGTTCGCCAGATCTGCACCGGACATGCCGACCGTGCGTTTCGCGAGGCCTTCGAGATCGGCGTCGTGTGCCACCGGCTTGCCCGCCGAGTGGACGGCCAGGATCGCGCGTCGACCAGCAAGATCGGGGACCCCGACGGGGATCTGACGGTCGAAGCGACCCGGACGTAGAAGAGCCGGATCGAGGATGTCGGGTCGGTTGGTGGCGGCAATCAGGATGACCCCGGTGCGCTCACCGAAGCCGTCCATTTCGACCAGCAGCTGGTTGAGGGTCTGCTCGCGCTCGTCGTGGCCGCCGCCCATGCCCGCACCACGCTGGCGTCCGACGGCGTCGATCTCGTCCACGAAAATGATGCAGGGGCTGTTCTGCTTGGCCTGTTCGAACAGGTCGCGCACACGAGAGGCACCTACGCCGACGAACATTTCGACGAAGTCCGAACCGGAGATCGTGAAGAACGGCACTCCGGCTTCACCGGCGACTGCTCGCGCAAGGAGCGTCTTGCCCGTTCCGGGAGGGCCGTACAGCAGCACGCCACGCGGAATCTTCGCCCCGAGGGCCTGGTAGCGAGCCGGATTCTGGAGGAAATCCTTGATCTCGTACAGCTCTTCGACGGCCTCGTCGGCACCTGCGACGTCCTGGAACGTCGTCTTGGGCATGTCCTTGGAGAGCTGTTTCGCCTTCGACTTACCGAAGCCCATCACGCCACCACGACCGCCGCCCTGCATACGGCTCATGAAGAACACGAAAATGCCGAGCAGAATGACCATCGGGAGAAGGAAGAGCAGCAGTGAGCTGAACCAGCTGTCCTGAGACACCACGGTGTTGTAGCTCTTCAACCCGTCCTGGCCGACCTTGTCGAAGATCTGCTCCGACGCGGAGGTCGGGTACTTTGCGAGGATCTTCGTCTCGCCGTCGGTTGCGTCACTGCCGGACTTGAGGTCGAGGCGTATCTGCTGCTCACGATCATCGATCTGAGCTGTGTCGACGTTCTTGGAATCGAGCTGCGCTATCGCCACTGACGTGTCGACAGTCTTCCACCCGCGTGTGTCGTTTCCGAAGTAGCTGAAGGCAGCGATCACCATCAGGACGCCGAAAACGATGGCCAGGTTCCGTATAACTGTCTTCCGATTCATACAGCTTCAGCCGAGACGGCCTCGTCCTTTCCAGTCTTCTCCAGTACGCAGACTCCGGTCGCGCACCGGATGATCCAGGTTACCGCGAACGGCAACCGACTGCCCCAGGTGCATCACGTGCACAAACGGGCCGGCAACACTGCTGCATTGCACAACGCATCTCCCCCTTCAACGTCTCCCCAGCCCCACAGGTTCCCCACCGCAGTCTCTCTCGTCCGGACCTACCGCTTTCGGCAGAGGACAACGACGCTGGAGGGTCTATTCTGTCAAAGTGCAGCCAGGCTCGGACAGAGTCACCGAAAAATCGGATGGTGTCACAACCCATCCGGACGGCATGGCAGTGCCAGAGCACGCCGATACGGCGGCTGAGCTCCTGAGATCCGCCTGGCGGAGAAGTACATCTACGGCTGATCCCCGAGGTCCCGACCTTGCCGCTTTCCTGCCCGACTCGACGACTCTGAGTCAACGGTGGCTCGTAGCGCTCATCTCGGTCGACCTCCAGGAGCGCTGGCTACGTGCGCGCTTACCCAAGCGACTGCGGGAATACTGCACCGAATTCCACCTCCCCGAGGCTCAGCTCCCGGTAGGATTGATCTACGAGGAATTCTGTGTGCGACGTCAGAGCGGGGACTCGGTATCGCCGTCCCACTACGTCGCGGAGTGTCCTGTGCAGGCAGCAGCGCTGACCGAATTGCTCAACGTCGTACCAGGTGAAACCACCGAGCTTTCCTCGACGGAGCCGAAGCTCGATGCCACCCAGGAAGAATCCACAACCGCCGACATGACGGGAACCGCATCCGCCGGGCTGGAATGGACCCGCCCCGGATCCCAGGACAAGCTCGAGGACCTCGACGTCTGGTCTCTCTGTTCACCGTTCGATGCCTGTACCCGTCGCTGCTTCCCTACGGACGTGCAGGGAGCGGAGACGCCTCACGACTACGTTGCAGCGCCGCAGTGTCGGATTTCTGACCGTCGCCGCGTCTATTCCGCAGATCGCCGTAGGTGGCCTGACATTCGTTCCTACCTCGGACATTCCCAACATCATCGACGTCGTACGGGTCGTCTGCGTGGGCGGAACTTTGGCATTCGTCGCGTCGTACTCGATTTTCCGGCTGATCGAGGGCGATCTGAACGCGTTGCTGCGAGTGGTCTCCCGCAGGTCCTCTTAGGCCGGTTTCAGCCGCCGTACACCTTCGGGTGAAGAGTTCCGATGTACGGCAGATCGCGATAGCGCTCGTTGTAGTCGAGTCCGTATCCGACGACGAATTCGTTGGGAATGTCGAAACCCACGTTTGCGACCTCGATGTCCACCTTGATTGCGTCGGGCTTGCGAAGCAGTGTCACCACCGCCAACGAGGCAGGGTTACGAGTGGCGAGGTTGCGCTTGAGCCAGGACAGCGTCAGACCCGAATCGATGATGTCCTCGACGATGAGCACGTGACGGCCGCTGATGTCGCGGTCGAGGTCCTTGAGAATCCGAACCACTCCGGACGACGACGTCGAGGAGCCGTACGAACTGACCGCCATGAACTCGAGCTGTGTCGGAATCGGGAGCGCGCGAGCAAAATCCGTCATGAACATGACGGCGCCTTTGAGGACACCGACCAGCAGTAGGTCACCCTCCGGTGCGCCCTCCGGATAACGCTCGGCAATCTCGTTGGCAAGCTCGATCGTACGAGTCTTGATCTGCTCCTCGGAGATGAGAATCGATTCGATATCGCCCTCGTACACGGCGCTCCCCTTCAATTGTTTCTCGTACCTTCACAACGCTTGCAGATTCAAGCACCGCCGTTTCGCAGGCTCCACTCTTGCTCGAGCACCAGCCTGCCACGTCGACGCGCGACCACCAACCTGGCGTCGGACGCCCCTGAACGGACGGCAACCCCGCCCTGCCCACGCCAGTGTCCGACGAGATCGTCGATCAGCCGTAACTGCCTGTCCGACAGCGCCTTCACCCCACTCCGCAGCAACCACAACCGCAATGCCCGACGACGCAGCGCAGCGGGGACCGACGTGAGGGTCGTCACGTCCACTTCGGGTTCTGCGAAGTTCTCCCGCACCAAGGTCTCAGCCATGGCGTCCAGAACCGTGAGGTCTTCACGAAGCTGCGTAGCCGTGCGAGCAAGAGCCGCCGCAACGCCACCACCGAGCGCATCCTCGAGCAGCGGCAGAATCTCGTGCCGAAGCCGGACGCGAGTGAAATCGGTGTCGGTGTTGTGCGGATCCTCGAACGGCGTCAACCCCAACTCGGCGCAAGCCTGCCGGGTCACTGCTCGCCGAACCCCCAGCAGTGGTCGACCCCATGGCTGATCCACCGGGGACATACCGGCGATCGATCGAGGCCCGGAACCTCGCGAGAGTCCCAGCAGAACGGTCTCCGCTTGATCGTCGAGAGTGTGCGCGAGCAGGACCATGGCGTCACCCCGGTGGCGGTCCAAGGCCTCGTAGCGCGCGCGACGAGCCGCGGCCTCCATTCCACCCGAGCTGCCGACGGTCACCGTCAGCACCGACGCGTCCACACACCCCAGTTCCAGTGCCGTCGCTGCGGCAGTTCTTGCCACCGTGTCCGACCCCTGTTGGAGCCCGTGGTCGACGACGAGTGCTCGGACGTCCGGGGCCTCAGCGGCCACCGCAGCGGTCAGAGCGAGCGAATCGGCACCGCCGGACAGTGCGAGAACAACTTGGCCCGGGCTCGATGCGAGCCACCGACGAACTGCCTGGCGCAGTTCGAGGATCGCAGGCTTCTCCGGCAGCGCCACCCCGGTACGCCGCGTCATCGAAGTACGCGGGCGATCCACCGGTCGGGGTCCTCGATCTCGTCGAGGAGTGGCAACGTGGTGGCGTCGGTCCAGATGGTGTTGAACTGCTCCATGCCGACCCGGCCGACGACGTGGTCGACGAACGCTTTGCCTCGCACGTACTGCGCCATCTTCGCGTCCATCCCGAGCAGGGCCCTGATGACGCGTTGGAGTGGGTTGGTCTTCCGTCGACGCCTACTGTCGAACGCCTGGCGAATCTGTAGGACCGAGGGCACCACTGCCGGCCCGACCGCGTCCATGACGTGATCGGCGTGGCCTTCGAGGAGAGTCCCGAGCACGAGGAGGCGATCGATCGCCTCCCGCTGGGCCGGGGCTTGCGTTGCGCGCAGCAGCCCGATGATGCCCGCGTCCTCGGCTTTGACGGACTGTTTACGGTTCTTCAGCGCGCTCGTCAATCTCGTGGCGAACTCACCGATCGGTTCGTCGACACCGCCGGACAAAAGTGCGACGGAACTGCGCATGTACTCCCCCAACCACGGTGCCGAGGAGAACTGAACTCGATGCGTCACCTCGTGCAGGCATACCCACAGCCGGAAGTCGCTCGGCGGCACCCGCAACGCCCGCTCGACGGCGACGACGTTCGGTGCCACGAGCAGAAGCGTCCCGTGCTCACCGGTGAACGGGTCGTATTGACCGAGAATTGCGCTGGACAGAAACGCGAGCATCGCGCCTGCTTGCAGACCTGCGGGTTTACCGCCGAGCAAACCGGACGGAGGTTCTGCATCGGCGTCGCCGGTCAGGTGCTTCATCGATGCCGTTGCCGCGTCGATCCACCCTGCTCGACCGACTACGAGCGCCTGCGGTACCGGAAGTCCGTCGGCTAGACCGGTCGTTTCACGTACCGGTCCTTCTGCACGCACCGATGCCTCCGACAATTCGGCGACGACAGCGTCAGCGGTGTAGCGGGAGATCGACGGTTCTTTCGGAGCCAATATGGCACCGGTCTTCGCGGCCAGCGCCCAATCCACGGACCCACTGAAACCTTCGGTGTCCGCTGCTCCGCTCGTCATCGGCAACCACACAGTCTGAGAGTAGCGGCCACGGCGTCGAGCGCCGGTCTGCTGACTTCGGGTGGGCGGTCGTTCGACATCAACGCGAACGTCAACGTCCGGCCGTCCACGTCCACCACGTACCCGGCGAGAGCACTTGCGGTCGACAACGTGCCGGTTTTGGCCCTGACCCAGCCGGCTCCGACGCGTTCGGCGCTGGCGTATCGATCCGACAGCGTGCCGGTGGACCCGGCTACCGGAAGGTAGTCGAGCATCGGGCGGAGTTCGGGTTTGCCCGATCCTGCGGCCGAAGTCAATATTTGATCGAGCAGTCTGGCCGGGATCACCCCGTCGACCGACAGTCCGCTCGAATCGTGGAGCTCGAGTCCGGACATGTCGAAACCGGCAGCGAACAGTGTCTGTTCGATCGAATCCACAGCACCGGTGAAGGAAGGCTGCGTATTGGTCTCGATGGCGATCTCACGCCCGATGGCTTCTGCGAGGACGTTGTCCGAGCGGCCCATCATCTGACCGAGACGATCACGAAGAGGTGCGGATTGAACACTCGCCACCTGATCGGCACCGGGTGGTGCCGCACCGATGGATACCCGAGCCGGGTCGATCCCAAGACCCCGGGCCAACGCGCGGGCAGCATCGAGGGCCGGCTCGACGCTTCGCGGGGACTCGTCTTCCATCGGATCGGATCGGCCGCCGTCGATCATGATCGGTTCGATCGGCGTGATGTAACCGGCCGCGATGTCAGGAGCGAACCATCCCTGTGCCATCGTCGGACCGCTGTAGATGGACGTGTCGACGACGATTCTGTCGACCGGCGTACCGGATTTCGATATCTGCTCCACCAGATCGTCTATACGCGCCGAGCCTGAGTAGAAGCTTTCGCTGCCCAGGGGCCGCGCTGTGATCGTCGGGTCGCCGGCAGCCACGATGACGATCTCACCAGCGGATTGCCCCTTCACTACTCGGGTGGTGACGCGATGCTCCGGTGACAGCGCGAGCATCGCCGCGCCCGCAGTCAAGACCTTGGTCGTCGATGCCGGCGTCATCGGGGTGTCCGGACCCGAGGACCACAGCACCTCCCCAGTGACGGCGTCGGCCACAGATCCGGTGAACGCGCCGAGATCAGGCGATGCGACCACCGGTGCGAGCGCGGCAGCGATACCTGCGACGGAGGGTGCCGGTGACATGTCCGATATCGGCGCAATGGTCGGTACGAGCGTTACCGGGTCCGGCTCGGGTGCGATTCGAACCTCGGAGTTCGTATCGGAACCGTGCGGAACGATGGCCGCAAGTGCTGTTCCGCCCGCCGCAACGACCGACACCGCAACGAGAATCAGGAGAATACGAGTTCTCCGTCGCCGCCTCCCAGCGGTGGGACCGAGATTTCGCTTGGTCAACCTGGCCAACATTCCTCCATCGGTGTCTTCTTCTCCCCGTTGCCAGTTTCTCCAACAGTATCCATGGGTCCGGTACGCTGACCCCGCCACCATCGTGCGTCACTCGAGGCGCAAGACGAGAACAAAGAAGAGCGAGGGCAGCACGTGTCGTTCGACGTCACCATCGAGATCCCCAAGGGTCAGCGAAACAAGTACGAAATCGACCACGTTTCCGGTCGAATTCGCCTCGACCGCTACCTGTACACGGCGATGGGTTACCCGGCCGACTACGGCTTCATCGAGAACACCCTCGGCGAGGACGGCGATCCGCTCGATGCTTTCGTCCTCCTCCCGGAATCGGTTTTCCCCGGAGTGGTCGTCGAGGCTCGCCCAGTGGCAATGTTCAAGATGGTCGACGAGGCCGGTGGCGACGACAAGGTCCTGTGTGTCCCCGCAGGTGACTCACGCTGGGACCACATCCAGGACCTCGGCGATGTCTCGACATTCGAACTGGACGCGATCAAGCACTTCTTCGTCCACTACAAAGACCTCGAGCCGAACAAGCACGTCACAGCCGCGGACTGGGTAGGCCGGGCCGAGGCAGAAGCCGAAATCGCTGCATCGTTCAAGCGCTTGGCAGACAATCCAGAGCACTGACAACATTTCGACATCGGCAGCTTCGCAGGCTGCATCCTGCCGGGGAAGTGTTCGCCCTTCCCCTGCAGGATGCAGCACAGCATGGTTCGATCGACGCACTACTGAGGAGATCAATGAGCGAAAGCAATTCCGTCGATTCGTCCGCAGGAGATACGGGCGAGCGTCGTAAGAACAGGCAAGCGAGCTTCGTCTCCGATGCAGGACAATTTCCGGAGCTACCGGTGACGGTCGTTCTCGACCGCATCCCCGTGCCGATTCTCGCCGTCGATCCCAGTGGCGCAATTGTGTTTGCGAACGAAGCCTTCGACGAACTCTTCGGCACCGAGGAATCGGCTCGAGCGGACTTCCATTTGCACGACATCTTTCCCGATCAGGCTCCCGAGGGAGTCAACGTCGCCGAAATGTTCTTGACGACCGTTGCCACGCGAGCGGATTCGCTGTGGCGCATGACCGACAAGACCGGAGATGTGGTGCAGGTTCGAGCCAGCAAGTCGATCCTTCGTCGAGCCGAGGACACCGTCGCACTCGTCGCGCTGGAGGACTTCACCGATCAACTCTGGAACGATCCCAAGAGCGCTCTACGCTGAATCCGGGTCGTCATGCCTCGACCCAATCAGCCCGAGAACGAGACATGACCGACCTGGATTCTGCCCTCACGAGCCTTTGGACGTATCCACTCTGGATCGCTCGTAGTCGGTCAGAAATCTGTCCAACAGTTCGACCAATGTCGCACGGTCGTCGTCGGACCAGTCTTCGATGATCTTGCCGATGTGCGCGGTTCGACGCAGCTGAATTCGATGGACCACCTGCTTGCCCGACTCGGTGACGGCGAGGGCGAACGCCCTTCCGTCGCTCTCGTCGCGAACACGTTCGACGTGTCCGCGGTCGACGAGCTGGGCGACTTGCCTGCTCACCGTCGACGGGTCCGAGTTGACCAGTGCTGCCAGTTCACTCGACCTCATCGGACCGTCGCGAAGCAATCGAAACAAGCACACGAATGCTGCTCCGTCGACGCCACCGGGCTCTTCGGTCAGCTGCGCGATCTTGCGGTCCCGCGCGCGCTGCAGACGCACCAGCTGGGTTCCGATTTCTTCGGCATAGTCCACGGTAGGTCAGCTTCCGGAGAACTCTGCCGGGCGCTTCTCGAACACTGCGGTGATCGCCTCGGTCAGATCGTTCGAGGCGAGGAAAGCCGCGTTCCAGGCAGCTACGAATCGTAGGCTGGCGTCGACGTCGGCTGCGCGTGAGTTGTCCAGGACCTCCTTGACACCCTGCACGACGAGAGGCGGATTGGCGGCAATCTCTGCTGCCGTGGCCCGAGCACCGGCGATGAGGGCGTCGTGGTCCTCGAACACGTCGTTGACCAGTCCGATCTTCTCGGCGCGAGCGGCGTCGATGTCCTTGCCCGTCAATGCCAGTTCACGAAGATGACCGTCGCCGATGATCGCCGGCAGTCTGGCAAGCGAACCCATGTCGGCGACGATGGCGACCCGCACCTCACGAACACTGAACTTGGCATCAGAGCTGGCGTACCTGATGTCGGCGGCACTGATCAGATCGAGGCCACCGCCGATGCACCAGCCGTGCACGGCTGCGACGACGGGCTTGCGGCAGTCTGCAACAGCATTGGTGGCCAGCTGCATCCGCTTGATCGTGTTGTGGAATGCCGTGCGCGGGCCGGCGAGAGCTTTGTCGGCCATCAGCGGCCCGAACTCACCTGCCATCGCTGCCAGGTCGAGACCGAAGGTGAAGTGCTTGCCCGAGCCGACGAGGAGTACTGCGCGTACGTCGGGATCGGCGTCGAGCTGAGCGAAAACCAGTGGACATTCGTTCCAGAAGTCCGGGCCCATCGCATTACCCTTGCCGGGACCGATCAGGGTAACTACCGCCACATGGTCGGCGATATCGACGGAAAATGCGTTCCAGGTTTGTTCCTTCATGCCGCTGAGCCTAGCGGCATGTCCGCGGCCACCTATTAGTAGAGACCGAAGATTCGACCGATCAGACCAGCCGCGACGATAATCACGACCAGCCCGATGAGCCCGAGAAACACGATCGGCAATGCCAACCCCCGTTGCGGCGGTTCGTGATGCGGACCACCGACGCCGGTTTCAGCCGGAGGCGTATCTCCGGGCTGAACACCGCCGCCTGGTTCCAATCCTGCTGTTTCGTCCGGGTCGGGGTTCTGAGCACTCATGAGGGGTCGGGTACCCGATGCGACCCGCCTCAATCTTGCGGGGTCGCCCGGGCGATTGCTCCCGCAAAGAGCTCGGTGATCGCAGCACCGATAGTTCGTTCGTCGATCTCGTCCGGATCGACGGAATGCTCGACGGACAGGCCGGAGATCAGGGCCAGCAGCGACGTCGCGATCCGTCGCGCATCGAGGGTGTCCGCTACTCCCCACGCCTTCGCCCTTGCGGAGATCAGGGTGGCGAGTTCCTCCCGAAGTGCTCGACGCTCACGGCGGTAGCTCTCCGCCAACTTTGGGTCTCGACCTGCATGGATACCGAACTCCGTCACCAGCAGTGGCCACCGAGGCTCGGCGACGATCCACGACGCGATGGCGCTACCGCCCGCTCCGGCAGCATCGCCGGGGCCGAGGTCGGATACGTCGTCGACGACTCGTGCGGCGAGTTCCAGCGAACGGCGCGAGAGCAGCTCGGCGAACAACGCCTGTTTGGACTCGAAGTTGGAGTAGACGGCACCCTTGGTGAAGCCTGCCCGGCTGGCGATGTCCTGGAGTTTGGCCGCAGCGAACCCGTGTTCGGTGAACTCATCGGCTGCGGCGTCGAGCAGCCGTTCACGCACATTCTCGCGCGCAGGCCTGGCCGACGCCATCTGTGTCGACAACCACTCTTCTTGACCATCGACCGTCACGATACCTAGGGTATTCAATACCTTAGGTATCGACAATTCATTCGACGGGGGAGTTCCGATCCATGCGCAAGGTTGTCTGGCTAGCGGCCGGAGTGCTGATACTCCAACTCGGCTTCATCCTCAGTTACGTAGCAGCTTTCCATCAGCCCACACCGCGTGAGATTCCTATCGCTGTCGTTGCCGGACAAGGACTTCCTGCAGGACTGGACTCCGATACCGCCGACAAGCTCAACGCCATCGAAGGCACCCCCCTCGATGCCCGTACCGCCGACAGCACCGGCGATGCGCGTGCACTCATCCGCAATCGAGAGGTGCTCGGCGCCTACGTTCTGAGCCCGATGGGCACGGACACCCTCATCACTGCCAGCGCCGCAGGCAGTTCCATTGCCACCTCGCTCGACGCGATATTCACCAAGATCGACCAGAGTCAGAACCGCACCTTCGTCGTACGTGACGATATTCCCGTGGGCATCCATGACAACCGCGGCTTGTCCGGCTTCTACCTCTCCGTAGGTTGGGTCGTCGGCGGGTATCTCCTCGCCGCGGCAATCGGACTCCTCATCGGCGCACCGAAGTCGCTACGCGAAGCGTCGACTCAATTCGGGGTACTCGTCGGCTATTCGATCCTTTCCGGCATCCTCGGCGCGTTCATCACCACGCATGTTCTCGGAACGTTCACCGGCCACTGGTTCCCTCTCTCGCTACTGGGAACAGCCGTGGTTCTGGCAACAGCCCTGTTCACGCTCGGGCTACGCGCCGCGGTGGGCGTTGCCGCTGTGCCGATCGCGATCATCGTGTTCGTCATTCTCGGAAACCCAAGCGCCGGAGGTGCATTCGGTCCGAATATCCTTCCCGAGTTCTATTCGACCGTCGGCCGCTGGATCACACCGGGGGTCGGCACCGAAGGCGTTCGGAGCATCGTCTACTTCGCCGGCAACGGCCTCGGGCAGCCCGCACTGGCGCTCCTCCTCTACACGGTGGTCGGTCTCGCCCTGTTCTTCGGCTTCACCTACCGCAAACAACCGAAACCGTCCAACCTTCCAGTCGACGCCTAGTACGAGGCACGAACTGCCGTTTGGCAATACGCTTGCCCTATGCACCGGCTTCTTCACCCGAACGCAGCCCACGTCGCGGACGTCCTGATCTCGCGTGGACATCACGGGGTGGTCGTCACCGCGCCACTGCCGACAGCCGACGCCGCCGCCGAATCTCTCGGCGTCGACGTCGATGTCGGCGCGATCGTGAAGTCCCTGGTGTTTCTGCTCGACGACGACCCAGTGCTACTGCTCGTCTCCGGTGCGCACCGCGTGAACCTCGATCGGACAGGCCGCCGACTGGAGGGCACGTTGTCGCAAGCTCCGCTCGATCTGGTCGAGCACTGCACCGGTCAACCGATCGGAGGCATCGCACCGGTGGGTCACCCGACGAATCTGCCCACCTACATCGACGAGCACCTGGCCGAGTATCCCGAATTATGGGCTGCCGCAGGGCATCCGAACACGATCTTCCGGACGACTTATTCGGAACTGCTGCGCATCACTGCTGGACTTGCCCTGTCCATTACATGACAGCAGAGGCTGCGGGGACATGAGGGCAGATGCGGAGCGGTTGATAGTGCGAGCTACGAGG
This sequence comes from Rhodococcus sp. 1168, assembly GCF_002091955.1. GTDB lineage: Bacteria > Actinomycetota > Actinomycetes > Mycobacteriales > Mycobacteriaceae > Rhodococcoides. The sequence goes on along the minus strand of NZ_MKKY01000018.1, from coordinate 55,118 downwards.
CGAGCACTCGCGAGGCGGGTCGGACTCCGGTGGCTCCTGCAACCTTCGACGCCGAGAACGCAACGCCACGATCTTCGAGCCACGGCACGACGCCGTACGCAACCTTGCCGAAATTCGCCTCCTGGGAACCCACTGCGATCAGGGTGACGCCATCGGCGACGTCAGCAGCTTTCACATCGGCTATAAGACCTGCCAGCCCGACCGGTGTCCCGATATAGCGAATCGAGGCCGGAACTACCGGGGCGTCGAGGCTTGCAAACTCTCGACGGGCAGTGCGTGCATCGTCCGCAATGTGAATCTCGATATCGAGGAACACGGCCACATCGTCGGCGTCCTTGCCCGTTTCGACGGCCTCGGCGCGTAGCCGAGTGCGAAGATTCTGCGCTTCCCGTAAGTCTTCGGCTCGAATTCTCACCATCTCCGACGACGGAGTGGATTCGGTGAGCTCGGTCCACTGCCCATTCAGGTCGAGGGCCACTCGGATAGGGACAGCGTGGGAGTGATCGGAGTTGGTATCGGAACTGTGCGACATGCGATCGTGTCCTTCGTACAAGGCAAGGGATGCGGCTTCTGTATGGGGTCTAACCCGAGCGCCTACAAGATCCAGACGACGTCCGGCATAGATCGACGTACCTGTCGCACCAGCGACGGTTGCGCCAGAAGACAATGGCTGTCATATTCCGATGCTAACCGCTTCAGCCGGCGATGGGGCTTTGTCCCACTCAGCGGCACCTGACTCCCCGAGGGCGCTCACCGGCACCGTGGCCGGAACACAGGGAGATCCCACTCCTGCCTTCCCGTCCACCAGATCGGGGAAGGGACGCGGATCGGGCACCGGGTTCCACCATCCGTCCTCCTCCGCGTACGTCCATGAAGCGCCCTCGTGCACGAGCTTCGTTATGGCTCCGAGCAGGCGATCGACATCGGCGCTGGAGCTTCCCAGACCGAGGCTCGCCCGCACGGCCCCGTCGGGACGACCGAGGCGCGCAAGAAGAGGATGCGCACAGAATTTGCCGTCTCGAACACCGATGCCATGCTCGGCCGACAGGTAGGCGGCGATCTCGCCGGGCCCGAAGCCGTCGATGATGAATGTGACGATCCCCACAGTATCCGGAGCGTCTTTCCATACCTCGAGCAGGCGCACGCCGGGAGTCGCCGTCAGTCCGGCACGCAAACGGTCCGACAGAGCACGCTCGTGTTCGACGGATCCAGCCCTCTCGTGCTCGGCGAGCGCCTCGCACGCCGCAGCCACTGCAGCGACGCCGAGGACGTTGGGCGTGCCGGCTTCGTGACGCGCGGGCGAGCGCGCCCATGCAGTGGATTCCACGCTCACACTGCGCACGGCGCCGCCACCGGCGAGGTACGGCCGAGCCGCGTCGAGCCAGTCGCGACGACCCACGAGCACTCCCGCGCCGTGCGGGGCGTAAAGCTTGTGGCCGGAAAAGGCGAGATAGTCGATGCCGAGATCACTGATGTCGATCCGGCGATGCGGTACCAACTGGGCGCCGTCGACGAGTATGCGGGCACCGTACCGATGAGCCAGCTCTGCGAGTTCACGAATGGGCAACACCTCACCGGTGACATTCGAAGCACCCGTGATAGCAAGCAACGCAGCAGGTTTCGCGGCGAGCTCGACCTCGATGCGCGCCACTGACTCGGCGACGGTGTCGGCGGCAACGACGACACGGCGGTGCCGCCACGGCAACAGATTTGCGTGGTGCTCGATATCGAGGACGACCGTCTCACCGGGCACGCACCGCGCCAGCAGGTTGAGCGAGTCGGTGGTGTTCCTGGTGAAGATCGTCACTGAATCAATCGGTGCAACAACAAAATTCGACACAGTCGTACGAGCCTTCTCGTACGCCGCCGTCGACACACGCGAGGCGTAACCAGCGCCGCGGTGCACACTCGAATAGTAGGGCAGCAACTCGACGATCCGATCGGTCACCGCAGCGAGAGCAGGAGCACTGGCGGCGTAGTCGAAGTTCGCATAAGTGCAGCTTGTGCCGTCGACCAGCGGGACCTGGAGATCCGCCCCACTGACCACGGCGAACGGCGCGCATGGGCTTTCGATAACAGCAGTCATGACAAATATCCCCTTGTAGACCAAGGGACTCGAAGTATCGAAGAAGAACAATCGAGTCCGCGCTTGCCGCGCCGGTATTCCGGCGTCAGCCAGGTCGTCACCCGGAGCACCCCACCGCGGAGGAGGGTTGCCGACCAGCAAGCCGGGGCTCGATGCTGGTACTCATGACCTGTGAAGAGGATGGCAAACGGTCCACAAGGTTGTCAACCCCACCGGTAGGAAATCGCGTCGCCAGCCGAGCCGGACCCGGATCCCGAGTAGAATTTGCGCGGAGTCGAGCCTCACCGATCCATCCGTCCGTTCACCTTTCGGCCACCCGAACATGAGATAACGACTATCGAGGTTCACTCGTAATTCGGAACCAACGAGAAGAAGGACACACGGTTTTCTGTGCAACCACAATCGGATTCGGCCCCCGAGCTGCCTTCGGCCAACGTACCCACCGACTTCTTGCGCTCCGAGCACGCGCCCGAGCAGCGCACGCTCATCGATATTCTCCGCGCCACAGCAGAGCAATACCCTGACGCACCCGCAATCGACGACGGCACTGTCGCGGTGTCCTACAGCGAATTGCTCGTAGAAATCGACGAGGGATCACAGTGGCTGTATCGGGCCGGTGTTCGCCACGGTGATCGCGTCGGAATCCGGATGCCGTCGGGATCCTTCGCCCTGTACGTCGCCATTCTGTCGATTCTCAACGCCGGTGCGGCATACGTACCCGTCGACGCGGACGACCCCGACGAGCGCGCCGAACTCGTATTCGGCGAAGCCCAGGTCACCGCGGTGGTGACTGCCGACGGAATCATTGCAGGTACTGCCGAAAAGAACACTGCACCAGCTTCGGATGTGGGCGCCCCGACACCCGACGACGACGCCTGGGTCATCTTCACCTCCGGGTCGACCGGGACCCCGAAGGGCGTGGCTGTCAGTCACCGCAACGCTGCCGCATTCGTCGACGCAGAAGCGCGGATGTTCATGCAGGACGATCCGCTCGGGCCCGGCGACCGTGTGTTGGCAGGCCTTTCCGTGGCTTTCGACGCGTCGTGCGAAGAGATGTGGCTCGCCTGGCGTCACGGCGCCGCGCTGGTGCCCGCTCCCCGATCGCTCGTGCGCAGCGGCCTGGACCTGGGTCCGTGGCTCGTCTCGCGCGACATCACCGTCGTATCGACGGTCCCCACTCTGGCGGCCCTGTGGCCCGCCGTTGCCCTCGAAGCAGTCCGGTTGCTCATCTTCGGTGGCGAGGCCTGCCCGCCCGAGTTGGCCGAGCGTCTCGCCGTGGACGGGCGCGAAGTGTGGAACACCTACGGTCCGACCGAGGCCACCGTCGTCGCCTGCGCATCGATCATGGACGGCAAGGGTCCGGTGCGCATCGGACTACCGCTCGACGGCTGGGATCTCGCCGTCGTCGATGCTGCAGGCAATCCCGTAGCCATCGGCGAGGTCGGCGAATTGGTGATCGGGGGTATCGGACTCGCCCGCTACCTCGACCCCGAGAAGGATGCCGAAAAGTACGCGCCCATGCCCACACTCGGCTGGGAGCGCGCATACCGCAGCGGAGACCTCGTCAAGCTCGAGCTCGAAGGTCTACTTTTCCAGGGGCGCGCCGACGATCAGATCAAACTCGGCGGGCGACGCATCGAACTCGGTGAGATCGACAACGCACTACAGGCCCTCCCCGGTGTCGCCGGCGCTGCAGCTGCAATCCGCACTACGGGCGCGGGCAACTCCGTTCTCATCGGCTATCTGTCCAGCACCGACCCGAACTTCGATCTCGAACGCGCGCGCAATTCACTCGCGCAACAACTTCCGTCGGCGCTGGTTCCGCGGCTCACCCTCGTCGACGAGCTACCGACACGGACGTCGGGCAAGGTGGATCGAAACGCGCTCCCGTGGCCACTTCCAGGCATGGGCGAACAGTCCGGACTCAGCGGAACCGCAGGATGGGTTGCCGAACTGTGGACCGAAATTCTCGGTGCGCAGGTCTCCGACGAGAACGCCGACTTCTTCCAGAACGGCGGCGGCTCGTTGTCTGCCGCACAGTTGGTGACAGCGCTGCGTCAACGTTTTCCCGAGGTCACCGTCGCGCAGTTGTACGACCATCCGCGACTCGGCTCACTTGCCCGCATGCTCGACGACCTCGCACCGCCGGTCGAGGTCGTGCCGCGTGAGGTGAGCCCGACGCCGCGTCGGGCTCAGTGGATCCAGATCGCCGCAACGGTGCCGCTGACCACACTGACCGGCTTGCAGTGGGTCACTTGGCTCGGCATTCTCACCAACGTCATGTCGTGGTTCGCCGACGTGCCATGGGCACCGACGGTGTCCTGGTGGTGGCTCCTGGTCGCATTCTTGCTGTTCATCACGCCGGTCGGCCGGATGGCGATCTCGGTCGTCGGCTCGCGACTGCTGCTGACCGGAGTGAAACCCGGCGCCTACGACCGCGGCGGCAGCGTGCATCTGCGCCTGTGGACGGCAACACGCCTCACCGACGCCAGCGGCGCCTCCAACCTGTCCGGCGCGCCGTGGATGGTCTACTACGCCCGAGCACTCGGCGCGAAGATCGGCAAGGGCGTCGATCTGCACACCATGCCCCCTGTGACGGGAATGCTCGAGCTGGGCGACGGCTGCTCCGTCGAACCCGAGGTGGACCTCACCGGTCACTGGATCGACGGTGACATCGTCTACATCGGCGGGATCAGAATCGGTGCGGGGGCAACCGTCGGCGCACGATCTACGCTCCTCCCAGGCACTTCGGTCGGCAAGAACGCCGTCGTCACCGCCGGTTCGGCCGTCGTCGGACGCGTCAAAGCCGGTCAGATGTGGGCGGGCTCCCCTGCCACGAAGATCGGCAAGGCCGAGCACCCGTGGCCCGAGGAGACACCTCCTCGCGCGACCCGGTGGATCGTTGCGTACGGCGTCGCGTCGCTGTTCCTGTCGGGTATGGCGATCTTTTCCATCGGTGTCTCGTTGGTGCTGATGGGTTGGTGGTTGCACACAGCGACGACATTGCTGGGCGCACTCGGCCGCGGCCTACTGCTGCTACCCGTCGCCACGATGGTCTCGCTCGCGACTTTCGCACTGATCACCGTGGTCGCGGTGCGTCTGTGCAGCATCGGCCTGACCGAGGGCTACCACCCGGTTCGCAGTCGAATCGGCTGGCAGGTGTGGGCAACGGAACGACTCATGGACTCCGCGCGCACCTTCCTTTTCCCGCTCTACGCCAGCTTGTTGACGCCGGGCTGGCTGCGACTTCTCGGCGCCAAGATCGGCAAGGACGTCGAGGCGTCGACAGTGCTGATGATTCCGAGATTCACCACCGTCGCCGACGGCGCATTCCTCGCCGACGACACGATGATCGCCAGCTACGAACTCGGCGGCGGCTGGATGCGCCTCGGGGATGCCAAGGTCGGCAAGCGGGCGTTCCTCGGTAACTCCGGCATGACGGGTCCGGGACGCTCGGTCCCGAAGAACGGTCTGGTCGCCGTGCTGTCGGCTACCCCGGACAAGGCGAAATCCGGATCTTCCTGGCTCGGCAGCCCACCCGTGCGGTTGCGTCGCACCTCCGGGAAGACCGACTCCTCGCGCACGTTCGATCCGCCGACGAAGCTCAAGATCGCTCGGGCATTCGTCGAAACCTGCCGACTGATTCCGGTGGTGGTGACATTTGCGATCGGCCTTGGTGTGTTGTTCGGGCTCCTCGCACTGGCCGACAGTCATGGGTATTGGCTTGCCGCGCTACTCAGCGGAGTCGTACTGCAGATCGCCGGTGCCGTCGCCGCTGCGGTGTCCGCGCTGGCGAAGTGGGCCTGGGTCGGCCGTATAGGCAAGGTGGAACACCCGCTGTGGAGCTCGTTCGTGTGGCGCAACGAAGTGTCCGACACGTTCGTCGAAACCGTCGCGGCCCCGTGGTTCGCGCGGGCAGCAGAAGGCACGGCGGTGCTCAACATGTGGCTTCGTTGGCTCGGTGCCGACATCGGCCACGGGGTCTGGTGTGAGACCTACTGGCTGCCGGAAGCCGATCTTGTGACACTTGCTGACGGCGCGACGGTCAACCGTGGGTGCGTTGTGCAGACGCACCTGTTCCATGATCGGATCATGTCCATGGACAGCGTCACCCTCGGACGAGGAGCCACCCTGGGGCAGCATTGCGTCGCACTTCCAGCCGCCGGAATCGGCGACGGCGCGACCGTCGGGCCTGCATCTCTGGTGATGCGCGGCGATACCGTGCCTGCGCACACGCGTTGGCAGGGTAATCCGATCGCCCCGTGGGCAAAGGGCGATCCGTACCGCCGGATCACTGCGGCGGCCGAGGCGACGCTGTGAAACCTGGACCGAAAACGGTGACACCGTTGTTCGACCTCGACGCCAACGATGCGCCGATCGACCCGTATCTACCCGAGAGCGGCAACCGTGGATATCGGGTCTCGCGGTACGAGTTGGATCTCGAATACAAGGTCGACAGCAATCGACTGACGGGAACAGCACAGATCACCGCCGTCACCACGGCGACCATCGCCAAGTTCGCGCTCGATCTCGGGCCTGCGCTGAGGGTGTCCAAGGTGTCGGTCAACGGGTCCCGCTCGGTGAAGTTTTCGCAGCAGCGCGGCAAGTTGAAGATCACCATGGCCAAGCCGATCCTCTCGGGTGGGGCGCTCGTCGTAACCGTGCACTACGGCGGAATCCCCAAGCCCATCAACAGTTTCTGGGGTGAAGTCGGCTGGGACGAACTCGCCGAAGGGGCCATCGTCGCGAGCCAACCCAATGGGGCCGCGTCCTGGTTTCCCTGCGACGACCATCCGGGATCCAAAGCGAGCTTCGGTATCACGATCACCACCGACTCGCCCTACTATGCGGTGGCCAACGGAACCTTGGTACGCAAGCAGACTCGGGCGAGCCGGACGACCTGGGTGTACGAGCAACCCGAGCCGATGGCGACGTACCTTGCCACCATCCAGATCGGACATTACGACAAGCGTGTCACCAGCACCGAGCCCGTACCGATAGAGGCGATCATTCCTCCACGGCTGCGTCAGCACTTCGATCACGACTTCGGCCGTCAAGCTCAGATGATGGAAACCTTCGTACGCCTGTACGGCCCGTACCCGTTCGCCGCGTACACCGTTGTCGTCACCGACGACGAACTGGAAATCCCGATCGAGGCGCAAGGCATTTCGATCTTCGGCGCCAACCACTGTTCGGGTGATCGCCGCTTCGAACGCCTTGTCGCACACGAGCTTGCGCACCAGTGGTTCGGCAACAGTCTCACACTCGGAACCTGGGCGGACATCTGGTTGCACGAGGGCTTCGCGTGCTACTCCGAATGGATCTGGCTCGAAAACTCTGGTGGCGCAAGCGCACACGACAAGGCGCAGCGCGCATACGCCATGCAGCAGAGATTGCCCAAGGATCTGATACTCGGAGATCCAGGCAAGGCCAAGCTGTTCGATGATCGGGTCTACAAGCGTGGCGCGCTGGCATTGCACTCACTGCGGCGGACCGTAGGCGACGAGCGGTTCTTCGCACTGATTCAGCTGTGGACCAAAGAATATCGCTATTCGACGGTATCGAGCCAGGACTTCATCGATCTGGCATCGCGCTTCGGTTGTCCGCGAACCCTTTGGGACAGTTGGCTTTATCAGGCGGAGATGCCGCCGCTCCCGTAGCAGCCGCTTCCGCCGCCGCAGCAAATTTACTCCGCTATTCGGAATCCGTACCTTCTGCAGGGGGTACGGATTCCGAATGGCGGAGTAGATCGCCGGTCCTCGCAAAACTCAGGGAAGGTGCGCTCTCGACCGAGTGCGAACGAACACCCAGCAGAGTGCGGCGAGAACCGAACCGAAGACGAAGACGGCGGGATAGGTCACGACCCCCGGCCACTGCTCGGTGAGCGCGGACAGGATCGCCGGAATCGCGAACCCCAGGTACGTGAGTGAATAGAAGACGGCGGTCAGTCCGGCGAGATCATCAGGCCCGGCGATACGTTGCACCTCTTGCAATCCGGAGACCAACGCCATGCCGTACCCGCAACCGAGCACTGCCGCTGCGATGAGGGCGGCGGCGATTGTCAATACCGCCGCGGCCCACGCTGCGAGCAACATCCCGACTACCAGAATGGCGAGCGCAACGAGTGCTCCTCTGGCGTGGGTCGGAGTGTCGATCTTGCGGCCGACCGCCTGGATGGCGAAGCCGGAGCCGAGCGCGATCACCGACATCAGTGCCGATAGTGCGATGGGATAACCCCCACTACTGTCGGCCATCAACGACGGCAGCACCGCGTACGCGACACTCGCGGCACCGAACACCCACGGCGCCAACGGAACGACGACCAGCAGAAACCTGCGGTGCGACGCTGCAGGGATCAACAGATCGTTGCGAAGCGGTTCACGATCGGCAGCCGGCACGGCAGCACGCGTCTCCGGCACCGAGGCCATGCCAATCCCCGCGAGGACGCAGATGCCCACATGAACGAGGTACGCGAGGTGCGTCGGCCAAGGCGCCCACTGGGCCAAAATGCCCGCAACGCCGGCACCGAGCGCGAAGCCTGCGGTCAAACTCATCGCCGCACGACGTGCTCCCGCGCCGGCTGCGGCCGAAGAGTCAAGAGCGGTAAGCTCTTTCACCCAACTTCCTCCGACTGCCATCCCGATGCCGAGTGCGACGCCACTGAGAACCCGGCCGCTGAACAGCACGCCTGCACTGTCTGCGCCGAGCGAGATGAGAATCGATCCGGCAGCGGCCACGGCCGTCGCGGGCAACATCACCGGCCGTCGACCCAGCCGGTCGGACAGTGGCCCACAGATGAGCAGCGCGGGCACTATCCCGATGACATACGCGAACAGAAACATGTCGACCGTGACGGCAGAGAAGCCGTGCTCGAGCCGGTACATCACCAGAAGTGGGGTGAATTCGTTTCCGCCCCACGCCACTGCGAACATACCTGCTGCGACGAGTAGCCAACGAGCAGTACCGACCTTGGTGACGTTCGACCCGGTGGAGAGTGCGGTCATTTCCGAACACCCTCGGTCAATCCATGCACCCGATTCATATGTTGCTCGACCGCATCAGCGAAACCGTCGACGTCCCCTGCCTCGATCAGGTCGGCGAGCTCGGCGTGATCGTCGACGATCCGCGAGATCTGTCCGGGATCGCGGATGAGCGAATGCGCCGTCATCCGTCGCTGACGCTCGCGGAGACCTGTGTAGAACTCGTCGAGAAGTGGGTTTCCGGCTGCACGCACTATCAACCGGTGGAAGTCCGCGTCGGCGGCGCTGAATTCGGCCGCCGTGCCCGTTTCGACGAGGCTGAGTTGGCACTCGAGGTTGCTGCGAAGATCAGCGAGAAGTTGAATTCGGGCGCGTTCGTCACGGACGACAGAGCGAACGCTGGCAGTCTCGACGATCCAACGTGCCGAGACGATATGTTCGGCCTCGCCGGGCGCGATCGGCACGACTAGCGCCCCTCGCTTGGGATAGAGCCGCATCCACCCTTCGGCCTGAAGTCGGAGGAACGCCTCGCGAACCGGAGTCCGGCTCACGTCCATGCGTCCGGCGATGTCACCTTCGCTGACCAGCTCACCGCCGGGAAGTTCACCGGTGACGATGAGTTCCTTGACGGTCAGGTAAGCCTGCTCCGATGCCGAGACCGGGCTCGATGCGGGGATAGACACAACATAGATACTAGATGCCGACGCTTCTCCGCCCAATTCGAGGCTTCGTCCCCACACCCCTACATGGAATCGCTATTCGTCCTCGCCCTTCTTGAACACGCGCCGAGCAACCGGAATGAGGACCACCAGCGCCCCTATTAGAACAACGACCGAGAACACTTCGAGCAACATGCGCTTACTCCTTCGGGAAAGTCGAGAGTGGAAACTATGACGCCGGCGCGAGCCAACTGCCGGCTGGGACGTTGCGCAGAATCGTGAACGCCACCACGACGGCGACACTCGCGACGAACAGCCACGTCGGCGGACGTCTGCTGCCGAATGCCCTGCCACGTGCACGGGCGCCTAGCCACACGCCCCACACCACAACCCCCACGAGAACGAGTACGACGGCCAGGACGTTCGTGGTCAGCGCGGGCTGTAGGTCACCTCGCACCAGGTCACCGAGGGCCCGTGTCGCGCCACACCCTGGACACCACAACCCGGTGACGGCATGGATCGGGCACGGAAGATACGTCGAGGTCCGCGGGTCCCGGATGTACAACAATGCCCCGGCCGCGACGGCGAGGCCGCCGACAGCCAGCGGCGCTCTTGTCCCGTTACGCAGGTCGAGTGAGATCACCTGCTCCACGATATCGGTGATGCGAGCCCAGCTCATCCGACCGACTACTACAACTCAGCCCTGAACGAGAACGGTTCCCATCATGTCCGGGTGCGGGGTGCAGTGATACGTGTATGTTCCGGGCTCGGTGAAGGTGTGGGTGAAGGTATTCGAGGTCATCAGCGGGCTACGAAAGGACTTGTCATCGGCGACGACGTCGTGAGCCATGCCGCCGTCGTCGAACAACCAGGTCACCGTGTCGCCGACGTCGACGGTGATGCTCGCGGGCGAGTAGGTGCGGTCTTTCACCGTCACCTGGTTCGCCACCGGCGCCGGAGCTTGTTCGGGTTCGGGCGACGAACAGCCGCTCAGAGACGCGAAGACGAATGCCGATGCGATACACCCTGCGAAGGCTCTCGAAGTTTTCACTACACCGAGGCTACCGCCAGGTGTGTGGTCCTGAGCTCGGGTAACATCATTGCGGAAGTTCACCCCTTCGAGAGGCACCCCATGACCGAGCGACACGGCCGCAGCAGCGCAGCTGTTCTGTTCTCCCTCCTGTTCGTCCTCGTCGCCTCGCTGATGGGATCGGCTACCGCGCAAGCCGCACCTGCACGCTTCGTACCTGCAGGCGAGATCAGCCCAACCGTCGGCTTCGATCCTGCCGGGGTTCTCGAATGGCGGCTCGATCAGGTTTTCATCAACCAACCGATCTTCGTACGGGTCGATCCCGCACTCCCAGGATTGACCGACTTCTCCCTCAACAACTGGTGCAACTGCGCCATCAACTGGTTCAACAACACCACCCAGGTCGGTGGCGTCGCATTCCCCGGACCGCTGGACACCGGGCCCATCCGCACCGGATCGGGTGACGTCTCGGCGTGGACCGACATTCCGGGCGGCTGGACGATCGTCCGCGGCAACGGTCACTGGTGGGTTCCTTAGGTTCTCGAAGCTATCGGAACACCTGCTCACCCAGATAGCCGCCTTCCTCGACCCCCGGCGGAATCGCGAAGACCGCGGACCCGATAGGGGTCGTCCACTCGTTGAGCGCGTCATGGGCGTCCAGACGTTGCTGCACCGGCAGAAATTGACTATCGATATCGCGTTGGAAAGCCGCAAAGATCAGACCCGAATTGCTGGTCTTGTCATCCGACGGTGGGTCGTCGTAATTGTAGGCGCGACGGAAGAAGCGCTCACCGCCATGCGTGTGGTGCGCACGGGCGATGTGCGAAGCCGGTGAGATCACCGGTATTCCGAAGCTGTCGGTAGCGTCGAAGTCCGCGACGTCACGTTCGGACTCCCCGGTCAGCGGCGCCCCGCTGTCGAGTCGCCGACCCATTACGAACTCCCTTCCCCCGCGATCCAACTCGTCCCACGTATCGAGTTCGACGGCAATTCGGCGCAACACCAGTGAAGTTCCGCCGGTGCTGTCCCACACCAAAGCATCGAAATCTGTTGCTGGATCCGGATTCTCCGTACCGTCGATCTGCCCCATCAGATTCCGCATCGTGGTGCCAGAGGGCTGTGCTCCGTGTGCTGCTCGAAAACCACGTTGAACCCAGCGGATCGACGCCATCGAGCGCACATTCTTGGCCAACACGCGGACTGCGTGCGCGAGGGAAACAGGGTCGTCGGCGCACAGCTGTAGCAGTAGATCACCTCCGCTCCAGCGTGATTCGAGTCGGTCGATACCGAACTCGGGCAATGGGGCCAACCACCCCGGCTTGGTTATGCCGGAGGCGTCGTATGCGCCGGGGCCGAATCCGACAGTGACGGTGAGTCTGGCTGGATCCAGTGCCAATTCGGGCTCGGTGTCGGCCAACGCCGGCAATCCTTGCGTCAGTCGCGCAGCATCGGCTGTCCACATCTTCATGATGCCGACGACATCGGACTGCGTTGTGCCCGCGCGCAAGTCGAAAGCTACGAACATTCCGTGGGCCTGCGGTGGGGTGGCGATCCCGGACTGGTGCTCACCGTAGTAGGGAACTGTCAGGGCTCCGAATTCGATTTCAGCCGGCTCCCTGGCGATTCCGTAGGTCAATCCGGCAGCGCCGAGTGCGGCGACACCTCCACCGAGGAGGTGTCGCCGACTGATTCTCGTGCGATGCGGAGGTGTCCGCTCAGCCACCGTAGTTTTCCTGGGCGCCCGCGAACTCGCGGACCTGCGCCGTGAACATCGACGTCGACCCGTCCTCGAAGGTCAGTGTGAACTCGGTGTCACTACCTGGGGTCAGCGGCGAGGTCACCCCCATCAGCATGAGGTGGTCTCCGCCTGCCTGGAGCACCTTGGTGTCACCAGCTGCGACAGCGAAGCCACCATCCTTGGGTTGCATGACCATGGAACCATCTGCGCTGGAGACGACCTCGTGCAATTCCACCATCGGAGACGAAGGCGACTGCGCGGATACGACGCGTACCTGACCCTCCCCGGTGTTCTGAATTTCGGCGAATGCCGAGGTCATGCCTTCGTCGGCGGCCTTGACCCACGCTTCCCTGACGGTGACGGAGTCCGCCTCGGGCGTCGGTGCGTCGTTCGAGGAACAGCCGACGAGCAGCGTTCCGGCTGCGAGGGCTACGAGCAGTGCTTTTCCGAGTTTCATGATGTCTCCATAGTGTTCGTTCGATGCCGAAATCCGAGTACGGCGTCGATGGCGAGAAAGGCTGAATGGCCGAGTAGTGGCACGAACCACCCGAGGACGACGCTGCCGACCGTGCGATCGCATGGTCGTGTGGTCGTGCTCGATACGACCGAATGTGGATATGCCGAAGCAAGACTCCGCCCTCAGTGGCGTGCCGCTTCGAAAAAGGGAAGGTCAGGCGGGGCGGGGAGGCCCGCGCGTACCGACCCCGGAAGACACCAACAGCCGGAGAACGACGTCGGGACGGTACTCGGGTGCTCCGGGGCAAGGGAACTGCTGCACCGGAATCGACAGGTTCAGCACCGGGAGAATGCGACGGAGGATGGACAGTGCGTGCCCATGTCCCAGAACGGCCGCTCGAATCAGTAACGCACACAACACCGTTGCGAATGCGTGCGCACCCGCCATCGTGGGTGTCAGGAAAGACCCGTGATCATGTTCGGCGGCGATCGTCAAAATCGTGTGGCCGAGCAACTGGCCGACCATCAGGGTCACCGGCGTCGAAGCCCATCCCCCACGCTCGCCGAGAGCTACGACCGCTCCACCCACCGCGGCGCTGACCGCGAGAAGCAGAATCAGCGCCGATTCGCTCGGCACCATGGCTCCCCCACCGACACCGTGCGCAGCGACACTCAGCGCACCGGATGCGGCGCCGACGAATGCACCGCGCACGCGTGCGCAACCGTCTGGCCGGGAAGTCATGAGGACACCATACCGCCGACTACTACAGCCCCTAGTAGTCGGCGGCGATCTCGAGTCCACGCCGACGATCCTCTGGCGTTCGCCGAGGGCAGCTGGTGCACTTGTCGGCTCCCGCGGTCTCGTACAGAAGGCAACACGAGCAGCGCCGGGTGAACCGGCAGCCCCCTACGTCGACAAATCTCGGCGACGGCAGCGTTTCCTGCATGTTCGCGATCAGCGACGTGGCGAAGCGGCTGCCGACGGCCCTGTCCCCGAGCGCTGCCCCGACGTCGAGGCTGCGGTTCGCGAGAGAGTCCGTCGCGATTGCCCACAACGCCTGTCGGCGGGCTCCCGACGCCTCGGCGAGTACGTCGATGATGCCCGCGAAGGTTGCGTCCAGTGCGGGTGCCAACTGCTCGGTCGAGATGGTCAGCTCGGTTCGCACTCCACCCAGATAACCATTGGGCCGCAGGAAGCAGTGCGCGGTATCGAGCCTTGGATCCGCGGCCTCATCGGTCACCAGCGCGGTGGCGACGGCAACGAAGGCGAGCGTCGAGCTGGCTGAATACCACCACAGAGTGCCATTGACTCGGTCGTCGGAGCAGTTCCACCGCACTCCGGTGTCCACGACGCGTGCCCGTATCCAAGCGGCGTCGAGCATCACCGACGCAGGGAGATCGAACGGACCTTCGAGATATTCGTCGAGCCCCGGTACTCGCGCCGCGGCACGCGCATAGACGCTCATGCCAGCCCGTGAACGTCGATGATGGGCCTCGGGTGGGTACGCACCGTCGCGCGAATTCCGAATACCTCCGCCAGCAACGAGTCGGTCAGAACTTCGGCGGTCGGGCCCGAGGCAACGACCGATCCGCCGTCGAGAACCGCCAGCGAGGAGCAGTACTCGACGGCCAGACGCAGATCGTGCACAGTGATGACGATAGCGAGCCCGTCGGCAGCCAGGTCGGCAATGGCACTCATGACGATAAGTTGATGGCGCAGATCGAGATGGTTGGTCGGCTCGTCGAGCAGCAGAACTCGCGGCTGTTGGGCCACCGCGCGGGCAATGGAGACGCGTTGGCGCTCACCGCCGGACAATGCTCCGACATCACGGTCGGCCAGAGCGAGCAGGTCCACTCGACGCAGGCAGGATTCCACGACCTCGTCGTCGGATGCGGTCGGGGGAGAGAACCAGCCGCGGTGCGGCACCCTTCCGAGCGCGACCGATTCTCGGACCGTCAGCCCCACGGATGCCTCGGGCTCCTGCGCTGCGACGCCGACGGTCCGCGCGAGTTCCGAGCGCTTCATCGACCGCGCGTCGACATCGTCGACGAGGACGGACCCGGACGCCGGTGCCAGCGCCCGGTAGCAGCAGCGCAGTGCCGTCGTCTTGCCTGATCCGTTGGGTCCGACGAGCCCAAGGATTTCTCCGGGACGGACTTTGAAGTTGATGCTGTGCAAAACTTCTCGCGAACCCAGCCGGGCGGTGATCTCGTGCAACGACAGAGTCATCGCTCCGCCCTTCCGTATTGGCGAGAGAGCATGAACACGAAGATCGGTGCGCCGACCAGTGCGGTGACCACTCCCACCGGAACCTCGGTGCTGCTGGAAACCGATCGTGCGAACGTATCAGCCCCTACCAACGCAATCGCCCCGAGCAGGGCCGCCACGGGGAGCAGTCGGACTGCCCGGGTACCGACGATGTATCCCGACAGATGAGGTACGAGCAATCCTACGAAACCGATTCCGCCACCGACGGATACGGCAGCGCCGGCCAGCATCGAGACTGCGAGAAGTTGCACTACACGGAACCGTTGCACATTGAGACCCAGCGCCGCGGCCCCATCGTCGCCAGTCTTGAGCAGGTCCATTCGCGGCGCACTGAGCAGCAACCCCGTACCGACTACCAGGAGCGCGACCGTGGGGAAAGCCAGCGTCGACCAGCGCGCGTCGCCGAATCCCCCTGCAAGCCAGTGCAATACGCCACTCAGGGTGTGTTCGTCAGCGAACACCAAGAGCGTGAAGGTGATGAGCGCCGAGAATATGGCGCCCATCGCGACGCCGACGAGGACGATGGCCGTCGACTGCGGGTACCTGCCACCGATCAACAATGCCAGGAACAACGGGACCATTGCCCCGATGAATGCCGCCGCTGGAATGGTGAAGACCCCGAGCGCACCCGCTCCGATACCGAGCGCCATCACCACCACGACGCCGAAGCCTGCTCCCGAGGAAACTCCCAACAGGTACGGATCGGCCAGCGGGTTGCGCGTGACGGCCTGTGCGACGCCGCCCGCAATCGCAAGCGAGGCACCGACGACCGCTGCCGTCAACGACCGCGGCAGACGTGAGTCGAGGACGATCACTTCGCGGGCCTCGGTCCACCAGGATTCGAACGCTCCGGGCATCACCTTGTGCATCACGATCGCCCAGACGTCGCCGACCGGAATCCGTACCGATCCGAACGATGCTGCTGCGGCGATCGCAGCCAGAAGCCCGATCGTCAGCAGCACAAGAACAACTCCGAGGCGAAAGCGTGAACGCCGAATTCTCGTGGGTTCGGCGGGTGCGGTTCGGGTTTCGATAGCGGTGGCCATCAGTCCTGGAACCGGTCCGGGTGCAAAGCGTGCGCGATCGTGTCCACGCTGGTCACCAGACGCGGGCTCTCGAAGAAGTCGTCGAGGGGTACGACGATGAAATTGTCGCTTCGGACGGCAGGCGTCGTCGCCACGATCGGATGACTTTTCAGGAAATCGATTTTGGCCTGCGCCGAGGTATCGCCGTAGTCGAGGACGACGATCGCCTGCGGGGCGCGTTCACCGATGATCTCCCAGGTGGTTTTGAGGTAGGGAAGCTCGCCTTCGGGGAAGATGTTTCCTGCCCCGGCGTAATTTCCGATGAGTTGCCCGACGCCGACGCCCCCGATGGTCGTGGGAACGTCTTCACCGGAGTCGTAGAAGAACGTCGGGGTGGGAGCCACGCCGGTCAATTTCGCGCCCACTGCGTTCAGGCCCGACACGACCCCGTCGGTGACGTCCTTCGCGGCGTCCTCGGTTCCCAGGATTTCACCGAGCTGGGTGTAGTCGTTTTCGAGCATCCCGATGTCGGGGAATCCCGATCCGCAATACTCGGAGAACAGGAACGTCGCGATACCGACCTCGGCGAACGACTCGCGGGAGCGGCCCTCCTTGTCGTTGAATGCGCTCCGCATGCCGCCCACGACGAGGTCGGGGTCGAGATCGAGGATCTGTTCTTTCGTCGGGTATTCATCGGCGAGGCCGGTGATTCCAGCAAATGCGTCTGCCGTCTCCGCGGTGGGTGAGGCGTTCTGATAACCCATCCCGACGATCCGGTCCGCGACACCCATCTCGATGAGCACCTCGGTGACATGGTCGTTCATGGAAATGATGCGTTGAGGAGGGGTATCGAACTGCTGGGTGAGGTCGCAGTTGGAGATGGAGACCGGCTTCTCGAACGCGACTCCGGTCGAGGTGGCGTCCACCGAATCGCCACGCGAGCAGCCCGCGAAGAGCAGCGCTGCTGCGGACCCGACCGCGACAATTCGGATGATGGAGGGGGTAGCTGGTGACATATGAACCTCACTTGGAGATCAGAGCCACGAAATGAGAGTCGCCGCGCAGCACAAAATCGGCCACGCGCTGGACTGCCGATTCGTAGACCACGACGAATAGGTGTCGCACACACAGCCGCTGGGTAATCGGACTCGCCGTCTCCACGAGTGAGACGGCCTACCGTTGCGGGTCAGTGCCGGATTTCGACCGGCTTCCCCCTGCGACTGGCTTGCTGAGTGCTTCGTCCAGCAGTATGCACGAGAGGTTCAGGTAGCGTTCGAGCGCGCCTACCGAGGCTCACACATGTCGTCAGCTGATACGTCGGGCCCGAACCGCCGGTGCCGAGGAATGCGGCAGCAGTCTGCTGATGTCCTCGGGCAGCAAAATCTCGACGGTCGCCGACGCGTCGAACCGGTAGGGCTGGGTCATGACCACGCCAGACAAGTGCTTTCGGAGGCGTGACATTTCGGCTCGCACGGTGATCGCCCTCCCTCCGTCGCCGAAGAGGTCCGCCGCCATCTGTGCCGCAGTCCGTCCCTCCCGATGGACGGCCAGGAGGTAGAGAATCTCTGCGTGACGTGGCGTCGGCTCGTGTGCCCACTCCCCTACCTCGCTACGGATCTGTACCCGCGTGTGCTGTGGATGACGTAGATCGATGCAGATCGTCGTGGCACCGGCCGTCTCGGAGACCGATGCGTGCTCCGCCACCCCGGTCGGCCGGACGAGCCATCCGCCGGGCAACGGCTCGACTTCACACACACCGAGCGTCGGCATCCAGAATCTGCCCGTGGCCAGGTCCTCGGGCAGAAGAACTCGAGTGCGCAACGCTACGGACGAGGTGGCCGCTACCCACCCGTTGGCGTCGACGGCCAATGCCGGGGCATGCAACCGAGCGAGCATGGGGGCAGCGACCGAACGCAGCCGATCCAGGTTCTGCCGATGATGTTCACGCAATTGGGATTCGGTAAGACGCGCTATGGCATCGACCAGTGCAAGGGTCGTCGGGTGCACGGTGTTTGCGGGCCCGCTGACGTCGAGTGCGCCGAGGACATGCCCGGTGCGCGGGTCCTTGATGGGCGCGCCTGCGCAGGTCCACGGATGGTGGCTGCGCACGTAGTGTTCCGCGGAAAAGATCTGCACGGCCCGACGCGAGACCAACGCAGTACCGATGGCATTGGTACCCACCGCATCCTCGGCCCAGCTGGCACCCTCGACAAATCCGAGCCCGTCGGCGCGATCGAGCACCGACGTCGAGCCACTGCGCCACAGCACCCGCCCGTGTCGGTCCGCCACGACGAGGATGTTGTTGCCGTCCTGAACGACCGATTCCAGACCTCTGGCCAGATCGTCGAGGACGTCGAACAGACCCGAATCCCTGCGGCTCCGCTCGAGATCGGAGACGTTTACGAGTGAGGGTGAGACGGATTTTTGCTCGGGATCGATACCGAGGGTTTGCAACCGACGCCACGAGTCGCCGATCACCTCGCGTGGCCGGGCGGGGCCTTTACCGCCTGCCATCGTCGCGTCGTAGACGGCCGTCAGTATCTGCGCGTAACGGCGCGGGTCTTCGCCTGCCGCCAGCGCAGGCTCGGGGCCTGTCGACTGAGTCATTGCCGACAATTGTGCGCCATCTCACATAACTGCGCAGACCTGGGGTCAGTTCACCTGAATCGACAAAGTTTTGCGGGCACGTCGAGGAGCTCCCAGTTCGGGGAACAGAGTGCGCGTGACCTTACGAGCGGCATCCATCACCAACGGCGCAACTCGCTCGAGTTGCGCAGTCCGCATGTCCCCACACAGCGCGATACCGCCGGCCGGGCCTTCGTAACCACGAATCGCCGACCCAACACATGCGATCCCACGGACCGACTCACCGAGACCGAACGCCAACCCCTTGCGCTGACGAATACGGTTCAACTCCAGATGCAGAACCGCCCGCTCGGTGATGGTGCTGTCGGTGAAACGGGGAAGGGCCGGGCCGAACAGGGTGTCGACATGCTCAGGATCCAGCCACGCCAGCATCGCCTTTCCACCTGCCGTCGAATGTGCCGAGACTCGGCCACCGACGCGGGAGGGCAGTGCGGCCGCGAACCGTCCGCCGACCTTGTCGAGACAAACGCTTTCGGACCCGTCGAGAACGGACAGGTGGACGACCATCCCGGTCTGCATGTGCAGCTCGTGCAGGATCGGTGCTGCAGCCTCGCGAATCTGGCTACGTCCGCCGTCGCCGCCGCCGAGTCCGAGTGCACGCGCGCCGAGGCCATAGCCGACCGAAGCGTGGTCCACCCAGTCGAGCCGGACGAGCTGATCGAGAATGCGGTGAACAGTGGACCGCGGAAGCTGAGTGCAGAACGAGATTTCTTCGAGGGACAGCCGGGCTGCTCGACCGTCGAACGCGTCCAGGATCAGGGTCATGCGTTCGACCATCGACGGCGGCAAGTCCCTCTTGGACTGCCTAGCGATGGCCCTGCCGGCGAACCTTGCGTTGTTCATGTCAACGACGGTCATGGCACTCCCCCAGATCAGTTTCGAGTCGAATCACAGCTCCACGCATCCTGGTCGTGACGTTCGAGCGAACACGGTGCGCAGCAGGAACTTTCGCGTTGGAAGGTTTCACCGGCGAACGAAAGGAGAGGTCCGGGGGCAATACCTGCGGTGAGCAGACGGAGCCGACTCGAGAGCGTGAATCACTGAGTGATACTTGGTATCTCATTACACACCAAAGAGTAAAAGAGATTCAGATCACCGTCAAGCGGGCCCGCATCCCCAATGCGGGCCCGCCGTGACGTCACTCCTGACTTGCAGCGAGCGCGGAGAGCTCGAACCCCTTGTACCCCGCCGCGGCAGCCTCTGCGAGCTTCTTGCCGTAATTGCCGAAGCCACCCGCATACATCATGAAGACGCGCGGCTTGCCCTCGATGTTCGCACCCATGTACCAGGAGTTGGCCTGCGGGAACAAAGTTTTCGCGGCGACGGCGGCACATTCGGCCATCCAGTCCGCGGCAGCTTGCTCGCTCGCCTCGATGACCGCGTAATCGTTGTTGTCGAGGTACGCGATCGCGTCGGCGATCCAGTTCACGTGCTGTTCGGAGCCCAGAACCATGTTTGCCAGCACACCGGGGCTGCCGGGTCCGGTGACCACGAACAGGTTCGGGAAGCCGGGTGCAGCGATGCCTTGCAAGGTCTGCGGTCCTGCCGCCCACTTCTCACGGAGCAGAACCCCGTCGCGTCCGCGGATGTCGATGCGATCCAGTGACCCGGTGATCGCGTCGAAGCCCGTGGCGAAGACGATCATGTCCAGGTCGTAGTGCGCGTCGCCAGTCGCGATACCCGTCTCGTCGATCGCGGTGATCGGTGCCTCGCGGAGGTTCACCAGGGTGACGTTGTCACGGTTGTAGGTCGCGAAGTAGCCGGAGTCGGTAACGATCCGCTTGGACCCGATCGGGTGGTCCGTCGGGATCAGCACGTCTGCCAGAGCCTGATCTTCGATGACGGAACGAATCTTGCGCTCGGCGAAGTCGCGAGCCAAGTCGTTGGCCGCGATGTCGCTCATCTGGTCCGCGAAAGTCTTGGCGAACAACACCCCGCCGAGCTCCCAGTACTGCTCGAACTCCGCTTCCCGCTCCTCGGCGGGAACCTCGAGCGCACTCTTCGGGTTCGAGACGAAGGGAGAGCCGCCACCGCTTGCCCAACTCTTGCGTCGACGCTCCGCGTAGGTGGCCTTCTGCTCACGGCGAGTCTCTTCGTCCAGTGGACGGTTGCTCGCCGGTACGGAGAAGTTCGGGGTGCGCTGGAAGACGTGGAGAGTCGCGGCCTCCTCGGCGATCAGCGGGATGGACTGGATGCCCGAGGATCCGGTGCCGATGACACCGACACGCTTACCGGCGAAATCGACGCCGGTACGCGGCCAGTCACCGGTATGCAGGATCTCGCCGCCGAAGCTGTCGCGGCCCGGGATGTTCGGCAGGTTCGTCGTGGACAGCGCGCCGGTGGCCAGCACGCAGAATCGCGCCGTCACCTTATCGCCCTTGTCGGTGACGATGTTCCACTGTGCGGCCTGCTCGTCGAACGTCGCGGACACCACTCGGGTGTCGAACTCGAAGCCGCTGCGCAGGTCGAATCGGTCCGCGACGTGTTCGAGGTAAGCCAGGATCTCGGGCTGTGTGGCGTAGCGCTCGGACCAGTCCCACTCCTGCTGCAGGTCCTCGTCGAAGGAATACGAGTAGTCGACGCTTTCCACGTCGCAGCGAGCACCCGGGTAGCGGTTGAAGTACCACGTGCCACCGACCCCGGAGGCTGCTTCGAAGCCCTGGACGGCGAGTCCCTGCCCGCGGAACTTGTGCATCGCGTACAGGCCGGCGAGGCCCGCTCCGACAACCACCACGTCCACATTGGTTCGCGTCATGATCGATTCCTTCTTTCTGGAGAGTGTGTTGGTTTGACTAGCACGCAGATCGCCGCTGTCACGCGTAGGCCATGTCGAGAGGCATCGTGATCCCAGTGATGGAGCGGGCCTCGTCGGAGGCCAGGAACAGGCTCACGTCGGCGACGTCCAGGCTCGCCTTTCCGTCCGTGCTCATGGAAGGGTTCACGATATTGATTCGAATACTGTGCGGCTCTAGCTCCTTCGCCAGCGATCGCACCAGCCCGACCAGCCCGTGCTCGGCAGCGGCGACGTGGCCCATGCTGTTCAAACCTCGCACGCCTGCCGTGGAGCTGACCAGGACGAGCGAGCCACCGCGCCCACCCTCGATCAGGTGTGGAATAGCGGCCTTGCAGGTCTTCCACATTCCTGTGAGGTTCACATCCAGCATCGTCTGCCAGACCTCTGCCGAGAGCTCCATGGTTCTACCGGTGGAACTGATTCCGGCTCCTCCGCAGACGATGTCGAGCCGACCCAGTGTGCTGACGCCCTTGGCTACCGCCGCATCCAGCGCGCTCTGCTCGCGGACATCGGCCTCGATGGCGACGATCCGTCGCCCGAGCAGTTCGACCTGTCGGACAGTCTCCGCCAGGTCCGCACTGCTCGCGGCGGGGGTCGTCGAGTGCGCTACCGCGGTGCAGCAGTCCACCACGATCAGGTCGGCACCCTCCTGAGCGAATCGCACCGCCTGCGCGCGTCCGATCCCCCGGGCTCCACCGGTGACCAATGCGGTCTTGCCCGCCAATCGCCCACTCATGACATCGCTTTCTGTGTAAGTCCGGCGTCGACCACCAGTTGTGTGCCGGTGATGTACCGCGCCTCGTCCGAGGCCAGGAACACCACCGCGTTGCTCACATCCACCGACTCCACCCAGGGCACCGGCAACAGGTGCCGCGCGGCGAGGACATCGACGACGTCCTCGGCTTTCGGATCCTCGAGGTCCGGGCGCAGCCGAGCGAACGTGGCCGGGTTGAGTGTCATCGCCGTGTCCACCGCGCCTGGGTGGACGGTGTTGACGCGAATCGACCGCGGGCCGAGCTCGTTGGCCAGCGTCCTGGCCAGTCCGACCACCGCATGTTTGGCGGCACTGTAGTGCGAGGCTCCAGGAGCCGCGCTGATGCCGGCCGTCGAGCTGATGATGATCACCGAACCGCCGGCGACCTCCAGCGCAGCCACGCCCGCCAGCACGGTGTGCCAGACCCCGGTGAGGTTGACGGCCATCGACCGCTCCCACAGGGCCTCGTCGATCGTCCACGACGGGCCGATGTTCTCGGTCACTCCGGCATTGGCGACCACCGTGTCCAACCTGCCGAGCTCGGCCACGCCCAGTGCGACTGCATCCTTCGTCGCGGCCAGGTTACGCACGTCCGCAACATCGGTGACGATTCGACGGCCCTCCGCCCGAACGAGCGCCGCTGTCTCGGCAAGGCCTGCCTCTACGAGATCGAGCGCGATGATGTCCGCGCCCTCCTGGGCCAACCGCACCGCGTGGGTGCGGCCCATTCCTCCGCCTGCGCCGGTGATCAACGCGACCTTGCCGGCCATCCGTGACATCTGTGATTCCTCTCGTCAGTCTCGGTTGGCGGCTGGACGATAACGCAAAAGCGTGATGTCGCGGTCGGGATAGTCGCAGAACACCGGCTCGACGCGCATGCCGATTTCCAGGTCCGCGGGGTCGACCTCCACCATCTCCGTGCTCAGCCGCGGGCCCACGTCCCACTGGACGACGGCCAGGATCTGCGGAAGCGAGTCCGCCCATGGCGGCGCGGTGGGGCGGTCGGCCACGGTGTAGGTGTACAACGTGCCCAGCCCGGTGATTTCGCGCCATTCGAGATCGTCTGCCAGGGTCCGCGGTGCCAGTACCCGCGGGTAGAAGACGTACTCGTCCGAGGACGGCGAGTACTGGATCTCGATCCGGTGCTCGCGAAGGCTGTCCCAGAACGGCTTGGTGACCGGGGTGGGCTCGGGAAACGGCTTTTCTGCGGTGCTCATACTCATTCTCCTTGCAGGATCAAAGCGACCTGCTCGCTCATGATTCCGCCGTTGCCGGTGACGAACGCCGTGTTGCAGTCCTCGACCTGCGCCTCGCCTGCTCGTCCCATCAGTTGCCGGACGCCGTCGACTACGTGGTGCATGCCGCCTGCCATGCCTGCCTGCCCGAAGGAGAGCTGGCCACCCGCAGTGTTCAGCGGGAAGTCACCGCGGAAGGTGAGGTCACGCTGTTTGACCCACTCCATACCGGTGCCCTTCTCACAGAACCCCGCGTCTTCCAGGCTCATCAGCACGGTGATCGTGTAGCAGTCGTAGATCGACGCCACGTCGATGTCGGAGCGCTCGACGCCCGCCATCGCGAAGGCTCTGTCCGCGGCCGCCTTGATCGGGGTGCGGACCATGTCCTCGGCGTAGGTGGGGGTCTTGAACGAGATACGCTCGCCGAAGCCCTTGACCCACACTGGACGGTTCTTCGACTTGCGCGCCACGTCGGCGTTACCGACGATCACACCCGCGCCGCCCTGCACCCGCATGACGACCTCGAGCATCCGGATGGGGTCCGCGATCATCGGGCTGGCGAGCACGTCGTCGAGAGTGATCGGTTTACCGTGGAACACCGCACCGGGGGTGGCACATGCGTTCGTCCGTTGGTCGACAGCGATCTTTGCGGTCGCCTCCGGGTCGTAGCCGAACTCGGCTGCGTAGCGCCGGGCGATCTGCGCGTACGGCGCATTCTGGCCGAGGTTGCCGTAGGGGATCTCGAACTCCGCCTGGGGCGAGCCGAAGTTGTTGCTCGACGCGCCGAAGTAACCGGGATCCTTGGCCGGGCGTTGCTGCGAGCGCGGCAACATGTACGAGCCCGGGACGACCACGAGCACGGATTCACACAGGCCCAGCTCCACGGCAGCAGCCGCACGCCACACCATGCCGGCTGCAGTGGCGCCGCCGAGGTCCACTCGCTCGCCGAAGTTCAATGGCAGTCCCATGTACTCCGACAGTGTGGCCGGAACGAACATGTCCGACTCCGCCAGGCCGTGCGCGACGATGCCGTCGACCTGGGAGGCGTCGATGCCCGCGTCGTCGATCGCCATCTTCGACAATGTCGCCCACTGCTCGATGGTGAACTGCTCCGGCCGAGTCTGCTTGCGCTGGGACGGTAGCTCGCAGAAGCCGAGGATGGCCGCTTCGCCGCGTAGTCCGCTCATCACGCAGCCTCGGTCCGGCGTGGCAGGGTGACGGTGGCGGTGCCCGGCATCAGCAGCTCGCCGTCGCGCTCACCGCGAATCTCCAAGTCCACCAACGCGCGTCCGTCTTCCTCGCGCTTGGCCGTCACAGTTCCCACGAAGTCCAGCTCCTGGCCGGCGAAGGCGACGGCGCGGTTCTGGGCCGAGTACGTCACCAAAGTGCCGGCGCCGCCGATCCAATCGGTGACGGCACGAGCCAGTAGTGCGGCCTGTAATGGCCCCTGCACCAGCGGCCCCGAGTAACCCTCGACATCGACTGCCCAGGACTTGTCGTAATGGATCCGGTGCGCGTTGTACGTCGCAGCACTGAACAAGAACATCTGGATCTCGTCGACGCTCGTGCGCAGGGTGGTGATCTGGTCCCCTACCGTGACGTCTTCGAAGTGCAGCTGGTCCGCCATTGCGTTCTCCCTCAACTCTTTTCCTTCTCTCATGGCCGCGCGATCATCGACGTCGTAGCTTCGGCAACCAGTTCGCGACGCTGATTGGTGTACGCGGTCTTCCACGTCACCAGCACGAAACGCCCTGATCGGCCTTGCTTCTCCACGATCGACTCGACTGTGCGCACCGAAGTGATCACGTCGCCGTCGTACGAGGGGCGCAAGAACGTGGTGCTCTCGCCGCCCGCCATCCGCTTGGGGCACTTGGGAAACGTCAGGTTCCCGGACGCGGCACCGGAGGAGCCGTCGACGCGCAGGGTGTCGATCGGGGTGACGCCGAGAATTGCATACTGAACGTAGAGCGGAGGGCAGATGACGTCTGCGTAACCGTGTTCGCGTGCGTAGTCCCCGTCGAAGTACAGCGGGTTGTCCTCGCGTACGGACACAGCCCAACGCTGCCAATCACGCTGAACGACAGCACCTGTCGCGGTCGCTACGACCGTTCCGACCCGGGCCGCGACCTCGTCCGGGATCAACGACTCTGCTGTTTCTGGCATCGGTTGCCCGCCTAACTGTGTTGTATTCGAATGCATATCTCTGTCAAGCAATCTGATGGTCGGTGATCAAGCCACGAGCCACCTGGTCGTCGTACTGCTCGGCGGAGTAGCCGAGCAACTCCTTGTAGAGGTACTCGTTGTCCTCGCCGAAGCCCGGAACCGCCCGTCCGAATGCCAGGTCGAAACCCTCTGCTCGCCAAGGGTGGCCGGGGTAGAGGTGCGTGCCCACCGACGGGTGGCTGCGCTCCTGGAACCAGCCGCGTGCAGCCAGGTGCGGATCCTCGAGCAATCGAGTTTCGCTCATGACCTCGCCGGCAGGCACGCCGACATCCTGCAATTCTCGAACAGCCTGCTCAGCCGACCGCTTGCGGCACCAACCCGCCAGCACTGCCCGGATTGCGGCGGAGTTCTCCGCGCGCAGCGCGGCGGTCTCGCCCATCCCCGCCAGTCCTTCGGGGTCGACGAGTGCTGCGATCGCGGCCCAATCTCGGTCGTCGCGCACCGACACCGCGAGCCAGCGGTCCTCGTCCGCCGAGAGGAACACGTCCTGAAGCATGTGCAGATCGGTGTTGCCGAGCACCTGCGGGTTGCGCGCGTTCATCTGGCAGTCCAGCACGAACTCGCCGATGTCGGCCATGACCGCTTCCGCCTGCGGGAACTCCACCAAGCCGCCGAGCCCGGTGCGTTCGCGATCCCATAGCGCTGCCATCACCGCGAACGCGACGCCCGCGGGAGCCGCCTCGTCCATGTGGTAGTTCTCGCCTGCCGAATCGGGCTCTTCGCCCTCGTACCCGTCCATTGCTGCGATGCCGACGAGCGAGTTGAAGTTCGGCCCGTAGCCGAGGTAGTCGCTCATGGGCCCGCTCATTCCCATCGGCGGCATCCGTACCACCACCAGGCGTGGGTTGATCGCCAGCAGCGCCTCGTGGCCCAGTCCCAGCTTCTCGAGCGTGCCGTTGGAGTTGTTCTCCACCAGCACATCACTGATCTTGATCAACTCGATAGCGGCGGCATGGCCTTCTTCGGTCTCCAAGTTCGCGCACGCGGCCAGCTTGTTCCGTGAGTGCCAATTGAAGAGCGCGGTCCGCTCGTACGGTCGTTCGCCCGGATCCTTGTCCGGGTACGTGCCGCCGTGGTAGCCGGTAGAAGCGATGAGTTCCTTGGTCGTCTTCGCGGACACCTGCCTGCTGGCGCGGTTGTTGCCCTCGAGCCGAATGACCTCGGCGCCGAGATCACCCAGCAGTGCCGTCGCACCCGGCCCGGACCACACAACCGTCAGATCGACAACGCGGATACCTTCGAGTGGATAGCTCATGCCTGGCTCACCTTCTGCTCGTTCTGCTCCCGAATCCGTGCACCGTGCTGATCGAGCAGCGGCGCGGCCGTTTTGATCGCATGACCGCCACGCATCCGCCACGGCGCAGCCGTGTAGGACAACGTGCCTGCGACGGGATGCTCGACCTCGACGAAGGCGTCACGTCCACGAAAGTGCTCGGCCTCCAACAACTCCGAGACCTCCATGAATGCGGTGACCGGGATACGAGCTGCCTCGCAGCGCTCCATCAGGTCGATCTTCGAGTGCGCCAGGCACCAGTCGCTGATGTAAGCGATGAAGTCCTCGCGATCCTGGCCCGTCACCGTTTGGCGGCCGTGGAAGCGTTCGTGGAAGGAAGGATCATCTTTTCCGGCGAGGTCGATCAATCGGTTCCAGAAGGCTTGATTGGTCACGTAGATCATCACGAAGCCGTCGTTGGTGCGGAATGGCCCGGTGAAGGTCGCCCCATGCCGGTGCGGGCTACGGACCCCTCGCGGTGCCACCATTCCCGAGTAGGCCGCCGAGAGCAGGTACGACGCGCGGCGGTCTGCCCCTGCGAGCAATACTTCCTGTCCGGACACATCGATCACCGAACCCGAGCCAGTACGTCGGGCATGGAAGATGCCGGCCATCGTGGCCTCACCCGCCGAACGCCCGATCGTGTAATGCTCGAGCAGACCCGGCTTGCGCAGCGGAGCACGGTCGGCCGCGCCCGTTGCGTTCATCGGGCCGCCGGCTGCCTGCAGAGTGATGCCAGTGGCCTCGCGGTCCCGGTTGGGCCCGTCCTGGCCGAAGGCACTGATCCGGGTCACCACAAGCCGTGGGTTCCGTGCGCGCAGCACGTCTGGACCGATACCGAGGCTCTCGAGATGCCCCGGACGGAACGACTCGACCACAGCGTCGGCGGTCTCGATCAAGGTGAGCAGGACCTCCACATCTGCGGGGTCGTGTAGATCGAGTGCCACCGACTGCTTGTTGGTGTTCAAGTGCAGGAACAGCGCACTGGCCTCGGGGTCCGGCAAGTCACCGGGGAAAGGACCCCATCGACGCGTCAGGCTGCCTTCGCCGGGCCGTTCGATCTTGATGACCTCCGCGCCGAAGTCGGCGAACAGCTTGGTCGCGTACTCACCCGCCACCCAGCGAGACAGGTCGATGACACGCAGTCCTGAAAGTGCTTGCGGCTCAATGGACAAGACCAATCTCCTCCTCTAGCCAGCGTGCGGCCACGTCTGCCGTACCGCCGCGGATCTCGGATACTTTGGCCCGCTCGGACCACAGATGCAGGTCCGTCTCTCGGACGTACCCCATTCCGCCGTGGACCTGGTGGGCGTTGAGCGTTGCCCACTTGTAGGCCTCGCTGGCGTGCATCTTGGCAATCGCCACGTTGCGGCCTGCCTGCTCACCGCGTGCGAGCCACCAGACTGCCGAATCGGCGGACAGTCGCGACGCCTCGAGTGCGATGTGAATGTCGGCCACGATGTGCTGGACCGCCTGAAAGATGCCGATCGGGCGTCCGAACTGCTCGCGGGTGCGCACGTAATCGACGGTCCGCTCCAGCACGGCAGCGCCGCCGCCGGACATTTCCACGCACTGCAAAGCGGTGACGACGTCTGCCACCCACCGCACGTCGACGAGCGCCAGCCCGGCATTGCCGGCGAGAACCCGCTCGTCCGGAACGAAGAGCCCGTCGAGCTCGACGCGGTACTGGTGCTCACCTGCGATAGTCGGCTGCCACGTACTCCTCCAACCCTGCCCGCCGGGCTCGACGAGCAAGCCGAGCACTCGGTCCGGCTCCGCGAACACGGTTGCGGTGGCCGTCACGAGGAGAAGTTCGGCCAGCTCGGCGTTCTCCACGAACGGCAGGAGTCCGCTGAGCGTCCAGCCTCCGTCTGCGCGCGTCGCCGTCAGAGTGGGCTTCACATTGTGGGCGTCGGCAGCGTCCCAGAGGGCAACCCCGGCCCGAAGTTCGCCCGCCGCGACACGCGGAAGGTACTGCTCGCGCATCTCCTGACCGGCCAGTCGGTCCAGCGCGATGCCGAAAGCCAGCGTGCTGTAGACGATGGACGGGCACAGCGCCCGCCCGGCCTCGGAGTAGAAGATGCCGAGCTCGTTGAGCGTGGCACCCGCCCCGCCGAGCTCCTCTTCGAGCGCCAAACCGAAGACGCCCATCTCGGTCAGTGCGCGCCAGAGCGAGTCCGGGAACACTGTCCCGGCCGATTCGGAACCGGCAGCTTTCCACTTACGCACCAGCTCGGGCGTGCATTCCTTGACGAACAGCGAACGGAGAACCGATCGCAGTTCCGACTGCTCCTCCGTGGGAACGAGTCTCATGACTTTCTCCTCTTGATCTTGTCTACGCAGCTCAATGTCATCGTCCGCCGCGCGGCAAGCCGTGCCCACGCTGGGCGATGACGTCTCTGAGCACTTCGTTGGCGCCTGCACCGAACCGCAGCAGCGGTGCGGCTCGGTAGAGCCGTTCGAACTTTCCGTCGAGCGGGGCACCCTCGGTACCGATCGCGAGAACACCCGCCATGCCGAGTACCTGGGTACCGACGTCGGCGATGCGCTGGCGCAGCTCACTCGAGTAGATCTTCTCGGCGCTGACCAGTACCGACGGAATGATGCCGTCCTCGAGCAGTGACGATGCTTCGAAGCCCATCAGTCGGGCAGCCTCCACCTCGGCGTCGAGCTGTGCGATCTTGCGACGTAGCGCCGGGTCGTCGATCGGGCGAAGGCCGTCCGCGCGCTCGTCCTTGGCCAGGCCGATGAGCTCGTCCACCGAGCGGCGCAGGTCGCCGACGTTGGTCAATGCGCCGCGCTCGAGGTCCAGTGCGCCGATGATGTAGCGCCAGCCCTGGTTGACCTCACCGATCAGGTTTGTCACCGGCACTCGGACGTTGTCGAAGAACGTCTCGTTGGTGCGGTAGTCCGACCACGCCATGATCGGACGGATGGTGATGCCGGGTGCGTCGATGGGCACGATGATCACCGAGATGCCCTTGTGCTTGGGCACGTCCTTGTCGGTGCGCACGCACAGCCACTCATGGGTGACGCGCTGCGCCATGCTGTTCCAGATCTTGGATCCGTTGATCACCCACTCGTCACCGTCGAGCACCGCGGTAGTCCGCAGGCTGGCGAGGTCGGTACCGGCGTCGGGCTCGGAATAGCCGACCGCACAGGTCATCTCACCACGCGCGATCGGCGGCAGGAACTCTTCCCGGTTGCGAGCGGTGCCATTTCGCATGATCATCGGTGCTACCGAGGTGACAGTGAGGTCCGGCCCGGGTACACCCCAGTACTCGAACTCACTGACCAGAAGGTGCTGGTACACCGCGCCCAGCCCAAGCCCACCGAACTCCTTGGGCCAGTTCAGCCCGAACCAGCCTTTGTCGCCGATCTTCTTACGGAACGCAGTGACCTCGCCACCGAGGAACTCGATGTCGTGCTCTGCCATTTCGGCGCGCAGGGCGGGGGTGACATTCTCGGCGAGGAACGTGCGTACCTCCTCGAGCCAGCGCTTCTGGTCTGCGTCCAACTGGAAATCCATGTTCACAGCTTTCGATAGGGTGAAACTCGAAATAAGAAATCAACTGGTTTCGACGGTCCTGGCCAGTCGAGGGATCGGGACGGGGATCGCGTCGAGCAGTGTGCGGGTGTATTGCTCCTGCGGATTCGCGAAGACGTCCGCCACCACGCCCGACTCCACGATTTTGCCTGCAGCCATCACCAGTACCCGGTCTGCGATCACTTCGATCAGAGCGAGGTCGTGGCCGATGAACAGGTAGGCCAACCCCAGCTCGTCCTGCAGGTCGCGGAGCAGGTTGAGCACCTGCGCGCGCACCGAGACGTCCAATGCAGCCACCGGCTCGTCACAGACGATCATCTTCGGGCTCAGCGTCAGCGCCCTGGCGATCGCGACACGCTGGAGTTGCCCGCCGGACAGCTCCGATGGGTAGCGGTCGAGGTAGCGAGAGCCGATGTGCACCTTGCTCAACAGCTCGCGCACCGCCTTCGCACGCGCGGCCCGATCGAGATCGGTGTGCACGACCAACGGCTCGGCGACAGCTTCCCCGATGGTCATCCGAGGGTTCAGGCAACTGTGGGGATCCTGGAAGATCATCTGCATTCCACGTCGCATCTGACGCAGTGCTGCTGGTTTGGCAGCACGCACATCTTCACCGTCGAAGATGATCGTGCCGGTATCGGGCTCGATCAACCGCAGCACGATGCGCCCGACCGTCGACTTGCCCGCGCCGGATTCCCCGACGACGGCCAGACATTCGCCAGCCTCGAGCGTGAAACTGACGTCGCTGACCGAGGGGGCGCCCGGTTTCGGCCGACCCCACCAGTTTCGTCCCGAGTCGAAGGTCTTGGACACGTTCGATACTTCGAGAAGGCTCATCAGATCGTCACCCCGGCAAGTGTCAGTTCGGAGGCGCGCACGCAACGCGCATGGCTGGTGCCGTCCACCTGAGTCATCGACGGATGCACCGCATCGCACAGGCCCGGCTTCGCGTACTCACAGCGATCGAAGAACCGGCAACCCGACGGCCAGTCCGCGGCGGCGGGAATGCCACCGGGAATGGCGGAGAGCCGACGCCGTGTGCCGGAGTTCGGCTGCGGGATAGAGGCAAGCAGGCCCGAGGTGTACGGGTGAGCCGGCCGGAAGAATACGTCGTCGATCGTGCCCTCCTCGGCGCTCTCGCCGGCGTACATGACGATTACCTTCTGGCACAGTTCGGCGACGACGGCGAGGTCGTGGCTGACGAACAGCATCGCGACACCCGTCTGCTCCTGCAGATCTCGAAGTAAGGACAGGATTGTCGCCTGCACCGTCACATCCAGTGCGGTGGTCGGCTCGTCGGCGATGAGCATTCGAGGATTGCTGGCCATCACCATCGCGATCATGACCCGCTGGCACATGCCGCCGCTGAACGCATGCGGATATTCTTTGACTCGGTCTGCGGCCCGGGGGATCTGAACCAGTTCCAACATTTCGACGGCTTTCGCCATCGCGGCCTTGCGTCCCAGTCCGAGGTGTCGGCGGACCGATTCGGCGATCTGGTCACCCACGGTGAACGCCGGATTGAGGCTACGAATCGGCTGCTGGAAGATCATTCCCATTCCGCCGCCGCGAAGGTCCCGCCAGACTCGGTCAGGTGCCGCAGTCAAATCCTGGCCGTCGAACACCACCTTGGAGCCCGGTGCGAGCCTGCCACCTGTTCTGCCGGTCAACCCCATCAGTGCGAGCGAGGTCACGGTCTTACCCGAACCGGATTCACCGACCAATCCGACGGATTCACCGGCGGCGAGGTCGAAGGAGACCCCGTCCACCGCGGTCAGCCACTTTCCGCGACCCGCGGGGAATTGCACCGTGAGGTCCTGGACCTGCAGGAGCGGTGAGTCTTTCCGGGCGGAGCTTTCCATCGAGTTCTTGTCAAGCATCTTCGCTACCACTTCGGCTCCTCACCATCGCTCGTCGCACACCGTCACCGAGGTAGGTGAAAGCAAGTACTGCCAGGAAGATCATGACCCCGGGCGGCCACACGAGATACGGGGCGAGCTGCATATTCGATGCCGCGGTGCTGAGCATGGAACCCCAGCTCGCGGCCGGTGCCTTTGCGCCGAGACCCAAGAAGCTCAACGAAGCCTCGGCGGCAACGGCCGAACCGAGAGACACCGAAATCACCAGCACCACGGGCGGCATCACATTCGGCAGAATGTGCCGCACGATCACACGGATCGGCCGACATCCCAGTGCCACAGCGGATTCGATGTACGTCTCATGTCGCACGTCCATCGTGGAGGCCCTCGAGACACGGAAGAACCGCGGCGTCATGACCAATCCGACGGCAACCATCGCATTGGTGATTCCGGAGCCGAGCACCGCCACGATGGTGATTGCCAAAACCAATGCGGGTGCACTCATCAGCGCATCCATGATTCTGGTCAGCACGGTGTCGATCCAACCGCCGACGTAACCGGCGATCACGCCCAACGGCAGGCCGAGGACCAATGCAAGGCCCACCGCCTGCAGTGCAGCAGTCAACGAAATTCGAGCGCCGAAGATCAACCGGCTCAACGCATCCCGTCCGTAGTCATCGGTGCCCAGCCAGTGCTCGGCACTCGGCGGCGAGAGCCTGTCGAGCAGGTCTTGCGTGTACGGGTCGTACGGGGCGATCCATGGCGCGAAGATGGCCATCAATGCCAGGGCAACTACGAACACCAGAGCGATCAGGGCAGCCGGCCGTCGGCGCATCCCGCTGAGCACACCACCGGTTTTCCGCGGCGCGGTCTTCGACTCTTCGTCTGACTGCGTTGTCATGAGCGAACTTTCGGATTGAAGTAGCCGTAGGAGATATCTACCAGAAGGTTCACCAGCACCACCACGATCGTGGTGAACAAGACGAAGCCCAACAGCACCGGGATGTCATGGTTCTGCACGCTGTCGACAGCGAGACTGCCCAGTCCCGGCATGCCGTAGATGATCTCGATGGTCACGGCACCGCCGAGCACCTCGGAGACTCGAAAGCCCAGAACGGTGACCACGGGGATGCATGCGTTCTTGAGTGCATGCTTGAACATCACGCTGGTCTTGGACAACCCGCGGGCCTCGGCGTTGAGAATGTAATCGCTCTCGAGCACCTTGCCGAGCGCGGACCGCAGCTGCAACGTCACTTCGGCGGCGGGCAGTAGCGCCAACGCTATGCCCGGTAGCACCAGATGTTGCAGCCACGGGACCACGCCCTCGGACAACGGTACGTAGCCGAACGCGGGAAAGATCTGGTTGCTCACTGCGAACAGTGAAACCAGGACCAGCCCGAACCAGAACGCGGGGATTGCAATGGCGATGGATGCCACCACGTTGACCGCTCGATCGATCACTCCGCCCGGCCGGATAGCCGCGACGATCCCGAGAAGCCCGCCGACCAGCACCGCGATGACCATCGCGAACAGAACCAACGACATCGTGGTGGCCATCCGGCGGCTGATCAGCTCGGTGACCGACTGATTCGACAGGAACGACATGCCCAGGTCGCCGTGAAGTACCCCCCCGACCCAGTCCACGTAGCGAACGAACACATTGTCGTCGAGTCGCAGATTCTCGCGAATCGCCGCCAACCGCTCGGGAGTGGGGTTCTCACCGGCGAGTACGACGGCGGGATCTCCCGGAGTGAGGTCGATCAGCACGAAAATCAGAAACGGCACTATCAGCAGCAGCGGCACTGCGGCCAGCAGTCGCCGGCCTCCGTATCGCAACATGGCTTGCCTCTCGGGTCGAGATAGTCGGACGGGGGTGAGACGGGTGCTACTTGACCATTGCCACCGTGCGGATATCGAAGGTGCCGGTATTGGCCCAAGGCATGTTTTCCGCGTCGACGACCTTGTCGGAGTAGATGGTCGCGTTCATCTGGTGGCAGATCGGAACGAACAGTGCCTCGCTCAACACCATCGCCCAGATTTCCTTGTACAGCGCAGCGCGATCATCTTGTGCCAGTGTCGGATCCGCAGCCTGCTTTGCCTTCGCGGCGATCTCGGCGTTGCCGTTACCGAAGCCGTAGGCGCCGGTGACGTAGGTTTCCACCGTCTCCTCCGGATCGATCTTCGGGCTGAAGCTGTTGGTGACCATCGCCTCGAAATCACCGGCGATGAATCGTGGCTCCGTCTGAGTGATCGGGGCCGGGTTCAGCGTCGCGTTGAATCCCACCTGCGAAAGCTGCGACTGGATCACGTTGGCAGGCTTCTCGGTGTTCGTACCTGCAGCGAAGGTGAGGGCAATCGTCGGTGA
The DNA here is from genome assembly GCF_002091955.1 of Rhodococcus sp. 1168. Classification (GTDB taxonomy): domain Bacteria; phylum Actinomycetota; class Actinomycetes; order Mycobacteriales; family Mycobacteriaceae; genus Rhodococcoides. Next base: position 20,179 of record NZ_MKKY01000018.1, on the reverse strand, counting down.
TCCACCGGCGAGCTTCTTGGCCTCGGCCTCGTCGTAGGTGAAGGGGTATTCGTAGGAGCCGTCCGCGGGCCAGCTGCTCTCGGGGTACATCTGCTGGTACGGGGTGCAGGTATCGGAGAACAGCGCACTGATGGCTGCCGGATCGATCGCCCGCGCCGCGGCCTGTCGAACGGCCGGGTCGGTCAAGTCACCCTGCGCGCGCATCATCAGACCGAGGACATTTCGGAACTCGACTTCTTCGACACCCAAGGAACTCTGCTTGGCAAGGCTCTGCGCTTCCACGATCTCGTTCGCCGAGCTGACCCAGGTCAGATCCGTCGCACCGGTACGCACACCGTTGAGCCGCGTCGATGCGTCGGGCATTCCGACGATCTCGATACCCTTCAGACGGCCGGCATTCTCGTCCCAGTAGTCCTCGTCCGCGCGGGTCAGCGTCAGCGACTCCTGCGGAATGTAAGCGGAGACGACGTACGGGCCGGAACCCGACTTGCCGGGGTCGTTCTGGATGTCGGTGCCGGCTTCGATCGTCTTGGGACTGATCATCATTCCCACATTGGTGCCGAACACACTCGGCAGTTCCACGCCGGAGCCGGGAGCGAGGTTGAGGCGCACCGTGGTGGGATCGACGACGTCGACCGTGGTGATGTCACTGAGCGATTTCACCACTGTGCTGCCGGGCAAGGTCTTGCCGCGCTGGATGTTCGCGGCCACAGCTGCGGCGTCGAACGGCGTGCCGTCGTTGAAGGTGACGTCGTCGCGCAGTGCGAGTTCCAAGTAGGAACCGTCCGGAGCGAATTCCCACGATGCGGCAAGGCCGGGTACCACGTTGTCGTCACCGTCGATCATCGTCAGCCGATCGAAAATCGGCGTCATGTAGCTGACCCCGCTGTAGCTGGTCTGCAGATATGGGTCGAGGTTTCGAGAAGGGGCCGCGGTGGTCACCCGCAGGACCGCGTCCCGGTCGATCTCGCCTGACGAGTTGGACGTACTGCCCCCGGTTGCCCCACCACCACATGCTGACAACAACATGAGTGCGGCGGCGGATGCCCCCACAACCTTTGCCGTACCTTGCTTTCGAATCTTCACGGAGTACCTCTCGTAGAAAACTTCACACTGGATTTGGAGTTCGGACAACATTTACCGAGTTACGAATTCACTGACGTTTCGAACGATGGCGTCCCAGCAGCGGTTGGCAGTGTCATCGGTGATGGCCGCACTGTGCGGTGTGATCACCACGCCCGGGGCGGTCCACAGCGGATGCCCGGACGGCAGTGGTTCCGGGTCGGTGACGTCGAGGATGGCGTGAAGCCGTTGATCCTCTAGCGCGGCGAGCAGTGCATCGGTGTCGACGAGCGGTCCTCTGCCCGCGTTGACCAGCACACTCCCGCGGCGCATTGCCGCCAGGAACGATGCGTCGACCAAGTGATGGGTGTCCGCTGTGAGAGGGAGCGCCAGGACGACGACGTCCTGCTCGGGCAGCATCTCCCGCGCTTGCGCAAGATCGACGACGCCCTCTCGCGCGGTGCGAGCCGCCAACGTCACGTCGGCGCCGAAGGGCACAGTTCTCTGTTGGACGTTCGACCCGATGTCGCCGGCTCCGAGTACGAGTACTCGTTTACCGGCAAGGGTGCCGGTGGGGTGCCGTTCCCACGTCTGCGCGCGCTGTTTCGCGCGGTAACCCACCAGGTCGCGATAGTGGTTGAGCAGTTGCGCCACAACCCATTCCGCGACCGGGCCGCCATGTGCCCGATCCGCCCCGGAAATCACCACGCCTGCCGGGACGATGCCGGTCCAGGCGTCTCGTCCGGCGCTGAACAGCTGAACCATTCGTAGGTTCGGCAGTTCGGTGTGCATCTGCGCGGCGAACTCCGGTGCGACTCCGCGGCTCACGAGGACCTGGGCCCGGTCGGCCCCGGCCGGGCGCGGACTCGACAAGTCCCAGAGAATCGGTTCGATTCCGGGCAGGCCATCGAAAGCTTCGATCCCCCGCTGATCCGGCACCAGTACTACGACTGCGCTCGGGGGCGCAGCTGTCACTCCGACACCGAGGCAATCTTCCCCAACAGCTCGGGCTCGGTACGCAACGCCGCACGAACTGCTGCCTCCCAGAAACCGTGGTAGCCGTTCCCATCGCTACGAGCCTGATTGCTCACCCACCAGTCGGGCAGCGAGGTCTTCGCTGGTCCACCCGCGACGCGTGTCAGCCAAGCATTCTTGCAGCGAATCTCGAGGCTCACCGCGCGCAGGTAGATCGCGCGGGCGGTGCTGCCGAGAACGAAAACGCCGTGGCCACCGAGGAGTGCGACATCCGCATCGCCGACGCCCTGGATCGCAGCCGCGGCTGCGGTCATGTTGTCCACTCCGCCGTCGTACTCGTCGACGAGGACGAGCTCGCCTCCGCCCAGGCTGGAACTCTGATCGTGCATCGGCGGAATCTCTTTGAGATCGGCCCAGACAGTCCCGTACTCCGAGTGATTGTGCAACGCGAACGTGACGTCCGGGCGCGCCTTGTGCAGGGCCAGGTGCAGCGGGATTCCCAGCGGTACCGGCCAGTTGCCCTCGAGCAGATTTCCATCCATGTCAATGCGGAGGACATCCTCGGGACCGAATTCTTCCCAGGTCAGTAGCCATGGGTTGCAGAGCAAAGTGCCGTCGCCGACCGCGTAGGTGATGTGCCCCGCGAGATGGTCACAGTAGCCTTCGGCCCACAGAGTGCGAGCCAGCATGACGATCTCTTCTGCTGGGGTGAGCTCGGGCATCAGTCGATCGGCGGTCGGGATGAATCCCATCGATGGCTCCTTTTCGATTCACGTCGAATGTCCATCGACGGGCATGGCCGGCCCTGAGGGCCTTTCACGACCGGAAGGCTCCGATGGTCGACACTGTGGATGAAAAACTGTGGCTGAAAACACTGTGGTATCGTAACGTGATACCGAGTATCACTTTCACTGAAGGATAGGTGGGATTCAAATCACAGTCAAGACGATCCGCAGTCTTACGCGCGGACTCGAGATTCTCGAGGCGATCGCTGCCCGCCAACCGATCGGTCTCACCGCGCTGTGCACGGCGACAGGCGAGGACAAGAGCGCACTTCAGCGAACACTCGCCACGCTGCACGAGGCGGGTTGGATCCAACCCGCTCCTGGTTCATCACCGCAGTGGGAACTCGGCGCCAAGCCGATCGTCGTCTCCGGACGGGCACGTCAGTCGTCGTCCCTGCAAGGTCGGGCACGCCAACTCCTCGGACCACTGCGTGATGCGACCCGCGAGACGGTCCATCTCGCGCTACTCACCAGCACCAACCTCGTCGTAGCCGACGTCGCAGAGGGTATGCAGGTGCTTCGGACCGCCCTGCCGGTCGGGCAACTCCACCCATTCGAAACAAGCTCCGCGGGCCGAGCGATCCTCGCCCACTTGAACCCGGCGCAGCGTATGGCGCGAGCCCAGGTACCGGAGAAATTGATGACGGAGGCAGAGTACGACGAGATTCGTCAACGGGGCTGGGCCTCGAGCGCAGGCGAAGTTCTCGAAGGGTCGAACAGCATCGGTGCGGCGATACTCGATGCCGCGGGAACACCTATGGGTGCAATAGTGATCAGCGGCCCAGCATCACGATTGACTCCGGCCAGATGCGAGGAGTTGGGCGTGCCCCTGACCGACACGATTCGCGCTCTTTACCACCACCACTGAACTCGCGCTCACCGAATTCCCCACTCGACCCGCTGAAAAGTACCCCGAGAAACGGAGCATCATGCGTCTCACCGACGAGGTCCAAACCCTGCTCGATATACTGAACACCGGATTTCCACGTGTGGAAGAGATGACGGGCGCCGACGCACGCGCCGCGGTACTGGCTCGCAAGCAGATTGCCCCGAACCCGGAACCGGTTGGCTCGGTGACCAATACAGTCATCGAAGGCCCCGGTGGCCCGCTCCAGCTACGCATCTATCAGCCTCTCTCCAGCGCTACGCATGCAGCAACAACGCGGCCCGTCGTCGTCTTCGCACACGGCGGCGGCTTCGTATTCTGCGACCTGGACACTCACGATGAGTTCTGCCGAAACATGGCCAATGCCGTTGACGCAGTGGTTGTCTCGGTCGACTACCGACTGGCTCCCGAACATCCCGCGCCTGCTGCAGCCATGGACGTACACGCGGCGCTCGAGTGGGCTCGCATGCACGCCGGAGAGCTGAACGCAGACCTCGAGCGGGTCATTGTCGCCGGAGACAGCGCAGGCGGAAACTTGGCGGCAGTGACAACCCTGATGGACCGCGACGCCGCATGGCCCGCAATCGCCGGCCAAGTCCTCATCTACCCGGTGATCGACGACGACTTCGACACCCCCTCGTACCTGGAATACGCCGAGGGCTACTTCAACACTCGGAACGCGATGCAGTGGTATTGGCAGCAATACGCACCCGGCGGCGTCCACGTCGCCGACAACCCCCACCACATCTCCCCCACCCGAGCCGACACCCTCGCAGGCCTGCCGCCTGCCATCGTCATCACCGCAGGATGCGATCCACTCGATCATGAAGGCACCGCCTACGCAGAACAACTCCGCGCCGCCGGAGTGCCCACCACCCATCGCCGCTACGACGGCATCTTCCACGGCTTTCTGACCATTCCCTCCCTCACGATCACCACCGAAGCCCGAACCCAACTGTGGGCCGACCTGACCGAGTTGCTTGCCTGAGTCGCTTCCACACCGAGGGCGTCCTGGAGAGGTTCAACCCTTTCGAGCTCTGCCGCGTGCAACCCATTGCAACTCTCGACCAGCATGCACCGACGGTGTGTGCTGGATCACAGAGCACGCACAAGAGCAACAAGGAGTTGGCATGACCCAGACCATCGAGCCGGTAGAAGCGACACGGTTTCAGAGCCCGCAGGAACGCGTCGACGCCTGGTTGGCCGACTTCGAGGCGGCACTGACGGCCCGGGACATAGAGCGGGTCACTGCCAAGTTCACCGTAGACAGCTTCTGGCGAGACCTGGTCACGTTCACGTGGAACCTGAAGACCGTCGAGGGCCGTGACGGCATCGCGGCCATGCTGGAGGCCCGTCTCGACGACACCGACCCGTCGAACTTTCGGACGATCGAGACGCCGGACGAAGCCGATGGAGTCACCTCGGCATGGATCGAGTTCGAAACCGCGACCAGCCGCGGCAAGGGGCATCTGCGATTGAAGAGCGATCCGGAGACTGGGGAGGACACGGCCTGGACGCTGCTCACCACGATGCAGGAACTCAAAGGCTACGAGGAGCGCCAGGGCCACACCCGGATCAAGGGCGCGGTGCACGGGTCCAACGCCGATACCCAGAACTGGGCGGAGAAGAAGGAGACCGAGGAAAAGGAGCTCGGCTACTCGGTCCAGCCGTACGCATTGATCGTCGGCGGTGGCCAGGGCGGAATCGCACTCGGCGCACGATTCCGCCAGATGGGTGTGCCCGCCATCGTTGTCGATCGCGCGAACCGGCCCGGGGATCAGTGGCGTGGACGCTACAAGTCCCTGTGCCTGCACGATCCGGTCTGGTACGATCACCTGCCGTACTTGCCGTTCCCTGCAAACTGGCCGGTCTTCGCCCCGAAGGACAAGATCGGCGATTGGCTCGAGATGTACACCAAGGTCATGGAGGTTCCGTACTGGAGCCGGACCACCGCGAAGTCCGCGACATACGACGAGGCCGCCGAAGAATGGACCGTCGTCCTCGACCGCGACGGCGAGGAAGTGATCCTGCGACCCAAGCAGTTGGTGATGGCCACCGGAATGTCCGGTAAGAAGAACGTCCCGAACTTCCCAGGAATGGACGAGTTCGAAGGCGAGCAGCACCATTCGAGCGAACACCCCGGTCCCGACGCGTATGTCGGCAAGAAGGTCGTCGTCGTCGGATCCAACAATTCAGCGCACGACATCTGCAAGGCACTGTACGAAACAGGCGTCGAGGTGACGATGCTGCAGCGATCGTCCACGCACATCGTCAAGTCCGACTCGCTGTGCGAGATCGCGCTCGGTGACCTGTATTCCGAGCGTGCCGTCGAATCCGGGATGACGACGCAGAAGGCCGACCTGACGTTCGCTTCACTGCCGTACCGGATCATGCACGAGTTCCAGATCCCGGTGTACCAGCAGATAGCGGAGAAGGACAAGGACTTCTACGATCGGCTGGAGAAGGCCGGCTTCCAGCACGATTTCGGCGACGACGGTTCAGGGCTGTTCATGAAGTACCTACGTCGGGGTTCGGGATATTACATCGATGTCGGCGCCTCGGAGCTCGTCGCGGACGGAAAGATCAAACTCGTTGCCGGACAAGTCGATCGGATCAGCAAGACCGGGGTGGTGCTGGCCGACGGAAAAGAACTACCCGCAGACCTCATCGTCTACGCGACCGGATACGGGTCGATGAACGGCTGGGTCACCGACCTGATCGATCAGGAGACCGCGGACAAGGTCGGCAAGTGCTGGGGCCTCGGCTCGGACACCACCAAGGATCCCGGGCCGTGGGAAGGAGAACAACGCAACATGTGGAAGCCGACGCAGCAGAAGAACCTATGGTTCCATGGCGGCAATCTCCATCAGTCACGCCACTATTCGCTGTACCTGGCACTGCAGATCAAGGCGCGCTACGAGGGCATCGACACCCCGACCTTCGGCCTGCAGGAAGTGCATCACCTGAAGTAATCTTTCAGCAGTCTTGTGCGCACCTTCGGGTGCGCACAAGACCGTTCGAGCTACTGGCCCTGCGCTTTCGCGAGCTACTGGCCCTGCGCTTTCGCGAGCTACTGGCCCTGCGCTTTCGCGATCAAGGCGTCCTCGGCGCGCACTTGGTCGAGGTTTACCACCCGAGTCGGCAGGACCGTCGAATACAACCAATCGGTGGCAACCCGAACTCGCGCCGCGGCGGTCGGCAACGCATACAAGTGATAGCTGCGGGCGACGAACTTTGCAACCGGCCCCTTCAGCGGAATCCCCAAAGGCTTTGCAACACCGTCGAATCCGCCCAAATCTGCAACGAGTCCGAGATCCTTGTGGAAATACGGCTTCGATTCTCCGACGCCGAGGCTTGCCGCCACGTTCTTCGCAACCTGCACCCCCTGCCGCTGCGCATGTTGAGCGGTCGGCGGTGTCGGTTTCGACGCGTCCAACGCGAGATCGGGCACGGCAGCCGCGTCGCCGATAGCCCAGACGTTCGGCACTCCTGGAACTGTCATGTCGGGTTCCACGACGAGGCGACCCTTTTCGGTCGGCAAGTCCAGCTTGGCGATCAGCGGACTCGGTGCAACCCCGGCACCCCACACGAGAGTCCTCGAAGGCACGACTGTTCCGTCGGTCAACGTCACCGAGGTCGCAGTGGCCGAAGCTACCGACACCTCGAGCCGGATCTCGACCCCTCGTGCGGTCAAGACGTCCATCGCTTCCTTGCCGAGCTTCTCCCCCAGTTCCGGCAGGACCGCAGGCGCCAGGTCGACGAGAAGCCATTGCACATCACTCGGGTCGATACTCGCCCAACGGGCCGCTACCCCTTTGACCCAGTTCTGCATCTGCGCAACGAATTCCGTACCCGTGTACCCCGCGCCGACAGCTACGACGGTGAGCCGCTCGACCCGCTCTGCGCGACCGGCCGGAGTATCGGGCAGCGAATCGGCGACGTCGAGTTGCGCGAGGACGTGGTTGCGAATGAACGTTGCCTCACTCAATGTCTTGAGTCCGTGCGCATTCTCGGCGACACCCGGTATGTCGAACTGTCTGGTGACCGATCCCGGCGAGAGAATCAGCTTGTCCCACTCGATTTCGGTGATCCCATCCCTGCCCTCGACGCTCAGCGTGTGATCGCCGAAGTCGATCGAGGAGACATGACCGAGAACGGTGCGAGTGCGTCGCAACGTCTGTCTGATGGAGACGGCGATGTCACGCGGGTCCAGCACGCCCGTCGCGACCTCGGGGAGGAGTGGGCTGTAGAGGAGATAGTCGGTCGGTGCGACGAGCGTCAGGCTCACTCGTTCGGGTTCGAGAAGCTTCTGCAAACGCCGCAATGCGTGAAATCCACCGAACCCACCTCCGACGACGACAATCCTCGCGGGAGCCAGGGGCAGCGGCGTTTTCGTTCGGGAGCCACGACCGAATGTGCGCATGAACGACACCTTACTGCGGGTCAGAGGCGCGCGTCGGGAGACCGCGTCAGTTTCGGATCGGTGACGATGGATCCGGCAAGGGCGTCGTCGATCTTCCCCAACACCTCCGCGTCCAGGACTACTTCGGAGGCTTTGACGTTCTCCGCGATCTGTTCCGGCCGCGAGGCGCCGACCAGTGCCGCGGCCACGTTGTCGTTGGCCAGGACCCAGGCGACGGCGAGCTGGGCCATGGTGATGCCAAGGTCTGCGGCGATCGGCGCGAGTTTCTGCACCCGTGTGAGCGTCTCGTCTTCGAGGTAGCGGGAGATCATCTTGTCACCGCCCTTGTCGTCGGTCGCTCGCGAGCCCTCCGGCAGCGGCTGCCCAGGCAAGTACTTGCCGGTGAGCACGCCCTGCGCGATGGGTGACCAGACGATCTGCGAGATACCGAGCTTTTTCGACGTCGGGACCACGTCTTTCTCGATGACCCGCCACAACGCCGAGTACTGAGGTTGATTGGAGACGATGGAAAATCCGTTTTCTCTCGCCAGCGACTGACCTCGACGCAGCTGATCGGCGTCCCACTCCGAGACACCGATGTACAGCGCCTTGCCCTGGCGGACGATGTCGCCGAACGCGGCAATGGTCTCCTCCAGTGGGGTCTCGACGTCGTATCGATGCGCTTGGTAAAGGTCGACGTAGTCGGTGCTGAGCCTGCGCAACGACGCGTCGATGCCCTCGAAGATGTGCTTGCGTGACAATCCGGTGTCGTTGGGGCCTTTCGGTCCCACCGGGAAGTAGACCTTGGTGAAGATCTCGAGCGATTCCCGACGTACCCCTTTCAGAGCCTCCCCGAGTACCGATTCTGCAGCGCCGTTGGCGTAGACGTCGGCGGTGTCGAAGGTGGTGATGCCGGCGTCGAGAGCCGCGTACACGCACTTCGTGGCGACGTCGTTCTCCACTTGCGACCCGTGTGTCAGCCAGTTTCCGTAGGTGATCTCGGAAACCTTCAATCCACTGTTGCCCAGAAATCTGTATGCCATGAGAAAAACGCTACCCGCGAACCCGGATGCGTACAGGAAGAAGCGAGTTTGTGCAGAAGCCCCCGCGAGCTCGTATGGCTTCGATACCGTCAGGGGAGGGTGCACCGAGTGGAGATCACCGTGGAACTGGTTCGTGAACAGATCGCACAGTCGTGGAGTCGAGCGCGGCTCAGCGGCCTCGACCCGTCGGACACGTTGGAGGACTTCAGCGTCTCCGAGGTAGACCGACGCTCACGCTTGCTCTCCGCCGCCGACCCCGTCCTCGACCGTATGGACAGCGTCCTGCGCGGCAGTCGCTATTGCGTCATCCTCGCAGACCGCGACGCCAAGCTCGTCGACATCAGATTCGGTACCGACGCCGTCCGCACTCTCGTGGAGTCGACAGGCACGGTGGTGGGTCGGACTTTCACCGAGAACACCTCGGGCACCAATTCGATCGCGACGGTGCACGAGCTCAAAAAGCCGATCTCGGTGCGTGGCGACGAGCATTACATGGAATCGATGAAGATCTTCAGCTGCTATGGATATCCGATCGTCCACCCCATCACCCGCCGGATGGAGGGCGTACTCGACATCACCTTCCTCGAGCCGGACGACAATCCGTTGCTCGAGCCGATGCTCGGCAATGCCGTCTCGGATATCCAGGACCGACTGTTCGAGGAAACCCGGTGGAGCGAACAGCTACTCTTCGGAGCGTTCCAGCGCACCTCGGCACGCAGACGCGGCGCACCGGCCATCGCGATAGCCGACGAAATATTTCTGGAGAACACCAGCGCCGGGACGCTCCTCGATGCTGTCGATCACGCCGCCTTGCGGGCACTGACCGACGATCCGATGCACCGCCAAGGCGTCGTCCGATCGATGACGTTGAGTTCGGGGGTGCGAGCCGCGGTGCGATGGGAGCGTCCGGCTTCCGGTGCGGGCATCGTGATCGAGATCGATCCGCTGCGCGAAGGGTCGTGCATCAGACCGGCTGCACCGTTGATCCGCGCCGAGAAGAAGCGGGTGGCCACGGTGAGTGTCAGCGGCGAACCCGGCACCGGGCGAACCACGGTGTTGTCCGAGCTAGCCGGGGATGCGAAGTTCTTCGACGCTGTCGATCTCGTGACGAGTGATCCGCACGAATGGCTGACGCTCGTGGGTGCCACTCTCGCCGATCCGGCCGGTGCGGTGGTGATCGAGCATGTTCACCTGCTTCCGCCGACGATCGCGCGAAGTCTCTATGTGCAGCTCCAGAGCGCGACCGCGTGGTTTGCCCTGTCTTCGAGTTCCACGTCGGCGGTGTCCGCCGAGCACCGACAACTCCTCACCGCATGTAGTTCGACGATCGAACTGTCACCACTTCGAACACGTAAGCACGAGATCCCCGCCTTCGTGCGCACCTTCCTCGCGCAGGTGCCGGGTGGATCCGACCGTCGCATGACGGCAGCAGCGATGACTGCGCTGATGGGCTACGACTGGCCTGGCAATCTGGCCGAACTGCGGAGCGAGGTGACCGAGGTCGCCGCCACCCGTTCGGTCGGCGACATCACGGCGCGGGATCTGATCAGACCGAGATCGGGAGCTCCTGCCGCTCGTCTGGGCACCCTCGACGCCGCAATGCGCGAGGCGATCGTTCGCGAACTCGAACGCCACGGCGGTAACAAGCGAACCACCGCGGAGCAGCTGGGAATCAGCCGGACCACGCTCTACAAGCGAATGAAAGACCTGGGCATCGTGGGCTGAAAAAAGATGTCCAATATCTGAACACTCATCGCGTGTGATCCAGGTCACGATGGTTTACGAGCGCCATCAACCGGTAGGAGATTTTCGTGAAGATCAAAGCAGCCGTTCTGTTCGAGCCCCACAAGCCGTTCGAGATCATCGAACTCGACATGGACGGCCCCGGGCCCGGTGAGGTACTCATCAAGTATGTCGCCGCCGGGCTGTGCCATTCGGATCTGCACCTCCTCGACGGGGACCTACCCCCGCGTTTCCCGATCGTCGGTGGGCACGAAGGCTCCGGCATCATCGAAGAAGTCGGGCCCGGCGTCACCAAGGTCAAGCCAGGCGATCATGTCGTGTGCTCGTTCATCCCGAACTGCGGCACCTGCCGCTACTGTTCGACCGGCCGACAAAGCCTGTGCGATATGGGCGCGACCATTCTCGAAGGCAGCATGACCGATGGCACTTTCCGCCGTCGTGACAGCAAGGGCACCGAGTTCGGCGCCATGTGCATGCTCGGCACCTTCGCCGATCGCGCCACCATTTCCCAGCACTCGGTCGTCAAGGTCGACGACTGGCTGCCGTTGGAAATCGCAGTGCTCGTCGGCTGCGGCGTCCCCTCCGGTTGGGGAACCGCCGTCTACGCCGGCGGAGTCCGAGCGGGTGATTCGGTCATCATCTACGGCATCGGTGGCCTCGGCATCAACGCCGTGCAAGGCGCCGTCCACTCCGGCGCGAAGCACGTCATCGTCGTCGACCCACTCGAATTCAAACGCAATCAAGCACTGAAATTCGGTGCCACACATGCTTTCGCAGACTATGCATCAGCTCAGGAGAAGCTCACCGAGCTCACCTGGGGACAGGGTGCCGATCAAGCGCTGATCCTCGTCGGAACCGTCGACGAAGAGGTCGTCCAGGCTGCGACCGCCGCGATCGGTAAGGGCGGAACCGTCGTCATCACCGGTCTTGCCGATCCTGCGGCCCTGACCGTGCATGTGTCGGGTACCGATCTGACGCTCAACCAGAAGACGATCAAGGGCACTTTGTTCGGGTCGGCGAACCCGCAGTACGACATCGTTCGATTACTGCGCCTCTACGACGCAGGGCAGCTGAAACTGGACGAGTTGATCACCACGACGTACAGCCTCGAGCAGGTCAACGAGGGATACCAGGACCTACGCGACGGCAAGAATATGCGAGGTGTCATCCACTTCTAGGCACCCGAAGCACGTGAGCGGAAATACCTCCCCCAGGACGTATTTCCGCTTCCGTGCGTCAGTACCCGGATGAAAGTTCACATGTATTTGCGTAACTCCATCTTCGCGATGGACATCTTGTGCACCTCGTCGGGACCGTCGGCGAGTCGCAGCGTCCGAATATGGGCGTACATCATGGCCAGCGGGAAGTCGTCGCTAACGCCGCCACCGCCGTGGACCTGGATGGCGCGGTCGATGATCTTCAGAGCCATCTCGGGCGCAGCAACCTTGATGGCTGCGATCTCGGTACGCGCTTGCTTGTTGCCGACCGTGTCCATCAAGTATGCGGCCTTCAAAGTCAGAAGTCGCGTCATCTCGATATCGATGCGCGCCTCGGCTATCCAGTCCTGAATGTTGGCTCGCGTCGCAATCGGCTTTCCGAACGTGACTCGCGATACTGCACGGCGACAAAGCAATTCGAGAGCCCGCTCAGCTACGCCGATGGTACGCATCGCATGGTGGATGCGACCGGGTCCGAGACGCGCCTGACTGATCGCGAAACCTTCACCCGGGCCTTTCAGTACGTCCTTCGACGGCACTCGAACATTCTCGAAGAGCACCTCGGCATGACCTTCTCGGTCGATGTAGCCGAAGACCGGGAGATTGCGGACTACCGTGACTCCGGGAGCATCGATCGGGACGACCAACATCGACTGCTGACGGTGGGTGGCCGCGCTCGGATCGGTCTTGCCCATAACGATGAGCACCTTGCAGTTCTTGTGCATCGCGTTGGACGTCCACCACTTGCGGCCGTTGAGGACGTAGTCGTCACCGTCTTCCACCATGCTCATCTCGATGTTGGTGGCATCGGAACTGGCAACTGCAGGCTCGGTCATAGCGAATGCGGATCGAATTGTGCCGTCCAGCAAGGGCTTCAGGTACTTTTCCTTGTGCTCTTCGGTTCCGAAAAGCGTGAGCACCTCCATGTTTCCGGTGTCGGGGGCGTTGCAGTTGCATGCCTCCGGTGCAAGCAGACTTCGACCCATGATCTCGGCGAGCGGTGCATATTCGAGGTTGGTGAGCCCTGGCCCCCATTCGGGGTGCGGGTGGAAGAGATTCCAGAGACCCCGTGACCTGGCTTCCTTCTTGAGGTCCTCGATGATCTGGGGTTGACCGTGCGGATCGCCGAGTTCTCGCATCTGTTCGCTGTACACGGCCTCGGCCGGGTAGATATGCGAGTCCATGAACTCGAGCAGGTCGGTTTCGTACTTCTTGGCCCGGTCGGTTGTTTCGAAGAACGACACGTGTTTCCCCTCAGTTGTTTTCGCCCATGAGGGCGGTTTGGTAGCGACGCATTCCGCGAAGCCACCGGTCGTAATCGGATCCTTTGTTGCGGTACATATCCAGCACGGTGGCGTGCGGGAGAATCAGGAATTGTTCGGCGTCCATCGCCGCGAGCACGACCTCGGCGACATCGGCCGGCTCGAGGACGTCGCCGGCAGCCAACACTGCTTTGGTCGCGGCGGAACCCAATGCACTTCCGGACTCCTGCCCCTCGTACAGCAGCTTGGTATTGACGCCCATTGGGCACAGGCAGCTGACTCTGATACCACGATCGCCGTACGTGATGTTGAGCCACTCCGAGAAGCCTACGGCCGCATGCTTGGTGACCGAGTATGTGGCAGAACCGATTTGAGTAAGCAACCCTGCAGCGGAGGCAGTACTGACGAAGTATCCCTCACCGCGTTCGATCCACTTGGGCACCAGCAGCTGCGCAGCTCTGATGTGCGCACGAAGATTGACGTCGATGGATAGATTCCAGTCGGCCTCGCTGGCATCCAATCCCGGCGCGCCACCGATCCCGGCGTTCGCGAAATAGAGGTCTACCGGTCCGAAAGTATCCTCGGCAAGCGCAATGAGTGCAGTGATGTCCTCGACTACGGACGCGTCCCCGCCGAGGGATACCGCCGCTCCAGGGTTTGTCTGCTCGATTCGGGAGACAACCTCCGAAGCAGCCGTTGCGTCCAGATCGGACACGACCACGCGGGCACCCCCGGCGACCATTCGCTCGGCAAGCGCTCCACCGATTCCTCCGCCACCACCGGTAACGATCGCGACCTTTCCTGCAACCTTCATCACCCAGGTATAGCACGCCCCCCGTCGCACATTGCCGCTCGAAGGAATAGCGGCCACGTCCTACCGGTTGGACCGCTACGTGACCCAACCCGCAGTGAGCAACCTCGACCCAGACCTAGACGCAGCAGGACTCTTCACCCCCATCGAGGTGAAGTCGTTGAAGATGCGCAATCGTTTCGCAATGGCACCGATGACTCGCGCATTCTCTCCAGGCGGAGTGCCCCGCGAAAACGTCGCCGAGTACTACCGCAAGCGCGCCGCCGGGGGAACCTCGCTGATCATCACCGAGGGCACACTGATTCCCGACCCGGCCGCGGGCCCGGACTCCCGAGTCCCCCGCATCCACGGCGACGAAAGCCTCGAGGGCTGGAAGGGCGTCGTCGACGCAGTACACGCCGAGGGCAGCGCGATCATTCCTCAGCTATGGCATCTCGGTGTCGAACGAGGCGCCACGCCGAGGTTCAACCCCGATGTCGTCACCGTCAGCCCGTCGGGAATCGCTCTCGACGGCTCGCCGGTCGGCCGAGCGTTCACCGACGCCGATCTGGAAGAGCAGAAGCAATACTGGGTCGATGCCGCAGTCAACGCAAAGAAGACCGGATTCGACGGCGTCGAACTACACGGTGCACACGGATATCTGCTCGATGAGTTCCTGTGGGAGCAGACCAACACTCGCGAAGACGGATACGGCGGTTCACTGGAGGCCCGTACCCGATTCCCTGCCGAGGTGGTCGCAGCCATTCGCGCTGCCGTCGGACCGGAGTTTGCGATCGTCTACCGCTTCTCGCAGTGGAAATCGGGCCACTACGACGCCCGCCTGGCCCAGACTCCGCAGCAACTCGAAGGCATCCTCGCTCCGCTGGTCCACGCGGGTGTCGATGTCCTGCACCCCTCGACGCGACGTCACTGGGAGCCCGCCTTCCCTGAGCTTTCCGGAGTGGAAGGTGAACGTGGACTTGCCGGTTGGACGAAGTCGATCACCGGATTGCCGACCATCACGGTCGGTTCGGTCGGCCTCGACCAGGTATTCACCGGTGCGTGGGGCAAAAATTCCACCGCAGCAACAACCAGTCTCGACCCACTGCTCGCGCAGTTCGAGCGTGGAGAGTTCGACATCGTCGCCGTCGGCAGGGCATTGCTGTCCGACCCCGAATGGGTGAACAAGGTTCAGCAGGGACGTCTCGACGACCGCATCCCGTTCGCCCGGGAACACATCACCTCGCTGAACTGAGTCAGTCGACAGCGCCTGCCGTGGGAATGACCGCGCACACCGGATGCGGCATCTCGCGGCGGATTCTGACAGAATCTCGTGGGTGATGACGCAACGAGCACGCCGCATGATCGACGTGGTGGCGAAGCGACTCGGACGCAGTATCACCGCCCTCGACGACGAGGTTCGCGACTTCGATTCGGCCCATCCGTGGTTTCTGAGCGCCGAGGAACGCGACAATCCCGATACCCGGATCGCGGCGTGGACCGAGGGCAATAGTGTCACGTCGCTGGTGCATGGGAAGAAGTACTTCGCGCGGCTCGCTGAGGCCTTGTCCGAAGCGGGGCGTGACGACCTGGTCTTCTTCACCGATTGGCGCGGCGATCCGGATCAGCTTCTCACCGACGACGGCGAAACAGTAGACGATGCACTGTCGGGCGTCGCCGAGCGCGGCGGAGTCGTCAAAGGCATGGTGTGGCGCTCGCACATCGAGACTCTCGGGTTCGCGGGACGTAAGAACCGTAAGCTCGCCGAGCGACTGGAAGAGTCGGGCGGCGAGGTCGTCCTCGACCAACGAGTTCTGATGTTGGGAAGCCACCATCAGAAGTTCGTCGTCATTCGCTACGTCGACAAAGACCGCGAGGACGTCGCGTTCGTCGGGGGCATCGATCTCGCACGCGCCCGCCGGGACGACGCCGATCACTTCGGCGACCCGGTCAGTCGGCCCTTCCCCCCGGAGTACGGCGAGACTCCCGCGTGGCACGACATGCAGGTACAGCTCGAGGGCCCCGCAGTCCGCGACGTCGAGGATGTGTTTCGAGAACGCTGGGAGGACCCCGCTGCGTTGTCGCGTCTCCCCTGGCATGCACTTCCGGACATTCTTCGGGGAGTGACGCGCGAGCCTTCGGAGCTCCCGGAGTCACCGGCCGGACCCGAGCCGCTGGGCTCGTGCTCGGTGCAGCTACTCCGAACGTACCCGCGCCGTCGACCGGCATATCCATTCGCCACCAAGGGTGAGCGCAGCGCCGCTCGCGCGTATGCGAAAGCCCTTCGCCGCGCTCGCCAGCTGGTGTACGTGGAAGATCAGTACTTGTGGTCCGTCGACGTCGCGCGCGTCTTCGCCGCTGCCCTACGGCGTTCACCCGACCTTCGGCTCGTCATCGTCGTACCGAAACATCTCGACGACGACAGCGCGATCACCATCCCGTCGGCGCTGCTCGGTCACTCGGCGGCGCTCGATGTCATTCGTGACGCGGGTGGCGAGAGAGTGCTGGTGCTGGATATCGAAAACGACCGCGGCATACCGGTGTACGTGCATTCCAAGGTCTGCATCATCGACGACGTGTGGGCGGCCGTCGGTTCGGACAACTTCAATCGCCGCTCGTGGACGCACGATTCGGAGTTGACGGCCGCGATCGTCGACGAAGATATCGATCGACGAGATCCGGTCGATCCGGGTGGTCAAGGCGATCATGCCCGGGTATTCGCACGTTCACTACGCCTCGAGTTGATGCGTGAGCACCTCGATCGTGCGCCTGGGGACGACTCGGATCTTCTCGATCCCGGCTCGTTTTTCGACGTTGTCCGTGCGAGTGCCGATCGTCTCGATGCCTGGCATCGCGCACCGGGGGCGACGCCACGGCCGGCAGGAAGGTTGCGCGCACACAACATCGACGTGCCACCGGAATGGCAGCAACGACTCGCATCGTTGGCATACAGGTTGTTCGTCGATCCGGACGGTCGCCCTTTCGGGATGCGGCTGCGAAAGCAGTTCTGACAAGAAGCACGAAATATGCTTCGAGGTCAATGCGCCGTCATCGGGCGGCAATGGTGTGCCCCGCCGAATTGACGGCCCGAACTACAGCATTGAGCGTTGCGGTCAAGACAGAGCGATCGACTCCCGCAACCCAGCCAGACCCATCGACCGTGCGATATTCCACCATGGTGAGGGCGTCACTGTCGTTGCCGGCACGCACGCTGGTCTGTGTCAGGCTGAGGATCTCGATGTGACGATTGTGAACGGTCAACGCCTCGATGAGCGCCTCGACCGGACCGACGCCTTCGTGCGTGCTGTTGCTCTGCTGCCCTTCGATCTCCAACGTGACACGCGTTGTTGTCCGCTCATGCTCATCGTGCGAATCGAAGCTGATCAAGGCGACGTCTGCGGCGTCCTTTCCGCCGACATAGACCTCGTGAAAGATCCGCCAGAGCTGGTCGGCTGAGAGTTCAGTGCCATCCAGGTCCGTCCGGCGCTGCACGTGCCTGGCGAGGTCGATCTGGAGTCGCCGAGGGAGTTCGACGCCGAAGCCAGTTTCGAGGAGGTAGGCAATCCCTCCTTTGCCCGATTGCGAGTTCACTCGGATGACGGCATCGTAAGAACGTCCTATATCGGCGGGGTCGATAGGCAGGTAAGGCACACGCCACTCGACGGCGGTGGCCGGCAGGCTCTCCTTCGCTGCCCGGGCATGATGCTCAACGAATCCCTTCTTGATTGCGTCTTGGTGCGTGCCACTGAACGCGGTGTGAACCAGGTCGCCGACGTAGGGATGTCGCGGGTGCATCTCGAGCTGATTGCAGTACTCGACGGTGCGGCGAATCTCGTCGATATCTGAGAAGTCGATCATCGGATCGATACCCTGAGCGTGCAAGTTGAGTGCGAGAGTAGCGATATCGACGTTCCCGGTGCGCTCGCCGTTGCCAAAGATGCAACCCTCGACCCGCTGCGCACCGGCAAGCACGGCAAGTTCTGCACAGGCAATTCCGGTGCCGCGATCGTTATGCGGGTGCACAGACAAAATCACACAATCGCGGCGTGCAATGTTGTGGTGCATGTATTCGATCTGGTCGGCATACACGTTCGGTGTGGCCACCTCGACAGTTGCCGGAAGATTTAAGATGACGGGCCGCTGCCGCGTCGCGTCCCACAGCGTGGTGACGGCATCGCACACGTCGAGGACGTAATCAGGCTCGGTCAGGTTGAAGACTTCGGGCGAGAACTCGAACCGCACATTCGCTAGATCGCCGGCCAATTCGAGGACGTCGGTGGCACCTGCGAGAATCAGCGCTCGGACATTGTCCGAATCCCGACCGAGCACTACATCGCGCCATATCGGCGCAGTGGCCGTATACATGTGCACTACGACGTCGTTGGTAATCCCACGTATGGACTCGATTGTCCGCTCGATGAGGTCGCGACGTGCGGGGGTGAACACCACGATGGTGACATCGTCGGGTGCGAGATCCGTGTGCGCGAGGACTCGCACGAAGTCGAAATCGGTCTGCGAAGCGGACGGGTACCCGACCTCGATCTCTTTGTAACCCATCGCAACCATCAGTTCGAAAAACCGCTTTTTACGTGCAGGATCCATGGGTTCTGGAAGTGCCTGGTTGCCGTCACGTAGATCCACCGGCACCCACAAGGGCGCCTCGGTCAACTTTCGGTCGGGCCAAGTGCGCTCGGCGAGGGGGACGTCGACCTTGTCGAACACGTTGCGATAACGGTGCGACGGCATCTGAGATCGACGTTGTCGGTTCCAAGCAGGCGCATCGGAGGAAACGGGACCGGCCGGGGTAGCAATGATCGGAAATACGGGCATCGAGGATGCACACCTTCTCGTCGACGGTTCGAGTGTAGGCAAGCTGGCTTCGAGCCCCATTGGAGGGCTCCTGCTTTGTCAGCCCCGCCATAGCCGCTGAGGGCCTTGGCCACGAGCTGCCTGCACCTGGGCAACCTACCACAACTCCTCAGACAAGCTGAGGAGTATTGTCACGGTGGTGAACGAAGTGCATCGAGTATCGCTGGCAGACCAAGCGGCCGAACTGCTGCTCGCCCGAATACGGTCGGGTGAGTGGCCGATAGGTGCCAAGTTGCCTGGTGAGACCACTTTGGCCCCTCAGCTCGGCGTCGGCCGGTCCACGATGCGCGAAGCAATCCGGCAACTCGCTGGCCGTGGAGTACTGGTAACTCGCCAGGGGTCTGGGGTCTTCGTCAGCGCTGTCGATGACGCCGGCGAGGATTGGGACCTGATCCTCCGACGGGCGCACATCAACGCAGTTCTGGAAGCCCGCCTCGCTATCGAAGGGGAAGCGGCTGAACTTGCGGCAACGCGACGAACACCCGCAGATCTCGACGCGATCAGTAGAGCGCTCAGTCGACGCTTCGAGCAGCGTTCTCAGATTCCTGAACTGGTCGATTCGGACATGACTTTCCATCGGAGCATCGTTGCTGCTTCGCACAACGAAGTCCTACTAGGCCTTTTCGACCACATGGTTCCTCGGCTTCGGAACGCGATGGTCGAAATGCTGCAGCTTGCAGGCGAGTTCGGCGACGACACTGACCACGACGCGCACGCGAAGGTCGTCGAGGCGATAACCGCGCGTGACGCGCACAGGGCACGGTCGCTTACTCGTGCCCACTTACAGGAATTGTCGAACGCCCTGGGAACCAGCGAGTCCTGAATTCTCGCTGGTTACGCTGAAGCGAATCTTCCTCGCCTCACTGGCCACATCGATCCACTTCCGGCCGAGAGGCTATACGGCATATTCGAAACCCACAGGAACGACCCAAGCCGCTTTTGCGGGATCGAACCCAGGAGCGCACCGCCGGGCGAATCGGACTAGCGCCTACGCGACCGTCTCGAAGCATGAGACCGTCGGGAGATGGAGAGTGCGTGGCAGCAAACCATGGCGGTGACGACCAGATGGTGAAAAAGACACTCTTAGAATCAAAGGGTCAGCGCAACAATGCAGTTGAAGGAGGGTGTGGGTGTCGAAGATCGGC
>NZ_MKKY01000017.1 GCF_002091955.1 Rhodococcus sp. 1168 | reverse complement strand
GGGCAATCTCAAGTGGTCGTTGCAACACAGCTCCTGACCTGAGGAGATGTCGAGCAGATGCCACGACGTGTTGTCCCGAATCGCGCAGAAGTAGTCGCTAAGTTCCATGCCATGCGAGATTCGGGTGCTTCAGTGATCCACGCGTCGGCCGCTGCCGGCGTCAGCCGCACCACCGGCAAGCGGTGGATAGATCAGAAGGCAGGAATCGTCCGCGGGGCCAAACGGGTCCGGCCCGAACCCAGCGGACGATTCCTCTCGCAAGCCGAACGAGAGGAAATCGCGATCGGCACCGCGATGGGACTAACCCAGACCGATATCGCCGACCTGATCGGACGTCACAAGTCCGTCGTCTCCCGCGAACTCAAACGCAACACCAACCTTGGCGGCACCTACCGATCAGTGTCCGCACACCAGCGAGCGGACACACGCGCCCGCCGACCCAAGGCCGCGAAACTCGCCGACCGCAACAGTGAGCTCCGCACAGAAGTCGTCCGCAGACTCCGCAAAAAGTGGTCACCACAACAGATCTCGGCGACACTGAAGATCGACTACCCCGATCGACCGGAGATGCACGTGTCGCACGAAACGATCTACAACGCCATCTACGTCCAAGCCAAAGGCGAACTCAAAGCCGAAGTCGCCGATGCACTACGGACCGGGCGGGCGCATCGCCGCAAACACGGCCGGGTACCCAGCAACGCTCATCACATCCCCGACAAAACGCTGATCTCCGAACGACCCGACGACGTCGAAGACCGCACAGTACCCGGGCACTGGGAAGGCGACCTGATCCTCGGTGCCGGCAACAAATCGGCGATCGGCACCCTCGTCGAGCGCACGTCACGGTTCACCATGCTGCTCCACCTGCCGCACTCGCACAATCTCGACGCCGTCCGAGACGCGATGATCGAGGCAATCCGGTCGATGCCTGCGGTACTCAAACAGTCGGTGACCTGGGATCAAGGTCTCGAAATGCGTCGGCATGCAGAAATCACTATGGCCACCGACATGGCAATCTACTTCTGCGACCCCCACAGTCCCTGGCAGCGCGGAACGAACGAAAACACCAACGGACTCCTGCGGCAATACTTCAAAAAAGGCACCGACCTGTCCGTGCACACCGCCGAACGACTCCAAGCGGTCGCCGCTGAACTCAACGACCGCCCCCGGAAAACACTAGGCTGGAAATCACCAGCAAAAGTGATCAACGAGTTAGTCGTTGCAACAACCACTTGAAACCGCCCAGCTGGTGACTGTGGCGGTCCTCGCCGCGATCGGCGGATGCGAGGCTCAGCTTCGAGCGCACATCCCCGCCACGCTGCGGGCCGGCGCCACCGGCACGGAGATCATCGCAGTGCTCACCCACCTCACCCCGTACGCCGGCATTCCCCGCACACTGAACGCGCTGTACCTGGCCAAAGAGTTGCTGGCCGCGGACACTGACAACGGTGAGGTGACCAGCGAAGACGCACAGGCATTCTGACGGCAGTCTCGGGCGGTAGGTTCGAAACCACGACGTATCAGCTCACTCGGCAATGGTCCGACGATGAATGGGCCGCTGCCGCCGACCGCCTCGCGTCCCGAGCCCTGATCACGCGATCAGACAAGAGCGAGGCGCTCACCGATGACGGGGTTGCACTCGATGCTCACATCGAAGCACGCACCGACGCCCTGGCCTCGGCCATCTGGCGCAACGTTCCCGATGCCGAGGAGCTGATCTCCCGAGTGCGGCCCTACGCCAAAGCTGTGATTGTCGCCGGGATTTCGCCGGGAACGAGGAAACGCGACAAGTAGCGCAGATCGATCATCGGCCGAGTCGATCGTCGACCAGGTCTTTCGCGTCTTTCAGCCCGAGACCGGGATGGTGTTCGCGGAGTAGTTTGATGGCCGGGATCCGACTGTCCGTCGCGCTGATGGCAGCGAGGACATCATCCGCGGGCACCATCGACGGGTCGACGGACTCGACCGCTTCCGAGGTCGGCCGGAGCCAGTCGAGCAGCATGACCGCTGCGAAAACGGCGAACGCGACTGCATACCAGTTGCCGTTCGTCAGCCCGTCGAAGGCCAAGAACGCTGCACAGACCGCGACTACAACCACGACGATGCGCTTGATG
Organism: Rhodococcus sp. 1168; assembly: GCF_002091955.1. Taxonomy (GTDB): domain Bacteria; phylum Actinomycetota; class Actinomycetes; order Mycobacteriales; family Mycobacteriaceae; genus Rhodococcoides. The sequence goes on along the minus strand of NZ_MKKY01000017.1, from coordinate 56,062 downwards.
ATCTTGCGCTGAAGGCTGGACATCGATCGACCTTAGCAAGCGGTCAGGTGGCGTTGGCGACCCAAAAAATAACTGCCCTCGGGAATTGAATCACTCCTGCGCACGTTAGTTGAGTCGAAGACGCTCACCCTTTGTAGGAGGAACTCAATGCCGGCTTACCTGGGACCAGAAGGTCCTCGTCGCATCGATATCAGCCGTCTGATGAGCAGGTCCACCCAGTCCCTCATCGGCGAGGCAGCCACGTTCGCTGCAAATCGCGGCGACGCTGCGCTCGATGCGCTACACGTTCTGCACGTCATGGCGCAGAACGACCCCATCCGCAGCCTGATGCAGCGCGCAGGCGCCCAGCCCGACGCCGTCGTCGACGCCGTCGAACTCCGCCTACCGCAGTCGCGCGCTCAATCCCCTGCCAATGCCACCGGCCTGAGCAGCACCCTCAAGACCGCCATCCTCGAGGCCCATCACATTGCCCAGACACTGGGCTCGACGTACATCGACCCCGAGCATCTCTTCGTGTCCTTCGCAGCCGACCTAGAGCAGATCGCCGGTCGACTGCTCGCCTCGGAGGGCATCACACCCGAAGGGCTGCAGACTGCACTCAAGGGTGGCTCGGTGGCTTCCGATTCGAACTCCGATACCCCGACCCTGGACAAGTACGGCGTCGACCTCACCCAACGCGCTCGCGACGGCGGGATCGACCCCGTCATCGGACGCACCGACGAGATCCAACAAACCATCGAGATCCTCTCACGCCGTACCAAGAACAATCCTGTTCTCGTCGGCGAAGCAGGCGTCGGCAAGACAGCCGTCGTCGAAGGGCTTGCACAACGCATCGTCGACGGCGACGTCCCGGATCGCCTGAACGGCAAGCGAATCGTGCAACTCGACCTGTCGTCCATGGTGGCGGGGACTCGGTACCGCGGTGACTTCGAGGAACGCCTCACCAAAGTGATAGACGAAATCGTCGCGCACAAAGACGAACTCATCGTCTTCATCGACGAGGTCCACACGATCGCCGGGGCAGGCGGTGGCGCAGAAGGTGCCATGGATGCCGGAAACATCCTCAAGCCCAAGCTCGCTCGCGGTGAGCTGCACATCGTCGGTGCAACCACACTCGACGAGTACCGCACCCACATCGAGAAGGATCCGGCTCTGGAACGCCGATTCCAACCCGTCACGGTTCCCGAACCGAGCGTCGAGGACGCTGTTGCGATTCTGACCGGCCTACGGACCCGCTACGAAGAACACCACGGCGTCCGCTACACCGACGATGCGATCACTGCTGCCGTCGAATTATCCGATCGCTACATCGGCGACCGGTTCCTGCCGGACAAGGCGATAGATCTGATCGACCAAGCCGGTGCGCGCATGCAGTTGAGCACCCCGAGCATCGACAAGGATGCGATCGAAGAGCAGCTCGCCGCTTTGGAAGTCGACAAGGCAAAGGCGATCTCCGACGAGGACTACGAACGCGCGTCGCACATCCGCGACGAAGCCGTGAAACTCCAGGGGCGTCTGAACGGCACCAAATCCGACGAAGACGTGCCCGAGGTGACGGCGACCGACATCGCGTTCGTGGTCTCCCGTGCGACGGGTATCCCCGCGAGCCAGATGACTCAGGCAGAAAAGGACCGGCTGCGGTTGCTCGAATCGGAATTGCACGAGCGCGTCGTCGGACAAGATGAGGCCGTCAAGGCGATCTCACGTGCGGTGCGCCGCAGCCGAACCGGCATGAGCGACCCGAACCGACCCGTCGGCAGCTTCTTGTTCCTCGGTCCGACCGGAGTCGGAAAGACCGAGCTCGCAAAGGCATTGGCTGCGTCCCTCTTCGGCGACGAGAAGAAGATGCTGCGGCTGGACATGAGCGAATTCGGCGAACGACACACCGTGAGCCGGCTCGTCGGGGCACCCCCCGGATACGTCGGTTATGGCGAGGCGGGACAGCTGACCGAGCAGGTTCGGCGCAATCCGTATTCGGTAATTCTTCTCGACGAGATCGAGAAGGCACACCCGGATGTGTTCGACACACTGCTTCAGGTGCTCGACGACGGCCGTCTGACCGATGGCCAGGGCCGCACGGTCAACTTCCGCAACACTGTGGTGATCATGACCAGCAACCTGGGGTCGGAATTCATCTCGAGCAAGTCGGGCGGATTGGGCTTCACCACCGGCGCTCAGGACGAGAAGCCGATTCGCGATCGGGTGATGGGACGGTTACGGGAAGCGATGCGGCCCGAGTTCCTCAACCGGATCGACGAAATAGTCGTCTTCCGCAAGCTCGACACCGAGCAGCTGCATACGATCACCGATCTGATGCTTCAGGAGAGCCGAGAGCGTCTGTCTGCCCGGGGTATCGAGATCAAGTTCAGCGATGCGGCCGTCGACTGGCTCGCCTCGAACGGGCATCAACCCGAGTTCGGTGCACGTCCGTTGCGTCGGTCGATCCAACGCTCGCTCGACGACCGTATCGCCGACCTGCTGCTCGACGACGTTCTCACCGAGGGCGGCTCGGTGTCGGTCGACGTCGCCGATGACGAATTGGCCCTGACCGTAGGTTGATTTCACTCTCCCGCCGGTGTTCGAGTAGTCGGTCTACGCGAACACCGGCGGGTTTTGCTATTGACATACGTGGCCGTTTGTCTCATTGTCGATACATGGCGACCGTATTGTCCCCGAAGGCCTCGTACATACCGCCCTCCGGCGCGACTTGGCGCAACCCATTCGGCATGTACTCGGCATTGCGCGATCACGATCCCGTGCACCATGTCGTGCCGACCGGATCGCCCGAAAACGACTACTGGGTACTCACCCGCCACGCCGATGTGTACGCCGCAGCCCGCGATCACGAGGGCTTCTCCTCCGCGGAGGGTCTGACCACCCAGTACGGCGAGCTGGACAAGATCGGCATGCGCGACAACCCTCCGATGGTGATGCAGGACCCACCGCAGCACACCGAGTTTCGGCGTCTCGTCGCCCGCGGGTTCACCCCACGGCAGGTCAACTCCGTCGAGCCGGCCGTCCGCGAATTCGTCATCGAGCGACTGGAAGGGCTCCGCGCCGCCGGCAGCGAAGACATCGTCACGGCGCTGTTCAAACCGCTGCCGAGCATGGTCGTCGCGCACTACCTGGGCGTCCCGGCCGAGGACCGTGACAGATTCGACGGCTGGACCGACTCGATCGTGGCGGCTACGGCAACCGGCGACACCCTCGACGCAGCGGCCGCCGTGGGTGACCTGATGGGTTACTTCGGTGGCTTGATCGAACGCCGTCGAGCAGAGGTCGCAGCCGGACAAGCCGGTGATGACACCATCTCGCACCTGGTCAGCGCGGGGGTCGGCGCGGACGGAGACATCTCCGGACTGCTGTCCATTCTCGGCTTCGCCTTCACCATGGTCACCGGCGGCAACGACACCACGACCGGGATGCTCGGCGGTGCTGTGCAACTGCTGACCCAGCGACTCGACCAGCGCGCGCTGCTGCTCGAGGACCCGTCTCGGATTCCTGACGCCGTCGAGGAACTGCTGCGCCTGACCTCACCGGTGCAGGGCTTGGCCCGCACCACCACACGCGAGGTCACCATCGAGGGCGTCACCATCCCAGCGGGACGGAAGGTTCTGCTGGTCTATGGGTCCGCCAATCGCGACTCGCGTGTCTACGGCCCCGACGCGGAGGAGTTCGACGTGCTGCGTGCTCCACGCCAGATTTTGACCTTCAGCCACGGAGCCCACCACTGCCTCGGCGCAGCCGCTGCCCGGATGCAGGCACGCGTCGCGCTCGAGGAACTGCTGCGGAGATATCCGGACTTCACCGTCGACATCGACGCCGTGGAGTACGCACCCGGCAACTACGTGCGTCGGCCCACCCATGTGCCGTTCGCGGTCCGCTGATGGCAGGACCCGATGCAGCGACCTCACCCTGGCTGCGCGACGAGCGCACCGAGATCGCGGCAGAACGAATCCTGGACGCTGCCGCGGAGCTTTTCGTGGTGCGCGGCGTGGCGACCACCGGCATGGCCGAAATCGCCAAGGCGGCAGGATGTTCGCGGGCAACGCTGTACCGGTACTTCGAGAACCGTCGAGCACTGCACCTGGCGTTCGTACACCGGGAGGCCCGACGGCTCGGCGAGCAGCTGGCGGAGCAGGTCGCCACTATCGACGACCCTCGACGACGCGTCGTCGAGGCAACACTCGGTGCGTTACGAGAGGTACGCGCGACACCGATCCTGGCCGCCTGGTTCGGACTCGGCGATGCAGCCATCGCCTCCGAAATCGCCAACACCTCGGAGGTTATCGAGGTGCTGGGTGCAGAATTGCTCGCCGACGCCGGAACCATTGACCAGCAAGGGCTTTCCCGGCGCGCCCGGTGGCTGGTTCGGGTGATCGTTTCACTGCTCACCGTCCCCGGCTCCGACGAGGCCGACGAGCGCGTCATGATCGAACAGTTCGTGGTGCCGGCCTTGCTGGCACCGTTCTGACCGCATCGCATCGCATCGAGGCAGGGAAAGAGGGAGCAATCGTGAACCGGCAGTCCCAGCAGGCTCTGTTCCTTTTCGCACTCACCTTCGTCCTGATAGCCACCGTCGGTGGTGGTGTCGCTTCGGCGCAGACCACTTGGGGTCCCCTCGCCCCTGCCAACCCATTCCTCGGGCCCGTCGGTACATCCACGATGCATGGCGATGCCGGCTCCTCCGACGCGACACATCTCGCCGGTCCCAGCGGACCGCTCGCGGTGGATTCGCTGCCGTTGGCTGCCGCCTGCCCGACCCTGTTGGAAGGTTCCGACGGGATGGTTCTCGCTCTGTGCACCGCAATCCTCGACCAGACACCGATCGTGCACCTGATCGACACCTCGGTGCTCGGCAGCGGTGCAGCGGCCTCGGTCGCGAACCTCGCACTTCCGAAGGGCAGCCTCCTCGGGGGCGTATATGCCTTCCTGGACAACGCCGATCGACTCGTCGCTGTGGGCGGTGACCGCATGCTCGTCCGAGTGGGACACCACCGGACGCCATTGGGCACCTGGACGCTGACCATCGATCAGTCCGCCGACTTGACCGCGGCAATCCCCAACGGCGACAACGTCACCGGGCTCGTACCGGATTGGCAGGGCAACATTTGGTTCGCCACCGGCGACGGCCGAGTCGGGATCGTGGGCGGCACCGACACCGTTCGAACCCTGCAGCTCCCCCCGGGCGAGCACGTCGCAAACAGCATCTCCAGCTCCACCAACGGGGTTGCGGTAGCCACCACCCACGCGCTCTACCAACTCAGCGCCGACGACGACGCTCCGAAGATCGATTGGCGTGCCTCCTACGATCGCGGCAGCGCTCGCAAGCCCGGCCAGTTGAGCTGGGGTACCGGCTCCACACCGACCTACTTCGGCCCGGCCACTGGAGCCGACTATCTGACCATCGTCGACAACGCCGACACTCAGGTAGCGCTGCAGGTATATCGCGCCTCGACCGGAGAGCTCGTGTGCGCACAACCGGTCCTCACCAGCGGAGGGCCGGGCAGCGAGAATTCACCGATCGGCGTCGGTAACTCGGTATTCGTGGCGAGCACGTATGGATACCCGTATCCCAGGGTGCCCGAGGCCGCCGGCCCCGCGATGCCGGCCACTGCACCCTTCGCCGGAGGGATGACCCGGGTCGACCTCGACAGCTCCGACTGTCACACAGTGTGGGACAACGAGGTGCGTAGCGCGGCCGTGCCGCGCCTGTCCACCGCGGACGGACACCTGTACACCGTGGTCCGACAGGATCTCCCCCTGTCATCTGCCACCACCTCGGTACTGGACGGATTCGAGTACACGTTGATCGATCCGAATACCGGTTCGGTGCTGGATACTGCGCAGTTGCCGGGCTCGGTAGTGAACGACACGCTGCAGACGGCAGGACTCATCACCTCGATGGGCGAGTACCTGCAGGGCACTCTCAGTGGGATCAACCGGGTGCGTTCCCGGTGAAACTTCACGTCCCGATCACCCCTACGACCAGCTGTGCGGCAATCGACGCGCTCGAATTGGAACAACGGGGCACCCTCATCGTGTTGAAACAGAAATGACAACCTACAAAACTGTCAATCCTGCCAACGGCACAACCGTGAAGGAATTCGAGACCCTCGACACTGCCGGTGTCGAGCGAGTGCTCGCCGCTGCACACTCCGGCTACCTGACGTGGAGCACGACGTCGCCGAAACATCGCGCAGAGATCCTGCACAAAGTTGCCGACCTCTATGTCGAACGAGCCGACGAGTTGGCTCGAAGCATCGCCGTCGAGATGGGCAAGCCGCTCGCCCAAGCGAAAGGCGAGGTTCAGCTGTCCTCGGCCATCTACCAGTACTACGCCGACAACGGCCCGACGTTGCTCGAGGACGAGAAACTCGACGTCCCCGGGGCCGAGGAGTCCGTGCTTCAGCGTAAGCCGATCGGTGCGCTCATCGGCGTCATGCCGTGGAACTTCCCGTATTACCAAGTTGCTCGGTTCGCCGGCCCGAACCTGATGCTCGGTAACACCATCCTGCTCAAGCACGCGCCGAACTGTCCGCAGTCGGCTCTGCTCATGGAAGAAATCTTCCAGCAGGCTGGTCTGCCCGCAGATGCGTACATCAACATCTTCGCGAGCAACGAGCAGATCGCAGACATGATTGCCGATCCGCGGGTCCAGGGCGTATCACTCACCGGTAGCGAGCGCGCCGGCACTTCGGTGGGCGAGACAGCCGGACGTAACCTCAAGAAGGTCGTGCTGGAACTGGGAGGTTCGGATGCGTTCATCCTCCTCGACACTGACGACATGGATGCCACCGTCCAATCGGCAACGCGTGCGCGGCTGTCCAACGCCGGTCAGGCGTGCAACTCCGCCAAGCGCCTCATCGTCACCGAGCAGTACTTCGACGAGTTCGTCACCAAGCTGACCGCGTCTTTCGGCGCAACCACCACAGGTGATCCGCTGGATGAGAACACTGTCCTCGGACCGTTGTCCTCGCAGACGGCTGCAGACACACTTATCGAGCAGATCGAGGATGCCGTCGCCAAGGGAGCCACATTGCTCACCGGCGGTAAGAAAATCGACGGACCAGGCGCGTACGTCGAGCCGACACTGTTGACCGATGTCACCCCGGATATGCGCGCGTACAGCGAAGAACTGTTCGGGCCGGCAGGGGTGATCTACAAGGTGAAAGATGCCGAGGAAGCGATCGAGTTGGCCAACTCGTCCGCATATGGGTTGAGTGGCTCGGTGTGGAGCACAGACCTCGACAACGCGCGGACAGTGGCAAACCAACTCGACGTAGGAATGGCCTTCGTCAACGAGCATGGCACCACGCTCCCCGGCCTACCGTTCGGTGGAGTCAAGCGCTCTGGCGTCGGCCGCGAACTGGGCCCGTGGGGCATGGACGAGTTCGTGAACAAGAAGCTGGTTCGTGTCTCGAAAAAGTAGACAATCGATCTGATGGGCCGTGCCGGAATTCAATTCCGGCACGGCTTTTCGCGTTGGTGGACACACACATCGGCGTTCGACACGCCGCAATCGAACCGTCCCCGAAAAGTCGTGTCGTTCGATTGAATGACACGACCAATTAGGTTGCAGCGCGGGATTTTTCGCTTCCACTGCATTCGCCCGCTGCCATCGAGCATGATTCGAGGAGTTCGACGGTCTGCAATGTCGGAGCACACTACTAAGGTGAATTCATAAGGTAAGAACGAACCACATCGGGCACCTCCCGATGGCGGAAACCGTTGCATCCATGGTTTCCGCGTGTGATCAAGGAGGTACCTCTTGTCCGAGGAGCCTGATTTCAATGCCGGACTCGACGCGGCCTGGACCCGATTCGCAGTTCGGCTGGGTTGCTACTTTGCCGCGATGCGCTGCGGCGACAACCTCTCGATCTGCACCACGACTACGCGCGACAGGTTGAGCGAGAACGACCTGTTCCTGACGATCACCGGACGTATCGATGGGTCCGTTCGCGTCGACGTGACGATTCAGCACGCGATCGTTCGAGTGATGACGACTGAAGATCGCATCATGTTGGCGCACGCGGGCTGGGACGGAGTCGACAGCGGCTCCCCCTCCGAGCACCACTCACTCGACTTGTACGTCCTTGCCGCAGCCGAGGACACGGAATTTGCATCGGCCGCGATCACCACCCTGTTGCGCGAGATCCGCGGCGTCACGCATCCATCGTTTCTTGCTGCCTGGGCCGACGGCAGTCCACCGTCCGCAGTCTTCGACACCGAGTCCGCATTGGAAGGCTGGGATGCGCCGACTCCACACGATCTGCTTTCGTCGCAGGTCGACGCGATACTCGACTCGATCATGTTCGTCGAGCCGACAAAGGACGCCGACGGAGACATCGCATTCCCATTCGACTGCGGGACGGCCTACTTGCGAGTGCTGGAAGCCGAACCCGTCGTCGAGCTGTTCATCGCATTCGACGTCGATCCGCAGTGCCGAGCAGCGATGTCGATCACTACGCACCTCGCTCTTTCCTGGCCGGACATCAATTTCCGATTCACCGATGCCACGGTCGTCGCGACCACGAGAATCGACTGCTCACCACTGGTCGAGGAGCACCTCGGGCGAGGGCTCGGGATGTTCGTTCGTTTCATCACCGAGTGCGGCGACGCGTTGGCAGCCAAGCTGCAGGAGCGGTCCGTCGAAGAAAGCATTTTGCCCGGCGAACTGCGGGCGCTGATCTACTCGGACTTGCCTGGCTTGGTGCCCGACTCGCGGCAGGTGGCCTCGGTCTGCGGGCATGACCGACTCACTATCCTGCAATTGCTACAGGCGTGCACGCGCGAGCACCTCTGCTTCGTCGATCTCGCGGATCGGGCCATCGCAGAAGGGAAATCCGATTCGGTACTCCGCCGAAATGCCGAAGCGTGGCGTCGTGCCGAGGAATCGATGCGGGCAGCGTTGCGTTTCGTCGTCGACGGTCCCGGCCACCGAACCGTCGGATCCGGACGACAAACGCGGGCGTTTCCTTCGCACTCCCGCTCGCATGATGATCCGATACGCGACTAGTCTGGATGGAAATACGCAAACCGGACAGCACGACGCAGCGCGAAAGGTTTCATCCATGGCCATCGACTACACCCGCAAGCCCACAACGCCGCCGGAGGCGGCAGTGAGCCTGAGCAAGGTGACCTTGTCCAAGGCCGCACCCACGATCAGCCTGACGAAGTCCGGTGAAAAACAAGGCGCGATGCGCGTCAATCTCAACTGGTCGACCGGCGCGGCCGCACCGCAGCCGAAGAAGAAGGGTTTCCTCGCCAAGCTCGCTGCCGCCTCGTACGGCAGCGGTGGAGTCGACCTCGACCTCGGATGCTTGTACGAACTGGCCGACGGCACCAAGGGTGTCATCCAAGCACTCGGAAAAAGCTTCGGTTCCCTCGAGACAGCTCCCTACATCGCGCTCGACGGCGATGACCGCTCAGGCACTGTGACCGGCGGCGAGAACATGCATATCAACCTCGCGCGGCCGGAGTACTTCAAGCGGATACTGATCTTCGCCATGATCTACGACGGCGCACCCAACTGGGCCGCGGTCGACGGCGTCGTCACCCTCTTCCCCACTACCGGACCCCAGGTAGAGGTTCGGCTCGACTCGGACAACAACTCCGCCCGCATCTGCTCGATCGCACTGCTGGAGAACACCAAGCAGGGCATTACCGTCACCCGCGAGGTCGAGTACATCGAGGGCAGCCAGTCGGACCTGGACAAGAAGTACGGGTGGGGCATGAAGTGGGCAGCAGGACGAAAGTAGCTATCCCACTGTCCCTTTACAAATTCTCTGAGTCAGGTAGCGCCTGAGCGATTCTTCATATCTGCCCCGAAGTAGACGAGCCGTGTCGGGAGAGATATCGACTGCCGCGTCGGTCGCGTTACGTATCGATAGTCACTTCGCCGGCGACCTAAGTTCACGCTTGAGGAGCTTGCCACTTTGATTGCGCGGCAACTCGTCGACGAACACCACGTTCTTGGGAACCTTGAACGGCGCAATCGATCCCTTTACATGGGCGATGAGTGCATCGGCGGTGGCGTCCTGGCCATCCTTGAGCACGACCACGGCGGTGACAGCCTCGATCCACTTCTCGTCGGGGGTACCGATGACGGCGACCTCGGCGACGGCAGGGTGCGTATAGATCGCATCCTCGACCTCACGCGAAGCTACAAGAATACCGCCGGTGTTGATGACGTCTTTGATGCGATCGACGACGGTGACGAAGCCCTCCGCGTCGCGCGTCACCAGGTCTCCGGAGTGAAACCACCCGTCGCGGAATGCATCTGCCGTCGCAACCGGGTTGTCCCAGTAGCCGTCGCACAGCTGCGGCGATCGATACAGCACCTCACCTGGTTCGCCGTCGGGAACGTCGTTACCTTCGGCGTCGACGACACGAGTCTCGACGAAGAACACGGCCCTCCCACATGAAGCCGGCCGGTCCTCGTGCTCCTCGGGTTGCAATACCATTGCCAGCGGCCCGATTTCGGACTGACCGAAGCAGTTGTAGAACTCGATGTTCGGGTACTTCGCGCGTAGTCGGTTGAGAACCGTCACGGGCATGATCGACGCCCCGTACTGGGCTTTGGTCAAGGAGGACAGGTCGCGGGTCTCGAGATCCGGATGGTTGGCGAGCGGGACCCACACCGTGGGTGCCAAGAACAACGAACCGATCCGATCAGCTTCGATCCTCCGCAGAATATCCGGTACGACGGGCTTGCTCATCAGATGTATCGTTGCGCCGACCGACAGGTACGGCAGCGTGAATACATGCATTCCGGCCGAGTGGTAAAGCGGCATCACCACGAGCGGATTGTCGTCTCGGCCGAGACCGAGAGCAATCACCGAGGACACGTACTCGGCTACGAGTGCGCCATGAGACATCATGGCGCCCTTGGGCTTCGACGTCGTTCCAGAGGTGTAGAGGAGCTGCGCGAGATCGCCGGATTCGACGGCGGAGTCGAGTTCGGATGCATCTTCGTCGAACGCCAGATCTACCAAATCGGCAAGGGAGAGAACGACGTCGATGTCGTGTTCATCTCGAACCGACTGCAAGACGTCGGCGAGTTCGGGATCGACCAGCGCGGCGCGCGCCCCCGACTGAACGATGAGGTAACCGAGCTCGTCCCCCACCAACGCATAGTTCACCGGGACGTGAATCAGTCCCGCCCTTGCACACGCCAAGAAACCGACGACATACGCGTCCGAGTTGACTCCGTAGGCTGCAACGCGATCGCCCTTCACCAGTCCTAGAGAGAGTAGGTACCGGGCCACCCGACTGACGGTCTCGTCGAGATGACGGTAGGTAAGGCTACGGCCGTCGAAGACTACGGCTTGGCGGTTCGGGAACCGTGCGGCCGATCGCCGCAGGATGCCATCGACAGTGTTGACGCGCGTACCGGTGCTCATCACGCAAGGTTATAGGACGTCCAAGCAATTTAGTAGGTCTGTGAACCGCTCGCCTGGATGCGTCGGTGCTTCAGCTCCATCGACGGGCATCTGGCCTACAGCCAGGACACGGACTGTAGTTAGATCAGAACCATGAACTCTCCTTCGTTCGATCTCACCCGTTTCGACGTATCGGAGTTGGGTTCGATCTCGGCCCTCTTCGCAGCGAAGGGATTCACCAGCGGTCTGTACGTACTGCACTTCGCGAACAACGAGGCCTACGCGGGCCGATCTCTCGACGTCGCTGCACGTTTCCTCGATGACCGTCGTGAGTGGTCCGATATCGAGTTTCTCGAGTTTGCGTCCTGGCCCGCCGACGATGCCGAACGTGCGCTCGCCGAGATGCAGGAGCTTCTCACCAGGACCACAGTGCTCAGGGCGCGAACGGCGCAGACGTCGGACGCAGTTGCCGGCCCTTCTCCGTTTCCGTCCGATCGCAGTGAGCGCATCACCATCACCGACGGCGCAACGACCACCTCTCGGTCACGCTTCTGGGAGCTGTCCGATCATATTGCGTACCAAGATATTCGGAGCATAGTCGCGGACTACATCAACGCGTCGATCTCCGATCCTGCGAACACTGCGCGCTACCTCTGGAATGTGACGGCGCTACCCTCGACCTCGAAAGCCAAAGGCCGACGGCGACTTCTGACATTGAATTGCGGCAGCCTGGAGACGTTGTTCGTCACCGAATACACCAACGACGACGACGATTCGATCGAGCTGGTCATGACCGTCAATACCGATATTCCGGCCGGCTACTCCGACACTCAACTCGAGTTCGCGAACGATGTAGTCACGGCAGCGCGTGGGGAATACAAGAGCCACGATGTGTGGTCATGGCAGATCGACCTCGGCGCACTGTTGTCAGACGACGCCGAGGTCGACTTCGGGGTAGCCGATGATGTATTCGACGATCTCGCGTACAGCCTCAACACCCGCCTGATGAACCAGAAGGGCTCGCCGTACGCCCGCTATCACAACAACGATCTCGCGAACGATCTTGTTGCCGAGGCGTATCGACAGCTCCTCGACGCCGAGTAGCTCTAGCTGCTGTGAGGCACGAGTACGTGTAACGCCCGGGGCACCGACTCGACTTCGGCGGGCAACCGGCCGACGCGTTCACCATCTGCGTAGGCGTTGATTCCGGGAGAGTCGACCGTGATGGATCGGGCTCGGTAGGTGCTCACCTCGTCCCGCTCGATGTGGGTACCGCGAAATACGGTGGGAAAGAACCGAATAAGCCGCGTCCGCGAACCTGATGCGACAACAGTAATGTCGAGCAGTCCATCGGTTCGATCGGCATCGGGACAGATGAGCATGCCACCGCCGTAGGAGCGGGTGTTGCCGACCGCCACCAGGGTCACGTCTTGTTCGATCACTTCTTTGTCGTCAAGGACGAGACGAAACGGCAACGGCTTCAAGTTCAGGAACTCGGCCACAATGGCAATGTTGTAGCGCATCCGCCCGTGCGGCCAGCGCATCCGATTGGTTCGATCACTCACGAGCGAATCGAATCCGGACGCCATGACGGTGCCGAACCAGCGTTCGGTACCGTCCTGCGTGCGGATACGACCGAGGTCGACATGTTCGGTCCAACCATCGGCAACGATGCCTGCTGCTGCCTCGGGATCGTTTGTGGGCAAATGGTATTCGCGGGCGTGGTCGTTCCCGGTTCCGGCTGGAATGATCCCCAGCGGAACGTCGGTGCCGGCTAGCACCTGCAAGGCAATGGAGATGACGCCGTCGCCACCCACGACGACGAAGGCGTCGGTACCGAGTTCGAGTGCCTCACGCGCCAGGGCCAGTGCATGTGTGCTGTCGATTCCGACGATGGCGTGCACGTCGATCCCCAACTGCTGAAATCGAGTCACGGCGCGACTGGCCGCGTGCGGCGCATTACCGTGCCCGGCTGCGGGGTTGGCCAGAAGCGTGATGCGGCGAATTTCGCGCTGGCGTCGTTCACCTTCCTGGGTCACGGGATCAACTTACCCGGGTTGAGAATGCTCGCGGGGTCCAGTGTTCTCTTCACCGCGCGCAGCACCTCGATGCCGAGGTCGCCGATCTCCTCGGTCATCCATGCCCGGTGGTCTGCACCGACAGCGTGATGGTGAGTGATGGTGCCGCCGTTGTCAACGATCGATTGCGACACAACAGCTTTCACCGTCTGCCACTGCGCGATGGCATCTCCACGCTGACCTGCGACGACCGTGAAGTACAGCGACGCGCCGGTTCGGTACACGTGCGAGATGTGGCACAGGACCAGAGCGGGGGTACCGGTTTCACTCAATGCGGAGGTCAAGACCTCGGTGACGGTCGACTTGAGGTGAAGCAGATTGGACCAGGTCGTGGCGGTTTCGAGGGTCTCGCAGAGTGCGCCCGAGTCGAGAAGCGCATCCCGCAGGTACGGTGCCCCGAACCGACCGTGCTGCCAATCTCGCGCAATATCCTCACCGAGAGATGTTCCACCGTGAGCCTCGAGCAGGTCGCGAGTCTCCGCGTGCCGGCTGGCAGAGTGCGCAGCGGTGCCTTCGAACAGGGTGATCGCCAGACATCCACCGGCGACCTGTTCCCCACCGATCTTGTCCGAGGTGGCGAGATTGACGCCTGTTTCTGCCTCGTCGGACAGCCGAATGACAGTGGGCCCGGCGTCAGTCTGCTCGACCGCGCGCAACGCTGCAGCTCCAGTTGCAAAATCAGGGAAGTTCCAAGCCTCGTACCGCGTGGTGTCGGGAACAGGATGCACCCGCACGCGAACCTGGGTGATGATCCCGAAGATGCCCTCCGAGCCGACGAGAAGCTGACGCAGATCGGGACCCGCCGCCGACGCAGGCGCACGGCCGACATCGAGAACTCCGGCGGGACTAACCATCCGCAGACCTAGAATCATGTCGTCGAACCGGCCGTACCCAGCTGAGTTCTGCCCAGAGGATCGCGTCGCCGCGAATCCCCCGATGGTCGCGAACTCGAAGCTCTGCGGGAAGTGCCCTAGCGAAAAGCCTTTGCTCCGCAACATCTCTTCGGCGTTCGGCCCGGTCACACCAGCGCCGAGCACGGCCTCTCCGGACACCTCGTCGAGCGAGTGGAGTTCGTCGAAGCGTCGCAGATCCATGGACACGACGGCATTGCACTGTCCACGTTCGGGATCGAGACCGCCGACGACGCTGGTGCCCCCACCGAAGGGAACGACCGCCACCCGCGCGGACGAGCAGTAGGCAAGAACGGCAGCGATCTCGTCCTCGGTGGAAGGCGCTAGAACCGCGTCGGGCGCATCCTGCTCGTCGGTGCTTTTACGACGCAGCAGATCCAACGTGGACTTTCCGCCCGCTCGGTACAAGCGGTCGGCGTCGGCCGTACTGATGTGCTCTTCGCCGACGATCTCGGCCAGTGCCGCGCGATCGGTCTCGGTGATTGCGGACGGCCGTAGCAGTGCCTCCTCCACACCGGGACCGTTGTCGTCCGCTTTGTGCACGCCTAGCACCTGCTCGAGCATGGTGGTGATGCTTGCGGAGAGAGGCTTCGCGGCATCCGCGCTTCCCCATGCATTCCACTTCATCGGGGGTAGCGGCAGTCCGCCCGTACGAGAGTCCGAGGTAGTCATGTGTTACATTGTTACACATGTTGTCAACCTGTAACGATAGCGTCGACACGGTCGAGGCTCAGGTGCTCGAAGCTGCGGCACAGTGCGTCGTCGACTACGGCTTCGCGCGGGTCACTCTCGCCGAAATCGCCCGTCGTGCCGAAGTGAGCCGACCAACGATCTACCGAAGGTGGCCGGACACGGACTCCGTGTTGGCCGCGGTTCTGACCGACCGAATCACCGGAGCCATCGGTCAGGTTCCTGATCACGGTCCTTCGCGTGAACAGTTGGTGGAAAATATTGTCGCCATCGCAGGCCTGCTGCGCAACGACGCAGTGGTGATGTCAGTGCTGCACACTGCACCCGAATTCATGATGGTCTACATCACCGGAAGACTCGGCGCCAGTCAGCAGTTCGCTATCGCAGCACTGGAAGGCGAGATAGCGCGGGGACAGGCTCACGGCAGCATCCGCAGCGGCATTACCCGTGAACTGGCCGCTATGGTGCTGCTCACCGTGCAGTCCGTCCTCCAGTCAGGAGTACTCGTCGAGTCGATGCTCGACGGCGATTCACTTACGACCGAGCTCGCCTACATGTTGAACGGATACCTCGCCTCGTGACAATATTTTCTGCGTCGCTCGATCGCGCGCGTCGCACAAACGACCTGTCCGTACTCGGCAACTCCTCCGAGCCTGTCGACGTCGTCGTCATCGGCGGCGGCATCACCGGCGCCGGAGTTGCGCTCGACGCAGCATCTCGTGGACTCAGCGTGGTTCTCGTGGAGAAAGAAGATCTGGCTTTCGGCACCAGCCGGTGGAGCTCCAAACTTGTCCACGGAGGACTGCGGTATCTCGCCACCGGCAACCTCGGGATCGCACGACGCAGTTCCGTCGAACGCGGATTGCTGATGACCCACAATGCACCTCATCTGGTTTCAGCAATGCCTCAGTTGGTGCCGCTGCTGCCATCGATGTCGACAGGATCGAAAGCGTTGGTGCGTACGGGATTTTTCGCTGGAGATGCGCTGCGATTCGCGGCAGGTACACCGACCTCGACGCTGCCTCGCTCGCGCAAAGTCAGCGCCGCGCGGGCAATCGAGCTGGTGCCTGCCATCGAAAGGGACGGGCTTACCGGTGGTTTGCTCGCATACGATGGGCAGCTGATCGACGACGCCCGCCTCGTCGTGGCGGTTGCCCGCACAGCCGCTCAGCACGGTGCACGAATTCTCACCAAAGTCGCTGCGTCGCAGGCCACGGGTTCATCGGTACGATTGACCGACCAACTGACCGGGCAGAGCTTCGATCTCGCGGCTCGCCTCGTCATCAACGCGACTGGCGTCTGGGCTAGCCAGGTCGACACCTCCATCCGTCTACGCCCCAGTCGTGGAACACATCTGGTGTTCGACGCGAAGGCATTCGGGTACCCGACCGCAGCACTGACGGTCCCGATACCCGGCGAAACGAACCGATTCATCTTCGCCATGCCGGAGCAGTTGGGCCGGGTTTACCTGGGCCTCACCGACGAAGAGGCCCCAGGCCCGATTCCCGATGAACCGACAGCGACGGACGGGGAGGTCGACTTTCTGCTCGCTACTGTGAACACCGCACTAGGCACCGCAGTCACCCGCGAGGACGTGCTGGGAAGTTTCGCAGGCCTGCGGCCGTTGATCGATGCCGGTGAGGGTCGAACTTCGGATGTGTCTCGCAATCATGCGGTGATCGAGTCCCCGAACGGCGTCTTCAGCGTGGTCGGCGGGAAGCTCACCGAGTTCCGACATATGGCACAGGACGTCCTCGACCGCGCCGGGCGTGCACGGGGTCTCGAACTCGCGCCGTGCCGGACTCGTTCGTTGCCACTGGTAGGTGCTCCCGGAAATCCGGCGACGCCACTCGCTCCCCCGCGGGACAGCGTGCCAACATCCGCAGTCGCACGGTACGGAGGCGAGGCCTCGACAGTCATCGAAAATGCAACGTGCGAACGTCCACTCGAGCGGGTTGCCGATGGGATCGACGTCACCCGCGCCGAGTTCGAGTTCGCGGTTCGGCACGAGGGTGCACTCGATGTTTCCGACATCGTCGACCGTCGCACCCGAATCGGTCTGGTCGCCAAGGATCGTGCGGCTGTAGTCGACGTCGCTGCAACGTTCGTCCACTAGCCGGCGCGCAGCCGACCTACAGTGGATGAGGTGGCCCACAAGAAGCGCGCGCAGCCCTCACCCGAGGACAAGACTTGCATATCCTGCGGGCGGCGCATCGAGTGGCGCAAGAAGTGGGCGAACAACTTCGATGACGTCGAATACTGCAGCGCCGCTTGCCGAAAGTCCAAGGTGAGCGGCACCGACCTTCGGATCGAGCAGAAGATCAGAGAGCTGCTCGACGCGCGGGCGCGGGATGCGACGATCTGTCCGTCCGATGTTGCCCGGGCGATGTCCGACAACGACTGGCGGGATCTGATGGAACCGGTGCGGAAAGCCGCCAGGCGAATGGTCGACGCCGGCGAGGTGGAGATCACTCAGAAGGGCTCGGTGGTGGACCCGTCGACGGCAAAGGGACCAATTCGAATTCGTTGGGCTCGTTAGCTAAGGACTGTCAGCGAGCGAGTGCGTCGAGGTTGGTCTCGAACAACAGTACGTTGTAGTCCGACCACCTCGAGGCCGTGAAGTAGAGCTTGTTGCCGCTCGTCACCGGATGGATGAAGGGTGCGTAGATGCCGCCTGCCGTCTGCCGCGAGTCCAGCAATGTGGTCGGAGCGCTCCACGGGCCTTCGGGCTTCTCGGCGGTGCGCGCCAACAGAGTTCGATCGATTTCGTTGCCGTACATCATCACGTACCGCTGCAAGTGATCGTTCCACACAACGGACATCTCACTGACCGGCTCCTCGACCGCGGAAACGGAGTCGGCGACATTTTTCGACCATGGCTTGGCCGGATCCTGCGTCGAGTATTCGTATGCGGCGAGGTTCAGAATGTCCTCGGGCTTTACGCGCGCCACGAAGGCTGCACCGAAACGTCCATTGGGCGTACCGAATTGGTAGATGTACCCATCCTTGCCCTTCGCGTACGCATTCATCTGATACTTGCCGTTGCTCTCCTCGAGTTGTGCAAGTCCCGGAACCGTGACGCCCGCATTGGCGCGAATGGTGGGCAGTGACGTCGTCCAGGTCTGTCCATTGTCGGTTGAGGTCGCGATCGCCGAGAAGTTGGTTACCCATCGTCCCGGTGTACCCCATTCCCGCACCGACATGTAGTTCATGTACTGCACGCCGTCGATGGAGATGGCCGCGGTGGGAATAACGGTGTCCTCGACGCCTGCCACTCCGAGGCTCGGCACGACCTCGCTCGCAAATCTTGGCGCGCCCGGTTCGACGACGGCACCGGAACTCGTGTCGAGTGGTACTCCGTCGGTGATGGTGATGCCGTCGGACAGGTTCGTGTCGTTGGACCGCATCAGAATGTTGCTGCGCCACTCCGATCCTGGCAAAGAACAGTTACCGAACGTGTCACCGAACGCCATCAACGTCTGCCCAGCGGCGTTGTCCCAGCTGATGCCGAGGTCTGTCCCGGAGATGCCGAATCGTTCGTAGGTGTTGTTGGCGCTGACCGGGCCGGTCACCCACGCTACGGAGGAGGTGTTCCCCGAGATCGCCGGCAGTGGACCTTGAGGGCCTGCGGGCTCTTTGCCCGGTCCGCCGCGCGAACTGCCCGAAGAGCCGAACAGCAGTGAAGATCCTGAACCGCCCGCGCCACCACACGGTTCGGCGGTCGCGATAGGTGAGGAGAGAATGCTGAGCCCACTGGCCAGCAGGGTCATCACTGCCCCCACCGCGATTCGCCGACTACGTGCGCGCAAAACGTCCCCCACTGGTTGCTGTTACTGGCGTTACCCCTGCGGCTGATGTGACGAGTGTTACTCAAATCGATTCGCCCCGCAACACATCGAGCCATGTTGATACTTGACAAATACACAATCGGAGGAGTTACACGCGTGGGATTCACCGGCCTGCGCCTCGATGCCCGATTCGGGCAATTGCTACGATCCCTTCGATAAAAGACCGCACGGTCTTGGATGTGGGAGGGTGACGGAATGCCTTATTTCGGATTACTGGTGACGCTGCTGTGGGTGTTCTGCCTCATCGACGTAGTCACTGCAGATGACGGTGGGGTGCGCTACCTACCCAAGTTGGCGTGGTTGTTGTTGGTGATATTCGTTCCGTTGGCAGGGTCCTTGGTGTGGCTGGTGGCGGGGCGACCTATCGGTGGCGGCATCTGGGGCGGAGCCGGCGGCGGAAGTGTCGCGCGGCGGCAGAACTCGTCAGCATTTCCGGAGTACGAAACCCGCCCAGGCCGTCAATTTGCGCAGGACCCGGAGGCAGATGAGGAGTTTCTGCGCCAGTGCCGCGCGAGAGCCGAGGACCAACGTAGGACCGAGCGTGAGCGACGTCAACGAGAAGCCGGCAACTGAACGCCTGGCGGGCGAGTACGCGTCACCACTAGCGCCACCGTACAGCGTACGGCAGGATGGGAGCTGCACGCTTCGTGTGCGAAACCATCCGGCTCCGTGAAAGGTGAAACTCCCATCACAACCTCGGCCGACCCACTGTCCACCATCCTTGTGCGCGGAGCACGCGAGAACAATCTCCGCGAGGTCGATCTGGACCTTCCGAAGCGAAAGCTCGTCGTATTCGCGGGAGTTTCCGGATCGGGCAAGTCCTCCCTCGTGTTCGACACCATTGCCGCCGAAGCGCAACGGCAGATCAACTCGACGTTCACCGCTTTCGCTCAAACATTTCTCCCGTCCTACGGTCGGCCCGACGCGGACCTCATCGCCAATCTCTCGGCGGTCATCATCGTCGACCAGAAGCGACTCTTCGGTGGGCCCCGTTCCACTGTCGGCACGATCACCGATATCGGGGACTGGCTACGCATGCTGTGGTCGCGGGGAGTCACGCCGTCCATCGGGTACGCCAATGCCTTCTCCTTCAACGACCCTGCGGGTATGTGCCAGGAATGCGACGGGCTCGGCGAGGCCAAAGTCGTCGATCGCGACGAACTCGTCGATGAGTCGAAATCGCTGCGCGAGGGGCCGTTCAAACATCCGGATTTCGAACCCGGCAAATGGCCGTACCGAGTATTCGCGGATTCCGGATTGTTCGATCTCGATGTGCCCGTGGAGCAATACTCCGCCCGCGAACGCCACATCTTCTTCGACGCCAAGCCTGGTGAGATCGACGTGCTCAACCCCGATGCCGTGATGAAGAGCTACGAGGGGATCCTCTCTCGCTTTCGGCGCAGCTATCTGTCCAAGGATGCCGACGCACTCAAGGGCAAAGCGAAGCTCGCCTACGATCGCATCGTCACTCGCGGAACTTGCACGGACTGCGGCGGCACTCGGTACAACGAGACCATCCGCAATGCGACATTGGAAGGCCTCTCCCTGCCCGACGCGTTTGCCATGCAGGTCTCCGATCTCGCGGACCGTATCGACACGTGGAGGCTCAGAGATCTCGATGGTCCACGTACAGAGATCGTGACTCAGCTGCGCAGACTCGTCGACCTCGGTCTGGGCTACCTCAGCCTCGATCGCGCCACGGCCTCGCTCTCCGGTGGCGAGTCGCAGCGCATCAAGATGGTCCGGCATCTCGGCGCCACGCTCAACGACATGCTCTATGTCTTCGACGAGCCCACCACGGGCTTGCATCCACGCGATGTACATCGGCTCGACGAGATGCTGCTTGCGTTGCGAGACAAGGGAAATACCGTCTTGGTGGTCGAACACGATCCCGAGGTCATGTCGATTGCGGATCGCATCGTCGAAATCGGCCCCGGTGCAGGTAAAGCCGGCGGGACGGTCGTATTCGAAGGCACGTACGAAGAGCTCACCAAGGCCGATACACGTACGGGCGTCGCCCTGCGACGCGAGAATGCCACGCTGCGCACACCCAGGCTAGCGACCGGGCACCTGCACATCAGTGGGGCGAACACCCACAATCTGCAGAACGTCAGCGTCGAGATACCACTCGGTGTCATGACTGCCGTCACCGGCGTCGCAGGCTCCGGCAAGTCGAGCCTCGTTCACGGGCATCTTCGCGAAGTCGCACCCGATGCCGTCATCATCGACCAGGCACCGATCCGTGGGTCCAGAAGATCCTCGCCTGCAACGTACACCGGCCTACTCGATCCGATCCGCGCGTACTTCGCCAAGAAAACCGGCCAACCGGCGTCACTGTTCTCCCCCAACTCCGATGGCGCGTGCTCCGATTGTCAGGGAAGCGGCGTCATCTTCACAGACCTCGGATTTACCGACCCTGTTTCGAGCACCTGTGAAACGTGTCAGGGCAGACGCTTCCGCCCCGGAGCCATCCGGCACAGCGTCGACGGCGTCAGCATCGCCGACATCTTCGAGATGTCCGTCGAGGACGCCCAGGACTTCTTCGATGTCAAGAAGATTCGCGACATTCTGCGTAGATGCATGGACGTCGGCCTCGGCTATCTTTCGCTCGGCCAGAACCTGTCTTCCTTGTCCGGTGGCGAACGCCAGCGCCTCAAACTGGCGGCCGAACTCGTCGGGTCTTCGCCGATTCTGGTGTTGGACGAGCCGACGACGGGCTTGCATCCTTCGGATGTGGCCAACCTGATCGAGCTACTGTCCGGCATGGTCGAGGAGGGACGCACGGTAATCGTCATCGAACACAATCTCGACGTAGTTGCTGCTGCGGACTGGGTCATCGACCTCGGTCCGGATGGCGGCCACAACGGTGGGCTGATCACCTTCACCGGAACTGTGGCAGACCTGGTGCAGACCGAGACGCACACGGGGACATACTTGGCTCGTAGTCTCGGGCGTTAATTCATCTCGTCCGACGAGCTGGAGGTCAATTCTTCGTGCGCACGCGGCAATCGTTCAAGGTTCTGCTCGGCACTGCAGCACTCGCCCTGTTGGTGGGCGGATGCAGTGGAACAGCAGACGACCGACCGGACACATCGGCGCAGGATTCGTCGACGTCATCGGCCGACGGCTCGTTTCCCAAGACGGTGGTTTCCGGTCCCGCCGATTCCGGAGTCGACATCACCATCGAGTCGCGCCCGAAGTCGATCGTGTCTCTCAGCCCGACTGCCACCGAAACATTGTTCGCCATCGGTGCGGGCGATCAGGTGGTTGCCGTCGACAGCCAGTCGGACTATCCGGCCGATGCCCCGAAGACCGACTTGTCGGCCTACACCCCCAGTCTGGAAGCGATCGTGGGATACGAACCAGACCTCGTCATCGCCTCGGACGATATCGGCGGGTTGGTCTCCGGTCTCGTAACGGCAAACATTCCGACGCTGCTGCTGCCCGCCGCAACGAGCATCGACGACGCCTACGCCCAGATCGAGCGAGTCGGTGACGCCACCGGTCGCGAAGCCGAAGCAGAAGCGATGGTCGAGCAGACTCGTACCCGCATCGAGGACGCGGTCGCCAGTGTCCCCGCCGGCGAGCTCACCTATTTTCACGAACTCGACTCCGAGCTGTACACGGTCACGAGCCAGAGCTTCGTCGGCCAGCTCTACGGACTGTTCGGTCTCACGAGCATCGCCGATGGCGCGGGAAGCAACTACCCGCAACTCGCCGCCGAGTCGGTGGTGACGGACGATCCCGACATCATCTTCCTGGCAGATTCTCAATGCTGCGGCGTCACCGCGGAATCCGTTGCCGCACGGCCCGGGTGGAGTTCGATGCGCGCTGTGCGTAATGGACGCATCTACACGATGGACGAGGATCTCTCGAGCCGGTGGGGCCCACGTATCGCCGATCAGGTCGAGGCAATTGCAGCGGTGCTCACCGGCGAAAAGTAACCCCGACGCTCTTGCCAGGTCCGCTCACGGATCTGCGGTCACCGAAGCGGAAGGCGCCTCTCGCGGGACGTTACCGGTGAAGAACAGGGCGCCGACGCCGACCAGCGCGGCAATGGAAAGGGCCACACGCAAGGCCTCGAGTCGAGCATCGGAATTGACGTCGACGATCTGTTCGGCACTCGACTGCGGGACCGCTGCGTCGGCCAGTGCTGCCTCGAGCTGCGTGTCCGAGAGAAATGGAACGCCGCTCGCGAGTTCGGTGGTCGCCTGCGCTTTCACCGAGTCCGGAACGTCGGGGTTCATCTGCACGCCGGCAACGATGGCCGCGCTCAGTGTGGCGATGAGTACCGACCCGATCAGTGCGGTTCCGAGCGATGCTCCGAGGTTCGTTGCGGTGTTCTGTAGCCCGCCGACTTCCGCGCTCTGCGAATCCGGCACAGCGGAGACGGTAACGGCGCCGAGCTGCGAGGCCAACGCCCCGAGTCCCAGTCCCATCAGGACCATCGGCACCGCCACGATGCTCGCATTGGCTCCGGGGTCCAATCCGGTGACCAGTACGAGAATGCCGACGATCATCGCCCCCCAACCCAGACGAACTACGCGACGAGGGTTGGCGCGGGGCCAGAGCTTGGGAATCCCTGCGGCCGCGAGGAGGAGTGCGACCGAGAGTGGGAGGATTCGAAGCCCGGTCTGCAGTGCAGTCAGTTCCAGGACCACGGACAGGAACAACGGCACCGTGAAGAAGACGCCGGCTTGGACGGTGAACTGCGCGAAGAACATCGTGAGGCCGCCGGAAAGTTGCCGGTTGCGGAGCACCTTGGGATCGATCAGCGGCTCCCGTCCGGTCTCGGCAAGGTGCGTCTGCCATCTCATGAACACGTACAGGAGCAACGCACCTGCCAACAGCAGCCAGATCACCGGGGACAGTCCTGCTATCTCGGCACCGCCCGGGGTGGGACGAATCCACCCCCACTCCCCCGACCTGAGAACTCCGAAGACGAGCATTCCCAGGCTTGCCACCGACAATGCGGAGCCGACGAGATCGAGTCGGACGCGGACCGGCGGGACGTCATTGATGCGGCGCAGCACCAGTACGATCGCCACGACGAGAAATGCCTCGCCGACGAAGACGTACCGCCACGAAGCGAACGTGGTGACCGCACCCCCGATCAGCGGGCCCGCCGCCACGGCCATTGCACCTGCGGCAGCAACCAAACCGTATGCGGCAGCTCGCTTTTCGGGCGGAAAATTCGCCGCGACCAAGGCGACGATCGCCGGCATGATCAGCGCCGCGCCCACACCTTCGAGGAAAGCCCACCCGATCAACAGCACCGCAAGATTGGGAGCCGCTGCAGTGGTCAACGTCCCGACCCCGTAGATCACGAGTCCGAGTGCGAAAGCTCTACGCCTTCCCATTATGGTGCCGATCTTGCCGCCGGTGATCATCAGCGTCGCCATGACCAGCGTGTACAGCGTGATCGCGGTTTGGATGCCCGTGATCGTGGTGTCCAGGTCCTCGGCCACCGTTGCCATCGACACGTTCATGACCGAACTGTCCAGAGTCATCAGGAACTGACTCGACGCCAGCACCGTCAGCACCAGACCCGAGCCAGTCTTCGTTCTAGCAGTCATGGACACCCCTGTTGTAGGGAGCCAGTATCGCGCAGCTCGATCCGCCGGAGATCACCCGTCGAAGGTGACCAAGGCCGATCATCCGCAACCGCCATCGCCGAGGCAGGATCACGAGCAAGGTGTGCAGATGACTCGATCGCACAGGTTCACCGATCGATTCACTCCCCCCGGCCGTGCACCGGTCTGGCGTTCGCTGGGGGTTCTCCGACCTCGTCGATGGTGTGGCCGCTGCAGGACGTCCTGGTCACGGTGGCCCGCTCGACACGCGGGATGGCAAACCATCGCATTGCGTCACGCTTTCGGCACCATCCGATCAAGTACCACTGGCCATTCGTGGAGGCGAACAGCACCGGCTCGACGTCGCGGGTGGTCGTGGTGCCCTCTCTCGATGTGTAGCGAATACGGATCACTCGCTGCTCGGCCATCGCCTCTTCCATGGCCGACTTCGTTGCGCGTGAAGAGGAAGGACCCGCGTCGACCCACACACGGCGAGCTAGATCGTCGGCCCTTCCTCGCGTGATGGGATCGAGAACATCCATGACCTTTCGGATGCCGGCTGCTGCCAGATCGGAGTAGGGGGCATCCGCTGCAGCGGACACGGCCGCCATGAGAGCCACGGCCTGCGCCGGTGACAGACTGACGGGCGGCAAGGACGCGCCCTTGGCCAATCCGTATCCACCGCCCGGACCTGGGCGCGACCATATAGGCCTGCCGCTGTTCTCCAACGCGTCGAGGTCCCTTTTGATTGTCCGGACGGACACTTCGAACTCTTTCGCCAACCGGTCGGCGGATACCCCACGCGCGCCGCTGCGGTGCAACATCTCTGACAGAGCATGCAGCCGTTCTGCTCGCTTCACGGTTCGGACCGCGGCCAATTCATGACACAAATAGTGACATACCACTGTCCATCGGGCCTGCAAGGCTTGTGGCATGCCGACCACTATCAACAGTCCGACCATCATCCTTGTCGCCGGCCACTGGCTGGGCGCTTGGGCGTGGGATGAAGTCCTCGATCACCTGAAAACAGACCAGTCTCCTGCACTCGCAATAACACTGCCAGGCCTCGACAGTGACGATCCCGAGCGTGCGACAAGGACTCTCGACGACCAAGTCGAAGCGATCCTGGACGCCATTGCTCGACACGGGAATCAGCCCGCAATTCTCGTCGCTCACAGTGGGGCCAACGCTCCCGTCAGCCTCGTCATCGACCGACACCCTGAGCTTGTCCAGCGGGTGGTGTGGGTCGACTCCGGCCCCGTGGCAACCGGAAGTGTCCACGCCCCAGACCTTCCGGAGGGGTTGGAGGAGCTTGCGCTGCCGTCGTTCGACATCCTCGCGCAGCAGGCGAGCCTCGAAGGCCTCAGCGCAGAGGTCCTCGAGCGTTTTCGGGCCCGGGCCGTCCCCGAACCCGGCCCTGTACTTCGTCAATCCGTCGAGCTCACGAACGACGCCCGCCGCGAAGTCCAGACCACCCTGGTGTGCTGCTCGATCTCTGGCGCGCAGGTGCTCGAATTGGCCCGAGCGAGCCATCCCATGTTCGCCGAGGTCGCAAACCTCGAACGCCTCGACGTCGTCGACCTCCCCACGGGGCATTGGCCTATGTGGAGCCGACCCCTCGACCTCGCCAAAACAATTCACTCAGCGGCTTCTCGAACCAACTGAACCGCACGCACAATTCGGAGGGGCCAGCCGAATCCGGCTGGCCCCTCCGATCGCTTGCACCGCACGTTGGGCCGACTGCTGGGCCTGCGCCCGCCGGCTACATGCTCGAGTGTCCGGTCAACTGATCTAGACGACGCCTGACCTGTGCAGTTCCTCGATCGAATCCGCACTGCAACCCAACTCCGCGAGTACCTCGTCGGTGTCGGCGCCGTGTGCACGCCCGGTGTGCCGGATGCTGCCGGGACTCTCACCCATGCGCCACATGACGTTCTGCATGCGAACAGGACCCAAATCCTCGTCCTCGACGGTGGTCACCATCTCGATCGCGTTCACCTGCGGGTCATCGAGTAGTTCACTCGGCTTGTACACCGGCGCCACAGCAGCACCGGCCTTTTCGAACTCGGCAACGACTTCGTCACGGGTTCGATCTCCGATCCAACCACCCACGTATCCGTCGAGTAGATCGGCGTGCGCGGCACGCTCCCGCCCCGTCGCGAACCACGGTTCGTCGATGACTTCCGCGTGACCGACCAATCGCAGCACCCGCTCGGCGATCGAGTTCGCACTCGTGGAGATGGCCAGCCAGAAACCGTCGGAGGTCTTGTATAGATTTCGCGGTGCGTTGTTGCTCGATCGATTGCCCGTGCGCTCGAGGTCGATCCCGAGCTGATCGGCGTAGATGATCCCCGGCCCCACCGCAGTCATGATCGGACTCAGCAAGTCCAAGTCGATGACCTGGCCTTTACCGCCGTTGTTCGTTCGATGCAGTAGTGCCATGGATACCGCGGACGAGCCTGCGATGCCGGCCAGCGAATCGGCGAGGCCGAAGGCCGGCAACGTCGGCGGCCCGTCGGCAGGACCGGTCAGGTGCGCGAATCCGCTCATCGATTCGACGAGAGTTCCGAACGCGGGCCGCTTGGAGTAGGGCCCGGTTTGGCCGAAGCCCGTCACGCGCAACAGGATCAACCCAGGGTTGTCCGCCGACAACACGTCGTACCCGAGACCCCAGCGCTCCAACGTGCCAGGCCGGAAGTTCTCGACCACGACGTCGGCGTCGGCGACAAGACGGCGAAAGATCTCCGCACCTTGCTCGTTACCCAGGTTCAACGTCATGGTGCGCTTGTTTCGGCTCACCATCGTCCACCACAGCGGGTGACCGTCCTTGTCCAACCCGTGCCCGCGCATGCCGTCGGGTCGGGTCGGATGTTCGATCTTGATGACCTCGGCACCGAAGTCACCGAGGATCTGCGCTACCAAGGGTCCGGCGAGAATCGTGGAGATATCGAGGACTTTGATGCCCTCGAGTGGGCCGGTCACTTGTACGGGCGATGCAGGTAGCGTCCGGCCGGACTGCCGGATACCGAGCAGTCGGCCAGCACACGCTGTCCACGGACGAAGGTGTCGGTCACCTTCGCTCCCAGCTCGAAGCCCTCGAACGGGGTGTACTCCTGCGTCGACTCCGAATCTTCCGGACGCACGGTCCAGGTGTGCTCCGGGTCCACGAGCGCGATGTCCGCGTCCATGCCGACAGCGATGTCGCCCTTGCCCGGAAGTCCGTAGCGCGAAGCTGGATTGAGCGAAGTGAGCTCGGCGATACGACGCCAGCTGAGTCCGCGCTTGCGGCCTTCGGAGACCAAACCGGGGAGCAAGTACTCGGCACCACCGAATCCGGATTTCGCGGCGAAGATGTCACCACGATCCTCGGCGAACTTCTTCTCGTCCTTGCAGCACGCGTGATCGCTGACGACCCAGTCGATGTCACCGGCAAGCAAGTGCTCCCACAGTGCTTCGACATCGTCTCGGGGGCGCAGCGGCGGGTTGACCTTACCGCCGAGTCCGTAGGCGGTCTCGATATCGGCGAGCAGGTGCCCGATGGTGACCTCACGACGGAAGTTGACGTGCGGGAACGCCTTTGCCATCCTCATCGCGGCCGTCATCGCCTTACGCGAGGACAGGTGCAGCAGGTTGATGTTCGGCAACTGCGTCTCGTCTGCAAGGAACGCCGCAATGGTGACCGCAAGTCCCTCGGAATGCGGAGGGCGGGACGCGCTGTAGGCGGCGAGGCCGTGGAGGGTTCCTTCCTCTTCGACGATCTTGGTGTAGGCACTCATGATCTCGGCGGTCTCACAGTGCAGCGACAACGAGATGTGCTCAGCCTTGTCGCCCAACTGTTCACGGGCCGCCTGGATCCCACGCATGACGAATTCGAAATGCGCCAGATCGTAACGCTCACCCTCCGGCGTCATCAGAAACTCGCTCTGATCGACGCTGCGCCCGTGCAAGCCATGGCTGCCGTAGAACATGAAGATCTTGAACGAGGTCACGCCGTGGTCGGCGATGAGCGACGGGATCTCCGCGATGTGCTCCTTCGACATCGGCGCCAGGTGGTACGCGTAATCGACGTACGGGCGCCCCTCGGTCGCTTCGAGTACCTTCGGGAACACATCCGCATAGGACCCACCGGTGTTCATGTAGTACTGCCCGGTGCGCATGTAGGACAACGAGGTCGTAACGCCGCCCTGCACACAGGCGCGGGACTCGGTTTCGGCATCTTCACCGAGCGGGTTGTAGATACCCCAGTGTTGATGCGCGTCGACCACTCCGGGGAAGGCGATCTTGCCTGCAGCATCGATCACGGTATCCGCCGCGTCGGCCGGAATCCCTGCTTCGATCCGGGTGAACTTGCCGTCTTCGATGAGCAGGTCGAGAAGCTCCCCGTCTTCGGGGGCATCCGAGCCTGGACGGACGACACGTGCATTGGTGATCAACGTAGACATCTGGTGGATCCTTTCGAAATGGGGAGAAAATCAGATGTAGCCGGCGGCGAGATACGCCAGGCCGAGAGCAGGTAGCAATCCGTTACCCGCGAGGTAGCCCGCGGCACCGTGGCCGGAGATTCCCATCGCCGCACCGCCCGACGCGAACAGCCCGTCGATAGCCGTGCCCGACGGGCGCAGCACCCGAGCGTTCTCGTCGACGACGAGTCCACCTTGGGTGTGGAACAACGCTGGGACGATCCTGATCGCTGCATACGGCGCCACCAGCGTGTGCTCGAAAGAGGTGCGACCGTATGGATCTGCGATTATGCCCCGGGCAAAGCTGTCGAGAGTGGAAAGTTCGTTCACGACTGCGTCCGAGGGTAGGCCCGTCGCCTCGGCAAGCTCCGCGGCACCGTCCGCCCAGAGAACCGCACCCGACTCTACAGTCTGTCGAAAGTCTGTGAAGGACAAACACTTTTGGTAGATCGAGCGATCGATGACGATCCAGCCCTCGGAGTGTGGTCGGGCAGCGAGGGCGGCTGCGTACTCGGAGTAGCCGGTGGTTTCGTCACCGAACCGTCGGCCTTCCAGATCGAGCACGACACCACCGTGCATCACCGTTGCCCAACCGACGAGCGTTCCTGCTTTCTTCGACAGCGCCGCATGCCCTTGGTAGGAATCGAGAAATCTCGACTCGGCACCCAGTCGCGTGCCGATGCTCAGCGCGTCGCCTACCGAATATTCGCTGCCGTGATACCGAGCCGCAGCAATCTCCGGAACCTGGTCGGCGACGAGTTCAAAATTGGCACCATAACCATTGGTGGCCAACAGCACAGACCTCGTCGGTATCGATTCGGTGCTGCCGTCGGGAAGTGCGATCACCACACCGTCGACTCTGCCATCGACATCGACCGTGACGTCGGTGAGCCGAGCCGGCACCAACAGATCGATCTTCGGCTCATCGGCAACCGCGCGGACGAGATGATCGACGATCGCGGTACCGTGACGGCCCTCGACTGTGTGACAACGCAATTGCGAGTGACCTGGATAGGAAAAGTCGGTGACGAGTTCCAGCGGCATCTTCAGGTAGTCGGCCAACCATTCCACCAGTGGCGCGCTGACATTTGCCAAAGTGTGAGCAAGGCTTTCGTCGGCCGTACCCTTGGTTTTACGGAGAATGTCGTCGAAAAATTGTCGAGGTGAATCTTCGATCCCGGCCTCACGCTGCCAGCGTGATCCGGCCCCTGGAATCATGGCCGTCGACATCGCGGTGTTGTTGCCACGCTTGAAGTGCCCGCTCGCCTCGACGACCAAGACATCGAGCCCACGCTCGGCAGCCCGAAGCGCCGCGACGAGTCCGCCGCCCGCTCCGGCCACGACGAGGTCGGGTCCGTTCTCGCTCATGCCGACGTCACCCATCTCGACTGCAGCCCCAAGAGTTGGAGCGCAATCGCGGTCGGGTCGACGACCAGTGGTCGCACGGGGGGATCAGCCAGTTCCACCGCCGAGCAGGCGTTGATAGCGACGTCGCAGGTCATCGATGCCGCACGCTCGGTCACCGCGCGGCCCCAGGCCTGCGAGTCGGCGATATCGGCAACATCGAGGTCGAGGACTTTCGTCGGGTCGGCAATGATGTCGTACGACGCCAGTCGTCGGTCCAATTCTGCTGCGATGGCATCGTTTCGAGCCAGTGCGCCGATGTGCAAACCTTGAGAGAGGAAGAACGACACCGTCAATCGTGACAATCCGTACATCGGACGCACGAACGAATCTGCCTCTTCCGCACATGGATCGAGAACACAGTCTGGTAGAAACCCGTCGAATCCGGTCGAATCTACACTGCGAAATGCCTCGGCGAGCGCCTTTTCCGATGCTCGGATCGCTTCCTCGGTGTCGAGAGCGGAAGGTGCGACTGCGCCGATGTTGCGTAGTTCGACCGACACGGTCTCCGGTGCGAGCTGATCATAGCGTTGCTGTCGACGACGCAGTTCTGCGTCGGCGACATCGATGGGGGTGAAAGCCAAGAGGCGCATGTAGGCGTAGCTCCTATATTCCGAGGTAGGCGGCCTTGACGCGATCGTCGTGAGCAAGCTCGGATCCCGTGCCTGTCAGCACGATCGAGCCGCTCTCGATCACGTAGGCGCGGTCGGAGATGTCGAGCGCTTGAGCGGCGTTCTGCTCGACGATGAGCACAGTCACACCGGTATCGCGAATACGAACGATTGCATCGAGAACCTGAGCGGCCAGCTTGGGGGCCAACCCCACCGACGGTTCGTCGAGCGTGAGAAGCCGCGGCCTGGCCATCAATGCACGACCGATGGCAAGCATCTGTTGCTGGCCCCCGGACATGGTGGCGGCGAGCTGATCACGACGCTCGGCAAGGATAGGGAACAGGTCGTATACCTGGTCCAATGACTCCTTGACCGTCGTGCGCTTCTGTGTGTAGGCACCCATTTCCAGATTCTCGAACACCGGCAGCGCACCGAACAGAGCGCGGTCCTGTGCAACATGAACCAAGCCCGCCTTGACGATCCGATCGGCTCGCATCCCGTGAATGGGATTCCCATCCAGCATGATTCGACCGCCGGTCGACGAGACCAGCCCGGACAACGCTCGCAAGGTCGTCGTCTTACCTGCCCCGTTCGCGCCGATGAGCGAAACGATCTCGTTCTTTGCGATGGACATGTCCAGTCCATGCAGAATTTCCAGACGCCGGTATCCAGCGTGCAAGTTGTCGATCTCGAGCATCATGCCGTCTTCTCCTCACCGAGATATGCCTCGACGACGCGGCTGTCCTCGATGACCGTGCGTGGATTCCCCGAGGTCAGCACAGCACCTTCGTGCATGACGACGAGTCGCTCGGACAGCGCCATGACCGCCGCCATGATGTGTTCGACGAACAACACTGTCTGGCCCTCGTCGTGCAGGGTGCTCAGCAGCTCGATCATCGGTGCCCGCTCGGCTGGTACCAATCCGGCGAGGACTTCGTCGAGCAGAACGACCCGTGGCTCCATGGCCAGCGCCCGTGCCAGCTCGAGCCGTTTGAGACCGGCAGTGGACATGGTCGACACTTTGCCGCCGACCTGGTCCGAGAGCTGCACTCGATCGAGTACCTCGAGTGCATGTCGGCGAGCGTCCCTACGCGATCGACGCTTGCTCAGCGCTGCGACGGTGACATTCTCGAGCACCGACATCGATTCGAACGGTCGCATGAGCTGGAAAGTCCGAACGAGTCCGCTGCGTGCGATTTTGTTGGCCGGCCAACCTGTGATGTCTTTGCCGTCGAATATGATTCGGCCCTCGGTGGGTAGTTGCTCGCCGGACAGAAGCGAGAACAGTGTGGTCTTACCCGCACCGTTGGGGCCGATGATGCCCAGAAATTCGTGCTCGGAAACGTCGAGGGTGACGTTTCGCACGGCATGAATTCCGGAGAAGGATTTACTCAGACCTTCGATGCTCAGCAGGCTCATCGAAACCACCTCTCACGGATAGTGCCGAAGATTCCCTTGGGTAGGAATATGACGATCAGGATCAAAATCACCGAGTAAACCGCTACGTCGAGACCGATTGCGCCATCGAGGAATCCGAGGAATCCCGGTGGGTTGCGCAGCAGTTCGTTGATGATCTCGGACAGCGGCCCGATTACTGCGGCGCCGAGGACCGGGCCCCAGATCGTGCCGATTCCACCGATGACGGCAGGAACGATGGCTTCCACCGACACGGCGGATCCGAAGGCCTGTTCAGGACCGACGAAAAAGTAGTACTGCGTGTAGTACACGCCGGCGACCGCAATGAGTGCACAGCTGGCTGCGACCGCGATGAGGCGGTACTTCATCGTATCGATGCCCAGCGACGCGGCTGCGGTCTCGTCGTCGCGCACCGCTTGCACGAACTGACCCGCTCGGGACCGCACGTAGAAGATGGTGCCGAGCACGGCAAGCGCGAGAATCACCAACGGGATCCAGATGTAGTTGGGACTGCCCTTCTCGAACTGCAGCATCCACCACGAATCACGAGGCAGGAGCGGCACATTGAATCCTTCGGTCTTGTGGAAGACCTCCAGGTTCTGCACCAGCAGCAGGAACATCTGCGCAAAGGCGAAGGTAGCCAACGCGAAATACGAACCGGCGAGCCGATAGCGCAGACACAGATAGGCGAGCAGCGTTCCGACCGAGGCCGAGATCACCGCGGCGACCGCCATCGAGATCCAGGGCGAAATTCCGTGATCCACCAGCAGGTAGGCCCCGGTGTACGCACCGATACCGAAGAACGCGGCGTGGCCGAAGCTGAACATCCCGCCGAAGCCGCTCATGATGTTCCACGCCACTGCCATGAGGGCGAAGATCAGCGTCCGAACAGCAACGGTCTGAGCTTGTTCACCGAGAATCAGTGGCAGCGCCGCTACGACCGCGAATCCGATGACGAGCGTGATGAGCTGCCGTTTCAGCCAGGTGTCTTTCAAACGAGAATCTTCTGGCACCGACGTCGGTGCTGTCACAGTGGCGGTCATCGGCGGGCTCCGTACAATCCTTCGGGCTTGAGAAACAGGACGAGGATGAACACCGCGAACACCAGGATGAGTGATCCGGTACCGGGAAGGAAGAGAGCTCCGACCGTCTGCACCAGGCCGATCACCAAACCGCCGATCACGGCACCGACGACGCTTCCGAGACCGCCGAGCACGACGATGACGAACGCGAGGATGGTGAACTGCTCACCCACCGACGGGGTGAGACTGGTGAACGGGGTCATCAATCCCCCGGCGACGGCCACGCATGCCGCACCGATGCCGAATGTCAATGCGTAGACGCGGCCGATGTCGACTCCGACGAGTTTGGCTCCTTCGGAGTTCGACGCCACCGCGCGGATGGACAGTCCCAGCGGGGTGCGCTTGAGCACGGCAGTCAGGGCGACGGCGACCAGAGCCGCTCCGATGAAGGCCAGAACCCGCGGCCACGACGCCACGGCTCCGAGAATGGACACCGACCCGTCGATCGGGGCTTGAACCGATTTGGGCCTTCCCCCGAAGATCATCAGCAAGACGTTGATGATGAGCAGAGACAGACCGAGCGTCACCAGTAGTGGGCCGTCGTGGCTGCCGCTGATCGTCAGCTTGGTCAGCAGGGTTGCCTGCACGATCATGCCGAACACGAACATCAGCGGCACCGCGATGACGGTGGCGAGATATACCGGAAGCCCGGCAGTGGACAACGCATACACGATGTACATCGCCATCGTCAGCATCGCACCCTGGGCGAAGTTCACGATGCCCAAGACTCCGAAGATCAGTGTCAGACCGACCGAGATCAACGCGTACACGCCGCCGAGAAGCAGTCCTGAAACCAGCGACTGGGTCACCAGCCCTTGATCCTTGCCGCCCACCAGATAAATGACGGCCATGATCACCACGACGACGGCCGCCACGCCCACTGCGGGGTTCATCCCCGACAGCGTGCGCCGCTTGACTGGTGCCGTCGCAGTTGCTGCGTCGGTCACTGTCCGGACCCGACTGGGAACTCGATTGCGTCCGTGGCGAATTCCTCGGGGAAGACCTGCGCTACTGCACCATCACGGACCTGCATGACGATGACCGTTGCGTTCTTGTTCTGACCGGTCTCGTCGAACTCGATGGGTCCGTCGAAGGCGAGCAGTGGATCTTCGATGGAAACACCGGAGATGGCGTCGCGCAGAGCCTCTGGATCAGAGTCCTCGCCCTTCTCGAGACCTGCCGCGATGACCTCGACGGCCTGGTAGGACAGCATTGCCGCGGTCTCCATCGGGCGTCCGAACTGCTGCTGGAAGCGGCCTCGAATCTCGTTGGTACGCTCGCTCGTCGCGTCGAAGTGGTAGTTGGCGCTGAGCACGCCCTCACCGGCAGTTCCTGCCGCCGCGGGGAACGAGCTGTCGTCGAATGCCCCGTTGGCAATCCCGTAGACGCCCTTGACCTTCAAGTTCAGCTGTTGCACAGCCTTGGCGATGAGGAGACCGTCCGGGAAGTAACCGGTGGCGACAATGACATCAGGGTTGCTGACCGCTGCCTCTCGGACCTGAGTGGTCGCATCGGAAAAGTTCGTTGCGGGATAAGTGATTTCCTGTACCGAGGAGATGCCCTGGTTGGCTGCTTCGGCTTCGAATGCGTTGAAGACACTGTCTCCGAACGATCCTTCGATATGCAGGTAGGACACCTTGTCGATAGCCTGCCCAGTCTGCTTCTCGATCGCCGCCAGCGCTTTGGCGCCATCGGTTCCCATGCTGGAAGCGTTGGGCTGAATACGGAACGAGTACTGGTAGCCCTGATCCAGAATCTTGTCGTCCACAGCGACATCGATGACGAGAGGCACTCGAGACCGTTCGGCGACCGAGGCGACATTCTGTGTGACGTCACTCTGGTAGGTACCGACGAGTGCGACGGCACCGTCGTCGATCAACCGCTGTGCCTCACTCTGCCCGACCTCCGCCTTGCCCTGACTGTCGCCGGAGACAAGCTCCAACTGACGGCCCTCGAGCGAGGAGATTCCGCCGGCGGCGTTGATATCGGCGACTGCCAATGCGGCGCCGTCGTTCATCAAACCGCCGACACCCGCGAGTGCACCCGTGGTGGGGTGAACGGAGCCGATCTTGATGGGGCCCGAATCGTCGGAACCCGAAGAGGATCCACACGCTGCTGCACCCACTACCGCGACGGCTGTCAGCACGCCTACAAGCTTCTTCATTGTCTGCCTTTCGCGCCCACTAGGCGTCGAGTCGAACCGTCGCCCATTGCGGCGAGCGTTCCGCTCAGCGCACCAGGCAATCGGTGATCTATTCGCTTGGGACCGAGTATGGCACGCATCACGGCCATAGAACAGCACCTTTGATGAAATTCTTGTTACGCGTACGGTTCGCTCAGCGGAACGCTAGAGTCGACTCGATTGCTGAACCACAATCTCCCCCTGAATCCGGAAGGATGGTCGAATGGTCACGCCGCCCAGTTCCACCTCACTGGCCGAAACATCCACCGGCACAGAGTCGGCAGATCGTGTGGCGGATGTGCTCCTCGCATTCGCACAGTCCGATCGTGCGCTCGGTGTATCGGAGATCGCCCGACGCCTGCACCTGAGCAAAGCCGTCGTGCATCGGATCCTGCAGTCGCTGGCCTCACGGTCGATCGTGCAGCCGATGGCAGGTGAATCGACGTACTCACTCGGCCCGGCCGCGATAGGCCTCGGCACGAAGGCATGGAGCCAACTCGACGTCCGATCGATCGCCGCCCCGGTGCTTCGGACATTACGTGCGGAAACCCGTGAGACGGCGACACTGTCCGTCCTCGTCGGCCACCGGCGCGTCTATCTCGATCAATACGAAAGTCCGCAGGAAGTGAAGATGGTCGTCGAGATCGGTCCCCAGTTCCCACTGCACTCGGGGGCATCGAGCCGCGCAATCCTCGCCTTCCTGCCGGACCACTTCGCCGTCGAGGCACTCGAGGAACTTCAGGGAACCACCCCCGACGTCGACGCTGTGTCCTTTCATAAGCTTCTCGCCGAAATCCGCGACATCGGATACGCGACATCGATCAACGAAAGAAACACGGGCGCGGCCTCCATCGCTGCACCGTTCTTCGACGCGTCCAATCATGTTCTGGGCTCGGTCAGTTCCTCCGGCCCTGCTTACCGCTACGCCTCGACCGCAGACGAGCAACATGCCATCCATGCCCGCCAAGTGGTCACCGCAGCGCGGTCGATCACCCAGATCCTGGAAGCTCGAGCTACTCGATGACTCGCACAGATTCTCGCTCGTTCCTCTATGTCCCTGCAGTCAAGCCCGCACTCTTCGACAAGGCTGCCCGCGGTGACACGGATGCCGTCATCATCGACCTCGAAGATGCGGTACCCCTGTCCCAGAAGGCAAGTGCACGAGAAGCCGTCAGCGAATGGTTGAAGTCGCGCGAGCCTACGGACACCGAGATATGGGTCCGGGTCACTCCCGAATTTCTGGCAGAGGACCTCGACGCGGCCGCTCAGTGCGGAGTCGCGGGCATCATGATCGCCAAATGCTCGACCACCACGCTGGCCCGCGCGGACGAGCTCCTCACCGAACTCGAGTCGACACGCAAGCTGGACACCCTCGCCGTGATCGGGCTACTGGAAACTGCCGACGCCTTGCGCTCCATTGCCGCGATGGCCGACTACTCGCGTGTTCGCACCTTCGGGATCGGCGAGGTGGACCTGCTCGCCGACCTGCGCATCGCGCGCACCCCGGAAACCGAGGCCGTAATCGACACGATCCGCATGCAAGTCGTCATAGGTTGCGCTGCAGCATCTTTGACCGCTCCAGTTGCCCCGACGTCGACAGACTTCCGTGACCTCGACGGCTTCGTGATCACCACCCAGCACTTCGTGGACATGGGCTTCCGCGCCCGAACAGCACTGCACCCGAGCCAGGTTCCCATTATCAACGCGGCCTTGACGCCGTCGGACGAAACAATCGCCTCGGCGCGCCGATTGGTGGAACTCTACGAACTGTCCGACGGCGGTCCGACTGTGGACGACCATGGCCGCTTCGTCGACGAAGCCGTGGTCCGCGGTGCGCGGGAAGTGCTGGCTCGGGCGTAGTCACTACTACCGAGTCGCAGTACCTATTTTCGTCAGCGGGGCGAGCAGGGTGCCGATGTCCGTCAGATCGGGCAGACCATGGCACCGCTCGGCTAGCTGGGCCACATCCAATTCGGACATGAATGGTGCGGCGTTCGCGCGGAACTTCGCCGAGACCTCCTCGAAGGACAGCGGTCGCTCGGGGCCACCTCGGGTGGTGAGTACTTCCTCGACCACCGTGGTGCCATCCGTCAACGTTGCGGTCAGCACTGCCGGGAACTGGTGCGGGAAGATGGCGTCGCAGCGCTCATCCGGAACCACATCGACCTTGGCCATCAGCGCTCGGCGGTCCTCTGCATTGGCCAGCTCGTCCGAATAGTCCTCCAACGCTGCTCCGAGTCCGCCGCCGCCGAACATGCCCACCGCAAGTGCATACGGTCCGCTGAACTGCGCCATGTATCCCGTCGTCGGTGTGCGCTTGACCTCGATCGGCTCACCGATGGTTCGCAGGTTCGCCGCCGGCACACCGAGAACCAACTTCTTCACGTCGGACGGCGCAATGCCACGATTGCGAAGCGCAGCTCCCGCGTCGACTGCAGCATGGGTGAAGTGGTTCGCCGGGTAAGGCTTGAAGAAGATGTTGGGTACTGCCCATTGCGTTCCGAGGCCGTCGACGATCTCCGACGCCCGGCCCGGTTGATGCAACCACGCTTCGAAGAAGCCGAATCGGCCTTCGAGCACGGTCGGCGGGCCGGTGATGCCGTGTCGGGCAAGTCCCGCGGCAGCCAATGCCGAATGTGCTGCCCACCCGCAGTGCATGCGCTTGACGGTGCCGCCGGTGCGGTTTGCCTCGATGATTCCCGACGCCATCGACGCAGCGATTCCGAGAGTGTCGACGATCTTCGCTTCCGATGCGCCGCCGATGACGGCAGCTGCTACCGCTCCACCCATGGCGCCGCAGATCGACGTCGCGTGTTGACCGTGTTCGAAGAACACCGAGTTCTGGGTCTCGGGGTCGAAACCTGCCATGCCGATCCGTACACAGACTTCCAAGCCGATCGCTATGCCACGTACCAACGTTCGACCGTCGGCGCCGTGTTGCTGGGCCGCGGCCAAGGCTGCAGGTACGACGGTGGCGCTCGGGTGCAGGATCGAGGGCAGGTGGGTATCGTCGAAGTCGAGCGAATGCGCCAGCACGCCGTTGACGAATGCAGCCATCGGACCTGGTAGCGCAGCCTCGACGCCTACTGCGAAAGCCTTTGCCGCTCCGCCTTGCTCGGTTGCCCAGGCTATTGCGGCGCGGCTGGTATCGAGATCGGTCGCCGCAATGGCGATGCCCAAAGTGTCGAGTACCCGCATTCCGACGCTGTCCACGACTGCGTCGGGCAGGTCCTCGAACGTGATCCCGGCGGCGAAGCGAGCCAGGTGCTGGGCAAGAGTGGGATCGGTCATGAGTTGGTCACAGCCAACGGTCGAACCGGGGAACCCGTAGCGCCGAAGATGTTGAGAGGGACCAGTACGAAGGTGAACTCGTACTGCTTCCTCGCGGACAGTTCTTCGAGGTCGAGCGCTTCGATGATGTAGATACCGCTCTCCACGAGGAGAACTCGGTGGGCTGGAAGTAATGCGTGTCCACCACCCGGTGCGAGTTGTTCGAACGCGATCGTATCGGCACCTGCGGCATGCACCTTCTTGGATGCGAGCCATTGCGCGCCTGCTTCGCTGACGCCGGGAACTCCCGAAGGACCACCAACGTAGGGCTGGCCCTCGTCGAACAATTGCCCCCATCCGCTGCGGATCAGTACGACGTCCCCTTCGGACACCGCTACCCCTTCAGCGCCAGCGGCCGCTTCCAAGTCTGCAACGGTGATCTCGTAACCGCCTTCGCAGCGGCCGATTCCGAGCAGTGACGGAATGTCCAGTAGGACGCCGCGCCTCACCATCGGTGCAATGGTGTGAACTCCGTGTTCGACATACTTTCCACCGATGCAGGACTGGCCTGCATCGACGCCGCCGTGCAATTTGCCGTCGTGTGAGACATGCGCAAGCGCATCGATGTGCGTGCCCACGTGCGTTCCGGTCGTGATCATGTCGTTGGCAGCGCTACCGCCGTCCGATCGCGTCATGTCGCCGTGACGGCGAGGCAACGTATGCCAGAACTGTGGGTGATTCGGCGATTGCGGCATGCCCACGCGCAATTGCCGACCCAGGTCGACGATCTGCACCCCAGCCTGAACTGCCTGGAGAAGTTGATCGGACATTGCGTTTGTCTCCTTCGCTCGCAACATGAACGGTTCATGAGTCGCGCCGTTCCGCTCAACGAAACAATGCGCTGAGGGGGCTACGTTGCTTCTTAGGCTAGCATTGCTGGACTTACGAGCACTGTTCATTGACCGCGCGAATTAAAATTCATACAGTTCACTCATGGCATCGGACTCGACGTTCCCCTCAGCGGAACATTCCACAGCATCATTGGCGAGAACCGTGTGCGAACTGCGCGACGGAGGCATCCCACCGGAACTCAGCGAGCGGGCTCGGTCGATCCTGCTCGATCTGCTCGGCGTCACCATTGCCGGAGCCCGCACGAACGAGTTGCGAGCATTGTCGAGCGCCTGGCGACCGGAGGCAGGAAACACCCGCCCATTGGGGAGCGCACTACGGACGACGATCTCCGCCGCCGCCGATCTCGACGCAATAGCAGCCTGCTGCCTCGAACTCGACGAGGGAAACAAATACGCCGCAGGGCACCCCGCCGCCCACGTAGTTCCCGCCGCCATAGCCGCGACCCGAATGTCTTCGACGCCCATCGACGGTCACACATTCCTCGCGGCGGTCGTCGCGGGGTACGAAGTCGCGGCAAGATTCGGCCACGCACTCACCCGGGACTCGCGATGGCACACGCACGGCCATTGGGGTGCGACGGGAGCAGCTGCCGCTGCCGCATCCATCTGGGGCGCCGACGCCGACCGAGTCGCCGCCGCAATCGACGCATCGGCAGCGCTGATTCACGTCTCGCCCTGGGGCGTCGTACTGGAGGGGAACTTCGCTCGAAACCTTTGGGTCGCAGGCGCAGTTCGTGCCGGACTCGATGCCGCACGACTGTCGGAGGCCGCGCTGGTGGACAACTCGGGGGCGCTTGCACACTCTCTCGGAGAAATCGTCGGCACCCTCGACTACCCCCGCCTCACCGAAGACCTCGGTACACGCTGGCTCACCATGGAGGGGTACGCGAAGCAACACGCGAGCTGTTCCTACACCCATGCCGCCATCGACACGGTACAAAGCCTGCGGGCCCACGCAACGTGGAACACCGAAGACGTCGAACAAGTTCTGGTACGGACGCATTCACTGGCCGCACCACTGTTCCAACGCCATCCCACAACACGGCTCGGTGCAATGTTCTCGCTGCCGTTCGCGGTCGCCGCCGCATTCGTCACCGACAGAATCGACACAGTGGCCCTCGACCCCGCCGGGCCGGTGTTCACGATCGCCGAGGAATTCAGCAATCGAGTACACGTAACCGCAGCAACAGAATTGGACGAGCTGCTGCCCCGACGTCGAGCCGCCGAGGTCACCGTCGTCCTACGCAGCGGCGAGGAAATATCCGCGCTGACGCCGAATCCGATCGGCGACGTCGATCATTTTCCGATGGACTACGCCGCGATCGAAGCAAAGATCGCGCGCCTCATCGGCGAAGATCCCGCTGAGAAGCTTGCGACTCTGATCGATATGTTGCCGCACACAAGTGATGTCGAACTGCTCCTCGACGCAGTGCACTGATACCTCGGAATGTGGCGGTCTTCGCGGTAGCACTGATGAACAGATGCCTTACTTCGACTCGGAGGTCACCGGCACGAATCTGCTCACATCTTCACACTGCGGACATACGATGGAATTCGTTCCCCACGAACAGGTGATTTCGCGTGAACGAAGCAACTCTGGCCGAGATCAGCAGCGACGCTCAGCGCTGGTGGGCACGTGCAGTCTTCGTGTTCGTCGTCGGTGCAGCTGCTGCGCCCGTACTTCTGGCCGGTGCGTTCGGTACCGTCGCTTTGCTCGTCGTCGGAACTGGCGGAGTCGTGATCACAGTGGCAGCGTTGTACTGGTTCCTCACCCGCCGCGGCACGCTCAGATGGATATCGATGACAGTGGCAATCGCCGCACCCATCGTCGTCCTCGTACTGTTCATCCGCGCCCACCTACTGTGGGTTGTACTGCTCTCCTGCGCATGTGCGCTGTTGGCTGCCGTCTGCGCCCGCGCCGCGCTGCAAGGCCGAACTGCGGATAGGTCGATGCCCGAACATTCGGCCTCACCGTCCCACCATCCGTTCGTGATCATGAATCCTCATTCGGGAGGTGGAAAGGTTGCAAAATTCGGTCTGAAGCACAAAGCCGAGGAATTGGGTGCCGAGGTCGTACTGCTCGATGGCCCGGACCTGGTCGACGTCGTCGCGCTTGCCAGGCAAGCAGTCCTGGACGGGGCGGATCTACTGGGGGTCGCAGGCGGTGACGGTACTCAGGCGCTGGTCGCTGCGGTGGCGGCCGAGAACGACCTGCCGTTCCTCGTGATCAGCGCCGGAACCCGTAACCACTTTGCAATGGATCTCGGACTCGATCGCGACGATCCGACCTGGTCCCTCGATGCTCTGAGCGACGGTGTAGAGCTACATGTGGACCTCGGCACGATCAATGGTCGCCCCTTCGTCAACAACGCCTCGTTCGGGGTCTACGCAGAGATCGTACGCAGGCCCGACTACCGCGACGACAAGACCGCCACCATGCTCGAAGTACTCCCCGATCTACTCACCGGGCATGCCGGACCTCGACTGGAAGCACAGATCGGAGACTCCGTGATGATGGAGCCTCAGGCGGTACTGGTGAGCAACAATGCGTACGGTGCCGGCGATCTGGCAGGCCTGAGCCGCCGCAGCCGTCTCGACCGAGGCGTACTCGGCGCAATCACGGTGTCGGTGGCGAATACTCGACAGGCCGTCGGACTGTTGCGCCCGCACGCGTACTAGTGGTTTGACGCAGCAGACGGCCTCCGAGGTTGTCGTCCGGGCTGATGCCCCGGAGATCCCCGTGGGAGTCGATGGTGAATCTCTTGTGCTGCGCACACCCGTGCGATGCTCAATCGAGCCGAAAGCTCTAAGGGTGCGTGTTCCTCGAAACAGACCCGGAGTACGCACGGCGGCGCCGACCTTCGACTGGGCCCAGTTGCGGCGGCTGGCGTTCCGCTCACATAGCGCGCCCGGATCGACTACTCCGAATTGATTCTCGGCGGATCATCTTCAACGGATCGATTCCGGAACGCCGTGACAGCGGATTCGAGTGTGGGATAGAACTGCGAGGAGTCGAATGTCTCGCCGACGCCGAACCGGATGAGCCGATCTTTGATCGGACCCTTCATTTCGGCGAATGCCGAGCGAATGCCGAGCGAATGCCCTTGCCGTGGAGGTAGGTATGGAGGTCGACGAGTTCATCGACTGCGGTGGTATCGAGACCGGTGATCGGCTCTGCCGCCACAACCACCCACTCGACGGCGCTCGGCGCGGAGGCGACCACGGAACGTACGTACGAGTCGAAGATCTCGCCATTGGCGAAAAACAGGGGTGCATCGAATCGCACCAAGACAAGACCCGGAATGCGGTGCCCACCAGGGTGGCGTTCGAGGTCATGGAATCCCGGACGGTCGGCTACCTGGACGAGCTCGGTCCGGTATGGCTGCCATACCCTGACAACTACAGCTACGAAGGATAACCCGATCGCAACAAGGATTCCCTGGAGCACGCCCACCAGAGCCACTCCGAGGAATGCAGCGATCGCCAGAGCGAACTCGACGGCACTCATGCGCCACATCCGAACCATGCCGCTTACATCCACGAGCGCGGTAGCCGCGACGATCACCACTGCACCAAGGGTCGCGTCGGGTAGGTATGCAGTGACTCCGGGTGCGACGAGAACAAAGGTCAACACCGCGAGCGCTCCGACGACACAAGCCAACTGCGTTCGCGCGCCACTCTGTTCGGCGACGGGCGTCCGAGAGCCGCTGGCAGAGATAGGAAACCCACCGAACAGCCCACCTGCGATGTTGGCTATGCCCACCGCCTTCATCTCCGTGCTGCCGTTCACGTCGTCGCCGCGACGCGCAGCAAACGTATGTGAGAGCACTCCGGTGTCCGCGAACGCAATCAGGGCTATCCCGGCTGCAGGACCGACGAGGCTGCCCACGTCCCCCCAGTCGACACCACCGAACGAAGGCAACGGAAGGCCTGCAGGCAAGGCACCCACCATCCCGATGTCTTCGTCGAGGCCGAGTGCCGCGGAAACGATCATGGCGCCGACCACAGCCACGAGTACGCCAGGAATACGGGGCACCCAGATACGAAACACGACGATGACGGCGAGGGAGCCGACGCCCACCGCCGCGGCAACCGGATCGACGTCTCCCGCCACCAAGGACTGTCCTATCTCCCCGATCTCTCGGATGAGGCCGGAGGCGTCGACCGAGAACCCCAGCATTTTGGGCAGTTGTCCGACCACGACGATGAGCGCGATCGCATTGAGAT
Source organism: Rhodococcus sp. 1168 (assembly GCF_002091955.1). Lineage (GTDB taxonomy): Bacteria > Actinomycetota > Actinomycetes > Mycobacteriales > Mycobacteriaceae > Rhodococcoides. The sequence goes on along the minus strand of NZ_MKKY01000017.1, from coordinate 12,015 downwards.
ATCCGAGTCGGATGGGTTTCGAGAGCAGTTCGGTTACGAAACCCAGGCGCAGGAACCCGCCCACCGGAAGAATCAGACCGACTAAAACGCCCAGAATGCCCGCGAGGGCCAGCGCGCTTTCCGGATCGTCGGCTACCGCCAGCGGCAGAACCGTCACTGCAATGAGTGGGGCAAGCTGCGAGTCCGGGCCGAGCACAAGAATTTTCGACGGCCCGACCACGGCGTAGGTGAGGAGCGGAACGATGGTGGCGTACAGGCCCGCGTAGGCAGGAAGCCCCGCAGCCTCCGCGTATCCCATGCCTGCGGGATAAGCAGGGCGGTGAGGACGAGGCCTGCTATGGCGTCCGAACGTAGCCACTCCCGGCGGTACGTCCGCACCGTGGCGATCCCTGGTAGCCGCGAGAAGCTCCCTACACCGTACATTCGAGTCACCGCCCCCAGTGCAAGAAATTCACCGTGTGCGAACACGTGGTCGTAATGTTACGCCCCAATTTTCGGATGCAGTTCGAAGACTGCGCCGATCTCTCGCGATCTTCGAACTGCATCGAATATACGCCGAGCGCCCCGTGACGAACCGTAGATTCTCCGATGAGATCGATGTTCACCGTTGTGATCTCGAAATCGTCCCGCATCGAGGCATGCGACTGCGTCATCAATTCACCGAATCGTCGAAAATCGCTGTTAGTCACTGCTTCTGCACAATCCAGAACTCGTTGGTTCTCGATTCGACGCCCAACACTGCGGCCACCCGCCTACACGATTCTCGACGCGACGCACATTCTCCGGTGGAATTATGATGTGCCGCATTGGAGTTGATTACCAGCAAGCTGCGCCCATGACTGGCGACATCGAAGACATCCGATTCGAGAACACCTCTCCAGGACTAGTCGCCAGACTGTTCGACATCTGATCCGTCATCGGCGCCCTTCTGGGTATCTATGGAATTCTGCTCACCCTCGCAGAACTCTTTCCTTCGGTATTCGGCAACAAGACGCACTCGTCCCCGTCCGACAACGTCGGGGATATGAGCGTCGGAACAAGCGCCAACCTATGGGTCGGTCTCGTCATGCTCGCCATCGCGCTCATCTTCGCTGCATGGCCAGTCGCGCGACCCGCAGTCGTGGGCGAGGCGACCGATTGATTTCCGCGCAAAGGCACGTCCGCGTCTGTCTCTTTCGAGGGTTGTGGCCCCAAACCGGAGGGAACGTGTAACAGTCGAGGGCAGTGTTTGGAATGTGGAAGATACGTCAATCCACTCGCTGGAACGGGGTAAGCCCGTCGATCCTTCATTACCGTCGAGCGAAAGGTATCCGATGAACATCAACGACGACGACATCACCACAACCGGCGGAGCAGGCGAAGGCCCAGCCGACGGCGGCTCCAACCCCAACGGCCACGACGGCGGCGCCGACGGCACGGCAGGCCCCGGTGAAGGCCCGGCAGACGGCGGCTCCAACCCAGGCGGCCATGACGGCGGTGCCGATGGCCCTGCCGGATCCGGTGAGGGTCCAGCCGACGGCGGCTCCAACCCCAGTGGCCACGACGGCGGTGCGGACGGCGCGGCTTGAGCCTGACAGATATCGACCAGCGCGGACCGGAATTCCGGTCCGCGCTCGGTCGTTTGATATCCATCGACGGGCGGACCTTCGCCGATGAGTACTGGGGGAAGAAGCCGCTACTGTCGCGGGCATCCGACCTCACCGCCTCATTCGAAGATTTGATGACATCCTCGGCCGTGGACGAATTGATATCGCGTCGCGGGGTGCGCACTCCCTTCGCGCGGATGGCCAAAGATGGATCACTGCTGGAAAAATCTCAGTTCACTTCCTCCGGTGGTTTCGGCGCCGAGATGCCCGATCAGCTCGACTCCGCGGCGATTCTGTCCGCGTTCGCCGGCGGTCACACTCTTGTTCTACAAGGCCTGCATCGGCTGTGGCCTCCCCTGATCGACTTCGTTCGCGATCTGGTCGACGACATCGGTCACCCGTCACAGGTCAACGCCTACATCACCCCGGCCTCGTCGCAGGGATTCGATCCGCACTACGACGTGCACGACGTATTCGTACTCCAGATCAGCGGTGAGAAGCGGTGGATTCTCCATCCGCCCGTGCACACGCACCCCTTGGCCGATCAGCCCTGGTCCGACCGGCGCAGTGCCGTCGAACATCAGGCACGCGCAGTCCCCGCTGTCGATACAGTGCTCGCTCCCGGCGACGCCCTGTATTTGCCTCGCGGGTGGATCCACTCGGCAGAAGCATTGGGCGATACAACTATTCACCTCACCATCGGCGTTGCATCGTTCAACGAATTCGACGTAGCGACTCAGCTGATCGGTCTGCTCGCGGACGACGCCGGTCTTCGTGAACCGCTACCGGCCGGCATCGACCTCACCGATCCCGACGCTCTCGCACCACATATCGACCGAGTGCTCGACTCCATCGGATCGATCCTCGCCGACATCCGAGGCGACACCGAACGCCGACGCCGCATCGCCAGCGGACTCGCGACACGCTTCGTCGCCGCCACGCGGCCCGAACCAGTGCAGCCGCTGAAGACTGTCGCCTTCATGACCTCGCTCGACGCCGACAGTTCAGTGGTGTGGCGTCGTGGGTTGACTGCCTCTGTCGACGTCGACGGAGGCAAAGTTCATCTCGGTCTTCGCGGTACGACGATCTCACTTCCTGCCGAATGTTCGGCCGCGGTGACCCAACTTCGCGCAGCGAAGGTCTGCCGCGTCGGCGATCTGGCCGGCCTGAACACCGAGAGTGCCATCGTCGTGACTCGCCGTCTTCTCCGCGAGGGAGTACTGGTACCGGCAGAATGAGCGGGCCTGCCTGCAGCGACCGCGCCCGCGAGCGCGGTGACGCCTTGGCCGGATCCGGGTCGCCGGGAAATCGATGGTTTCTCGCCGAAATCGACGGACCCTGGGGACACTCTGCTTTCTTGAATTCGGCCAAGGTGCTCGATCCGGACCTGGGTTTGCGCATAGTTAGCCGTATCGAAGGGGCCGGCATGCGCACCCTTGCCATCCGAAGGCCTGCTCGGCGGCAGAGTGAGGCGCGAATGAGATGGGCCATCGTCGAATGCGAGGTAGGTACGGAGTCGATCCGATGGGGCGAAGTCGGCGCATACGAGGAGCTTCTCGACGTCCCACTCGACGGATCGACCGGAGAGCTCTCACCCGATCCGATCGTGGCTGTCTGCACTCACGGCCGCCACGACCGATGCTGCGCCGTCCGCGGACGGAAGGTGCTCCCGGCATTGAAGGAACACCACGAGTCGGTAACCTGGGAGTGCTCTCACCTGGGCGGCGACCGATTCGCCGGAACGATGATCGTGTTTCCGCAAGGCCTGTACTACGGCAACGTCGACGACGCCGACGTCGCGACGATCGTCGATCGGCACCGGGCGGGATTTCTCGATCCCCACTTCCTCCGGGGCCGAAGCTCACTGTCGGCCCCGGTTCAGGTCGCCCAACATCATGCCCGTGCAGCATTGCGCGAGGAAAGAATCGACACGTTGAATCCGTTGTCGACGACGCAACACGGCGGCACGTGGACCGTAGAGCTCGACCACGACGGCGCTCGTATCGTGGTGACGCTGGAGCAGAGCGTGTCCGAGCCCATCACCACGACCTGCGCAGCAGTGCGCGCCGGCGCCGTCAGAACCTTCGAGTTGATCGAGATGACGATGCCCTAGCGTAAAATCCCCGCCGGCTGCCCTTCCACCTGCCTACGATGGTTTACGAACCCATCGATAGAGGAGGACACATGCCTACTCGACTCAATCCATACCTGAACTTCCGCGGGCAAGCACGCGAGGCGTTGGAGTTCTATCAGCAAGTGCTCGGGGGTGAACTGACGTTGAGCACCTTCGGCGAGTTCGGGGCCGTCGCCGACCCTTCCGAAAAGGACCAGATCATGCACGGCCAACTCGACTCGCCGAGTGGGCTGACCCTGATGAGTTCCGACACCCCCGCGAGCATGGCGTTGCGCGTCGGCGACAATATTTCCGTCTCCCTCAGCGGTGAAGACGAAGCGGAACTGCGGGGCTATTGGGACAAACTCGTCGTCGGTGCCAAGCGAACGATGGGGCTCGAGAAGGCACCGTGGGGCGATACCTTCGGCATGCTCACCGACAAGTTCGGCATCAGCTGGTTGGTCAACATCACCGGTACCCACTCTTGATCGGGTAGCACTGGGTGCACGATGAACCGATGAAGACGATTGCACGTATTCTGCTCGGTTCGTTCCTGATGTTCGCCGGTCTGAGCCACCTGTTCTGGGCGCGTGAGGCGTTTCGTGCCCAGGTGCCCTCATGGGTGCCGCTCGACGCGGACTTCGTGGTACTGGCCTCCGGCGTAGTGGAGATCGTTCTCGGCCTGGCCCTTGTCGTTCTGGTACGTCGGCGAGTAGCTCTCGGCTGGATCGTCGCAACATTCTTCGTTGCTGTCTTCCCCGGCAATATCTCGCAATTCCTCACTCACAGCGATGCTTTCGGCCTCGATACCGATGCAGCTCGCGGTATCCGATTGCTCTTCCAACCAGTACTCGTGGCATGGGCATTGTGGTGCACAGGTGCGTGGGCCGCCTGGCGATCACGGCGATCAGGTGCCCGGGTGCGGTAGTACGAACAGCACCCGGATGCGACCGCCCGTAACCGCACGGTCAGTATGGAGGTAAGTGCAACTGATTACATGAACTAAGCAACGAGGTGGCGTAGTGAGCGACGCAGCAGCAATCGGCGACGGTATCTTCCAGATCCCGGTCCCCATCACGGACAATCCGCTGGGTAACACCCTCGTATACGCAATGGAATCCCCCGGCGGGTTGATCCTGGTCGACGCAGGGTGGGACGACGACAACGCCTGGAACGGCCTGACCACCGGCCTCGAGTCGCTGGGACACTCGATCACCGACGTCGAAGGCGTCGTGCTGACGCACTTTCATCCCGATCACATCGGACTGTGCGGTCGAGTCCGGGAAGCTTCCGGCGCATGGATCGCGATGCACGAGGCCGATCACTCGCAGTTCGAGGCCATGACTGCCGATCGCAGCCCGGAGTGGGCGAATCGGGAACTCGACAACCTCGTGGCCGCCGGCGCCCCTGCTGCCGACATCGAGGCATGGCAGAAACACGCACCAGCGGCCCCTACCGGACCGGAGTCTGCCCCGGACCGCGTACTTACCGACGGTGAGCTGATCAAACTCGCCGGCCGCGAACTCGAAGTGGTCTATACCCCGGGACACACCCCCGGCCATGTGTGCTTCTACCTACCCGAATCCGACGTCATGTTCACCGGCGACCACGTTCTTCAGAAAACGACGCCGCACGTCGGGAACTTTGTCTATCCACTGGAAGAACGCGACGCGCTTGCCGAGTTCATGGACTCACTTCGACGCGTCCAAACACTGGACATCACCCGTGGCCTCGGGGCGCACGGCATCCCGATCGACGACGTAGCAGGCCGTGCCGGTGAACTGATCAGCCATCACGGGGAACGCCTCGACCATCTGTACGAGGCATTCGGCGACAACGAGATCACCGTGTGGCAGGTTGCGGAACGAATGAAGTGGTACAAGCCGTGGGCGGATATCTCTCCGTTCGGCAAGACCATGGCACTGTCCGAGGCAGCTGCACACCTGCGCCACTTGGTAGCACTGAACCGAGTTGCTCAGGTACCGGAATCCTCGCCTGCACTGTTCGCCAGAGTCTGATCATTCGGCGGAGTCATCTCGAGCCGCACACCCAATAGCCTGACTTCTCTCGCATGATCCAGGCGATCGACGAGAGCAGCAGCCGCGTCGGCGATCGTGTCCTCATCGAACGTCGGCGCGGCGAGTGCTGCTGTGGTCGTGTGGGTTTCGAAGGGTGCATACCGAATCTTGAGCGTGACACGTACTGCCTGCCTGTTCTCGGCGAGCAGATCTTCACGAACGCGATGAGCGAGTCCGCGAACCTCCTGTCGCACCGCAACCCAATCTGTCAGATTCTGTTGGAAAGTCGCTTCACGGCTGTGCGAACGCGCAACCCACGGTTCCGCAGACACTGGCGAGTCGTCGACGCCACGGCCCTTCGTCCCGATCCACGGGCCTGTTTGCGGGCCGAAGGTAGCGGCAAGTAGCTCATCGTCCGTCGCCGCCAGTTCCGATACCGTCGTGATCCCCAGCGCCGCAAGCTTCTTCGCAGTCTTCTTTCCAATTCCCCACAGTGCGTCGGTGGTTCGCTCCCCCATCAGCTCGAACCAATTCTCGTTCGTGAGCGTATAAATGCCCTGGGGTTTCCCGAAGTCCGTGGCAATTTTCGCCCGCAACTTGTTGTCGCCGATACCCACCGAACAATGCAGCCCCGTTGCCGCGAACACTGCATCGTGCACCGACCGCGCGAACGACACCGGGTCCGCGGTTTCGACCCCGAGAAATGCTTCGTCCCAACCCATTACCTCGACGACGACGCCCAGCGATCGGAGCGTGTCCATGACGCTGTTCGACGCGGCGGTGTAGGCCGCGGCGTCGACAGGCAAGAATATTGCGTCAGGTAGCTTTCGCACGGCGACTCGTAGCGGCATCCCGGATCCGACACCGAAAGCCCGGGCCTCGTACGACGCGGTGGAGACCACCCCTCGTTCGGTCGGGTCGCCGCGGCCGCCGATGACCACCTGTTTGCCGGCCAGCTTCGGATTGCGAAGCACCTCCACCGCGGCGATGAACTGATCCATATCGACATGCATGACCCATCTTCGGCGCGCCGAGGTCGTCATAAGTTCATTGTGACCGTGCACAGGCGTACGCGCGATCCTTTGCGGTGATGAACGTGCGACGCTGTGGAACACTCGCAACCATGGACTCGAACCCCGTCGAAATCACCGTCCTCGGACAGGGCCAGGCCACGTTCGCACCAGAACGTTGCACGATATCGCTGACGGTAAGGTCCGATGGTCGCTCCGCGGAGGCTGCTACCGAGCCCGCCCACCGGTTGGTCCGAGAGCTGACCGAACTCATCGACCCGCTCTACAACCAAAAGTCCGGTCCGATCGACAGGTGGTCTCTCGATCAGGTGCGGCACAGCCGAAATCGGCCGTTCAATCACGATGGCGAGCAGCTCCCCTACGTCTATCAGGCCGTAGCCTCCATCGACGTCGAGTTCAGCCAGCTAGATGTCATCGACGCGTTCGTCTATGCGGTGTCCGCGCTCGACGGCGTCGACATCGGCAGCTTCGATTGGAGGCTGACCGAGGCGAGTGTGCAGGAAAATACGCGACACGTTCGCAAGCTGGCAGTACAGGATGCTCTCAGCAAGGCCGAGGTGTACGCCCAGAGCGTCGGGCTCGTGTCGGTGAAGGCACTGGCAATCGCCGACCCCGGGTTGCTCGGTGTCACCGCTGGACATCAGGACTACGGGATGGCCACACGCGCCTACGCCGGCCGAGAAGCCGAGGGATTCGAATTGAAGCCCCAGGACATCGTCCTGCGGGCCGAAGTGCACGCGCGGTTCGCCGCCAGCTGATCGGACCGTGTTCGCACCACTCCACGAAGGGCTGTAGGAAGACCGCAGGTACGCACGGTTCGAAGTCGTCGACCGCTGCAGTCAGTTCGCGATCGTCGCCGCAGGTACCGCCGTAGCGGGCCTGCTCGATGTGACCTGAGCGTGCGTCTGCGACCTGTCGGTAATCACGCCTACCATGGGTAACCGTGACTATTCCGACCATGGACGAGCTAGAAGTCGACGCCCTCGAAATCCGATTCGGGACCGACACGTTCACACGCGGATCGAAATACTTCGATGAGGGCAGAGTTGGGCAGGTCACGTGGGATCGACGGGCGTCCACACTGTCCTCGCAAGTACGGGGCAACCGAGCCACCCCGTATGCGACAGTCGCCACCATGTCGAGCCGGATGGGCGCCATCGTGGCCGTGGAATACGGACGTTGCAATTGCCCCGTCGTCTTCAACTGCAAACACGCCGTCGCGCTGATTCTGCAGGCGAAAGCCGACAGCGTCCGAACGCCGACGCGCGGACCTGTGAACACCGCGGGCCATTGGTCCCAGGCACTTGCATCCGTCATCTCCGCCAAGCCTGCCGAGCTCGGCGGGCCGAGCAGTGGGCGCATTCGCATCGGGCTTCAGTTGGGCTTGGAACCGTCGGTCGACCGCGCCGACGCAGTTCGACTCTTGGCCCGCCCGGTGATGTTCAACGAGCGTAAAGCCTGGGTCGGCGGCGGCGTCTCGTGGTCGTCGCTTCCGTCGACAACGGATCGACGCGTCGAGCGTCAGGTCGATATTCTGCGAGAGCTGTATGCGCTGCATCAAGTGCGCTCGCGTGGGCGCTCGGCGTACTCGTTTCAACGGACCGACTCCGCGACGATCGACCTCGCAGACATCTCCGGTCGGCTGCTGTGGGATCTGCTGGGCGAGGCACGCGAAGTCGGACTTCCGTTGATCAACGCACATCGTGTGCTCGGTGAAATCCCTTGGCCAGCAGAAGGAGAGTTCACCGTCGACATCACTTCCGGTGATTCCGGATCGCTTTCCGTGGTCGGCCGAATTACCCTCGACGGCACCATAATTCCGCCCAACCGTCGCAGCTTCCTCGGCAACGACGGTTCAGGGATTGTGTACTGGGACGACGAGGCGCACACAAACCACGCAACCCGCGAGTTTCGACTCGCGCGGTTGTCGAGGCCGGTCCCGTCTGCGCTTCGACGGATCGCCACGACCATCGACCCCATCGAGATACCGTCCTCGGATCGTGCGGACTTCACGACGAAGTACCTTCCTGCACTCGAACGTGCCAGCGACGTCGTATCTTCGGACGGCTCCTACGCCGCACCCGTCGTCACCGGCCCCGAGCTCCACATCACGGTGACCCACACCGGAGACAACCGACTGACGTTCTCCGGCCAGTGGCGCTATTACCTCGATAGCACCGAAATAGACTATCCAGCAGACATATACAGCTCAGCCGAGGGAGTTCGTAATCCCGACTCAGAGGTTGCGTTGCTGCGCAGAGTCCTTCCGGTACTGAGCCGACCCCCTGGCAATGAATTCATCTCGTTCACTGCTGTCGGGATCTCGGCCGGCATACTCGTCACCGACCAGCTACCTCTCCTGGACGAGTACGACAACGTGCATGTGACGACTGTCGGTGAGCTCCCAGATTTTCGCAATGTCAGCGACGACGTCGGCATATCGTTGTCCACCACAGCAATTCGAGGCGACAACGATTGGTTCGATCTCGGCATTGCAGTCACCGTCGATGGCACCGACGTCGAACTCGCCACGGTCATTACTGCCATTGCTCGCGGCGAGACCCACCTGATGCTCTCCGACGGCCGGTTCTTCTCCCTGGAGCGCCCTTCGTTGCTCACCCTTCGACGGTTGGTGGAAGAAGCCCGGTCGTTGCAGGACAGCGTGAACGGACCGTTGAGAATCAGCCGATACCAAGCCTCATTGTGGGAGGAGCTCGCCGAACTCGGTGAAGTGACTCGGCAGGCAACAGCGTGGCGCGAGCAGGTTACAGCACTGTTGAAGCTCGATTCGATCCCGACTCAGCCCGCCCCTGCGGGTATAGGTGCTCAGTTACGGCCATACCAGCTCGAAGGTTACTCATGGCTGCTCTTCCTGTGGACCCACGGTCTCGGCGGAATCCTCGCCGACGATATGGGCCTAGGCAAGACTATTCAGGCGCTGGCGATGATTACCAAGATTCGAGAGAGCGGACCATTGCCTGCCCCGTTCCTCATCGTGGCCCCCACGAGTGTGGTGCACAACTGGGCACGAGAAGCAGAAAAGTTTGCGCCAGACCTCAACGTGGTCACGGCCGGGGAAACGCGCGCACGACGACGAGGCCCGGTGGGCGACATCGCGCTCGGCACCGACATCGTCGTGACGTCCTACACAGTCTTTCGCCTCGACTACGAAGACTTCGAGGCCGTGTCCTGGTCAGGACTCATCCTCGACGAGGCGCAATACGTCAAGAACCACAAGAGCAAGTCCTACCAGTGCGCTCGGCGGCTGTCCGCACCATACAAGCTCGCCATCACCGGCACCCCGATGGAGAACAACGTCATGGAGCTGTGGGCCTTGCTGTCGATCACCGCACCCGGACTTTTCCCATCACCGAAGAAGTTCACCGAAAACTATCGCAATCCCATCGAAAAAGACGGTGACACAGAGCAACTGAGAACCCTTCGCCGACGCATCAAGCCGCTGGTGCTACGGCGGTCGAAAGACACTGTGGTGCAGGACCTTCCCCCGAAGCAGGAGCAGACCGTCGAGGTCGACCTTCATCCACGCCATCAGCGCGTCTACGAAACACGGTTGGCACGGGAGCGTCAGAAGATACTCGGGCTGCTCGACGACTTTCAACGCAATCGAGTCACGATCTTGCAATCACTGACCATTCTGCGTCAGCTCAGCTTGGATGCGTCTTTGGTCGATGAGAAGCACTCGGATATACCAAGCGCCAAGATCGACGAGCTGGTCGATCAGTTACACGAGATCATCGACGGTGGCCACCGAGCGCTCGTCTTCAGCCAGTTCACCAGGTTTCTGTCGTTGGTGCGAGATCGCCTCGAATCCGAAGGCATCGCTCTCGTCTACCTCGACGGCAGCACCCGAAACCGCGGTGATGTCGTGGAACGTTTCCGTAGCGGGGAAGCACCCGTGTTCCTGATAAGTCTCAAGGCCGGCGGTGTAGGCCTCACGCTCACCGAAGCCGACTACTGTTTCGTACTCGACCCCTGGTGGAATCCCGCGACCGAGGCGCAAGCGGTCGATCGTGCTCATCGCATCGGTCAGGCACGGACCGTGTTCGTCAACCGCTACGTTGCACGCGGAACCATCGAGGAAAAGGTCATGGCGCTCAAGGAACGCAAGGCCAAACTCTTCGCAAGTGTCATGGACGACGGCGGCGCCTTTGCCGGCGGACTCACAGCCGACGACATTCGAGGGTTGATCGAGTAGGCGCCGGCGGAGGTAAGGGCTTGGTAGGTTCGCTCCATTCCGCTTCAATGGTCCATTCATACGATCAGATGGCTTGTGAGCGCCATTCAAGCGGCCACACATCGCGATCGACACCGACAAACGAACAGATTGACCGCCGGACATGGACGAAATTCGTACGCCGTCTCGTTCAAGCCTAGGGTCGAGATGTGGACCGACATAGTGGACAACACCTCTGGCCTCGGCCACCGATTCTCCCGCGACCGATCTTGATGGACCAACGCTGGGAACGTGTGGTGTTCTTGCATTGGCGGGTCCCGAGCGCAGTCGTCTCGTCGCTGCTGCCTCGAGGCTGCGCACCGGACGAATTCGACGGCTCGTCCTGGGTCGGTCTGATCGGTTTCGAGATGGTCGGCGCCGGATTCGGATACCGCCGTCCGGTCCCCTACTTCGGGACATTCGCCGAAATCAACGTTCGGCTGTACTCCATCGATGGCGAGGGACGACGGGGAGTGGTCTTCCGATCATTGGAAGCCAGCCGGCTCGCAGTCGTCCTGGGCACCAACCTGGCTCGCGTTCCGTATCGGTGGGCGTCGATGACAATCGACGACGACAGATCCACCATCAGATATCGAAGCAGACGCCTCGCTCCACCCCACCGCGGAGCATCCACCGACTTCGCAGTAGCACGCGGGTCACGTGATATGTCCGACGACCCGTTGGCCCAATTCCTCACGGCACGTTGGGGGCTCCATACATCGATCGCTGGACGGCTCACCTATGTGCCGAACCTGCACAACCGCTGGAAACTACTCGACGCCGAGCTGAGCCATTGCTCCGACCAGCTGATCGCGGCTGCGGGTCTCCCGAACATCGCCGGCAGATCACCGGACTCGGTGCTGTATTCGGATCAGGTCGCAACACAGTTCGGACGGCCTTATGCGGTACGCGCTTCCGCTAGTTGATCCGCTGGCCATTTCAACACGAACGGTTCAGCTACCCACTTCCCCGCTTGAATGGTCCATTCATACGATCAGTGAACTTGAATGCGCCATCGAAGTAGCGCGGCAAC
>NZ_MKKY01000016.1 GCF_002091955.1 Rhodococcus sp. 1168 | reverse complement strand
ATCGCTATCGGCCTGCTGATCATGATGTATCCGGTCCTGGCGAAGGTGCGCTACGACCGACTGGAAACCGTCACCGGAGACAAGCGCCTACTGGCCGGATCATTGGTACTCAACTGGGTCCTCGGCCCGGCACTGATGTTCGCTCTCGCCTGGCTCTTCCTCCCCGACCTACCCGAGTACCGTACCGGCCTGATCATCGTCGGTCTCGCCCGCTGCATCGCGATGGTCATCATCTGGAACGACCTTGCGTGCGGTGACCGTGAAGCCGCCGCCGTCCTGGTCGCCATCAACTC
>NZ_MKKY01000015.1 GCF_002091955.1 Rhodococcus sp. 1168 | reverse complement strand
CTTGATGGCCTTCCCATCGACGGTCGAGTCGAACTGGAAATCCATAGCCCACACCACTTTCGGCGCATCGGCCTCGATCTGCGGGCACGAACTGACGCCGGCACGCTTACGGGGATGGTAAATCCGAACCTGCAGACCCTCCTCCTTCCACAACCGGTGCACCTTCTTCTTGTTCACCGTGCTGCCCGCATCGTGCCTCAGATGCGCCCAGGCGCGACGAAAACCGTGCATCGGGTTCCTCCCTGCGTAGTTGCAGAGCGCCGCCCTCAGGTCGGCGTCAGGGTCGGCGGGTGTCTGCGCGATCGGAGTCCGGGCGTAGGTGGATCGAGACAGCCCAACTGCTCTGCACACCAGTCGTTCGACATGCTCATCGTGGTTACGAGCATGTCGACGGCGCGGCGCTTGTCAGCTGGGCTCAAAATTTTCCAGTAATAATAGGATCAACCCGCTGACGCCTCCCGCAGCGCGTCCTTCTCCAACTCAGCGTCCGC
>NZ_MKKY01000014.1 GCF_002091955.1 Rhodococcus sp. 1168 | reverse complement strand
CAGAAACCAGCGACTTCTACGAACTGATAGTCGAACGCCACCGCAAGAAGACCACCATCGTCACCTCCAACCGCGAGCCGTCCGAGTGGCTGACCATGACCGCCGACACCCTGCTCGCGCAATCCGCCATCGACCGGTTGACCTCCACCGCACACACCCTCGTCATCGAAGGACCGTCCTACCGGCAACGCACCCGACCCGGAACAGTTGACGCCACCACCGACAACGAGCATCCTCAATAACGCGCCACGGTGGTCCCTACCCTCTGGCAATCAGGTGGTCCCATCAC
>NZ_MKKY01000013.1 GCF_002091955.1 Rhodococcus sp. 1168 | reverse complement strand
TGACAGCCACAATCTCGAGGGGTTCAGGCCGACACGTCAGCAGGAAGAAAGATCGAGGCTAGTGGAAGATTCGACTGGTTACCTGCCCCCTGGCAACGGTATTTCCTTGAGTGTCCTTGACAACGACCTCGGTCGTCGTGGTCGTCCGGGTTCTATGGACAACTTCGGCAGTCGCGGCGAGGTCCGTACGAGCCGGGGCGAAGTAGGAAACCGAGAGGTGTTTAGCCTCAATATCGTTTAGTTAGCGCGGCAGAATGGCGCACTTCGGTGGTGTGATCGGTTGCGGATGGTGTTGGT
>NZ_MKKY01000012.1 GCF_002091955.1 Rhodococcus sp. 1168 | reverse complement strand
GCGAGCAGCAACATGCCCGGCTCGAGACGATCGAGGAGATCATTCGACAACTCCCGCTCCGAGGTCGAACACGGACCGATTGCGGCATCGAAGAGGGCGTGGGTGCCGCATTCGGCCACTGCCACCAACCGTGCCTGCGGATACGCGGACTGCTCGCCGCGACTCGACGGCGGCCGCCTGAAATATTCGGTGTTGGCGGGCGTGTCGGCCAAGTCCAGACACGTCCCGTCGATCGCCACCAATCTGCGTCCGGCAAGCCACGAGCCGGGAGTGTCCATGGTCGCTACAGGGCGAGCCACCCG
>NZ_MKKY01000011.1 GCF_002091955.1 Rhodococcus sp. 1168 | reverse complement strand
CGGGTGGCTCGCCCTGTAGCGACCATGGACACTCCCGGCTCGTGGCTTGCCGGACGCAGATTGATGGCGATCGACGGGACGTGTCTGGACTTGGCCGACACGCCCGCTAACGCAGAGCATTTCGGTAGGCCGGCATCGAGCCGAGGCGAGCAGTCCGCGTATCCGCAGGCACGGCTGGTGGCAGTAGCCGAATGCGGCACCCATGCACTCGTCGATGCCGCAATCGGTCCGTGTTCGACCTCGGAGCGGAAGTTGTCGAATGATCTCCTCGACCGTCTCGAGCCGGGAATGCTGCTGCTCGCCGACCGCGGCTTCTACGGGTTTCAGATGTGGACCCGGGCGGCAGCGAGCGGCG
>NZ_MKKY01000010.1 GCF_002091955.1 Rhodococcus sp. 1168 | reverse complement strand
GGTCACCCGCAGAGTGCCTTGCCGGGGAGCTTGTTGCGTTGACAGGTTGAATTTAAGGACGCTGATTTTAGTATCTCGTTGGCGCGCCTGAGTTCTCGGTTCTGCACGGAGCATTTTTTATCTCCGCTGCCATCTCACTGGTCACTCCGGGGCGCTGACCGGCATCGGTCTGGGACCGTCGGATCCAGTTGTGCATCGTCCGCGCGGTTCCGATACCGAGCTTGTGCGCGACCGATTCGATCGCTGCCCACTCGGAGGGATGCTCGGTGTCGCCACCATGAACATCTCGCAGATGATCGGGCTGGGGAGGGCCTCTCCAGTTCCCGTCGTCAATGTCGATACGTTCCACGTCCCATACGCCGGAGAGTTCTTCAGCACCTGCACATCCAGGTCTTCGGTGCCTTCCATAGGCCTTCACCGTGATTTCGGCGGCTCGGCTCTCTCTCTTCACCTCCACCCTCACGGGCAGAGACCTCTAACGACTCCGCAGACTTCGCCTTATGCTGCGGACCGCATCTTCGCTCCCCCTTGCAGGGCTTCTGACGCTGGGCTTCGACCACATCCGTTTCCAGATGAAGCCGCCAGCCTGCTACCGGGCCACCTGGCAGCTACCCGGACCGGACTTTCACCGGCAAGCGACGACGAGCTTACGAACAAACCGATCTATAAAGACCTCCTGTTCAACTGGACGCACGAAAGATCGAGGCTAGTGAAGCGCCAGTGGTCTCGAGTCTGTGCCGAGGCAGGCCGCATCTTGGGTAACGGCTCAATGGAAGGTGGCCGAAAAAACGGTGAGCGGGTCTGCAATCATCTGAGCAGGGCAGCGTGCCATGAAAACACCCCCGATCTCCACCGAATCGCCCGACAGAAACTTTTGGATAGCAAGGTTGCTCCCCCCACTCGCCTGCTCAAAGTGAACTCGGAACACCTACGGCAATCGCTGGAAACCTTCAGGCCCCATATACTTTTCGATACAGTTCAGCTACTTCTTCGACCGTCGGTACAACAGGGTTGTTCGAGGGCGACCCTGATGCCAGCGCTTGCTCGGACATGAGTGGTATGAGCTCTTCCCACCGTTTCTGGTCGATACCGTAGGAGTGTGGCGTGGGAACTCGGACATCGGCGCAGAGCTTGTCGATGAACTCGATAAGCTTCGACGAAGCTGCTTCATCGGAGTCGCGACGGTCGGCCGCACCCAGTTGTCGCGCACAGTCTGCATAACGGCCGAGCGCTGCGGGGATCGAGAACGCAGTAACGGCAGTTAAAAGCATGGCATTCGACAGTCCATGAGCGACGTGGAAGTGCGCCCCTATGGGCCGACTCATCCCATGCACGAGGCAGACGCTTGCATTGGAAAATGCCATGCCGGCCTGGGTGGACGCATGCATCATGGCCTCGCGTGCCTCACGATCGGATCCGTCGAGATATGCACGTGAGAGATATGCACCGATTGTCTTCATGGCGGACAATGCAAGGCCATCTGAAATCGGGTTGGCCTTTTTACTTACGTACGCCTCAATCGCGTGGGTAAGTGCGTCGATTCCGGTGTCAGCGGTTAGCCGAGCGGGCATGGACATTGTGAGATCAGAATCGACGATCGAGGCAATCGGGAGAAATGACAGGCCTGGACATAGCATCTTCTCGTCTGTCGAGATATCGGTAATAATTGTGAACTGCGTTGCTTCCGAACCGCTTCCTGCCGTAGTCGGGATCGCAATGATCGGTAACGCTGGACCTGCATACACTCGCGGCGCTTTGAAATCACGCATGTTACCGCCCTGCTTGGACAACACCGCTAAAGCCAATACCGTTCAGTTAGTGCTGAATGACAGTGCATTGGGGTGACATTGTGGGTTGTGGATGG
>NZ_MKKY01000009.1 GCF_002091955.1 Rhodococcus sp. 1168 | reverse complement strand
TAGCCTCGATCTTTCTTCCTGCTGACGTGTCGGCCTGAACCCCTCGAGATTGTGGCTGTCACCGCGATCTCGGCGATCGGGCAGGATGAAGTCGCCGATGTCGATCGGTCGGGCGCTCGGTTCCACGGTCCGAGGCGGTTTCTTTCGGGTCGAATGGGCGGGTGAATTCTGGTCAGGCAGGTGCGGGCAGCGCCGCCAACCGGGCCAGTGCTGCGACGATCAACGTCGACCATGTCGCATTCTTCGACAGGCGCAGGTGCTTGCGGCGAGAATGACCGGCGATACGTCCGGCGACCGAGAACACCCGCAGGCGAATGCGTTTCGGTTCCCACCGCCGGGCG
>NZ_MKKY01000008.1 GCF_002091955.1 Rhodococcus sp. 1168 | reverse complement strand
AATGACGCTACGGCGGAAGATCGTCAACATTCCCGCGCGTTTCGTGCGGCCGCAGCGCGCACCCACGCTGCACCTGCCGCGAAAGTGGCCATGGCTCGACGCATGGCTTCAACTATGGCGCAACATCATTGGGTTCAGTCCACCTTCGACTGCCTGATCCTGACCGACACGCCGACTCGGCCCGAACAACGACAATCGTGGAAACGCTGGGTAGACCAGCGGACGACACACGCCCAGAAGACCCCGACCCCACAATTCAGTCACCGACCACAATGCATCACCTCAGTCGGTGGATCGAGGCT
>NZ_MKKY01000007.1 GCF_002091955.1 Rhodococcus sp. 1168 | reverse complement strand
CATCCTTCCAGCGGAACCATCGATCCCGCTATCTCGGTGTCCACCATCCGGGGGGAGCCTCAGAAGTCCTCCATCCGAGTATTCGGCGCGAGTAGGCGTCGATCACGAATGCCACGTCTCCCCCAAGCACTCCATGCAGGGCGGTGCCCCCACCCACCCGGACCACGTCGAAAAATACGTAAAGTCTGCTATCCACAAAATATTTGGGCTGATCGGGTTGAACGTTCGTTGCACCAGACCGTCCGCCCGCTGCGCCTATGGATCTGCGATGGTGGTGCGCTTCTTCTTGCCACGTCCGGCTCCTTCGAGACTGAGGGTGCTCATCAGTCGTTCGACAGTGCAGCGGGCCACGTCGATGTCCTCTCGTCGTAATTGCAGCCAGACTTTGAGTGCGCCGTAGACCGAGTAGTTCTGGTCGTGAACCCGACTGATCTAGGCCTTCAGCTGTTCATCGCGTACCGCTCGTTTCGATGCTGCACGGCTGCGGGCCTCGTAGTAGGTGGACGACGCGATCGGGCAGCCGTGCTCGGTAAGCACCCTGCAGATCGGCACAACGGAAGTACTCCTGTTTGTTGTTTTCGATGTAGTCGATGATCACTTGCTGTTGCGGCCCGCTCCGCCGCGAAGAAAACCGACTTAGAATCAAAGGGTCAGCGCAACAGTGCAGTTGAAGGAGGGTGTGGGTGTCGAAGATCGGCCGGCCGGGAATGT
>NZ_MKKY01000006.1 GCF_002091955.1 Rhodococcus sp. 1168 | reverse complement strand
GGGCCGCCTCAAGTGCTGCGAATGGACAACGGATCGGAGTTCATTTCGCATGTGCTGCAGCAGTTCTGCGGTGACCGCATCGGAATCTCGTACATCCCGCCGGGCACACCGTGGAACAACGGGCACATCGAATCTGGGGGCACCTCCCTGGACGAAGTCCTTGGGGGATCAACAACCGACTACGGAAGGAATGCCTGAACCGCAACCATTGGATGAGTCTGCTCGAGGCTCGGGTGGTGATCGAGGATTTCAAGGACGACCACAACCACCGGCACCGCCACTCGTCGCTCGGCTACCTCACCCCGTCCTGGGGGTCCCTCCCGCTTGCGGGGGCGTACGCTGCACAATGCACCCACACGCACCAACCCGTGGGCTGCGAGATCGACTGACATCAATCACACCGTGGC
>NZ_MKKY01000005.1 GCF_002091955.1 Rhodococcus sp. 1168 | reverse complement strand
ACCATCCACAACCCACAATGTCACCCCAATGCACTGTCATTCAGCACTAACTGAACGGTATTGAGGCTAAGCGCAGAGATTCCTACGACCGCGACGGGCCGCGAATAAAAACGCACCCGAGGTGGGGAATGGCTACGATCTAGGATGGCGACTATGTCGAGTTCGGTTGCATTGCGGACGGTTTCCGATGCCGCGTTCGCTGAGGCTGTTGAGGTGCTGCACGACAAAGTTGATGTTCTTCTCGATCGATTGACCGACTCTCTGCTGGTCGTTCCGCCGGCAGGATCGAGTCAGTGGCGTACCGACTTCCGCGGAAACAGGGGCATAGCAGGCTCGGTCGATCACAGGGCTGTTCGCGCGGAACTGGCGCGCCGTGCCGGTGTTGCCGATCCCGCATCGGCTGACCGAGGTGATGCTGCGGCTGCAGCGACGTCGGCGGGGCCGCAACGCCGAACGAGCAGGCGGCGTCAACACGCCCCCAGCAATTGTCGATCTTCGACGCGGCGAGCTGATATAGCACCGAACGGGCTGGACCAGACCCCGCGAGGCTGGAATCAGTCGTTTATCGATACAGTGTTCACTCTGACCTTGCTATGCCAGGATCGGGCGTTCATATCGCCGTTCAGGATCTTGACAACGGTCGTTTTGAGCCCGCGGTACGCATCTGCGTTGCTGTGAACTTTGGAAGAGTGCGCGGCCGCATGTCCCCGAATCGGTCAATATCTTCAGTCTGCCGGACGATGAGACAGATCGTCACGCGGCCGGCCCCACTGCGAAGGTCAGCGATCGACCGTCTACGACGCGATCCACTCAATCGAGAGCGTGTAAGTTTCAGAAGTCGACTGCACATCGACCAGGCGATTCGCTCCTGAGTGAAGTCGTCTTCTGACATTTCGTTATCAGAAGACGGGTGCACAGTGGTCGGTTGGTGCTTGTCAGGACAGGGTGTCGCCGTCGACCTGACTGCCGGCTTCGATCTGCTCGCGGAGGATGTCACCGTGGCCGGCGTGCCGGGCGAACTCCTGAATCATCATCAGCAGTGTCCATCGCATACTCACAGTCCCTTCGGTGGACAGGTCGATGGTGTCGTCGAGCTCGAACCGCGAAGCTATCTCGCGTGATCGCTTGCTGGCTCGCTCGAACTCGGCGATGACGTCGGCCAACGTCTCGTGGTCACCGACGGTGAAGGTCCCTTCGTCGCGGCGTGAGTAGCCGTCGCAGTCGGACTCGCCGAACCCGGCCCAATGCCTCTGGAACCAAATGCGTTCCGCTGCTGCAGCATGCTTGATCAACGCGATTGGTGTCGTGAGGGACGGGACCAACCGTTTGTGGGCATCGGATTCGGAGAGGCCCCGGGCTGTGTCGATCAAGGCTTGTCGGTTGCGGTCCAGCATGCTGTCGGTGATCTGCCGGTCATCTCCAGCGGTGATCATGTTGTTGTGCATCGTCGTTGGTACCTTTCGGTGGGTGGGGGAGTTGAGGGTGCAGCGCTCACACCGTGTGTTGGGATGAGCGTGGTAAATCGAGGCCGCTTTGTCCTCGTGGATTCCGGTCGCACTTTGCGCTGGAGTCGCAGTGCGAGAAGATTTCGCAGCGGCCATGCGGTTGCTTGAACCGGCGAATGTCGAACACCGCGCAGAAGCGTCGGCGGACAAGTGAACTCTAACGCGGCTGATGCCTCAAGATTCGACGCACTCGCTCAGCAGCTTCCTGCGGGTTCGGGTGTGCGTTTTGACCATCGTCATACCGGACGGACGGGAACGACCGTCTGTGTGCGACCGACGTCGACGTATAGCCTCTGAAATCGTCCGTTATGAGTCCATTTGCAGAAGTCCAGTAGCCCGCTGTTTCTAGTGGACAGATCGGACGTACAAGGGGGAGTGGGCATGAAAGTTGGCTACGCACGCTGTTCTACCGTCCGCCAAGACACGGCCGTTCAAGTCGGGTTGCTCACGAAGGCCGGCGTACACCGCGACCACATCTACATCGATCACGGGATCAGCGGCCGGCAAGCGAAGCGGCCCGGACTCGAGAACGCGATCAATGCCAGCCGCGAGGGTGACGAATTTTGCGTCACCAAACTCGACCGGCTCTCCCGGTCGGCAGGGGATCTCCACGAGACCGTCGACCGCTTGGCCGCGCGCGGGGTGGCATTGTCGATAGACGGCAAGGTCTACGACCCAACAGACCCGATGGGCAAAATGTTCATCGGAATGCTCGGCTTGATGGCCGAATTCGAATCCGACCTGATCAGGTCCAGGACAAGGGATGCAATCGCGGCGGCTGGCGCGGCGGGCCGGATGAAGGGGCGTCCACACACGCTCACCCCAGAGGAGCGCGCCTACCTGCTCCGGATGTACGAAACACGGCGATTCAAGATCGAAACACTGTGTAAGAACAATGGTTTGAAGAGATCCGCGCTCTACAAAAACCTTCAACTCGCCAGAGCTGAACGAGACTCACTCACCGAATCGGCCGAGTAAGTGCACTCCACTTCTGAACTCGTGCAGTCGTCTTCCGAAACTGATCCGACTCGGCGGCACGCCCCGCCCACGACGTATGCAGGCAGTACGACCGAGACCGACTCCACCTCGAATCACCCTGACACCGACTCACCCCGACCAGAGAGCCCCGGCAGTGCGCGAACACCACCGGGGCCGGTCGATCACAGAGATAGGACCTGCGATCAATGAACAACGTTAATACCCCCGACCTCGAGGCCACCAGCGAGGACACCCTCGACATCCACCCCCGCGTGTTGACCGGCGCACTGATCACCGGCCTGGCCATCGCCATCATCGTCGGTGCGGCCTCGTTCAAGCTGTCCTTCTCCACCCTCCTCGACCTCGCCGTCATGGCCGGCATCCACCCCGCCGACGCATGGGTCATCCCCGTCGCTCTCGACGGACCGATCCTCGCCGCCGCCGTCATCCGAATCGCCCTCTCCCAGCACACCGACACCGCCACCAAACGAGGCCGGCGACTCGTCGTGGCAGTGCTGACCGTCTCGGCGGTCCTGTCCATCGCGGGCAACGCCTACCACGCCGTGCTGACCGCTACGGTCCTCAACGCAGCCGTCGCAGCAGCAATAGCAGCATTAGCGCCAGCGATGGTTCTGACGATGAGCGAGATCGTCGCCGTCGTCCTGCGCGCACCACGCCGCCGCCGGACCACGACCGACACTGCCGGCATTCCCGACGATGTCACCGCGCCGGATCGAACCGAATGCCCGACCGACAGTGTCGAGAACGAACAGCACAGTGCGGCAGCAATATCGAGTCTTGCCGGGGTAGACGAAGACCTCGACAACGGCCTGCTCAAGCCCGCCGTATGGACCAGTGTCAACCTCTACCTCGCTCACCCCGACTGGTCACTGAGCGACATCGCACGCCACCTCGAGCTCCACACCTCGACGGTGTCGCGCCACATCAAAACCTGGACCCAGGTACAGCAGAACATCGCCAGCGAACGCAGCACCGCCGCCCCGTCCATCACCGACCAGCCGCACGCCGCCGATTCCGGTCACGACCAGAACACCGCCGGCGCAGAGGCAAGTTCGGACTACCGTGACACCAACGAGTACGCCCAGGTGGGCACCGACCGTGACTACGTGGGTGCGAGTCGATGACGAGCCAACAGCGGGCAGTGAGAACACGCGCAGATCTACTGGCAGGAGCGGCGACGGAATTCGCTCGCTGCGGATACGTAGCATCGTCGGTCATCCGCATCCTCGACAACACCGCGTGCAGCAAAGGTTCGATGTACTTCCACTTCGCCTCCAAGCGTGAGATGGCCGAGGCGGTCCTCGATACCGCCGCCGCCGTCTACACCGCGATCGCGGAACGCTGGACCGCAGCAGAGGGGATCGACCCGCTCGATGCGATCAAGGGAATGGTCGACGATGCCGCGCAGGCCTTCACCGAAGAAGTGTCGCTGCGCGCCGAGGCCCGGTTGAGTGCGGAACCGGAATTCAGCGCTCGTCGGCCATTCGCAGCATGGGACGCAGCAGTATCGGTCCTCGCCGGCAGAGCCGCCGAATCGAGTTGTTTCAGAGAGGGTTTCACCGCAGAGAAATTCGTTCGTGTTCTGGCGGCACCGCTGGCCGGGCACCGATTGCTGGCGCACATCGTCCCCGCAGGAGTCGCCGTGTCGATCCGGAGTGGCTACCGCGAGTCGCTCGAGACCGTTCTCGCCGCCGCAACCACCCCGATCATTGCCGCAACAGGGTAGTGCCGACACCTCGGTGCTCACGGTCGAGACGATCGACGTTGCGACGCCCTGTGCGGCGAGCCACACCGGATGTCCGCCCCGCTCAGGTATGAACGAGGGGTGGACATCCGGTGTCGAGCCAAGTCGAGTAGCCCCGATCCGTCGACGGCACAGGCCGCCGGTTCATCGTCCGAACGAGGACCGGGTGGTCATGATCGACATCGATGGCGTCCTGGCCGACCTGTCGGCGCACGAGGCGATACTGACCGATGAGGAGATCCCCCCAGCCCAGCGGTGGCGCGAGTTCTTCGCCCACATCCCCGACGCCGCCGTCCTCGCCACCGGCCACGACCTGGCCTGCGCGATCGACAGTCTCGGATACACCCTCGTCTACTCCAGCACCAGACCCTCCTACACCCACGCCGCCACCAGGCTGTGGCTCGCCGAGCAAGACTTCCCAACCGGCCGAGCACTGCTCATACGGCCCACATCCGAACCCTCCGGCCACCCGCAACCCGCAGCCCACATCAAACGCAGTCACGCCCGCGCAGTGACCAACAAACACCCGGACTGGCTCCGCGCCTTCATCGACGACGACCCACACATCGTGAACGAACTGACCGGCCATGACGTCCCTGCCCTCGCGGCAAGCGAACTCACCGAACTGGGCGTGGCATCACTACGCAAGCGACTCGAACTGAAACCTGGAACCACCACGGCGGCAGACGGCCAAGCCGAATCCACGCCGGCGGCACCACAACGCCAAGCCCACAATGATCTCCACGAGCGGCGGACACAGAACAGGACGGCCGCCGCCGAGAAGGATCTACCCAGTACACACCCATGAGGCGTAGGCCATCACAAACCCCGAAACACACAGGCCGGCTGAAGCCGCCAAATCCCGCGGCCACCTAACAGTGATGATTAAGACCGAACGAATATACGATTGAAATCTATGGGCTACCACAGGGACGCCACACCAGATGAGATCGAACGCGGAGAGGCCACTTCGTGGAGTATCCGGGCGCCAGAAGGCATCGAGCACCTCTCCTCCGAGGAAAGATGGCGGCGCACGAACGACGATGGTGTCCCCTACAACCACAAGATATGGGTTACAGAGCCGAAAGACTCCTGGGTTACGCCCGTCGAACTGATTGCCCACGATGGATATAGACCCGAAGCGCTCCTGCGGCTGTTCGGCCCCACCGCCGAAGGACCGGACGGTATCCAAGGATGGCTAGGGGTTCACGTTGAACACATCAAAGACACAGTCATCGATACAGCAATCGACCTACTCGAATCCAGTCTGATCGACGCACGAATCCGAGATATCTTCCCGCCGCTACCCGGTCCTGACAATTGGCCGACAGACGCCGAGGCAACCGAAATGGCCGCGCACCTCGCCGAGCCCGCCGAAGTCTCACCGTAGCGGTCCCAACAAGAAACGACACCCGAGGCACAGACAAAGCGTCGTCCGCGCACCGTACGCGGGTCTGTGTGGTGCGACGGCACTCACAACTCTCAATAGGTACAACGGGCAATGACAAACCGCGCGGACCGCGTCCGCCGGATCGTCGGTGTGGACCGCAGCTACGTCACATCCCGCGAAGCCGGCATCGACAAAACAGCCCACTGGTTCTACGGAGCCATAGGCTGACACAAAGACAAAACAGACGGCTACCCCACAACGCGCGCCTACTTCGACCGCATCACCGAACAACTCAACGAACCCGTCTGACAACAGCAGGCGAGCGGAGCAGTTCTCACAAACGTTCGTTTCCGGGACACCGCACGGGCCGCGTCTGCGTGGCCAGAAGGATTCGCTGGCGGATCGCAAGCGAATCGACCACCATGATGACCGTTCAATGCTGGGTTTAACCGACACCGAGAGTAGTCACACCACGTGCCGTCTACATTTCAAGCTCTTGCGGTGGCGCTTCTAGCGCTACTTCCGGGTGCGCTTTACGAATTAGCCCGCGAACAGCGCGGAGGCAGATGGGGCCTACGTGGTGCCGATCAAATCTTCAGACTGCTCAGTTTCTCTGTCGGATTCCAGGTCCTGATCGCGCCCCTCACATACTGGCTGTACAGCCACTATGTCGTCTCTGGTCATCTAAAAGCGGGGACCGCTGTTTCACCGTGGCTCTGGATCGGCGGGGTGGGGTACCTCGTGGTTCCCTTTGTTTTCGGGCGATTCACAGCCTGGGCTTCTAAAAGACGGGATCTCGCAGATCGAGTGGACCCCGACGCCGGAGCGACGAAGCGAGTGGCCAGGCGGATCTCGGTCGCCTTTGTCAACCTATACACCGATGTTGCACCGGCACCGAGGGCGTGGGACTACTTGTGGAGTCGCCCCCAACTGTCGGGGTGGGTCGTTCTGCATCTGATGGACGACACGATTCTGGCGGGAGAGTGGAACGGGTCCTACGCCGGTGGTTATCCCGAGCCCGGGGACCTCTACCTAGCTGAGCAAGTCGAGGTCGATCAGGACGGCGTCATACTGACCGAAGATGTAGACGGGGTGGCGTTACCCGCACGAACAGGCAAAAGCCTGCTCGTGCGGTGGGAGGAGATCCGGTACCTGGACTTCTACGACGCTACGATGGAGTCAGAGGACGACTCGGTAGATGACTCGACAAGCGATCAAGTAGGAGGTGGAACGCGTTGACAACTCCCAGACGGCCCGACAAGCAAACCGACACGTTTGAACGTAAAGGCGGCTACCCGTCGGCAAGGGTTCCGCGGTCTCAGATGAAACCGCCGCCCAGTTCTGCGACCAAGCCCAAAACGCAGTCGCCACAAAACTCGAACACGACGAGGTAGAACTATCCGCAGGCTTCAGTCAGGGAACGCACCTCAGTCAGTGACCGTGTGTCGGGATTAGGCACTATGTCGGAGTCACCCGATACGGTGGGTACACCGCCGACATAGGAGAATTATGGCTGACAAGAAGATAATCTTCGTCGCCTTCGCGATCGAGGACGAGCGCCAACGAGATTTCCTGAAGGGGCAAACGCTCAGCCCACGCGCTCCCTACGAGTTCATTGACATGTCAGTCAAGGAGCCTTATGACACCGGCTGGAAAGACCGAGTTCGCACTCGGATCAAACGATCTCACGGTGTCATCGTTCTGGTGAGCAAGAATTCACTGACATCCAGCGGCCAGAAGTGGGAGATCCAGTGCGCCAAGGACGAAGGGAAGAAGATTCGCGGCATCTGGGCTTACTCCGACGACCGTACGGACATCGCGGGCGTCGCCACCACAATCTGGAGCGATAAGAACATCATCGACTTCATCGATTCCCTCTGACGTCCCCCTAATGCGAAAAGCGCTCATCATCGGAATCGACCACTATGCCGATGACCAGGTTCCAGACCTGAGCGGTTGCGTCAATGACGCCTACTCGGTGAAACAAGTGCTCGAACGGCACGCGGACGGGACCATGAACTTCAGGACCCCGAAGCTGCTGGTCGCGAGCAGTGGCGAGAGCGCCATAAGCAAGCGAGAACTCAAAGACGCCGTCACCGAACTGTTCGACGACGACGCTGAGGTTGCCCTGCTCTACTTCTCGGGGCACGGCCACCTCGAATCGACCGGGGGATACGTGTGCGCGAGCGATTCAGTGTGGGGGGACGACGGACTTCCTCTAGCCGACATCATGACTCTCGCGAACAACTCGAAAGCACGCAACAAGGTAGTCATACTCGACAGCTGCCACAGCGGCGCTGTAGGCGAGAGCACCGTCGTCACTAGCGTCAGTGAAATCAGAGAAGGAGTCACGATACTGACGGCCTCCGCGGCCAACCAGGCCTCAATGATCACGCCCGGCGGCGGTTCGAGCGTGTTCACCGAGCTATTTGTCGACGCACTCAATGGCGCAGCTGCCAATCTGCTTGGCGCAGTCACCCCCGGAAGCGTGTATGCCCATGTCGACCAGTCATTGGGGCCCTGGAAACAACGCCCGGTCTTCAAGACCAACGTGAAGGCATTCGTATCGCTCAGAGAAGCGGACCCACCCATAGAGCTCGAGCACCTGAAAGCGGTCACCACTCACTTCCCGACCCCGGATCACCAGCTGGCGTTGGACCCATCCTACGAACCAGAGCGATCCGCCGAACAAATCGCTGACCCAGATGTACCGGACCCAGATCCGGCGCACACCGCTGCGTTTGCAGTTCTGCAAAAGCTCGTTCGTGTGAACCTCGTTCGCCCAGTCGATGCGCCCCATATGTGGCACGCAGCGATGGGAAGCAAGTCCTGTGAACTGACGGTCCTGGGTCAACATTATTGGAAACTCGTCGACTCGGAACTGATCTGACGTGCCTGGCGACTCCACGGGGTCCGAGCGCCGCCGTCTACATTCAGCGAGTTTGATGGAAACTCTCGCAGCCTTGGAACACGAAAGATGGTCGCACTGGCAGCGATACATGCACTCGAAATGCGAACCTGCCGCCGACGGATCTCTGACAATCCCAGCAGAACTTGTCGCACGCTGGGCGAAGCAGATGACGACCGACTATGGCGACCTACCAAAAGATCAGTGTGAAAGCGATCGCGAGCAGGTACGCCGCTACCTTCCGGTAATCGACAGATTCGTATTCGGCGACAGCGATGACGACCAGCGGCGCTGACGCGATCGAAAAGATGCACGCTGTCGACGAGGGCTGTGGATGGTGCGCGCGAACTTAGCCTGCTGCGCTGAGTCACTAGCCGGTCACCCGCTATGCAAGGAGACATCCACCTAGGCTTCGACGGCGCGCACAAATCGAGGTCGTGCATGTTTATGCAGAACCATGCGTTGTCCTACATACGTTCGCTTCTGGGGCACCGATCTGTGAGACACGGGCGCGGCTCGACCAAATGGCGCGATCGCAGACTGCCTGGCCCGAGCCCGAACGGGGGCTGGAGTCGTTTAGGCCCCTGACGGATGGGCGAGCCCGCGGAACTCCTGCGCGCCGACTGCCCCAGATACGAACGTCGGTGAGACGGACGTCGGTGAGACAGTGCGCTCAGATCTTCCACACGACCGCCGTGTCGTCGTCATCCGCACGGCGTTGATGAATTGGACGTCAACGCGGAGGGATCGACGATCAGACCGGGTCAGGTTCTGGTCTGATCCGTTCGTGGAGGTACAGCTCTGATGCTCATCTGTCTGTGAGGCGGAGGCGTTACTTTGCCGGGTCGGGGGGCGCGGGGAACTCACAATCGATCACCGCGCCCCCGATCATCGCTCAGGCTGCGTACCTACTCCGCAGGCTGCGGTGGGATCTCGTTGGCAACAACATCGCGCATTCTCGACACCACATCTGATTCTGCTTCCCCACGTCGCTGCGGTGCGCCCTCAGCTGCCGTCGAGATCACCTCAATACCGTTGGTCGCTGGGCTCGCGGTGTACCACGTGACGGCCGGATCGAACACGAGCGACATCACGTAGGAACCACCCACCTCCATCAGTGGGTCGTCGCCTGACATGATGAAAGCGTTCTTCTCTGGAGAGAATCCCCCCAGCTGTGATACGACAATCTCCTCCGGAGCGTCCCCCTTCAAGATGCTGTCAACCCGAACTGTGAACTGGGTTTCCGGATTGGGGGCCATTCTGGTGTCCGATGGTATTATCTCGGCCAGTACGGTTCCAGCGATGACGGTGTCGGCGGCGCCGGCGACCATGTATTCATTTTCGATGTCGTAGGCCCAGTCCGATGACGCGACCAATGTTTCGGCAGCCCCAGCGTTGGGTGAAGGAGCCTGACCGTCCGTGGGCTTTGATGATGCGCACCCCGCTAGTGTGAGTGCACAGAATGTCCCCACCCAAACCACATTCTTGACACTGCGCATTAGTTGCTCCAAAGGTTGTTGTAGATCGTTCTGTCCAACGGATTTGGCCCCTGCACCGTACTGTTGATCGGTGTCATCAATTGTGTCTCGCATGAGTGATAAAGGCCCAATGCATGTCCAAGCTCGTGGGATGCGGTGTGATTTCGGCGGGTGTCGTTGGCGTACGATGTGCCGTTGTAAGATGGGGCACCAGGCGCTAGATAAACATCGTTGAATTGCAGAGTTCGATTACCAGGGCTGTATTGCCCTATGAATCCTCCCGGGATATTTACATCGCTCACTGTCAGGTTCGCTGATCCAGCTGACGCGCCCTGGGTGATCGTTACCTTACCGAGTCCCGCCGACGTATCGTTCCATTTGCCGACTGCATAATTGAGGTTGGTCTGATATTTTGTTGATCCGGTAAGCTTTAACGTTTTGCTGAAAGCGTCTACTGCGGTGTATCCGATGCGATTGCCGAACGGACCGGAAACTCCCGAAGTTATATATGTGGATCCGCTCTTGAATAATTGTCCGGCAGCGCCGAATGTGCCATTCGACGACGGTGCAGCGGCGCATCGCAGCTCGTCTGAACTGGGGAATCCGTACTGGCCGGTTTCGTAGCCGTTTTGCGACCACGTATTGCGAATGTCGCCCCAGGTCGCATACGCCGACGCTTTTCCAAATTCGTAGGTGATAGCACCGCCTTGGAAGTTGTTGTACCGGCCACCGACCGCTGGCTCTTCGGCCGTAGTGGGGTACTTCAGCCGTCCACGTTCGTCGCTGTCGAGAGGAGTTTGGTTTGGACGGACACCATAAGTGAGCCATTTTTGTAGGATGAACCCCCCGATTTGGCGGCCACGCCCGGGATCGACATCTGGGCTCCAGACAATCCGGTTGGTGTCGAAGCCAAACGATTGCCACCTGCCCCTACCGTCACTGCCGGCCAGTAGTTCGCCGCTTGTGGGTTCACCGATCCGAGAAGAATTATCGGGATTTAAAAATCGGATGAATTCTTGCTCAATTGAACCGAAAATCCATTGTCCATTGCGGAACTGATCAGCGTTTGCGACCCCAGGTGTGGACGCCACGATTGCGCACATGAGTCCTAAAGCCGTCAAGATTGATGAGGCCCTGCGAGCTCTAGTCGGTCGAATAGTTCTCGTTGGGCGTCTTCTTGCTGATCGCACCCGGCCGTAGTGTTTCATAAAGGGCGTCTCCCAACTCGCAGCAAACGAACGTACCAGACGGAACGGTCGGTCTTTTCGGTATGTCAGACGCTGTCCGATTTGTTGTGCGCAACGCTGGTTCGCCACCAAAATCGCGGTCTACCGGATCAACCCAATTTCGGTCTCCGTGCTGGAAATCAGTGTCAACTCCTCGATAAGTGTGAGGGGTTCTGTAATCGGTCTCCCGCAGCGGTCAGTTGGAAATGTAGGGCGGTATCCAACTCCGTCGTTGTCAATCAGCCACACAACGGGCACGGAAGGGTAATCGCCGTCGCATGTCGTAAACAGTTGGAAACGATACTCGCGGCGGTCTAATGCGTCCTGGACTCTTGAGACGTCGCCAACGTAGGTGGCCTGTCGAACCGTCGCTGTAGTTCCTTCGGGTGCAGGCGTCGGCCCACCGCTGGTGCACACCACAACGGATACGGCGACGAAGCCATCAGGTCGCGACCCCGCGTCGTCGGACTTTGGTATGTCAAGTGTGGCCTGCGAGATCACCGCGTCGACGACGCCAGGGTACAAGCATGAAGCTGGTGATAGCTTGCTGGCCTTAAGCGGTGATGGTTTCGGCCAGAGATACAGCCCGGTGCATACGAGGGCGACGACAACTAACGCTGCCAGAGGAGCGAAAACCCATCGTAACCGCACGAACGGACATTACCCCCATATGGGTCTTTTGAGGCTCCCCCCGGATGGTGGACACCGAGATAGCGGGATCGATGGTTCCGCTGGAAGGATG
>NZ_MKKY01000004.1 GCF_002091955.1 Rhodococcus sp. 1168 | reverse complement strand
GGTCATTGGTTCGAGAAACAGTCAGGTAGCGACCCTGGTCGATCGCAAGTACCGCTATCTGACTATTGTGCAGACACCAACGCGGCACACGACGTCAGTTGTTCCTGCGCTGGTCAGGGAGTATGCACGGATGAATCCGGTGATGTGCCGAAGTTTGAGCTGGGACCGAGGGATGGAACTTGCCGGCCACAAGCTGCTTACCGCAGCGACAGGCATCGAGATGTTCTTCGCTGCACCGCGCAGTCCCTGGCAGCGAGGAACGAACGAG
>NZ_MKKY01000003.1 GCF_002091955.1 Rhodococcus sp. 1168 | reverse complement strand
GGTGACAGCCACAATCTCGAGGGGTTCAGGCCGACACGTCAGCAGGAAGAAAGATCGAGGCTAACGAAAGAGCCCTGCGACGAACGGGATCGAGTCTGCCTGTGAAGCGAGCATCGCACCGCTGTGGTCGGTGGGATACGTATGCAACGTTACCGGCTGACCGTTGGCGATCATCTGTGCAACCAACGAAAGCGCTGACGGCGCAGGCACATCCGTGTCGTAGAGACCTTGAGCGATGAACACCGGTCGGTCGTAGCCGGTGAACGGAACACCCATGTAGTCGTTGATCAAACCGTAGAGGTTCGGTATCTCGTTGAGCGAACGGGAGAACAAGTCACCACTGACGACGCCGCCGAACTCTTCCTCTGCTTCGAGGACACAGAGCGTCTCAGCTCGGTCGACGGTCTCGCGTCCGAAAGGCGTCAGGTAGGAGTCGAGGTCGATCTCCGGGTGAGCCGAACGCAACCCCGCAAGGATGTACAGCAGGTACGTCGTCAAGCCTCTGCTGACGGCGATGGGAAGAAATCCGGGGCCTGCGGGCAGCAGCACAAGTTCGATGTTGGCCGGCACACCGGTACCGACGCCTCCCCGGTAATCGAGGTCAGGGCCGCCGAACTCGGAGGCGTATCGCGCGGTGGTGATCGCGGCACCACCTCCCTGCGACTGCCCGACGACGACCCACTTGTTGGACAGCGACTTCTCGACAGTTCTCGAGGCCTTCACCGAATCGACGACGTTGTGCGCCTCGAGTTTGCCGTCGAGGTAGGACATGATGCCGGGGGTTCCGAGTCCGACATAATCCGTCGCGGCGACCGCGTATCCCTGCCCGAGCCAGGTTCCGAGGTACTGCCGATCGCGCGCTGGATCGGGCGGGCCGACGAGGGACGGTGTGCAATTGTCGTCGAGACCCGATGTGCCGTGGGCCCAGGCGATGACGGGCCAGCCGCCTTCGGGAGCTTCCCCCTCGGGAACGAAAAACGCTCCGGTGCTCAGCGCGGGCGCTCCATTGGATCCGACAGTCCAATAGGTGATTCGTTTGGCATCGCCGGCGCCCGGCAACCACAGTTCCGAGGCAAGATCTTCTACCGCGACCACGGTGCCGGGTGAGGTGTTCACCTCGTCTGCACTGGCGTACGCGACCGACCCTGCGACGAGCAGGACGGCAACTGTTGTGACAGCAGCGAAGTGGCGTACGGCAGTGAGCATGGCAGGAACTCTAGCGTCAGAAAATGCAATTCCGACCGAATCAGACGCCCCCGCCGAAGAAAGTTCCGAGCAGGTAGGTCGCGCCTGCGGCTCCGTATCCGATGGCCAATTGACGTAGCGCTCGCTTGACGGGTGGTCCGCCACTGAGAAGGCCCACAACCAGCCCAGTGCAGATCAACGCAATTCCGACCAGTACCGACGCAACCACAAGTGCTGCAACGCCTTCCATTCCCACGAGGTAGGGCAACACTGGGATGACCGCGCCCGATGCGAAGAAGCAGAAGCTGGCGATGGCGGCTCCGACGCCCGTGCCGACGAATTCGTGGGCGTCGGCCGCTGGACCCAGCTCGTCGTCTCCCGTCATACTCTGCAGCACCTTCGATGCTTTCGACTCGGCCTCGTCCGAGCTCATTCCACGTGCCCGATAGACCAGTGCCAATTCGTTGGCGTCGACGTCGAGGTTGTGCAATGCATCGCGCGCTCCCAGGTCGGGTGACGAGGCTTCGAGCAGTTCCCGCTGCGAGCGCACCGAGACGTACTCCCCTGCCCCCATCGACAACGCCCCTGCCAGCAGGCCAGCGAGTCCCGTCAGCAGGACAATGTGGTTGGACACCCCGCTGCCGCTGATGCCCAGCACCAAAGCGAGGTTGCTCACCAACCCGTCGTTCGCGCCGAACACTGCTGCACGGAACGTCCCCGACAACCTGTTGCGCCCACGTGCGGCCAGAGCCCTGACCACTTCGGCATGAATCTGCTCGTCCGCGATCATCGCTTCGGTCGCGTCGCCGTCGAGTGCATACGGTGACCTGGACTCTGCCCGCTGTGCCAACGCCAGCACGAACACCGAACCGAACCGCCGCGCGAGTACTCCCAGCAACCTCGTCCGGAGATCACCCCTCAGTGGCGTCCCGACGCGATCGCCCAGCAAGGTGCGCCAATGCCGCTCGTGCCGACCCTCGGCTTCGGCCAGAGCGAGAAGGATTTCTCGCTCCTCACCGCTGCGACGTTCCGCGAGATCGCGGTAGACAGCGGCCTCTGCCAACTCGTCGGCGAGGTAGCGTCGCCACCGTTTGACGTCTTTGGCTGACGGGGTAGGTTGGACCATGGAGTCAACCTACCGGCGTCTACCTCGGATCGTAGACACCCATTGACACTGCTTTGACCAACCTGCGTGGCACCCGAAAACTATTGCCGTCTACCCGCACGGTCACAAGGTCCGGTACCACTGCCTTCCACTGCGCCCGCCGACTGCGAGTGTTGGAGCGCGACATCTTTCGTTTCGGCACGGCCATGTTTCAGGCACCTTTCCTGGTTCGACGTCCATAACGCTTTTCGAACTTCTCGACGCGCCCCTGGGTGTCCATGATTCTCGTGGCACCGGTCCAGAACGGGTGAGATTCGCTGGTGACGTCGACAACCACGAGCGGATAGACGACACCGTCCTCCCATTCGACATCGCGGTCAGAGGTGATGGTGGAGCGGGTGAGGAACTGCGTTCCCGTTCCCGCGTCCCGAAACACCACCGGGTGGTAGTCAGGGTGGATACTCTTCTTCATTCTGTTGCCTCTCTGTTGACATCCGAATATGGGGATTGGATTCTGTCGCAGGGATCTTCGTGACTGCTTCCGAATGGGTCCGCCCACGTGATCCACTTCTCGCGGTTCAGCATTTCGTCGTCGGACACCAGCGCCCACCGCAGTGTTCGATCGATCTCTACCGGATCGGCTGTGTGGACGAGTACCACGAGCGAGGTGTCACGATCACCGAACTCCTCATCCCACCGCAGCGCTGCCATCGCCCGCCTGGTGAAGTCGGCACGGTTCAGTTCACTGGAATTCATCGCCGCCAGCCACTTCCCCGCACTTGCGACGTGCAAGCCCCCACCTGCTGATTCGACCCACAGAGCCTCGTTCGGTTGCGTCGCCACCCAGGCTCGCCCACGGACACTGACGACGCCGGCTAGAAGTACGTCGACGGCCTCGTGGAGCCGCTCTGGGTGGAAGGGACGTGATGCGGTGAACTCGACGAGGGAAACGCCGCAGTCCTCGGTGAGTGGCGGCTGCCCTCGCAGCAGCGGTGAGTGCGCATCGGACGCCGCACCGCGTCGAGCATCGAAAGGTACTGCGCTGAGCAGCATTTCACCATCAACGACAGAATCGACATCGATCCATGTAGCGGGGGCGCCTGGCGCGAGCCGCGCCAGGACTGCGGCGAGCGGTCCCCGATCCCAGGTTTCGACGTCGGGGCCCGCCGTGACGACGAGCGCGTCGGCGTACTCGACCTGCCCGACGACCAATTGCGCAAGCGTCCGCTCATCGTCGTGACTGGCTCGAGTGCCGCGGTCGGCGAGGGAATCGTCGCCGGTCGCGTCGTCGAGCCACGTGGCCGCGTCGAGACAATTGATGACGGCTTCGACGCGGACGTCACGCGAGGCCGGTCCGTCGACCCGGCCGACGATGCCTTCGACGACGACATGACGGATCGCCCAGCACAACACCGCAGGTTCGAGAGTCGGGTCCATGGCGAGAACGATGCGGTGGGTGGAACTGCGGCTCGAGAGTGTGCGGAGCAGCGGCAGCAGGTCTTGGCGCAGAGTGCAGGAAAGGCATCCGTGCGCGAGTTCGAGGATCGTCTCGCGCGGCTGTTCTCCCGTCGTATAGATGGTTCTGCGCACGACGCCCTCGCGTACACGGCTGAGGTCGTGGCGCACGGCGACAGTTCCCTCGGTGAGAAGTGAGGTCACCACTGCGCCCATAGCTCCGGTCCAGCCGGACACGAGTACCACCGGTATACGGCGGTCCGTGGGGAGATTCACTGAAACCCTTCCTTCGATAATGATTGTCATTGCGTCTCGAGACACGCTACATTCGCAGAGTCCAGTTGTCGAATATGATTGTCATTAACGATAGGAGAATCGCGAATGTCCAGGCGTTGCCAAGTGACGGGACGAAAGCCGGGATTCGGCAAGTCCGTTTCGCACTCACACGTCCGATCCAGCAGGCGGTGGGACCCGAACATCCAGAGGAAGACGTACTACGCCCCCAGCCTCGGCCGGCGCGTCACGCTGACCCTGTCCGCCAAGGGCATCAAAACCATCGACCGCGACGGCATCGACGCCGTCATCGCCAAACTCGGCACTCGAGGAGAAAAGTTCTGATGGCCATCTTCACGAAGCCCCCCAGCCGCGATTCCGGGAGCGCACCAACCCGAGCGGCACTGCCGCGTTTGCCGCGTGCTTCGAGTCCGGTACGATTGCGCAATCGCGACGCTGCGGATGGACGTCCGCGCGGCTACCTGCGGAATTGTGGACTCTCACGCATCGACATGTGCGAGCCCGCGCACCGCGGGGAACTGCTTGGCGTCCATAAGTCGAGCTGGTAAGGGAAAAGGTAGAGATGGCAGTCAAGAGAGCACCGTCGAAGAAGGTCCGCGCAGAGGTTGGCCGCCGACCGAAGAAGAACCCGTTGAACGCCGCCAAGGTCACCACGGTGGATTACAAGGACATCAACCTTCTTCGTCAGTTCATTTCCGATCGCGGCAAGATTCGTAGCCGCCGCGTCACCGGCCTCACGCCGCAGCAGCAGCGTCAGGTCGCCGTCGCAGTGAAGAATGCTCGTGAGATGGCATTGCTGCCGTTCACCAGCCGCTGATCACAGTCTTTTCGAGAAAGGCCACGCATCCTTCGGATGCGTGGCCTTTCTCGTGAGCCATTAAAGTAAGAGGCGCCCCACTACCGATCCGAATCGAGACCCTGAAACCTTCATGTCCGGAGTTCTCGAAGGCTTCACGGTCATCTTCGTCGTCATCGCGCTGGGATACATGCTGGCGCGACTCGGGGTTCTCGGTGACCACGGCCAATTCGTCCTGAGCCGACTCGTCTTCTTCGTCGCGACGCCGGCTCTGCTGTTCGTCACGATGGCGACGTCGGATCTCGCGGTCATTCTCTCGCCGACCCTCGCAGTCGCCGGGGTGTCCGCGCTGGTGGTCGGGTCCATCTATCTGCTCATCTCCAAGCTGATGTTGAAACGGGCTACCCCGGAAGCGACGATCGGCGGCCTCGCCTCGTCGTATGTCAACGCCGCGAACCTCGGAATCCCGATCGCCGTCTACGTGCTCGGCGATGCAACTTTCGTTGCCCCACTCCTGCTCTTTCAGATCATGATCTACTCGCCGCTTGCGCTGACGATTCTCGACATCTCGACGATGGGCAAGAAGGCGTCACTGCGCAGCATCCTCATCGCGCCGTTCAAGAACCCGATCGTGCTTGCCGGCGGACTCGGCCTCGCCCTGTCCATCACCGGACTCGAACTGCCCGAAGCCCTGATGCAACCCTTCGAACTCGTCGCGGGAACCGCCGTCCCCGGTGCACTGCTGGCCTTCGGCCTGTCGCTGTACGGGACCCGAGTACTCCAGAAGGGCATCAGTCCGCGGCGGGACGTAGCACTCGCCACCGGCTTGAAGATGATTCTGCAACCCGTCCTCGGCTACCTGTTGGCTCGGCTCCTCGGCGTCGAGGGACACGAGCTTTTCGCCATCACCGTCGTCTCCGCTCTCCCCACCGCACAAAACGTGTTCGTCTTCGCCAGCCGATACAACCGCGGCGTCGTCATGGCCAGGGACACAGCCTTCGTGACAACGCTTCTCTCGATCCCTGCCATCGCACTCGTCACGGCATTGTTGGCCTGAGGACAACTCTTGCGCAACCCAAAGGTTCTACTCAGCCCACGGCGCTACCTTGGAGGCATGAGGTTTCTGGCTGCGGGAGTTTTGATGTGCATCCTGCTCGTCGGCTGCGCGAGCGAGGCGTCGACGTCAGGCAGCGTCGACGTCGAAACCACGAGCAGTCCGGCCGCCACCGACCCGATGCGCTCCCCTAGTTCCCCGCCTGTTCCCGTCGAGGTCCCTGTCGGAGAGGTCGGGACGATGTTCGAATCAACACCCGAACTGATTCGCGCGGCGCCGACACCGTTCGAATCGTGGAGTCAGATCTCTCCCAACACCATCGCCATCCACTTCGTCACCGGGACGCCCGAGTGCTACGGCGCCGACGCGAAGGTCACCGAAACCGATACCGAAGTGGTGATCGCGCTCCGAACAGGCACCCGCCAGGAAGCGGCAGACAAAGCCTGCATCATGGTGGCCGTATACGGCACGATGCAGATGACATTGCACAGCCCGCTCGGAGATCGCACCGTCGTCAACGCGGCATGACAGACAAGAAAGTCCAACCAAGATTCACGGCTTCCGGCGCCGCTTCAGATAGTCGCTGACCACCGCTGCTCCGAGACCATCCAGATCCGGCGCAATGACTCGCCCACCGACCCGTTCGGCCATCCGATCGACGACACGCGCAAGCCCCGGATCGTCACCGAGACGAAAAATAGTCACCTGCGCACCGAGTTTCGCAATATTGTCCAGCTCCCGGACCGTGAGACCCAGAGTGCGCGGACTCGGCGGATAGTCGAAATACGCATTCCCGTCCGGTTCCAAATGCGCCGTGGGCTCGCCATCCGTCACGATCAGCACCACCGGTTGAGCGTTGGGATGACGACGCAAATGCCGACCCGCCAACAGCAGGGCGTGGTGCAGGTTCGTGCCCTGATCGTAGGCGCCGTCCAAGCCCGCCAACTCCGACGCCGTCAACTTCTGCGCGTGACGCCCGAAACCGATCAACTGTAGATCGTCGCCCCGAAACCGCGTGCTCACCAGATGCTCGAGCGCCAAAGCCGTGCGCTTCATCGGTACCCACCGACCGTCCATCACCATCGAGAAAGACGTATCGACGAGCAGCGCGACGGCTGCCTGCGTTCGAGTTTCGGTCTCACTGATCTCGACGTCTGTGACTTGCAAGGACACCGGAAACCCCGATCCTTGGGCCGCTGTGCGCAACACCGCGTTGTTGACCGTGCGCGTGACGTCCCACGGCTCGGTGTCACCGAACTCCCACGCCCTCGACGCCCCGGTCGGCTCCCCCATCGCGCCCGCCTTGCGGGTATCTCGCTCACCACCGCGTCGAGAAATCTTGCCTGCGACATCACGGAGCGCCGACTGCCCGAGCTGACGCATCGCCTTCGGTGACAGCCGCCATTGACCGTCGGCTCCCTTGTCCATGAAACCCTGCTGTTGCAAAGCCTTTTCGAGTTCAGAGAGCATTCGCGCATCCGCTGCAGCTTCCGGTCCGAGCTGTTTCAAGAGCGATTCTGCATCGATATCGTCCAGCGCAGCACCGTTGTACTGTTGCGACAGTTGGTTTCCCAGATTCTCCAGCTCCGCGATGTCCTGCAGCGCACCCGTGCCATCGCCGAGGCCCATACCGTTCTCACCGCGGAAGTTCTGCGATCCGTCCCAATCCTCACCGGGCCTTGCCGCCTGTAGGTTCTGATCGAGTTGGTCGAGCTGGCTCAGCAGACTCGAATCACCGAATGCCTGTTGCGCCAGCGCATCCAGTTCCGCGCGTTGCTCCGGACTGAGGGAGTTTCTCAGGCGCTGAGCTGCCGCTGCTCGCTGAGCAAGCGAATCGAGAAGCTCTTCCACGTTCTGTGGGTTCTCCGGGAAGTGCTGCCCATGCTTGTTCATGAACTCGTCGAACTGCGCGTCCGTGTCCTCGCCCTTGTTGTGCGCGTCGAGCAACTCGTTCAGGTCTTCAAGCATCTCGCTGATCGCCTGCCGATCCTCATCGGTGGCACCTTCGAGCGCCTTCTTCATACCGGCGAAACGTTGATCGAGCATCTCGCGGCCGAGCAGATCTTTGATCTTCTCGTAGTTCTCCCGCGACTCCGACGAGCGCCAATCGTAGTCCGCCAATTCCTGCACGGCCTGCGCGGTGGACGGTGACAGATCGCCGATCTGCATCTCCTTGAAGCGCGCATCGTCATCCAGTGCGCGCGCCAGCGTCTTACGTTCTTCGAGCACCGCCTCGTCGAGGAGCTCGCGAACCTCCTGCAACGTGCCATCCAAGTTGTTCTTACGCAACATCTCTCGACGACGACGGTTGGCCTGAGCCGCAAGATCGTCGAGACCACGCATGTTCTGCGTACCGCGTCGCAACATCTCTTGCAGAGCCCTACGCGGAGATGCCCCCTCGAGGACATCGTTGCCGATCGATTCGAGTGCTTCCCTCAGATCGACCGGAGGCGCCAGCGGATCGGGTCCTCCGTGATATCGACCGTATCTGCTGGCCGACATCAGCTGTACACCGTCTGACCGTCTTCGTCGGGATCCTTGGCGATCCGGCGAGCCAGGTACAGCCCTTCGAGTGCGAGTTCGGTTGCCGCGGCCCGCTCGCCATCGGAAGAAGCATCGAGCCGTGCCGAAACGTCGTCGAGCACCGCGAGATCGGGAAGCTCTCCGAGCAACGCTTTGGCGGTGATCCGGTCGCCCGTCACCACCGGCTCGCCCTGCTCGATCGCTGTCACCAACGGGGCCAGGTTGATTCCACCGAGTCGCTCACGGACGGTATCGGCCGTTGCACGACGCAACAGGTGCTCGAGCACCTCGACCTCGCGGCCCTCTTCCCCCGATTCGAACTCGACCTTGCCGCGTAGCACCTCGATGATCGTGCCCAGATCTACCGGACGCGCTACCGCATCGGCCTCGCCGAGAACGGCAGCGCGATGAACGGCCGCAGCCGAGATGGTCTCGGCCGCCGCGATCGCGAAGCGCGCCGACACACCCGAACGCTGATCGATCGACGGCGACTCACGCAGGAGTCGGGTGAAGCGTGCCAGAACCTCGAGCAGATACGACGGGACCGTCGCTGTCAGCTCGGCCTCCTGCTCGATGACCGAGACCTCGTCGCCCAGCACGATCGGATAGTGCGTGCGGATCTCCGCGCCGAAGCGGTCCTTCAGCGGCGTGATGATGCGTCCACGATTGGTGTAGTCCTCAGGGTTCGCACTTGCCACGAGCAACACGTCGAGAGGCAGCCGGAGCGTGTACCCGCGGACCTGGATGTCGCGCTCTTCCATGACGTTGAGCAGTGAGACCTGGATGCGCTCGGCGAGATCGGGGAGCTCGTTGATCGCGACGATTCCGCGGTGGCTTCGTGGAACCAGCCCGAAGTGAATGGTCTCCGGATCACCGAGGCTTCGGCCTTCGGCGACCTTGACCGGGTCGACGTCGCCGACGAGGTCTGCAACAGAGGTATCGGGCGTCGCCAACTTCTCTGCATACCGCTCGCTGCGGTGGCGCCAACCGATACCCAGCGCCTCACCGAACTCGGCGGCCTTCCTGATGCTCGCCGGGGTGATCGGCTCGTAGGGATGCTCGCCGAGTTCGGAGCCCTCGATGACAGGCGACCACTCGTCGAGCAACAGGTGCAAGGTACGCAGCAGACGCGTCTTGCCTTGCCCCCGCTCCCCGAGCAGAACGACGTCATGGCCGGCAATGATGGCGCGCTCGAGCTGTGGCAGCACCGTCCTGTCGAAGCCGACGATTCCCGGCCACGCAGACGTCCCTTCGCGAAGGGCGTCGAGCAGATTGTCCCGGAGTTCTTCCTTGACCGAACGCTTTACGTGTCCGGATGCGCGGAGTTCGCCGACGGTGGTAATGCCAGGTTTGGTAGAGGTCACTTCACCACGCTACGAGCGTTCGCACATTTGTGCACCCCCGACCCTGATTCGGGCGTCCCGACGAGCGGGGATGCACAACTGCGAACTCTAGTGCGCGAAGTGCCGTGCACCCGTCAGATACAACGTGACGCCGGCATCCTGAGCGGCGGCGATAACCTCGTTGTCGCGTACCGATCCGCCGGGTTGTACGACAGCGCGCACCCCTGCGCTCAGCAACACCTGCAACCCGTCGGGGAAAGGGAAGAAAGCATCCGAGGACGCGACCGAACCTTCGACGCGGTCACCTGCCCGCTGAACCGCCAGATGAGCCGCGTCGACGCGATTGACCTGGCCCATTCCGACGCCGACCGAGGCGCCGTCGTGGGCGAGAAGGATCGCGTTGGACTTGACGGCCCTACATGCACGCCAAGCGAATTCGAGGTCCTTCAGCGTCTGTTCATCAGCCGGCTCGCCGGCTGCAAGGGTCCAGTTGGCCGGGTTGTCACCGTCGGCGTCGATCGCGTCGCGCTGCTGCAGGAGCGTACCGCCGGAAATCGGCTTCAGCTCGATACCCTGCGGTGACGGCGGCGTAGCAAGAAGTACACGAATGTTCTTCTTGCGCTGAAGAACTCCCAACGCACCATCAGCGTACGACGGCGCGACGATGACCTCGGTGAAGATTTCAGCTACTTGCTCCGCCATCTCGACGGTCACCTCGCGGTTGGCAGCGATGACGCCGCCGTATGCGCTGACCGGATCACACGCATGCGCTTTCCGATGAGCCTCGGCGATGTTCTCGCCCAACGCGATACCGCATGGGTTGGCATGTTTGACGATCGCGACGGTCGGCGCAGAGTGATCGAACGCAGCCCGCCACGCGGCGTCGGCGTCGGTGAAGTTGTTGTACGACATCTCCTTAC
The DNA here is from genome assembly GCF_002091955.1 of Rhodococcus sp. 1168. Taxonomy (GTDB): domain Bacteria; phylum Actinomycetota; class Actinomycetes; order Mycobacteriales; family Mycobacteriaceae; genus Rhodococcoides. The sequence goes on along the minus strand of NZ_MKKY01000003.1, from coordinate 41,519 downwards.
CGTGCAACTGCTTCGCTTGCGCAATGCCGTCACCCGCGGGGTCGATGTACAGCGCAGCAGCCTGGTGCGGATTCTCGCCGTACCGAAGCACTGCCGACCGGTCCCACGTGCCTCCGATCCACTCGGGAAATGTCGACTCGGGATCACTCACGAGGACACTGCTCATCCACGATGCGACTGCGACGTCGTACGACGCAGTGTGTGCAAACGCCTGTGCTGCAAGGGCAGTGCGTTCAGCGAGGGTGAATCCACCACCGGACACTGCAGCGAGAACATCGTCGTATCGAGCCGGATCCACAACCACGGCCACCGAGGGATGATTCTTCGCCGCAGCGCGAACCATCGACGGTCCACCGATGTCGATCTGCTCGACGCATTCGTCTTCGCTCGCGCCACTACGAACAGTCTCGGTGAACGGGTACAGATTGACGACCACGAGCTCGAACGCCTCGATACCGAGTTCTTCGAGCTGCGCAAGATGCTCGGGCCGTCGAGTATCCGCGAGCACTCCGGCATGAACCCGTGGGTGCAGGGTCTTGACCCGACCATCGAGGGTCTCGGGGAAGCCGGTGAGATCCTCGACCTTGGTGACCGGAATCCCCGCGTCGGCGATCTTCGACGCTGTAGAACCGGTGGACACGAGGGCGACGCCTGCGTTGTGCAAACCGGTCGCGAGTTCGATCAGTCCGGTCTTGTCGTAAACACTGACCAAAGCACGCCGCACTGCTTTACGTTCACTCATCGCCTAATCTGAGCCTTTCGTCCATCGGAGACAACACCTCGGGTGGCCACGGCCGCGACTACATCGACCAGCAGCCGTCGTTCCACAGTTTTGATTCGCTCGTGCAGCGACATTTCACTGTCGCCTTCGTGCACCGCCACGGCCTCTTGAGCCAGGATCGGTCCGGTATCGACACCCGAGTCCACAAGATGCACCGTCGACCCCGTCAGCTTGACGCCGTATTCGATCGCGTCCCGAACAGCATGCGCACCGGGAAACGACGGCAGCAATGCCGGGTGCGTGTTGATGATGCGCCCGTCGAAAGCATCGATGAAGCTCGGGCCCAGGATCTTCATGAAACCAGCGGTGACGACAAGATCCGGCTGATGCTTCGCAACGGATTCGGTGAGTGCTACATCCCACTGCGAGCGGTCCACGTAATCGCGAAGTCCGACACGGAAGTGGGTGATGCCGGCCGCACGTGCATGCTCGACGGCGTCGCACTCGCGGTCGACGCCGACTGCGGTGATGCGCGCTGGGTAGGAGTCCACCGCAGCAGCTGCGATCAGCGACTGCAACAGCGAGCCGGTGCCCGAAGCGAGGACAACGACTCGTGCTCGGTGCTCACGCGAGGCAGTCAGCGCAGTTCTCCTGAGAATCGTCGTGGTTGCCCGGCGATCCGGGCCAGCACAAAGACTAGTCGCTGCGGTCTACAGGCTCGACGGGCAGGTCCTCTGTGGACTTCCCCTCGACCGGTTCTTCGACATCCGACGTCGGTGGCACAGCCAAATCGACGACCTCTGCCTCTACGACGTCGACAGCTGCCGAAGCAGTCGTATCGGGTTCTGGCGCAATCGTAGGCACGTCGACGTCCTCGGGCACGTCGATGATCTCGGCGTCCAGAGCATGTCCTTCCTGGACGACGGGCGGGACATCGGCGGACTGGGCATCGGCAGGCTGCTGGGCATCGGCGGACTGGGCATCGGCGGACTGGGCACGAGGCGTCAAGACAGGCTGCTCGCTCGAGCGCTCGGTTTTCACGGGCAGCGGTTCGTCGTGCTTCGATCCCCCACGCCACGCAGTAACGGCGGCAGCCAGTGATCCGACCACCGCCAACCAGGCGAATGCCAACAAGCCGAACGACCACGCCGTGACCTCGACGGTGCCGAACGTCCCCAGGTTCCCGCCTGCAGCGACGCCGCCCACTGCCGCGAGAATCCCCAGAACCGCTGCACCGAGCCAGACGGAGGACATTGCGTGGTGCACGTCGACGGTTCGACGTGCGCAATCGCGACCGAACATGACGGCAGCAGTGATCGGGACCACGAGCATCAGGAACCACGCCGTCTGCGCTGAGCCTTCCGGCAGAACCGCGAGAACGGGGAGCGGCGGAAGTGGACCGGCCGCGGTGTGGAAAAGGCTGACCGAGGCTTCGCCGACGTGCGCCGCAGATCCGACCGACACTGCGGAAGTTCCGAGCACCACATTGGGTAAATAGAGAATCGAGAGCACAGTGAGCCCGAGGAAGCCGACGAATCCGTTCCCTGCGTCGAGAAGCATCTCCATCGTCGACCACGACGCGACCATCGCCGCGAGGGTTATAGCTGCACCGCCGGCGATCAAGACCATCGCGGCACGCATTGTCGGCCGCACGACCTCGCCAACCCAAATGGGGACCCTCGGGGCCAAGCCGAGCGAATCCCAGCTTCCCGTCACCACACCGATGGCAGCAGCGGTGGCATGGACTCCGGCCACCCAAGCAAACGCGTGAAACGCGTTCGGACTCGACAGACCGATCGCGGCCGAAGCATCGGTGGCGACAGCCAACGCGACCGCGGTGACGAGCAGAGGCCCGAGCACGGCGGCAGCAAAGATCGACCCCAGTTCTCGACGCGTCGAGACCTCCGTGGACACCCGGTAGACGCTGCGGGCGACGACGACCATGAGCACAATCGTCGGAAGCAACGGAACAACTCCGAGCGAGGTTCCGGAAATACTCAACGGCACCTGATGAACGGCGAACCACATGCCGGCAATCGCACCGAGCGTCCCGGTGAGCTCGCTGTTGGCCGAGACGAGTGTGACCAGAACGAGCGAAGCAATGATTGCTATCAAAAGGCCGGGCACCTGGAAGCCGACCCGGACCAACATTCTGGACTGGGCAGGCGTCAGCAACGGTGGACGCTGCTGTGCCGGGTGCCGCGGACGCCGTCTCTCGTGATTCAGTAGAGCGCTCATCAGGGATGAGGGTTTCACCATCGGGCGAGGCGATGGATCAGGCGCGCCGAAGATCCCTACTTCTCGTCGTCGTCGGCGGGAGTGGTGCCGAACGCTTGGGTGGGTTCACTGTAGGAAGGCCCACCGGTCGAACCACCCTCTGTGGGTGTGGACGGCGCTGCCTGTGTCTCGGGTGGGACCGCATGCTGGGGAGCTCCCGATCCAGCAGAACCCACCGGCGGTTGGCCGTACTGGTACTGGCTGTACGGCGAAGCCTGATCGGTAGGGGCGGTCGGTCCGCTTGCACCCTGTTGTTGCGGGTCGACCGGGTAGCCGAGGGCGCCGGACGGGTTTTGACCGCGCGCAGGCTGATTGGGTGCAGGCTGTCCCGAGTAGGTCGGTGGAACGTATCCGCCTTGGCCCGGTCCCCCATAGCTCTGCTGCGGCTGACCATAACCGTAGTTCGGCGGCTGCTGACCCTGCTGGCGGTAACCCTGAGTTGGCGAATAGCCTTGGAACTGATTCTGCTGGCCGTACGAAACAGCTTTAGGCGCAGGCACTTTCAACACACCCGCACCGAACAAGAGCGCGGCGATCGCAGCAAGGGACTGAAAGAACCCCAACACCAAGACGATGATGGCACCAGCTCCCAGACCGATCGAGCTGCCTATTCCTCCGCCCGAGTCGATATTGAAGGACTGGAATACCAGCGTCAGCCACCCTGAAACCGCCAACGCAGCTGCGATTCCGATGGTGCTCGACTGCTTGGGTAGCAATCCGACCGCTGCCACGAGGCCCGACGCCAACAGCAGCGCAATCGAAGTGGGGTCACCGTTGCCGAACTGAAAGAAGTTGCTGGACACGTCGAACGCCGAGTACTGGCCGGCCAGGCCGACCAAAAAACCGATCCCACCCAGCGCGGCGACTACCAGCGTCAGAATCCGCGGAAGCTGCGACGGCATATCCGAAGTAGGCGAAGACGAGAACTGACCTGGTTGCGAGTACGGCTGCTGTCCTGGCGTCTGCTGAGACGGACCCTGTGACGAGGGACCCTGTGATGACGGACCCTGTGATGACGGACCCTGGGGGGTCGCGCCATAGGACGGGCCGTGGCTACCGTATCCGCCGGCTCCGTAACCGGGCGAACCTGAGTTTGGGCCCTCGGGCGGATAGGTCATGACACTCACCTCATGTTTCTACGTCGAAATCGGGTCCACGGACCACGCTAGTCTACGGACTGAGTGAGACACCTCGCCCAGCGTCGAGCAGCGCAGGTGACATAGAGCCGACGTGGCCCAAAGACTGTGCGCGGCCCGCAAATCGACCGCTTGAATGCGCCATTCATACGATCAGATAGCTCGAGTGCGTCATTCAAGCGGGAGGCAAGATGGGCGGTAAGCACACAAAAAGCCCGCCACCACCGGTGACGGGCCTTTCGAAGATGAAAACTACTTGACGGAGAGCGATTCGAGGATCTCGCGAGCAAGCGCAGCAGTCTCGGACGGCGTCTTGCCGACCTTGACGCCTGCAGCCTCGAGAGCGTCCTTCTTGCCCTGAGCCGTGCCCGAAGAGCCGGAGACGATGGCGCCTGCGTGGCCCATGGTCTTGCCCTCGGGGGCAGTAAAGCCTGCGACGTAGCCGACGACGGGCTTGGTCACATTGGCCTTGATGTAGTCGGCTGCACGCTCTTCGGCGTCGCCACCGATTTCACCGATCATGACGATGATCTTGGTCTCGGGATCGTTCTCGAACGCCTCGATGGCGTCGATGTGCGTCGTACCGATGACCGGGTCTCCGCCGATGCCGATGGCCGTCGAGAAGCCGAAATCACGGAGTTCGAACATCATCTGGTAGGTCAGCGTGCCGGACTTCGAGACGAGGCCGATGGGCCCGGTGCCGGAGATGTTGGCGGGCGTGATGCCGACGAGTGCTTCACCGGGGGTGATGATGCCGGGGCAGTTCGGTCCGATGATGCGGGTCTTCTTGCCCTTCTCCACGTTGTAGGCCCACGCGTACGCGGAGTCCTGCACAGGGATGCCCTCGGTGATGACGACGAGCAGCGGGATCTCCGCGTCGATCGCTTCGACGATGGCGTCCTTGGCGAATGCCGGCGGCACGAAAGCGATGGAGACGTCCGCGCCGGTCTTCTCGATGGCTTCGGCGACGGTGCCGAAGACGGGAAGTTCGATGTCGTTGCCGTCTTTGTCGACGTGCTTGACCGTGGTTCCGGCCTTACGTGCGTTGACGCCGCCGACGACCTGGGTACCGGCCTTGAGCATCAGAGCGGTGTGCTTGGTGCCCTCGCCGCCGGTGATGCCCTGGACGATGACCTTGTTGTCCTTGTTCAGAAAGATTGACATGGTTTCCTCTACTTCGCAGCCAGCTCGGCGGCCTTGTCGGCGCCCTCGTCCATGGTCTCGGCGAGCGTCACCAGCGGGTGCGCGGCGTCGGCGAGAATCTTGCGTCCTTCTTCGACCTTGTTGCCGTCGAGACGAACCACCAGCGGCTTGTTGGCCTCGTCACCGAGCTTCTTCAGCGCGCCGACGATACCGTTGGCAACCGCGTCGCAGGAGGTGATGCCGCCGAAGACGTTGACGAACACGCTCTTGACCTGCTCGTCACCGAGGATGACGTCGAGGCCTGCAGCCATGACCTCTGCCGAGGCGCCGCCACCGATGTCGAGGAAGTTGGCGGGCTTGACGCCACCGTGGGCCTCGCCTGCGTATGCAACGACGTCGAGGGTCGACATGACCAGTCCGGCACCGTTTCCGATGATGCCGACCTGTCCGTCGAGCTTGACGTAGTTGAGATCGTTTTCTTTGGCCTTGGCCTCGAGAGGATCGGCAGCGTCCTTGTCCTCGAAGTCCGCATGGCCGGGCTGACGGAAGCTTGCGTTCTCGTCGAGTGTGACCTTGCCGTCGAGGGCGAGGATCTCATCGTCCGGGGTGCGAACCAGCGGGTTGACCTCGACCAGGAGAGCATCTTCGTTGATGAAGACCTCCCACAGCTTCTGGATGGTCACCGCGGCGGAGTCGAGCACCTCGGCGGGAAGCTTTCCCTTTTCGGCTATTTCACGAGCAAAAGCGAGGTCGACACCCTTGACGGCATCGACTGCAATCTTGGCGAGTGCGTCGGGGTTCTCTACCGCCGTCACCTCGATCTCCACGCCACCCTCGACCGAACACATCGCGAGGTAGGTGCGGTTGGTGCGATCGAGCAGGAAGGAGATGTAGTACTCCTCGGCGATGTCGGATGCTTCTGCGACGAGAAGCTTCTTGACGACATGGCCCTTGATGTCGAGTCCGAGAATCGCTTCTGCGTTCTCGGTGGCAGCTGCGACGTCCTTGGAGTACTTGACGCCGCCGGCCTTGCCGCGTCCGCCGACCTTGACCTGCGCCTTGACCATTACTGGCTTGCCGATTTCCTTGGCAATTTCTGTTGCTCCAGCGACCGTGTCCGTGACACGACCTGCGGAGGTTGGTACGCCATGCTTGGCGAACAATTCCTTCGCCTGGTATTCGAAGAGATCCATCAGCTCACCGTCTCGTCTACGTTGACGCCCGCTCCAGGGTGTGAGCGGGTCTGCGCATCGACTTTATCCAGGTAGTCCACGGGTGCATCGGGCGCATGGATGGTATGTGGTCTATCTCACCGGCAGGTGCCATGTGTCCTACGCCTCACCGCAGACGATTACGGGCCGAAAGTAGTGCGGCCACAGCAAGAGTGAGCGCCCCGAGCGCCCCGACGATCACTCCGGACCCGATCACCGGCTCGAGCGCGCGCGCCTTGGTCAACGGCCACCCGAGCAAATAGATGATCATCGCGATCACGCAGCCCACGAGAAGTGCAGTGCCGCGCGCAGACCTCGACCGTGACGCAACCACGGCGGAGACCACGATGGTCGCCGCGAGAAACGCTTGCCCCCAGGCGTCCCAACCCCAAGGAAAGGTACCCAACGACGCTGCGGTGACATCCGTGCCGCGGTAAAGCGGCAGCGCCAAGCCTGCGGCAGCGAACAATGCTCCGAGAGATGCCACCGATCCGAGCGTGACGTCGATGTGTGTGTCCGAGGTGTCGACATCCTCACGCTCGGCGCTCCCGGCGAGAAGCACACAGCCGCCACACAGCACTGCGGCTACGGTGCCCAGCGCCGTCGCAACGCCGCCGACGCCGAGGGCGATGCCGTCGAAGTCGGTGGCCAGGACCACCGACTGCAGGACACCGGACGCACCCATCACGGCGGCTACCGTCAGGACGCCGAGCGTGGGGCGGACTGCTGCCGCGAGTACCGAGAAGAACATCGGGATGGACGCCAGGACCAACACGAAGCCCGCCACGGCGGCGACTCTCGTGGCCAGGATCGTCGGATCGGAAAGTCCATCCGGAACGGAGAGGGTCGGCAAGAGGGTGCCGGCGACGATGAGTACACCTGCCGCGACGCCCACAATCCCGGCCACGACATGCCAACGCGTCGTTGCCGGCGTCGAGTCCACGGGTGAGGCGCGGCGAACTTCGGCAGAGACGCCGCGTCGTTCCTGGCTCTTCGACACCGGGAAGAGAACAATTCCTACGACCACGAGCACCGCCGACGCGAAGACGCCGACCCACGATCCGGGGGCCGCGTCCACCCCCGCCCCACTCGATACTCCGGCCAACACTCGCGAACCCGTGACTCCGAGAATGCCGAGTCCGGCGCCAACGAAAGCGCCGGCTGCGACGGTGGGTGAAATCGATGCAAGCGCCGCTGCCGCCACGATCAGTACGGCGAGGGCGACGATCCCCGACCCCGCCGCCGTCGCCATCGGGGAATCGATCACGACGGGAACCAGCACGATGGCGTCGGAAGAGTCGTAGGGCGAAGCGAACATCGATCCCGCCGCCACAGCGGCAGCGACGACGGCAAGCACGGACAACCACCCACCGATTCGGATCGCCGCGGCCCTGTTGGTCATATCCGCGTGGGTGGAATGCCCGTATCCGTCGGACAGTGATGCTCGGCTCACCGCGGCCAAGCCGAACAACCCGCCCAGTGCAGCGAGAACATGGGCGGCAAGCACCAGATACGCACCGGTGCCGGGCTCCAGCGCAGCGGCAGTGATGGGCCGAAAAAGCTCCAGACGATTCGAATCGATCGGATCGATCAGGAGTCCGACATCGAGAACGGCGAGACCGGCCGACACCGCCCCGTAACCCGCCGTCACAGCGCCGGTGAGCGCAGCGCGACGCGCGATCACACCGAGCACTGCCGTCACCGCGACGAGGACCACTGGGACAAGAGCAAAGAGCGCGGCGGCAGTGACACCCGCACCGATCGGCTCCCCCGAAGCCGCGGACACCGAATCCTGGGCAACCACTGGCTCGAACGACAGGGCTACCGCGCCGCACAGCGCGGCAACCACGGTGGCGGCGGCGGCGACAACTGCTGGAGCGAACGCGGACTTGTCGTCGTCGCGGTTGGGTTCGATCCGTCGAGGAAGTACCTGTGCGGACTGGTCGGTCTGGGAGGTAGGTGCCACGACTGCGACGTTATCTGCCGCTGCCGAGTTACATCGACTTCGCGGGCCGCGTTTCGATAACGCCTATTCGGGTAGTTGTAACCCAGTGGGGGTCGGTGCTGTGGGGACGTTTCCCCTGTTCGCACTGTGAGGCACATCACATATTGGCCCAGTCCGGGCCGAAAACTTGCGCGCCTCGCGATCGTTTCGTTACCGTCTGCGGAGTCTTAAGTAACGAGCAGATCACGAAACGGAGGTCGAAGGTTTTGTCGCAGCACCGCGCGTCCTTCACCACCAGCAGATTCGTCACCCCGGCCGCTGTGACCGAGAGTGCACCTACGGTGTACTCGACCGATACCAGTTGGGGAACCGAGGCCGCAGACTTCGAGACACCGAGCTACGACTATTTCGCCAGCAATTACGGCCCCGCCGAGAGCTACCACGACGCCGAGCTGCAGAGCTCCGTCGACATGGATAGCGCCGCGGGCACCGAATCCGTTACACCGATCTTGGAAGTACCCCGTCGAGGCGGATCCCACCGCATCCCGGCGCCGCCCACCGCACTCAAGGGCCGCGCAGCCGTTCTTGCCGTTGCTGCCGGGGCCATCGTCGCCGCAGGACAGGCTGTTATCGATCAGACGCCTGCCACCTCCACTTCCGAGGAAGTTGCTCTCGCTGCAGGTTCCGCGCCCGCCGCGCCTGGCATTGCCGCAACGGCGGTTCCGCAGGCAGCCCAGTTCGCCGCCGACACCACGAGCACAGCAGCCTCTCAAGCTCCTCAGATTCTCAACGTCGCAAACCCGGTGGATCTGAGCCAGTTCAGCAATTTGCTGGCCAAGGGCCAGCGTTTCAGCGAGGAGCGCGCCGCACGCGAAGCCGCTGCCCGACGCCCTCTGTTCGTCCTACCAGCCGTCGGAACGTATACCTCGAACTTCGGGGCACGCTGGGGCACCCTTCACGCCGGCGTCGACATCGCCAACGCCATCGGAACGCCAATCGTCTCGGTTGCCGACGGCAAGGTCATCGATGCAGGTCCTGCTTCCGGCTTCGGAATGTGGGTTCGCGTCCAGCACGCAGATGGCACCGTCACCGTGTACGGCCACGTAGACACCATTACGGTGTCGATGGGTCAGCAGGTCATGGCCGGCGATCAGATTGCCACTATGGGCAACCGCGGTTTCTCCACCGGTCCGCACCTTCACTTCGAGGTGCACTTGCCTGGCGAGAGCAAGATCGACCCGCTCCCTTGGTTGGCCTCGCGAGGCATCAGCCTCGGCCCCGAACGGGACTAGAGCTACTTCATTCCCCCCGGCTACACACGCCTTTCGTGAACGTGTGTGGCCAGCGGTGGACACCTCTCAGAGCTTGGTCATCGGCACCCCACCGATAAGCATCATCTTCACTCGTCCCGATGTGCCGAAGTCGACGAGAACCATCGCCGATGTTCCGCTCCCAGTCGATTCGAGAACGGTGCCGAGACCGTACTTATCGTGGTTGACGCGGTCGCCCACGGCCAACACCAACGTGTTGTTGCGCGCGCGTGCGGAACCGAAACTCGGTGTACTCGAGGCCCCGCCATAAGAACTTCCTCCCCCGAAACCGCCTCCGCCGAATCCCCCGCCGCCAAAACTGCCCTGTCTTGTGCGCCCCCCGCCGATGGAGCGTCCACCGCCGACACCCGGATCCTCACGCTTCCACTCGATCAGCTCTTGCGGAATCTCTTGCAGAAAGCGTGATTCCGGATTGTTGATCGGCTGCCCCCACGCCGAGCGCATGATCGCACGCGTCACGTACAGCCGGTGGCGAGCCCGGGTGATTCCCACATAGGCAAGGCGCCGTTCCTCCGACAGCTCATTCGGGTCTCCGAGCGCGCGCATGTGCGGGAACTGCCCGTCCTCCCAACCTGTTACGAAAACGACAGGAAACTCCAACCCCTTGGCCGTGTGCAACGTCATCAACGTGACGACTCCGGTACCGGAGTCTGGAATCTGATCGGTGTCGGCTACCAACGACACACGTTCGAGGAATGCCCCGAGCGAACCGGGTTCCGGCAGTCCTTCCTCCGGATCAGCTTCGCCGTCGGGCACCGTTTCGGTGACGCCCTCGGCGTCGAGCTCGGCCGAGACCGCGGCAAGGTTGCGTGCCTCGGAGGTGAATTCTCTGGCCACACTGACCAGTTCGTTGAGATTGTCGAGGCGGGCGCCATCCTGCGGGTCGCTGCTTCCCTCTAGTTCGGCCCGATATCCGGTCCGGTCGAGAACTGCCTCGACGACGTCGCCGATGTCGACGACGTCGTTTCCGTCGCCGTCCGTCGTAGTGAGAACCGCACGGAGTTCGTCGAGTAGTTCGAGAAACTGACCGATAAGTTTCTGAGAGCGACTGTTCAGCAATGCGACGCGCCCGTCTGCTGCATCTCGCAATGCCCGCGAGAAGCTCATGTCCCGTTGCTCGGCATGCACTGCAACACATGCCTCTGCCCGGTCACCGATTCCTCGGCGCGGAGTGTTCAGGATACGACGCATGCTCACGGTGTCGTCCTCGTTGGACAGCACACGTAGGTACGCCACCATGTCGCGGACTTCCTTACGCTCGTAGAAGCGCACACCGCCGACAACCTTGTATGGCAATCCGAGCCGAATGAAGATTTCTTCGAGTGCTCGCGAGGAATTGTTGGTGCGATAGAAGACCGCCACCTCGTCGTAGCGCACATCGTGGTTGTCCACGAGACGATCGATCTCCGATGCGACGAACGATGCCTCGTCGTGTTCGTTGTCCGCTACGTATCCGACGATCAGTTCACCCTCGCCGGTGTCGGTCCACAGCTTTTTGTCGCGCCGGCCGGTATTGCGGGAAATGACCGAGTTGGCGGCCGAGAGAATGTTCTGCGTCGAGCGGTAGTTCTGCTCGAGCAGAATAGTGCGGGCGTCCGGGTAGTCGCGCTCGAACTCCACGATGTTGCGAATAGTCGCCCCGCGGAACGCGTAGATCGACTGATCCGCGTCACCAACGACGCACAGCTCACCGGGCTCGATGGTGCCCTCCAGCGCGCCGTCGGCGTCCGGGGTGCCGACCAATTCTCGGACCAGCATGTACTGGGCGTGGTTGGTGTCCTGGTACTCGTCGACGAGAACGTGCCTGAACCGTCGCCGGTAGTACTCCGCGACCTGAGGAAATGCCTGCAGCATCCCGACCGTCTCGCCGATCAAATCGTCGAAGTCCATCGCATTGGCAGCGCGCAGACGCTGCTGATAGTGGCCGTACACCCGCGCGATGAGCTTGGGCAGCTCGACCGGTTCCTTCTCCGCATCCGACGCTGCATCGTCCGGACTGATCAGCTCGTTCTTCAGATTGGAGATCGAGGTGGAAAGCAGACGCGCCGAAAACTTCTTCGTGTCGATCTGCAGATCCTTCGAGATCATCGTCAGCAGGCGACGAGAATCGTCGGCGTCGTAGATCGAGAAGTTGGAGTTGAGCCCCGGCAGCAGGGACGCCTGGCTACGTAGTATCCGGACGCAACTCGCGTGGAACGTCGATACCCACATGTTGTTCGCTCGCGGCCCGACGAGTCCGACGACTCGCTCGCGCATCTCGGCTGCAGCCTTGTTGGTGAACGTGATCGCAAGCACTTGCCCCGGGGTGACACCGCGCTCGGCCAGCAGATATGCGATGCGACGCGTCAAAACTGCAGTCTTGCCCGAACCCGCGCCCGCAACGATCAGAAGGGGCGACCCGGTGTGCATGACGGCCTCGCGCTGCTGTGGATTGAGACCCTCCAGCAGTGCTTCGGACTTGGATCTACCGGCAACGGGTACAGCTACAAGATTCATGTTCATCGCTGTCTCAGGTTACCGGCGCCTACCGACACGTAGAACGACTGCCGTCATTGCTACGAACAACCGACTTTCCACGAAGCCTTCCAAGTGGCAAACTGGATCAGTGATCGAAACAGCCGTGCGTCGGTGCGCCGTCCTTCGTGTCGTGAGAACGACCGAATGCGAGGGCGGCCGATAGGTGCTTGCACCCCGAGGCCCTCGACACGAGGGCCTCGGGGTTCTTTCATGTCGGGCACCTACCCCCAGCTCGCTCAATTCAGGTCTTCACCCGGAGTCCGTAGACGTAACGGTGCCGGACGCGGTATCGATCCATGATGTGACACGAGGAGAAAAAATGGCATCCACGACGAAGACCGACTCCGAAAATGCGTTGCCCACCACGGAAGCCGAGATCGACGAGTTGCGGCAGGAAATCGATCGCCTGGACGCCGAGATCCTGGCTGCTATCCAGCGCCGGAGCGAGGTATCGCAGTTGATCGGCCGTACTCGGATGGCTTCGGGCGGCCCGCGCATGGTCCATAGCCGCGAAATGAAGGTGCTCGACCGCTTCAGCAGCCTGGGCCAGGAAGGCCACACGCTCGCCATGCTGCTGCTCCGCCTCGGTCGCGGACGCCTCGGCCGGTAGAGAACTTCAGGATCTCGTTGTGCACGGCTGCCGTGCACAACGAGATCCAACTCAGGGCAGCGCCTTTTCAGGGAAGGGCTATGTACTTGGTCTCCAAGTACTCCTCGATCCCCTCACTTCCACCTTCTCGCCCGAATCCCGAGGCCTTGACGCCACCGAACGGCGCTGCCGCGTCCGAGATCACTCCGCGGTTGACTCCGACCATTCCGCTCTCGATGGCATCGGCAACTCGAAGCGCGCGATCGAGATCCTCGGTGTAGATGTACGCGGCGAGACCGAACTCGGTCGAATTCGCGGCGTCGATGCCTTGCTGCTCAGTGTCGAAACCCACGATCGGCGCGACCGGTCCGAACACTTCTTCCGCCAGGATTCGTGCAGTCGGCGGCACGTCCGTCAGCACGGTCGCCGGGTAGAAGTACCCCTCGCCGCCGGGTGCCTTTCCCCCGAGCGCCACCGTCGCACCAGCTGCGACCGCGTCGTCTACCAGTTCCACGACCTTGCTGAGCTGATCCGCGTTGATCAATGGGCCCAGGGTCGTCGACGGGTCGATACCTGGTCCGAGCTTCGTATCCTGCATCCGTGCAATCAGTTTCGAGGTGAACTCCTCTCGCACGCTGTTGGCCACGTGAAAGCGGTTGGCTGCGGTACAGGCTTCGCCGCCGTTGCGCAGTTTCGCGAGCATCGCGCCGTTGACGGCTGCGTCGACATCCGCGTCGTCGAATACTACGAACGGTGCATTTCCGCCCAGCTCCATCGACGTTCGGAGCAGTCCCCCAGCCGATTGCTCGACCAGTTTCTTGCCTACCTCGGTGGATCCGGTGAAAGTCAGTTTGCGCAGTCGCGGATCCTCGAGCAGCGGGGCCGAGACCGCACTCGACTTCGACGTCGTCAGCACCGACAGAACCCCCTCGGGAAGTCCCACCTCGGCGAACAACTGTGCAAGAAAAAGCATTGTCAACGGTGTCTCGCCGGCAGGCTTGACGATGATCGTGCATCCCGCAGCTAGAGCCGGTCCGATCTTGCGTGTGCCCATGGCGAGCGGAAAGTTCCACGGCGTGATCGCGAGGACGGGCCCAACGGGCGCCTTGCTGACCATAATTCGGCCGTTGCCTGCCGGGGCCTGGGTGTATCGGCCGCCGATACGAACAGCTTCCTCGCTGAACCAGCGAAAGAACTCGGCTCCGTACTTGATCTCGGCCTGCGACTCGGCCAACGCCTTTCCCATTTCGAGGGTCATCAGCGTCGCGACATCATCGGCGCGCTCGGTGAGTTTCTCGAACACCGCGCGCAGCAGCTCGCCGCGCTCCCTCGGCGCAGTAGCTGCCCAGGAACTCTGCGCATTCGCTGCCCCGTCGAGAGCTCTGAGCGCATCGGCAGGACTGGCGTCGGCCACTTTCGTGAACGGCCTGCCGGTAGCTGGATCGTTGACGTCGAAAGTCGCGCCGTTCTCGGCGTCGACCGCGTGGCCGCCGATCCACAACTTCGCTGGAATGGATTCGATGAGAGTGCTGTGGTCCATACCCCCGAGTGTGCCCTCGAGCAGCCCTCAGCAAACGGCACGACGCGCGCAACCCGTCGACGCACATTATGGTTGGCAAATATGAGCGGCGACATCACGGGCACCGAGGCCTGGAAAAATCTGACGGCACACTACGACTCCATCGGCGACACTCATTTGCGCGAACTCTTCGCCGCCGATCCGAACCGTGGCCGCGAGTTCACCCTCGACGCCGGTGCATTGCACATCGACTACAGCAAGCATCGCATCGACCGCGAGACCGTTGCACTGCTCGTCGAGCTCGCACGAACAGCCGACGTCGAAGGCCATCGCGACGCCATGTTCGCAGGCAAGCACATCAACACTTCGGAGGACCGCGCCGTCCTGCACACCGCACTGCGGCTACCCGCCGACGCAACCCTCGAGGTAGACGGCCAGAACATCGTCGCCGACGTGCACGAAGTGCTGACACGGATGGGGCAATTCACCGACCGCGTTCGTTCGGGCGAGTGGACCGGAGCCAGTGGCCAGAAGATCCGAACCGTCGTCAACATTGGTATCGGCGGCAGCGACCTCGGACCCGTCATGGTCTACCGCGCGTTGCGCCACTACGCGAACGCAGGCATCGAAGCGCGGTTCGTCTCCAACGTCGATCCGGCGGACCTGGTCGGCGCGCTCACCGACCTCGATCCGGCGACCACACTGTTCGTCATCGCATCGAAAACGTTCTCGACACTCGAAACCCTCACCAACGCCACCGAAGCACGCCGCTGGCTGACTGCAACCCTCGGCGAGGACGCCGTCGCCAAGCACTTCGTAGCCGTCTCAACCAATGCCGAACGGGTTGCCGAGTTCGGCATCGACACCGCCAACATGTTCGGGTTCTGGGATTGGGTCGGCGGTCGATACTCCGTCGACTCGGCAATCGGCCTCGCCGTGATGGCCGCCATCGGGAAAGAAGCATTCGGGGAATTCCTCGACGGATTCCACCGTATCGACGAGCATTTCCGTACGACGCCACTCGAGCAGAACGCTCCGGTACTCCTCGGCCTGATCGGACTCTGGTACACCAACTTCTTCGGCTCGGAAACCCGAGCAATGCTGCCTTATTCGAACGACCTCTCACGCTTCCCCGCCTACCTTCAACAATTGACGATGGAATCGAACGGCAAGTCCGTCAAGGCCGACGGCACGCCCGTCACCACCTCGACCGGTGAGATCTTCTGGGGTGAACCCGGCACCAACGGCCAGCACGCGTTCTATCAACTGCTGCACCAGGGAACACGTTTGGTGCCCGCCGACTTCATCGGATTCGCCGAGCCCACCGACGACCTCCCCACCCGCGACGGCACCGGCAGCATGCACGACCTGCTGATGAGCAACTACTTCGCGCAAACCCAGGTGCTGGCATTCGGCAAAACCGCCGAGGAGATCGCCGCCGAAGGCACCGAGGCCGACGTCGTACCGCACAAGGTCATGCCCGGCAATCGGCCGACGACATCGATACTCGCCCCGAAGCTGACACCGTCCGTCGTGGGTCAGCTCATCGCCCTCTACGAGCACCAAGTGTTCGTCGAGGGTGCCATATGGGGCGTCGACCCCTTCGATCAGTGGGGCGTCGAACTCGGCAAAACTCAGGCACTCGAGCTGACCCCCGTCCTTACCGACGCCGACGCCCCGGCGCCGCAGAGCGATTCCTCCACCGACGCCCTCGTGCGTTGGTACCGCGATCAGCGGGGTCGGGCGAAGTAGCGTCGGGCTGGGTCCGGGTGATTGGGGGGGCCGTCCGGGCGCAATTTACTCCCCTATTTGGGATTCGAACCTCCTACAGGGGGTTCGAATCCCAAATAGGGGAGCATTTCGTCCGCAGATGAATCCAAACGGCCTCGATCCGCGTCCAACTGGGTATGGACTTCGATCAACCGGGCATGTTCACCCGCGCCGACGCGCTCGCATCCGGCTACACGGACGACGATCTACGACGCAGTCGAGCCGACCGAACCGTGTTGTCGATTCGTCGCGGTTACTTCGTGCGATCAGCGGTGTACCGAACACTGGACTCCTCCGCGCAGCATCTCCTGCTCGCAAAAGCTGTGCTGTCGGACTCTGCAGACGACGCTGTGCTCAGTCACGTGTCGGCCGCGGTGTTGCACGGTATGCCGGTATGGGGCATCGCTCTCGACAAAGCTGCTCTGACTATCGGACGAAGCTACGCCAGCAAGCGCGGGAGACGACGAATCCTGCACGGGACGCGTTTGCTCGACTCCGATCGCATGATCATCGACGGCGTACCGGTGACGGTTCCTGCACGGACGGTGATCGACCTGGCAAGAGCCGAGGGCGTCGAGCAGGCGGTGTGTGTCGGTGACCACGCACTGCACAGTGGCCTGACCACAGCGTTCGAGTTGGCCGAAGCCATCGATGACGCCGCTGGACGAACAGGGGTGGGCCGTGCGCGCCACGCTGTCGGCCTCATGTCTTCTCGAAGCGAAAGCGTCGGCGAATCGAGGAGTCGACTGCTCTTCCACAACCT
Organism: Rhodococcus sp. 1168; assembly: GCF_002091955.1. Classification (GTDB taxonomy): domain Bacteria; phylum Actinomycetota; class Actinomycetes; order Mycobacteriales; family Mycobacteriaceae; genus Rhodococcoides. Next base: position 24,597 of record NZ_MKKY01000003.1, on the reverse strand, counting down.
TGGCTTGCCCACCCCCTTGCTGAACCAGTGGGTCCACGACGACTCGGGGGCATTCGTGGGCAGAGTGGACTTCCTGTTCCCCGACGGCGTGATCGGAGAGTTCGACGGTGAAGGTAAATACGAGTCGAATCCTGTGCGAGCCGTCATCGACGAGAAGAATCGCCAAAACCGTTTGCACGACCTCGGATGGGTCGTCGTTCGGTGGGACTGGCGAGATCTGTCGAAGCCCGACGTCCTGGTCGAGCGTCTGCATGGCGCTTTTCGCCGGGCCGAAACCCGTGGTGCACCGATTGGTACGTACCGGTCGAATTTACTCCCCCAATCGGAATCCGAACCTCCTGCAGGGGGTTCGGATCCCAACTAGGGGAGTAAATTCGGCCCAGCCACCAGCCACCAGCCACCAGCCACCAGCCACCCCTACACCCGAGCCAACACCGCCCGCGTGTCCACTCCGGTCGGCAGGGTTCCGAATGCACCGCCCCAATCTTCACCGAGTCTGCTGGCGCAGAATGCATCGGCGACGGCCGGATCTCCGTGGCGGACGAGGAGCGATCCTTGGAAGACGAGTGCCATGAGTTCGACGACGCGTCGAGCACGGTACTCGATGTCGGAGCGGTCCGAGAGTTCTTTGCCGACGCGTGAGATGGCGTCGTCGAGGCGCGAGTCGGATCCGGATGCCAATGACACTTCGGTGAAATACGCTTCGACGCTGTCCGGCTGCTTGGCAAGTGCGCGAAGCGAATCCAGTGCTGCGACGTTGCCCGAGCCCTCCCAGATCGACATCAGCGGCGATTCGCGAAAGAGCCGCGGCATGCCAGATTCTTCGACGTAGCCGTTACCGCCGAGGCATTCGAGAGCTTCGGCGGCATGTGAGGGTGCACGCTTGCAAACCCAGTACTTGCTGACGGCCAGGGCGATTCGCCGCAATTCTGCTTCACCGGCATCACCGTGTGCTGCGCGATCGGTGGCTCCGGCCAATCGCATCATGGCCACGGTTGCCGCCTCCGATTCGATCACCAAGTCCGACAACACATTGCGCATCAGCGGCTGATCTATCAGCGGCACACCGAAGGCGGAACGGTGTCGGGTGTGATGCACCGCGCGGACTGTTGCGTTACGTATCCCCGACGCCGAGCCGATCACGCAGTCGAGGCGTGTCATGTTGACCATCTCGATGATGGTTTGGACGCCGCGTCCTTCTTCGCCTACGAGCCACCCTGTCGCGCCCTGGTATTCGAGTTCGCCCGAGGCATTGGACTTGTTGCCGAGCTTGTCCTTGAGGCGTTGGAGCACAAGGCGATTGCGGGTTCCGTCGGGCAGTACCCGAGGGAGCAGGAAGCACGACAATCCACCGGGTGCGTGCGCCAACGTGAGGAACATATCGGACATCGGCGCGGAGGTGAACCATTTGTGTCCGACGATTGCGAATGTTCCGTCCGAGGACGGAGTGGCCGTGGTGGTGTTCGCTCGGACGTCGGATCCGCCTTGCTTTTCGGTCATCGACATTCCGGCGATGATCCCCCGTTTGGTGGTGGGAACGCGGAGGCCGAAATCGTAGTGAGTCGATGCCAGCAGTGGTTCGTACACTTCTGCCAGCTCTGGATTGTGGCGTAGTGCAGGCACCGCCGCGTATGTCATGGAGATCGGACACATGTGGCCTGCCTCGGCTTGACCCCAGGCATAGAACTTGGCGGCCCGGGCAACGTGGGCGCCGGAGCGATCGCACCGCCAGGGTGTCGCGTGCAGTCCGTTGGCCACCGCCACCGCCATCAGGTCGTGCCAGTGCGGATGAAATTCCACCTCGTCGACGCGGTTGCCGTAGCGGTCGTGGGTGCGCAGGATGGGAGGGTTGTCGTTGGCGAGCCGACCCCACTCCTGCACTTCGACACTGCCTGCGAGATCCCCGAGTTCACGAAGCTCGCTCGACGCCCACTCCCCTCCCTCGCGGCGGAGTCCTTCGAGGAGGGTCGCGTCGTTCGAGGTGTCGTACGGCACCAGATCGGGAACCTGGTTGAACACGGTGTGGGTGACTGGAAACTCAGCGGTCACGGCGGACTCCTAACGAGCGCAGGGCGAATGCAACCAGATCGGGTACGACATCGGACTGTGTCGCCGACGTGCTATCCGGGCCGAGCGGGCCGACGAGAACTTCACCGACGGCACCGACGAGTCCGGCCGCCGCGAGGTCGGCGTTCTGTTCCGGAATGTCTCCCGCCGCGATACCTGCAACGACTGCGCGGGCGATAGCGTCGGTGAAGCTCTTGCGGAAGACGAGCCGTTCGGCGTCGACTGCACGATCGACGGGTTCTGCGAGCAGCGCGTAGGCCATGGTGCGGTTGCTCAAGGCGCGCCCGGCGAAGGTCTCGACGATGGCCGTGACTCGTTCGACGACAGTGCCGGTGGAACCGGCTTCCGCGACGGCGTCGACCTCCCGGCTGCATACTTCACGAAATATCGCGACGACGAGGTCGGATTTACTGGCGAAGTGCGTATACACGCTGCCTGTGGAGACTCCGGCCGCAGCGGCGACCGAGGCGATCGACAGGCCCTTGTAGCCGTGGGCGGACAGCACGTCGATGGCGGACGAGAAGAGCGTGTCACGTCCGGCGTCGAGCCTGGCTTGCACGGCCGTGGTGCGGCGGTACGGCATGTGAAGGATTGAAGCACTGATTCAGTGCTTCACACAAGACCTCTCGAGTACGGTTCAAGCATGTCAGTTTCGATCGTGCGTTCCGGACCGGTCACCACCATCGTGCTGTCACGCCCCGAATCCCGCAACGCGGTGGACGGACCGACAGCTGCTCAACTCGTCGCGGCCTTCGAGGAGTTCGATGCCGACGAAGACGCCGCTGTCGCGGTGCTGTGGGGCGAGGGCGGCACGTTCTGCTCGGGGGCCGACCTCAAAGCGGTGGGCACCGAAAGATCGAATCACGCCACCGAACACGGCGACGGCCCGATGGGCCCGACGCGGATGCGGTTGTCGAAACCGGTCATCGCCGCGGTATCCGGCTTCGCCGTCGCGGGCGGACTGGAACTCGCCCTGTGGTGCGACCTACGAATTGTGGAGCAGACCAGTACCTTCGGGGTCTTCTGCCGACGCTGGGGCGTACCACTCATCGACGGCGGCACCGTGCGACTGCCGAGGCTGATCGGCGCCTCACGCGCGATGGACCTCATCCTGACCGGCCGTGCCGTCGACGCGGAGGAGGCACTCGCGATAGGCCTGGCAAACAGAGTGGTCCCGACGGGACGTGCGCGGGCGGAAGCCGAAGCTCTCGCCGCGCAACTCAGCACGTTTCCGCAGACCTGTATGCGTGAGGATCGGATGTCACTGCTGGAGCAGGACGGTAAGAGCGAAGAAGACGCCATCGTCAACGAATTTCGACACGGGGCAATCTCGATGGCGGCCGACGCCCTTGCCGGTGCTCAAAAGTTCGCGTCGGGCGCGGGAAGGCACGGGGTGCCGAACCAGTGATGTCAGCCCGACTGTCCGTCATAGACGACATCTTCCTGCGCACCCATCGAGGCTTCGGCATTCCAATCGTGCTGCAAGGAGTCTGGCGCAGCGAGGACGCCGTCGATCACGTCGAGCTGGCGGCGATCCACTCCAATCTGTCGTTGGGACCACTCGGACGCCGGGTCGTCACCCCGACCGTGCCCGGTGCTCGACGGCGATGGGTTCCGAGCTCGGACTCACTACCGCTCGAGTACGACACCACTCCCCTTGCCGCGTCGGAGGTGCTCGACTGGGCGGACGCGCAGGGTGAATGCGACCTGGATCCGGAAGCCGGCCCCAGCTGGCGGCTCTCGGCACGATCGACCGACAACGGCGGCACCGTCCTGTCGCTGGTCTGCTCACATGTCGTCGCCGATGCTGCGGGTCTGATCGAGGCTGCACGGATGGCTTTGGCCGGTATCGTCCCGCCGAGATCGCATGCGTACCCGATCTCCGACCTCTGCGACGCCGCCGCACTGGCCTGGCGTGTATGCAAAGCTGCTGTTCGAGCCCTCGCCGGCTTGCTGTTCAGTCGGCATGCCCGAAGCGAGCTTCGTGACTACGTCCGAGCTTCGTCCGGAGCGAGTCCGCACGAAGTGTTCGTCACCACTGCGGTATTCGATGTCGAGGCTCGTCTGAGCAATTCGGAGTTCATCTCCGTCGTCACCGAGCTCATGGTGGCACTCGGGCAGCACGAACCGGTGTCGATCAACGTCCCGTTCCGCTCGAACACACCGGGCGCCAATGGAATCGGAATGGCCACGGTTCAGATCTCACACACCGATTCACTCGCAGAGATCAAGAATTCCTGTAAGCGTGCGTTCACCACGCCCGCGGGTGCTCCGAGCGGATTCCCTGCCGAAATGGTCCAGCTGCTGCCCGAGCGTGCAGCTGCGGCCCTCACCTCGGCACCGGGGCACGCAAGCGCCTTGTGTTCGAACATCGGCGACCTACCTGATTCGGTCGGCGGCATCGGCAGCCATCGCGCGAGCGCCCTGGCGACGCGGGCGCTCCACCCCTACTCCCCGTCGGCGCGCACCACCACGATTTTGTCCGCCTACCTCTCGACGCTGAACGGGACGTCGACGTTGTCGCTTGTCGGCACCGATCCGGCGTTGATTCCGTCCTCCGAAACTTTGGCCGATCACGCGCATACGGTGTTGACGCATCGGCAACTCACTGCCCGATCGTGGCGATAGGTCTACCGTGAATGCATGAGCGAGCAGGACATCCACCTGCAGTAGGTCACACCAACCGGTTGGTAATTTTGTTCGGCAGAAAACGCAGAGCGATATCGATGCCCTGCCACTTGAGACCGGGCAATGCGGCGCGCCGCGATTCTTTCTCGATGGCTTCGACCATCGCGCTGACTCCCTCGTCGAGAGTTGCTGTCAGAGAAGAATTGTCACCGGCCTTCGAGGACATGTCCGTGGCGATGAATCCGGGCAGTAGCGTCGTGACGACGATGTCCGTCTTGGCGAGTTCGGTGGCCAACGCTTCACCGAGGGCGGCAACTCCGGCCTTGCTTGCCGAGTACACGGCCTTCGCGCCCGGAAGACCGCGGTCCGCGCTGATGGACGAGACGAGTACGAGATGACCGTGCTTCTGTGCGCGGAAAATTTCGAGTGCGGCCTCGGCCTGCGATAGTGCACCGACGAAGTTGGTGCGAGCGGTTGCGAGGTTGGCGTCCGCGCGCCCGGATCCGATCTTCGCGCCCTTACCGAGACCGGCATTGACGATGACGCGGTCGAGACCTGAGAGTTCGTCTTTCAACTCCCCGAATACGCGGACGACAGCGTCATGATCGGTGACGTCGAGTGCTCGAACGGCAACCTTGATTCCTGGGTTGGCGGCGATGAGCTCCTCACGCAACACGTCCAGTCTGTCGACTCGGCGCGCGCACAGCGCCAGATCTCTGCCGGTGGCTGCAAACCGCCGGGCCATCTCCTCCCCGAGCCCGGAGCTGGCACCGGTGATCAGGATCTTCTTCCTCGTCTTCCCTGTCATGACCGCCGACCCTATGCCACGCTGAGGTGATGACCGAAAAGAGCACTGACGAATTCGATGTCATCGTGATCGGCGGCGGGCCCGTCGGCGAGAACGCGGCAAGTTATGCCATCGCCGGCAGCGATCGCACCGCAGTCATCGTCGAGCACGAACTCGTCGGCGGTGAATGCTCGTATTGGGCGTGCATGCCGAGCAAAGCGTTGCTGCGTTCCGGCGAGGTCTTCGACAGTGCCCGAAAGATGCCGGGCGTCGAAAAGTTGATCGGTGACCGATCGCTCGACGTGGAGGCCGTGCTGGCGCGTCGGGAAACGTTCACTCATTCTCTCGACGATTCTTCCCAGGTCGAATGGGCCGAATCCGCCGGGATATCGATCGTCCGCGGAAGCGGCCGCCTTACCGGCACCAAGACGGTCGACGTCGGTGGTCGGACGCTGACGGCCCGACACGCTGTGGTTATCGCGACGGGAACTACTGCATCAGTCCCGAACACCCCCGGGTTGCGTGACGCATTGCCGTGGATATCTCGCGACGCAACCAACATGCATGAAGTTCCCTCCCGAGTCGCCATCATCGGTGGCGGTGTCGTGGCGTGCGAGAGCGCTACGTGGCTCCTTTCCTTCGGTGCCGAGGTGACCATGATCGTCCGCGGGTCGGCCCTGCTTGCTTCCGGCGAACCGTTCGCCAGCGACCTCGTTGCCGATGCGCTTCGTGCGCGGGGTGCGGAGATTCGCTTCGATGCGGAGGTGACGAGCGTGTCGCGTCCCGATGCGCGCGACACCGGTGTCGGAAAGATACACGGCGGACCTGTCGAATTGACGGTCGGCGGCGAGAAGATCACCGCGGACGAGGTTCTCGTCGCGGCGGGACGACGCCCGGCAAGCGGAGACCTCGGGCTCTCGACAGTCGGGATGGCGGACGACAAGTACGTCGATGCCGACGACCAATTGTCCGTGGCCGGCACCGAGTGGCTGTACGCCGCGGGCGATATCAACGGGCGCGCTCCGCTGACGCATATGGGCAAGTACCAAGCCAGGATTGCCGGTGATGTCATCGCTGCGCGAGCCGAAGGTAAACCGTTGCACGGCAAGCGGTTCGCTGCTACCGCTGATCACGGACAGGTACCTCAGGTGGTCTTCACTGCGCTCGAGGTCGCGTCGGTCGGGCAGACCGAGAAGCAGGCCCGCGAGGCGGGAATCGACGTCGAGATTCTGGGTGTGGACATTGCCGTCGCCGGATCCTCGCTGCAGCAGGACGACTATTCCGGTCATGCGCAGTTGGTGGTCGACAAGGCAGCCGACGTGATCGTCGGTGCAACCTTCGTCGGGCCCGGGGTGGCCGAATTGGTCCATGCGGCAACCGTTGCTGTTGTCGGCAAGGTGACGCTGGAGGACCTGTGGCATGCAGTCCCGTCCTACCCGACCGTCAGTGAGGTGTGGTTGCGGTTGCTCGAATCACGCCGCGAGTAACCGTCAACGCAGGGACGCGGCCGCAATGCCTGCATAGGTCTCTGCGTCTCGACGCCGGATTCTCAGCGCCACGAGGACACCGGCGATCGCGGCAAGGATGAGGACAACCGGGATGGCATTGACGACAACGGAATCGGATCCGGTCAGAGTGCTGTAATGGGTTCCAGCCAGGATCAATCCCGTCGTCAGGCCGACGAACCCGATGCCCGGAGCGACGACCGTGCGCCCCATCGACCGGTCCGGACGCGGCCAGAAGAAGACCACGACCGACAATGCGGCCGCCGCCTGTAACGCAATGATTCCCAACGTGCCGAGACCGATTGCGCCCGCAGCCACCACCAGATAGGGATCAGCTCCCACGACCGCGAATACGACAAGTACGAAGGTACTGACAGCCGTCACTGTGATGCTGCCGATGTGCGGGCTGAAATGGACGGCATGGAACCGCCCGAGAACCTCGGGTAGTACTCGTTCACGACCGAGTGCGAACAGGTACCGACCTGCGGCGTTGTGCACTGCCAGATACGACGCGAGAACGCTGGTGCACAGCAACACTGCGGTGCCGTCGTAGAGGATTGTTCCACCGTATTCCTGGGCCAGTGCGAACAGGTGGGTGAAGTATCCGAACGCTGCGGCGAGTCCGCACGCGAGCGAGGTGTACGCGAGCACCGCGACGTACGCAGCTGCGACACCCGGCGGTTTACCGAGCGCAAGCCCCACGTAGGTGTAGAAGGCACCCGAATTGATCACTTGCTGACTCATCGCCGCGAAACCGACCGAAAAACACAGCAGCACAATGCCGCTCACTGCGAACGCGGCAGGCAGTCCCGCACCATTTCCTCGAATGAGCGCCAAGGGAACATTGCCGATCATGGCAGCCATCGGCGCTGCTGCTGCGACGACGAGGAACACCACGCGACCGGTGGTGAGTGTGCGCCGCTCGTTCATGCGTCTCCGAACTTCTTCGAAAGCACCCAGGGGCTTTCCGCCACCATCGAGGTAAGAAGCTACGCCCCTTTTACTTCGATCACAGCACGACTGGAGAATTCACCAAGTACGGAGGTGGGGTGCCGTTGGCCATCGCCGCAGCATTTTCGGCACAGAGCCGCGCCATCTCCGATCGCACCGATACCGTGGCGCTTCCGACATGCGGCAGGAGCACCACATTGGGCAATCCGGCAAGACCGGGTGCCAGCTTCGGTTCGTTCTCGTACACGTCGAGTCCCGCGCCACCGATGGCGCCTTCACGTAGAGCCGTAACCAGTGCAACCTCGTCGACCACGGGACCGCGAGCAGTGTTGATCAGGATCGACGAGTTCTTCATCGCCCGCAGCGTCGACGCATCGACGAGGTGATGGGTGTCGGCGTTGAAATGTCCATCCCTGGTGCGGGAATCGGCGCGGTGACCAAGATTTTTCGCATCCGACCCACTCGAATGCGAGAGCATGACCGGACTGTGCGTTCTGAACCGACTTGGAATGCACGGGTGCTCCGAGATCTATCGACAGCTGTTCCGATATCTCCACCATGGCTGCCGGGGTAGCGGGAGTCAGCCTGTACATCACAGTCCCATCTCTTCTTCGGTCCTACCCAGAAGGGTGGAGAGCACTTCTCTGGTGTGCTCACCGAGGTCCGGACCGACCGAGCGGATCGGAATCGATTTATCACCGATCACGGGCACGATTCCGACGAATCCCACCTCGGCCGGTTCGGCTTCACCGGTGTCCACCTCGAAGTTCTGAATCATGTTGCGCGCCTGGTACTGCTCGTCGGCGACGACGTCCGCTGCCGTGTAGATCGGGCCGGACGGTACTCCTGCTTCGTCGAGAATCCTCAATGCGTCCTCGCGCGAATGCAGGCCGGTCCACGCCGAGATAGCGGCGTCCAATTCCTCGCGCCTGCTCCAACGGCCGGCATTCGAGGACAGCTCTGGATCGGCTCCGAGGTCGGGGCGGTCGATCGTCGCCATATAGCGCGCAAAGATCGCATCTCCATTGCCCGCGATGATGATCGAATGACCGTCATTGCAGGGGTACGCGTTCGACGGCGCGATGCCTTCCATCCGGCCACCGACTCGCCCACGTTCGACGCCGTAGGCGAGATAGTCAGGGATGAGCGACTCCATCATGGACAGAATCGATTCGTTGAGTGCGACGTCGATGGAACGCTCCGACAACGACAATGCCGAATTCGCATTCTGTCGCTGAAACAGCGCCATGACGCACCCGAACGCCGCGTACACCCCGGCGATGGAGTCGCCGATGGAGACTCCGACGCGGACCGGTGGCCGGTCGGCGTCGCCCACAAGGTTCCGGAATCCGCCGTAGGCCTCGGCGACTGCCGCAAACCCTGGACGATCGGACATCGGGCCGGTCTGCCCGAACGCCGAAATGCGGGTAATGATCAACTCGGGATTCTTCGCACTGAGCACTTCGGGCGAGAGCCCCCACTTCTCGAGCGTGCCCGGCCTGAAGTTCTCCAACACGATGTCGCATTTCTCTGCCAAGTCGATGACGTCCCGACGCCCCTGCTCGGTGCGGAGATCGAGCACGATCGACTTCTTGTTCCGGTTGATGGTCCGATAGAGCATCGAGGTCGTTCCGGAGTAGAGCCGCCAGTTGCGTAGCTCGTCGCCCGTCCCAGGGCGCTCGACTTTGATGACCTCGGCCCCGAAGTCCGCCAGCATCCTGGCCGCGGTGGGTGCCGCAATGTAATTTCCGAGCTCGAGGACGCGAACACCACTGAGCGGCAACATGTTCTCCCTTTCGTACCTCGAAGTGGAAGCATCACACTTGATTGTCCAGCTGCGATAGAGCCACCGTCGAACTGCCTGATCCGCCGACGAATGAGGTATAGCACATGAAAAGACTTGCAGCCGTTGCTCTCACTGCAGCCGTCATAGGCCTTGCGGCGCCCGGAGTCGCAAGTGCGGATACCGGCAGCTCGAGTACCGGCAGTTCAGAGATAGCGTCGGCGGCGACAGGGCTGTTGTCGTTCTTCGCGGAGGTATGGGCGAACTGCGGGTTTCTTGGGTTTACGAACCTGTGTGGAGCCCCGGGCGAAAACGCGTACATCGGCTGAGATCGAAAGCCGAGAGCTATGAACTACTGGACCGACGCGCCCTGATCCAGGCCACAGCGCGCAACCTATCGCAGGGGTTGGGCTCGTTTCACCTGCGACGACGCCTTTGCCGCATCCAGTTCCACCGGGGAGTGCAGGGTCACCGGACCCACGCGCAGGATGCCGTCGTTCAGTGGTTCGGTCCGCAGACCACCGCGGCCGATCAATGCCTTCCGGGCGCCGGGGATCACCATCGAATCCATCCATGAACAGGGATGCGCGGGCCTACCTCCGCGGAATCGCACTGTGCCTTCGCCGGAGTCGAATTCGAATTCGAATTCGATGCCACGCAGCGGATCGAGTTCGACGCCGCGTACAACCACGTTGCGCCTGGCCACGGACGGATCGGGCATGTCCGTGCCGAGCACGTCACCGGCCGCCTCCCACGCTTCCGCGGCAAGAAACGTCATCGCCGCCTCGGTGTGCGCTTTCACACCGAAGAAGCGATCTCCGCGGATACCCTTGTTCGCGACGATCTCGACACGGTCGACCAGCTCGGTGGACACGTCCGCCGCGGGGCCGTCCTTCGAACGACCGAAGTACGCATGGGCCGGAGATACGAGAAGTTGCACGATCTCCGCGCGGTAGTGGAAAAGCATCTCCCCATTCTCCACTCCTACCCCTGGGTAACGTTACATTTGTACACTCGGTGTATGTCAGTGGATACCAGAGTGACCACCGCGGACGGCGTCATCCAAGGCAAGTCGCTGGGGGACCTTCTGACCTGGCGCGGCATCCCGTACGCGGCACCGCCCGTCGGACCACTACGCCTGCGTGCGCCGCAACCGACCGTGGCGTGGGAGGGCGTTCGGGACGCGATCGAATGGGGCAACGCGTCTGTGCAGAACAAGGCTTACACCAGACTCTCCATCAACAAGTACCAGCCGGTGAGCGAGGATTGCCTCAACCTCAATGTGCTGGCCCCCGCTGCAGCGAGCGCGAAGCCGAGGCCGGTCATGGTGTTCATTCACGGCGGTGCCTATACCCTCGGCAGCTCAGCGACGCCGTTGTACGCCGGCGGCTCGTTGGTACGACGTTCGCTACGCGAGAGTGACGGCATCGTCTATGTGTCGATCAACTACCGTCTCGGGTCCCTCGGCTACTTGGATATGACCCAGTTGTCGACGCCCGAGCGGCAGTTCGATTCGAACCTCGGATTGCGCGATCAAGTGGCGGCGCTCGAATGGGTCCAGCGCAACATCGACCGGTTCGGCGGTGACCCCGACAACGTGACGATCTTCGGAGAATCGGCGGGCGCCAATGCCGTCACGACTCTGCTTACGACACCTGCAGCCAAAGGGTTCTTCAGGCAGGCTGTTTCGGAGAGTTCGGTGCCAGGTCTCGTCGCGACGCACGAGCGCGCAACACAGTGGGCGAAGGAGTTCCTAGGTCACCTCGGCGGCGACGCCGCACATGCCGCGCAGACACTGGACTCCGCCGATGTCACAGAGTTCGGCCGTGCCGGAAACAGGCTCGCCAAGTCAGTTCTCGAACAAACTCCCGGGCTGCACCCGTTCGGTCCGGTCGTCGACGGGGATTTCCTGCCGCGCAATCCGCTCGAGGCCTATGCCGACGGCACTGCACACCGAGTGCCGCTGATCATCGGCACGAACAGCCGCGAGGCGACACTGTTTCCCAAGATCCTCGATGCGTTGCCGACCAACCCCGAACGCATCGACAAGCTGTTCGCCCTTACCGATCCGGCGGCGAAAGCTGCTGTCACCGACGCCTATCCCGGCTATCCCGACGCCGATGCCGCGATCGACCTGGGCGGGGACTTCACCTTCTGGAAGCCTTCGCTCGAGGTTGCCGAAGCGCATTCGAAGTACGCACCGACCTACAGTTATCGCTTCGACTTCGCGCCGAGAATAATGCGGTGGCTCGGACTCGACGCGACGCACGGATTCGAGATGTCTGCAGTATTCGGTCTCAACGACACAGTGGTCGGCAAGTTGATGACGATTCCAGGAGGCCGTTCGGCCTGGGCTGCTGTCACCGAGCAAGTGCAGTCGCAGTGGCTGCACTTCGCAACCACCGGCGCACCGCTGGAGTCGTGGCCCGAATACTCCGAGGACACTCGCGAAACGATGATCTTCGACGTCCGCACACGCGTGCAGCGCGATCCTCGACGCGACCGTCGGCTCGCATGGGAGGGCTACCGCGGATATGCGAGCCAGATGACCGAGCCGTTCAGCGCCGCTATTTGAGAAGCCGCGACATCCGGCGGTCGGCAAGAATCTTGCCGCCCGTCTGACAGGTCGCGCAGTACTGGAACGATCGCTCGGCGTAGGACACCTCGCGGACCGGGTCGCCGCACACCGGACACGGCAAACCCGTTCGGGCATGCACAGCCATTCCGGACCGCTTCTCGCCCTTCAGTCGTGCGGCGTCCTGCCCTTCGGAGCGGGCGACGGCGTCGGCGAGCACTTCGCGCATCGACCGGTACAGCACGGACACGGCCTCGGCGTCGAGTTTGCCGGCCGAGGCGAACGGGGACAGCTTCGCCACGTGCAGAATCTCGTCGGAATATGCGTTTCCGATCCCGGCGATGAGCGACTGATCGACCAGGGCCGTCTTCAGACGCGCGTTGGTGCCGCCGAGAAGCTCGGCGAACTCGGGTTCGGTCACGTCCATCGCGTCCGGACCGAGGCGGGCGATTCCCGGAACTTCGCGCGGATCGTGGACGACCCACACTGCCATCCGCTTCTTGGTGCCTGCCTCGGTCAAGTCGATGGCCGGCGTCAGCCCTTCGGGAGTGAAGAAGTGGACTCGGAGCGCTAGCGGGCCTTTGCCCGGCTTCGGCGGCGTGGCGCTCGGGTTGTCGGTCCAGCGCAGCCAGCCACCACGTGAGAGGTGGGTGATCAACCACAGGTCGCCTGCTTGCAATCCGAGGTGTTTGCCGAACCGAGCCGCATCGGTGACATCACGCCCCTGCAGATCGGTGACGGGCGGATCGAATGTCTTGAGGACACTCAGCGCGGCGATGTCGATCCGGCCGATGACGGCCCCTACTGCGTGCGCGCGCAGGAACCCGGCGAGCGCTTCCACCTCGGGCAGCTCAGGCATTGATACAGTATGCGCCTACACTGTTCACCGTGAAGGTTCCAACGCCGTACGAGGACCTGCTCCGCCACGTTCTCGATTCCGGCACTGCCAAATCGGACCGTACCGGAACGGGTACCACGAGCATCTTCGGGCATCAGATGCGTTTCGATCTCAGCGAGGGCTTCCCGCTGATCACCACCAAGCGCGTGCACCTGAAGTCGATCGTCTACGAATTGCTGTGGTTTCTGCGCGGCGAGTCCAACGTCGAGTGGCTGCGCGAGCATGGTGTCAGCATCTGGGACGAGTGGGCAGCCCCGGACGGTGAACTCGGGCCCGTCTACGGCGTGCAGTGGCGATCGTGGCCGACGCCGTCGGGCGAGCACATCGACCAGATCTCCCAGGTGATGGATACCCTCCGCACCAACCCGGATTCACGACGCATGATCGTCTCGGCGTGGAACGTCGGTGAGATTGCGCAAATGGCGTTACCGCCGTGCCATGCGTTCTTCCAGTTCTATGTTGCCGACGGCAAGCTGTCGTGCCAGCTGTATCAACGCAGCGCCGATCTTTTTCTGGGCGTTCCTTTCAACATCGCGAGCTATGCGTTGTTGGCGCACATGGTGGCGGCGCAGGTCGGCCTCGAGGTCGGTGACTTCGTATGGACGGGCGGGGACTGCCACATCTATGACAATCACCGTGATCAGGTCGCCGAGCAGTTGACCCGTGAGCCGTACGCCTACCCGAAGCTGAAACTCGCACAGCGTGATTCGATCTTCGATTACACCTTCGAAGATGTCGAGGTCGTCGGGTACGAGCACCACCCGGCCATCAAGGCGCCGGTGGCAGTCTGATGCCCACTCGTCATATCGGAATGATCTGGGCGCAGGCCACTGGCGGAACCATCGGCGACGGCGGGTCCATCCCCTGGCGAGTACCGGAGGATTCTGCGCATTTCAAACAGATCACCGCTGATCACGCGGTGATCATGGGGCGCAAAACTTGGGATTCTCTTCCGCCGAAGTTCCGTCCGCTGCCGGGCCGACGCAACATCGTGGTCACCCGCAACCCGGACTGGCAGGCGCGAGGCGCTCAGGTCGTCTCCAGCGTCGACGCTGCGCTGAGTCTCACCGAAGGCGACACCGCCTGGATCATCGGCGGAGGTGAGATATACCGAGCGGCAATGCCGTTGGCGACGGAGTTGCAGGTCACCGAAATCGACCTCGATATAGAGGGCGATACCTCGGCGCCGGAGGTCACCGGTGAGTGGTCGGCACTTACCGGACAATGGTTGATCAGCCGAAACGAAGGCATCCGATATCGCCACGTTCAGTACGGCAAGGCTTACCAAAGTACTTGATCTGCACAGTCATTCGAGCAGACCGCTCTGACCGAAGCTGCTCGTGGGTCATAATGAGCGCATGGACAAGAAGTCACTCACCGCCCTTGCCCGACAACAGTTGAAACTTGCCGTCGGCACGTCCAGTGGCAGAAGTTCACAGACCGTCTACGGCGGCCATCAGCGCCATCTCCGTCAGACAGTGGTAGCTCTCGTCGCAGGTACCAAGCTCGGCGAGCACGACCTGTCCGGCGAATCGACCGTGATCGTTCTCAGCGGTCAGCTCAAGCTGGTGAGCGGCGAGAAGTCCTGGAAGGGCTCTGCAGGCGATCTCCTGGTCGTGCCGGACGCGAGGCACAGCGTCGAGGCCGTCGAAGACGTCGCGTTTCTCCTGACCGTCTCCATCTAGGAGCCGCGAACCACCATCACCGGGCAGTCGGCAGTCTGGATCAACGCGTAGCTGGTGGATCCGAGCAACATGCCGGTGAATCCGCCTCGTCCACGACTGCCGACCACGATCAGCGCGGCCTGCTCGGACAACTGACTGAGCACGCGCACCGGACGATCCTGGGCGACGACGCGTCGCACCTCGACGTCCGGATACTTCTCCTGCCAGCCTGCAAGGCTTTCCGCGAGCACGGCTTGTTCGGAGGCGGAGATGACATCCCAGTCCTGCGGTACACCTGCGCCGTGCGAGAGGCTGACATCGGACCAGACGTGCACCGCTATCAACGCCGAACCACGTTGCGCTGCTTCGACGAACGCGGCAACGATCGCAAGCTGATTGATTGCCGAGCCGTCGACTCCAACCACTACCGGCCCCTGAGCCGGCGGCAGACCATCCATGGACCGCCCACGGACTACCACGACCGGGCAGATGCAATGCGCGCTGAGCGCGACCGCCACCGATCCCAGTACCCCCGAATCCGATTCGCCGAGCCCACGCGCACCGAGGACCACGAGGTCGCTTCTGGACGACTCGTCGAGCAGAACGTCGACGGTGTTGCCCTCACGCGCTTCGACGACGATATCGAGCGGGGCACCTTCGACCGACTCACGGGCGAGGATTCGGGCGGCATCGAGGCGTGAGCCCGCTACTGCCCGCGCTGTTTCGCCAGGGTCTCGCGGCGTAAGTGGCGAATGCGATGCGATAGCGGTGACGATGCGCAACACCGCGTTCCTGGCAACGGCCGAATGGGCGGCCCAGATCGCCGCACGGTCAGACGATTCCGATCCGTCGATGCCTACGACAATGGTTCGGGATCTATTCACGTGCGAACCTCCGGTAGGGATCAGATGTCGGCCCAGGATAGACGACATGCGGTCCCGACGGGGGCAACAAAAAGGTGCCTCCCTCCAGTTCCATCACGAAACCGGAGAGAGGCTACTTTTCCCACAGACCCCCCGGGGAGCTATTTCCTCGTACGTCGCCCCTACGACGCACGGAGCTTTTGGGCCTCGATCACTTCCGCCTGGTTTTCCAAGTCGTCGAGGAAGTCCGAGAGTATCGCCGTGCTTCCCGCACCCCGGCCGAGATCGACACGGTCGAAGATTCGCCAGTGCCTCAGGATCGGCAACAACACTTCGTCGAGGTGACGTCGTAGATCGTAGATCCCGTTGCGTGAGACGAGCATCGCGCTGCGTTCGAAACCTGGCATACCGGTGCCCGGCATCCGAAAGTTGAGGATGACCTCGGTGATGGCCTTCGCCATCTGGGCAGGTGCGATATCGAGCGCGGCAGACGCTGCGTCGCGAAGAAAATCCAGGTGCAGTTGCTGGTCCGCGACGATGCGCCCCAGAAGTTTCGTGGCCACCTGATCGTTGCACTCGGCCGTCGTGTTGCGATGACTGACCATGGTGGCCATGACGTCGACCGTGGCGTGCACGATCGACCGCAGCAGGTGCTGTCCTTCCATCGCGGATTCGATCCCCACGGTCATGCACTGAAAACGCGCTCGGTCCAACGCAACCGGATCTACGCTGCGCGTCGCCACCAGGTATCGATGGATCGCCTCGGCGTGACGCTTCTTCTCACTGTTCCACTCGTGCATCCATCTGGACCACGTGTTGCGAGCGGTACTCGTCCCATACGCTTCGAGGTGATCGAGCGCAGTACTACTGTGCGTCAGTAGCGCGGTGACCAGCGCTGCCTTGGCAGTCTCGGTCAGTGTGGATCGGCGCTGGCGCCAATACCTCTCGGGATCTACGTACTCTGCCGGGTCCCAGGTGGTCGCTGCAGCCAAGTGCCTGTGCAGATTCGCTCCGATCACCGGTTCCAGCTCTCGAAGCAATACCAGTTGACTCACCGACCCGCTGACCATCCCACCCCCTCGCTCGCATCTCGCACGTTTCTCAGCCCGATCGACAACGCTAAGCGGTCGACCACCGTGGCGCGAACCAGATTCTGATTGTTTAGGTCATGTCGCAAGCCTCAGGACATGAATTTGAGAGCCTTCACAAATTCTTTCTTTCAAACCCTGGATAACGCGTTGATAACATCCTATGATCAAGTCCGTTAGAGGCCAGGAAACAAACTCGAAGTATGGAAAAGCGTTCAGATACCGTGCCTCACTCTAAAAAAATGCAAGTTTGCACTATAGAACGTGTGAGTAACTTTGTTCCCTCCAGAGCTGAAGTTCCTACCCGAAGGGCTGATCTGTGACCGTTCACAACACTAAGAGCCTCGGAATAATGGTCGCAGGCGAGCTCGCGTCCGCTCCGCTTCGCGATTTCCGTGCCGTGGCACGCCAACTCGTCGGCCACTTCGCCGCCAACACTCCCTGCGGTTCATTGCCCGGCGAGCAGTTGCACGGCGACGTCACCGAATTCACCGTCAAATGCATCAGCATCGCGGTCCAGATGCTCGACGAACGTCGACCCCCCAACGAGAGCGATCTCGCCCAACTGCGAGCCAAGGCGAGCCAGTGGGCACGCGAAGGTGTGCCACTCGAATCAGTGCTCACCGTCTATCACGAGGGAATTCAGATCGGCTGGAATCTCGTATCCAAGCGCGCAGGCGAAGGTGACACCAGCAACCTGATCGAGGCGGCCAGGATGTTCGTGCTGCTGTCGGAGAAAGTATCCATCGCGGCGTCGAAGAGCTATGTCGAGGAACTCCAGGCGGTCGCCAGCGAACACCACACAGCTGCACACACATTGGTCTCCTCACTACTCAGCGGCCACAATGCCGTCGCAATCGCGCGCCAGTCCGGCATTGAACTCGCCGAGAGCTACCTCGTACTCGCGATCTCCGTCCCCCCGCACCCGGACGAGAACGACCCGGCGATCCAGAAGACAGTCGCGGCCCGTCGCAAGCTACGACGCGTACAAGCCGAATTGGCAACGATATGCGGGCGCACTCCGTTGTCGATGCTGAGCACCGAGGGCGGCACCGTGCTCATCCCCGGCGTTCACGATGAAGAATGGGTCGAAGCTCTGGTGCATCGCATCAGTACCGCCGCCGAAGTTCCCGTCACCGTGACAGCCGAGCAGGCCGCCATGCCCGACATCCCCACAGTTGCCGACCAGGTCCATGAACTTCTTGCGCTCGCGCACCAACTTCACCGACCTTCGGGTCTGTACCGAATGGACGATCTGGTCCTCGAATACCAGCTCACCCGGCCTGGTCCAGGCCGCCGTCACCTTCGCCAGATTTTGGAACCACTCGATTCTTCGCCGGAGTTGCTCGAAACACTCGAGATCCACATTTCGCACGACCTCAACCGACAGCGATCGGCGCGCCAGCTACATCTGCACACCAACACGGTCGACTATCGGCTCAAGCGGATCGCTCAGCTCACCGGTTTCGATCCGACCCGTCCCTCGGGCATCCGCCACCTTCAAGCTGCACTTGTCGCGCGCCGGCTCGAAGCCTCTCAGGGTGCTGCTTAGAAATTCTCCGACCAGGGTAGTAACAGTGGAGGAATAGTTACCTCAGGGCCGTGGTTGAACACTTCGACAGCGTTCGATCCATGCCCCGGGTACCAACACATTTGCCGCTTCGAGCGGCCTCTTGCCGAGAGGCGCACTGGCGGACGCTGTCACTACAGAGAACCGCCCGCACTTGTGTGGGCGGTTCTCCTTTTTGGAACGGGAGCCATGAACATGGCAGCACTGTCGCTACACCTCAACCGCGTCGTCAAGCAGTACTCGGCCGGAGATCAACCGGTACGAGCCCTCGACGGCGTAGATCTCACGATCGAGGGTGGACAGTTCGTCTCGCTCGTCGCTCCCTCCGGCGCGGGGAAGAGCACCTTGTTGCACATGCTCGGTGCCCTCGACGTGCCAGACTCGGGATCGGTCATCTTCGACGGCGTCGACATCACCCGATTGAGCGACAACGAGCAATCGGACTTTCGACGGCACGAAGTCGGCTTCGTGTTCCAGTTCTTCAATCTGCTCCCGACGATGTCGGCGTGGGAGAACGTCGCCGTCCCCAAACTTCTCGACGGAATGCCCATACGTAAGGCCAAAGCCGATGCCCTCCGCTTGCTCGACATGGTCGGCATGGCCGATCGAGCCGAGCACCGGCCCGCGCAACTGTCCGGTGGACAGATTCAACGCATCGCCATAGCCCGAGCTCTCGTCATGAATCCGGCGCTGCTGATCGCCGACGAACCGACCGGCAACCTCGATTCCAAGACTTCCCAAACCGTTCTGAACATCCTCGCCGACATAGCCCACGACAGCGAGCGCACCCGAGCCGTCGTCATGGCTACGCATGACCTCGAGGCCGCGCGCAACACCGACCGGGTCATCAGCATGCTCGACGGCCGGATCGACACCGATGTCTTGTCCGGTTCCGGACTGTGATCGAAACCGCTCTCAGTCGATTCCGAGTTTTCGGGCTTCGAGATCTGCGCATGCACTGGGTTCGAACGCTCGTCTCGGCGGCCGTCGTCGCCGTCGCCGCAGGTCTGCTCATCGCAGTGCTCGGAACATACGGTTCGCTCACCGGATCGGTCGAACGGCTCACCGCCTCCATTGCCGGCAACGCGGACCTCGAAGTCATCGGCGTCACCGACAGTGGGTTCTCCCAGTCCGAACTCGATGTGGTTCGCGCAGTGCCGGGCGTCGACGCGGCCGTTCCCATACTCCGCAGCGACCTCATGACCGGGATCGGGAAGATCACCGTCATCGGCGTCGATTCCTCGATCACGGCACTGGACTCCGATCTGCAATCCGCCGTCTCCGGGTCGGTCACCGAATTCGCCAAGCCTGGATCAGTGCTCGTCGGACCCTCGACGGGGTTGCAGAAAGGCGAAAGTTTCGAGGTCGGCGGGACACCGTTGACCGTCGCCGGTGTGATCTCCGGTGCAGGATCGCAGCGAATCGGTGGCGGAAAGTTTGTTCTCACACCATTGAACTTGGCGCAGACGCTCACCGATCGCGCAGGGAAAATCGACTCGATCTTCGTGATCGACGGTCCGGATCAAGGTGTCGAGGAAGCAGTGACCGACGCCGTCGCCGGCCGCGTCGCGGTGATGGACCCCGACTTCCGAGCCGATCGAGCGGACGCCGCGATCAGCCTGACACGCAACGCAACGTTGATGGTCTCGCTGATCGCCTTCGTCGTCGCAGGCTTCCTCGTGTTCAACGTCATGAACATGGCAATAGCCAAACGTCGACCCACCATCTCGGTATTGCGCTCACTCGGTGGCAGGCGCTCGACCATCGTCCGCGATCTCCTCGGTGAAGCAGCCCTGGTCGGATTGATCGGCGGGGCAATCGGCACTCCGCTCGGAATCATCATGGGCCGCATCGCCATCAGCAGTCTGCCGCCCTTTCTGGTACAAGAAATCGACACTCGCATCGAATACGTGCTGCCGGGCTACGCCATCCCTGTAGCGATCATCGCCTGCATCCTGGCCTGCGTCGGAGCCTCCGCGCTCGCCGCAGTTCAGGTGTACCGAATCTCGCCGATAGAAGCACTCGCCGTCGGGGGCTCGGAAACGGACACCGGCAGAAGTAGGTACGTCACGGTCGGCGCTGCATCACTCGGAGTGCTCGGCATCGTCGGAGCCGTCGTACTCGCGTCCACGGTCGAAGGCCAACTCACCCTCGCCGCCGGTGCACTGTTCCTGGTCGGCGTCGTGGCACTCTGCATCAGCGGAACCGATCTCATCGTCGACGCCGTCGCCGCACTCCCCCGCCGCTGGGGTGGCGCAGGCCGACTCGCGACGGCCACCGTCGAACGCGCACCGCGACGGATCTGGGCGACGGTGATGACCATCGTCGTCGCCGTCGGAGTCAGTGTCGGAGTGTCCGGAGCCCTGGACAACTTGACCTCCGCAGCGACGGATTCACTGTCCTCACTCGGTCGCACCGACATCTACGTTTCACTCACCCCAAGCTCGGTTGTGCCCGCGGGCTCCACCTTGGATCCCGCAGTGGTGCAACGTGTCCGCGACACCCCAGGAGTACAGAACGTGGTCGAAGGTCAATGGGCCTACGCCACGCTCGGCGAAGAATTCGTCTCCATCCAAGCAGTCGGCGAGGGCAGCAATGCCGTCACCCTGTCCGTCCTCGACCAGGACGTTCGCTCTGCGGTGCTACGCGGCGACGGTGTCGCGATCTCTCGCACACTCGGTGAAGCACAGGGCATTTCGGTGGGAAGCACCATCGAGCTGCCCACCCCTACAGGCATCCGAGAAGTCGAAGTCCTGGCACTCGTCGACTACCTCAACGCCGCAGGGGGAACAATGGCCATTTCGCTGCGATCGATGCAGCAATGGTACGAACGCCCCGGCGCGACCTACCTCGAAATAGCCATCGACGGGGACGCCGCCACCGTGCTCGGCGAACTCGACTCCACCCTGCCGCCAGAGGTGTACGTCTACTCGGGCGAGGAAGCGCTGGCCGGGGCCAGCGGGTCCATCGCGCAGGCCGGAGCGCTGGCCGTCGCGCTGCAATGGATCGTCGCACTCGTCGCCGCCGTAGCACTACTGAACACGCTGACACTGTCCGTCCTCGAACGCCGACGCGAACTCGGCGTCCTACGCGCCATGGGCGGGCGCCGCGGCACACTCGCACGGATGGTCATAGCGGAGGCAGTCGCCGTCGGGATCGTCGGCGGCATTCTCGGCATCGGAATCGGCGCCGCCCTGCAATACCTCAGCACCCTCATCCTCGGCGCGAGCACCGGAATCTTCATCCCCTACTCCATCGGGCCGACCGTGTTGATCTACGGACTCGTCGCACTCGCCCTCTCACTCATCGGATCGGCACCCCCAGCCCTCCACGCTGCACGTTCGACAATCGTCGACGCGATTGCCGCCGACTGACAAGGCGAGTTGTACACTCGCACGTGCACAACTCGCCTTCGTAGCTCAGGGGATAGAGCAACCCTCTCCTAAAGGGTAGGTCGCAGGTTCGAATCCTGCCGAGGGCACCACGTAAAGGCGCAGGTAGAGCGCCTGCGAGGCCCGATCCGAGGGGCTGAACCGACCGATCCAAGGCCGAAACGCGCGTGATTTACGCGTGAAGCGCGATCGTGTCGGGTAGGGCAGCTAGACTGCCAACGTCCGAAGCTGGGGTGTGACAACTAGGGGGTTCGTTGATCTGGCCGTGGTTGGAATGGACTAACGCCGCCCTGAGCGTTCCGCTCGCCTTGATCGGCTTCGTAGCCGCGATATGGCAAGCCGTTCTTGCCAAACGCGCCGCCATCAAGGCGAAGGATGCAGCCGAGGCAGCGCAAGCCGCAGCCGAGGCAGCAGCGAAGTCTGCTCGCGAGCAATTCAAGTTGCTGAGTACAGCCTCAATTGGCCCGCACCTTGTTCGACTCGAAGAAAACATCGACTCAGCCATAGACAAGAAATCTCCCGAACTGCTCACCGTTGCCATTCTTAATTGGCGTTGGCAGGCGGGTATGTGTAGACAGTTTCTTGACCCGAGTAAGCCTCAAGAAAAGACGCTTATGAGTAATATCCAAAAGTCAATCGTTGCAGTCAAGACGTTGAAGCTGGAAATTCTTCAATTCGACAACACCACCAATTGGACCACCCAGACTAGTCGGCTTCGAAAAGCGATTGGTGAGGTAACCGCAGACTTAGGACCACTGGCCGCCCAACAATCAGTCCAGGAGCTCGAATGACACGTCCACACGCTCAAAGAATGTCGCTACTTATTTCAAGCCTGATCGGTAAAACCCGTAGCACTGGACCAGATCGCGTTAGCTGGGAGAGCACGGGCCCCGACCGCTACGAGCTCACTTTGACCAACACGACGATCGTAATCTCGACACGCGACGGCGATGGTTCTGCGCCCTACGTATTCAAGATCATCGATGGTAGCGGCAGGACCGTCGAGACGGTGGAGTACGAATCCGCGAATTACAACGTCTACGAGCTTGACTCTCTCTACGAGGCCGTGAGCGTGAATTCATCCGGGGTTGACGAAAAATTGGGAGAAATCTTCACGGAACTTGGGATTGAAGAGCCACCTTTCTGACCTTTTCTTTTCCCTAATTGGGATACTTGCAAGATGCGCAAGCCAAGAAAGCTACCATGGACCTCGCTGTATATTTGCTGTACACGGTTGCCCTCGCGCTTCAACTCGTCGGCGCTGGTTTAGTCGTGCTTGATGTACGGCAGGCACAGCGCAACCTCGATTCGTTTAAAAAGAAGTTGGACGAAGCGCAAACTGCGAAGGATGAGCACATAAAGGCGCTCGCCAAACAAAGTGGTCGCAGTTATCCAGGATTCGGCGGAGGGCGGATCAAGGGGCCGACCATCTCGCCCCTGGCGTTTGAACCGATCGCCAATCAGCTAGGCCCGAGCGCTCCTATCGAACGACAAGCTCTCACGGAGTTCGTCCAATCACAGTATGCAGTCAGCAAACAGCGCAGGTGGGTCGGAGTCATCCTGCTGTTCATAGGCGTCCTCGCGGGATACGCGGGCAGTATGCTTTCAGTGGCCTGACGTTGGGCCTCCCCGCTGTAAAAATGGGGGGCCATCGTTTTACTCTTGGCCGCTACGATCCGCGTATGAAACGAACCTTTTTGTCTGTTTTTGGAGTAGCAGTGACCGCGATGTTGGTTTCGGCGTGCGGTAGCTCCGAGCCCGAGGCCGCACCGGAGGCGGCAGCAACCACCGCTGCCCCTACGACTACCGCTCGGCAACCCGTCGACGCGGCTGGCTTCATGAAGAAACTCAGCGCAGGCAAGGGCGACCTCTTAAGCGTGGAGCCGATGAAGCAAGCCAACATCATCTGTGATCAGCTCGACGCAGGTGAAGCCCCTGCCGCAGTTGCAGCAGCCACGTTGACGCGATTGAATACTGACTACGCGGCCCAAGGCGGCGGTGGTAACCCGATTCTTGGCCTAGCTGCGTGGGATGCGTTCAAGGCGAACGTGTTGACGGTCAATTCAGCAATCTACGTCTGCCCGGAACACGAGGACGCAGTACGCGCGTCGGTCAGGTAGCGGGAGGGTCACAACGAAGCTAACCCGTCGAGCGGCGTCGAAACTGAACTACGTTCGACCCCCTGTGCGGGACTAAGTGCTTCGTGGCCGGTTCCGCCAGGGGGCGGGTGAGCGGGGCTTGCTTCCCGCCCTCGTTCTCCGCGATGTAGTCCGCGTAGACGTTGAGCGTGGTCACGTAGGACGCATGCCCGAGCCATTTCGAGACCTGCATGTAGTGTTCCCCCGCGCTCAGGCTCATTACCGCGAACGTATGGCGGAGGTCGTGCCAGCGGGAGTGCGGCAGTCCAACCGCTCGTAGGGCTGGTTCGAAGTAATGGTCAGCGATGTTGCCGGGGTTGATCGGAACGCTCCACTTGTATCCCGATGATGGCGCGGGCCGAATGCAGGTCGCCGTCGGGTCGTAGGTCGCGTTGCGGCGGTCGGCGGTCCCATTCTTCCGGCGTACCTCCGGGTCAACGACCGTCGCGCGCTCTGGCCGGATCGCGTCTTGTGTAAGTCCGTCGGGCAACGTCTCCCCCGTCGCGTACCGACCAGGGAACAATGGCGCGTTCGGGTCGTAGTCCGCGCGGCGGGCGCTGCCGAACGGGTGGACCTCCAGTAGGTACCGGCGCAAGTCGTCCGCGAGCCACCCGTCAATCGGCACTGTGAGGCTCCCCCCGGATGGTGGACACCGAGATAGCGGGATCGATGGTTCCGCTGGAAGGAT
>NZ_MKKY01000002.1 GCF_002091955.1 Rhodococcus sp. 1168 | reverse complement strand
GGGTATCTAATCCTGTTTGCTCCCCACGCTTTCGCACCTCAGCGTCAATACCAGTCCAGTGAGCCGCCTTCGCCACTGGTGTTCTTCCGAATATCTACGAATTTCACCTCTACACTCGGAATTCCACTCACCTCTCCTGGATTCAAGCGATGCAGTCTTAAAGGCAATTCTGGAGTTGAGCTCCAGGCTTTCACCTCTAACTTACAAAGCCGCCTACGTGCGCTTTACGCCCAGTAATTCCGAATAACGCTAGCTCCCTCCGTATTACCGCGGCTGCTGGCACGGAGTTAGCC
>NZ_MKKY01000001.1 GCF_002091955.1 Rhodococcus sp. 1168 | reverse complement strand
GGACGCTTTTTTCAGGAACGCGATGTCTTTCTCCTGCTCGGAGACCTGCTTGCGCAACCTGGCGAGTTCGGTGCGCTCGGCGGCGGTGAGCGGTTGATCGCCGGATGCTGCGGCGGCTTCGATTCGCCGGCGCTCATCGGCGACCCACCGACCGAGTAGGCCTTCGTTGATACCCAGCTCGCGGGCGACCTCGGCGATGGTGCGGCCGGAATCGATCACCCTGCGGGCGGCCTCGACCTTGTACTCGGTCGTGAAAGACCTGCGTTTGCGGGACATGAGGACATCCTTCCAGCGGAACCATCGATCCCGCTATCTCGGTGTCCACCATCCGGGGGGAGCCTCA